>NZ_OZ187006.1:0-1792159 GCF_964273535.1 Wolbachia endosymbiont (group A) of Norellia spinipes
CCTTGCAATGAATATAGCTCAAAAAATAGAAACAATAAAAAACTCCGTACGTGAACTATTAAATCAACACAAAGAATTGTTGGAAAATTTTCAACTTCTATTGACTATTCCAGGCATAGGAGAAGAATCAGCAATAGCTATTTTAGCTGAAGTTTCTGATATAGAGGTTTTTAGAGATGCCAGGCAATTGGCAGCATATACAGGAGTTATACCACGAAATATGACGTCAGGTTCCTCTGTATATGCCAAACCCAGATTAAGTAAATCCGGTTCACAAACATTACGTAAGGCACTTTTCTTTCCTGCCATAGTAGCTAAGAATCACAATCCTATCATTATGAGCTTTTGCCAAAGATTAAAGGAAAAGGGTAAGCATAATATGGCCATCGTTGGTGCTGCAATGCGTAAGCTACTCCATATCATTTTCGGTATTCTGACATCCAAAAGTGCTTTTGATCCTAACCATATCAAAAACTACAGGGCTAGGAGGTTGACTGAAGGTTTAGTACTTTAAAATCAAAAATGCTTCCTATCTATCTTATGTAAAGTGGTATCTTACACAAATTTATTGAATGTTGTTGGTTAGTGGATATGTTGATAAGTAAACTTCATCTGTTTTGTGCGTATAAAACTAATTTACTTATCAACATATCCACTAACTATAATCTGTGTACTGTTACACAATTGGAAGTATTTTTTGATTTTATGATGCAACTTGGGAAATTTTTATAATTTTTTTGTTGACTAACAAGACGGTATCTCCTATGCCTGGAATAGTCAATAGAAGTTGAAAATTTTCCAACAATTCTTTGTGTTGATTTAATAGTTCACGTACGGAGTTTTTTATTGTTTCTATTTTTTGAGCTATATTCATTGCAAGGTCTTCCCAAGCATTTGCAACTTCTTTAGGCAGTCTCTCTTTTTTTTCTAAGTGGTTATTTACTAATGTTAACTCATCTTTTAACGCAACTGAGCAACGATAAAGATGTTTTAATTTTTTCATTTCAGGAGAAGGTGGTGTCCAACTAGAAGGTTCCTGTCTTTGGCAATAATCAGCAATAACTTCTGCATCGGTCTGATCATTCTTTTGTCGTATCAGCTTACTCCTTGCATAAGATTTTATGCAATAAGGATTTACAACACTTACAAAATGTCCAGCATTGTGTAGAAATTCAGCCAGTGCTTCGCTATAACAACCAGTAGATTCCATGCAGGTTTTTACTTTTTCTACATTATGTTTGTGTAGAAAATTCAGTAGACTTTGAAACCATCGTTCTTAAAGCTTCTTTTTCTAGTTTCACGCTTTCCTTTTTTGCTTATAAATGAGAGAAAAACATCAAAGCGATCTTTTGATATATCTATGCCCAAAAAGTTGTTGATCATATATAACCCCATACGTTACCATTAAAAATGAAAAGTAAGGCTAGTCTTGTGAATACAGAATTAGAACCATTCAGGTCTTTCTACGATACCTTCCAGCCTATACTTTTGAGAAGGGAATTCTTATCTCCTCTACAGATTTTATATCTAAGAAGAAGCACAGAGTTCCTCCCTTCTCCACCTAATGCTTAAGCTTAAAACATTAGATGCTTTTGACAAGATACAAGTAGAAGGCTACTTGGATGACGCCCTCCTAGTGGACTCAAATCACAATGTTCGTACAGTTATGCGTCAAGCCTAAAAACAGTTAGCTAATAGGTTTAATAAAAATTCACATATACAGGAAAGATTGGTAACATTATTTGAACAGAAATCGTTATTGTAATTATGCCAAAACGCACAGATATAGAATCTATATTAGTAATAGGAGCAGGCCCAATAGTTATAGGTCAGGCATGCGAGTTTGATTATTCCGGAACGCAAAGCTGTAAAGTATTAAAAAGTGAAGGTTATAAAGTCATTTTGGTTAACTCCAACCCCGCAACTATAATGACAGATCCTGAGTTTTCTGATGCAACTTATATTGAGCCGGTACTGCCTGAAATCATAGAGAAAATTATAATTAAGGAGATGCCAAATGCAATATTGCCAACAATGGGCGGGCAAACAGCACTCAATTGCGCAATAAAACTTGCAGATGATGGAGTGTTAGACAAATACAATGTAGAATTAATAGGGGTAAATAGAGAAGCAATAAAAAAAGCAGAGGATAGAGAGTTATTCCGTCAATCCATGGATAAAATAGGGCTAAAATACCCCAAAAGTATCATTATAAAAAATCAAGAACAAATAAGAAAGGCTTTGGATTACATTGGATTACCAGCAATCATCCGCTCGTCATTCACCCTTGGTGGTGCAGGTAGCGGCATAGCATACAATAAAGAGGAGTTTTTCAATATTGCAGAAAGTGCTCTCAAAATTTCGCCAATAAATGAAGTTCAGATAGATGAATCAATTATCGGCTGGAAAGAATATGAAATGGAAGTTATCCGTGATTGTAAAGATAACTGCATAATAGTCTGTTCGATAGAAAATATTGATCCAATGGGAGTGCACACCGGAGATAGTATCACGGTTGCTCCTGCTTTGACTCTGCGTGACGTAGAATACCAACAGATGAGAAATGCATCTATAGCAGTGCTAAGAGAAATTGATGTTAGTGCCGGTGGTGCAAATGTTCAGTTTGCAGTGAATCCTAAAGAAGATGGAAGCCTCGTTGTGATTGAAATGAATCCAAGGGTTTCTCGCTCTTCTGCACTTGCTTCAAAAGCAACAGGTTATCCTATTGCAAAAGTTGTAACTAAACTTGCTATCGGCTATTCACTCGATGAGATACGTAATGATTGCGCTCCAGTTATACCTGCTGCATTTGAACCAGTGATTGATTACATCGTCACTAAAATTCCTCGTTTTGAATTTGAGAAGTTTAAGGGGACGAATTGTGAACTATCAACTTCCATGAAATCAGTGGGGGAAGTGATGTCGATCGGCCGCACTTTTAATGAGTCGCTGCAGAAAGCTTTTCGCTCGCTTGAAACTGGGCTTACGGGACTTAATGAAGTATTTCCTGAAAATACTGATATTGATCACATCAGATCTCAATTAGCAAAATTGCTGCCAAACAGATTACTGATTGCTGCTGACGCAATGCGTCATGGAATAAGCATAGAAGAAATAAATTCGATTACAGGATATGACTTATGGTTTTTGCAGAATATACAGCAAATTATATTAGCTGAACAAAAAATCAAGGAAAACGGCCTTCCTGAGACTGCATATGAAATGTTAGAGCTGAAAAAAATGGGGTTTTCAGATGCAAGATTGGCAAAATTAAGCAATAAGAAAGTAGAGCAAATTGAAGAAATAAGAAAAAAATTTGGCATTAAACAAGTTTATAAGCGTGTAGACACCTGTGCAGCTGAATTTGAATCGAGCACTGCTTATATGTATGGCTGTTATGAGGGTAACACAATGATGTCATTCCAGCGCGTGACGCTGGAATCCAGAGATAAGGAAGAATGGATCCCAGTGTCAGCTACTCGGATGACAGAGGGAATGGAGTGCGAAGCAGATGTTTCTGACCGAGAAAAGGTTGTCATTTTAGGAAGTGGTCCAAATCGCATTGGTCAAGGTATTGAGTTTGATTATGCATGCGTACATGCAGCTTCTGCCGCCAAAGAAATGGGGTATGAAACAATAATGATCAACTGTAATCCAGAAACCGTTTCAACTGATTATGATACCGCTGATCGTTTATATTTCGCCCCACTGATTGCAGAGGATGTGCTTGAAATACTAAGTAAAGAGCAAGAAAATGGCACACTGGTTGGTGTAATAGTTCAAATAGGTGGTCAAACACCTTTAAAGTTAGCCAAAGTGCTTAACGAGAGAGGTTTCAAAATTCTGGGAACTTCGTTTGATTCTATTGACCTTGCAGAAGATCGCATGAGGTTTAAAAACCTTGCTTTGCAACTTAATTTAAAACAACCTGAAAGTTCTATCTGCCATTCAGTAAAAGAAGCGTTAACCAACGCAGAAAAGGTGGGGTTTCCACTAGTAGTCAGGCCATCATATGTCCTCGGCGGTCAGTCTATGTCGATTAGACACGATACTCAGAGCTTTAAAGAGTATGTCTTGAATCAAACCAAAATTTTTGAACACGGATCGCTGCTTCTTGATAAATTTTTAGTCAATGCAGTTGAGGTTGACGTTGATGCTGTGTGTGATGGGAAAAAAGTTTTCATTGCAGCGGTCATGGAGCATATTGAAGAAGCTGGTATCCACTCTGGCGATTCAACATGCTCAATACCGACAAATACATTGAGTGACGAAGTAATAAAAGAGATCGAGCTCCAAACTGAAAGAATAGCTCTTGCACTAGAAGTGAAAGGTCTGATAAACATTCAGTTTGCTGTTCAAGAGAGTTATGTATACATACTTGAAGTAAATTTACGAGCTAGTCGAACCGTTCCTTTTATTTCCAAGGTAATCAATATTCCTATTGCAAAGCTTGCCACTCAGGTTATTTTGGGTAAAAAATTGAATCAGGAAAACAAGCCTTTCAATCATTTTGCAGTTAAAGCTGCTGTTTTTCCATTCACGCGCTTTTCGGGAATTGACACTCTACTTGGTCCTGAAATGAAATCAACAGGAGAAGTAATGGGAATTGACTCATCGTTTGAAGCTGCACTTGCAAAAACGCACATGGCTGCAGGATACAAGTTACCAATAGAAGGAACAGCTCTGGTTTCAGTAAAAGATGATGATAAAGAGTATATATTGCCTGTTGCACGAATGTTGAAAGAACTGAGTTTTGAAATATATGCAACCAAAGGCACAGCTTTATATCTGAATAATAACGGCATTGCTGCAAAAGCTGTAAATAAAGTGAGAGAAGGCAGACCCCACATAGTTGATATGCTCAAAGATGGAAAAATAAATCTAGTAATCAATACTTCAAAAGGTGTGAAATCAGTCTCAGATAGCAAAGATATCAGGAGAACTGCTATTTTGCAAAATATAGCTTATAGCACCACAGCTTCTGGGAGTAAAGCGTTAGTGCTTGCAATTCAATATGTAAAGAATAGCAAATTGGAAGTGAAATCATTACAGCAGATACAAAACGTTTAAATGCCAAACGAAAATAATTCATTACTCTATCTCAAAATTGTGGTAGAGTAATGTAAGTCAAATTTTTTTACTGACTTGCCTATGTATTATGGTATTTGTTAAAGAATTATTGAATAACGGTTATGCAACATGAATAAGGTAAAAAGGAAACGAACTCAATTTTATCAGCCTTATCCATTACGTAAGACGAGGAAAACAGAAGCAAAAAATACCCAAGAATTATATGATCCAACACTAACTGATATTAGGTTAGGCGAAAGTGATAATCAACAAAGTTTGGAAGTAATATAAAAGATCCGATGGAGTTCTCTCGCAGTGATTTGTCAAACAAAACAGATGAACACGAAAGTGATAATCGACTACAGAACTTTAGTGATTATGATTCATATGATAGTTCTGCTGATGGTAATCAGACGCCTTGTACTGAACCAAGTGATTGGGACTCAAATTCGAGCTGTAGTTCAGATTATTCTTATTTTCCGGAAGGTGGCTCACTTTTAATGGATCTAGAAATACCATTAACTGAAAATGAAGAGAAGCTGATTGATGAATTTTGTAAGGAGATGAAAAAGGTGGAAGAAGAAAATAACAAAGGAAGTGCTTTAAGGCTTGTTCGAGACATAACAAATAAATATTTAGGGAAAGGGATAAGACTAAATTCATGTTATGGTGATCGTTATAGAACTGTAACAAATTTGATATTTGAAGAAATAATAGATGTTATCAATAATGAAGGCCTATGCCCTAGCAGTAAAGCGCATGCATTTAGAGGTCAGGATGTTTCCTGTAACAATGAAGATCAAGATGATGACAACACGAATGAAGCACTGGAAGATGGTAATTTAGACATCATAAGAAACACCATTAGGGATTTATTGTTAAAAGGTGGGAAAGTAGAAAGAGGTCTTTTCGATGGTGGTGAGCTAGGACATGTAACTTCTGATTATGTAAATGATCTCTTTGCACAATGTAAGGAAATTGAAAACGATCTAAAAAATGCAGCATATGAAAGTATTGTAAACAAAAATGAGCAAGCTCAAAAGGACAAATTAGAATTAAAAGTAGAGATAGATAATGAGTGCTTTTGTATAAAATATCCACAAGATAGTACTGTTGAAGTTGCAAAAATCCTAAGCAATGAAAAGAATAAAGGTTTAAACTTAAGAGTTGGTATACTGCAAATTGGGAAAAGTATAGTAAGAGTTGAAAGCTACAACGGAAAAAGAAATTATCTGGATGTTTGTAAGCAAGGTGTAACATTATCTTTTGATAGTGAAGCAGGAAAAATCAGTATTCATCTAAATCCTAAGGAAAATAGTAATGAAATAGAAGTAAAGATTGATAAGGAGAGCGAAGCAAGGCTTAACGAGTTAGAAGATAAGGGGAAAAGTTTAGGAGAAAACTGTCTTTTAGGAGGAAAAAGCGTTCTGGAAGCTATACGAGATGGAAATTTTGAAAGAAATAGAAGTATTATACCAACTAGCGTAATTGAACAGCCAAATGCTGCAACGAATACTCCACAATCTTACCTAGAGAACATTAGTCTGAGCGGACACAATTACAGAACTAAACGTATTGATTCAAGGCATGGCTAATGTGCAAATATTGAAGCAAAAGTGATCAGTGCTTGACACTGCTCTCCTTTGTCATCCCAGTGCCCAGACACTGGGATCCAGGAATTTTATTAAGTTGGTGAGCATAAAAATAGCTGTTTTACGTTAAAATACAATGTTTTGATGATTATGGAAAGGCTGGATTCCAGTGTCAAGCACTGGAATGACACCATTTGTTGTAAACTTACTTTTTTCTTGATTTTTTGGTTTATCTCGCCTACCTATTTTGCCACTTTGCTGAACGGATACAACTAAACAATAGGACTATCTACTTCATTCTAATGTGATTTCAGTTTTTTTTACATGCAAACTCTCTAATCCCACCTTATAGTTAGGATAAATTAGAGAGACATTAAGATCTTTTTTAATTTTAACATTACTTACTTTTTTTGACCCTAAATAAAAACTCTGTGCATAATCTGGTAAGGAAGAAACCTCAATTGGCTCTGGAGGACTAACATTGAGGAGTTTGGCTGCATACATTATCACTTCAGATTGTGTAGTGGGTAAATCATCTGCACAATTGTATACTTCACCAGGTTTTATGTTTTGCATGGAAGAAAATAGAATGTTCGATATATCTTCAACGTGAATACGAGAAAAAAAATGCCCTTCTTTTTTCACATTTTTTGCTTTGCCAAGCTGCAAGTCAATTAACACGTTCCTACCAGGACCGTATATTCCAGCTAAACGAAAAATATGTACAGGCAGTTTGCTATTCAGCCACTTCTTTTCAGATCTAAGGCGCTTTTCTCCTCTGATTTCTATAGGTTTTGTTTCAGATTCCTCATTCACCCAATTACCAGAGTAATCACCATAAACGCTAGTTGCAGACAAATAACCAAACCATTTAACATTTTGCAGGCAATCACCATATCTCTCCATAACATCATCACCATCTGGAGGAATAGAAATTAAAACGTGCGTTGCGCTTTTAAGCAGATCTTGACTAACTTTCTCATAATTAAAGAGGATTACATTTTGTATATTTTTACTTCTTGATGTGCCACTGACTTTCCAACCTAAGTTCAGCAGTTTTTTCGATAAAAATTTAGCCACATATCCATAACCAAAGCAAAACAAGTGCATGAAAATTAATTTTTAAAATTCTTCTTGATAAATTCTACTCCTAATTTTATCCCCTCTTCATTAATAATATGCCCTAATGCATGAATTGGGTGCCCTTCAACATTTATTCCATTTTCTTTCAAAGCTTTAACCGCTAAGTCGAGGGACGAAAAAGGTACCACGTCGTCAGCATCACCATGGATAACACATATGTTAGGTTTTGACTTGATCTCTGGTGCAGTTTTTGAAGGTGAAAGAAACCTACCAGAGTATGCAACAACTGATGCACAGGATTGAGAGCGGGTGAGAGCTGTATGTATTGCAAGCATTGCTCCTTGAGAAAATCCAACCAAAGAAAGTTGCGTATCTTTTAAATTAAGCTCCTTTAATTTTGTATCAATGAAATGATTTACAATTGATGTAGCATTTTTTACTCCATTATATAGCGCTTCCTCACTACGATCTTCCAAGCTGAACCACTGATAACCATCACTTATTTCTCTTTCAAACGGAGCATTGGGTGCTACAAAATATGACTCGGGTAAAAACTTGCTCATAACTTTAGCAAGGTGAATGAAATTATCGCCACTTGAGCCCCAACCATGTAAAAAAATAATCAAATTTTTCTTATTTCCGCCTGCACAAATTTCTTGGCCTTTAAGTTCAATCATTTCTTTTCCTTTTGCATTTATATTTTTATTTAACACTAATTTTCAAATTTGTAAAAACATACTGTGATTGCTGTTGAATAATGGAGAGACATACTCCATTATTTTATACCTATAGCTAACTGAAAAAAGGTTACCTCAGAAGGGATAAAAAGGTATAAAATGGCTTTGGATAAGGTAGAATGATGCCAAAGTGAGGATCTGAGGGAACGTGTTTTGAAAGTAGTAGACGAGAAAAAAATGACTATGGAGGAAGATGTTCAAAATTGATAGAAAAACAATATATTGGTGGAGGAAAAGAAGAGAAGAAACAGGAAGCATAAAACCATCTTCAGGCTATCAAAAGGGGCATAGTCATAAAATTAAAGACTTAGATAGCTTTGTCGAATTTCTAGATGAAAATCAGAGTTGAAAAGATAATTGAAAAATTTAGCAATATGTGCAAAGACAAAGTATATAACTACCTTAAAAAAGTGAACTATATGTATAAAAAAAACTTTTCTCTACCAGGAAAGGGATGAAGGAAAACGAAAGGAAGTCATACAAAAGGTAGCAGAAATAAATGAAGAAAATTTAGTATTCATAGATGAATCAGGTATAGAAGACAACGAATTTTATGAATATGGATGGTCTCGAAGAGGAAAAGGGCTATTTGCGGAGAAACCAGGATACAAAGGAAGAAATAATTGGAGCCCTAAGTGAAGAGGCACCATGAGGGATATTGCAACAGTGAGCTTTTTGAAGCGTATGTTGAAAATAGGCTTATGCCAATATTAAAACCTGGCTAGGTTTGACAATGCGAGTTTTCATAAGTCTGACAAGACGAAAGAATTAATAGAAAGGGAGTGTTAAATAAACTGTGTCAAACCGAAAAAAAAGTAATAAATTGATATAAAAAAATGGAGGTTTGACAATGAGTCAGAAAGTAGTAAACAGAACTACCGGTTTGGTAGATTATAAAGAATTAGAAACAAATATCCTGTCGTCTATACGAGAAGGAAGACCGTTGACAGGAAGAGATGGAGCATTAACACCGTTTATAAAAAAGTTGCTGGAGGTAAGCCTGGAAGGTGAAATAGAAAACCACTTGTCGGCTGAAAGCGAAGAGAATAATCGAAGAAATGGGAGGAATGCAAAGACTTTACGTACAAGCGCAGGGTCATTTGAGCTTTTGACGCCAAGAGATAGGGAAGGAAGTTTCGAACCACAAATAGTCAAAAAAAGGCAAACAAACTTACATCCAGAGCTTGAAACGAAGATTTTGAGCACATTTGCCAGTGGTATGGGCTATAGAGATATAGTGTCACATGTTGAGGAAATTTATGATCACAAAATATCGGTGGCAGAGATATCAAGTATTACTGACAAATTGCTACCAGTAATCAACGAATGGCGTAGTCGCCCGCTGCAGTCTGTATATCCGATAGTTTTCATGGTTTTTTAAAGTCAAAGAGGACGGGCATTGCGTAAGTAAATGCATGTATAACATATTAGGCATAGATCAAAATGGCAAAAAAGAAGTATTAGGTTTTTATTTGGCTGAAAGTGAAGGAGCTAACTTCTGGTTGGGAGTGCTAAATGACCTCAAAGAAAGAGGAGATACCGTCTTGTTAGTCAACAAAAAAATTATAAAAATTTCCCAAGTTGCATCATAAAATCAAAAAATACTTCCAATTGTGTAACAGTACACAGATTATAGTTAGTGGATATGTTGATAAGTAAATTAGTTTTATACGCACAAAACAGATGAAGTTTACTTATCAACATATCCACTAACCAACAACATTCAATAAATTTGTGTAAGATACCACTTTACATAAGATAGATAGGAAGCATTTTTGATTTTAAAGTACTAAACCTTCAGTCAACCTCCTAGCCCTGTAGTTTTTGATATGGTTAGGATCAAAAGCACTTTTGGATGTCAGAATACCGAAAATGATATGGAGTAGCTTACGCATTGCAGCACCAACGATGGCCATATTATGCTTACCCTTTTCCTTTAATCTTTGGCAAAAGCTCATAATGATAGGATTGTGATTCTTAGCTACTATGGCAGGAAAGAAAAGTGCCTTACGTAATGTTTGTGAACCGGATTTACTTAATCTGGGTTTGGCATATACAGAGGAACCTGACGTCATATTTCGTGGTATAACTCCTGTATATGCTGCCAATTGCCTGGCATCTCTAAAAACCTCTATATCAGAAACTTCAGCTAAAATAGCTATTGCTGATTCTTCTCCTATGCCTGGAATAGTCAATAGAAGTTGAAAATTTTCCAACAATTCTTTGTGTTGATTTAATAGTTCACGTACGGAGTTTTTTATTGTTTCTATTTTTTGAGCTATATTCATTGCAAGGTCTTCCCAAGCATTTGCAACTTCTTTAGGCAGTCTCTCTTTTTTTTCTAAGTGGTTATTTACTAATGTTAACTCATCTTTTAACGCAACTGAGCAACGATAAAGATGTTTTAATTTTTTCATTTCAGGAGAAGGTGGTGTCCAACTAGAAGGTTCCTGTCTTTGGCAATAATCAGCAATAACTTCTGCATCGGTCTGATCATTCTTTTGTCGTATCAGCTTACTCCTTGCATAAGATTTTATGCAATAAGGATTTACAACACTTACAAAATGTCCAGCATTGTGTAGAAATTCAGCCAGTGCTTCGCTATAACAACCAGTAGATTCCATGCAGGTTTTTACTTTTTCTACATTATGTTTGTGTAGAAAATTCAGTAGACTTTGAAACCATCGTTCTTAAAGCTTCTTTTTCTAGTTTCACGCTTTCCTTTTTTGCTTATAAATGAGAGAAAAACATCAAAGCGATCTTTTGATATATCTATGCCCAAAAAGTTGTTGATCATATATAACCCCATACGTTACCATTAAAAATGAAAAGTAAGGCTAGTCTTGTGAATACAGAATTAGAACCATTCAGGTCTTTCTACGATACCTTCCAGCCTATACTTTTGAGAAGGGAATTCTTATCTCCTCTACAGATTTTATATCTAAGAAGAAGCACAGAGTTCCTCCCTTCTCCACCTAATGCTTAAGCTTAAAACATTAGATGCTTTTGACAAGATACAAGTAGAAGGCTACTTGGATGGCAGGGAGGAGCTACTTGAATGACGGTTCTTATCGTCGGTAAACTTAGAGCCATAATAACTATTTGCCTTTTTTCTACTTAAGTTTGGGTTATGCAAGAAGTCTAATAGAGCGAAATATGGAAGACAAAAGATAAGTGCATTCTACGCAGCATCGCTAATTAATAATATCTTTATTATTGTATGAGATAGGTAATTTAGCATTTATGAATTTGTAATGTGTTACGCATAGCTCAAAGAAATAAGGTTTACTGGTTACACGCTGCAGCCAATGCCACAACACTAGGATCTATGTTTGTCTGCATGTTAATTTGCGTTGTGATTTTATGGAGGTCTTCTGTTACCTATGCTAGTGAAAATTTGGAGATACAGAAGGCCTTTGATAGTGTTGTCAAGCATATAAAAGCTGATAAAAAGTATAAAGATCTTGATGTTATTGAGAGAAAAAGTGACAAATTTAATATCAAAATTGCGCAGAATTCTGGCAAGAGTTTTGACATATACTCTACTTTAAAAAAAGCAAAAGATTCCTTTGAGTCAGGAGATAATGAAACAGCTATTTCTCTCCTTAATCAGATCATCACAAAGTTTCCTTATCATAAAAATGCTTTAATTGGATTGGGAAATATTTATTACGCTAATAAAGAATACAAAAAAGCTGTAGAGATTTACACAAGACTGTTAAAAGAATACCCTAGTAACCCTTACATATTAAAAAATTTTCTGACGATAATCTCACAATATGATCCTGATCTGGCGTTGAGTGAAATGTTGAAATTGTATGATATACATAAAAATTATGCTCCTTTATTAGCAAATTTAGGTCTGATTTATATGAAAAAGGAGGATTATGTAAAAGGTAAAGAGTATATGACAACTGCTATTTCCCTTGATGAAAACAATATTTTTTATACCTATAATTTAGCTGTTATTCTAGATAAACTTTCAGATTTTAAAAATGCTACAATATTCTACTTAAAGTTGTTGAACATGGCTACAACTTCGAAAGATGTGAGTGAAAAAATACCTTTATACAAAGTGACAGCAAGACTAAAATTTATAAAACTCCACAGCACGCACCCAAAGATTTCATAAAAGCTTATAGCTTACCTAAATCTAATTTATCGCTATTTTTGTTTACAATAATAATATTGAGCTATAGAATTACATCTAAAGGGGCAATTAGCTCAGCTGGTAGAGCATCTCGTTTACACCGAGGAGGTCGGCAGTTCAAGTCTGTCATTGCCCATTTGCTTAACTGAATGTTAATATTATTAATTACTTCAATCAAAATATAGAAAATGCAGGATAATATAGTACCAATCTCAATAGTAAAAGAGCTGGAAGATTCTTATCTCTCCTACGCAATGAGCGTTATCATAAGCCGGGCTATACCTGACGTGCGAGATGGATTTAAACCTGTTCATAGGCGCATATTATATGCAATGTCAAGGGCTGGATACGATGCTGGTAAGCCATATAAAAAGGCGGCTCGTATAGTAGGGGATGTAATGGGGAAATATCACCCACATGGTGATGCAGCTATTTACGATTCCTTGGTTAGAATGGCCCAAGATTTCTCTCTTCTTTTACCACTTGTTGATGGACAAGGTAACTTTGGTTCGATAGACGGAGATCCACCCGCTTCGATGCGATATACAGAAGCAAGGCTTCACAAAGTGTCGCACTTCTTACTAAATGATATTGACGAAGATACAGTTGATTTTAGGCCAAACTATGATGGAAATGAAACAGAGCCTGTTGTACTGCCTGCAGAATTTCCGAATCTATTGGTAAATGGTGCAAGCGGTGTTGCAGTTGGTATGGCAACCAATATTCCTTCTCATAACCTTGGAGAAATAATAGATGCTTGTATGTTATATATAGATAATCCTGAAGTTACTTTGGATGAGTTACTTGAAGTGATGCCAGGGCCGGATTTCCCAACTGGGGGAACGATTCTTGGAAGGTCTGGAATAAGATCAGCATTTGCAACGGGTCGTGGATCAATTGTTGTGCAAGGCAAGACTCACATGGAAGACCTGCCACAAGATAGGCAAGCAATAGTGATTGATGAAATACCTTACCAGGTAAATAAAGTAAAATTAATTGAGAAGATAGGTGAGCTTGTAAAAGAAAAAAGAATTGATGGCATAACAGAAATTAGGGATGAGTCTGATAAGTCTGGTATTAGAGTAGTAATTGACCTCAGAAGAAATGCTGAAGCAAGTTTTATACTTAATCAAATATTGGGACTAACTCCACTAAGAAGTAGTTTTAGTGTTAACACTTTAGTCCTCAACAACAACAGGCCTGCTTTGATGTCATTAAAAGAAATCATAGCTGCTTTTGTTGATTTTAGAAAAGAAGTATTAATCAGGAGAACAGAATTTCGTCTAAGAAAAACGAGGGAAAAAGCTCATATATATATAGGGCTCTACATTGCGGTCTTGAGCATAGATGAAGTGATAAAAATCATCCGTGGTGCAAAAGATCCTGCGGAAGCAAGTAGAGAACTTTTAAATAAAGAATGGAAAACTTCAGCTGAGATAAACACAATTATTGGATTAATCTCAGACAGCACAAGCTTTTTGAAAGACGGAGTGTATAGATTAACTGAGCTGCAAACGAAAGCTATTCTTGACATGAAATTGCAACGTTTAACAGGCCTTGAAAAAGACAAATTAGAAGCTGAGCTAAGTTCAATGATCAACCTGATAAAAGAATATATCGCTTTTCTTGGCTCAGGAGAGAAGTTGATGAAAGAAATAAAAAACAATCTACAAGAAATAAAGAACAGATTTGCTGTGCCGCGAAAAACTTCAATAGAGGAATCAGATACGGACATTGAAGCTGAAGATCTAATTCCACAAGAGGATATGGTGATAACCGTAACTATGAATGGTTATATCAAGCGTGTGAAGCTTTCTCATTATAGAACTCAGCGTCGTGGTGGAAAAGGAAAGCTAGGACAAGGATTAAAAGAAGAGGATGTAACCACAAAATTATTTGTTGGGAATACCCACACTAGCCTTTTATTCTTTTCTAATATTGGCCGAGTTTATAGATTAAAAGTTTATAAGTTACCTCTTGCAGAGCCAACTGCACGTGGAAGAGCACTTGTTAATATATTCCCGCTTAGCGATGGTGAAACTATAACTAATATAATGCCATTACCAAGTGAAAATGACGAAAATCAAAACATAGTTTTTGCTACTGCTCATGGGAACATAAGGCGCAACTCTTTAGCGGATTTTCACTATATTCCAAGCAATGGAAAAATAGCAATCAAGCTCGATGAAGGAGATAAGTTAATATCAGTTAAAGTATGCAATGAAATTGATCATGTTTTTCTTTCAACAAGATTCGGCAAAAGTATCAGATTTGTTGTAAGTGATGTGCGTCAATTTAAAAGTCGCAATTCAGATGGCGTAAGAGGTATCAAACTTGCAAAGAATGACAGCGTGATATCCATGACCATATTAAATGGGATAGGTGTAGCAACAGAAACAAAAGAACTTTACTTAAAGGTTCCACTTGCAAAAAGACTGGGGACTGCAATTAATAACTCCATTGATTCTAAATTGGAAAAGACTTTGAATGATTTAGGAATAGATAACGAATTGTTCTTAAAACTTGCAGTGAATGAGGAGTTTATATTAACTATTACCGAAAATGGCTTTGGTAAAAGAACTTCTGCGTATGAGTATAGAATAACTAACAGGGGTGGTGTTGGTATCACCAATATTCTTACTACCAACAGAAACGGTAATGTTGTTGCTAGTTTTCCAGTTGAGCAGGGTGATAATATCATGCTTATTACAGATAAAGGAAAGTTAATTCGTATTTCAGTAAATGATATCAGAATTGCAGGACGTAGCACTCAAGGAGTCACTCTGTTTAAAACAGAGAGTAGAGAAAAGGTGGTGTCAGTAGCGAAAATTGAAGATCCTGATTCCACTGAAGATAGTATTTCTGAAGTTGAAAACTCTATCTCTTCTCAACTGTAGTACAGGTTAAACAAAAAGCGCAAGTTTTTGTTGATTAATACACAGTATTTAATTTAAAATATATACTTATGGCTAAGTAGAGATCAATGGACAAAAATTTAACTAAAAATAAAAAACCACTGGCAAATAAAGAGGATAAAAAAACACCTCCTGTTAAAGATCTTACTAAAAATAAGAGTAGGAGAGATTTTATAACATTAACTACATGCGCTATGGCAGGTATAGGAGCTGCAAGTGGACTTTGGCCACTGGTTAAGTCTATGAATCCTTCTGCTGAAGTTTTAGCAACTTCCACAGTGGAGGTGAATTTGTCTGGAATTCAGGAAGGACACGGAGTAAAAGTAAAGTGGCAAGGTAAACCAGTATTCATTCGTAGACGCACAAAGCAAGAAATTGAGGCTGCAAGAGCTGTGAATGTGAAGAGCTTGAGGGATCCTCAATTAGATGAGCAGAGAGTATACGAAGGAAAAGATGAATGGTTAATCATGATCGGAATATGTACACATCTTGGGTGTGTGCCGATTGATCACGCTACAAAAGATGGTAACGGTTGGTTCTGCCCTTGCCACGGTTCATATTATGACACATCAGGCCGAGTAATTGGGGGACCTGCACCAAAAAATATGGTTGTACCTGATTATTTTTTTCCCAGTGAGAATGTTGTGGTAATTGGCAAGAAGGCTTAACGGAACTCGTTAAAAAAAACTCACAGGATCAACATCTATTATCACTGCAATACTCGAATTCAAGTTACAATTTTTAATCCAACATTTCAGCTTCTTTTGTATAGATAGACTGTGCTTATTGTGTATTTTTAGCAACACCCTATACCGATACTTATTATTTAAGAAATTTATTGCTGCTGGTGATGGACCAAGAATTTCAAATTCCTTTTTGTCTGCACTTACATTTTTTTCCTGAATACAAGTAGTTGAGCTACTTGTATGACAGAGAAGAGATTTTACTATTTCATTCGCTGCTTTTTGTGTCGCAATCTGATTCTTACCACAAATTATAAGCGCTATTAATCTGCTAAATGGTGGCATTTTGGCTTCGCGTCTTGACTTAAGTTCAATTTCATAAAATGAGTCCCTTTTTTGATGTAGCAATGCTTTTATTATTGAACTTTCAGGATTATTGGTTTGCACTATTACCATTCCTTTTTCATTGAACCTTCCTGACCTGCCTGCAACTTGGTGCAACAATTGATACGTCTTTTCTGCTGCTCTTAAATCAGAATTTTCGAGACTCAAATCTGCATTCATTACTCCAACCAAAGTTAATTTAGGAAAATTGTGCCCCTTAGCAATTATTTGTGTGCCGATTATAATGTTCACCTCTTCTTTCAGTACCAAGTCAATTACGTTACTAACCGACTTCTGATCGCTGCTTATCATCGCAGTTTTTGCGTTTGGTATTAATTTCACCATTTCTTCAAGTAACCTTTCAATTCCTACGCCATAAAGGGAAAATGACTGTTCACTCTGGCAATCAGAGCATTTTTCTGGGAGTTTTAATTGATAAGAGCAATGATGGCACAAAAGAGCATTTTTTTTCTTGTGATATGTAAGCCAAACAGCACAATTTAAGCAGGAAATTTTATATCCACACTTTTTACAAACTGCCAGTTGTGCATACCCTCGGCGGTTTAAAAAGAGCATAACCTGCTGTTTTTTCTCTATGGTTTGTTTGATGCTTTCAAAAAGCTCAGAGGAGATCCATTGCTTGTTGTTCCTCATATCTACTACTTTAATGAGTGGCAATTCTGCACCACCGAATCGCTTGGTTAGCTTTACATGATTATAATTCCCGCTTTTAACATGATGAATCGTTTCAAGCAGTGGAGTTGCTGATGATAAAATAATCGGAATATTTTCAAATTTGGCTAAGATTATCGCCATATCTCGAGCATTATATATAATTCCCTGTTCTTGTTTAAAAGATGAGTCGTGCTCTTCATCAATGATAATCAATTTTAGGTTTTTATAAGGCAAAAAAAGCGCTGACCGTGCACCAATAATTATCTGCGCATTTCCACTTGCTATATTGAGCCAATTATTCCGGCGAGTTTTTGGAGTGAGCCCTGAGTGCCATTCAGCTAAGTTTTTTGATATCTGACCGCGAACACGATTTACCAATTGTGAAGTTAAAACAATTTCAGGCAAGAGGATTAAAATTTGTGCACTGTTTACAGTTTCTACCAATTTTGCAATTGCGGATAAGTAAACTTCCGTTTTTCCAGATCCTGTCTCACCGTCAAGCAAAGTCACTGAATACTCATTCAAACTGCTTATTATTTTATCGCTAGCTATCTGCTGTTCAGGGTTTAATTGGCAACTTATTTCACTTATTTCCTGCTTCTGCTTAGCACAAACCAATTTATCTATTTGGTTTACTTTTAACACTCCTCCCATTATCACTTTGGCAAGCATACCAATAGGTATTAAGTTGTATTGCGCAACCCACTCTGCAAATGTAATCAATTTTGGTCTAATATTTGGTAAATCGATTTTTTGCTCAATAAATTTTAATGCTCGACCACTCTTGTCACTATATTTCCAAACTATTCCGATCAAGCGTTTTTTGCCAAATGGCACCACTACGTAATCTCCAAGTAAAATCTCAGTATTTTCCTCAATTGCATACGAAAATAACTGATCAATTGGAAGTGGTAGTAATACATCAACTGTTCTTGTCATAGCAGCCTAAGTTTAGCACTGTTTTGAAAATATTCGTTTGATTTTTGTGGATTAAACTGGTATAGTATTATACTAAATTAATTTGATTGGGGGAGTGAGTATGATTCCAAAAATACGTAAAGAGGCATTCAAAGTATTAGGATTGTCAGAGAGTGCAAGCACAAAAGAGATTAGGAAGGCATATTGCAAGCTTGCATTGAAATGGCATCCCGACAAATGGTCAGATAAAAGCCAAGAAGAGCAAAAGACAGCAACAGAAAAGTTTAAAGAAATATCAGTAGCATATAAAATATCAATAGGCGAGATGACTGAAGAATTCATTAGCAAACAGCCTAATGATGATTGGATTGACAACTTGGCTGAATATTTTGAAAACTTGGCAAAAGAATTTCTTAGAGAGCGCTACGGCTCACATCTAAGTGAAGAAGAGGTTGATTTATTTAAGGCTCTTGATGATAAAGATCTAGCCAAGACAAAAATTTTGTTAGAAAAAGTCAAAAATATCAATTCACAAACCAGACCTTTTGATTCATGGACTGGGGAGTCAATATTGCACTACATTGTAAAAAATTCCTGCAGCAATTTTGAATCAGGTTGGATAGAGCTACTTGAAGAAGTTTTATCAAAGTATAGCGCTAACAATTCAATATCAGCTCATAATAGCAGTGTCGAGCTATGCTCACAACTTAACGCAATAGATGTTAATATTTTGATGGAAGGTATTGGCACCCCTTTATATATTGCATGTGATCTAGGTAATCTTGATGTCATAAGTATGCTTCTAAAGCATGGAGCAGATCCTAATACATGTAGTGTATCTGAATTTACACCGCTGTATTATGCTCTAGAAAAAAGCAAAAATGATGTTGTTAAGGTACTGTTTGAACACGGTGCTGAAATTGGTGTAGGTTCTGTAGAAGAAAAGTTAATTATCGGCAATATTACAAAATATAGTCAGAGTACAGTAGAAATGCTTTTACCGTATGCATCTAATAGGCAAAAAAGTAAGATGTTACAATGTATTGCTTACAGTGATAGTGTGGAAACTGATCATGATATTGAAATTGCAAAATTACTATTGAAGGCAGACGCTGACCCTAAATTTTGTGGTCAAGAAGAAAAGGGGGAGTCAAACGCCAGTGCATCATGTTGGGCCGACTTTAAAAAGAAAAGTAAGCTTGTAAAATTATTTAATGAACACAAAGAAAAAGCAACTAACAATAACTTACATACAGTGGAAAAGCAAAGTGTTCAGCCACCTATAACAGATAATAAGAATCATCATTCTCCACAAAAACAAGCTTCAGGAATTTCCCCAAGAGTTATAGGCTTAGCATTATTATTTGGTGCTGTAGGAGCCACACTAGCTGCAATAGGAATTATACCTGAGATTGTTGCTATTGGAGTAGTTGCAACTGCTGTATTATTAGGAATTGCAGGTGCAGCATTAGGTGGTATAGTAGGGTATCTTACAGACATAACAGTAAACAAATGTTGTAATAGTGAAGCTGTTAGCTGCATAACTAACAACTAATGTCATTCAAATAGCTCGTCTAGGCATGTTTTTTTCTGGATTCTATAGTATTTTCTAAAACGAATGATAAACGTCTAAAATGGTATTACCAACTAAAAGGTGTAAGTCTGTACATTGATGCATTAGAGGTCTGAGGCGACTTTTGATGGTGTGCCAACAATGCTCTATCGGATTTAGATCTTACTATTACCCACAAATATAAATGTTTGTTGCATAGCTCTTAATGGCATAACTTTTGCTTGAAATAACTGTTTATATGGTGCAATTTACAGCTTTTAGTTGCTAAAATTATAACTCTTAGTTTAATAATTTTAATCCAATAAGCTTTCAGGTTAATAAAATTAAATTATTTGAGTAAATACAATACTATGTTTTTATTTGTGGGTAATAGTAAGTCTTTTACCCCATCGTTTTTTGCGATGAATTCAGCATATTTTTCCAACAGTTTTGCATCTAATTTATCGGTTTTTGCAAAGTGATTGCAGGCTTTTGCAAATGCATATGCCCGATTTGGGTGAGCTCTATGAACAGCTATGTTATACAACTTTATTACAAGTTTCTCATAACCTCCTGTTTACACATAACTTAACAAATACGTTAGCTTGTCTACCTATTTTGCCATTCTGCTGAACGGATACATCCGAGTAGCACATCCTTTACTTTGTAGGTATACTTTTTTTGACATGCGGTTATATCTTTTTTAATATAAAGGATATATACTTATGCATTATATATTTTTTTGTATGAGGAGTTATATGAAAATGAAGAGATTATGCGTTTTGGCTGTGTTGCTTACTTCATCTCTAGCAGGTGCAGCTAATAATAGTGCAAGTAAGTCAGAAGATCAGTACTATGCAGGTTTAAACTTTGGTGCTGGATGGGGTGGTGGCTTTGTAATGAAACCTAGCGTTGTTTTTGGTTATCATCATGACAAAAACTCTAAGTTTGAACTTGAGGTTCTTGCTAACATGAGTGATATTGCTAATAAGGATACAAGGAAAATAGGGGCTAGCTTATTGGCAAATTATCGTTATTACCCTGACCTTGATATTGATCCCGTTAAACTATATGTCAGTGGAGGTTTAGGAGGATACTTACAAGTAATACCTTTTGGCTTTGGTGAAGGTGGTAAAAGCAAAGATTCAAAACCTCAAGATCCAGGAGCTACCACTACTTCGAGTGCAGGTGAGGTTACTGGAGCTGCTGCAGAGGAGGCATCTGTAGTAGATAAAATACTGGGTTCTATTTCCTATAAACTGAAGGTCGGTGTTGATTATGAAATTGCTCCACAGATAGTTGGTGCAGTTGGTATTGCTGCAGGCGGGCAACTAAGTGGTATAAAAGCATTACAAATACCAGATGCAACTCTGGAGGTAGGAATACGTTATAATTTTTAATGCTGCTAAATTGTAACTTAGTTCATAAAGGTAGAGACAATGTTGAGGATGAAATAAACAGCATTGAAAAAATCTGGAAATATATGAGATACTTTTCGAATATGGTTTTGAATGCTAACTATAGATTAAAAAAATAACAAGAAAAAGGGTAAACTCCAGTATTTGTAACCGTTCACGGATTGTGAGAATGAATAAGGAACTAGGTCCAAAGTGTGATGGTATGGATTTAGTATAAATAATTCAGGATGCTTGTGTCCACTGGTTACATATAAATTCATAAGGTTTTGAGAGTTTTGAGTCTTTTTGCGTAATATAACAAAGTTGTAAAGGTGTAACCATAATTCCTCCTTCGATGGCAATTTCTTATGTATCATACCATCACACTTTGGACCTAAGCACTCTGTTCAACAAGCTAGAACTGCTATATTTGAATACATAGAAATTTTTACAAAAAACAGCGTAGGCATTCTGCTATTAATTATTGCATTCCTGAACATTGTGATTCATTATTCTTTTTGTAAAAAATTTTCTTAACTTTCTCTCCACTTTTTCTGGGTAAGGTCACAGAATTTTTTACTGGAAATCTTAATTTTGTCTTAGCAATAAATCAACTTAAGGTCATAATATCTTGACATTTATTTAATGTTGCTATATAATAGCTATGTACATTTTGTGTACTATAGCAATAAAATCACCCTGTAATAGGTGTATTGGACCCGAGGGCAGTACTCGGCGCCTCCACCATATTTTTAATTTATATGGGGGCGAATAAGGATCGACATGCATAGTAAAGATGGTAGTTTTGCTCGGTTAGACACCACCGCTAAGAGTTCATAATTTAAATGCAAACGATAATTTTGCTGCTGAAGACAATGTTGCAATAGCTGCTTAATTTAAGCACTATAACTTTATTGCTATAAGCACGGTTCAGGGAACGCCGGGTAACAGAAGTTCCCCAAAAATTTATGTATGTGAAAGTTATATGGAGCAAACAGATTACAAAAAATTGCTTAATTCTGCTAAGTTTCAAGTTATCAAAAAGACTTTAGATGTTATATCAGGTAATGGTTTTATCCCTCATTTAGAAATATTATTTTTCACATATTTTAATGGTGTAACCATGCCAGATCATTTGAAAAAGTCATACCCCACTCAAATGCTTATTATATTACAGCATCAATTCTATGATTTAAAAGTTTCTGAGGATAAATTTAGTGTCAGTTTGAGTTTTCAAGGAAAACAAGAGCGAATTACTATACCGTTTTTTGCTATTAGTGAGTTTCGTGATAAAATTTCAGGAGATGTTTTAATATTTGACAAAATCAGTATCGATTCTGATAAAGAATACAAAAGTGAAAAATGTACTGAAAAATTATCAAACGGTAGTATTATATCCATAGATCAACTGCGTGATGAGTAATTGCTCATCTTTGTAAACAAAAAATATTAATAGAAAAAAGTGGTCTAACTTAAGTAATAGAATAGAGGAATACTATCGTAGACAAATATGCTAAATCTTTAATTGTTTATTAACGCAGGTGGCAAAATTTTTCTTACATATCATCAACTTTCTTTATTGAAAAATTCAGAAAAATGTTGTAAAATAGTTGTGGTAGTAGGCTTCGGTAAAACTTATGGCAGATTCAGGAATTAGTATAACTTTTGACCCAAAAACTTCGCAGCATCTTGTTGAACTAGCTAGAGCCACTAAGCAGTCTATTCAAAAATTAACAGAAAAGCTAGTCAAGGAAGCAATCGAACTTGAAGCGGAAGATATTGCATTTTCCAAAATTATTAGGGAGTTAAATGCTGATGATGCAGAAGAAGTAGAGGATAGTGAAGACATCTGGAAATAAGCGATACACCATTAAATATCTAAAGCATGTTCTTAAAAGAAATTTGCCTTTCTTGCCGAAAGATGTAAAGCCAAGTATTAAAGACGCAATAAAAAAGTATCTTGAGATTGATCCTATTGGTAACGGTGTGTTGCTACGCAAGAGATTAAAGGGACATAGAAGAATAAAAGTTGCTGATGATTACCGTATTGTCTATCGTGTAAATACTGCAAAACGTATAGTAATTATTGTTTCAATAGGACACAGGGACAATATTTACAAGCAGGCAATATTGGACCTACTGAAACATTAAATATATTTTATACAGCCCTCCTTCCTCCTACCTTAGGTGCAGCTCAAAAAATGAAGTTTTTTTTGGTTCAGCAAAAACAACATTTTGAGTTTGAAAAGGCTAAATACTTGTCTTTATTATAACTTTCGTGTAATAGATATGCATGCATCCAATTATATATCTACTCAACACGTTACTTGATCTTTATAGCTTCATTCTAATATGTTGGGTTGTCTTAAACTGGCTGGTTAAACTTAATATGGTGAACATATATAATGAAACTGTCAGTAGCATAATGCACATCTTGAACCAATTGACATATCCACCACTAAAGATTATTAGAAGATATATACCACCGTTCAATGGATTAGATTTATCTATAATGATATTGCTAATAACAATTCACTTTGTAAAATATACAGTAGCTTACTACTTTAGGTAGATGTTAAAAAAATATCTAAAATCAGCAATATATCTATCCCTTTTAATATATGTATATATATCAGTTTTTAGCTACAACTATAAAGATCCTTCCTTAAACACGGCTACAAATAAGGAAGTGACAAATTTAGGTGGAATAGTAGGTTCATATTTAGCTGATATATTGGTTCAATTTCTTGGATTAACTAGTGTTACAATAGCTACAACCATAGTTTACTTGTTGATCTTCAGGCCAGCAAAAATACTGCTGAAAATTCTCTATTTAATATTAATCAATTTAGGGGTATGTGCTATATTACCACAACTTTCGCTAGGCATCACTGCAAGGTACAGACACAGTGGAATAATAGGGAATGCACTCGTTAATAACTGCCCATTTTATGTATTTGTGATAGTAACATCAATAGGTCTTGTAGGATCGGTTGGTTGGAAGAGAGCAATTTACTCTCTATTCTTCTTATGTAAAAAAATAGCTTGCTTATTTGTAAATGTTCCATTCTTCAGATCACATAAAACTGCTGAATATTCAGTTGCACCATTAGTAGTAGAAGAAAAACATAGAACTAAAATCACTACTAAACAACAACCAAAAGAAAGACAGAAAAAAGCTACCGAAGAAATTTTTAAACCTTCCAGTGAGTTCGAGTTTCCAAGCATTCATTTACTTTCTAAAGCAGAGGAGTCTTTGCAGAGAAAGCAGCTGAATGAAATGGAGAGCAATAAAAATTTATCTCTGCTGGAACAAGTCCTGAGTGATTTTGGCGTGCAAGGAAAAATTATCAGTGTATGCTATGGGCCGATTGTGACTTTATACAAACTTGAACCACAAGCTGGTACGAAATCTGCAAGAGTAATTGGCCTTGCAGATGACATTGCACGTTCGATGAGTGCACTCTCTGCACGTATTTCAATAATTCGTGGGCAAAATGCTATGGGAATAGAGTTGCCGAACAAGGAACGAGAAATTGTAATGCTGCGTGATTTGCTTGAATCACCAGAATACCAGAATGCAAACTTAAATCTCCCAATTGCCCTTGGCAAAGAAATAAGTGGAAAACCAGTTATTGCAGATCTGACTAAAATGCCCCACTTGCTCGTTGCTGGAACCACAGGGTCGGGTAAATCAGTTGCGATTAACACTATGATTCTTTCGCTCGTTTATCGATTAAGTCCTGATGAATGTAAGATGATAATGATCGACCCAAAAATGCTTGAGCTTTCAATATATGATGCAATACCGCACCTAATGGCGCCAGTAGTAACAGAGCCAAAAAAGGCTGTTATCGCTCTTAAGTGGATAGTGAAAGAAATGGAAAATCGCTATCGCATGATGTCGTATTTAAATGTACGCAATGTAATAAACTATAACCAAAAAATCACAGAAGCGATGAATAGTGGAATAGAATTGGAGCGCGTTGTGCAGATTGGCTTTAACTCAACAACAGGCAAACCTTTGTTTGAAAAAATACCAATCAAGATGGAGACATTTCCGTATATTGTAGTGATCGTGGATGAAATGGCAGATTTGATGCTTGTTGCTGGCAAAGAGATAGAGTGCTCTATTCAACGTTTAGCTCAGATGGCTCGTGCTGCAGGAATACACATCATAATGGCAACACAACGCCCATCTGTGGATGTGATCACAGGTGTGATAAAGGCGAACTTTCCAACGAGAATCAGTTTTGCTGTTACTTCTAAGATAGATAGCCGTACAATACTTGGCGAACAAGGAGCTGAACAATTGCTCGGTATGGGTGATATGCTCTATATGGCCTCTGGTGGTAAGATCATTCGAGTTCACGGCCCATTTGTAAGTGATAATGAGGTGCAAGATATAGTTGATCATCTAAAAATGCAAGGTGAGCCAAATTATATGGAGGAAATCACCAAAGAAGATGAAAATTCTTCTGTGGAATCAGAAGGTGAAACAGAGGATGAAGAAAACGACCTCTACAATCAAGCAGTGGCCATCATTCAAAGAGATCAAAAAGTTTCAACCAGTTACATTCAGCGACAACTTAGAATAGGCTATAACAGAGCTGCAAATATTGTTGAAAGAATGGAAAAAGAAGGAATTGTCAGCTCTCCAAATTACTCAGGAAAGAGAGAGATATTGGTTGAATAGCAACCTTGTAATACATTAACTTAAGTTTTTGCACTTTCAAAAAGCAAGTAAAACAAAATTATTAAAAGATCAATACATAATGACAATTGATTTAATACTAATTTATAGCTCTTCTCATAATAGTCAGAATAAAAAAGCAGAATCAACAGCTTGACGGAAAGACTTAAAAATAGGGATATTTTTTCTAGCTCTATTCTTTATAGCAAACCAATTATGCTCAATTTCGTTAAAGTCTGGAGAATATGGAGGAAGATAAAGAATTTCAGCACCAACTCCTCTAGCAAGATTATCTATTTTTTTAGATTTATGGAATGTAGCGTTATCAAGAATTACAGTTTGGCCAGACCTTAAAATTGGAGTTAAAAACTGCTCAAACCAAGCCTCGAAAACATCCTTATTGCAGTATCCTTCAAAGGTCAATGGAGCAATGATCTTCCTTTTATTTAGAGCTGCAATCATACTGACACGCTGAGTTTTTTTACCTGATTTTAATGAATGAAACCTCTCTCCTTTTCTGCAATATCCGTATGGGTAGTCTTCTGTATTATCTATTCCAGATTCATCAATATATACAAGATTTTCATGACGTTTTGTTGCTATAACCTTTAAAAATTGAGCTCGCTTTCCTTCATTTCTTTCTTTATATCCGTAGGTCTTTTTTTCTTGTAAATCCAATATTTTTAAGTGCGCGGTGAATCGTTTGTCGACTGATATTACCCCAGAGTTTAGCCATCTCTGACTGAGTTTTGCCACCATGGTTTTTTGCAAATTTGGTAAAAACATTCCAGTCAGTAATTTTATGGTTATATCCTACGCTTCCAGGCTTTTTTGACTGAAAATCTCCCGTTTCCTTACGCCTTTTCTGCCACTCATATAGAGTCGTTTTTCCAATTTTAAATCTCTCTGCAACAGTTGCTCTACTTTCTCCTTCATCCAATGCCTCCATTGCTTTTTTCCTTAAATCGTAACTATACGCTGCTGGCATACAAACCCCACTACCATAAATCCATATCTTAACTTGTTTGGATTATTATGAGAAGAGCTATAAGTACTGAGAACGTACAATAGTAATATATTAATTAATTAGGGGGTAAAAATGTCAAATATTTTGAGTAATGCTTGGTATAGTTTGTCTGGCAATGACATAACAGACATAACAAAATTGCAGGAACAAGTAGAAGAACTAGAGAAGCTATTAGGAAACTTCAAAGGTTTGCCAGAACAAGTAACAGAACTGTCAGATAAATTCGGTGGTTTATCAGAAAGATTTACAGAGTTGTCAGGTAAATTTGACGGTTTGTCAACAGATCTATCAGATAAATTCAATGGTTTGCAAGAAAAGTTTACAGGCTTGCAAGAAAACTTCACAGGTTTAGAAGAAAAAGTGGAAACACTCACAGAAGCAGTAGCAGATCAAGAAAAAACACTACTAATTTGTGCCATAGTCAGTGCTGTTGCCGCAATAGCGATAACTTCTTTTGTTGCATTCTGTATCTATCAGGGAGTTAAGTGTGAAAGGGAGAAAGAAAAGAACTTGTCTAAAGATACACCAGACGCAAAACTTAATAATGTAGATGCTATCGATGGCAATGAAAAGAAGCATATGCAAATGCCAGACTAAGTTGCATAACACTCTTCTTGAGAAGGTGTTACGCAACTTGTAGCACCTTACTCTTCTCTTAGCCTATGTAGGTTTTTGATAGTAAGTATATCACTTTTTAGAAAAATATTTGTATTGTAAAGTTAGTAAAGATTCTGGTTTACTTAAAGTTTGTTAATTGCTATCTTTTAAAACACGATATTTACTATAGCACCATATGCTTAGGGTTTTTTCTAAAGTTTTGTTTATATTAATGTTTTTGGTTTCTAGCTTTTTTACTGTGCATAGTGCTGAAGCTAAATCTAAGCTCAGTAAGAGATACATACCTCCTGGTAACCCTGGTGGTGCAAACTTTCATACAGATGAGGATTTTGCTGAGTCATATAAACTGTATGAGAAGCGTAGGGAATTGCTCAAGAAAAAAAAGTCACAAGATCGAGCTATAAATAAAGAAGATCTAATCAAAAAATTAAAAGAGAAAAAAATTGCTAGTCTTGATAATGAGCCAAATGACATGGAAGCGTGCATAGTCGACGATGAAGAGAGCGCTATGATAAATCAGCATGGTATTAATATCGCACGTTTAAAGGGTGCTGTATTTATAGATCAAGAGCCAGTTTCCCAGTATGAAAGCGAGCAGCATGAAAGTGAACAACAAGAAGGGAAGAAAGTTACTTCAACACGAGAAAAAAAAGTTTCTCCTATAAATGTCACTATAAAAGAAAATCCATCAAGAAAAACGTGCTCACATGATTCTATTGCTAATTTGGATAACGTAGATGCTTATAGTTTGAATGGTTCGAGTTCATTTGGCAGCGTAGCTGACACAGTAAAATAGTATCACAATATTGGCCATTAATAATATGCTAGATAAAGACCTGATATTGAATGATGATGCATATGAATTATTGCCGATTTCCAGGCACAAAACTCATGTTGTGGAAGTTGGAAAAGTAAAGATAGGTGGAAATAATCCTATAGTTGTACAATCTATGGCGCTTGGCGTGCATATAGATTCTGATAATATAAAAAGTAGCGCAAAACATTATGCAAAAGAGATAACAGAACTAGCGCGTACAGGTTCAGAATTGGTGCGAATTGCCTTGAATTCAGAGGAAGTAGCAAGGGCAATACCTTATATAGTAGAAGAGATAAATAAAGAAGGTTTTGACGGTAAAATATTGGTAGGCTGTGGTCAGTATGAGCTAGATAAATTAGTTCAAGATTATCCAGACAACATCAAAATGCTGGGTAAAATTAGGATAAACCCAGGCAATATAGGCTTTGGCGACAAACGTGATGAGAAGTTTGAAAGGGTTATAGAGTATGCAATAATGCACAATCTTCCGGTTAGAATTGGAGTAAATTGGGGTAGTCTTGATAAATACCTTTTGCAAAAATTGATGGATGAAAACTCTTCGCTTAGTAATTCAAGGCCTTCTGACGTTATACTGCGCAAAGCACTTGTAATGTCTGCTCTTGATAGTGCAAAAAAAGCTGAAGAAATTGGTCTAAATTCAAACAAAATAATCATTTCATGTAAAGTTAGCAAAGTACAAGATTTAATTTTAGTTTATATGGCACTTGCAAAATCTTCCAATTATGCACTACATTTGGGTTTAACTGAGGCTGGTATGGGCAATAAAGGTGTGGTAAATACCGCAGCAGGGCTTACTTATTTATTGCAAAATGGCATTGGAGATACAATACGGGCTTCTTTGACTCAACGTCCTGGTGAATCGCGTACTAATGAAGTGGTGGTGTGTCAGGAAATATTGCAGTCTATAGGCTTGCGACACTTTAACCCTCAGGTTAATTCATGTCCTGGTTGTGGGCGCACGAGTAGCGATCGTTTTCGTATATTAACTGAAGAGGTGAATGGCTATATAAAAACTCATATGCCGATGTGGAAGAAAAAAAATCCAGGTGTAGAGCATATGAGCATTGCTGTTATGGGATGCATAGTAAATGGTCCTGGAGAAAGCAAACACGCAAATTTGGGAATCAGCTTTCCTGGATATGGAGAAAAACCTGTTTCAGCAGTCTACAAAGACGGCAAATATTTCAAAACTTTACAAGGTGATAATGTCTCTGAAGAATTTAAGGTAATTATTGATAATTATGTGAAGGAGCATTACACGTAACCTTTCACGGTTAATTAATAGATAAATCGCAAATAAAAAAGAAAATTAAACCTTGTTTTTCTTTTTTCGCTATTAATATATTTATAACACAATTGAGTTTAAATAGTTGGTATGAAAAGCTTTTTACGAAATTTCTTGCACTATCTTCTGTCATCCCAGTGCCCTGACTACTTGGATCCATATCTTTTTTTCTCTGGTCACGCGCTACCCAGGACGTGGTGTACAAGAATCCTACTAACTTTACTATTAATTCTATTTCCACTTTTAGCATCATCTATAAGCATTGAGGACATCGAAGAAAATTGCGATTACGAATATTACCCTAAATTAGATTCTTCTTCTGCTGATGAGTTACACGTTATAAAGCGAAATTATTATAGATACGGTGAGGAATTAAAAATACTAGCAGATGAGAGGATAAAGGAGATCACTTTAGGCACTAGTGATAAATAATTGTAACCAGACTGCATTCTGTGATTTTTAGCAAAACACGATCTTTCATTTGAGCTTTCTTCAATTTAAAGTAAATACAGAAAACTGCTGCCTATAGCTGAACTGACCTTACCCAGAAAAAGTGGAGAGAAAGTTTGGAATGTTTTTTACAAAGAGAATAAACTATTTGCCATATTTTGAAAAAACGTTTTATTTTACTCCAAAAACGTCTTAACTTTCTCTCTACTTTTTCTGGGTAAGGTCACACTTGACTACTTGGATCTAGTATGATTTAATTAACCAAGAAGTAGACATGAAAAAATTATGTAGTGAACCAGTTTGCATGACGCTAAGAAGGAAAATATGGATAGAAAAACGAGAATAGAATCAGACAGCTTAGGGGAAGTAAAAGTACCAAGTGAACATTACTGGGGAGCGCAGACTCAACGTTCTTTAGAAAATTTTAAGATTGGCACAGAAAAAATGCCAGAGCCTCTGATTAAAGCATTAGCAATAGTAAAACTTGCAGCAGCACGTGTTAACATGAAGCAGGGTAGCATAGATAATAAGGTAGGGGACGCAATCTGCGCAGCCGCAAGGGAAGTAATAGATGGCAAATTTAATAATGAATTTCCGCTTGTTGTTTGGCAAACCGGATCCGGAACGCAGACTAATATGAATATGAATGAAGTGATCAGCAATCGCGCAATAGAGATTTTAGGTGGTAATTTGGGTAGTAAATCTCCGATACATCCAAACGACCATGTGAATTATGGTCAGTCATCAAATGACACCTTTCCAACAGCAATGCATATAGCAGCAGCAGAGCAAATAAACTGCTTGCTTATTCCAAATCTTGAAAAATTGCATAAGGTGCTGGATAATAAGGTTCAGGAATTTAAAAATATAATAAAAGTAGGACGTACTCACTTACAAGATGCAACGCCCCTAACACTGGGACAGGAGTTTTCTGGCTATGCAGCCCAGATTAAAAAGGGGATAGAGAGAGTAAAATTAACTTTAAGTGGTATATACGAGCTTGCACAAGGTGGCACTGCGGTTGGCACAGGACTCAATACTAAAAAGGGTTTTGCTGAAGGTTTTTCAAGCAAAGTTGCAGAAATTACTAATCTTCCATTTACTTCAGCAGGCAATAAATTTGAAGCGCTAGCAGCAAACGATGCTTTAGTTGAGCTCAGTGGAACACTCAATACAGTAGCAGTCAGTTTAATGAAAATTGCAAATGATATAAGGTTGCTTGGTTCTGGTCCAAGATGTGGAATTGGGGAAATAATGTTACCGGAAAATGAGCCTGGTTCTTCAATTATGCCAGGTAAAGTGAATCCAACTCAGTGTGAAGCAGTAACTATGGTGTGCACTCAAGTTATGGGAAATCATGTTGCTGTGACCATTAGTGGTTCAAACGGTCATTTTGAATTGAATGTGTTTAAGCCAGTGATAATTTACAATGTTTTGCAGTCTATAAGACTTTTAGCTGATGCAAGTTTAAATTTTACAGAAAAATGTGTAGTTGGTATTAAGGCAAATGAAGAGAGGATAAAAGATTTACTGAATCAGTCGTTAATGTTGGTCACTATATTAAATACGCATATAGGGTATGACAATGCAGCAAAAATAGCGAAGCTTGCTTATAAAGAAAATATCACTCTAAAAGAAGCAGCAGCAAAACTTCAACTGCTCACTGAGGAGGAGTTTGAAAGGATAGTGAAACCAGAAGAAATGGTGAATTATTTGTAACCGTTGGGAGTGTTAAATAAACCATACGCGTCAAGTTAAGAGGTATCCGTTCAGCCAATGGCGTCAACTTAAGAGCCTCCATTAGCAAACTCTCCTAAAAACATGATGGCGTTTGGGCTTATCTACCTTATTGTGGCTGCCCTGGTCGAATTTTAACTTTAGCACGCATGCTTAAAAAGGGCTTGAAAGTTTTTTGGTGCAATAAGTACTTGATAGAGTTTCTGCTCATTACACCAAACAAAACTGAAAAATTTAAACGATACTCAGTAATTTGATCTGGGTTCCAAGGCCCTTGTGCATCACACATATGAAGCGATAATATATTACACATAACTAAGTTCGCCCAAAATTCTTGTAATACAGCCTCTAGGTGTATGGTCCCATAATTCCTCCTTTGATGGTATTTTTTTCTCATATTTTATCATACCATCACACTCTGGGACTGTACACCAGGAATTATCCTATTGAATTCTATGATATTATTTTTGTAACATTGTCTAAAGTGCCCAGTGTCAAGCACTGGAATGACACCATTTCCGTGAATATTGCTCTTAATTTGTAACTAACCTAAGCCATAAATATTAAGAAATTTACCAAACGAAAAAAAAGGCAAAAGAAGCCCCGTTGGTGACTAGTTATTTATATGTACTTCAAAATATTGGCGTTTTTTATTCTAAACGCTACGATTCAGCCGCTTTTAAATGCTATTAACCTAAATTATAAACGTTAAGAAATTTACTGAGCGGAAAAAAAGGCAAAAAAACCCCAGGGTAGCTAGTATTCAAATTCTCCCTTGTCTATTTGACGTCTTTTACTGTCTTAAATGCTTTATAAGCGCGTTTCAGCTTATATAGGTAGAAACCTAGAAGTTTTATAAAGACATGAGGTGCACATAGTGCAAAAATTAAGCATGATTTACGCCAAATACATTAAGTTTTTTGTCATTAATCCACTGCAGAGATTGCGAAGATAAATAAATAGCTTCACTGTTATGATAAGGGGGCTGGCGAAGGGTGTCAAGTAAGTTTTTACATCTAATTTATAGCTCCCTGCATGATACCACGTATTATCTATACCAAGGTGTTCTTCTTGTAGATATTATACCAACAATCCACTATTTTTTTTATGTCTTGTGGTTTAGTTTCTGGACCTATACTGATTCTAATTGAACACTCTGCTTGCTCTTTTGTTGCCCCCATTGCAAGCAAAACATGGGAAGGCTCAACTTTTCCAGAAGAACATGCAGAACCATTACTAACTGCAATATGATTCAAGTCAAAATGCATGAGCTGCACATCACTCTTTACTCCTGGCATATAAATAAAACTTGTGTTTGGCAGCCTCTTAGAGTTTTTACCGAAGATTCTTATATCACTGGCAAGATTTAATAATTCACACTCTAATTGATCACGTAGCTCCTTTACTTCATCCATTTTTAATAGAAGGTCTGGAATATTTTGCAGTGCAGCAGAAAGGCCTGCAATCGCAACAATATTTTCCGTACCACCACGAAATCCCTTCTCTTGTCCACCACCTATTATAATAGGTTCTATCGCAAGTTCTTTATTGAATATTAAAACTCCACTGCCTGCTACACCGCCAAATTTATGGGCGGATAAAGTGAGTAAATCCACTCCTAAATCTTCCATATTAACTTTAATTTTTCCAACACTTTGAGCAGTGTCAGTGTGGCAAATTGCTCCAAATTTGTGTGCTATTTCAGCTATTTCCTTAACAGGCTGAATAACTCCGGTTTCGTTATTTGCCATCATAACTGAAACTATTGCTTTGTTTCCTTTAAGTTCGCTTAGAATTTTTTCTAGCTCTAAAAAGTCAACAATGCCCTCCTGATTAACGGGTATTATATATGGATTACATGCAGAATTAAGAATTGAAGGATGCTCTATAGCTGAAATTACATGCAGATAGCCTGCTATTCCTCTCATAACAAGGTTATTCGCTTCAGTCGCACCAGACGTAAAAACTATTTCTTTATCACTTGGAACACCAAGAGCATCACGTATGTTATCTCTTGCATCCTGAAGAATCTTCCTCGCTTCTTGTCCTCTTTTATGTAGTGATGATGGATTGAGCGTTTGTTTTAACAAGACCTCAAATATACTTTTTTTTACATTCTCACTAATTGGAGCAGTTGCATTGTAATCAGCATATACGTAACCACTATTTTCTAAAGAGAATGGACTCATCTGTCACTTAAATAAGTTTACCATCAACTATAGCCATAACTATGTACGTTAGCTTTAACACGATAAAAAATTTATTGCAAAAACAGCGAAATTAATACATAATTAATAATTCATGTCATCAATACCTGTCAAGCAGGTTTTTATTAGGAGTTACCGTGGTAGAAGTTTTTTTGAATAATGCAACAAGAAAGATAGAAGGTGAATACCACCAAAGCAAAGATGCCAACGCGCCGGTTGTGCTGGTTTTACATCATCACCCTCAATATGGTGGTAATATGGGTAGTAAAATTGTACATGGTATATATACGTCTTTTATCGATAACAATTTTTCTGCATTGAAAATTAACTTTCGTGGTGTGGGAAAATCTACCGGAACTTTTGATAAGGGTATAGGAGAATTAACTGACGCTGCGGTAGCTATTGATTGGCTTCAGGAACATAATCCTAGCAACGTTCCAATTTGGATCGCTGGTTTTTCTTTTGGAGCATGGGTGGCTATGCAGCTAACAATGCGTCGCCCTGAGATAGTGGGTTTTATTGCTCTTTCTCTTCCGGTAACTAAGTACGATTTTTCTTTTCTTTCTCCCTGTCCAGTTTCTGGGCTTATAATACAAAGCAGTAACGATACAATCTCAGAAGAAAGCGATGTAACAGAATTAGCAAAAAGGTTAATAAATTCAGTAAAAAGTGATCACGTGAAATACCATATAATAGACGATACTAATCACTTTCTAAGGGATAAAGAAGAGGAAGTGACTCAAATCGTAGATGGTTATATAAAACTGCGCTTAAACAGTGCAGCTATTTCTTCTCAAAAGGTCAAAAAAGAGGTAAGGGTAAAAGAATATGCCTAACCTTTACAAACAAGAGAAATGAGTGTAGTAATATAAATGAAAAGGTTTTGTTATGTTTAAAAAGCTATTATTTTTTGTTTTAGCTGTGTTTATGTTATCGGGGTGTTCCCTAAGTAAACAGCGTAAGTTAAAAAGTCCGTGTATAAAAAGCAATGAAAGCGTTTCATGCGAGTTGTACTCTGTTAATGATCATTGGTTAGATAAGTATAAGGCATAGGTAGTTTTAAATTGTGCTATTTTTCCTATTCACAACTTCACTAATGATCGATCTCTCAATTGGAAAATGCAGTCTGCCTTTTCTGCAAGGAGATAATTGTGCGTTACTATAAGCATAGAGCTGTTATTTTCCTTTACGTATGAATGTAGCAGTAAAAACACGTTAAAAGAATTTGTTGGATCTAAATTTCCTGTTGGCTCATCTGCAAGTAAAAGCTTTGGAGAATTTACAATGCTTCTTGCAATTGCAACTCTCTGCCTTTCCCCACCCGAAACTTCAGATACCATGCTACTTGCTTTGTTTTCCAGACCAAATTTTTCCAACATTGCTTGCGAATTTTTTTTTGCTTCAGCTTTGCTTTTTCCTGCAATAAGTTGAGGAAGCATAATATTTTCCAACACCGATAACTCTTGTAACAAATAGTGAAATTGATAAACAAAACTAAGAAAATTTCTTCTTACATGGGTTTTATGCTTATTATTGGCTTGTGTGCAATTTATTCCATCTATCGTAACTATACCTGAAGTTGGCTTGTCCAACAAGCCTGCGATGTGCAATATAGTTGTTTTTCCTGCACCTGAATTGCCAATCAGCGCTACTACTTGCCCTCTTGTGACACTTAGGTTAATGTCTTTTATAACAGCAGAATTGTCCTTGAAGCTTTTATCTACAGAAGTTAGTTCTAGAGCTACATTATCACCCATGTTTAAAAGACCCAGAAGGCATCTAAATTTTGGTAATAATTAAACCGAAAAACTGTTACCACAACCACATTGAGACTTAGCAAGGGTATTCTTTATTTGAAAACCAGAACCACTGAGATCCTCAGTATAATCTATAACTGAGTTATTTAAAAATTTTGCTGAACAATTATCAACCATTAATACAGGGTTTCCATTTTCATCATTAATTACTATATCTTTACCTTTTTTGCTAAAATTGGAGTGGCTTCTATAGTCCTCGCTTTCTTCATAGTCATCATCTTCGTCTTCGTCATCAAACTCATCATCGTAATCATCATCTTCATCATCCAAAGATAGATTTTTATTCATTTGATCCATAAGAAAATTGTATTTGAAGCCAGAACATCCACCGCCTGAAACTGCAACCCGCAAAACGGAACTCTTATCCCCTTCCTGCTCTGCAAGAAAGTGGATTTTTTTTAGTGCATTATCAGTTAAGTTGATGTTGTAATTTGTTGACATAGTAACCACCGTTTATTATTGATAATTTATTATAGTAGAAATTTTACATGTCAAACAATAATTTTCTATTAAGTTATGCATGCTTTCCAAGCAAAACAAAAGGGAGATACTTCAAAGAGCCAGAAGATGAGAATCGCAGCTGCTTTCAGCGTGATAGGGATCGCATTGTTCACTCTAATGCGTTTAGGAAATTGGGGTACAAAACACAAGTTTTTATCAATTACGAGCACGATTACTATCGCACTCGGCTGACTCATAGCCTTGAAGTTGCACAAATTGCAAGATCCATCGCACGCAGGCTCAGCTTAGATGAGGACATCACTGAATGCATAGCGCTTGCACATGACCTTGGTCATCCCCCATTTGGTCACACAGGTGAGGATGCTCTAGTTCAAGTTGATAGTGAGAAGTATGAGTTTGATCATAATGTTCAAGCTATAAGGATTTTAACTTATCTTGAACAAAAACATGCTGATTTTGATGGTATGAATCTAAGTTGGGAGGTGATTGAAGGGGTTGCAAAACATAATGGTCCCTTGCTTGGTCAAAACGCGGAGTCTTCTACAAATAATCAGCTGTTATTAGAATATAATGAAAAATATGATCTAAAACTTGAGGAATTTTCAAGCATTGAAGCGCAGGTTGCTTCAATTGCCGATGATATTGCTTACAGTGTTCACGATCTTGATGATGCACTCAGAGCAAATTTAGTAACCATCGAAGATTTGCTGAATGTTCCTTTAATTGAAAAAATGTTTAAAGACATAAGGAGCAGATATTCAGAATTACCTCAGAGCAAACTCATACATGAATCACTGAGTGGAACTATAGGAACTATGATAAGTGATGTTGTTTCTCAGACTGAAAGAAATATTGAAGATCATAAAATAAAAAGTGTAGAAGACGTAAGAAGTCTAAATAAAATGCTAGTCACATTTTCACCAGAAGTTGCGAATGCTACAAAAGAAATGAAAAGATTCAACATGGAGAAAATATACAGAAGCTATAAACTGAGTAGAACGATGAACAAAGCGAAACGCATAATACAGGAACTTTTTCAATATTTTTATGAAAATCCAAGATTACTTCCCACAGAGTGGAGCAAACTTGCTTGTGAATCCCAGCGTTCAATAGTAATATGCGACTATATCTCGGGAATGACAGATAGATTTGCTATACATGAGCACAGGAGAATATTCGACACTTCATATGAAATGACTTCTTTCTAATGACTGATGATCATTTCATGTCAATTGCATTAAGGCTTGCAGAAAAAAATCTTGGGAATGTTGCGTCAAATCCTACTGTCGGGTGTGTTATTGTAAAAGATGGTATAATCATTGGTGAGGGATATACAGGAGTAGGTGGGCGCCCACATGCAGAAGTGGTTGCTTTGCAAAGTGCAGAAGGTTTAACCCATGGTGCAACTATGTATATCACGCTCGAGCCATGTTGCCACTTTGGAGTTACAGGACCATGTACTGCGGAAATCATAAGAGCTGGAATAAAAAGGGTAGTAATTGCAACTATTGACCCAGATAGCAGAGTTTCAGGTGGAGGCATTAAAGCTCTGAAAGAAGCAGGAATTGAAGTTGAGCAAGGTATTATGCAAAAAGAGGCAGAAGAACTGAATGTCGGTTTTTTCACCACTAAAGAATTTCATAGACCATTTATAGCTTGCAAAATTGCAACAACTCTTGACGGAAAAATCGCAACATTTACAGGCGATAGCAAATGGATAACAAGTGAAGATACGAAAAATTGGGTGCATGAGCTCAGAGCAAAATATGATGCAATTATGATTGGCAGCAATACTCTTATTAACGATAATCCACTCTTAACTTGCAGATTACCAGAACTCGGAAGTAGATCGCCAATAAGGCTAATTATTGATAGCCAGGAAAAATTGCAGGAAGAGCATAATATTGCAAAGACTGCAGATAAAGTAATAACTTGGGTGATTACAAACAGAGAAATAGAGAGAAAAATAAAAAACATTAATTATTTGATAGTCAATTCAAATCACAAACCTCCTGTTATTCCAGATGTCACCCCAACACACTCTCCTGTCATTCTAACGCCTTCTCCTGTCATCCCAGTGCCCAGACACTGGGATCCAGAAAACTTCAAGCAATTGCATAATGAAAACTGGATTCCAGCGTCACGCGCTGGAATGACATCGGAGCCTGACATTATCGATAAAGTCTGCCTAAAAGACATGGCATTAAAACTTGTTTCAGAAATTGGTATAACAAGGCTATTAGTTGAAGGTGGAGGAGTGTTAATCACAGAGCTACTGAAGCATAGTTTAATCGACAGGCTGATAATCTGCCGCAGTGGTAAAATTTTAGGTAATGATGCCATCCCCTTTATAGGGAATTTAGGAATTCAATCCATCAACAACTGTTACCAATTTAAAAAAGTAGAGATAATAGAGTTTAGTAAGGATGTAGTTGAGATGTGGGATAGATTACCGTAACTCTTCTCAAATGAAAAAAAAGAGGCAGAACCACCTCTACCTCTTCTTTCATTAACTTTAAACTTTTTTAGCGTTTGATATAGCATTTTCTAATGCAACATCTGCTAAGTTAGTTGCTACTTTACCTTTTAAAGCTTCCAAAGCTTCATTACTCACCGCAACTTTTGATGGCTTAGAATCAGTAGTCATACCTAACTCTGCTTTCATGTCAGCAACAGTTGTTTTTTCAGCAACTTTAGTTATTTGCACCTTATATTCAGTAGCATTATTTTCAGGAGCTACGTGTGCAAGCTTAACAACTTTCCCATCTGCTAATAATATGTGAACTGGTTCATTATTTTTTGCTAGTTCTTTGTAATCAGCAATTGGAAGTGTCAGGAATAATTGCTGAACATCGTTATCGCCGTCTTTTTTAACTGTTTCTTCAACAATCGTACCACTCTTTACCACATCTTTGACAAGAGTAGCAAAGTTTGCATCTTTACCATCCTTACCATTTGTACCGTTCACTCCTATTTCTTCATTCTTCTGCATTTGCTGATATGAAGCATAAGCTGCTGCGGCAAAATATACAGCGGCAATAAATAGAACTGCAATTCCAGCAGGGCTAGCAACAAGTGCTAAAGATGCAGGTCCAGCAATTACTTTAGTAGCAATTAATATTGCCGTTATTGCTCCCGCTAAAGATGCAAGTGCAACTAAACCTTCAATACTCATTTTTGTTATATGTGCAGTGTTTTCCCACTTCAATATGCTTTTATTTGTATTTATAGTCATAATAGTCCCCTTAAAAGGATTAAGTATGTGTTAATAGATGCATGTTAGTCAAGCTATTTTTTACATTATTATTTAAAGTATATATTTCAAGCTGCTTCCTAAACTGTCATCAGCTGTATATAATTCACATATGATACACGGCTGGCTGAATCTCGATAAACCAATAGGAATTAGTTCTGCACAAGCTGTAACCCAAGTTAAAAAGATCTTTGGAATTAAGAAAGCTGTTCATCTGGGAACACTTGATCCTTTAGCTTCAGATGTGTTGCCAATTGCTCTTGGCGAGGCAACAAAAACTGTACCGTATTTATCTTGTGACTTAAAGGCATACGATTTTACAATAAAATGGGGCGAACAAAGAACAACGGATGATTTGGGTGGTGATATCATTAGAACTAGCGATATAAAACCCGAATATAATCAAATAAATTGTGCAATTAAAAATTTTATTGGTGAGATCAAGCAGACTCCTCCTCAATTTTCAGCAATAAAAATTAAAGGAGCAAGGGCGTATAAATTGGCAAGAAGTGGGCAAAAGGTAAATATAAAACCCCGACAAGTCAAAATACATGAGCTGAAATTGATATCTGTGGACACCATAAATAATAGTGCAAATTTTTCTATGATGTGCGGTAGTGGTGTATATGTGAGATCAATTGCTCGGGATCTTGGCATTGCATTAAATTGTTTTGGACACATTACGAAATTAAGAAGAACTATGGTAGGTGACTTTAGAGAAAACGAATCAGTGACAATTGAACAGCTCGCTGAAAGAAACACAATAACTTACTCTCCGATAACAAAAGGTGATACTGGAGTAATAGAAGGTACAGGGAGTAATGCAAAAAGTTTCATCATTCCCATTGAATCGGCTTTAAAATCGATGTTCAAAATTGAAATTTCCCCAGAAGATGCGGGGAAAATCAGAAAAGGTCAGGAAGTTGTATTAAATAACTTGCGTAATTTAAAGAATTATGATATTTGTTGTACGATAGTGGGTAGTGTACCTATTGCAATCTGCAGTTTTATTTATGGTTGTGTGAAACCTATTCGTGTTTTTAATATTTAAAATGAGGTTTAGATGTCGATAATATCCAAAAAGAAAAAGAGTTTGATAAATATATATGCGATTAAAGAGGATGATACAGGTTCATCTTTTGTACAATGTGCAATTTTGACCGAGAGGATCAGTAACTTAACTGAGCATTTTAAAGTGCACAAGCATGACCATCACTCTAAGCGTGGTTTACTTATATTGATAGGTAGAAGACGCAAACACTTAAATTATATAAAGCGTAAATTTGGTAATGAAGCCTACCAGGAATTAATAGAGAAGTTAGGCATTAGAAAATAATCGAGGAATTTAGTATGTTTAAAATTATAAAAAAATCTATAGAGTGGGGTGGTCGTACCTTATCTTTAGAAACAGGAAAAATAGCACGCCAAGCTCATGGTTCAGTAGTTGTAAATTACGGTGATACTTCTGTTTTAGTAACTGTTGTACGTAAAAAGAAGGAAGAAAGCGTTGATTTCCTACCTTTAAATGTGCAGTTTATCGCAAAAAGCTATGCCATGGGTAAGATCCCTGGTGGTTTTTTTAAAAGGGAAGGCAAGCCATCTGATAGAGAAACTTTAATCTCAAGAGTAATAGATAGGAGTGTAAGGCCACTCTTTCCAGAAGGATTTCATGATGAAATTAGTGTGATGTGTAATCTATTAACTTATGATACAGTCAATCCTCCTGAAGTGCCAGCATTGATTGGTGCTGTTGCAGCTCTTGCGATTTCTGGTGTTCCTTTTCACTTTACTATAGCTGGAGTGATAGTTGGTTGTGATGAAAATAATAACTATATACTCAACCCTTCTGTTCAAGAGATGAAAGCAAGCAGCTTGGATCTGTTTTTGTCTGGTGATGAAAATTCGATTTTAATGGTTGAGTCAGAAGTGAAAGAGCTCTCTGAAGAAAATGTTTTTAATGCAATAAAATTTGGCCATGAACACCTTAAACCTGTCATTAAGCTCATAAAAGAGTTTGCTGATACAGTTGGCAATAAGCCTGAAAGCTTTGCTCCTGTTGATACATCAGATATAACACAAGAGCTCGAAAAATACGGTAAAGATTTTGAAAAAGCATATTCGCAAACAGTAAAACAAGAGCGAGTTCAAGCTCTAGAAGCGGTCAGAGAGAATATATTGAATACTCTTAAAGAGACTGGAAAAGATGAAAAGTTAATTACGTATGCAGTAAAAAACTTTGAAAGATCTTTAGTACGTGAAATAATTAGGAAGAAAGGTGTAAGGATAGACGGTCGTAAGCATGATGAGATACGTCAGATAGAAGTTGAAGTTGATATTCTGTCCAGAACTCACGGTTCTGCGCTGTTTACAAGAGGCAACACTCAGGCATTGGTTGTTACTGCTCTTGGTACTACTCAAGATGAGCAAATTGTGGATGATATTGAAGGGGATAGACGTGAGCATTTCATGTTGCATTATAACTTTCCCTCATTTGCTGTTGGAGAAACTTCTGCTGCACGTGCACCAGGAAGAAGAGAAATCGGTCATGGCAAACTTGCTTGGAAAGCAATTCATCCTGTTTTACCCGATAAATCTGAATTTCCTTATACAATAAGAGTAGTGTCCGAAATTTTGGAGTCTGATGGTTCTTCTTCTATGGCAACAGTTTGTGGGACTTCTCTTGCTTTAATGGATACGGGTGTGCCAATAAAGGCCCCTGTTGCTGGAGTTGCTATGGGCCTTATTAAAGATAAAGACGAGTATGTGATACTTTCCGATATATTGGGTGATGAAGATTATCTTGGTGATATGGACTTTAAAGTAGCAGGAACTAGTGAAGGGGTTACGGCACTACAAATGGATATGAAAATTTCTGGTATAAGCTTTGAAATTGTTGAAAAATCTTTAGAACAGGCAAAAGCTGGAAGATTACATATTTTAGAAAAAATGAATGCAGTGATTTCAGAACACAGTGATGACGTCAAAGACCATGCACCAAGGATGTTATCATTTTACATAGATAAAGACAAAATTTCTGCAGCTATTGGTGCTAAAGGAAAAAATATACGCAGTGTGTGTGAAAGAAGTAATGCAAAAATTGAAATAGGAGATGATGGTAAAGTTTCTGTTTTTGCCACGAGTGGCACTGAAGCTGAAATTGCAAAGAGTATGATGATTGATTCAATAACAGAACTAGAACAAGGTTCTATAGTTGATGTCAAAGTTGTAAAAATAGAGAAGTCTATTGTAGAGCTTGAATTTCTTAATGGCAGAAAAGGAAAAATGCACATAAGTGAAGTAGCTAATGAACACATAGATTCTATAGAGAGCATACTTAAACAAGATGATACTTTCAAAGCACTAGTAATTGACTTCGAAAAAGGTGGGTGTCCAAAGTTGTCAAGACGTCGAGTTGATCAAGAGACGGGAGAGTTTTTTGAAGGTGAGCTTTACAACGAGGAAAGGAAAGATGGTCCAAATGACAGGGATAATTATTACAATAATTCATTTAATAGAAAACCTGGAGGAAGTTACCATAAGAAGCCTTCTCGTCCTCGTTCTGGTTTCAGCAACAGAAATAAGCCGAAATTTGGTAATAATGATTCATCATCAGGCTTTTATTAAAAGTAAACTTCTTGCGTTACCTCTTGTCATCCAAGTAGCTTGACTACTTGGACCAGAGACTTTTTCAAATTGGTAGATAATAGAAATAATTTGTGTTAACTAGCTAAAGATCTTAGGTTTGCCAACATTCCGCTACGTGTTAGCGGCTGAGATACCGCGAATGAATCGCGGTATGACGTAGGGCTGCACTAGCTATATAGGATTACCACGATGGATTTTTAAGATCATTTACGGCCTTCTTAATATCTTCAGCCTTGAATATCGCCGATCCCGCAACTAAAATATCAGCACCTGCTTTTATTATATCAGTTGCGTTAGAAAAGTTAATTCCACCATCTACTGAAATTTGTGTTTTAAGATTACGCTCCTGTATCATTTTTTTTATAGTAGATATCTTGTTCAACTGTGAATGAATAAATTCCTGCCCTCCAAAGCCAGGGTTGACTGTCATAATCAGCACAATATCTAGCTCATGTATTATGTATTCAAGCACACTTGGGGAAGTTGAAGGAACAATTGAGACTCCAGCTTGAATCGTTTTTTTTGCGTCGTTTACATTTTTGTATGACTTTATCTTTCTTATCAACCTCTCAAGGTGTATCTCTACTTCTGCATGTACAGTGATAATATCAGCACCAGCATTTATAAAGCTTTCAATGTGGTTACCAGGAGATTTGACCATTAAATGCACATCAAAAGGAAGATTGCTATATTTACGTATTGCAGAGACAACGCTAGGACCAATTGTAATATTTGGAACGAAATTCCCATCCATAACGTCTATGTGTATGTAATCTACACCTAAATCGCTAATTTTTCTTACTTCTTCTCCTAATTTTGCAAAGTCTGCTGAAAGTATAGAAGGTGCAATTTTAATACTCATGAGCTGTTTTTTACTAAAAAATAACTTATTTTTAAGACTCTATCACCCTAATACTATTTGCATCATCTGAGTAGCTATAGGAACTGGATACCGATATCGGCGATGATTTATGCCTATTTAACTAGATCTTAAATTAGATAAAAAAAGGTAGTCTTGATAAAACTTATTTACAACAAGTTTTTTTACATTTGGATTTTCTGTTTGTTCTTTTTTGTACCCTAATTTATAGCTTATTGAATCCTTATATGAACTGATCGTTTTGTATGCTTTGTTCATCTCTCTAGGAAAGATGCCATTAGCAATTACGACGCATAACCCTGTAGCTGTTGCAAAAGCTAGAGTGGTAAATGCTAGATTTTGTAAAAAATTCCTTCCACTAATTTTTTTTTCCTGTATATTAGCAGAGTGCGATTTGTTTGACGCTTCTTCTAGATGTTCATGCCATATATGATTGCAGTTCGTACACTTTACCTTTCTTCCAAATGCACCAATTTGCTCAGAAGATACTAAGTAAGTTTTAGTACAACTATTACATTGTATTTTCATAGCACTTACATATAAAGTGGTAACAAGCTCAAATGATACAGAGCTATAAATTTAATATTAATATATATAACAAATGGAAGGTTTGCAACTAAAAAAAACACAAAGTGAGATAGAAAATATTTGGAAAAATAGAGAAAAATTTAATGACTGTAACCTAAAGGAAACAGCAAGAATAGCAATTAAAGAGGTAATTGAGCTCCTTGATAGTGGCAAAATTAGAGTAGCAGAAAAGCTATCAAGTGGAGAATGGGTAGTACATAAGTGGATAAAGCAGGCAATATTATTACATTTTCTCACTGAAGAAAACAAAATAATAGACAATACCAATTGCTGGTTTGACAAGATCGGTAACAAATTTAGTGAATGGAATGAGGAGAAATTTCGCCAGTTAAAAATTAGAGCAGTTCCTGGGTGTTTTGTCCGCCGATCTGCTTATATAGGTACAAATGTTGTTCTAATGCCAAGTTTTATCAACGTTGGTGCATATGTTGATTCAGGAACAATGATAGATACCTGGTCAACGATTGGTAGCTGTGCGCAAATAGGAAAAAACTGCCATATTTCCGGTGGAGTGGGAATAGGTGGAGTCCTTGAGCCTATTCAAGCTTCACCTGTCATTATAGAAGATAATTGCTTTATTGGAGCACGTAGCGAGGTAGCCGAGGGTGTGGTAGTGAGAGAAGGATCAGTCCTTGGCATGGGTGTGTTTATTGGAGCATCAACAAAGATTATTGATAGAGAAACTAGCGAGGTATTTTATGGCGAAGTGCCACCTTATTCTGTAGTGGTACCAGGGTCTATTCCATCTAAAAATAACATTTCAACCTATTGTGCAGTTATAGTAAAAAAAGTGGATGAAAAGACGAGATCGAAAATCTCTATAAATGAAATATTGAGGGATTAAACTATCTCACTGCTTGTCGTCACTTTTTTTATCATTATTACTAACCACAGTAATGGCATACGCACATAACTCTGAGAAAGAGACTCCATTTTCTTGAGATAGTTTATATAATTTTTGTAGACTTTCTTTTACTTTATTAGGGATATTCCCTCCACGTTCTTTTACAAGCCAGGAATCTTGATGATGAATTGGATGAGCATCACTTTTTGGATTTCCTATATATATTGCAAAAGGTGAACTTTGTCCTTTGAAGTCACATTGTACAGTAAATTTTTTTATAGATTCAGCCATCTAAAGACCTCTACTTTTCTTTTTGGTCGATTTTATAGCAGGTGGAAGAGGTGGTTTCTTTATAAAATCTTGTCTATTGACAACACTTTCTTTACCTTCCAAAGCTCGGCGAACATCAGCTCTGCTTAATTGCGACTCTTTTGCTACCTTCATTCCATGCTTTGCCATAATATTAGCATATGCTAGTACTTTTTTTACCAATTCTAGATCACCATCTAGCATTTGAACTAGCACTTGAAACACTTCCGCTAAAGTTAGTCCATCAGCATTTATAACCTTGTTTTCTATAAAATTGACAGCTTCTTCAAATTTGTATTCAATACTATCATCTTGAGGTATAAGGGCAACATAATCGGTGTTTTTGTCGTCCATAACTGAAGCACTATTACTCACAAACTTAAGTTTATACTATATATATAAATACTCTACTATTTTATATTATGGCACGCTATAGTTAAACATTTATTAATAACATGCTCACTTATATACACGAATTAATTGACAAAAGTCAAGGATCAATATCCATCAGTGATTTCATGAATGCCGTTTTGTACCATGAAAAATACGGCTATTATACGAGTAGATTACCACTTGGTAAGGATGGTGATTTTACTACTGCACCTGAGATCAGCCAATTATTTGGTGAAGTAATTGCAGTTTGGATAATGCATACATGGGAAAAATTAGGAAAGCCATCAAAATTTTCTCTAGTTGAACTTGGGCCAGGCAAAGGAACACTCATTCACGATATAATAAGAGTCACTAAAAAATACAGCAGCTTTTTTAATTCAATGTTGATCCACTTAGTTGAAATAAGCCCTACTTTACGGAAGATACAAAAGGAAAAATTAAAAGGCTTAGGTGTTAATTGGCACAAAGATATTGACAACCTACCAGAACAACCAACCATTTTTTTAGCAAATGAGTTCTTTGACGCTCTTCCGATAGATCAGTTTGTATATCGTGATGAGGGGTGGTATGAAAATAGGGTGACAAAACAAGATGATGGCAGTCTCTTGGTGTCATGCCAGTGCATGACACTGGAATCCAGAAAAAAAGAATCATGGATTCCAGTGTCAGCTACTTGCATGACAGGGAGTTTCGATGGTGCAGTGGTGGAAATATGTTCAACTGGGGTTGAAATATTAAAAAAACTTGAGAAGAAGATACATAATAATAAAGGAGCTGCTTTGATTATAGATTACGGTTATGTATATCCCGCGTATAAGAGCACTTTGCAATCGATAAAACAACATAAGTATGCTAATTTTCTTGAGAATGTTGGTAATAGTGATATTACTGCACTTGTGAACTTTCAAGCATTAAAAGATTCATTAAAACACGTAGATTGCGAGATTTTAACTCAAAGAGAATTTTTATATCTTTTTGGCATAAAAGAAAGAACCCAGGCTTTAATGAAAAGCGCAAGTGATGAACAAAGGAATAGGATCTTTAGTGAATTCTTAAGGTTGACTGAAAATATGGGCACTCTTTTTAAAGCAATGCTATTGATATAGCTAGCCCAAGAAAGGTTTCCCTACGTCATACCGCGATTCATTCGCGGTATCTCAGCCGCTAACTAGTAGCGGAATGACGAATTTGTTGTTTTTCAAATTGTAGGTAAACCTAAGTCACTTTAGCTATAGCATAGCTAAAGTAATTTATGTTATTGGGTAAGTTAAAAATATGATATAAATGAGATAAGAGGGAGCTACTCACTATAGGAATAGAGTTGCGCGCGCGACCGAGGGTTTTATACCATTCTAGAAGTAATATGCGGAAAAGGGGGGATTCGAACCCCCGACATATTTTCATATGTGCACGCTTTCCAAGCGTGTGCTTTAGACCACTCAGCCACCTTTCCATGCATATTCATAATATTGAAAATTGTGCTGCTAAACAATATAAAAACCTGGTATATAGGGTTCACCACGAAAATTTACAGTATTGTTAAACTTGCTTCTGCAAGTTGGAAATGTTTTATCGCAACCTGCGAGTATTGAATATTTATCCCCAGCAGAAATTTGGTATGGAGGCGAAGTAAACAACGTAACTACTTTATTTTTATATTCTTTTACTACACCTTCAAATGCTGTTGAGCCAAAGAATTTTACTACTCCGTGCTTATAATATTCATCACTCTCAGCTAAATTCGTGTCTTCAAATCTTCTTTCGTCTATTACTTTAGTGATTGTACTTATTTTACTAAATTTTTTAGTATCGGCTTTGCATTTATCATCGCAAAATTGTGCTCTGCATGCAGGAGAGTATAATTCTGCTATGCTTCTCTCAAGCTTTGCTGAGAGCCCTCTAATTTCAACAATAAATCTTCCACTACTTAATGTCACTTTACCAAAAGTTCCTGAATGTAGATTCATTGTTCCCTGGGTCAAGTCTTTATAATTCACAAGAAATATTTCAATATTTGCAAAGTCGTACTTTCCTGATAAAACATCTTCTTCTTTAATATCACCACTATTTAATATCCCTTCAATTTCTAGATTATCAGTTTTTAAATCGCTGTTTAATATTATACTACTGGCTGTAAATCCACTTGAAGATTTATAGAGTATATTATTAATATTTAAATCTTCATCATAGTCAGTGAATCCCATTACTTCTCCACCTGCAAGCGTTAATTTCCAGCACGTAGCAGTGGTAAGTAATTCTCCAGCTAAATGATTTTTTAGTGTGGTTTGCATAGGGGCCTCCTGTTTAATTGATTGAATTTGAAAGTAGCTATACGGCTAGTAGATAAGCCAGTGTGTTCTTTTCCCGTCATCTGAGTAGCTATAGAGTGTCATTCCAGTAACCATAGGGTGTCATCCCAGTGCGTGACACTGGGATCTAATTTTACCTGACTATGTTATCATATAAATCTACCCAATTTGGATTTTCTTTTTCGATCAAATCAGTCTTCCATTTTCTTTTCCAACTTTTTAACAGTCTTTCTCTATTAAGAGCTGAATTTATATCTTGAAATTCTTCAAAATGAACTAATTTATGTACATTGTATTTTGATGTAAAGCCAGAAATAACTTTACTCTTATGTTCCCAGATTCGTTTAATCAGATTTGATGTTATACCTGTATATAAAGTTCGATTATTCTTGCTTGCAAGTATGTAAACGTAATAATTTTGCATATAACTTAGATCCCAGTGTCACGCACTGGGATGACAGGAGAGAGGACACTATATGTTTATTTGATTGACAAATAAACACTAACAAATAAGATACACACCACATTAAATTGTGGTGTGTACTAGCTGGTTAGAAAGAAAACTTCACACCAGTAAGAAGGAGAATTCCTTGGTTAGAAGGTGCCTCTTCTGTGGTACTACCTGCTTTTGTAATCTTATGATTTGCGTTTTGTTTCTCGTTAGTCATAAAATAATGGAGAGCTGCGTAAGGAACAAATTTGCTCTTACTGCATGCAGGAGATAGATCATATTGAACGCCAAGTGCGCCATCGTGAAGCATATCTCCATCATTCATTCTGCTACCAAAGTACGTCAAACTTGTGTAGATATTCTCATATTGATAGCCAGCTCCTACAGTCCAATACATGGTGTCCATACTATCTTCACCAAATTGAGCTTTCAGCCCTTCCATTCTTTTGTTAGCATCAGGAAGCAGTTCATATTTTTCAATTTTATTATTAGCATCTTTTGTCAGTATTTCAATACCTTTTGGTTGACCAGATTTGCCCAGATATGCAAAAGAGGCAGCAAATTTTATGCCTTGATCCTCATTAATCTTATAATCAGCGCTTACACCCAAATTAACACCCATAAGGTCATTGTACTCTACAAATTCCTTATAAAGATGCTTATCTTTACTTGGTTTTTTCGCTTGACCATACTCACCAACTGCAGAAGTTTTAACTTTCACCTTATATTTATCAAAGTCATATTCATATGATGCACCAGCACTTATTATGTGCTCATAGTCTGGACCGACATGTTTTATCTCTTCCTTATGTTTTATTTTATCATTATCTGTACTATCCTTGAAAGGAACTGTTTCTTTTACAGTAAACAAGCTACTATCATAACGAGGTGAGTAGCTGATACCAAATCTTGCGCCCATATAATTTGGTGAGTAGTAAGCAACTCTAAATGGCAGTGTAGTCATAACATCTTTGTTGTATTTCCCTGCCATGCGGAAAGAGAATTTTTCACTTTCACTCGAAAAACTTTCAGTGTAAAGACGTGGTGTTACATAAAATGGAAAGCTCGCAGCGCTTCCTTCTAAGTTCACTTTTCTGAACCAGTCACTATCTGCAGCTCCGTCAACAGTTGCAATTCTTGTTGCATCAAGTCTCATCAGAGCCTCAGGACCAAATTGATAACCAAGCTTTAGATCACCATGTTTTGAATTTAAAAATACATGTGCACTCCTGCTCCTTGCAGCGTAAACACCCTGTGAAGCCCCTTTGCCTTCTGTAACTGGGACGTGAAATTGCACGTCAGCACCATAAAGAAGACCTAAATCTTCATTTTTATTTTCTGCTCTGAGGTGTAATATCGCATCAGCAGTCATACCCATATCGTTGCTGTAATCACCAATATTTCCTATTCCACTAGGGAATACGGGATTTGCTCCTTGTATCTTATCCTGAGGGGCAGTATAATACTCTATAGATCTGTTTGGCATAACGTTGTAACGTTTATACTCTTCACCACTTGGCCCTGCTTTGCCATAGCTTTGAGCATCAACAACACCACCAAAAGTTATTCTTAAGCCATCTTTTCCTTGGTTGGTGTCGATAATATCAACTCCACCAACTGAAACAACAGGACTTGCCTTACCTTTTTCCTCTGTATTTTTGTTAACAACTTTTACATCCTTCTTTACATCTTTAGCTTTAATTTTAGCATTCTTAGTTTTAGAAGCCTTAGTTTTTGAAACTTTACCTTTTTCTATATTAGAATTCTTAGCATTTAGAGCTTTCGCTTTTGAATCCTCTATAAGCTTTGCTTTTTTCTCATTTGCTAGCCTGATCTCCTCTTTTTTCTTCTGCTCGGCTGCTAATCTTAGCTCCTCTTTTTTCTTAAGCTCTTCAGCTTTTTTTCTTGGATCAGCATTACATATTCTGTCCATCTTTTCTTTCAGTTTTTTATTTGATGTTTTCATAACTTCTGTTTTTCCAGAAGTTTTTGTGCTCTCTTGCTTTTTTATTTCCTTCATACTCTCATCAGGAAAGTCAGCTGCAAAACTGCTGAAAGAACATAAAGTTAATAAAGAAACTAGAGCAGTTCTAGTATAAATAGATTTTTTCATGAAGTGCCCCCAAAAAATTTCGAAATCATTGTCTTAAATGTAAATATATAAAAATGTTGAAAATTCAACTTAAAGCAATCTTATAGCGAAAACAAAAGTAAAGTGCAACACCTTAAAAACAACTTTCTTAATATGCCTAACGTTTATATTAACCAAAATTTAGCACAAAGGTTAATATTTTTTGCTTGCTAGTGCATTATAACTCTACTATTTATTCTATGGAAGTAAAATTTTTTTATTCTAGCAATAAAAAGATTATAGAAAATACTATTGACAATAATATCAATCTACATTATAGTTAAATAAATTGTTTAGCTGATAGTAGATTGAGGTAGTTATGGATTTTAGTTTTTTACGCAATTGGTTTAGCACCACAGGTACTAGTGCAAGTAGTATAGATTCACAATTAGGTGATGTTGAACAATCAAGCTCCATCTTAGCAGATAACGGCAAATATAAGGTGGATGATGAGTTTGAGATCATTGAAGATTATGAATTTATAAATCCTGCTGACCCAAATGAACCACATTCTTTACCTTCTGCTTACCAGATAGATGAAAGTATCGCAGAAATTGCAGGGTTTGATAAAGAGAAATTATTGGAAATGAGTAATTTCTGTAAAATAAGCTATGGTGATAGTGACGATAAGTTAGATGAAAAAAAACATCATATATTAACTTGTAAAAATGTAAGTGAGGAAGATTTTATAGCTATTGAAGCAGATGGGAGAATGCACAAAGAAACTAATCCTTCTGAGGATATTATTTTTGAATTTAAAAAAATGTATAAAACTAGAGCTGAACTTTTTAGCGAAGGTTATAAAATCATTCCATTTGGTAATAGTTTCGAAGAAGATGCTGGGTATGTTTTCATAAAAGGTGAAGAAATAACAATAGCTTACCACGGTACTCGTGGCTTAAATGATGCAATCACTGATCTAAATGCATCTTTTACTACTTCAGAACTTTTACCTGACGGTGGAAGAATTCATCGTGGTTTTTATAATTCATTTACAGATTCATGGCCTAATCTTTATGGCATTTTGAAATCTCATGCTGAAAAACAAGGATCAGAAATCAAAGATTTTAAAATCAATCTCACAGGTCACAGTATGGGAGGAGCTATTGCTAAGATAGCTGCTTTATGCCTCAACAAAACAGAAGGCGCTGAAGATGTTCATGTTGCAACTTTTGCTGATCCAAGGGTTTTTGACCTGACTGCCAGTGAAATTTATAATGACGCTCTTCAGGAAAAAACCATAAGGGTCACTCACCATCAGCGAGATCCAGTGCCAGCATTGTGCCCTGGTTCGTTTGGTTATGCTCACGTAGGTGCACAATTAAGAGTATCGACACCAGAAAGATATTCTAGTCTAGTAAGTTATTTGCATGGAATAGATGGTTATCATGAGGCCGTTTATAGGATGGATGAAAGTGATTTTCGATCAAATAATAACGTATCTCTCTTTTACTATCCTGTTAGGATATTAAATCGAATTAACTCTGCAGTTTTAGGTAATGCTCAATATTACGCTGCCAATGCAGTAAATTATATTTTTGGTGGGTCAAATTTTTTCGAAGAAGTAAAAAATAAAAATTCTTCTCAGATTGAACAAGCAGAAGTTGTGCAAAGCAAGATAGCATATGAGAATTACTTGTCTACTGCAAGGAGTTTATAACTATTACTATGGAGCAATTATTAGATTGCTCCATAACATCTATTCATTTAAATTCAATATAAAAATTTCCACCACAACCATTCCTCTTTAAATTTTTTTAGATGTTCTTTTTTTTCGCACTCTAAAAGCAGCTCTTCCACGCTTTTGTTGTAGCTTTCAGTAGTAATCCTTCCCTGATGATGCATGAACCTCAAGTAAATCAAATAAGTGTTAATCACATCTGTTTCACAATAATCTCGAATCTCTTGTATCTTGCCGCTATCATATAAGCCCATAACTTGTGACCCATCAACTCCAATCTTGCCAGGAAGGTTAAATGCTGCACAAACTTCGTTCATTTTTACTCTTGCAGAGGCTCCAAAATCAGAGAGGGTTTCAAGTAAGTCACAATGCCAATCACTACTATATCTCTGATTGTAACTATTCCACTTATCACCAGCTTTATGAAAGTATTCTGCTTGAATGCCATGGACCATAGCACGATACTTCAGTACTGGTATATCAAAAGTGCGTCCGTTGAACGAAACTAATCTTGGCTTTTTCTCTGATATGTAGTTAAAAAATCCTTTCACTAGCTCCTTTTCACTGGAATTTAGTGTGCCTCCAGATCTTATTTCTTGCAGTGTGAACACCTCATAACCGCTCTGGTGGCTTATATTGCAAAGTAAAAAACTGATAACTACAATTTGGTGGAAGGGCTGACGCAGAAAAGAGTTTTGCCCGTTTGTTATTTCCAGGTGGTATTTTGTTAATGCATCCCTTTTCTCTTCTACACTACTATCATCACTAATATTGAGTAAATTTTTGCAGGAATTTACATCTGGTATAGTTTCAATATCAAATACTAACAAAGAATTAAGCATTGCCTATATACTCCTCAGGACGGTCGATCCAAAGTCGCACTTTTACGAACAAAAAGAGGTGAACCTTGCACTCAAATAATTTTTCTAGTTCAGCACGTGCTTCGATATTAATTTTTTTAATATTACTGCCATCTTTCCCTAGCACTATTTTTTTATGACTATCTTTCAACACGAATATGATCTGTTTGATGACTAAACTCTTATCTTTTTTTTCCTCAAATTGTTCAGTTATAACAGCTGTAGAGTATGGCAATTCTTCACGCAAGTTCAAGAATAATTTTTCTCTCGTAATTTCTGCTGATAAAAAATTTGTCGAGGAATCGGTTATTTGATCTTCTTCATAAAACCAAGGGCTCACCGGTGCAACTTCAGACAAGTAATTCATCAAATCAGAAAGTCCATCATTCTTTAATGCTGATATCGTAAAAACTTTTTCAAATTTATAAAGCAAATTCAGATGCTCATGCGCCATCTTGAGTTCTGGCCTTTTTACCAAATCAGTTTTATTGATAACCAAAATGCATCTGCCTTTTGTGCGCTGCAGCCGCGTAAATATAGTCTTAATTCTTTCTATATTTTTCAAATAATTGCTTACATCAACAAGTAACAAAGTGATGTCATCACCCTTGATTGCTGACCGTGCAGATTTGACTAAAGCTTTTTCAAGTTTTGTTTCTGCTGAGAAAATTCCTGGGGAGTCAGTAAAGACAATTTGTGTGTTGTTGCATGTTGCAATACCCCTTATTTGCGTCCTTGTTGTTTGCACTTTGGGTGTAACAATTGCAATTTTCTTGCCTATGATGCTGTTAATTAATGTAGACTTCCCAGCATTTGGTAAGCCAGCTATGGTTACAAATAAGCACTTTTGTTCTTTCACAAAGGAAATTATAAAGAAAACTGGATGCCAGTGTCAAGCACTGGAATGACAAGTTCTCGGCAACCCCTACGTCATACCGTCACGGTATCTCTAGATCCCGCTAACACGTAGCGGAATGACAGCAATCCTACGTCATACCGCCGCGAACCGTCATACTGTCACGGTATCTCATCCGCTAACAAGCAGCGGGATGACAGCAATTCTACGTCATACCGCCGTGGTATCTCTTAGCCGCTAACACGTAGCGGGATGACGAATTACTTAACCGTCATACCGCGATTCATTCGCGGTATCCCAGCATAGATTCCGCTAACAAGTAGCGGAATGACGGTAAACCTAGATTACTTTAGCTATAATTATTAAGCTGCACCTGCTGGATTTGGTGATTGACTATTAAGAAACTCTGCCCTAGCTTCAGTAAACTCAGTTGAGGGTCTTGAAAAGAACATAATTTTTATTGCACAGCACGCACTACATAATGCAACAGCAGCCATACCTACTGCAAGAGTAGAACACCAAACTTTACCTATGTACGCGTCTGCAACCCCAGAAATCAAGGCAATACTACCTGCTGTAGTTAATAGCGTAGCACACCCAATCCAGAATGCTTTCTCATAATTAATAGCACCAAACATTTCTCCAGCATCACTGCTAGCACCAGCAACACAGTCCACTGGTTTTTTGCCATCTTTATCCTTCAAACCTGGATCAGCCCCTTTTTTTAGAAGTAATTTCGCAATTTCAACGCTACCGCCGAAAAAATGTCCACTGCACAAATAGTGCAGTGGTGCCTTACCTTGATTATCTTGCATATTAAGATGAGCGCCTTTACCCAAAAGTAATTCCACAGCTTTATGACGAGCAATGCCATAACAACTATAAATAGCATAATGAAGTGGTGATTTACCTTCTTGATCTCTTTTATTAGGGTCAGCACCACGCTCCAGGAGTAATTCTATGATTTCATTATAACATTTATTACAGGCCTTGTGTAACGCAGTACAACCTTGTTTGTCCTGCGTGTCACAATTAGCACCATTTTCCAAGAATAGCTTTATAATTTCAATGTTCCCTCCTTCTTTTATAGCAAGTATCAGTGCTGGATAGGCATATATATTATCATTAATATAATCACCAAATTTTCCATCTTTACTGCTCTTGAACTTGGAAAAAAGTTTTTTCAGAAATGCTGTATTTCCCTCTGAGATAGCCTCATATAGATAAAACTTTAAATCTTCAGGAGAATTAATTTCATCTAAATTTTCATCAGTCAGTTTTGTAACTTCTTCCGTATCTTTTCCAGTGAGAAGGTCATATGCAGCACCTAATTCTTTAAATTTCTCCTCGTTGTATTTTTGCACATCCTCACTTGCACTTGAATGTTTATCAGGATGATATTCAAGAGCTAATTTTCTATATGCTTTTCTAATTTCGTATTCACTTGGATTATCACTTGGACTAAAGCCTAATATTTTTAAAGCTTCCTTTCTATTCACAATAAACCTCCTACTGGAATATCTTAAGCTAAGTATAACCCAAAATTTCAAAAAGCAAAGCTTTTTATGTTAAACTGCATCCACTGCGCAATCCCATAACTGTACAAACATTGTAATTTATCTCCATCTAGGAAAGGGTGTCATCCCAGCGCCCCTATGATGTCATCCCAGTGCCCAGACACTGGGGATCTAGTTTTTCATAAATGGTGCATTTTAACATAACTTTTATACTTGATAAAATTCCTGGATTCCAGCATCAAGTGCTGGAATGACACCTCTCTTTGAGCTATAAACATTAAGAAATTTACCAAATGAAAAAAAAGGCAAAAGAAGCCCCGAGTAGCGAGTTTTGACTCTATATTACTGTAAGTGGCGCTGTAATAATGTGCTAACGCTTAAAATAAGCGCGATTTGGCTGAATGTAGAAAAAATAAAAAAGACATGCAGCCGCTATAATTTTATGTAATCCGCCAATAAATACCCTAAGTTTTTTACTGAATTTTGTCATTGAGCCTGCAGGTCAAAAACAAGTTTTGAGTCATAAATACCCTTATTGTCATAATAAGGGCGCTGGCGAAATATGTCAAGGGATTTTTGACGAAATGATTTTGAAAGTAAAGAGCGGGAGAAGGGGTTCGAACCCTCGACCTCAACCTTGGCAAGGTTGCGCTCTACCAACTGAGCTACTCCCGCAATTAAATTAACCTAAATTTACTTAATTATAGGCATATACAGCGATTTGTAAACCCCGTGTACACGAAAAATGTGAGAGCCCATAAATTTGCGTGGTTCCTTCTATGATCTTTTCGTATACTTAAGGCTCATTTTTGATTATCATAGGTTTTCAATTGTGCCAAAAAATGTATTAATTTTATGGGAATATTTTTATATAAAGACGACTTGCCAGCTAGTTCAATACCAGATGATATAAGTTCTATAGCTGTTGATACCGAGGCAATGGGGCTACTTCATAGCAGAGATAGATTATGCCTTGTGCAGCTCTCTTTTAATGATGGCAACGTTCACTTAGTTCAACTCAAGAACGATTACACAGCGCCAAATTTGAGAAAAATATTAGAGGATAAAAATATAACTAAAATATTTCACTTCGCGCGATTTGATGTAAGCATAATACGTTATTACTTGGAAATTTGGGCACTTCCGTGCTATTGCACAAAAATAGCTTCACGTTTAGTTCGCACTTACACAGATAATCATAGCTTAAAAGAATTGTGCTTAGAACTACTTGATACCAAATTAAATAAGCAGCAGCAATCTTCTGATTGGGGAAATGAAAATTTGACAGACAAACAAAAAAATTATGCTGCATCTGATGTTTTGTATCTCCATAAGATAAAGGAAAAGCTAGATTTAATGTTGGAACGTGAAAATAGAAAAGAATTGGCCCAAAAGTGCTTTGAATTTCTTCCTACTCGCATTGAGTTAGACTTAATGGGTTGGGAAAACGTGGATATCTTTAATCATCAGATATAACCATTTGTGAGAAGTTTTTTGTTTGTGCAAGACACTTTAGGGCAATTTTTCAGAAGAATTTAGTTGATTAACTGTTGATTGATGCGCTATATTTTACAAGCAATCGTTCTAAGTTTAGGTATTTTATGAGTGATGACATTATATCAGTAAATGATCAAAATTTCAAATCTGAAGTCACTGACTATAAAGGGTTTGTTCTGATAGACTTTTGGGCAGAATGGTGTGGGCCATGTAAAAGTCTAATGCCGCGTATTGAACAGTTGGCTAAAGACAGAAAAGGCAAGATTAAGATCTGCAAGTTCGACATAGATGAAGGGACTGAAGTGCCAAGTAAGTATGGAGTGCAATCTATACCCACTTTAATCATATTTCAAGATGGTAAGGAAATTGCACGCAAAATTGGTGCAACAAATGATTTGCTAAGTTGGGTTGATAGTGAAATAAGCTAATAGACAAATTTGCTTTTGTGTGTATTATAAATATTGATAAAAGGGATTGTAGCTCAGTCGGTTAGAGCAGTTCGCTCATAACGAATTGGTCGTAGGTTCGAGTCCTACCAATCCCACCATTGTGTTGATCTTAGCATGATCGTAACAATGAGAAAACTATAGTATATGAATTATATGTTGATATAATAGAGGAAATAATGGAATTTACTAAATCTTTGAATAATAAGTTAGATGAGTTGCACTTACTAAATCATCCATTCTACCAATCATGGAATACAGGAAGCTTAAGCTTGCAAGCTTTACAAACCTATGCTAAAGAATATTATCACCACGTTGCTGCGTTTCCTCGTTATATCAGTGGTATACATTTTTTGTGCCCAGATCTAAAAATGCGACAGGTTTTGCTTGGTAATTTGATAGAAGAAGAACAAGGTGATGAAAATCACCCAGAGTTATGGAAACGTTTTGCTGAAGGGCTTGGTGTAACACGGTCTGATCTCCATAAGGATGCACAGATTAAAGAGACACAGGAGTTAGTTGATGGTTACTTTGATATTGTACGATCAGACTTTGCTTCCGGTTTGGGTGCACTTTATGCTTATGAACGTCAAACTCCAGAGGTTTCTAAGTCTAAAATTGAAGGTTTAAAAAAACACTATTCAATAAGTGATGAGCGTTCTCTTCAATTTTTTACGGTTCATATGCATGCTGATGAATGGCATTCTGAGGAATGTGCAAATCTTATTGCAGACTTAAGCGAAGAAGAGCAAGAGAAAGCCATGCAAGGCGCTAAAAAAGGAGCAAAACTCTTGTGGGGTTTTCTTGACGGGATGATGAACGCTAGTGTGTGTCATTAATTGTAAGTAGATTAAACTCAGTGATATTAAAATGCAATGTAATCTTCTTATATCTGACCTGCGGCTTTGGGTTCATTTAGGATGTAGTGCAGAAGAGAAGTTTCATTCTCAATTAGTTAGTGTTAATATTGATTTTACCTTTAAATCCTCCCCTTTAGGACTTACAACTGACCGGCTTGAGGATACTATATGCTACTTGGAGGTAGTTCAGAGTATTCAATCTCTCGTTCAAAGCAAGCAATTCAATTTAATCGAGCACTTAACCCATGATATATACAGAGCCATTAATAATCTTTTGGTGCAAAAAAAACATATTATTTCTTCCATAAGAGTGACTACTCACAAAGTTGCACCACCCGTTCCCGGTGTGCATGGAGGTGTTCTCTTTACTTATTGTAATACATTACAAGAACAGGAAGATAACTAATGATCTATATTTCTATTGGCTCAAATATAGGAAATCGCTTTTCCCATTTACAAAGGGCTGCTCAGTTACTAAAGGAACGCTATTTTAAAGATTTAAAGTCTTCGATCATTCTAGAAACTAAGGCCATTTTACCAAACGGTGCTCCACCTGAGTGGGATAAGCCATTTCTCAACATGATTGTCTATGGAAGTTGTTCTTCTTCTCCCGAAGAGCTATTAAAAGGTCTAAAACAAATTGAGTGTGATATTGGCCGTTCGCAGGTCCATGAAAAGTAGGCACCTCGCGTTATTGATTTGGATATTTTGTTATGGGATGATCTAACGCTCGATACACCCTACCTTAGAATTCCTCACCCAGAATTGATAAACAGACCATTTTTGCTTCACTTGATGGCAATGCTGAGCCCCATGGCAGTAGTTAACAAAACGTTTGGTACTGTTAACCCTAACATTAAGGATTGCTTTTTAAGGAGTTTTACGCTTTCACCAGAGCTTGTAGGTATTGTCAATATTACTCCTGATTCATTTTCAGATGGTGGTCTTTATTATGATTCAGATCAAGCAACCAAGCAGGCACTGCGGCTGTTATCAGATGGTGCAAGCATAGTTGAACTTGGTGCTCAATCAACAAGACCTGGATCTTTAATGCAGATCCCAGAGGAAGAGTATGCACGTCTAAAGCCAGTACTTGATAATCTTAGCGATTATATGAAAGCTGGCGATATTAAAGTCAGCATTGATAGTTTCTGGCCAGATGTTATTTTGAACGTTTTGGAGCACTACAACATTGCCTGGGTAAACGATCAGAAGGGAGATCTAGATGATAATACCTTAAAAGCAATTGCTAGCAGTGGATGTGGCATCGTTATTATGCACTCACTTTCCATACCACCACATAGAGACAACATTATCCCAAGTGACATTGATCCAATTGATAACATAAATAATTGGGCAGAAAGGAACATTAATAGATTACTAGCTCTAGGTTTTGATCAAAGCTCGATCATTATTGATCCTGGTATTGGTTTTGGCAAATCTATGTACCAGAATATCCAGATTTTACGCAGTATAGAAACGTTACAAAATTTTGGCTGCAAAGTTCTGGTTGGCCATTCTAGAAAGTCATTTATTTCTTCCTTTTCTACAGAACCTGTCTTTAACCGAGATTTAGAAACAATTGCTTTATCATCTGCATTGCACAACAAGGTTGATTTCCTTCGAGTGCATAATGTGCGTGATCACATGCGATTTTTTGCAGCTCAAGCTGCTTTACAGGGATGATAGTTATCGGAATTATGGCTGTTGATCCCAAGGGGGTAATTGGAATAAATAATGGATTGCCCTGGCATTATCCAAGTGAGTTAGATCATTTTCGTCAGGTGACTGACAAACAAGTTATTGTTATGGGAAGAAAAACATTTGAAATAGTACCCCAAAACATATTGAAGGATCGTATCCCTGTTGTTTTTTCTCGTAACAAGTTAAGTTCTTGTTTTAATAGAGGTATAAAGTGCACTATTATTTCTTCTATGCAAGAGTTTTTGTCAATCCAAAGTAGTTCTAAAGTCTTTATGATTGGTGGAGCACAAATAGCGCACCTTTTTTTGGAGTATGATCTAATCTCAGAGTTTATCATAACAGAAATTCACAGACTTTATAAAGGTGATGTATATTTCAACTTAACACTTCTTGATGGATGGTATAAAACCGCTCTTGCTCAAACAAAAGATTATACTATATGCAGGCTAACACGTTAATATGCATGTTGAAGCAATTTACACCCATCGTATTGAATGCGGCGAGTTATTAGAAGCAGTTCTTGATCGCTATGTTTCAAATTTGTTAAAAGAGGAAGTTGTTCTTGCTATCACATCAAAAATCATTTCCATTTGTCAAAAACAAGTGGTTTGCAAAACTGCTTGTTCTAAAGAAGAGCTAATCAAAAGGGAAGCTGATGCAGTTGTTGATGTGGCTCACAGTATCTGTTTAACGATTAAAGATAATATCTTAATTCCATCTGCTGGTATTGATGAATCAAATGGTAATGAGGTATATATTCTATATCCAAAAGATGTTCAGAAAACAGCTCTGTCAATATGGAATTATCTCAAGACAAAACACTGCATAAAACATCTTGGTATTTTGATTACAGATAGTAATGTAACACCTATGCGTCGTGGGATTACGGGCGTTGCTCTTGGTTGGTGTGGATTTGAACCACTTTATTCCTATATAGGCAAGCCAGATCTTTATAATCAATCAATGCAAGTAACACAAGTCAATCTTCTTGATGCACTGGCAACATCTGCTGTTTTAGTTATGGGAGAAGGGGCAGAGCAAACACCAATGGCAATAATTAGTGGTGCACCAAAGGTTCACTTTCTTACTCGTCCGCCAACTACAAAAGAAGAAAAAAGTGTTAAGATATCTATGAAAAAAGATCTTTACTCTCCTCTCCTCATGGGAGCCCGCTGGTTAAAGAGTTAAAGAGAAACTTAAAAATCTGCTATTAGACTTCTTGCATAACCATATAACGAACTTTTATTGGGAATAGAAACGAAAAAACTTACTTGACACCCTTCGCCAGCCCCCTTATTATGATAGTGAAGGTATTCAGTTATCTTCATCTGTGCAGATTAAACAGCAAGAAAACAACGTAGTTGGCGTCTTATTTTTAATTTTTTGCACTATGTGCACCTTATGTCTTCACAACATTTCTGGGTTTTTACCTATATAAGCTGAAACGCGCTTATAAGTCGTTTAAGACAGTATAGTACGCCAATTTGCAGGATTAGAGAGTGACAACTAGCTAACACGGGGTTTCTTTTGCCTTTTTTTCTGCTTAGTAAATTTCTTAAACATTTAAACAAAGGTGAGTTGCATTTAAAAGCAGCTAAATTGCAGTGTTTAAGACTTAAAAAACGCCAATACTGAAAGTAGACAATGACTAGGGCTTCTTTTGCCTTTTTTTTCGTTTGGTAAATTTCTTAATATTTATAGTTAAACGACAACCGTCATACCGCTACGTGTTAGCGGGATCTATGTTAAGGTATGACGGTTAAGTATTCCGCTACTTGTTAGCGCCGCGGCGGTATAGATCCCGCTACGTGTTAGCGGGATCTATGCTAAGAGATACCGTGACGGTATGACGGTTCGCGGCGGCATAACGATAAGCTCGTCATCCCGCTGCTTATTAGCGGCTAAGAGATACCGCGGCGGTATAGTAACTCGTCATCCCGCTGCTTGTTAGCGGCTAAGAGATACCGTGACGGTATGACGGTTCGCGGCGGCATGACGAGAAAGGGGCTACTCGGATGACAACAAAGGGCTACTTGGATGACACCCTCTTGGATGGAAGCCAGTGTCAGCTACTTTCATGACACCATTCTTTTTTCTGGATTCAAGTAGTCAGGGCACTGCCGTCTTGGATGGAAAGGCTGGATCCAAGTAGTCATACCAATGTCTCCTATTTGACTGGTCAACAATGAGAATTGGTATTAGTTTGGGTTATGCAAGAAGTCTATTCCTTCATAAGGAGAAGTAGTTAAAGGAATTTACTCTATTTCTCCCTCTTTTTTTATTATTTTTAATCTATAGTTAACGTAAAAGAGATATGCAAAAACTCTATTGATCCATAGTCTGCAAATTATTAATAACACTTACTTTAAAGAACCTTACTTTACGCTGATCTTTGAGCGCTCTTTTGTGGTATTTTGTAAGAGTATAACTTGTGAAATCGTCTTCCCTATAGATTAAAGAGTTACACTGCTTTATATGTGATGCTATCCACTCTGCATAGTCCTGATGATCGGTTGCAATGAATATTTCCCCTGTTATAAGTATTTTTTTTGCTAATAAATTTAAAAATTCCGTATTAATTAATCGTCTTTTATTGTGACTTCTTTTTGGCCATGGATCTGGAAAGAGAATAAAGAATCTTTCAACACTGTTGTCAGGAAAATTTGCAATCAATTCTCTTGCATCTTCTGTCCATATTAAAATGTTTTTTATGTTTTGTATTTCTATGTTTGTTAGCAAGCGAGAAACCCCCTTTAAGTAGGGCTCACATCCTATAAATAATAGATCAGGTTCATTGAGCACCTGGTAAAGCATATTTTCACCGTTGCCAAAGCCTATTTCTACCCATATTCTTTTTCGTGAATTTACAATCTTCTCTATAGATTCCTTGCTGTTTTGAATAGAATATTTTTCCAATATTTCATCAACATCCGGTTTTAACCTGGACCTTCTGGAGAACGATCTAATCCACTTGCTATTCTTAAATAGCATATTCTTGATACATATATAATTTTCTCACTATATTTTATATAGCTTAAACAATTCTCGAAATGAATTAACGAAAAATTACTTGTCAATAATTATTAATATTATATAATATATGAGTTCTAATAAAGTTTAAATTAAAGGTCACATTGCATGAATAATAATGATCCAGTTGTAAATCTACCGGTTACTATCAGAAAGCTATCATCAAACAAGTTTATAGAAGAGATATGTCAAGGCCAATTTGAGGATCAAGATAATGCCTTGTTTGAAGATTCTTTTGTTAACAAAATTAAAGAAGGAGATGTGGTAGAAGGTGTAATTACAAGAATAAACCCTAACGACGTTGTGGTTGATATTGGTTTAAAGTCTGACGGGAGAATTCTGATCAAGGAACTCGGTTGTAATGATGAGATCATTATTGGCTCGAAAATTAGAGTTTATGTGGAAAGAATTGAAGATTATCATGGTAATGTTGTTCTTAGCCGTGAAAAAGCAATTAGAGACGAGAAATGGAATAAGTTGGAAGAAGATACAGTTACAAGAGCTGAAGTAAGCGGAGTTATTAAACGCTCAATTAAATGTGGTTTTATTGTTGATCTTGGTGACGGAATAAGCGCTTTTTTACCGCTGAGTCATGTGGATTTGAAGCAAGTAAAAGACGCGAAGCACCTTATTGAAACTGAACAAAAGTTCATCGTGCTTAAAATGGATAAGAAGCAAGGTAATATTGTAGTATCAAGAAAGCTGGTGTTAGAAAAATTGCACGCTGGTGAAAAAATTAAATTTTTAGAATCTTTAAATGAAGGCGATATAATAGAAGGAAAAATAAAAAGCATCACTCATTACGGTGTATTTGTCGGTATTCATGAATCAGATGTAGTGGGAGTTATAGATGGATTGCTACATATTACAGATATCTCTTGGAGTAGAGTGAGTCATCCATCTGCAGTTTTTGCTTGTGGCCAGACTATAAAAGTTAAAATTATAAAAATAGATAAGGAAAATGCTAAAATTTCCTTGGGTGTGAAGCAGCTAGAAGATAGCCCTTGGCAAGATGCAGAGTCAAAATATCCAGTTGATAGTGTGCATAAGGGTTATGTAACAAGCATAGAAGATTATGGATTATTTGTTGAGCTTAGACCTGGAATTGAAGGTTTAGTGCACTCGTCAGAAATAACTTGGGTTAAGAGTAATTTACCAGTTAGTAGTCTTGTAACAAGGGGACAAGAAGTATATGTAAAAATTCTCAGTATTGACATTGCTAAGAGTAGGATGAGTTTAAGCATGAAAAGGTGTGTAGACAACCCTTGGCAAGTATTTATCAAGAAATATCCTCCTGGTTCTATTGTTTCTGGTGAAGTGAAGAATAATACCGGCTCATATGTATCTGTTGCTTTCAATGATTCTGAAATAGATGAGAACGTAGAAGGGACAATATATGTGAAAGATTTAAGTTGGTCTAAAAATAGCTCAGATGAGATAAAGAAGTATAATGTAGGTGATAAAATAGAAGCAAAAGTAATAAGGGCTAACGTGAATCGGGCAAGAATTTATCTTGGAATAAAACAAATAGAGTATGATCCTCTTGAAGAACTGATAAAGAAAGTTAAGGTAGGCGATAAAATACAGGTTATTGTAGGTAAGAGAGAAGATAATGGACTGGTCGTTGAAGTTGAGAACGATGTAACCCTTCTAATAGATCAAGAGCATTTACCGGAAAATAAAAAGTTCTCTATATCAGAAAAAATAGAAGTTGAAGTATTGGGTGTTGAAGAATATAACATAGTATTATCTGCTAAGTGATAAGGTTTACTTATTTTGGCTTCATATAAATGGCAACAAAGTCTGATATAATAGCGAGGGTAGCAAAAAGACATCCTTTTTTAGATAAGATTGTTATAGCAGCTATAGTTGATAGATTTTTTGGGATACTTTCAAGCACATTGAAGCATCATAATAGAGTTGAAATTAGGGGGTTTGGTTCTTTTTCAGTTAGAAGTTATAACTTGAAAGAAACAAGCCACTTAATGTTACAGAAGTTTACAAAGAATCAATACTTTAAAACATATTTTCGTAGCAGTAAAAAATTATCTGATTTGATAAATGAATAAAAATTTATACCATAAATAAGATGAAAGTAGGGGTTTGAGTTTATACTGTACGATAGAAATTTTTAGCACCATATGCAAGTAGTAGAAATAGTTATACGTAATAACACATACAAAATATCTTGCGAAAGTGGGAAAAAGAGCCATTTATTACGTCTTGCTAATAGTTTTGACAAGCTAGTTGGTTCTGTATCTCAAAAAACTGGAGGTAAGGGTTCGGATGCATTAAATTTCTTACTTGCAGCGCTAATTCTTGAGGATAAAATTTTAGAATTAACAAAGCGGTTGGATGAAGCAAATCAAGAGCGCGAAAAGTATAGAAACGAGAAAAGAATAGAATATATTGAGGTACTAGATAAGGTAAATAAGATTATCACTAATCTTGAGTGCATAAAGGATTAGCTTCAATAAAGCAAGCAATTAAATTGACTATCTGACTATTTAAGCCAGGAGGGAGGTTTGTCTTACGAGTTATGTAACAATATAATTCGTAATCATCAAGATCAACTATTTTTTCGTATTCGATTAGTTCGCTCAAGGAAAATTTATCAAGATATTTCAATGCGAAATGCCCTAAAAGTATATCGGTTTCTTTGCAACCCCTATGCCAGCTTCTATACATCAATTTTCTTCTGAGTAGTGAGGTATCTGTCATTACAATTAAACTTTTTTTTAATTTAAAAGTTAAACTAAATACTTGTCAAGCGAGGCGCGTTTTAATATACTTAACATTTGTTTAAGATCTAAATATACAGGTGGAATTAATTTCTAATCTTATTCATCAATTTAGCGATGGAATATATTGTTTTTTGTCATTTGCCTTAATCATTTCTGTTATAGTGTTTGTGCATGAATATGGGCATTATGTTGTTGCCAAAGCATGCAAAGTTAAAGTTGAATCTTTTTCTATAGGTTTTGGTCCTGAAATTTTTGGTTTTAACGATAAGTCTGGAACTAGATGGAAACTAAGCGCTGTTCCATTGGGTGGTTATGTTAAAATGTTAGGGGATACTAATGCAGCGAGTGTCCCAGCTGATCAAAAAGAATTAACTGAAGAAGAAAAGTTGTATTCATTTCATACAAAACCGCGGTATAAAAAAGCAGCAGTGGTTTTTGCAGGACCTTTTGCAAATATGATACTTGCTGTTATAGCTTTTACAATATTTTTTAGCACGGCAGTTTATTACCGCACTCCACCGGTGATTAGGGATGTAATTGAAGGAAGTGCAGCCAAACAAGCTGGCCTATTACCAGGTGACACTATTACACAAATCAATGAACATAAAATAAAATACTTTGAAGATATTTCACGTGTGATAATGTCGCACCCCAAGACGAGAATGGAAATTAAATATAGCAGAAATAATGAGGAGCGTAGAACTAGCCTGACTCCATTTACAATTGAGAGTAGAGATGTTTTTGGCAACATAATAGAAAGAGAAACTATAGGGATTATTTCAGTCAATACATTAAAGCAGTCATCTTTTCTTGGGGCTGTGAGCTTATCAGTAAGTGAAACTTACCACACTATGTGCTTAACGATCAAAGCTATCTTTCAAATTATCGTTGGTAAGAGAAGTGCAAGTGAAATAGGTGGACCAATAAAAATTGCAAAATATTCAGGGCAATCAGCCAAAAAAGGATTTATTATGGTTGTGTATCTCATGGCAATTATTTCAGCTAATTTAGCTGCGATTAACTTGCTACCAATTCCGCTACTGGATGGTGGGCATTTATTTCGTTATATTATAGAAGCAGTTATACGTAGAGATTTAAGTTTGAAATATCAAAAATATGAGGCTACCTTTGGTGCTTTCATTTTGTTCTTGCTGATGGCAATTGCAATTTCGAATGATATTAGGAGTCTTTTTTAAAATAAATATGAAAAAGCTATTTTACATACTAATAGTAATTTTTATCTCCTTTCCCGCTCTACTTGTTGCTTTAGAAAATAAGGAAAAAGTACAGATAAAAGATATCAAATGCATTGGCAATGAGCGAGTAAGCAATCAAACAATAGGGTTTTATATAAAGTTAGAACCTGGTAGCTATGTAGACGACGATGATATAGATTCGATTATAAAAGGTTTATATAAAACAAAGTTGTTTGCTAGTGTTAACGCTTATATCGATGATAAAAAAAATTTAGTAGTAAAAATTCAAGAAAATCCACTAATTAACAAGATAATATTAAAGGGTAATAAATTATTTAACAGCAAAGAGCTGCTAAATAATGTAATTCAATCAAAATCGCTAACTATTTTCACTGAAACAAAATTGCAAAACGATTTAATGAATTTAATCACTACTTATAGAAATAACGGTAAGGTTGGTGTTAACGTTGCATATGAGCTGAATAAGCTTGATAGTAATAGGGTCAATCTAATTTTTAAAATAAAAGAAGGTAAAACCTCTAAAATTAAGGATATAAGATTTATAGGTAACAAAAACTTTTCTGAAAACGAGCTAGAGCAAGCTATTAAAGTGCATAGTAATGACATATTTAGTAAGTTATTTAGAGCCATGTTTAAGGGCGGAACTCGTTATTTACCACAATATTTATTGATTAACACAGAATTGCTCGATCGTTTTTATTCGTCTAAGGGATATATTCAAAATAATATTCAACCGATTGTTGAGATTGATAATAACAATCAGATAGAATTGACTTTTTTGATTGACGAAGGACAGCAATATTTGTTTGGAAATAATGAGGTTAATATTGAAACTGAAATTCAGGATTTAAGCCTAAAAGAAGAAATATTGGACTTTATAACAGAGGAAAACGATAAGATATTTAATAGAGTTAAAATTAATAATACAGTAGAAAAAATAAACAAGTATTTAAATGAGAAAGGATATATATTTGCAAAAGTTAATCCAGAGTATGCACAACGTGACAATGTTGTAGATGTGACCTACAGAGTGCTGCCGGGTAAAAAGATTTATATAAATCAAATTACAATTGATGGTAACGATCGCATTTTAGATAAAGTGATCAGAAGTAAGCTAAGTGTAGCAGAAGGTGATGCATACAATATATCTGAGATTCAAAAATCACGTAAAAAACTAATTAGTAGTGATTTTTTTGAAACAGTGAAAGTAAATAGTTACGCAGTTAATGACAATGCAGTAAATCTTGACTTAAATGTTAAAGAAAAAAGAACTGCTTCATTATCTTTAGCAGGAGGTATGTCCTTTCCTGGTGGAGCATTTGTAAAAACTGATTTCACAGATCGTAATTTATTTGGTAGTGGTAAAGAGCTCTCTTTTGCTCTTGAGAAAAATCAATATTCACTTTCTACTAATGTAGAGGTTGTTGAAAATAATTTTAACGATTCTGATACATCACTAGGTGTGGGCGTATTTTATGAAAAACAAGATAAACCACACACTAGCTTCGACAGTTGTGACATGGGATTTTCAACAAAATTATCATACAAAGTTATAGAAAACTTAACTAATTCCATTCGCTACTCTTACAAGTATAACCGTATACATATGGATAATAAGGATGGAAAAGACAATGACATCTCTGATATAATAAAGGGGCAAGAAGGTGAACATCAGATTTCATCAGTAGGATACACATTAGCGTATAATAAACTGGATAACCTCTATACTCCAAAAGAAGGGTATTTACTGCGCTTAAGTCAGGATATTTCAGGATTGGGAGGGAATGTAAACTTCCTAAAATCTGAGTTCTTGTCTTTTTACACGCATCCTATATTAAGTAAAATTGACGATAGCATAATACTACGCTTTAAGATGGCAGCAGGTCATATTTTTTCTTATACCGATGAAGATCTAAACATTGGCCAGCACTTTTTTAAAGGGGGTAATGAGATTAGAGGGTTTGACCTTTCCGGCATTGGACCAAGAGCAGAAGACAAAAATAAAAGCTCATTGGGAGGCAAAACTTATTTTAATTTAACACAGCAAGTAGATTTTCCACTACCAAAACTATATGACTATGCTGGTATAAAAGGCTCATTATTTGTTGACTATGCAACACTTTTTGGCTTAGATGATAAAAATGAGAAATATAAAGATCCATATAATGATAGTAAGCTTATAAGAGTGTCACCAGGTTTTGGCTTTTCAATGCCTTCTCCTTTTGGTAGACTTAGATTAGATTTTGGGTTTCCTTTAGTAAAGGAATCTTATGATATAATACCATCACCAAATGTTAAATTTTCTATTGAAGCGGGGATTTGAATGAAATATATACAGTTATTTATATCAGTTATTGCCTTAATTATTTCCTTATTTGTGGGGTATAAGTTTGCAGGATATCAACCTCAGAACACAAAGGCTGCCATTATTGATAGTGATAAAGTTATCAATGAATCTCTTGCTCTGCGAAACATACAACAACAAATAAAGGAGCAGAATTCTAGATTACAACAAGAATTTGAAAGTGAGTTAGAAAAACTTAAGCCATCAAAAGAAGAATTTGAACTTTTGTCAGAAGAAGCAAAAAAGGAAAAGACAGAACAGTTTAATAAGCATACTGTAAATGCTAGAGATGCTTACGCTGAAAAAATGTTGTATTTAGAAGAAAGTTATAGAGATGCAGTAGAGAGTGTTTTTAACAAGATAAAAGAAGTTGCTAAAAAAACGGCAGAAAAAAACAACATAGATTTAGTACTATTTATTTCAAAAAAGAAACAAGTTTTATACTCTATGGATGAAGTTGATTTATCGGATATGGTATTAAACAATATAAACAAGGAAATACCTGAATTTGCTTTAAAAGGCATTGAGTAGGCTTATGCAATTTAATATCAGTGATATTATAAAAATACTACCACATTCTTATCCGTTTCTCTTAGTAGATAGGGTTATAGAGTGTGATCCTGGTAAAAGTATAAAAGCAATCAAAAATGTGACTTTTAATGAGCCATTTTTTATTGGTCATTTCCCTGGTCATCCAATAATGCCAGGAGTCTTGATAATTGAATCGCTAGCTCAAGCATCTGCTATATGTGTTCTTTGTAAAGAAAGTCAAGGTACAATAGAAAACAAAGCTATTTACTTTATGTCTATTGAAAATGCAAAATTCAGAAAGCCAGTCACTCCAGGGGACACACTGATTCTGCAAGCTAATGTTAAAAACGCACGTTTAAGTGCATGTAAATTTGAGTGTATTGCGTGTGTTGGTGAAGAAAAGGTTGCAGAAGCAACGATTTTAGCTATGCTACAAAATACGTAATATACAAAAGACAGTGTGCATACTGTATAATGCAGCTTAATATCTCATTTTCAAATTTATATACTCGCAGTGGATTAATAAAATTGGATGAGACATTTTTGAATTATATTAAATCATGTGATGAAAGCTTGTTTTGTTCATTAATTGAAGCAAGGAAAAATCAGATTGGTGATAGCCAGTTAATAATAGACCTCTCATATTTATTTGACGAGTTTATTGCAAAACTTTTCAACATTGAAAAAGAAATAGAAGAGCTAAAGAAAAAACACAATGACTTTGCTGTGATATATAAATGCAAAAGGTTATTTGTCCAACGCTACGCATTGAAGAAATACATTAATGTGGCGAATATAGATATTACTAACAAACTAAGTCATTTTCTCACTTTGCCAACAACAGAAAAAAATTTTGCCGAGCAGGTGATGCATTGGTTTGAAGATAAAGAAAATCACAAAGAAGAAATAGAACTTGCGGCACAATATGCAGTGTGGAGAGTAAAAAATAAACGGAGTATACTCTTTAGTATCCATAGGAAAATTGACCATGAAAATCTCATACCATTTTCTAAAAAAGAAGTAGACAAAGTTGAAGTGCTGTATTCAAATGAAGTAAAAAGACGATATGGTTTTGATCTAACAAGCAAAAAGGTGAGTTTGAACAAAGCATTAGATAACGCTCACTACTGCATATTCTGTCATAAGCAAAATAAGGACAGCTGCTCAAAGGGGCTAATTAATAACGACAATACTTTTAAACAGTCCCCACTAAAAGTTGAGCTGCATGGCTGTCCACTAGAACAGAAAATATCAGAAATGAATCTGGTGAAAAGCGAAGGTTACAGCATAGCAAGCCTTGCAATTGTGATGATAGATAACCCATTATGTGCGGCTACTGGGCACAGAATATGCAATGACTGCATGAACTCGTGCATATATCAGAAACAAGAACCCGTGAATGTGCCAATGATTGAAACAAGGATTTTGGATGATGTGCTTAGTTTACCGTACGGATTTGAAATATATTCTCTGCTCAGCCGTTGGAATCCTTTAAATTTTCAGCGTTCATTGCCAAGAGAAAACACCGGAAAAAACGTTCTAGTTGTAGGCCTTGGTCCTGCTGGTTTTAATTTAGCTCATCATTTGTTGAATGATGGGCATAACGTTATCGCCATTGATGGACTAAAGATTGAACCTTTAATCGATAATTTCCAGCTAATTAAAGATTTTGAACACGAAAAATTGAGTGAACGCACGGCAGGTGGGTTTGGTGGAGTGGCAGAATATGGCATTACTTCTAGGTGGGATAAAAATTACTTAAAAATTATCAGGTTATTACTAGGAAGACGTGAAAATTTTGCAATTTATGGCGGCATTCGTTTTGGTGGCACAATTACCGTGAAAGATAGCTTCAATCTAGGTTTTGATCACATCGCCTTGGCACTTGGCTCAGGTAAGCCTCGAATGATAAAAATAAAGAATATGCTAGCTCGTGGAGTGCGTATGGCATCTGACTTTCTTATGTCGTTACAACTGACTGGCGCTCTTAAATTTGATTCTATAGCAAATCTGCAAGTTCGTATGCCGATAGTTGTAATAGGGGCTGGGCTTACTGCAATTGACACTGCTACTGAAGCTTTAGCGTATTATCCAATTCAAGTAGAAAAATTTCTTCTTCGTTACGAGGTATTGGTTGGTAAATATGGAAAAGACTATGTTGAAAAAGATTGGACAGAGGAAGAGCGCGAAATTGCGAATGAGTTTATATCGCACGCACAATTGATCCGAGAAAAGCAAAAGTTAGCAAAAAAAGAGAGTAGAGAAATAAAAATATTAGAGTTAATGCAGAGTTTGGGGGGAGTGAAAGTTGTATATAGAAAAGAGCTAAAAGATTCGCCAAGTTATCGATTAAATAGCGAAGAGGTGCAAAATGCACTGTCAGAAGGGATTTACTTTATTGAAAACTTAGAGCCAGTTGAAGTTGTGACGGATAAATATAATCATGCTGAATCAATAAAACTAATAGACACAAAATCCGGCGAAATCAAATGCATGAAAGCACGTTCTATTTTTATAGCAGCAGGTACTGAGCCAAATACAGTTATTGCAACAGAAGATAAAAAGCATTTTAAATTAAGCAATGGGTATTTTACTCATTTGAATTCATCAGGAAAAGAAATAGATCCAATATTTTCTCCTAAGATGCAGAATAAAGACAGAATATTAGTATATAAGCAAGGCAATAAAACAATTAGCTTTTTTGGTGATCTTCATCCTTCGTATAGCGGCAGCGTCGTGAAAGCTATGGCAAGTGCTAAGAACGGCTACCCTATTATTTCCCAGCTTTTGAATAGAGTTAATAGCTTCGTTTCTGTCACTCCAGCTAGAATCTCGGAGTCATATGCACAATTGTATGAATGTTGTAATGTAAGAGTAACTTTCACCAAAAAAGATGTCATCCAAGTAGCTGACACTGAGATCCAGAAAAAAAATGCGTGGTCAAGCGTTGAAGATCTGGCTAACAAAGAATTTTTCAATAAAATCAAAGAGCAATTCACTGCAAAGGTTATAAAAGTTCAATATTTAACAGACAAAGTTGTGGAAATAGTGATCAAAGCACCACTTGCGGCAAAGAATTTTAAACCTGGACAATTCTTTAGGTTGCAAAATTTTGAAACCAATAGCAGAAAAGCCAATAATACAAACCTTGCTATGGAAGGTATAGCCGTAACCGGCACTGAAGTAGACAAAAAAAAAGGAATTATTTCCACTATTGTGCTTGAAACTGGCGGTTCCACTAATTTATGTAAATGTTTTAAAGAAGGTGAACAAGTAATTCTTATGGGTCCAACTGGAAGCCCAACTGAGGTTTACTAAGTCTGGATATTAAAGTGATGCCAAATTTTATTTCAAAAAGTAAATAATTTACTAACGCTCGTGCACAAATTAAAAATAAATTATGCACGAGTGTAGCATTGTGAATTAAGAATGCTATATTAAAGCTTACCTCACTATTAAAGCTATCGGTCAGATTAGATTAAAAACCTAATCTGACCGGTTTCTCTATAACCCTCTAAACTCTGATATAATTATATGATAATTAGTTTAATTAGTGGTTAATATGCAAATTGATTTTATTCATATATTGAGATAGCATAAACCATATTGGTTTAAATTATTGTGCAACTTTGTAAATCGTCACTGTTACTCCTACTGACTATATTAATAGTTATAGTCCTAAAATTACCTGAAAATTTGAGCATTGCAGTAAATTGGTCTCTCCCAATTCTAGATTTTGATTTATCTTTTCGTATCATACTAATATCTTTTTTATCAGTTGCATTTTTAGCTGTTCTACCAGCACAAAATTTGACTTTTTCAGAGATGCTATCTTTTGCTGCTTACACTATTAGTTCACTTTATGCAGTTTTATCTGAACATATGATATTGGTTATAATATTCTGTGAATTAATGACCGTCAGTGCATTTTTTACTATCGCAGCTGGCTGTAGAGATAGTGGACCTGCAATAAGGTACGCTTGTGTACACTTTTTCGTTGGAGTTATATTAACAGCAGGATTGGCACTGCAAAGTACTAACCTGATAATTTTAGGTTTATTGATAAACTGCGCTTGTTTCCCTTTTTCGTTTTGGGTTGTTGATGCATATCCTGCTGCATCGCTACATGGCACTACATATCTCTCTTTATTTACCACTAAAGTCTCTTTTTTAGTGATGCTTTTACACACTTATAACCTATGGCAAGATTGTACTGAAATATTAGCGCTTGTAGGCGCCATCACTGCAATTTACAGCATTATATTTGCTTCTCTTGAGCAAAATATTCGTAGATTTTTATGCTATAATATTATAGGACAAATGGGCTTGCTGATTATTGCAGGAGGTTTACTCAGCCCTTCGGAAAAGGCAATACCAATTTTGATACTGCATATAATCTTCTCTCTTGTTTATCAATCATTATTGTTTGTGGTCAGCAATTCGATTATTTCACGAACAAAAACAATTAGTTTTAATGGAGTAGGTAAACTGATGTCAGTGGAAGGCATGTGTGCTATAATCGCAATACTTACAATGGCTGCATTTCCTGGAACCGCTGGATTTATCAGTAAATCATATATCACAGCTGAAATTGAAATGAACACTGTTGCCTTAAAAGGGTATAAAAATTTATATAAGGTTCTAAATTTGCTGCTTCATTTAAGCGTGGGGCTAAAGTTTCTTTATTACTTATTTATTGCAAAAAGTAAGTCAAAACCTTTAGCAGAGAGGGGGAGCAAAATGACTATGATCATTTTAGCATTTATATGCGTAATCACTGGCAATCCTTACTTACCTATTTACAATAAATCTTCGATTTTCGATTTTGTGTACAACACAAAAAATATTTTGTCGCAATTTAATTTGTTATTATGTACCACTTTATTGTTTATTCCTTTACGCAAGTTATTTTACCCGAGAATAAATTTTAAAATGGATGTTGATTGGACTTTTAGAGCTTTCATACCCTATATTGTCTTGCTGTTCAATCAGTTAGTCTATAAAACTAGAGAAATATTTGCCAGCGTAGTGCAAAACTTGACTAATTCACTTACTAGTTTATACTTTAATAATATTACTAAACTTAAAGAAGTGCTGGGTTATAACTCAGTGAGTTTTGTTTCAGCTTCTTCTCTCTTTTTAATGAGTATTCTACTAACGCTATTATGTTTAAATCGTTAACTGAAAGTTTAAATTCTGTATTTAGTAAACTAAGAGGAAAGTCGATCATTTCTGAAGATGATTTTAATCTTGCCATGCGTGAAATACGCATAGCCTTAATTGAAGCTGACGTTTCACTTGAAGTTGCAAAAAAATTCATCAACGACATTAAAGATAAAGTGATTGGGGAAAAAGTCATAAAAAGTGTTTCTCCAGCACAAATGATAATTAAAATTGTGCAGGATAATTTAGTTGCAGTTCTCGGATCAGAGAAAAGTGACTTAAATCTAGCAGTTAAACCCCCTGCTGTGATTATGATGGTGGGCTTACAAGGTTCAGGTAAAACAACTACCTCAGGAAAGCTTGCTTTAAAGCTAAAAAAGCAAAAGAAAAAAGTGATGCTTGCCTCTTTAGACATTTATAGGCCGGCTGCCCAAAAACAACTTGAGGTGCTGGGTAAACAGATAGACGTACAAACTTTACCTACAGTAATAAATGAGGGGCCTATTGCAATTACAAAAAGGGCACTGGCAGCAGCAAAGAACGATAATTATGATGTATTAATACTAGACACCGCAGGCAGGCTTCATATTGACAATAATATGATGAATGAGTTAAAAGCCGTAAAGGAAATAGCTTCACCTGCAGAAGTTATTTTAGTAGCCGACGCAATGATAGGCCAGGATGCGGTCAACATTGCCAAATCATTCAATGAGGTAATAGGTGTAACCGGCATTATTCTCACCCGCGTTGATGGTGATGCACGTGGTGGTGCTGCTCTTTCTATGAAAATGATCACCGATTGTCCAATTAAATTTATTGCTTGTGGTGAAAAATTAAGTGACCTCGATGATTTTTATCCCGATAGAATTGCAAAAAGGATACTTAGCATGGGTGATGTTGTCTCATTGGTTGAAAAAGCTGCTGAGATTGTTGGTCAGGAAGAAATTGATAAGTTACAAAAGAAAGTAAAAAAGGGTAAATTCGACCTAAACGACCTAGTGGGAATGTTAAAAACTCTGAGTAAAATGGATGGCATTAGCAACATAATGAAATTCATCCCTAGTTCATTCACAAAAAAGCTAAGTAGCAGTGTGCCAGATGACAATAAAGTGAAAAAATATATAGCCATCATAAACTCAATGACCGAAAAAGAAAGGCAAAATCCAGATATTTTAAATGGCAAAAGAAGACTTAGAATTTCTAAGGGGTCCGGAACAAGTGTAACTGAAGTTAATCTTCTGATTAAGCAGTATAATCAAATGAGCTCTGTGGTAAATAAGTTCAGTAAAGTTGACCATAGTAAACTCAAAGAATCTGATTTGATGGATATGCTAAGCAGAAAGTAAGTCAGCAGGTAGTGGAATGAGACGATTGTCAGTAAACCTTTAGCTATATCAAAAGCGGCTTAGGTCTCGCAAAAAAATTTACAGCTTCTTGCTAGCCAAGAAATTTATTATTAATTTTAAGAAATACTATAGCTGATCCAAGCAACATGTCATACCGCGATTCATTCACGGTATCTCAGCCGCTAACAAGAGATCCCGCTAACAAGCAGCGGGATGACGAATTACTATTTACACCGTCATACCGCCGCGGTATCTCTAGATCCCGCTAACACGTGGCGGGATGACGAAGTTATCGTCATGCCACCGCGAACCGTCATATCGCCGCAGACCGTCATACCGCGATTCATTCGCGGTATCTCTTAGCATAGATCCCGCTAACACGTAGCGGGGTGACGAAGTTATCGTCATGCCACCGCGAACCGTCATATCGCCGCAGACCGTCATACCGCGATTCATTCGCGGTATCTCTTAGCATAGATCCCGCTAACACGTGGCGGGATGACGGGTGTCAGGGTGTCATCCGAGTAGCCTCTTTCTTGTCATCCCAGTGCCCAGACTGGAATGACACCCTACTTAACCGTCATACCGCGATTCATTCGCGGTATCTCAGCCGCTAACAAGAGATCCCGCTAACACGTAGCGGGATGACGGTTGTCGTTTAGCCATAAATATTTAAGAAATTTACCAAACAAAAAAAAGGCAAAAGAAACCCCGTGGTAATTAGTGTTCACTCTCTAATCCTGCAAATTGGCGTACTATACTGTCTTAAACGACTTATAAGCGCGTTTCAGCTTATATAGGTAAAAACCTAGAAATATTGTGAAGACATAAAGTGCACATAGTGCAAAAAATTAAAAATAAGACGCCAACTACGTTGTTTTCTTGCTGTTTAATCTGCACAGATGAAGATAACTGAATACCTTCAGTACCATGATAAGGGGGCTGGCGGAGTTTGTCAAGTAGGTTTTTTCGTTTCTATTGTAATGACAGTTATAGCCTGTGCAAGAAATCTATTGATTTACAGCAGGTTCTTTGTTACAGTTCATAGTTATGCAAAGAAACTTAAAGCCTCATGAGTTTATTTACAGCCAGTGATTTACATAATTTGGAACTGTATAGCTGAGTATTGTATATGATAATATTGATAACAAACGATGATGGCTTTGGAAGTGAAGGAATAAAATTACTCAAAGAGATTGCACAGAATTTTGCGTCAGAAATATGGATAGTGGCACCAGATACTGATAGAAGCGGGGCTGCAAGATCTCTTGATTATCCAGTGAAACAATCTATTGGAATAAACCAACATAGTGAAAGGGAATTTAGTGTGTCTGGTACTCCTGCAGATTGTGTCATTATTGCGCTAAATAAAGTTATGAATAAAAAACCAGACTTAATATTGTCCGGAGTAAATATTGGATCAAATGTCGGGGACGATATTTGTTATTCAGGAACAATTGGTGCTGTAATGGAAGGTGCTGCAAGGTCTATACCTTCTATTGCGCTGAGCCAAGTTTATCATGATAAAATAGACTGGCACAATACAAAGGTTTTTGCACCAAAGGTTATTGCCAAGCTAGTTAAGGTTGGTTGGCCTAAAAACATAGTGATGAGTGTAAATTTTCCTGCTACGGAAAAAGTAAAAGGAGTAGAATTTGCTGAACAAGGTGAATATAACATTGATGGGGATTTAACTTTTACTGAAAATTCGAATGGCTTTTTTAGCTTAAATTGGTCTCGAGAGCACTCAGGCAGTGGTAGTGTAAATAAAATAAAAGAAGGATTTATTACTATCACACCAGTAAAATTAGATTTTACAGATTATGATACATTGAATGCTATGAAAAATTCTTGTGCAGACGAATTTTCTTCTATAGCTGACTAAGAAAAACATTTGCATTGCTCTTAATTGATGTTTTCTATTGTGTTATCGCGAGCAATTATTTTTTCTTCACCTGTATCCATGTTTTTGATCTTTAAAGTTTTACTACTCAATTCTTCATCGCCAAAGATTAAAGCAGCTTTAGCATTTGCTTGATTTGCTTTTTTCATTCGGTTTTTAAGTGCTCCGCTATATTCGTAGACTACATATAAACCATTTCTGCGCAATTCATTCGCAAGTGTTAGAGCATGTTCATCAGCCTCTCTGCCGATCGGAATTAGGTAAATAGGTCGCTCTTCTTTCGGAGAATAATTGATTAACTCCATTATGCGTTCAATACCTCCTGCAAATCCTATCGCTGGAGTGTGTTTTCCACCTACTGAAGATACTAAATTATCGTATCTTCCACCGGCAAAAACTGCCCCTTGTGCACCTAAATCTTCTGTGACAAATTCAAATACTGTGTGACAATAATAGTCTAGACCTCGAACTAATTTGCTATTTACAGTGTAAGGTATGCCAAGAGCTTGCAGTCCATTTAACACCTGGTCAAAGAAATATGAAGATTCTTTTGTATAGTGATCACTGATTTTAGGCGCATCAGAAATTATTAATCTATCTTTCTCATCCTTAGAATCCAGTATTCTGAGTGGATTTTTGATCAACCTATTTTTGCTATCTTCTGATAGATCGTTTTGATACTTTGTAAAGTATAAGATCAAAGCTTCTCTATACTTAGTTATTGTTTCACTATCACCTAAAGAGTTGATTTCCAGCTTTACATTTTTATTGATGCTAAATTCAGTTAGTAAGTGCTGAGCGAGTGATATCAATTCAACATCGGCTTTTGAATCTTCTACACCAAAAACCTCAAAATTTATCTGATGAAATTGCCTCTGTCTTCCCTTTTGCGGTCTTTCGTAACGAAATGCAGGCCCTGTTGAAAATAATTTTATCGGCGTTTGCAGTTTTTTTTCAATTAATAGCCTAACAACCGCTGCAGTGAACTCAGGACGTAAAGTTATGCTCTTTCCCCCTTTATCATTAAAGGTGTACATCTCTTTAGTGATGATGTCTGAGCTATCACCTAAAGTCTTTGTGAAAACTTCCGTATATTCAAATATCGGAGTTTGAGCAGGCAAAAAGCCATATAGACTTGAGATTCTGCTTGTTGTTTGCTCTATGTGTTTAAACTTGTACCATTCATCAAACAGGAGATCTTTTGTTCCTCTAACCGTTTGATTAGTCATAGTGTGGTCTCTATACCTGCAACCTCTGGTATGTGGTAGCTCAGCATATTCTGCACTCCTTGCTTTAAAGTAATTGCAGCACTTGGGCATCCAGAGCAAGCTCCTTGTAACTCAACATAGACTATCCCGTCTTTATAGCCACGAAATTTGATATCGCCACCATCTTGAGCAACTGCAGGTTTGATATAACTTTCCATCAATTCTTTTATTCTATTTACAATTTCTATATCATTTTTATCAAAAAATTCTTCATCCGGTATATTATTATCATTTACTCCTTCTTTATCTAGTGCTCTTCCACCTGAAGTAAAGTGATCCATGATTGTAGTTAAAATTTCTACTTTTAATGTATCCCAATTAATTCCACCCAATTTTGTTACTGAAATAAAATCATGACCAAAAAACACTCTTACCACATGTTCTATTTGAAAAAGATTTGCTGCTAGCTTGGAGTTTTTTATTTCATCTGCATTTGAAAAATCAGCCGTTTCTCCTTCGTTTAGAATTGCAAATCCAGGGAGAAATTTCAGTGTGTTTGGATTTGGTGTTTCTTCAATCTGGATGAACATGTTATTTACCATGACAATTATAATTGTTACTATTTAATCATAAAATAATAAAAAAATATACATGTCATTCATCTTTTTTCTTTTTTTAGTATTCATAGTAGTTACATTTGTTTTGCCTAGCGTTGTTGTATTTTTTCTTTTCCTGACAAAAAAAAATAACATAAGTTTCATGATGAACTCTATATTGAGTAAGTTTTTGAACGAATTTAATAGCAGTAGAAGTTATACTGAAAATTACACTGGTGATAACATGTCCAAAGATGAGGCATTAAAGATACTGGGGCTGAATCCTGAGGCAAGTCAAAATGAAATTAATAAAGCATATCAAAATTTAATGAAATTAGTTCATCCAGATAAAGGAGGCTCAGAGTATTTTGCACAGAAATTAAATGCGGCACGTGATAGGTTGCTGAAGAGGTAGTAATTAATATCGCTTTAAACTTTTTATTTGTGTGTAAAGGATAAGTTGCTACAATAAAACGAGTTAAAGGTAGAGAAAGCTTTAAGTTATGCAGAAAAAAAAAACAACGATAGAAGAAGAAAAAGGCATATTAGGGTGGATAGAATATAGATTGCCTATATTTTCTTTTTTGAAACACACTGCTTCTTACCAAGTGCCAAAAAACTTAAATTATGCTTGGAACTTTGGCTCTTTGGCTGGTATAGCGCTAATTTTACAAATAATAACAGGTATATTTCTTGCTATGCACTACACTCCGCATGTTGATTATGCGTTTAATAGTGTAGAGCGCATAATGCGAGATGTGAATTACGGGTGGTTAATACGCTACACTCACGCTGTTGGAGCATCGCTTTTCTTTATGGTAGTCTATGTTCATATAATGCGTGGATTATATTACGGATCTTACAAGAGGCCACGAGAGATGGTGTGGTTTGTTGGTATATTTATATTTTTTGCAATGATGGCAACTGCCTTTATGGGATATGTATTGCCTTGGGGACAAATGAGTTTCTGGGGTGCAACAGTCATAACCAACTTATTTTCAGCTATACCTTTAATTGGCAATAAAATAGTTATATGGTTATGGGGTGGTTTTTCCGTTGATAATCCAACACTTAACCGTTTTTTTGCTCTGCATTATCTTCTGCCTTTCATTATTATTGCTTTAGCTATGCTTCATGTGATAGCTCTGCATAGGTTTGGCTCTGGTAACCCAAGTGGAGTGGAGGTAAAATCAGATAAGGATACCATTCCTCTCTATCCTTATTATATAGTCAAGGATTGCATAACTTTTGGTCTGTTTTTTGTAGTTTTGTTTGCATTTGTTTTCTATGCTCCTAATTATCTTGGACATCCAGACAATTATATAGAAGCTGATTCTATGGTCACTCCGGTACATATAGTGCCAGAGTGGTACTTTTTACCTTTTTATGCAATGCTACGTTCAATTCCAGATAAACTTACTGGTGTGCTTACCATGTTTGCGTCTATTTTAGTTTGGTTTTTGTTACCTTGGCTTGATAAATCAAAAGTTAAAAGTGGTGCTTATCGCCCAGTGTTCAAAAAATTTTTTTGGGTTTTCGCAATAAATTTTGCACTTCTTGCCTGGCTTGGAGGACAAGAGGTGAAAGAGCCTTACATCACTATGAGTAGGCTATCCACTCTTTATTATTTTGCATATTTTGTAATAATTTTACCACTGCTTAGTAAATATGAAAAGCCAAAAGAACCACCAAAAACCTTAAGTGATTCTGTGCCGGAGATGAAGTAATGCTGATGAGAAGTATGTTAGCTATACTTTGCATATTGTTTTTTGCTAATTTTGTGTATGCAGAAGAATTCAAGCCATCACCAAATAAAAAAATGGACTGGAAATTTGATGGAATTACCGGATCTTTCGATAGAGAGTCAATTCAACGAGGCTATAAAGTGTATAAAGAAGTCTGTGCTGCTTGTCATTCAATGAATAGGATAGCATTTCGTAATTTGCAAGATGTTGGTTTTTCTGAAGAAGATATAAAACAGATTGCAGCTTCTTATCAAGTTAAAGATGGTCCGAACGATTTGGGTGAAATGTTCGATAGACCTGGAGTACCTTCGGATTATTTTATTGCACCTTTTGATACAAAAGAAGCAGCTGAAGCAAGCAATAATGGTGCAGTTCCACCAGACTTATCGTTAATTATTAAAGCAAGGCATGATGGTGCAAATTATGTCTATTCACTGTTAACAGGCTATCAAAACGGCGAGCACGATGAAAATGATTTATACTTCAACCCTTACTTTTCAACAGGCAGGTTAGCTATGGCGCCACCACTTTCTGAAGGAATGGTGGAATATGATGGTGCAAGACAAGCCACAGTTGAAAATATGGCGTATGATGTGATAAATTTTTTACAATGGGCAGCAGAGCCAGAATTAGAGCGCCGGCATAAACTTGGATTAAAAGTAGTGGCGTATTTTATAATTTTAACAGTGTTTTTTGTATTAACTAACAATAGAATTTGGAGCAAGCTCTATAAAAAGAAGTGATAGTCAATTTTGCCTCAAATACAATGGTTGTCATCCAAGTAGCTAACACTGGTTCCTTTATGACGGCAGTGCCCAGAGGTGTCATGCAAGTAGCTGACAACATAGAAACGAAAAACTTACTTGACAAACTCCGCCAGCCCCCTTATCATAACACTGAAGCTATTTATTTATCTTCGCAATCTCTACAGTGGATTAATGACAAAAAAACTTAATGTATTTGGCGTAAATCATGCTTAATTTTTTGCACTATGTGCACCTCATGTCTTTATAAAACTTTAGGTTTCTACCTATACAAGCCGAAACGCGCTTATAAAGCGTTTAAGACAGCAAAAAACGTCAAATAGACAAGGGAGAATTTGAATACTAGCTACCCTGGGGTTTCTTTGCCTTTTTTCCTGCTTGGTAAATTTCTTAAACACTTGCGGTGTAGGTTAGTTGCAAGTTAAAAGCAGCTAAATCGCTCTTAATCAAGCGTTTTAGAATAAAAAAAACGCCGATATTTTAGTACATAGTGAATAGCCAACCACCATGGGGCTTCTTTTGCCTTTTTTTTCGTTTGGTAAATTTCTTAAATATTTATAGCTAAAGATTGCACGAATGTTGCAATTACAAAAGCGATCTCTACTAGGAGGATGTCATCCCAGTGCCCAGACACTGGGATCCAGTTTTCTTTACAAATTCACCAAAAGTGCTTCATTTTATAACGCAAAACCCATACTCACCAAACCCAATGCATTACTTACAATTAAAATTCCTGGATCCCAGTGTCAAGCACTGGGATGACAGGAGATACCGTCTTGTTAGTCAACAAAAAAATTATAAAAATTTCCCAAGTTGCATCATAAAATCAAAAAATACTTCCAATTGTGTAACAGTACACAGATTATAGTTAGTGGATATGTTGATAAGTAAATTAGTTTTATACGCACAAAACAGATGAAGTTTACTTATCAACATATCCACTAACCAACAACATTCAATAAATTTGTGTAAGATACCACTTTACATAAGATAGATAGGAAGCATTTTTGATTTTAAAGTACTAAACCTTCAGTCAACCTCCTAGCCCTGTAGTTTTTGATATGGTTAGGATCAAAAGCACTTTTGGATGTCAGAATACCGAAAATGATATGGAGTAGCTTACGCATTGCAGCACCAACGATGGCCATATTATGCTTACCCTTTTCCTTTAATCTTTGGCAAAAGCTCATAATGATAGGATTGTGATTCTTAGCTACTATGGCAGGAAAGAAAAGTGCCTTACGTAATGTTTGTGAACCGGATTTACTTAATCTGGGTTTGGCATATACAGAGGAACCTGACGTCATATTTCGTGGTATAACTCCTGTATATGCTGCCAATTGCCTGGCATCTCTAAAAACCTCTATATCAGAAACTTCAGCTAAAATAGCTATTGCTGATTCTTCTCCTATGCCTGGAATAGTCAATAGAAGTTGAAAATTTTCCAACAATTCTTTGTGTTGATTTAATAGTTCACGTACGGAGTTTTTTATTGTTTCTATTTTTTGAGCTATATTCATTGCAAGGTCTTCCCAAGCATTTGCAACTTCTTTAGGCAGTCTCTCTTTTTTTTCTAAGTGGTTATTTACTAATGTTAACTCATCTTTTAACGCAACTGAGCAACGATAAAGATGTTTTAATTTTTTCATTTCAGGAGAAGGTGGTGTCCAACTAGAAGGTTCCTGTCTTTGGCAATAATCAGCAATAACTTCTGCATCGGTCTGATCATTCTTTTGTCGTATCAGCTTACTCCTTGCATAAGATTTTATGCAATAAGGATTTACAACACTTACAAAATGTCCAGCATTGTGTAGAAATTCAGCCAGTGCTTCGCTATAACAACCAGTAGATTCCATGCAGGTTTTTACTTTTTCTACATTATGTTTGTGTAGAAAATTCAGTAGACTTTGAAACCATCGTTCTTAAAGCTTCTTTTTCTAGTTTCACGCTTTCCTTTTTTGCTTATAAATGAGAGAAAAACATCAAAGCGATCTTTTGATATATCTATGCCCAAAAAGTTGTTGATCATATATAACCCCATACGTTACCATTAAAAATGAAAAGTAAGGCTAGTCTTGTGAATACAGAATTAGAACCATTCAGGTCTTTCTACGATACCTTCCAGCCTATACTTTTGAGAAGGGAATTCTTATCTCCTCTACAGATTTTATATCTAAGAAGAAGCACAGAGTTCCTCCCTTCTCCACCTAATGCTTAAGCTTAAAACATTAGATGCTTTTGACAAGATACAAGACGTTGTCACTACTACATTATGCTATAAGTCATAAGAATAATCAAGCTGTAAAAGATCTTTTGGAAGAAGCCAAAAAACAAAAGCTATTAAAGGAAGTTCTGAATGAAGAAATGACCACAAAACATTCAGATGGTCGGGAAGAAAATCATACAATACTTACAGATGCTATATCACGTAGAGACAATGACATTACGAGAGTAGTTGTACAGTTCCAGAGTGTGATGGTATGATAAAATGTGAGAAAAAAATATCATCAAAGGGAGGAATTATGGGACAAGTATTACATGGGTGTGCCAGAACAACAGAGACAATTCGTAGAGCAATACAAAATAGTAAAGAGAGCATAGCAAAACTCTCCAAGTGTTATAACCTTAAACCAAAAACTATTATTAAGTGGAGAAAACGCTCATTTACCAAAGATGCTGGTATGGGTCCAAAGCATCCAAGATCAACTGTTTTAACTTTAGAAGAGGAGGCTATAATTGTTGCATTTCGTAAGCATACTCTATTGCCATTAGATGACTGTCTCTACGCTTTGCAAACCTCAATCCCACATTTGAGTCGCTCCAGCTTACATCGTTGTTTACAAAGGCACAACATTAGCAGACTACCAGATGTCGATGGTGAAGTTAAATCAAGAAAGAAATTCAAACAATATCCTATAGGCTATTTCCATATTGATATCGCGGAAGTTAGAACAGAAGAAGGAAAGCTGTATTTGTTTATTGCAATAGATCAAATTCACCTACGTTGAGTTGCACAAAAGTGCTACAAAACCCATAGCTGCTGAGTTTTTAGGTAATCTGATTAGAATTTTACCGTATAAAATCCACACTATTTTGACAGATAATGGCATACAATTTACAAATCAGAAGCGCCATAAATACGCCTTCCAACACATATTTGATAGAGTTTGTGAAGAAAATAACATTGAACATCGTCTGACAAAAGTTAGCCATTCTTGGACAAATGGACAAGTTGAACGTATGAATAAAACTTTAAAGAATGCTACGGTTAGGAAATATTACTATCGTTCGCATCAGCAACTTAAGGAGCATCTTTATGACTTTGTTATGGCCTACAATTATGCAAAGAGACTCAAAGCTCTTAGGGGTCTTACGCCTTTTGAATTTATATGTTCTCAGTTGACAAAGTCTCCTGAATTATTTATAATAGATCCACACCATCACACTCTGGAACCATACATCTTATTCGTCTCAAAGACTGGTGGCAAATACTCAAAGCCAAACTAAGAGGACACTATAACTACTTCGGGATTAGCGGAAATTATCGATGGCTCAATAAGTTTAATTGGGCAGTAAAGAAACTAACGTTTAAGTGGATAAACCGACGTAGCCAGAAAAAGAGCATGAATTGGGAGCAATTTATTCATTATACACAAGTCAATCCACCACCAAAACCAAAAATATGTTTTTCCTTGTATACACAGGAGGTATGTCGTGAACGCTAATATTGTGGAGCCGTGTGCGGGAAAGCTGCATGCACGGTTCTTGCGCTTACTATTACCCACAAGTATAGAATTCATGAGCAAGTCTCCATCCTTCTGCTAAATCAAAGAGACGTTTCCATCCCTTCCACAAAGCTATAGCTAAGTCATTTTTGCGAGCTAAAAACCCTCCTAACTTGGCCACCCACCTCACAATTTCTCTTATAGGTGCAGGATAGTTTTTTGTCTTAAGCATTTTGGTATATAAAACCTTTCATTCGTCATCAGTCAGTATGACAGTGCAAGAAAGATTCGCTAGCTACCAATGTGATAAAAAATATTCTCCATGCAATTATACTCATAATTGTAAGAAAGCGGATCAATCTATCTGCTGTTTGGAGCCTACATTCTTCAACTTTAAGACCGGATTTCAAAATTTTATGAAAAACCTCTATTCTCCATCTTAAGCAATACCATTGTATTTTTTCTACTGCTTCTTCAAAATTATTAATATTTATATTTGTTAATAAAATCCAGTTCATGTGCTCTTCGCCAAATGGGGGATATTTTTCTATAACATAGACAGCATTTAAATTTAAATTAGGAAGTTTTTGGGTTTTACGTCTAGCGTTGTTTTTTGATGCATTCATCACAAAGTTACTAAACTTTACTTCTAAAACTGTTGTTCTTTGAGGTTTGTTATCGCGAGCAGACTTGAATTTCTCCTTGACAAGACATGCGATTCATCAAATCCCACAATCTTTCACCACCTTTTTCAGAATAAGTCGACTTCTTGTTTACTGTTCTGTTTTGATTTCCTCTTACTACAAAAAGAGATTGATTAGTGGAAGCAACTTCAAATAAATCATAAATATCTGCTTCTCTATCACAAACGGTAACTACCTTAACATCCTTTAATCCAGGATGTTTAGTAGAGTCTTTAAGTGCACCGTATGCTTTCTTTCTCTTCTATGGGAAGAGCAGTATTATGGCTTCTTCTTTTCAACTCCTTTAGGTCTTCAGCTAAGGAAGGTCTAGTACTAATTTTTTGATCCAATAATCCTATCTTCTGTTGTAACTGCAAACGTTGTATGCATCATGGGTTTTAAAATTAGTTGTTTTAGATGTTAATCTTGCTGCTATAATCCCTAATCCTTCGGTCTTTTTATGATTTTTATATGAAATATAACTCGTGTCCTGGATAGCTAAGATAGTTGAGTATTCTTTAGCTCTTTCAACAGTTTTAATTATATGACTGTCTAATATCTTTCTTTCAGAAATGGCATCGTTTTGGAAAAATCTATAAGCTGCTTTACTTTGATGCCAATCTTCACAAGCTTGATTTATTGAACGCTCAGGCGATTCAGCAAAACTATTAACTATTTTTAGAAACCTTTTACTTAATCTTATATCACCAAAATTAACAATTCCAAATTCACTTTCTGCCCATTCGCCAGTTGAGGTATTTATAGTTCTTTTCATCATATATTCCATTTTTAGACCATAGATCTATTTATAATAGAAAGTTGAATTAGTAAAATAGCAGCTTTTTCTCCATTTTTAGATTTATGGGTAATAGTAAGGTTCTTGCGGGGGAGTTATAGAAGTAAAACTCAATCAAGGGGGATAGGACTATGACTTCTACCGAACGATCAGGATTTACGTTCTGTGGAATAACATTTGAGGAGTACAGAGGACAAGCAACCGATCCTGAAGGAATTGTGAGAAGGTTTATAGAAAAAGATACAGGACATTGTTTTCCACTAGGAACAGCAAGCACATTTACTACTTACTTTGCGCCAGCGGACTTTAATGAAACGGTTTGGTCAGCCATTGTATGCAAAACAAGAGCCAAGAAGATTTGATAGAGGAACTGACCTTCATACCCAATCCAACCCTTTGCCGATGTGCCACCGTCCGGGGATATTAGTAAAAATCGTTGCAGCATAGAGGAGCCAAAAAGGAGATTTCCTCCTACCAATATAGCCACTTTCTTAGCGTGCTTCTTAAGTTACTATATAAAGGTAAAATGGTTTCCATGTTTGAGCAGTTAGATCAGCTATAAAAAAGAAGTGAGGTAAGGAAGTGGTCTACCCTGCTCCAAGTAAAGGCTAGTACATAAAAGCAAAAGATACAAGCATCGAACAGACGAAATCTGTCAAATCAGAAAGAAACACACAAATTTAAGTTTTTAGTAGTTTTCAAGTATAGTTGTACAGGGAGCGCCTCTGCAGTTATGACCGACATTTTCAATGGTGCCTAAGTGCCCGTATGCAAGCATGGTTTTGGAAGGAACGGTCAAATCATTGATGGAGTCATTTAGACTACCTCGGTTAGGAGATTGTACTATCAACCGTTCCAAGCTGAAGCGTTTCCCTATTACAAATTATATGTAGGAGTTACCATGAAAAAAGCAAAAAGTAAATTAGAAATCTAATGCAGCAGGAATAGACATTGGTTCAGCTGTACACTATGTGTGTGTACCTGAAGGAAGAGATGAACAACGCGTTCAGAAATTTGGCTGCTTTACTGAAGACCTTCATAACTTAGCACAGTGGTTGAAAAAGTGTAAAGTTACAACAGTAGCTATGGAATCAACAGGAGTATACTGGATTCCTTTATTTCAAATACTTGAGTCATACAAATTCGAGGTAAAATGCACGGCATGTAAAGAATGTACCTGGTAGGAAGTCTGACGTTCAAGATTGCCAATGGCTCCAACAACTGCATAGCTACGGACTGCTTCATGGATCGTTTAGGCCAGATAATCAGATGTGTGTATTGCGCAGTTACGTGCGGCAACGCAAAAATCTCACTGAAAGTGCATCTACACATATTCTGCGTATGCAGAAGGCATTAATTCAAATGAATATACAATTATACAAGGTTATTAGTCATATTACTGGGATAACTGGTATGAAAATCATTGAAGCTATAATTGAAGGCGAAAGAGATTCTGAAAAATTAGCAGAATTCAGGGACGTGCGAATGAAAAATGATCAGTCTACTATTGCAAAAGCGTTAGCTGGTGACTATAGAGAGGAACACTTATTCACGCTAAAGCAAGAATTTGAATTATATAATATTTATCAAGAAAAAATAGCAGAATGTGATAGAAATATTGAAGCCTATTATAAAACGTTTGAAACAAAGTCTTGTGAAAGCAAACAGCTAAGTAAGCAAAAGAATAAAAATAGCAAAAGTAAGCCAAGCTTTGCTTTGTATGAGGAACTGCACCGAATAACTGGTATGGATTTCACTAAAATTCCTGGATTTGATGTATTAAGTATACAAACCATAATTTCAGAAGTTGGTATAAACCATAGTAAATGGCCAACAGAAAAGCACTTTTCGTCGTGGTTGGGACTCAGTCCTGCTAATAAAGTTACAGGGGAAAAAGTGTTTAACACAAGAACACGTAAAGTCATTAACCGTGCTGCGAATGCTTTGCGAATAGCTGCTCATTCTGTAGGAAATAGTAAAAGTGCGTTGGGTGCATACTACAGAAGATTGAAAAAACGACTAGGAGCACCAAAAGCAATAACAGCTACTGCAAGAAAAATGGCATGCATATTTTATAGTATGCTCAAATACGGACAGGAATATGTAGAAAAAGGAATGGAATACTATGAAACACGCTATAAAGATAGAACTGTAAAAAATTTGATCAAAAAAGCGAGCGAATTTGGCTACATATTAGTTCAACAAGAAGAGTTAGTTGAGTGAGTTTCTTAGGAGAAGATACCTTAAGAAAAGTTCTGGAATTGATAAACGGCAGTGATTTAGTAATAGATAATTTTATTCATGTTGCATCTATTTGGGGACATGCAAGTAAGCACAGTAGGTTGATTGATGATTTTTATTTTAGTTCTATTTATTGTGAGCACAAAAGTACTATATTAAATTTACTAGCTGAAAATAGTGACTGTGAAGCAATTCAAGGAATACTAACGCATATAAAAGAAAAACATTCAGATAGATTTAGTTGTGTTCTTAATGCTAAGAATAAGTATAATATTACCCCATTACATTCAGCTGTTTATGGTGGAAACTTGAATGTAATAGAATATCTTGTTGAAAAAAACGCAGATATCAACGCTAAAGATAAAGACGGTTTAATTCCATTACACGTGGCTGCTGAGTATGAAAACTTAGAAGCAGTAAAGTATAGCTCTTCTCATAATAATCCAAACAAGTTAAGATATGGATTTATGGTAGTGGGGTTTGTATGCCAGCAGCGTATAGTTACGATTTAAGGAAAAAAGCAATGGAGGCATTGGATGAAGGAGAAAGTAGAGCAACTGTTGCAGAGAGATTTAAAATTGGAAAAACGACTCTATATGAGTGGCAGAAAAGGCGTAAGGAAACGGGAGATTTTCAGTCAAAAAAGCCTGGAAGCGTAGGATATAACCATAAAATTACTGACTGGAATGTTTTTACCAAATTTGCAAAAAACCATGGTGGCAAAACTCAGTCAGAGATGGCTAAACTCTGGGGTAATATCAGTCGACAAACGATTCACCGCGCACTTAAAAATATTGGATTTACAAGAAAAAAAGACCTACGGATATAAAGAAAGAAATGAAGGAAAGCGAGCTCAATTTTTAAAGGTTATAGCAACAAAACGTCATGAAAATCTTGTATATATTGATGAATCTGGAATAGATAATACAGAAGACTACCCATACGGATATTGCAGAAAAGGAGAGAGGTTTCATTCATTAAAATCAGGTAAAAAAACTCAGCGTGTCAGTATGATTGCAGCTCTAAATAAAAGGAAGATCATTGCTCCATTGACCTTTGAAGGATACTGCAATAAGGATGTTTTCGAGGCTTGGTTTGAGCAGTTTTTAACTCCAATTTTAAGGTCTGGCCAAACTGTAATTCTTGATAACGCTACATTCCATAAATCTAAAAAAATAGATAATCTTGCTAGAGGAGTTGGTGCTGAAATTCTTTATCTTCCTCCATATTCTCCAGACTTTAACGAAATTGAGCATAATTGGTTTGCTATAAAGAATAGAGCTAGAAAAAATATCCCTATTTTTAAGTCTTTCCGTCAAGCTGTTGATTCTGCTTTTTTATTCTGACTATTATGAGAAGAGCTATACTTCATTGAGAAAGGTATTGATGTGAACGTTAAAGATGGATGTGGTAGTACGCCATTACATATGGCTGCTTTGTATGGAAATTTGGAGATAGTGGAATATCTTGTTGTAAGAGGTGCAGATATTAATGCTGAGGCTAAAGGAATATTTTACAGTGGGACTTCATTACATATGGCTGCTAAAGGTGGAAACTTGGAAGTAGTGGAATATCTCGTTAAAAGAGGAGCTTATTTAAGTGCTGAGGATAAAGATGGTATGACTCTATTACACGTTGCTGCTGAGAATGGTAACTTGGATATAGTTAAGTACTTCGTTAACAAAGGTGCTGACATTAACGCTAGGAATAGTATTGGTAATACTCCATTATATATGGCAGCTTTTTGTGGAAAGTTGGAGGTAGTGGAATATCTTGCGGACAAAGGTGCTAACGCTAACATCAAGAACAAAGCTGGCAATACTCCATTACATCTTGCTGCTATCAGAGAAAAAGTTAATATAGCTAAAGTGCTACTAGAACACAATGCAGATATTAATGCTGAAAATGATGAGGGAGCAACAGTGTTACACTATGCTATTATAGGAAAAAACTTGGAGGTGGTGAAGTACATTATCGAAAAAGGTGCCAATGTCAACGCTAAGGATAAAGATGGCAAAACACCACTACATCATGCTGTTCTGATGGGAAAAGTTGATATAGCTATGGTATTACTAAAACACAATGCAAATGTTAATGCTAGAAATAATTGGGGAATGAAAGTATTAGGTTATGCCGCTGATGACCACCAAGAGCTTGTGGAATTGCTTTTAGCTCATGGTGCATCCTATGACTACTAGAAATTTTGCATTTAATTTATAGCTCCGCTTCTATCAGGGCATAGGATGACAGAAGTGGGCTTTAATAGCTGTAGTACTATAGCTGTTATACTCCAAAAGTAAGTATTAGATATAACAAATAGAAGAAATTAGATAGAATGATTAAAGGGGCAAGGATATAAAGGTTTAACTTGAAATAACCTGATAAAATTTGAATCACACTTCCAAGTGCTGGCACCCATGAAAGTAATAAAGTTGCAAAAATTAGCAAATTTTTTGTAACTTTTGGCATTGTATATTCGTTTTCTAATTTGTGGTATGATTCTCGCATTAAGATTGTTATTCTACCTAAATACCAGTTAACTATTTCACCAAGGCTTGATCCTAGTACTCCAAAAAATAACATAAGTAGTAGATTGTGATGTGATCTAAAGTACAGCATAGCTTCAAACATAAAGCCTTGGTGTATAGGCAAGATTAACGATGATAATAGGCTATCTTTAAACAGCAGAAAGTAATCTTCCATATAAGTTTACCAAGTTGTTGTACCATCTTCATTGTCAGAAATTGTAACCCCCATTTGTTTCAACTGATCCCTTATTTTGTCTGCAGTATCGTAATTTTTATTTTTTTTTGCAATTTTTCTTAAGTCTATCAACCTTTCTATTTCTTGATGATTTACATCCACAGCAAACCACTCTTGATAACTTGACTCAAGAAGACCAATAAATCTGGCACTCTTAACAAAACTCTCAGTTAATTTAAGCTTTTCACTTTCATTACTCATTTTGTTAATTTTTGCAGCCATTTCATGCAGTATAGCTAGAGCTTCAGGAATGTTTAAGTCGTTTTTTAAAGCGTCTATAAAATCTTTAGAAATCTCTGCGTTACTTTCATCAATATTCGTTGTATCTAAGCCACGTAATAACCGATAAAATTTATTTAAGGTTTCCTGTGCATCAGAAATAACGTTTTCTGTCCAATCAAGTGGTTTTCTGTAGTGAGTTTTGAGCAGTGCATAGCGTATTACTTCACCCTTTATTCCACTATCTAGCAAATCTCTTACTTTGACTATATTAAATAAGGACTTGCTCATTTTTTCTTCACTTACTGTAAGAAAGCCGTTATGTATCCAGTATTTTGCAAACATTGATCCAGCAAATGCAGACTTACTCTGTGCAATTTCATTTTCATGGTGAGGAAATTGTAAATCTATGCCGCCACCATGAATATCAAAATCTTTGCCAAGATAAGCATATGACATTGCTGAGCATTCTATATGCCATCCAGGCCTGCCCTCTCCCCATGGGCTATTCCAATAACTTGAAAGTTTGTAGTCAATATCACTTGCAGGCTTCCACAGTACAAAATCTCCAGGGTGCTTTTTATTTTCATTAACTTCAACTCTGCTACCTGGAACCAATTCATCAGTTTTTTTTCCTGATAAAGCACCATATTCATGGTAAGATTCTATATTAAAATACACGTGTTTGTCAGACTCGTAAGCGTGGCCTGATTGCAGTAAATGTTCAATTAATTCTATAATATAATCTACGTTTTCCGTTGCTTTTGGTTCGTGTGTTGGCTCTTTACAATTTATGCTTTCCATATCATCATGAAAAGCTTTAATGTAATATGTGGTTATACTTTCTATGTTGCTATTTTTCTCACTTGCTGCATTGATTATCTTATCATCAATGTCGGTTATGTTACGCACATAGGTAACTTTGCCATAACAAAACTTAAGTAGCTGAAATAACACATCATACACAACAACAGACCGTGCATTGCCTATATGTGCTGTGTCATATACTGTTGGTCCGCAAACATACATTTTCACATGATCTTTATCGATTGGTGTAAAAAGTTCCTTTTTTTTTGTTAAGGTGTTGTAAAGCCTAACCATATACGAAGCTTTTGAGAAAAGAAAATGCCCCAATGATAAGTTGTGGCCCTTTGACTACTACAACAAGAGTAAGCAATAGTCCGCACAATGATATTAAAACTCCCAATATGGATAGAAACCCATCTTTACTCATAATACCAAGTGAAATAAGAGTCGTACCAATTGCAGGAATAAAGTTGGTAAGAGGTAATGGAAGAGCTATTGATAATGCACAAAGCAACATTACAAAAGCTAAAATTTTTTCGCCAGGCCCATAGAAAATAAAAGACATTCTTGGCTTCATGAATTTTTCTATTTTTCTTAATGCTGGAGAAGTTTTCTCCACCACAAGAGCTAGTGTTGAACGTTGAAAAGATCTTCTTTCTAGCCAACTGGGCATCCAAGGAGAATCAAATCCAAATAGAAGCTGCAGTGAGAATAAGATTAAAGGTATAGAAAGAATAGTTGTATAACCAGGTGGAACCGGTATAGGCACCGATAGTGGCAAGGAGAAGATGATTATTAAAATACCAAAACCGCGCTCATGCAAAGCTGTTTTAATATCGAACAAAGTTACTTTATTGCTATCATTGTTATTGGTATCTGCAACCTCTTTTAGAATATCAGAAGCTAGTTTATCACTTTTAGTCAACTTATCATTTTGTGACACGAAAAACCCTTGATAAAAGTAATTCTTAACACAATTATTGTTTTATTTCAATATGCATATTCATTTCGCGCTAGTACTTCATTCTTTTGTTAAAGTGTTGTAAAGCTTTTAAGAAGAGAAAGTGCTCCGGTTATAAGTTGTGGTCCTTTGACTATTACAACAAGAGTAAGCAACAACGCACACAATGACACTAAAACTCCCAATATGGATAGAAACCCGTCTTTACTCATAATACCAAGTGAAATAAGAGTTGTGCCAATTGCAGGAAGGAAGTGAGTAAAAGGTAATGGAAGAGCTATTATTATTGCACAAAGCAACATCATAAAAGCCAGAATCTTCTCACCAGGCCCATAGAAAATGAAAGATAGTCTTGGCTTCATGAATTTTTCTATTTTTTCTAATACAGGGGAAGTTTTCTCTACCACAAGAGCTAGTGTTGAACGCTGAAAAGACCTTCTTTCTAGCCAACTGGGCATCCAAGGAGAATCAAATCCAAATAGAAGCTGCAGTGAGAATAAGATTAAAGGTATAGAAAGAATAGTTGTATAACCAGGTGGAACCGGTATAGGCACCGATAGCGGCAAGGAGAAGATGATTATTAAAATACCAAAACCGTGCTCATGCAAAGCTGTTTTAATGTCAAACAAAGTTACTTTATCGCTATCATTGTTATTGGTATCTGCAACCTCTTTTAGAATATCAGAAGCTAGTTTTTTATCTTTAGTTAGTTTCTCACTTTTTTGCACAATTATCCTTTAATCAAACTATTCCTTTTAAACTAACGTAATTATTGCTGTATTTCAATATACATTTATTATTGTTAATTGTTAGAGTTAAAGTACAATCGTAATTTTGTCATTATACTTGCAGTTGGTGCAAATGAAGTTGTTTGTTACAGCATCAATGCAATACAGTTTTCCCTTGCGTGTTTTTTGGGTTACACGCAAGGGTTAAACTACCTATAAAAAAAAGTTATAGTATATCATTAGTATCTGACTGTGAATAATGACTTTCGTCACTTAATGGATCAGAATACAATGAACTCTGTGATAATTCGATAGATTCACTTTCTTCTTCTGTGCCCCATATCCATGATATAAAACTTCTAAAAATAGATGCAATAGATGAAAATACACCAGGTTCACTCGTTTGTGTAGATTGACTTTCTTCTGTGTTATCATCTAGCTTAGCGGTTTCTTTTTGCACTTCTCTTTTTTCTCTATAGAGTTCTTTGTTATTATATAGTGTATCTCCTTCTGTTTCCTCTTCCTCCACTATATTTGTTTTTTTATCATCTTCATTGCTTTCTCTAAGCTCTAATGCCTTGTTATGAGCTGGATTTTCATATTCTTCAGTTTGATATTCTTTTATCTCTCCACTATCTATATCTTTTTTGTTTTCTTTTTCTACTTGACTCCCAATTAAATTTCCAACTAATTCAGGGTCTAATGAATTCTTCATACTTGTTAATAGCTCATTTTGGAACACATGGCCCAGCTCATGACCTAAAACAAAGTCCATACCGGCAAATTTGTATACTACTATCGCTTTACCATCAGTTGCACCATAAGCATTATCTGCGTCAATGCCAGCTAATTCATTATATTTCTGGTAATCATTCTTGTTGTTAAAAACATTAACTTCTAAATTTAAAGTTGTTTCAGGTTTGTTTACATCAAACAATTTTTTAAAATTTTCATAAGCAGCATGAATGTCCTTTTGAATTTGGAACTTCTCTTGTGATGACATGTCATCATACCTTATATTATATTTTATACCTTCATCTTGGAATGAAAATACTTTTGGTAATACTTCCTCTATAGTTTCTGGTGCTTTGTCAAAGATCTTTGACTCTGAAGGCTTATATATCTTATTAAAGAATTTTGGTATACATTGTTTTCTAATGTTATATATATGATTCCCATCCATATCACGAACTTCATAATTGTATACAGGATTTGAGTTATTTTTGATTAATTGAAACTTTTGTCCATTAGTGTTAATACCTATTTTACCATTATAATCTTCAGAATAGTTTTTGTATTGTTGATTGTTATTTTTACTCATTTTCGTACCTCACTATTTAAATAAATTTACTCTTACATTATCAGTATAGTATGTATAAAAATTTATTAATAATAATGATTGTATTTTTAAATTTTCACTACAAGACTTGTTTGTATGCTATATAAAGTGACCGCGAAAATTTCTATAAAGCATTTTAACAATATTAGAAAAATTATGAATTCAGAGGAAGGTGAAGCAGACGCAACAGCTTAAGCGGAAAGATTGAAAAATAATTGATGCTTTAAGTGAGTAACACGTACCTTAGTGCGTGTCACGAAGTATGAGGACGCTAACGATCTGGTTCATTAGACGATAATTTTTCTGAGTCCTTAAGCTCCTGTTTAAGGTTTTTGATGCCTTTTCCTAAATCACCCATAACTTGCGGTAATCTGCCTGCACCAAACAGAACTAAAATTATTATTAAGACTAGAAACAATTGCCATGGTCCTAAACTCATTTTCACCTCCATTTAAAATATTGACCTTTAAATATTAAAACTTGACTGAAGTCAAGTAACACATAGATTATATCACCTTTATTTAATTATAAATCAAGGTTTTTTAATTATTTTATAACAATTCCAAATTAGATTGTTTTCTTGCAGCGAATAAGTGGAAACTTTTCGCTTAACTATAGAGTAGAGGAGAGCTCACTAAAAAACTTTGCTAGCGTATCATCTTTAGGCCTATGGTATATATCGCTAGAAACTCCTGATTGAATAATTTTACCATTTTTCATTACGTAGATAAAATCTGCAACTTTCAATGCTTCTTGCGGGTCATGAGTTACCATTAGCACAGGGATATTTTTACTTCTAAAAAGGGACAATATATGTTGTCTTATTCGGCACTTGAGCAGTATATCCAAATTAGAAAATGGTTCATCTAATAACACAACATCAGGGTTTTGTGCCATCACTCTTGCTATTGCAACTAATTGTTGCTGTCCTCCAGATAAGGCGTTAGGGTACATATTTTCATATTTTTCTATATTGAGTAACTTCAAGATTTCCAATGCAATTAGGTGCTTTTCTCTCTTGGAAGAGCTGCGGATAGCAAAGGTTATATTTTCTACTACTGTTTTGTGAGGAAATAATGCAGAATGCTGAAAAATCAATCCGATATTTCTATGCTCTATAGCGACTGATGCCTTACTGCTTGCAACTAACCTATCATTTATAAAAATAGTTCCAGATTTTGGATTTTCTATCCCTGCAATTAATTTCAAAATTGTTGACTTGCCACAGCCAGAATGCCCCAATAAACATGCAACACTTCCTTTTTTTACTTTAATGTTTATATTGCTTAAAGCAAAGTCGTCTTGATTGTTATAGAAATAACCAATGTTGTTAACTAGCATTAATCTTACTTAAACCATGTTATTAAATATAATAGCATTATACTCAAGAAGTACAGAAATGTTTCTTGTCGTCATAAATTGGTTATGCAAGAAATCTAGAAAAGAGAAGGATTTTTTGCTATAACTTTACATAAATGGTAGGAAACACGGGACTATAGCTCAGCAGGATAGAGCGTTGGACTCCTAATCCGAAGGTCGTGCGTTCGAATCGCACTAGTCCCACCACATTGCTTCACAAATTTCATGGAGATTTTTTTTCACAAATACACACACCTATTCCAGTGTCAAGCACTGGAATGACAAGTTCTTGGCAACCCCTACGTCATACCGCCGCGGTATCTCTTAGCATAGATCCCGCTAACACGTAGCGGGATACTTGACCTTTACAGGGATGACGGTTGTCGTTTAGTTATAAATATTTAAGAAATTTACCAGGCAGAAAAAAAAGGCAAAGAACTCCCGTGGTGCGAGTTTTGACCCTATAATAATTTAAACTGGCGCTGTAATAATGTGCTAACGCTTAAAATAAGCGCGATTTGGCTGAATGTAGAAAAAATAAAAAAGACATGCAGCCGCTATAATTTTATGTAATCCGCCAAAAAACACCCTAAGTTTTTTACTGAATTTTGTCATTGAGCCTGCAGGTCAAAAACAAGTTTTGAGTCATGAATACCCTTACTATCATAATAAGGGGGCTGGCGGAGTTTGTCAAGGAAGTTTTTTGTTTCTACTGAATGACAGTTGTGGCTTGGGAGGTAGTGCAAGAAGTCTACTGATGGCTTTCAAAGCAGTTGAGCTTAATTATTAGAGTAGTAATGTTTATTTTTATATTGACTATTGAGGTTTATTATTTTATAACTAAAAACTTAGTTATTTTAATGAGCTTGAATTTATAACATATGCCTACGATAAATCAATTAATACGTAAGGGTAGATTAGGATTGACCCATAAGAAAAAGGTACCAGCTTTGGGAGAAAGCAACCCTCAAAGGAGGGGTGTTTGCACTAAGGTGTATACTACAACTCCTAGGAAGCCTAACTCAGCACTCCGTAAAGTAGCCAGAGTAAAAATTAGTGGGTATGGTGAAGTGACAGCTTATATACCTGGTGAAGGTCATAATTTACAAGAGCATTCTGTTGTTTTGATACGTGGTGGGCGGGTTAAAGATTTGCCAGGTGTGCGTTATCACATAATAAGAGGTGCCCTTGATCTGCGTGGCGTGCAAAATCGAAAGAAAGCTCGTTCAAAATATGGTGTAAAGAAATCTGGTTAAAATTTATGGCTCGTCGGAATAAAGCAAAAAAAAGAGAAATAAGTCCTGATTCGCGTTATGGCAGTGTTTTGCTGATGCGTTTCATTAATACAATCATGAAATGTGGTAAAAAATCTACTGCAGAAAAGATTATCTATGACGCTTTGTCTTTAGCTGAAAAGAAAATAGGCGAAGGTGGGTTATCAATTTTTGAAACAGCGGTAGGAAATGTTACTCCTTCTATAGAAGTGCGTTCTCGACGCATTGGTGGTGCAACTTATCAAGTGCCTGTTGAAGTTCGACAAGATAGAGCGATTTCTTTAGCGTTAAGGTGGATTGCTAAAGCAACTTCTGCTGCTCGAAAAAAGAGTGGAAAAACCACTGTTGATTGTTTGCAATCTGAAATACTGGATGCTTATAATAAACGCGGTGGTGCGTTTAAGATGTGCGAAGAAAAATATAAAATGGCTGAGGCTAATAAGGCATTTTCTCATCTTCGTTTTTAATGTTAGCTAATTAATTGTGATATGGAAATTGGGATATCTAAATACAGAAATATAGGAATAATGGCTCACATAGATGCTGGTAAGACTACCACAACAGAGCGTATTTTATTTTATACTGGTAAGCAAAATAGAATTGGTGAAGTGCACGATGGGGCAGCTTCTATGGATTGGATGGAGCAGGAAAAAGAGCGTGGTATTACAATCACATCTGCTGCAACAACATGTTTTTGGAATGATCATAGGGTCAATATAATAGACACTCCAGGTCACGTTGATTTCACTATTGAAGTTGAGAGATCTTTAAGGGTTTTGGATGGTGCAGTTGCTGTATTTGATGGAGTTGCTGGAGTTGAACCTCAATCTGAAACAGTTTGGCGTCAAGCTGATAAATATAGCGTTCCTCGTATCTGCTTTGTTAATAAGATGGATAGAATAGGGGCAAATTTTTATCGATGTGTTGATATGATAAAGACGAAGCTTGGTGCAGCACCTTTAGTCATTCAGTTGCCAATAGGAAGTGAGAAAGATTTCAAAGGTATAATTGACCTTATTTCTATGAAAGCCATTATATGGCAAGAAGAAACGTTGGGTGCTAAATTTTCTTATGAAGATATTCCTTCTGATTTGCTTGACAAGGCTCAAGAATATCGAAATCTTTTATTAGATGCTGCAGCTGAGATGGATGATGAAGCGATGAATACTTACTTTGAGTCTAATGATCTGCCAGTAGATTTACTGAAAAAATGCGTGAGAAATGGAACCATCAAAGGAAAATTTGTTCCTGTATTATGTGGATCAGCTTTTAAAAATAAAGGCGTACAACCACTTTTAGATGGTGTGGTTGACTTTTTACCTTCTCCTATTGATGTTGATGTAATTGTTGGAACTGATCCTAAAGATTCAGAAAAGAAAATTGAGATCAAACCTTCAGAAAAAGAGAAATTCGTTGCTCTTGCGTTTAAAGTGATGACGGATAAGTTTGTAGGCAGCTTGACGTTTATTCGTATTTATTCCGGTAAGTTAAAATCCAAATCCGCTGTGTTAAATGCGGGAAAAAATGAGACTGAAGGAATTGGCAGAATGCTGCTTATGCATGCAAATAACAGAGAAGATATAAACGAAGCTAAAGTTGGCGATATAGTTGCCTTAGTTGGATTAAAGAGAACAATTACTGGTGACACTTTATGTTCACCTGATTTTCCTATATTATTAGAGCGTATGGAATTTCCTGAGCCTGTTATTGAAATTGCTGTGGAACCTAAAACTACTTCAGATCAGGAAAAATTAGGTGTTGCTTTAAATAGATTGGTTGCAGAAGATCCTTCTTTAAGAATGTCAGTAAATGCGGAGAGTGGACAGACTATATTGAAAGGCATGGGTGAGCTGCATCTTGAGATTATTGTTGATAGAATGAAGCGCGAGTTTAACGTTGAAGCTAACGTCGGTGCGCCTCAAGTTGCATATCGTGAAACTATCACTAAATCTGTTGAAATTGATTATACTCATAAAAAACAGTCCGGCGGTGCTGGCCAATTTGCAAAAGTAAAGATTATATTTGAACCTCTTGAGCCTGGTTCTGGGTTTCAATTTGAAAGTAAAATTGTAGGTGGTGCAATTCCAAAAGAATATATTCCTGGTGTACAAAATGGTTTAGAGTTGATAAAAGAAGGAGGCATGATCTCTGGTTTTCCGGTTATTGATTTTAAGGCTACCCTTATTGATGGTGCTTTTCATGAAGTTGATTCTAGTCCTTTAGCTTTTGAACTTGCTGCTAAAGGTGCTTTTAAAGAGATGGCAAATAAAGCTGGTCCAAAAATGTTAGAACCTATAATGAAAGTTGAAATCATTACGCCTGAAGAGTATATGGGCGATATCATGGGCGATGTAAATAGCAGAAGGGGGCAAGTTTCAAGTATGGAAACGCATAATAGTAGCACTATAATTCTTGCTTTCGTACCTCTTGCGAATATGTTTGGTTATATAAATGTTTTGCGTTCTATATCTCAGGGAAGAGCTCAGTATAGTATGCATTTTTCTTATTATGAACAAGTACCACAATATGTGGTTGATGAGTTAAAGTTAAAGTATAATTAAGGGTAGTAATTATGACAGCAGTAGTGGAAGCATTTGGAAAGCCGCATGTAAATGTGGGAACAATAGGACATGTGGATCATGGGAAGACAACGTTAACAGCGGCGATAACAAAGCATTATGGAAATTTTGTAGCGTACGATCAGATAGATAAGGCGCCAGAAGAAAGGAAAAGGGGGATAACGATAGCAACAGCGCATGTTGAGTATCAGACGGAAAAAAGGCATTATGCACACGTTGATTGTCCTGGACATGCTGACTATGTAAAGAACATGATAGTAGGTGCAGCACAGATGGATGCGGCGATATTGGTAGTGTCGGGGGTTGATGGGCCAATGCCACAAACGAGAGAGCATATATTGCTAGCGAAGCAGGTAGGTGTTGGATATATCGTGGTGTATATAAATAAAGCTGATGTTGCTGATGCTGATATGATAGATTTGGTAGAAATGGAAGTGAGGGAATTGCTGAATAAATACGGATTTCCAGGGGATGAAGTGCCTGTGGTAGTGGGGTCTGCATTGAAAGCGCTGGAGGATGACAGTAGCGAATATGGAAAGAAATCAATAGATAAATTGATGGAAAAGTTAGATGAGTATGTGGCAGTTCCACCAAGGCCTGTGGATTTACCATTTTTATTGCCAATCGAGGATGTATTTTCGATATCGGGGCGAGGAACGGTGGTAACAGGAAGGATAGAGAAGGGAGAGATAAAGACGGGAGAAGAGATAGAGATAATAGGTCTGAAAGCGACGCAAAAGACGATATGCACAGGTGTAGAAATGTTTAAGAAGTTGCTGGATAAGGGGAGTGCAGGACTCAATGTAGGAATATTGTTAAGAGGAACAAAAAGAGAAGAAGTGGAGAGAGGGCAAGTATTAGCAAAACCGGGGACGATAACGCCGCATAGAAAGTTTAGGGCGGAGGTTTATATATTAAAGAAAGAGGAAGGAGGAAGGCATACACCATTTTTTGCGAATTACCAGCCACAGTTTTATTTAAGGACAACGGATGTAACTGGGAGCATAAAATTGCTAGATGGGAAGGAGATGGTAATGCCAGGAGATAATGTGAGTGTAGAAGTAGAATTGCAAGTACCGATAGCAATGGATAAGGGATTGCGTTTTGCGATAAGAGAAGGCGGTAGAACTGTTGGTTCTGGTGTTGTTTCTGAAATTTTGGAGTGAGAGTTTGAGTTATAGGAGTGTAGCTCAATTGGTAGAGCGCTGGTCTCCAAAACCAGAGGTTGTAGGTTCAATTCCTATCGCTCCTGCATTAATGTTGTGGTGAAAATGTTAAAAAGTTTGTGTGTTTTTTTCTATGATATAAAGCAAGAAATACGAAGAATTGCTTGGGTAAAGAAACAGGAGGTGTTGTCATCTCTATTTGTTGTGATGATTGTTATATTATGCTTTTCGATTTTCTTCTGTTTTGTGGATTTTATGTCTCTTTACGTAATTAAGGCTTTATTTGGAATTATTTATGGAATGTGAATATAAATGGTATATCATTAGAGTTGATTATGGATATGAGCAAAATATACGCGAATTGGTAAGTAATGCTGTTTATTTTAAGGAAGTGTTTATTCCTTATCAAACGGTATGTAATTCAAAGTCTGATATAAAAGAGTTATGTGAAGTGTATGTATATATGCATCTATGTGATGAAAGCAAAAATATTTTGAATCAAACGCCTGGATTCTGCAGTGGCGAATCTGGTGATTTTGAGATGATTTCAGATGATGAGATAAGTTTAAAGTGTAAAGAATTTAATAGATATAAATGGTATATCTTGAGAGTTGCTTCCAATTGTGAAGAGAAAGTGCGCCAACATATATTGGAAAATTCTATGAGATTGAGTGTTAATGGTTACTTTAAGGAAGTTTTTATTCCATATGAAGAGCTAAGTGAAGTAGAGTTGAAATCTAAGAAAATTGCTACACGAAGGAAATGCTTTCCTGGTTATGTCTTTTTATACGTGAATTTATGCGATGAAGTATTGAATTTTATCAATAATATACCAAAATCTCTTAAGGTTTATGGATTTTTGAAAAATGGTAATATTCCAAAGGTGATTTTGGATGATGAGATTCACTCAATGTGTAATGCACTTTATAATGCTCAAGAGAAAAAGAAGTTAGGTTATGGTTATGAAAAAGGTGAAAAAGTGAAAATTAATGATGGTCTTTTTCAAAATTTTACTGGTAAGGTAAATATGGTAAACGATGAGAAAAAAATTATTAATGTGGAAGTATCAATTTTAGGTAAGCCGACAATAATAGAGCTTGATCTGGCTCAAGTAGAGAAAATAGAGGATTAATTATGAGTGTTATAGTTGCTAAGATTAACTTACTTATGGAAGCTGGGAAAGCAATTCCAGGACCGAAAATTGCTTCAGTACTTGGTCCACGTGGTATACCTGTTCCTAAGTTTTGTGAAGCTTTTAATAAAGTTACTAGCGCTGCTAACGCTAATTATAAAGTAGGCGATTTAGTAACAGTGCGAATTTCCATAAAGGATGATCGCTCTCATGATTTTACTGTCAGCGGTCCACCTGTGGCTTATTTACTTAAGCAGGAGGCTAAATTAAGTAAAAGTTCTGGTAATCCTGGTAAAGAATTAGTGGCTAAATTACCTATGTCTGCTATAATTAAAGTGGCAAAGTGCAAGATGGTTGATATGAAAGTGGATAATGAAGATTCAGCAGTGAAAATGGTTGTAGGCACTGCAAAATCTATGGGTATAGAAGTTGTGGAAGGTTAGGTAAATGAATACATATAATGATAATCCTAAGCAGTGTTTGAAGAAGATTATTGAGTCTGCTTCAGCAAAATTTAATGAATCAGTTGATATTGCAGTCAATTTAGGCGTAGATTCACGTAAATCTGAAGAGCAGGTGCGTGGTACAGTAGTTTTGCCTAAAGGTATCGGGAAGAATATTAAAGTAGCTGTTTTCGCTCAAGATAAACATTTATTAGAAGCTGAAAAAGCTGGTGCTGATATTGCAGGAGGAGAGGATTTAGTTGAAGAAATAAAAAAGGGTAGAAAATTAGATGTTGATTGGTGCATTACTACTCCTGATTTTATGGCAAAAATCACTCCTATTGCAAAAATATTGGGTGCTAAAGGGCTGATGCCTAACCCTAAATTTGGTACTGTGACTTCTAACATTGCAGAAGCTATTAAAACCATTAAGTCTGGTCAGATAAAATTTAGAACAGATAAAAATGGTGTTATTCATGGTAAATTAGGAAATATTAAATTTGATATTGATGACTTGCTAGAAAATTTAAAAGCCTTTCTTAAAGTAATTAAAGATAATAAACCTATTTCTGCGAAAGGAATTTACTTTAAGGGTGTTTTTTTAAATTCAACTATGGGTGAAGCTTATAAGATAAGCAAAGTGGAAGATATAATTTAAGGGAGTGATACCGTGAAGCGTAAAAATAAGGATGAATTTATACAGAGCACAATAAACGTATTTGTAAATAATGATTTCTTGATATTAGTAAATTTTAAATCTATAAATGCTAATGATTCATTAACTCTGAGGAATAGCCTGAAGTCTATAGCAGGTGGGGTATTAGTAGTTAAAAACACTCTAGCGCGCTTGGCTTTGGAAAGGACTGGTAAATTTTCTTATTTATCAGGCAAATTTTCTGGTTCTGTTGCTATTATATACTCTAGTGGCATAGTAGAAGCTGCAAAGTTAATAGTTGATTTTATTAATGCTAACAAAGAAAAAATGTCTGTGATTTGCGCGGCTCATATAAATGAATTGTTAACAGTGGAAGATGTTAATAAACTGGCTAAGTTGCCTTCTTTGGATGAGTTGCGTGTTAAAATTATGCGTTTAATATCTTATGATATTCCTGCTCGATTGGCGTTGTCTATTAATTCATCTTCTATGAGGCTTATGAGAGTTTTGGATTATTATAGTTCTAAAAAATAAATTTGTTGTTAAGTAAGGTGGTAATTATGAGTAATGTAACAAGTGATTTGGTTGATAAAATATTATCTTTAAACCTATTAGAGGCTTCTGAACTTGTAAAAGTTCTAGAAGAGAAAATAGGGTTGCCTGCTGGTTCTTTTCTTGGTGGGGCTGTTGGTGCTGGGGCGCCTATTAGTGATAATGCTGCTGCTCCTGCTGCTCAAGAAAAAGCTGAGTATAAAGTTGTGATTAAAGAAATTGATGCGAGTAAAAAAATAGGAGTTATTAAAGCTGTGAGAGAAGTTAATTCTACATTGGGTTTAAAAGAAGCAAAAGAGTTGGTTGAATCTTTACCTAAAGATTTAACTGCTAATGTTCCTAAAGACGAAGCAGAAAAAATCAAGCAAAAACTTATTGAAGCAGGAGCAACTAAAGTGGAGCTTGAATAATATTTAATGTATTAATTTTATATTGATATAGCTCTTTTAATTAGTTTGGGGTATTTTAATGGTTGATTCTTCTTATATGTACGCTTCTGGTGCTTTTGTCCCTAGAGTTTCTTATTCTAGGTCGATTGATTTAAAAGATTCTTTATTGGATTTGGTTAAGGTTCAAAAAGAATCGTATGATTCATTTGCTCCTAAGAATAAGGGTAATGAAAGACTTGAAGTTATCTTTCATACAATCTTTCCAATAAATGATCCTTTGCGTAGGGCTACTATTGAGTTTATAAGTTGTAGGGTAGATGATCCTAAGTATGATGAATCTGAGTGTATAAAGCGTGGTGTAACTTTTTCTGCTCAGGTTATTGCTTCTATACGTCTTGTTGTTATGCAGGATGGTATTTCTCTTGATGAATATAAATCGATTAAAGAGAGTGGAGATCATTCTAAACTTGCAACCGTTGTAAAATCTATAGAAGAGCAGGAAGTCCACTTTTGTGGGTTGCCTATGATGACTGATAAGGGCACTTTCATCATTAATGGTGTAGAAAAAGTTATTGTCTCACAAATGCATAGGTCTCCTGGTGTATTTTTTGATAGCGATAAGGGAAAAACTTACAATTCTGGTAAATTGATCTATTCTGCTAGAATTATTCCTTATAGGGGTTCTTGGCTTGATATTGAATTTGATGTTAAAGACCATTTGTATTTTCGTGTTGATAGAAAAAGAAAATTGCCAATCTCAGTTTTGTTAAAGGCGTTAGGTCTATCAAATAATGATATACTCGATAGATTTTATGAGAAAATAAAGTATGTAAAACATAAAGATGGTTGGAAAGTGCCTTTTGTTCCTGATAAATTTAAAGGAGTGAGGTTGCCTTTCGACTTAATGGATATTGAAGGTAATGTGCTGCTTAAAGCTAACGTTCGTATCACCTCAAGACTAGCTAAAAAGCTATATGATAATGAATTGAAAGAGTATCTGGTTCCTTTTAATTCTATATGTGGTTTATTCCTCGCAGAAGATTTAATGGATAGTGCTAGCTCTACGAAAATTTTATCTGCTGGTGAATCTATAAAGCTGGAAGACATAAAGAAGCTTGAGTTATTGTCTGTGGATGAAATATCAGTATTGAACATAGATAATGTATCTGTTGGACCTTATATATTAAATACGCTTTTCTTAGACGAAAACATGTCTTATCAGGATGCGCTATATGAAATATATAGAGTTTTGCGTCCTGGTGAAGTTCCTGTTTTAGAGATAGTAGAGGAGTTTTTCCGTAATCTTTTCTTCAGTCCGGAATATTATGATTTGTCTAACATTGGTAGGTTGAAGCTTAACTCTTACCTTGGATTAAATTATGATGAGGATTTAACTGTTTTAACGTATGAAGATATTATTGAAATTGTAAAAAAAATAGTATTGTTACGTGACGGTCAAGGATCTGTAGATGATATTGATCATTTAGGAAACAGAAGAGTAAGATCAGTTGGAGAGTTTATAGAAAATCAATTTAGAACTGGGTTGTTGAAATTGGAACGCGCAATAGTTGATTCTATGTCCACTTCTAGTTTAGATAAAGTTTCTCCATCTGATTTTATTAATCCAAAAGTGTTAACTAATGTCTTAAGAGATTTCTTCAATTCTTCTCAATTATCTCAATTTATGGATCAGACTAATCCGTTATCTGAAATAACACATAAAAGAAGGTTGTCCGCGTTAGGTCCTGGCGGTTTAACAAGAGAACGGGCAGGATTTGAAGTGCGTGATGTTCATCCAACTCATTATGGAAGAATTTGCCCTATTGAGACTCCTGAAGGGCAAAACATAGGGTTAATCAACAGTTTAGCTATATACGCGCGTATTAATAAATATGGTTTCATTGAAAGTCCTTATAGAAAAGTAGTTAATAGGGTTGTTACTGATCAAATTGAGTATCTGTCTGCCATAGATGAAGGTTTATATTATATAGCTGATACCAGCGCAAAGCTCGATGAAAATAATTGCTTTGTTGATGATATGCTATACTGTAGATATGCTAGTAGTTTCATTATGGTAAGTAGTGATCAGGTGAGTTACATTGACGTATCTCCTAAGCAGGTAATATCAGTTGCGGCTTCCTTGATTCCATTTTTAGAAAATGATGATGCTAATAGAGCATTAATGGGCTCAAATATGCAACGTCAGGCCGTACCTTTATTGAAGCCTACCGCTCCTCTGGTTGCTACTGGTATGGAGTCTTTTGTAGCTTCTGGCTCTGGTGCTGTAGTTTTAGCAAAACGCGATGGCATAGTTGATAGTTCTGATAGTAACTCTATAGTTATACGTGCTTTTGATAAAGAAAGGGTTAACTACTTGGACGTAGATATTTATCATCTAAGGAAATTTCAGCGTTCTAACCATAATACTTGTATTAATCAAAGACCGCTAGTGTGCGTAGGTGATTATGTTAAAAAGGGTGATGTAATAGCTGATGGTCCTGCAATTAACAGTGGTGAGTTGGCGCTTGGTAAAAATTTGCTAGTCGCTTTTATGTCTTGGCAAGGTTATAATTTTGAAGACTCTATTATTATTTCTAGTGAAGTTGTTAAAAAAGATCTCTTTACTTCTATTCATATAGAAGAATTTGACTGTGTTGTACATGATACCCCTTTAGGATCAGAAAAAATAACTCGTGCTATACCTGGTGTTAATGAAGAAAATCTATATCACTTGGATGATAGTGGTATAGTGAAAATTGGTACAAGAGTTGGTCCAGGCTATATTCTGGTAGGTAAAGTTACACCTAAACCTTCTCTTTCATTGCCTCCTGAAACGAAGTTATTAATGACAATTTTTGGTGAAAAGTCATTCGATTGTGCAGATTCCTCTTTATATACATCTCCAGATGTTGAAGGGACAGTAATTGATGTACAAGTCTTTACACGCAGGGGGGTTGAAGAAAATGAAAGGGCATTACTCATCAAACAAAAAGAGGTAAATGACTTTGAGGAAGAGCGAGATTATATAATCAATGCTACTAGTGAATATTTCTATGATGAACTGAAGAAACTTCTTATTAATTCTGGTTCTCAAGATCGAGAAAAATTTGACTCTATTGAACGTGAGCAATGGTGGGGTATAGGATTAAAAAACCAACCCATTTCTGAGCAAGTTAAGAGCTTAAAAAAAGATTTTGATGAAAAAGTATCACATGCAATAGCACAGTTTAAGCGAAAAGTAGAAAAATTACATGAAGGTTATGACCTGCCTCAAGGTGTGTCGATGTCAGTAAAAGTTTTCATTGCTGTGAAACATAGTCTGCAACCAGGGGATAAAATGGCTGGTAGACATGGGAATAAAGGTGTGATCTCTCGAGTTGTGCCAGTGGAAGATATGCCTTATTTGGAAGATGGTACTCCTGTTAATATTATTCTTAACCCTCTTGGTGTTCCTTCACGAATGAATGTAGGGCAAATACTGGAAACGCATGTAGGTTGGGCTTGTAGAAAATTAGGGGAAAGGGTAAGTAATATTCTCGATGAGATCAATAAAATCAAAAGTGCTTTTTGCAAGGGAATTAGGTCCCTTAACGATGATAATTTTACACAATTTGCAGTAGCATACCTTGACAATAAAAAAATTGAAAATATTGATGATGATGAAATAATGGCTTCTGTTTTAAATACACCTAATAAAAATGCACTAAATGACGAGTTGAATGCGTTAGTAGAGAACTATTTGAACTCTTGTAAAAGTTCATACAGCAATTTACGTAATTTCCTGATTGAGGTTTATAGCTATGGTAGTAACGTATCTATCTGTAATGATATTCGTAATATTAGTGATAATAATCTCATTGAATTTGCACGTAAATTACGTGATGGCGTTCCTGTTGCTGCACCTGTATTTGAGGGTCCAAAAGATGAACAAATAGCAAAATTATTTGAACTTGCTGGTTTGGATAACTCTGGACAAGCTGTATTATATGACGGTTGCAGTGGTGAAAAATTCGACCGCAAGGTTACAGTTGGTTACATGTACATGCTTAAGTTGCACCACTTGGTTGATGGTAAAATTCATGCGCGTTCAGTAGGGCCTTATAGTTTGGTTACTCAACAACCTCTAGGAGGAAAATCTCATTTTGGTGGTCAGCGTTTTGGTGAAATGGAATGTTGGGCATTACAAGCCTATGGTGCTGCTTATACTTTGCAGGAAATGTTAACTGTGAAGTCTGATGATATTAATGGTAGAGTTAAGATTTACGAATCGATAATAAAAGGTGACAGTAATTTTGAATGTGGAATTCCTGAATCCTTTAATGTGATGATAAAAGAACTACGTTCTTTATGTTTAAATGTAGATTTAAAGCAAAATGATGTAGTGATTGAAGATATATCTCACACTAACATTGCACAACCTTTTAATGAGGTTAGCATATCGATTGCTAGCCCTGAAAGTATTAAGCGTATATCTTGTGGTGAGATAGAAGATGTTTCAACTGCAAATTATCGTACGTTCAAAGTTGAGAAAGGTGGATTATTTTGCCCTAAGGTTTTTGGCCCTGTCAATGACGATGAATGTTTATGTGGAAAATACAAAAAAAGAAGACACAGAGGTCGCATATGTGAAAAATGCGGAGTAGAAGTTACATCTTCTAAAGTAAGAAGAGAAAGGATGGGTCATATAGAGCTTGCATCTCCTGTTGCTCATATATGGTTTTTGAAATCGCTTCCTTCAAGAATTGGAGCATTATTGGATATGTCTCTCAGAGATATTGAGAATATTTTATATAGCGATAATTATATCGTGATAGATCCTCTTGTTTCGCCTTTTGAAAAAGGTGAGATTATTAGTGAAAAAGCTTATAATGAAGCTAAAGATAGCTATGGGATCGATAGTTTTGTAGCTATGCAAGGTGTTGAAGCTATAAGAGAGTTGCTAACGCGCCTTGATTTACATGAAATTAGGAAGGATTTAAGACTAGAATTAGAGTCTGTTGCTTCTGAGATAAGAAGAAAGAAAATTATAAAGAGATTGCGTATTATTGAAAACTTCATTAAATCTGGAAATAGGCCTGAGTGGATGATACTTACAACTATACCTATTTTACCACCTGATTTGCGTCCTTTGGTATCGCTTGAAAGTGGTCGTCCTGCAGTTTCTGATCTGAATCATCATTATAGGACTATTATTAATAGAAATAACAGGTTGAGGAAATTGTTGAGCTTAAATCCTCCTGAGATTATGATTCGTAATGAAAAAAGGATGTTACAAGAAGCAGTTGATTCTCTTTTTGATAATAGTCGTCGTAATACTTTGGTAAACAAAGCTGGTGCTGTTGGATATAAAAAGTCCATTAGTGATATGTTAAAAGGAAAACAGGGTCGTTTTCGCCAGAACCTCTTAGGAAAAAGGGTAGACTACTCTGGACGTTCTGTAATAGTTGTTGGTCCAACTTTGAAACTAAATCAGTGTGGATTACCAAAAAGAATGGCTCTTGAACTATTCAAACCTTTTGTTTACTCAAAGCTTAAGATGTATGGTATGGCTCCAACTATTAAGTTTGCTAGTAAGTTGATAAGAGCAGAAAAACCAGAAGTTTGGGATATGCTTGAAGAGGTAATAAAAGAGCATCCTGTTTTGTTGAATAGAGCGCCTACGCTACATAGACTTGGTATTCAGGCTTTTGAGCCAATCCTTATTGAAGGCAAAGCAATACAGCTTCATCCGCTTGTCTGTACGGCGTTTAATGCTGATTTTGATGGTGACCAAATGGCAGTGCATGTGCCAATTTCATTGGAAGCTCAGCTTGAAGCTAGGGTGTTGATGATGTCCACTAATAACGTTTTAAGTCCTTCTAATGGCAGACCGATTATAGTTCCTAGTAAAGATATAGTACTTGGTATATATTATCTGACTTTACAAGAACCTAAGGAAGATAATTTACCATCTTTTGGTGCTTTTTGTGAAGTTGAGCATTCTTTGAGTGATGGTACTTTACATATTCATTCTAGTATAAAGTATAGGATGGAGTATATTAATAGCAGCGGTGAAACTCACTATAAAACTGTTTGTACAACTCCTGGCCGTTTAATATTATGGCAAATTTTTCCTAAGCATGAGAATCTAGGCTTCGATCTAATAAATCAGATATTAACAGTCAAGGAAATAACTGGTATAGTTGATTTAGTATATCGTAACTGTGGTCAAAGTGCTACAGTGGCATTTTCTGATAAATTAATGGTACTTGGCTTTGAATATGCCACATTTTCTGGTGTTTCTTTTGGTCGTTGTGATCTGGTTATACCTGAAACTAAAGCTACACATGTTGATCACGCGAGGGGTGAAATTAAGAAATTCTCTATGCAATATCAAGATGGGCTAATAACTAGAAGTGAGAGGTATAACAAGGTTATAGATGAATGGTCTAAGTGTACGGATATGATAGCTAATGATATGTTAAAAGCAATATCTATATATGATGGAAATAGTAAGTACAACTCAGTGTATATGATGGTTAACTCTGGTGCAAGGGGTTCTACTTCACAGATGAAACAGCTAGCAGGAATGCGAGGGCTCATGACCAAACCTTCTGGTGAGATTATAGAAACACCTATAATTTCTAATTTCCGTGAAGGATTGAACGTATTTGAATACTTTAATTCTACTCACGGTGCGCGTAAAGGTTTAGCTGACACTGCGCTTAAAACTGCAAACTCTGGATACTTAACTCGTCGTTTAGTTGATGTGTCTCAAAATTGCATAGTTACAAAGCATGACTGTAAAACAAAAAATGGTCTTGTTGTGAGAGCTACAGTTGAAGGAAGTACTATAGTTGCATCTCTAGAGAGTGTTGTGCTGGGTAGAACATCTGCAAATGGTATATATAACCCAGTGACAAAAGAATTATTAGTAAAAGCAGGGGAATTAATTGATGAGGATAAAGTAAAGCAAATCAGCATTGCAGGTCTTGATGCTGTAAAAATTAGATCGCCTTTAACTTGTGAAATAAGTCCTGGTGTGTGTTCTTTGTGTTATGGAAGAGACCTTGCAACTGGTAAAATTGTTTCAATAGGTGAAGCAGTTGGTGTTATAGCTGCTCAATCTGTTGGAGAGCCAGGTACTCAGTTAACGATGCGTACTTTCCATATAGGTGGGGTAATGACTAGAGGCGTTGAATCCTCAAATATTATAGCTTCTATTAGTGCTAAAATAAAGTTAAACAATAGTAATATAATTATAGATAGAAACGGAAATAAAATTGTGATAAGCCGTTCCTGTGAAGTCGTGTTGGTTGATAGCCTTGGTAGTGAGAAGTTGAAGCATAGTGTACCTTACGGTGCTAAACTTTATGTGGATGAGAGTGGGTCAGTAAAAATTGGCGATAAAGTTGCGGAATGGGATCCTTATACATTGCCTATTATCACGGAGAAGACTGGTACAGTGTCTTATCAGGACTTAAAAGATGGAATTTCGATCACTGAAGTGATGGATGAATCTACAGGAATATCAAGCAAAGTAGTAAAAGACTGGAAATTGCATTCTGGTGGAGCTAGTTTACGTCCTCGTATTGTGCTGCTTGACGATAATGGTGAAGTAATGACACTCGCAAGTGGCGTTGAAGCATGTTATTTTATACCAATTGGTGCAGTGCTCAATGTACAAAATGGCCAGAAGGTTCATGCAGGTGATGTTATTACAAGAACACCAAGAGAGTCAGTTAAAACTCGTGATATTACTGGTGGTTTACCGAGGGTTATAGAGTTATTTGAAGCACGTCGTCCTAAAGAGCATGCTATTGTTAGTGAGATAGATGGCTATGTAGCGTTTTCTGAAAAAGACCGTAGAGGAAAACGCAGTATATTAATTAAACCTGTAGATGAACAAATTTCTCCAGTTGAATATTTGGTATCAAGAAGTAAGCATGTAATAGTCAATGAAGGTGATTTTGTACGTAAAGGTGATCTATTGATGGATGGTGACCCTGATCTCCATGATATTTTACGTGTGCTTGGGTTAGAAGCTTTAGCGCACTATATGATTTCTGAAATACAGCAAGTTTATAGATTGCAGGGTGTTCGTATAGACAACAAGCATTTAGAGGTGATCTTAAAACAAATGCTACAAAAAGTGGAAATTACTGATCCTGGTGATACTATGTACTTGGTTGGCGAAAGCATTGACAAGCTGGAAGTTGATAGGGAAAATGATGCTATGAGTAACTCTGGCAAACGGCCTGCTCATTATCTTCCTATTCTGCAGGGGATTACTAGGGCAAGTCTTGAAACTAGCTCCTTTATTTCTGCTGCTTCTTTCCAAGAGACAACAAAAGTACTTACAGAAGCAGCATTCTGCGGGAAGAGTGATCCTTTAAGTGGATTAAAAGAAAATGTTATAGTAGGAAGATTAATTCCTGCTGGTACAGGTTTGATTATGAATAAGATCAGAGCACTTTCACTTTGTGATAATATAGATAAATATGAAAAATATTTTGATATTGAAACTTATGACGAGAAATGGTTTATGGATAATAATTGTCATTTACACTCTGGTGAGGAAGAGAGCGTAGTGGCATATGATCAGTCGAATTGAGTACAGCTAGTGTGTCTCTTGACCAAAAAAGCCAATAATATTTTCTTTCACTTCTGTGCTATCTGTCATGTTATTTACTCTCATGCGAAATTCAGATGAGCTTTGAAGCCCGCTACTGTACCAACCTATGTGTTTGCGGGCCATCTTTATTCCTGTGTTATTTCCATAGTACTCAAGAATATTGTCGTAATGCTCGAGTATGATGCTTAATCTCTCTGAAGCTGTTGGCTCAGAAGTTTCACTTCCACTGAGAAAGTTCATTGCTTGATTAATCAGCCAAGGTTTACCGTAGGCACCACGACCTATCATCACTCCGTCTGCTCCAGATTCTTTGAGAGCATTCTGAATATCATTTAAATTTTTAATATCGCCATTTACTATAACTGGAATTTTCACTTGCTCCTTAACATTTCTAACGAATTTCCAATCTGCTTGGCCGTTATAGAGCTGTGCCCTCGTTCTTCCATGCACAGTGATCATTTTTGCTCCTAAGTCTTCGGCAATTTTCGCAAGCCTCGGTGCATTGCGATTTTCATCGTTCCATCCAGTGCGCATTTTTACCGTAACTGGCACATTCACTGCTTTGACCACGGCCTCAATTATCTCAGCGGCTTTTTTCTCATCGCGCATTAGTGCTGATCCTGCATAACCGTTTACAACTTTTTTAACAGGACAACCGAAATTTATATCTATTATTTTTGCACCCATATCCTCGTTGAGCTTTGCAGCCTCTGCCATTACATCCGGCTCGCATCCAGCAAGCTGCACAGCAGTTAATTCATCGACTTTTGCTTTTTGCAGACTCTGGCGAGTTTGCATAATCATGGCTCTGCTTGCAATCATTTCTGAAACTAACAAACTTGCACCTAGCTTCTTTACAATACTTCTAAACGGATAATCAGTTACCCCTGACATTGGAGCTAAAATAACTGAAGAATCAATCGTCAAACTTCCTATTTGGAGGGGCATAAGGTTAATGGTAATCCTTCATTGTAAACTATATAGCAAACTGAGCTGTATTCTGCACCCTTGAGGTAAGAGAGGTGTCCGTTCCTGGTGGAAGATCGCATAAAAGCCCGTTTTCTAGATCTTCCTTCCATTTTTCATCTTCCATAAGCGCTTTTGTAAACTCTCTTCTTTTCTTTTGCAATTGTTCTGGATTAGGCTTGTATTCCGATAACTCTGCGTCAATTTCATCAAATGATTTACCTTCGTTGAGCATTTGCGTAATCCTATGAGCGTTTTCCAATGCAAATATTCCACAATTATGTCCATCGCTTTGTTGTTTGGCTCCGGAGCTTCTTATATTACAGTTCTCTATTTCCAAAACTGCTTCCAGTGCGCTCACTATATTATCAGTATTTATTGGGACATTAATTAATTCATTTTTCTTGTTCCGACACGTTTGTGCTGTCTCTTTGACATCTTTACTCATTTCTTTTTTTCCTTGCGCATTCAACTCACTAGCTTGATCAGTAAGAGGTGTAACCAATTCTTTAATTGCATTTGCAAGTTCTATTTTCTTACGTTGACTACCAGGACTTGGTAAATCAGCACTAAAAGAATCACAATAATAAGCTCTAAATTGTTTATTATCCGAGTTGTATGCAACAACTAGCGTTACCCAATGATTACCACCCAAATTAATAACTGAAGTAAATATCCTTTTCGAACTCTCTCGTTCTGCTTTATTTTTATATTTTCCCAACCTTTCACTCAAGGTTTCAAGATTACCAGGAATACAGAAGAATACACCATCCGTAAAATCTTCTGAATACTTATATTTAATTCTTGCAATATTAGCAATATCATGTTGCTGCAACCAGTAAGCGTAATTCTTTCTATTTGTTTGATGCACAAGAGTGTCCAAATTTTCATGAAACTCTTTACCACCCAAACCACTATCCAAAGAGCTTCTATGACTACTGTTCCTTGAATCGGGTTCACTGCCTGGTACAACACCACTATCTCCATCTTGAGTTTTTTGCTCACCTTGACCTGCTCCTTTTCCATTAACATAACCTTTTACCAAGTGAAATAAAGGTTTAACAATCATTTTGTATGCTGCTGTAAGGACTACTCCCATTATAATCCAAATCACAGGATGAGAAATTAGCATAGCAAGTGGAAAGGTCAATAGAGGAAATCCTATTATCAACCCCAAACAGCCAACAGCAAATGTGGCTGCTAGGCATACGCAAGTAGCGTAGATAACGAATTTCCCACCAGCAAAGTAAGTGCTCTCTTTAAATTGATTATATTTTTCTGTGATGCCCATACTACATCCTATGAATGCTAAGTTAATTAAATTTTAACAAATTCTAACAAAAAAATCAACCATAATAATTTTAGTAGTATGAGAAAATATTGAATATTAAGAGCTTTTGAAGTACAGTAACAGTGTTAGTAATAGCACAATATATGCACGATATAGAATATATACGCAAAAACCCTGAAGGATTTGAAAAGGCAATGAAAAGCAGGGGGATAAGAGAGTTTACTGCAAAAGAGATATTAGAAATTGATCACGAGAAAAGGTCATTAACCACTAAATTGCAAGATTTAAATAGGCAGCGCAATGAAATCACAGAGGAAATAAAGAAGCTTAAAATGAGCAAGAGCCCTTGTGAAGAGCAAATAGAGTTGTCAAAAGACATCACGAATGAGATAGAGGCAATTAGCTTAAAGGAACAAGCAGAAAAGGATAAGTTAGTGAATGTTTTATCTAACTTGCCGAATATTCCTGCGCAAGATGTGCCAATAGGCGCAGATGAGAACTCTAATTTAGAGGTGAGAAGATATGGAGGAAAAAGACAGTTTGATTTTGTACCAGAATCTCATTATGAACTCGGAGAAAAATTAGGTTTAATGGACTTCGAACAAGCGGCGAAAATTTCCGGATCAAGATTTGCGATATTAAAAGGACAGTTAGCTAAGCTTGGACGAGCGCTAATAAATTTTATGCTTGAAATGCATGTTAATGAATTTGGCTATACTGAGGTGTACCACCCAGCTTTGGTGAAAAACGAAGCTATGTATAACGTTGGTCAGCTACCAAAATTTTCTGACGATTCGTATTTAACTACCGACGAATTGAGGTTGATTCCCACAAGTGAAGTGTTTTTAACAAATTTGGTTGCTGATAAAATAGTAGAGGAAAAAGAACTGCCTATTCGTTTTACTGCGTATTCAGAGTGTTTTCGTAAAGAAGCAGGCAGCGCAGGGCGAGACACGAGAGGCATGATAAGGCAACACCAATTTGGTAAAGTGGAGTTGGTGAGTATTACAACTGAAGACCAATCAAATGATGAACTTGAGCGCATGACGAGTGTTGTTGAAGAGATATTAAAAAAACTAGAATTACCGTATAGAGTAATGCTACTGTGTAGTGGTGATATGGGTTTTGCTGCACAAAGGACTTATGACATAGAGGTATGGTTACCTGAGCAAAATAAATATAGAGAAATATCAAGCTGCTCAAATTGTGGTGCATTTCAAGCAAGAAGGATGAACGCTAAATACTCTTCAGAAACTGATAAAAAGATAAAAAAATATGTTCACACTTTAAACGGCTCAGCTTTAGCTATAGGAAGAACGATTGTTGCCATAATGGAGAATCATCAAAATTCTGACGGGTCGATTGCAATACCAAACGTGTTGCAAAAATACATGAGTAATGATACTGTTATAAGCAAATAATAATTTTGACATATAGAAAAGCGAGGAAATAAAGATGAAGGTTCTGGTTATAGGTTCTGGTGGACGTGAGCACGCTCTACTTTGGGCTCTAAAAAAATCTCCTATCTTGACTGAGTTATATGTAACTCCTGGTCGCCAAGCTATGAAAGATCTTGGGACTCTTGTGGATGTAAATATTCAAAATTCAGTGGATGTTACACAATTTTGCAAGAGAGAAAATATAGAGTTGGTTGTTATTGGTCCAGAACAACCAATAATTGATGGACTTGCTGATGATTTAGTTGCAGAGGGAATAAATGTTTTTGCTCCGAGTCAAGCAACTGCAAAACTTGAGGGATCAAAGTCTTTCACCAAAGGACTATGCAAGCGATATGGCATACCAACTGCCAAGTACGAGTGTTTTGTTGATGAAGGATTAGCTAAAGATTTTGTACGTAGCAATAAAATAAAGTTTCCACTTGTAGTGAAAGCAAATGGAATTGCGGCAGGGAAAGGCGTGATGATATGTTGCGCAGAAAACGAAGCTTTTTCAGCAATAGATTCAATGCTAGTGGAGAAAGAATTTGGTGAATCAGGTGAAGAAATAATCATAGAAGAATTTTTAATTGGAGAAGAAGTAAGCTTTTTTGCTCTTGTTGATGGGTTGAAAGTAGTAACTCTTGGGTGCGCAAAAGATTATAAGAGAGTGAATGAAAATAATGAAGGCCAAAATACTGGGGGTATGGGATCGTACTCATCACCTTCAATTATAAGTAAGGACATGGAGCAAAAAATCATCCAAAAAATAATATACCCTACAGCTCAAGCATTGGTTAACATGGGTACGCCTTATAAGGGAGTACTCTTTGCTGGTTTAATGATTTGCAGAGATGGCCCAAAACTTCTCGAGTATAACGTTAGATTCGGTGATCCAGAAACGCAATCTATATTACCTAGATTTGATTCAAATTGCGATTTGTTAAAATTGATGTTGTCAATTGCAGAAGGAAAGTTAAATGTCAAAATGGTGGAACTTAACAACAAATCTACAGTTTGTGTAGTTGTTGCAAGTAAAGGCTATCCGGGTGATTATCAAAAGGGAGAAGTAATTAAGGGATTAGATAAAATTGAAAGCATTCCTGGTATATTGGTATTTCACGCTGGTACTAAATTAGATGAGAGTGGTAATTGGGTTTCAGATGGCGGAAGAGTGCTAAATATAGTAGCAGAAGGGAGCACTATAGAGGAAGCCAAAAGTAAGGTGTACTCAGCATTAAATTTTTTAGAATGGCCAGGGGGCTTCTTCAGATACGATATTGGTAGTTAATGTTAGCTGTCGGTTAGCAGGTAGACCAACCGATTCCAAAACGAACACCCCTCACGCTAGCTGATTTTTGTTGCTGAAAATGGTTGTATTATTTAAGTTTTTAGTAGTATTCAATGCTAAATTAACATTGATTCGTCAGGAAACAGCGAAGAAAAATGTATCCGTTAAGGGAAGTGGCAAAGAAAAAAAATAAGTGAAAGAATATATTAAAGTGATAATAATGCAAAATATTTGGTAGCAATTGTAGAGCTAGATGTTTCAACTGTTAATTAGTCTTGTCGAGCTGTATAATACCAATTCTCAATAATAATGAGACAAATGAAAAAGAGTGCTTTCCGCCTATAAATGGAGGTTTAAGTGAATTTATCGTATATTCTATTTGTCTTCCCAATAACGAAGTTTGGTATAAGAACTTGTCCGCAAACCAGTAAATTCAAGAATATTCCCTCTGCAACATAACCTTACTCATAGCTAAATATATAAAATTTTCAGTAGATGTTGTAAGCAAATCATACTCCTTTGATAGCCTTCTATTCCTCCTTTGATAGCCTTCTATTCCTATTGATCCAAGCAAAAGTTCTTTCTACAACCCACCTTCTGGGCTGCACTTTAAATCCTGGATCTCGTTGAGGCAATAGTTCTGGTGGCGTGTCTTGATGCACCCAAAATCTGCACGGAGGCCTCTTAACAATTTCAATGTCTATTCCATATTCTTTCTTTATATGATCCTTTAAATCTTTTTCTTGATACCCCATATCAGCCCACATTTTTCTAATTTTACTATATTTTTTCTTCATGTTATCTAATGCTATTTTCACGCCATCTCTGTCATTTTCATTGGCAGCTCCGACATAGCAACTGAGTATAAACCCTTGAGTATCTGTGATTATATGCCTCTTTCTACCTTTGACTTTCTTGCCTCCATCGTAACCTTTGACCCCCTTTTTCTGTTGTCTTTATAGATTGGCTATCCACTATACAAGCACTTGGCTCCTCGTTTCTTTCCATTTTTGACCTATGTATGGTCCCAGAGTGTGATGGTATGATAAAATATGAGAAAAAAATACCATCAAAGGAGGAGTTATGGTTACATGGGTGCGCCAAAACAACACAGACGATTCGTAGAGCAATACAAAATAGAAAAGAGAGCATAGCAAAACTCTCCAAGCATTATAACCTTAATCCAAAAACTATTATTAAGTGGAGAAAACGTTCATTTACGAAAGATGCTGATATGGGTCCAAAGCATCCAAGATCGACTGTTTTAACGCTAGAAGAGGAAGCTATAATAGTTACATTTCGCAAGTATACACTACTGCCACTAGATGATTGCCTTTACGCTCTGCAGTCTACAATTCCGCGTTTGACTCGCTCTAGCTTGCATCGTTGTTTACAAAGACACAACATTAGCAGATTACCAACTGTTGATGGAGAAGTTAAGTCAAAAAAGAAATTCAAACAATATCCTATCGGTTACTTTCATATTGATATTGCTGAAGTTAGAACTGAGGAGGGCAAATTACATTTGTTTGTTGCTATTGATAGGACATCCAAATTCACCTATGTTGAGTTGCATAACAGTGCTACAAAACCCATAGCTGCTGAGTTCTTACGTAATTTAATTAGAATTTTACCGTATAAAATCCATACTATTTTGACAGATAACGGTATACAATTTACAAACCAGAAGCGTCATAAGTATGCTTTCCAACACATATTTGATAGAGTTTGCGAAGAGAATGTTATTGAACATCGTTTGACAAAAGTTAGCTATCCTTGGACAAATGGGCAAGTTGAACGTATGAATAAAACTTTAAAGGATACTACAGTTAAGAAGTATTACTATCAATCGCATCAGCAACTTAAAGAACACCTTTATAACTTTGTTATCGCTTATAATTATGCAAAGAGACTCAAAACTCTTAAGGGTCTTACTCCTTATGAATTTATATGTTATCAGTGGACACAGTCTCCAGAATTATTTATACTAAACCAACACCACCACACTCTGGGACCATACATCTAAGACCTGGACAAACATTAGACTCCCTGCGAAAAGGTAAAAAATGGATAAAAAACACTAAAAAGTGTATAAAATAGCAAATTTGGCAATGGCAATAAGTTACGCAAAAGTTGCAAAAACCCCGTATGTTTTGAGGCAATTAACTGGTCTGACAAAAGAAGAATTTGAAAAAACAGTAGAAAAAGTTAGGCCAGAATGGAAAAAAGTTGAAAAACAAAAGAAATGCCAAGGAAGAAAATCGCACATTGAGACGTTAGAAGACAAGATTTTATGTATATTAATTTATTGTCGAACATACATAACACACCCATTTTTGGGCTTTTTGTTTAATTTGCATAACTCAAATATTTGCCGACTTTTGAAGAAAATGGAGCCATTATTGGCCAAAAAAATTACTATAAAAAAGGATAGAACGATGACTACAGACGGGATTTTGAAGATTTTAGCAGATGTAACAGAGCAGCCTGTGCAGCGTCCGAAAGACAACAAAAAACGCAAGAAAAGTTATTCCGGAAAAAAGAAAACGACCACGATAAAAACCGAAATTGTGATCGAAGAAAATGGGCAAATTTTGTCGATTTCAAAGTTGCATCGAGCACGATTTTAAGATAAGGAAAAAGGAAAAACTTCTTCCCACGGATAGCATAAAATACGCCGATTCTGGCTATCAGGGCTGGCAAAAGCTGCAGAGCAATGTCATAATTCCATATAAAAAGTATCGTAAAAAGCCATTAACTCCAGAGCAGAAAGAGCATAATAGAAGATTAGCATCATTTAGAATGAGAGTAGAAAATAAGATCCGTGAGATAAAGATATTTAAGATTATGTCGCATGTTTACCGTAATTTTCAGAAAAAATATAACATGAGATTTAATATTATTGCAGGTATTGTGAATTTGAGGCATGGGTTTTAACATCTTTTGGGTTTGGGATTTCTTACCGATTTTATCGGACAACCCGCTTCCACTTGTTTCGCAGGGGGTTTAGTAATTCTTGACAACGCAAGTTTTCATAAGTCCAAAAAAAACAAGGAAATTAATAGAAAGTGGGAAGTGTAAAATCTTATTTTTGCCACCATATTCGCCTGATTTGAATCCAATTGAGAAATTTTGGTTCCCTATTAAACGCTCCATAAGAAAAGCTCTGCCAAACTTTTGGCCAGATATTAATTCTGCTATTGATTTTGTCTTTTAGTGTTTAGGTAAACCTTTCTTGGGTTAGCTATAGCTACTTCGCGCTTTGAGTTTTTATAAAATCCGCTGAACGCTGCAATTATCGATTTATAGCTCTTCTCATAATAGTCAGAATAAAAAAGCAGAATCAACAGCTTGACGGAAAGACTTAAAAATAGGGATATTTTTTCTAGCTCTATTCTTTATAGCAAACCAATTATGCTCAATTTCGTTAAAGTCTGGAGAATATGGAGGAAGATAAAGAATTTCAGCACCAACTCCTCTAGCAAGATTATCTATTTTTTTAGATTTATGGAATGTAGCGTTATCAAGAATTACAGTTTGGCCAGACCTTAAAATTGGAGTTAAAAACTGCTCAAACCAAGCCTCGAAAACATCCTTATTGCAGTATCCTTCAAAGGTCAATGGAGCAATGATCTTCCTTTTATTTAGAGCTGCAATCATACTGACACGCTGAGTTTTTTTACCTGATTTTAATGAATGAAACCTCTCTCCTTTTCTGCAATATCCGTATGGGTAGTCTTCTGTATTATCTATTCCAGATTCATCAATATATACAAGATTTTCATGACGTTTTGTTGCTATAACCTTTAAAAATTGAGCTCGCTTTCCTTCATTTCTTTCTTTATATCCGTAGGTCTTTTTTTCTTGTAAATCCAATATTTTTAAGTGCGCGGTGAATCGTTTGTCGACTGATATTACCCCAGAGTTTAGCCATCTCTGACTGAGTTTTGCCACCATGGTTTTTTGCAAATTTGGTAAAAACATTCCAGTCAGTAATTTTATGGTTATATCCTACGCTTCCAGGCTTTTTTGACTGAAAATCTCCCGTTTCCTTACGCCTTTTCTGCCACTCATATAGAGTCGTTTTTCCAATTTTAAATCTCTCTGCAACAGTTGCTCTACTTTCTCCTTCATCCAATGCCTCCATTGCTTTTTTCCTTAAATCGTAACTATACGCTGCTGGCATACAAACCCCACTACCATAAATCCATATCTTAACTTGTTTGGATTATTATGAGAAGAGCTATAACTTTTCGACCAAATGTATTTGACGTAACACCTTCTGATAATTTGCTGCTTTTTCTTTTTCCACATTTTCGACAACGGCCATGTTCCATCTGATACCAAACTTCGTTATTGGGAAGACAAATAGGACATATTATAAATTTGCTTAAACTCCGCAATTACAGGCAAAAGGGCTATTTTTAATTTGTCTTATTATTAATGAGACTTGGTATGATATTCCATTACATAAGCCTTAATCTCCGGAAGATCTACTTTCTGATGGATATAAGGTTTTTCGCATATTACTATATTCTCTCCGCATTCGCAAGCAGATGACAACTCTATCTTTATCACCTCATCTGCTTCCATTTTAGCGCGATAATTACCTTTATGCCCAACTTGACCACCAATCTTTCTTTCGCTTTTCCTTTTTGTATAATTGTTTTGAGCTTGGTAGAGATGAATTTTTCGAGTTTAAACTAAGCCTTTCCTTTAACTCAGCGTTCTCTATCTTTAAAGCCTTATTTTCTGCTTCTAGCTCCTCTATCCTTGCTTCCAACCTTTCTATTTTTGCTGTAAATCTCTGCAAAGTTCTAAAAGATTTACCATGTTACCTAATGTTTTCTCTATGATTATCTTTTTAGATCACCTTACCACCTGATTCTGCCACTTTGCTGAACTGAGAAAAAATTCCCGTAAATTGAGACATTGGGTCAGACAACAGTGGATCACATTCTTTGTTAAAGCCATCATCATTGGATTTGATTTCTGCAATTCTTGTTATAAAATCAGCAGTTGTAATGCTCTTGCCACTGCCACGACGTATGGAACCAGCATGTGTAGCACGTACCAAATCTTTCAGTCCTGCCCCTGAAAAACCTTGAGTTTTTCCTAAAATTTTATCAACATCTACTCCTTCAAATGATAAATCCTCTTTCTTCATATGACTTTCCAATATCTTCTTCTATAACTGAGGAGTTTCTGGTGGAGAAAATCGAATTTTTTCAGAGAAACGACCAGGTCTAGACAATGCTCCTTTAAAAACTCCTGGATTGTTAGTTGCACCAATTACTATCACACGCTTATTGGAATTAAAGCCATCCATTTGATACAATAATTCAGCTTCCTCAGCCGATCTACCAGTCAACGCACCAAAAATGCCTTTGCTAGTAAGAAGACCATCTATTTCATCTATAAAAACTATACAAGGAGAGTGCTTCCTCGCATCTTCAAAAATCTTACGCAGGTTTACTGCAGTCATAGAAGGAACATTACTGATAATATCAGATGCAGAATAATTGAAAAATGAAACACCAGACTCATTTGCAATTATACGGGCAGCGAAGGTTTTACCATTCCCTGGTGGTCCATAGAAAATATATCCTGGTGCTGGATCAATTGCCATATCCTTTATATCATTGGAAATTTGCTTCAGCACTTTTTCAACTCCTTCTTCTAATATAATATCATCAAATGTTTCACTTCCCTTTTCTGGTTGTTTGGGTTTCGCTTGTGCCATCATTAAGCCAAAAACAAGAAGTAAAGATACAAAAGAAAACACAGTGAACAATACTGTGGATGTTTTTACAAAAGACTCCAGAACGATAGGTACTAAAGAGATACCGCTACCGAAAGATAAATACAACACAAGATAAGAAATCAAGATAGCAAAGGCAGCAATTGCTAAACATAAAAAAATAAATTTAAAATACCTTTTATATATGATAGACTTCACAACAACTATATACTGTAAGTATACTAATTTTTTTGTAGTATACAATGATAATTTTTCTAAATTTGTATAAAATCGTAGATTTAAACCAAAGTTATGTTAGATGTATGGTCCCAGAGTGTGATGGTATGATAAAATGTAAGAACCTGTTTAAAATCTCGGAGAGATGAGGTAAAATAGGCGTAGATTAAGAATGAGGTATATCTATGCGTAAAAATTATCCAAGTGATATAAGTCGAGAGCAATTTGAAAAAATCAGACCAATACTAGAGAGTGGCAGGAAGAAAACGAGACCAAGAAAACTTGATTTGTATGATGTATTTCGTACAGTGTTATACGTCCTAAAAAGTGGTTGCCAGTGGAGCAAAAGATTTTCCAAGGTGGGAAAGCGTATATTACTATTTTCAAATGTGGAATAAAAAGAATGGAGAAGAACCAAGTTTATTGGAATTAGTTTTAAAAAAAATTAGTTAGAGAGATCCGTATCAACAATGGTCGGAAACAGTTTCTGTATAATTGATGCTCAAAGTGTTAAAAACACAGATACTGCTGGCTTTGTTGCATGGCTAGGAATGAGAAGGATTAATGGAAGGAATTTACGAGGCAAATTCGAAAATAGGCATACCTATATCAGTAAAGTTGTTAATCAAATAGCATTTTAAAAGCACCTCTTGAGAGCGATTTACCTCAGATTTATTCTTAAAACTAAAACCAAATGTTTTTTTGAGCCTAAGGAAAAAACTCTCGATACGTGAAGGGAGTATTAAATAAACTATGTCAAACCGCATTTTTAGTTCAACTCAATTTTCAATCTGCCAGGAAAGAAAACACCAAGTTGAGAGATAGTTAATGCCCAATCATGTACAGGCATCGTCCACTTTTCCTCTGCCTTCTTTATAGCACAATATACCTGCTTATACAAGGCATTTATGCTGGTAAATGAGCCTTTGGTCTTAGTGAATTTCCTAATTTGCCTATGTAGCCCCTCTATGGGATTGGTGGTGTAGATTATCCTCCTAACTGGACCAGAATACTTAAAATAACCAGACAAGTTTTCCCAATTATTCTGCCAAGATTTTATAACCATAGGGTACTTTGTGCCCCATTTTTCATCCAATTCCAACAGATAATTCTCGGCAATTTCCTTGCTTGAAGCTTGATATACCTTCTTTAAATCGCTCAAAAAACTCTTCGCATCTTTACTGGCCACATACTTCAGTGAGTTGCGTATCTGATGCACTATACACATCTGCACTTCCGCATTAGGAAAGACACTGTTTATAGCTGCAGGAAAGCTTTTCAGCCCATCAACGCAGGCAATAAGGATATCTTCTACTTGTATCTTGTCAAAAGCATCTAATGTTTTAAGCTTAAGCATTAGGTGGAGAAGGGAGGAACTCTGTGCTTCTTCTTAGATATAAAATCTGTAGAGGAGATAAGAATTCCCTTCTCAAAAGTATAGGCTGGAAGGTATCGTAGAAAGACCTGAATGGTTCTAATTCTGTATTCACAAGACTAGCCTTACTTTTCATTTTTAATGGTAACGTATGGGGTTATATATGATCAACAACTTTTTGGGCATAGATATATCAAAAGATCGCTTTGATGTTTTTCTCTCATTTATAAGCAAAAAAGGAAAGCGTGAAACTAGAAAAAGAAGCTTTAAGAACGATGGTTTCAAAGTCTACTGAATTTTCTACACAAACATAATGTAGAAAAAGTAAAAACCTGCATGGAATCTACTGGTTGTTATAGCGAAGCACTGGCTGAATTTCTACACAATGCTGGACATTTTGTAAGTGTTGTAAATCCTTATTGCATAAAATCTTATGCAAGGAGTAAGCTGATACGACAAAAGAATGATCAGACCGATGCAGAAGTTATTGCTGATTATTGCCAAAGACAGGAACCTTCTAGTTGGACACCACCTTCTCCTGAAATGAAAAAATTAAAACATCTTTATCGTTGCTCAGTTGCGTTAAAAGATGAGTTAACATTAGTAAATAACCACTTAGAAAAAAAAGAGAGACTGCCTAAAGAAGTTGCAAATGCTTGGGAAGACCTTGCAATGAATATAGCTCAAAAAATAGAAACAATAAAAAACTCCGTACGTGAACTATTAAATCAACACAAAGAATTGTTGGAAAATTTTCAACTTCTATTGACTATTCCAGGCATAGGAGAAGAATCAGCAATAGCTATTTTAGCTGAAGTTTCTGATATAGAGGTTTTTAGAGATGCCAGGCAATTGGCAGCATATACAGGAGTTATACCACGAAATATGACGTCAGGTTCCTCTGTATATGCCAAACCCAGATTAAGTAAATCCGGTTCACAAACATTACGTAAGGCACTTTTCTTTCCTGCCATAGTAGCTAAGAATCACAATCCTATCATTATGAGCTTTTGCCAAAGATTAAAGGAAAAGGGTAAGCATAATATGGCCATCGTTGGTGCTGCAATGCGTAAGCTACTCCATATCATTTTCGGTATTCTGACATCCAAAAGTGCTTTTGATCCTAACCATATCAAAAACTACAGGGCTAGGAGGTTGACTGAAGGTTTAGTACTTTAAAATCAAAAATGCTTCCTATCTATCTTATGTAAAGTGGTATCTTACACAAATTTATTGAATGTTGTTGGTTAGTGGATATGTTGATAAGTAAACTTCATCTGTTTTGTGCGTATAAAACTAATTTACTTATCAACATATCCACTAACTATAATCTGTGTACTGTTACACAATTGGAAGTATTTTTTGATTTTATGATGCAACTTGGGAAATTTTTATAATTTTTTTGTTGACTAACAAGACGGTATCTCCTCTCACATTCCACTTACAGTCACGAGAAGTAATTAAAACATAAGGTTTTTTATGCCTAGGATGTAAAGATGAAGGTAAAAACCTTTTAATACCTTTATATCCCTCAGCATTATCAAAAATGAACAGGCTTCTCCTTCCCCTTCTTGCAAAAAAAGCATATGTTTCTTTAACAATAGTTTCTATCATCTTGTCATTTCCGTACTTATCCTGGGGAGAAATGCCTAGTTTATCATCTTTAGCTAAGTCCAGAAAAGAACTTTCCATAGTCTTAGAGTTTTCAGCACTTATCCATATAACATTGCCACCATAATACTTTCCATACTTGTAAGCATATTTCCTAGCTAACTCACTTTTTCCCACTCCTCCAAGACCACTAATAGTAGCAACCTGCGATATCACCGCTTGCCTGCCCGTGCTCCTTTGTAGTGCGTCATGTAAGGCTTTTAATTCAATACTTCTACCAGTAAAAGATGCCACTGGCTCTATTATGCCAAACCAAATCGCTCCTAAAATTTCCTCTCTTATTTTTTCAAAAAACTCATTTATTTCTTCATGTGATAGAAACTTTCCCTCTCTTGCTTTCATCCAATCCAGAACTTCTACCAGAAAGCGACCATAAACGTTCTTTTTATCGATATTATTAAATTCTTTGCCTAACTCATTCTCAATGATTTCCGCTAGTTTTATCTCGTTAGGTTGATTTACTGCAAATACTAATTTATCAAAAAATTCCCTTATATTCTCTTCTAACCTGCCTTCATTTGTCATTCGCTCAAACTCACGTTGCCATACCTGATTTCTTTCCAATTTTCTTTTTGAGTTTTGATCTGATTTACCTTGAAGTTCTTTTATCTCCTTTTCCAATTCTTCTATTGCTTCTTTTACAGCACTCTTAAATGCCGGTTGCACTATTGAAATCATGTTATCGTGAGTATAAGAGAACTTGTATCTCGTACCGCCGTATTTAAAAAAAATATCACTAGTGCTTATTACTTCAACTGCAATTTCTATTCCCTTGTTTGGTCCCGAAGTTTTTACTTTCAACTTTTTTATTGTATTTTGTGTTGTACTTTGAGCTAGATCGAAACCGATATTAGTACAGATAATAAAGTCCTCCAGGTCACCATCTGCAAAATCTTGATTATTTTTAGTCTTTAGGTAGGGAACAAAATATTTTGCCAAGCTAAATTCACCACTTTTATCTTTTGAAAGCAATTTGCCTACACCGATTTTTTCGCATTCATTTTGCTTGTGTTTGATTTGTACAAACCTATGTACTGTTGTTCCATTTTGCCTATATCGAAAAACAATATCATCAAAACCTGCAGCTGATTCCATTTCTGTGGCTAAGGGGAAAGAATATTCTCTATCTACTGCACGTTTGAGAAACAGCATTAGCCACTTCAATTGGTAAATATCACCATGAAAAGAGCGTTTTCTCCCTCCAGCAGGATAAGTTTCAGGCATCCTCAACCTCACATAATTTTATAAATAGTACCCATAAATGGTAAAAAAGTTATATGTCATGATATACAGATATCGTAACAAAGACCTTGGAATATCTACGAGATGTGCTGTTATGTAAATAAAAAAATGTGACTAATTACTTAATCTTTCACTCAAAATTGAATTCACAACATCAGGGCTGGCTTTTCCCTTGGTGAATTTCATGACTTCACCAACAAAGAAACCATATAATTTTGTTTTACCGCTTTTGTATTCTTGAACTTTATCTTGGTTGTCATTGATGATTTTATCTATTACCTCTGAAATTTGACATTTGTCAGTTATTTGCTTGAGATCCTGCTCTTCTATAATAAGGGATGCAGGCTTTCCAGTTTCAAACATAATATCAAAAACTTGTTTACCAAGTTTAGCAGAGATCGTTCCATCAACGATAAAATCTAAGAGTTCTGACAAAGCATTTGCTTTGATTGGGGAGCTCACAATATCAATATTTGCTTTATTTAAACGACCGAAAAGCTCTACAGTTAACCAGGTGACCGCGAGCTTTGAATCATGTTTTTTTATCAATTCCTCAAAGTAATCAGCAATCGCCTTATCGGAAGTAATGACATTTGCATCGTATTCGTTGATACCTAATTTTTCAATGTATCGCTGCTTTTTCTGCTCTGGCAACTCAGGCAAAGATGATTGAATTAAATCAATTTTCTCCTGGCTTACCTCAACAGGTAATAAATCAGGCTCAGGGAAGTATCTATAGTCGCTTGCATCTTCTTTGTTTCGCATCACTTTTGTTTTTCCCGAAGCAACGTCAAACAATAAGGTATCTTGACTTATTTCTTCCCCACCTTCTAAAATTTCAATTTGTCTTTGTATTTCATAGTCTATAGCTTGCACAATATAACGTATCGAGTTCAGATTTTTTATCTCACAACGAGTGCCAAATGTGCTACTGCCTTTTAGGCGGACAGAAACATTTGCATCACAACGAAGTGATCCCTTTTCCATATCACCATCACATGAACCAATGTAACGCAAAATCTGCCTCAATTTTTTCATGCATTCTGCAGCTTCCGCAGATGAACGGAGATCTGGTTCTGAAACAATTTCCATTAAAGCAACCCCTGCACGATTTAAATCCACATAAGTTTTGCTTTCCTCATGAACGCTCTTTCCTGCGTCTTGCTCTAAATGAATTCTCGCAATTCTTATTTCCTTTTCATTGTCGTTGATAAATACTCTACCATTTTTAACTATTGGCTCAAAAAACTGGGTTATCTGGTAACCTTGCGGTAAATCAGGATAAAAATAATTTTTCCGATCAAAGTAAGAACACTTATTAATTTCTGCAGAAATTGCAAGACCGGTGCGTATTGCTTGCTCTATGCAGTAATAATTTAGTATTGGCAGCGTACCTGGCATTGCTGCATCAACTAGAGAAACTTGAGTGTTATGCTCAGCACCAAACTCCGTTGATGAGCTAGAAAATAGCTTCGTATTAGAAGAAACTTGAGCGTGCACCTCAAGCCCAATTACCGCTTCCCAATCCTCTTTCGTCATGTATTTTATTTAAATGATAATCTTAATATTCTGCAAAATTAACATAAAAAGTCAAAACAAAACCCACATTTTTATTTTTTGTCTTAACTTTTTAACCTATAGTAATTAAAATATGACCTTACCCAGAAAGAGTGAAGAGAAAGAAAAGGCGTTTTTTTATAATAAAAATGTTTTTTCAAAAAGAGTAGTAATGACAAAAAGAAGAGAATATACAGTTGAGTTTTAATTAGAAGCTGTGTATTAAACAGCGTAGACATTCTGCTATTAATTATTGCATTTCTGAGCAATTTGATTCATTATTCTTTTTGTAAAAAATTTTCTTGACTTTCTCTCTACTTTTTCTGGGTAAGGTCACTTTAAAGGAAGTCTAATAGATGCTACATAGAAATCCAGATGAGTTTCTAAAGTCTATTCCAAAAGATAAGCGCATAATGTGCCTTGACATGGGAGAAAAGCAAATAGGTATAGCATTTAGCGATAAAACACAGCTTATAGCCACAGCTCATAGTGTATATTATAGGAAAAATATGAGCAAAGATTTAGGTTATCTGCATAGAATATTCAAAGAAAATGAAGCTGGATCAATGGTAATAGGACTACCATTAAAAATGGACGAGCAAGAAACTAAATGGTGTAAAACCATAATCCAATTCGCAAATAAAATAATAAAAAAATATAAAGTACATATATACTTACAAGACGAAAGCTTCTCAACATCTATCGCAACTCATACACTAAAAATCACTGGAATATCAATCACAAAATCAAAAAAAATAGATGATAAAATCTCCGCATGTATTATTTTGCAACGAACGTTAGACAAAATAAATACAATCAAATAGTTTTTTCAGATCTGGAAATCTTCAAACTGAATCTCATATAAAAGTTACTCAACAAAACAAGAACCTTTCGTATAAGCATGACAAATTGCTACAGCAAGAGCATCAGCAGCATGGTGACATTTTATACTCAAATTTTTAACTATTTGCTTCACCATAAATATAATCTGATCCTTATCAGCATGGCCATTTCCGGTAATGCTTTTTTTTACATAGTTTGCATCATATTCATTCATAGTTAGCTTTGTTATTTTTAACGCTAAAATTACAACCCCTCTTGCATATCCTAAAGTTAGTGAAGATTTAGGATTTTTATTAACAAAAATTTTTTCTACTGCAGCTTCATTCGGAGAATATTGAAATATTACTTTCTTTAATTGTTCAAAAATTATATGTAAGCGTTCACCTGTACCCAATTTTCCATCAGTTGATATGGTACCGCCGCCCAAAAATTCAATATTATTTTTCTCGTTCAGGCTGATAATGGCCCAACCAGTCTTGCTTATCCCTGGATCTAGACCTATTATTTTAACCACTTAATAAACGCTTAACCAATAGACAAACAAAAATAAAAACATCCAGACTACATCTACAAAGTGCCAATACCAGGAGGCAAACTCAAAGCACAAATGGTCCTGAGGTGTAAACTGGCCTTTCCGCGCTCTAAATAAACACACTGATAAAAATATTATTCCTATTATAACGTGTGCGCAGTGAAAACCGGTAATCATATAAAAATTGGATGTATAAATAAGCTTTTCTCCTGTTTCTTGTAGAGAAAAACTCGCTTCATGATACTCTATTGCTTGCACTATTATAAAAAAAACCCCAAGCAATATAGTTATGGACAGCATTTTAATCGTGCTCTTTTTATCATTTTCAAGTAAAGAGTGATTTGCCCAAGTAATTGTTGTACCAGAAAGCAATAATATTAATGTATTCATGAATGGTAGTGACCACGGATCAGGTGGCAAAATTCCCTCAGGGGGCCATTCAACTTTTTTTGCAGGAGAAAACGCCTCAAATAAAAAAACTGGATCAAGCCAGGCTTTAAAGAATGAACAAAAGAACACTATAAAAAATACGACCTCCGAGAGAATAAATAAGTACATTGCAAATTTGAGTCCATGTTTTACAATGGTAGTATGACATTTATCATAAATGGCCTCCCTTATTACATCTCTCCACCAATAGAACAGCACCCCTGATACTGCGGAGATTCCCAGAACTAAACAAAACATTCCGAAAATTTGTTTATGAAGCGCGCCAACTAATCCAAGTGCAAGAATAAGAATTGCTGCTGATATAGCAATTGGCCAAGGACTTGGGTCCACTAAATGAAAATCATGTTCTTTACTTTTCATAGCATTTTAAAAAATACTTACTAAGGATACAAATTAGCTTAAAATTGTCAATGTTCCTTAGGAAATTGATTGAATCTTGAAAAATTATATGCACCATTCAAAAAATCTAACATGAATTGGGCGCTTATTCTAAATAACTTAAGCATCCTGCTCTTTTCATTTTCTCTTGCCCTGCTGCAATATTCATCAACAATATTTTCCAAAATAATGCATCCAGATTCTATAAAACTACCGCTATAATAATCAAACCAATCCTTATATCTATTATTTTTCTTGAATCTATTCTTCATACTATCAACGATAGTCTTGTATATAAACATATAAGAATACAAAACTGTTATGGCTTCATAAGTGTTGCTATATGAGGTAGACAAAAGAAAATTAGTAAAATTTAAGCACTCAAGAGATTTCTCTCCACGACTTATAGCATATATAGCAAAGTAGTGGTTATGCAAAATTCTCTCAATAGCAATTGCCCCTCGAGCCACCCTAATAAGTGAAACAACATTGTTACAGCCTTCTACCCTGGATGCAGTAATTAAGACGGTACGAATATAATCACTCAAGAGTAATGTACCTTGTTGAATATAGAATCTGAAACTTTCTATACTTAGAGTTTTATTCTCCAATTCAACATTAAAAGGATGCTTAATTATATCCTTTAAAAGATTTGATCCATAACAACTCTTAATTATACCACTGAACACTACAATACTGCCAACGTAAACAACTTGTGCTAATGCGTTTTTATTGAGGTATATTAGAGCAATATGCCTCATCCAAAAACATTATCTCTAGCTCCAGTCCTTTCCTACAAAGCTCATATATCTTTTCCTTTTCACAGTCACTAGCTCTTTTGTATAGCCTACTTGTAATATCACTAACCTCCTCAACCACCGCGTCCATTCCTTTGCTATTACAGATATCAATCCACTTTTTGTATTTGTTATTTTTAATCCCCTTAGTTGTTATCTCATTTGCCATATGGCATATAACAATTTGGTATACATTAAAGGAAGAATAAGACAATACTAAGGTCTCAGTAACAGAATTGTGATACGCAGTACTCATGAAAAGGTCAACACAGGCAGAACAAGCTCTTGACTTTTTATGATTATCAGATAGATCACAATCCTCGAAATATTTTTTATATTGTTCTCGAAAATCAAATGCTCCTTTTGCTATATCAATTAACCTACTTATTGTTTCAACATCATTAACTTTAGCTGCAACAACTAAATGAGCACGAGCACAATCTACAGAACCTAGAAAATCCTGCTGAAGGTAAAATTTAAATCTTTTATAATCTAAAGTACCATTCATCAATTCAACATAAAAAGGATGTTCTTTCATCCTATCAATAAGATCGGAAAGCTCTTTTACAATTACGTTGTACAGTTCTCCTTCTATTTCGTTATACACTTTATGAGCCTCATAATAAAAACTGAATATAATAATTATCACTAATATAGTATAATTATTATGAAAAAGCAATTATACTTCAACAATAAGCTAGTATATAAATATGAGGCTGTAAATCAAAAATTTTAGCAATCTAAAGAAATTTTACTATTACCTTCTATATTGAATTCTCTACAAAGATCAGCAGACAAGTTCATGCTTTCCCAAGAAAATCCACCGTCATTTTCTGACTCTTTACCAAAATGTCCATAACAGGCTGTACGTTTATATATAGGGCGATTAAGCGATAAATGCTTGATTATGCCTTTTGTTGATAAATCTATACTATTCTCGATAAACTCTTTAATTACTCTTTCCTCCACCGCATTCGTACCAAATGTATCAATATAGAATGAAGTAGGTTTTGATACACCAATTGCATAAGAAAGCTGCACAAGACAACGTTCAGCTAAACCTGCAAAGACAATATTTTTAGCAAGGTATCTTGCCATATAAGCTGCAGATCTATCAACTTTGGTTGCATCTTTTCCGGAAAATGCCCCTCCACCGTGTGGAATATAACCTCCATAGGTATCAACCATAATTTTTCGTCCGGTTAATCCACAATCACTAACCGGTCCACCAATAACAAATCTACCAGTTGGATTGACTAAGAGATTTTCCTCAGGACATATCCACCCTTTAGGTAAAGATGAAACTATGTAAGGATAAATTATTTCTTTTACTTTTGATTGATCCAAATCCTCAGGGTGCTGTATTGAGACAATGATACTTTCAGCACGTACCGGGAGGTTATTCTCATATGCCAAAGTGATTTGTGATTTTGCATCCGGACCAAGCTTTGCTTCTTTAACTGCGCTCATGATATTTTTCAGAATCGAGTGTGCATAAAAAATGGGTGCTGGCATAAGGTTTTCTGTCTCTGTTGTTGCATAGCCATACATTATGCCCTGATCGCCAGCACCTTGATCCAACCCTATTGCAATGTCATTTGATTGCTCATGCAGCAGTATATTTACCTTCACTTTTCTCCAGTGGAAACCATCATGCTCATAACCAATATCTTTTATTGTATTCCGTACAATACTTTCAATCCTGCTATTTTTGATGTTAGGTCCGAATACTTCCCCAGCTATAATAACGTTATCTTTGGTGACTAAAGTCTCTATTGCAGCTCGCGCAAAAGGATCAGTGAAAAGGTATTCATCAAGTATTGCATCTGAAATTTGATCTGCTACTTTATCTGGATGACCAGCCGCCACTGACTCACTGGTTACTAAATTTTTATATAAACTCATGCTTTAGGTTTCTGCTTATACAATACCAAAACCGCTATAAAAACACAGTTAGTAATTACTAAATGGTGGGCCTGGGAAGAGTTGAACCTCCGACCTCACGCTTATCAGGCGTGCGCTCTAACCACCTGAGCTACAGACCCCTGATTTATTCAAGCTGAAGCTTTCATATTATCTGTAGGCAAGATATCAATAAAAGTCTTTTTATTTGCTGACCTTCTAAAGCTGACCCAGCCTTCTACTTTGGCAAAAATCGTATGATCTTTACCTATACCAACATTCTTCCCAGGATGGAATTTTGTGCCTCTTTGGAGCACAATTATGTTACCAGGAATAACCTTCCCATTCTTCTTTATTCCTAACCTACGACCTGCTGAATCTCTACCATTACAGGAACTACCACCTGATTTTTTAGTTGCCATATCTTACCTCTTACTTTTGAAGATTAATTTCATTGATACGAAGAACAGTTATATACTGCCTATGACCAGTCTTTCTACGGTAATTTTTTCTTCTTTTCTTCTTAAAGATTATAATTTTTTCTCCTCTACACTGCTCCAATACTTCAGCTTTAACAGTAGCATTAGATGAATAAGATAAGCCATTATTTGAAATACAAATCACCTTATTGATTTCTACCTCTTTTTTTTCTTCAACTTCTAACTTCTCTACTTTTATTATACTGCCTTCTTTTACTAAATATTGTTTTCCACCAGTCTCAATTACTGCAAACATGATAAATATAAATTATTGTTATTAACTTTAATCGTAAACGATGTCATATATGCTGTCAATATAAATAAAAAACATGACTTAATGCTCCTTCTGAGCTACTTAAATACTTCTATCTTTTTTCACCTTGTTATCTGCTTTTTCTCAGACAATAATTAATTCTCAAAAAATCTTGTTTTGAACAGAAGCAAAACTTGATCATTTTTAATCTCCCTCACTTTGCTTTTGCGGTAGGTCTCTAATTAAAACTCCATAATATGGCTTATTAATTATCTAGCAAAAATTCAGCTTCAATTTGAAAAAAGTACAACCTGTTGCTATTCAGCTGGGGTTTTATAAGTTATAATTTATTCCAAGCTCAAATCCATGATTATAATCTTCAAATGCTTTCAATAGACTATAACCAGCAAAAGCACTTGTCCTTGAAGAAAGCGGAAAATCAAGACCAGAGCTTATTTTATATGAGAAACCAAACTTTGACTGTCCAATAAAATCGATAGCAGCACCTATACCAACATTGACATACGGAGTGATATCCGTGTTTGTAAACTCGTAATGATAACGTAAATTTGCTAAAATTCCTCCTTGCAGTCTGTATTTAAAAATATTTGCAACTGAAATCATAGGCTCAACTGAAATTTTTACGCTGTTTGTGTAGTGATAACCGATACTATGACTAAAATTGCCAGAACTGTATGACGAAGAAGTATAGATCCTATCTCTAACCCAATCAACTCCAAAACATGGTACTGACAAAGAAACAGCAGGCAATATAGCTACTAAGGTAAGTAATTTTTTCATTTTTACCCTCCAAATATTGATATACGCATGTATACAAATATAAGCATTAAAAATAATATAATTACAGCGAATTACTTTATTCTCTTAATCACCTGCTTTTCTCTTGCTATTGCAAGGCTTTTTTCTGGTACATCTTCCACTATAACACTACCTGCCGCAATTACAGAGTCATCATGAACATTAAGCGGTGCAATGAGTGAGCTATTGGCACCAATAAAGCAATTGCTTCCTATGTTCGTTTTATGTTTCTTTTTCCCATCATAATTACAAACAATAGTACCTGCTCCTATATTACTCCTCTGCCCTACTTTAGCATTTCCTATATAACTTAAGTGTTTTATTCTAGTGTTTTGACCAACTTCACTTGTTTTCACTTCCACAAAATTTCCTATTTTTGCCTTATTACCAATTGTTGTGTTTCCGCGTATTCTGGTAAATGGACCGACCTCAGCATTACTTTTAATTAAGCAGTTTTTTAAATGCGAAAATGGCAGTATTTTCGCACCAGACTTTATTTTCACTCCAGTACCGAAAAAAACATATGGGTAAATAACTGAATCTCTGGCAATTTGCGTATCAAGAGAAAAGAAAACAGTCTCTGGAGCAACAAGCGTTACTCCAGAGTTGGTAAAAAATTTTCTTTTGTTTTCTTGAAAGTAAAATTCAGCTTTTATAAGGTCATTTCTGTTATTTATTCCCGTTGCCTCTTCTCCACCGGTAATAACGTAACCGACATTTAAATTACTCTTCACTGCAATGGAAACTATATCGGTCAAATAATATTCATGAGTTGAGCTATTGCACTCTATTTTCTCCACCAATTCACGTAAATTCTTTGCACATGCAACCATTATTCCAGCATTTGCAAGAAACTCTTCATGATTATTTTTATCACTCTTTGCTTCTACGATTTCTCTTAAGGAACCATTCTCAATAATTAACCTACCGTATTCTTTATTGCTTGTCCTAAAACCTAGGCAAACTAGAGCCTTGCCTTCTAAGCAACTAACCATTTTAGTTATTGTGCTGCTTTTTATGAGTGGGGTATCTCCATACTGCACAATAATTATTCTCGAATCTGGCAATTCTTTCAGGTTTCTCATCGCAGTTTTGACTGCATCTCCCGTGCCAAGTGTTAATTCTTGTGTAATTAACTGTATATCCTTAAAGCACTTTAGTCTTTCAATTAAAGGCAGATCAACTACAACAGCAATATTTTCAGGATTTAACTGTTTTGCATTGTAAATGACATGCTGGAGCATGGAAAAACTGCCTATTTTGTGTAGGACCTTAGGCAAATCTGAATTCATCCGCCTGCCATGCCCTGCAGCAAGTATAACGAACGTATGAGTTTTACTTATCACTTATCTTAAAGATGAAAAATGAAAACCGTAATGATCAAGCCATCTGATTTTGTTGTCATAAAAGCTCCTTAAGTCGCTAATTTGATATTTTAGCATTGCAAGCCTTTCTATACCAATGCCAAACGCAAAACCGCTGTATTTAGTGTGATCTATTCCAACATTTTGAAATACATTTGGATGCGTCATACCGCATCCCAGTACTTCTATCCATTTACTACCTTTATAACTTATGTCCACTTCTGCAGAAGGCTCGGTAAAAGGGAAAAAACTATTACGAAAACGTATCTTCAGCCCTTTATCTCCAAAAAACTTATTAAGGAAGTGATGAATAGTAAATTTTAACTGGCCCATATTGACATTCTCATTGACATATAACCCCTCTATTTGATGGAACATAGGGGTGTGAGTTACATCAAAGTCGTTTCTGTATACTCTACCAGGAGATACGATTTTAATCGGAAAAGTTTTCGCTTTTTCCATAGTTCTGATCTCCACAGATGAGGTATGAGTGCGCAGCACCATTCTTTTGTCGTTTATTTTATTCTTTAAGTAGAAGGTATCTTGCTCCTCCCGCGCAGGGTGGTGACTTGGAGTATTCAGTGCATCAAATACATGAAATTCATCTTCAATGTCAGGGCCATCAACTGCTTTAAAACCCATATGTGCAAAAATAAGCTTTACTTCATTTAGAACCTTACTGAGTGGATGGACCTTGCCCATTTTTTCTGGTCTAACGGGCAACGTGATATCAACCGCCTCGTTCTGCAATTTAAAGTTAACTTCTTCGGCTTTTAGTGCATTTTCCTTATTCATTATAAGCTGATCTAGCTTATTACGTAAAACGTTGATAACTTCGCCTAAATTGCGCTTTTTTCCTGCGTCTTCTATCTCTTTTAAGTTGTCAAAATAAGCTTTAATTACACCCTTTTTTCCCAAATATGATAGCCTGACTTTTTCTAAATCTTGTAAAGAAGAAGCATTCTCAATTTCAGAGACCGCTTTATCTTCAAGTGAAGGTATTTCATTCAGTAGCTCTTTATTCATCTTAGAAACGCTGGCTTAAACTTTAATTATAGTAAAATCTTGAATAGCATCAACAATCTAAAAACTGTCCCATTTTGATTATTAATTTATTGACCAATTAGTTTTTTTTATTTACCTTTGCGTTGATGAATTTGCTGTATCAACCATGCACAACAGTGACACTGAAACTGATAATAAGTACAAAATAGAGGATTTACCTAAGTTCTTTAAGGAAAGATCCAAAAACATAAGTAAAGCATTTTCTAGCAAAATAATTAAGATCAGTACCATTCGCTCGAGAAGTATTGAAAGTAATATACAAGAATTTTCATTTGAGCTAACAGCAACAGGTAAAGACACCTTTAATACAAGACCATTTCAAATAAAATCTTTAATTGATTTTTTTAAAATCTGCCTTTCTCGGGAAAAAAATTTTACAGTCAACATAAAAGTACCAAAAGAAAGCAGTGAATTATATAATAACTACTGTAAAACTAGTAGTGATAAAACTGTAGAAGAATTCGTAAATAATGCTCCGCCTCAAATCCTTCTGCAAGGAATAACAATCATACTACAAACAAATGTTAAAGACATTAACTTAGATAATTTGCACCAAATAGGGTCATTTTTAAATGAAAGGCTAAAACATGCAGAAAAAACTGAAAATGAGGAACAGAGTCAAGTTACACTACAAGTAAAAGAAGCAGAAAATAAAGACAGACAAGAACAGAGTGAAACTAAGCAAAAAAACGCACAAAATAGACAAATTGTACCATTTACAGGCTCGTTTGGCTTTAACGTAGCAAGCAAAGTAAATTGTAAAGCTCCAGTGGTTACTGCTGCAATAAAAGCTAATATACCAAAATATAGAATCTTCCTTCCCTTATCCAATTTTTTTAATGATGTAATAAGGTTATCCCTTTTAAGAACACCAAAACCTTCTATACAGAGCAACAATATACCATTTGGTGTCATTCCAGCGCTTGACGCTGGAATCCAGAAAAAAAAAGAAAAATGGACCCCAGTGTCAGCTACTTGGATGACAAGTAGTATAGGAAATCCAATACCTCAAGGAGCAGAACAGAATGTAGGTCAAACTACTTCGCACACAGAGTATTTTAAGGCTAACAGAAAAAAGAAGTCAAAAAAGCAGACCAAAGAACTATCAGAGAAAGAAAAACAATTAGCCATAAAACAAGCACAAAATGATGCTAGAGTAGCTATGTTAGATAACCAGATTGAGCGCAGGGGAAAAAAACTCGATGAAATATTTATTGAAGTGATGAATGGATACAAAAATCAAGATCCAGAAACATTTCGCAATGTTTTTAACTCAATATTCAATATTGTTTATTTTCAAGATAAACAATTACATGAAATATTGGAGTCAGGTGAGATATCAGAAGTATTAGAAATACTAGAAATACCACAACCAGCTGGCAAGTCTTCTTTTCCAAAAGAGTATTTACATAAGCAAGTATATAAAAAAAAAGAGCAATTGCTCAAATTAGTTTCAGGTGTTTATATACAACAACCTCCTACGCAACATGAAAATACTCCTCATAAATCTACAAACCCTTTACCAATAAATAAATCTAAAGATCCTTCACCAGCAACAAATGAAGCTAAAACTCTACCACCTACTAACATTACACTCAAATCACCGTTAAAAACTGTATTTTCCTCAAAAAAGGCTTATTTTTGTCTATTTATAATAGTAGCATCTGCATCAACACTTTGCTTATGGCATTTTCCATTAGGAAAAGTGTCAATGTTAAAAGAATTAGTGCCACCAGAAAAAAGAGAAAATATTGGGTTAGCATTGAACATAGGGTTACCGACATTGATTACATTATGTGTTTTGAGTTTAGCTTACTTTATATATTCTGAATATTCTATAGAATCTGTTAAGCAAGTAAGTGAAAACGATCCCCTTTCTCGCGCCTATAGCTATTGCAGGCTCAGTTTTCCTACGTCATACCGCCGCGGATAGATCCCGCTAACAAGCAGCGGGATGACAGCAGTCCTACGTCATACCGTCACGGTATCTCACATAGATCCCACTAGCAAGCAGCGGAATGACGAATTTGTCATTTTTTAAATCGTTGGTAAACCAGAATTACTTTAGCTATAACAAAATAGAAGTAAGTTGTTGTAAAAAAATTTTCATGGTAAAATTATTTATTTTCACCATATGTTTAAAGGAATTATCACGGATATCGGGACTATAACTGATACTACCACTCACTCCAACTCTGATCAAATTTTCCATATCAAAACACAAAATTTACCCTCTATAAACAAAGGAGATTCAATAGCTTGCTCTGGTGTATGTTTAACTGTTGTGAACATACTGAACGATGTATTCACAGTTCAAGTGTCTCAAGAAACTATGAAGGTTGCTAACTTAAATACGTGGAGAATAGGAAAAAAAATAAACCTAGAACAAGCAATGCGGCTAAGCGACAGAATCGATGGCCACTTGGTTCAGGGTCATGTTGATGGGATAGTAAAAATTTTAACAATTGAGCGAAATTTAGATTCTCATGAAATCAAACTATCGTGCCCACAAGAATTAATTAAATTTGTTGCAAAAAAAGGCTCCGTTACACTAGACGGGGTTTCCCTTACAGTGAATTCAGTTATTAATCAGGAATTTATAGTAAATATAATTCCCTATACATGGGAAAATACAACTTTTCAGTACAACAAAATAAATGATTATCTGAATTTAGAAATTGACATGATCGCTAGGTATTTAGATCAATTGATGCAGCATAAATACAATTAATTTTACAACCTTGTTATTTACAACTATTATATCTTGAAAACCATATAGATATAAAATATGCTTTTCGATAGCCTAATTATCTTCATTGTTGTTCTATGCGTAATAATCTCGGTAACTAGAGGTTTTATAAAAGAGCTATGCGCATTGATGTTTCTATTTTTATCAATTTTTCTGACAGCTAATCACTATGATTTTTTCACTCCAAATTATAGTAAATATTTTGATTCTAAAGTTATACTAAACATACTTTCTACAATCTCTGTATTTATTATACTTAATCTTATATTCATGATAATAAACAACTGGCTAATGTACATATTATCACCCATAAGGTTGGGGTTTATCGATAGAGTTACTGGAATCTTTCTCGGAGTGCTTAAAGGAATATTGCTCTCTTATGTATTATTTTTTGCTGTGCACTTATATTGCTACACAGTATATGACAAAAAAGAATATGGCAAAAAAGAGGAACATTCTGAAATAAAAGCAGAAGACATATTGCCTAATTGGATAATAAATTCACACTCTTATCAGGCTTTATTTGTGACAGCAGAAGAAGTAATTGACATGTATGTACCAGAGTCGTTGATACTAAAAATAAAAGAGATCGGTGGAGAAATGGTTGATCAAGAAAAACCCAAAAACAATAAAAAAGAAGAGTAAATATTTATTTATAAATATGTTCATTAGGAGTATTCAAAAAGCCATATGTGTCAGGTTAAGAGCACTCCTCTCTTATAATTCACGTATTTAAGAATGACTTCTGCTAAACCTTTACTAATTCCATGTACGTTTTGAATTTCAGCCAGAGAAGCTTTGCTTATATTTTTCACTGAACCAAAATAAGACATCAACGCCTTTTTCCTTTTGTTGCCAATGCCGGGTATTTTGCTTAATTGTGAAACTATAAACTGTTTATCGCGTTTTTTTCTATGTGAAGTTATCGCAAAACGGTGGGCTTCATTACGCAGCAATTGTAAGTAAAGCATGACTTTGCTGTCATTTGCCAGACTGAATTCTTCCCTGCCCAGCATATAAAATGTTTCATTTCCTGCGTTACGATCAGGACCTTTTGCCATACAAGCAAAAGGAACGTTTATATTCAATACTTCCAGTACATTCTGTACTATGGAAACATGTCCTGGTCCACCATCAATCAGTAAAAAATCAGGTATTATGCCTTTTATATTGCCGGAGAAACGTCTGGTTAGCACTTCCCTCATCATTTTATAGTCATCGCCTGAAAATTTTTCCTTTATAGTAAATTTTCTGTACTCACTTTTTAAAAAACCCTCCTGCCCTGCAACAACCATTACACCAATTTGTTGATTTCCAAATATATGGCTATTGTCATAAACCTCAATACGCTTTGGAATGTTTGGTAACAAGAAGATTTTGCTAAGCTCCTCAAGCTTTTCTAGGTTATTTCTATAATCGATAAGCTTCTGCTCTAAGCTATGCTGAGAGTTATCATAAACAAATTTCAATAAATCACGCTCTTTTTTATTCTTTGCATGCAGAACTTTTACTGGCTTTTGAGCAACCTTATATAGTGCTTGTTCTATAATTTCCTTATCCACAATAGAATCTGGAACGTAAATTTGTATTGGAGGTATGTTAGCTGAATTATAAAAATTGACCAAAAAGGTGGATAAAATTTCATCATTTGAGTGATCACCACAGTTCTCGGCAAAGTAAGGAGTGCTGCCGTAGTTGTCTTTATTTCTGAACGATAACACACTAATACATGCTAGATCCTCTTCACGTACAATACTGAAGAAATCTGCATCTTTTTCAAAAGAAAAATCCGTGTGCTGTATTTGAATTTGCTCAAGAAACTTTACCCGATCTCTATATATAGCAGCAAGCTCATAGTTTTCTTCACTGCTGCACTTTCTCATTGTGAAAAGTAACTGTTCTTTCACTTCCTTATTTCTTCCAAGCAATGTATTTCGTGCCTGTTTTACTGATTGGCAGTAGTCGTCTTTTGTGATTTTGTTTATGCATGGTGCTGAGCAGCGCTTAATTTGATATTCAATACATGGTCTTTTTGTTGAGGAAAAGTATTGATCTGAACATACTCTTAGGAGAAAAGCTTTTTGCAATGACAATATAGTTTGCTTAACAGCAGCGGCAGATGTAAAGGGACCATAATAATGAAACTCATTCTTCTTAAATTTGCCTCTATATTTTGCTATTCTTGGATAATCGTGCTTGGAAATTGTTATATAAGGATAAAATTTTCCATCCTTGAGCACAATATTATAAAGTGGTTTCAATGATTTTATTAACTGTGCTTCAAGAAGCAGTGCTTCGATTTCATTCTCAGTGATGAATATTTCAACCTTAACAACCTGTGAGAGCATAACTCTAATTCGTTCAGAAAGGTTTTCGAATTGAAGGTAGTCAGATAATCTCGATTTCAAGTTTTTTGCTTTACCAATGTATAAAACTTTATCCTTATCTCCAATCATCTTATACACACCACAAGACTGCGGAGATAATTTTATCTGTTCTTTATATTGCTTGAACATTTATCCATTACTTGACTTGTATGAGGTTAAAATCTGCTACTAAATGAAAGACGGAAACTACATTTTCAAGCAAAGATAATCTGTTTCTTCTCAGCTTATCAGAATCACAGTTAATCTTTACACTGTCCATAAACTGATTGATAAACGGAGCAAAACCAGCAAGTTCATCAAGCGCTGCATTAAAGTGGTTATTTTTTATCGCTTGTTTTATGTTTTTACAAGCAGTTATAGCACAATTTGATAGCGCAATTTCTTCATTTTCAATCAAAAATCTCTTACCGTAAGATGCACTATAAGTAGTGCCATCACTTTTCCTTACTTTGCTCATCATGTTACTGACTCTTTTGTAAGTGCTTAGAATCTGTTCACCTTCTGGCGTACTAAGATAACGATCCAATATAACAGTTTGCTTTTCTGCTGTCAGCAGATCATTAATATCGATTTTATATAGTATTGAATCTACGACATCTTGCCTTATATCTCTATTTTTTAAAATAACCTTGAATCTTTCTAAGCAGAATCTAAATACTAGTTCTGAAATTTGTTTTCTATTTGGCTTATCAACTGACGTTGTATTTTCATTAAATAGAAGCCTTGAATATAAAGATACTGACTTATCTATCAATAGCCTAATTGGAATATGCAAATTATTTTCAAGTATTGTTCTAATTATACTAATTGTCATTCTCCGCAAACCAAACTGATCATACGAACCAGAGATTTTCTCACCTGCTGCAATTAAACCAACTAAGCTATCCACTTTGTCTGCAATTGACACAGCAATTGCTGAAGGGGATTTAGGACACTCCTGCTCTGGCCCGATTGGCTTATAGTGTTCAGTTATAGCTTCCACTATTTCTCTATCTTCTTGAAAATAAGAAGCATAATATCCACCCATTACTCCTTGTAATTCTGGAAACTCTCTTACTATCGATGTTGCCAAATCAGCTTTTGCCAAATATGCAGCACGTTCAACTTTTATCAGCGAAGCATGTGGAATAAATATAGCTATATACTTTGACAGAGACGTAATACGCTTCACCTTTTCCCCCACGCTGCCAAGAAAAGCATGAAATAATATCGAACCCAATTTTTTGACATAATGATCCAGATCTTCCTTTTTGTCCTGAGATATCAAAAATTGTGCATCAGCAAGACGTGCTTCTAATATTCTTTCGTGTCCTTTAACAACTTCACCATTGTTGACGTTGACAACAGTGACAAAGTGTGAAATTCTCTTTCCATTACTTAAAGCAAGATATTTTTGCTGCGTATTAATTATACTAAGAATTACTTCCTTCGGTAATCCAAATGACTTTTCTTGATTCACTTCACCAAACAGTACGATTGGCCACTCTATAAGCCCTGTCAATTCATTTAGTAAATAATCATTTTTCTCAAGTTGTAAATTCTGCTCTTTTGTGAATTTATTAATCTGATCTAGTATAAATTGCTTTCTTTTGTCCAGCTGGAGAATTACGCTGTTTTTTTCTAGCAATTCAAAATAGTCTTTAGGTGCTTTAATAGTTAACGTCGCATCACTTGAGAGAAATCGATGGCCATATGTTGTGTTAGATGCTGTGATCCCTGCAAAAGACACAGGTATTATTTCGTCATTTAAAATGCATAAAATGTTTTTAATTGGCCTAACCCACCTTTCTTTTCCTTCGCCCCATCTCATGCTCTTCAACCAAGAAAAGTTTTTGAGCATTTCCTCCAGTTGATTTTTGAGGAATTCTCTGATGTTAAATGAGCAGCTTTCTCTTTTAATGAAGTAAAAATCCTCATTATTTACTTTTCGAACGAGCAAATCTTCTTCATTTTTCTGATATTTTCTTAAAAAACCTTCGATAGCACTTTTTGGTGCGTTAATGTTTGGTCCCTTAACTTCGTTATTGGAATCCTTTAGCTCCAAAGCATTTATGTTGTCAACAAATAGGGTAATGCGACGTGCCGTTACAAAAACCTCCATTGATGTAAATTTTACATTATTTTTGTTAAAAACATTGGCAATACAGCTCTTAACTTGAGTTGCAGCTACATTCTGCATTCTCGATGGTATTTCTTCTGAAAGGCACTCAAATAACAACTGCAACGACATACGCTATTTACTCATGTACAATTCGCAACATTTTTTTGTCAGCTCTCTAACTCTACCAATATGCGCTGTACGTTCATTGACACCAAGCACACCTCTTGCATCAAGCAGATTAAGTAGGTGACTAGTTTTAATACATTGGTCATAAGCTGCAATTGGTAGCTCCTTTTCAATAAGGAACTTACATAATTTTTCCGTATCTTCAAATTGCTGCTGTACCACTTTAGTATCATAATAATCTAACGCTAAATAAGAAAATTCATATTCTCTTTGTTTAAAAATATCTCCGTAAGTTACACCGTTATCGTTCCAAGTTATATCGTAAACATTATCTACACCTTGTATGCACATTGCTAAACGTTCCAACCCATATGCCACCTCACCAGGAATCATCTTGCAGTCAATCCCTCCAACTTGCTGTATATAAGTAAGCTGTGTTACTTCCATTCCATTGCATGTAACTTCCCATCCAAGTCCTGATGCACCAACACTTGGGTTTTCCCAATCATCTTCAATAAACTTAATATCATATTTTTCTGTAGATATGCCAAGAGCTTTTAAGCTATCTAAATAGACGTTTTGTAAATTATTACCAGATGGCTTTATTATAACTTGATATTGGTGATGTTGATACAAGCGATTAGGATTATCACTATAGCGTCCATCTGCTGGCCTAATTACTGGTTGTAGATATGCAATTTTTGTCGGTTTTGTATCAATTGCAGACATAATTGTTGCAGGATGTAATGTACCAGCACCAACTTCAGATGTGTATGGGTGAAGTATAACGCACCCTTCACCAGCCCAAAAATCTTGCAACTCTTTTATTATACTTTGTAAATTCACACAAATTGCACACTTTTTATACTAAATATATAAATAAATAAGTACTATTCAATATTTATTTTTTTTGCAGCACTATGTAAATAATCACCTAAAACTGCTGAACTTTCCCTCACATACTGAATTATGCTTTTATTTAGGACAATTGCATCATGCATAGTTAAATCGCAGAATATAAATGCTGTTAAATACAGTAAAATCACCGCATAAAATGTGTGAAAAATCCCCTCAAATGTAATTGAAATTGCATTATTATAGCTGAGTTGTATTGAACTTATTGGCCATGGTTTTATCACTTCTACGACATTAAAAAATACGTAAGGTATCATAAGAAAAAAGAAAAAGTGCATAAAATCATTAAACCAAAATGGGCATTGAAACATCTGCTTACATATACTCCCATAGAGTTTACTTACAGTATAATAAATTGACATTATTGCTGGCATTGAAAGTGCTACAGTCAATACTTGCCCTGACGCTATTTGTATTACTATTTCTTCACCACTGTTTGCTGAAGGGTCCTGAGCATGAAAAATAAATATTCCAATTAATTGTATTACTAACATAACTATTGCCAATTTTGTAAAAACAGCAGCTACAACTATTCCTGAATTTGGCATTTTATATAGTAAATATTCGCCTCCATATGTAAAAATCAATATAACATCGACAATAAATAATATTAAAAAAGAAGACCAATAGTTCTGCCAACCTGGTAAATATCCTATTCCCAAAAAAGAGCTTACTGTTTTGGCAGGAAAAACCTTACCTAGCATCTTTCCCAAAAATTCAAAAAAAATCCCCATGCTCTAAGTAACACTTGGTTTATATTATTTATAATACTGTATTGTAACGGACTTATCAATAGACTTCTTGCATAGAAAAAAGGCAAATAGTTATTATAGCTCTAAGTTTACCGACAACCGTTCCTCCCTGTCATCCGAGTAGCCTTCTCTTGTATGGTCCCAGAGTGTGATGGTGTGGGTCTATTATAAATATCAAGCAAATAAAAAAAAGGCAAAAGAAACCCCGGTCACTGTTTATTTTCAGTATTGGCGTTTTTTTAAGTCTTAAACACTGCAATTTAGCTGCTTTTAAGTGCAACTAACCTTAGCTTTAATATTTAAGAAATTTACTAAGCAGAAAAAAAGGCAAAAGATATCCCGTGTTAGCTAGTTGTCACTCTCTAATCCTGCAAATCGGCGTTCTATACTGTCTTAAACGCTTTGTAAGCGCGTTTCAGCTTATATGGGTAAAAACCCAGAAAGGTTGTGAAGACATAAGGTGCACATAGTGCAAAAAATTAAAAATAAGACGCCAATCACGTAATACTGTTGTCGTTTAATCTGCACAGATTGAAGATAATAAAATACCTTCAGTTTCATGATATGTATAACAATGTTACAAAAAATAATATCATAGAATTCAATAGGATAATTCCTAGAAAACCCCTGCATACTAAAAAAAGCAAAATGCTGTTAAAATGAGCTTAAGAATAAATAGCAAACATCTAACATAACAATTCTATTTGTAAATCAGGTGAGACTTATCCTATAGAAAGCTTTCGAACTACGCAAGCGTATCTTTTGCCTTTAGTATTTCTTTAAACCTGCTGCAAAAGAGTAGGAATGGTTATAAAATAGGGAGGTATAGCAAGAGAATAGAGAGGGAAGATGAGCTTAAACTACCATAATCTAAAAGAACATCCGAGAAATTTTCGAGATGTAACAGGTTTGAAAATAGAAGAATTCGAAAAGGTTGTAGAAAAAGTGCGCCCAGAGTGGGAAAAAGTTCAAGAACAGAAGAAATGCCATGGAAGAACGTCAAGATTGCCTGTATTGGAAGATAAAATACTCTGTATAATTCTATAGACCTGCTGCAAAAGAGGAGATATTTAAAGAGAGATGTAGCAAGAGGGAAGATGAGCTTAAATTATCAAATCAACGTTATTCTACTTTACCTCACTAGCATTTTCCTTACCTTGAACCTTACTATTACTCACAAATATAAACATTCGTTACGTAGTTCTTAATATGTCTACAGAGACGAAATTTCCCGAATTATTTATAATGGACCCTTACGATCACATTCTGGGGACGTACATCAGAAAACTTTTATATTATTAGTTTTGTAGTAAAATTATATGAGTACATCGTATCTATTAAATCAGAAGCTTTATGGATTACAGATTGAGAGCTTATTTGTTTGGGGTTATCTGGTTTATACTTAGCTTACTTAGTAGTGTAGCTAATGATACTATATCAAAATATCTAAGTTTACATCTTCAGAGTTTTGAAATAATTTTTTTCCGCTTTCTGTTTACCACTATTACCCTTGTACCTTTTATGTTTTACTATGGAATAGAAGCTTTTAAAACAAGTCAAATATCTATTCAAATAACTAGAGGAACACTGTTGTTTTGTGGAATGGTCTTATGGACCTATGGATTGAGTACTTTCCCCATAGTAACTGCAACGATTATAAGTTTTTCTATACCATTATTTGTTATATTTCTTGCAATCCCTTTACTAAACGAAAATATAATTTGGCAAAGATGGATAGTAACTATTATTGGTTTTGTTGGTATTGCTATTACTATCAAAGCTCATAGTGAAGACTTTAATCCTAAAATTCTTATTTTTATTGTATCTGCATTAATCTTTGCTATATTAGACATACTTAATAAGAAACTTGTGATAAAAGAGTCAGTAATAAGTATGTTATTTTATTCAGCTCTAATGACAACTGTTTTTTCTACTCCACCTTTGTTATTTTATTGGCATATGCCTTCCTTGTTGGAATTAGTATTACTGCTGATTTTGGGAATTAATTCAAATCTAATTTTGCTCTTTATGTTAAAAGCTTTTACTCTTACTGATGCTACTGCACTTGCACCTTATAGGTACATAGAGCTAATAATTTCTGCAATAGTAGCATACGTTATATTTAATGAATTACCTGATAAAAGTGCTTTATATGGTACTTTGATATTAATACCATCAACCTTATTTATAGCTTATTCGGAAGGTAAGGCAATTAAGAAAAATAGTGTAACAACAAAAGTTTATAATTGTTAATGGTATTTATTTTAGATGCTAAGCTATATTTTTAAGGTGATAATAAAATGCACATAACTATTATAGGAGTAGGGTATGTAGGATTAGTATCTGGTACAATGTTATCGGAGCAGGGCCATAAAGTTGATTGCATTGACATAAATACTGAGAAGATTGAACTTTTGAAATCAGGGAACATTCCTCTATATGAACCTGGATTAGCAGATTATTTAGAGAATAATATAAAGTCACAAAGGATAAGATTTTTCGATTCGTATTTTCAAATAAATCCCAATACAGAAGTAGTATTTATAACTGTAGATACTCCATCAGACTCCCTAGGAAATGCAAATTTAAAGAATGTATATAATGCAGTAAGTGAAGTTTCTGAGAGAGTTAATCAAGATTGCTTAATAGTGATAAAGTCAACTGTTCCTCCTGGTACTGCAGAAAATATATATAATTATTTATCTAATAAGGGCTATAACTTTGATTTGGGGGTTAATCCAGAGTTTCTCAAGCAAGGCTCTGCAGTATCAGATTTTTTATACCCAGATAGGATAATAATAGGAGTAAAAACTAAGCTAGCTAGGGCAAAACTAGAAGTTATATATAAATCATTTATAGATAAGAATATTCCGTTAATGGTCACTGATACAGTTACTGCTGAAATGATTAAATATGCTTCTAATGCTTTTCTAGCAACAAAGGTTGCTTTTATCAATGAGATGGCAGGTTTATGTGAGCTATTAGGAGCAGACATTGACCTTTTAGCTAACAGTATGGGAATGGACCATAGAATAGGTAAGGAGTTTCTCAAAGCTGGTCCAGGATTTGGAGGATCATGTTTTCCTAAAGATTTATCGGCCTTAATAAGGCTTGCTGAAGATCACAATGTCAAGCTACAAATTTTAAATTCAGTTAAGGAATCTAACTATAATCATATAACAAACATTGCTAAAAAGGTAGAATATCTATTAAATGGAGTCCAAAATAAAAAAATAGCAATATGGGGGCTAACTTTTAAGTCTGGTACTGATGATGTAAGAAATAGCCCAGCTATAGATATTGCACAATTGTTAGTGAATAACAAGGCTAAAATTACTGCATATGACCCAATGGGGATGGATAATGCTAGGCAAGTTCTAAAGGATATAGAGTACGCGGACAATGCTATAGGGGCTGCAAGGGACGCGGAAGCCTTGTTATTGTTAACGGAGTGGAAAGAATTTAAAAATCAAGATTTTGCAAGTTTAAAGAGTATTATGACTGCACCTAATGTTTTTGATTTCCGTAATTTATTAGATAGCGAGCTGTTACTAAGATATGGTTACCATGTTTATTCCTTGGGTAAAAAATCTATCTATAAAGTTTAACTGTTGAGAAATATTTTTTACACCGCTTTACTTAGTTTTTTAAGGTCTTTGCTTGATAATATGGAAAAGCAAACGAGTGCAACAACAGAGCAAATGGAAAAAAATGAAAACATAATACTGTTACCACAGTGCTTAACAAGTACTCCTAAGAGCACGCATGAAAATATTGAACTTGCAATATACCCAAATAATCCTGTTAAGCTTACAATTGCACATACATTATTTTGTGAAGCAATTTCTACAGCTATAACACCTGTCAGTACTTGAACTCCAAATATAAAGAATCCTGATAAGATTGCACCAAGGTTCATAAGAATTATGTTTTGACCAAAGTTCATTGCAATAAAAGTGAGTGCTATACCCAACATGTAAAGTAATGCCAGCAAGCTTCTATTTTGAAAGAAGTACATATCACTAATTCTTCCTGTGATTAAAGTTCCAAGGATTCCACCTAAATCATATACACCTGTTATTAGTGAGGATTGTACAAGAGAAATTTGTAATTTATCCCTTAAAATTATAGGAAACCAAAAGAAGATTCCCATTTTTATAATATAAGCAAAAAAAGTAGCACAACATAGAAACCATATGGAACTTGTTACCTTGATACCTATTTGAGATTTATGCACTTTATAATAGGTAGTAAAGTTGGCACTTTCTTTGTAATATGCTTTTAATATTATATAAATTCCAAAAAGTAAGCATAAGAGACCAGAGTACAAAAATGCACTCTTTGCATCATACATTTTTATTATACTTGGTAATACAATTAAAGTAATACAAGAACCAAGTTGCTGAGATGCGCTCATAACTCCCCATGATGATGCAATTGAAGAGAGGCTAGAGTTTGTAACCATAAACTTGGTAATAGCTGGCCAACCTAACCCTTGTGTCCAAGCTAATAATATTAATGTTAACAGTAATAAAGTTAGATTATTATATGATAAAGTTATACCAATGGTTAATAATCCAGTTGCAATATTGCATAGCCCAAACATAAATAGTGGATTATTTTTGGAGTCCATGACTATTCCATTAACGAATTTTGATACTCCATAAAAAAAAGAAAAGCAGGCAAAAAAATAGCTTAATTTTACATGGTCAGTATCTATTAACAGTGGTAGAGCAATTGGTATACTTTGTCTTGATAAATAAAGCAGCATATATCCAAAGAAGAATAGTAAATATTGAAAGAAGACAAAGTTCACACCTATTCCCAAATAGCTCTATGCAGATGCCAGCATAATACTATATTGGTATAATATTATTTGACAAGAAGTTTGCAAACAATTAGTGCAGAAAATTACTTACTTAGTATCTTTCTTATAGCAGATACAGTAATATTAATATCTTCATAGCTTATATCTCTATGTGTTATAGCTCTGATTTTACCTTTGATGTTAGCCATTCTAATTCCATAATTTGTTATTAGTACGTTTATTAATTCTTGAGTAGATATACAATTATTACGTAATGAGAAATACGCTATATTAGTTTTGTATAGGTCAATATCAATTATAACTTGATCTATGGAGTCTAGGCCTTCTATAAGGTGCTGCATTTTTTTATGATCTTCTTCTAAAGAATTTACATTATTACGTAGAGCATATAAACATGCAGCTGAAATAATGCCAGCTTGGTGCATACCTCCGCCAATTTGAAACTTATAGTACCAAGCTTTTTCAATAAACTCTTCACTTCCAAGCAATATTGCGCCCATTGGAGCACCTAATCCTTTACTAAAATCAATGAATACCGAATCAAAATAACTTGCATACTCTTTTGGAGATATTTTAGTATGAGCACAAGCGTTGAACAGTCTTGCTCCATCTAAATGAGTGAATACGTCATTCTCTTTGCAGAGACTTGAGATCTCTTGAATATATTCTAAAGGCCACACAGCTCCACCACCAAAATTTGTCGTTTGTTCGATAGAAACAAGCCCAACTCTCGGAATATTTCTTAAACTAGGACGAGTAATAAACTCAACAATTTGTTCTCCAGTAAATATTCCTCTCGTACCTTTGATTGGCAAAGGAGTGGCATGTGCCTGGGCTGCGATCAAGCCAGATTGTACTATGAGCGGATGTGAAGTTTCATCAAGCAGCAAGTAATCACCAGGTCTTTGAATGTGTACTTTATAAGCAATTACATTGGACATTGTTCCTGAAATCAAAAAGATTCCTGCAGGTTTACCTAATATTTTACATGCGGTTGCCACTAATTCGTTCACAGTTGGATCTTCACATGCAGCTTCGTTTCCAACTTTTGCTTTAGCCATCGCTTCCCTCATTTTAGCTGAAGGGTCAGTGTTTGAATCGCTAAAGAAATCTATTTTTATTCTCATATTAAATTTAACACAACCTCCTTTATAATTTCAGCAGCTTTCATGATGTCTGTTTCCTTTGTGCCAAGATGGGTAACTGCTCTTATATGAGACTCGAGCCAAGGAAAAAGTAATAAACCATAAGCTTGGCACTTACTCAAGAAAACCTCATTAGTTACATTTAGTGCTTTTATACTAAAGCTTACTATATTAGTTTCTGGATAAGGTAGTACCAGTTTTATGTGTGGAATTTCCTTAATCTTGTCTGCAAACAGTTTGGCGAGTTTATTGTCTTCTTTAAGCCTAGAAATATTGTTCTGTAGTACATACTTTGCTGCATTAGCACAATACCCTATCTGATGATAACCACTACCTAGCCAAACCTGTAGCTTTTTAGCCCTTTCAATTATCTCTCTTTTACCCATAAGCATTGAACCAAAAGGAGCGCCAAGTCCTTTAGTAAAAGAAAAGCTCATTGTATCCACATATTTAGCATAATCTGCTAAAGCAATATTTGTTTCGATATGAGCATTAAATATTCTTGCACCGTCTAAATGAAGATTTACATTGTGAGCTTTTAAAAAGTGATATAACTCGACTTGTTTTTCAAAAGGATAAATTTTACCATTAAACCCATTTATACTATTTTCTATAGAAACAAGACTCACCTGAGCAAAAATTTTATACCTCGGCTTAGAATTAATAGCACATTCTACTTCAGCAACATCTAAGATTCCGCTATTATTTCTAATACAATTAAATACGATATTATTTACTTTTGCATTGCCTGCACTATCGAAAAAATTAACGTGATAATTATAATGAGTTATTAGTTCATCACCAGGACTTGTTTGACTGGCAATGGCTAATCTATTTGCAAGCATACCGCTGGTTACAAATAATGCCTCTTCTACTTTGAATAATTGTTTGCAATATTCTGATAAGTCATTACAGCTTTTGTCTTCACCATAAGCAAAATCTCCAACAGTTGCATTACTTATTGCATGTATAACGTTGGAGCTCTGCAGAGTTGTAGTGTCACTTCTCAGATCAATAATTTTTTCCATCTTATTTTTTGCCATTCAAACAACCAATTTGAGCATTCCAAAGTTCCTTGTAAAGACCTTGCTTAGAAACTAGTTCAGCATGTTTACCATCTTGGACAATTTTTCCTTTGTTAAATACTAGAATTCGGTCCATGTGTAAAAGTGTAGAAATACGGTGTGCTATAGTAATCGTAGTTTTATTTTGCATCAGTTTAAATAAACTCATTTGAATTGTTTTTTCTGTTATAGAATCTAACTGACTAGTTGGTTCATCAAGAAATAATATTGGAGCGTTTTTTAAAAATGCCCTTGCTATTATTATTCTTTGTCTTTCTCCTCCAGATAGTTTGATGCCTTTTTCTCCGACTGTAGTTCCATATTGATCTGGTAGAGTCATAATGAAATCGTGAATACCAGCCAGCTTTGCAGCTCTCATTATTTCTTCGATAGTAGATTGAAGTCTACCATATATGATGTTTGCTAAAATAGTATCATGAAATAACAATGGGTCTTGAGGTATTACAGATATTTGTTGCCTCAAAGAACTCTGTGTAACTTCTGATACTATTTGATTATCAATCTCTATATTACCTTTTTTAACATCAAATAGCCTTAGGATTAAGTTTATAAAAGTAGATTTACCACCTCCAGAATAACCAACTAGACCTACCTTTTCGCAAGGATTAATGGTAACTGAGAAATCTTGAAATAATGGCTCCTGACCTTCATAAGAAAAAGAAACATTGTTAAACGTTATTCTTCCACTTAATAAATTTAATTCTTTAGCATTTTCCTTATCTTGAATTTCTGGTACGGTATTCAAGATTGGCAATGCATCTGAAACTTTGCCGAAATGAGTAGAAAATTGGGTAAGATTTCTAGTTAGATGGTTAAGAAACTCTATAATCGATATATTAATTCCAAGTACAAGGGCAATATCTCCTATTGCGATCTTGTTCAATTGATAATCATGAATTAAAAAATACAAGTTTACTGCTTGGAGTATATCAAATGAATAGCCATATATAAACCAAAGCCAAAAGTATGCCCATTGTAATTTTCTCTCTGCAATAGTTCTTTTCTTGCATATTTGAAAAAATTTGTGTCTCTCATGTGCTTGCTGAGAAAATAACCTTACTGATATAACATTTAAAATACTATCTGCTATACTAGCTATTACTTTTGAATTTTGTTTAGAGTAATTATCAGCTAGTTCAGTAAGTACACGAAAGCTGAAAATCGAGACTAAAATAAAAATGCTTACCCAAGTGAATGTAGCGATTGCAAACTTTATGTTTACTAATGATAAGGTATAAATAGCTAAGACTAATGCTATACTGTAACCGAAAAAACAATCTATAAGCAATCTTATTAACTCTATCACACTATCCATTAAGCTACTGACCTTATGTACTAAGCTTCCAGATAAATTGTTCTGATAATAGGAATGGTCTTGTTGGAGTAGCCTACAAAAAGATATATCAGCTATTTTTTGACGCATTAAGGTAAACATTCGAATGTCAACAAAATAGCCATAGAATCTAAAAGCAGTAGTGATAAGTAATGCCATGCCAAGATAAGCGCTTACAGGTAATAAAAGATTTTCAATTACATTACCTTCCTGATATTTTACAGCTGTATCTAGAATATTTTTTACTAAATACTTTCTAAAAGACAAATCAACAGCTACCACCAGAGCAACTAAAGACATTATAAGTACATTAAGCTTGAATTTAGATACTATATTCAAGATGAACATCAATACACATTTGAAGCTATCAACTCTACTTCTGTTCATTTACAATGCTAGCTCCACTACTTTGACTTTTTTATTGAGAAATACAAGTAGTGAAAACCATAAATTTTTGTATATTTTTCCTGAGATGTCTCCAGCATCATGTAGTGCTGATGCTTGATTTAGAATAAGCAGCTTATATAAATCTCGCTTAGCCTCAGTAGTGTCGATCTCAGAGATATTTTTAGTTGTGTCTGCAATAAAGGCTAACCAGCTCTTGATAAGTTCTTCCATGTTTTTTGCTTTTATACTTTCCTGGTAGCCAAACAATGACAAGCATTCTCTCAGTATAGATTCTGTTAACTCACCACAATTGAGTATACCAAAAACTGAAGGCTGAGGTTTTGGCACATAGGGAAGGTCTTGATCTTTTATAATCCACCTTGTTACATAAGCAAATCTATCTTTAGCATCTGTATTCTTATCACTACCATGCCATAACCGGGAATCAAAAACTATTGCATCTCCTGCTGAAATAGGTAGTGACTTAATTTTGTAATTTTCTCGGTTATTTGAGTGCTGATCAAAAAAATATGGGTACCAAAAATCAACTAAAGGCTGTATTTCCCATTTATGACTGTTTTCTATAATTTGTAGTGCACCTGAAGTTTCACTGACATTATTCAAAGCTAACCAAACGGAAAAGTGGTAAGGATCATTAAAACTATAGGAGATGTCTTGATGGAAGGGAACTGCATCTATTAAATCAGCAGTTTTACATATAACATTTGATTTTTTCTGCAGTATCTGACACTGAAGTGATTTTTCAAGGTAATTTTTAATAATTTTATCTAATGCTTGAGAGATAATTCTAGTTACTTGAGATGACGTGCCCCATCTGCCGGTACAGTTTAAGTAGTCAGAAGTTGAAACACTTAGTTCTTGGGATAGCTTTGATATCTTATTTGTTATATCACTTAAAGACTGAGTTATTAGCTCTAAAGGAACCAGATTTTTGATAATAAAAAAACCATTTTTTTGTAATGTTTCCATATGATTAACACCTGACATCAATAACTGATAAGTAATCTGCTAAAGGTATAACAGCAAAAATTTTGAATCCTTTTACTTGTTTGAGTATTTTTTCCCAATCGCTTAATGTTCTTAGTTTACCTCCTGTTTCAACCATTACATTAATATCTACAGAGCCTCCAGCTGGAGAGCGGTAATCTAAAATAGTTTCTATCAATAAAATACGAGATATTCCTTTGACCAATTTTAAATAAGATAATACTTTATCATCATCATAATGCTGTAGAAAGCGGCAAAAGACACCTAATTCATAATTTGTAGCTGATAGTTCTTCCTGAGTTATAAGTTTGACTTTTAAATTTTCTACTAACTGTCTTGGCACTTTATGTTCGTTATATAGGCCTATGGAACCTTTATTGTGTATATCAGAATAAGCAAGAAATAAAGAGTGTACACCAAATAGCAATATATTCTTAGCACCATCTATATTAATCCTAGAATTAAACTCTTTAGTATCAAACCTAGAATATCCTAGCAATGCTTGGTAAAACGCTATTTTCTTATCTTCTGATGCTTCTCTTTCCTTAAAAGATTCAAATGAAGAGATTGACTTCTGTTTTAGTATATCGGCAATCTTTAACCAATTCTTTTCAGCGGCAACTCTCGCCCACATTATTGATGCTTTTGGCAAAAATGGTATTTCCTTAAAACACTTACCTTTTAATGATAGTTGCCACAAGTCGTTGTTCTTATCATAATCAATAAACCCTACTTCCCACAACGCCCTTAACAGCCTTTCTAGATTTGGTACGATAATGTTTAACTTTTTAGATAAAACCGGCATAGTTGCAGGTAAAATATTTAACAAATCAAGTTCAATAGCAACGCTTGTTAGGTACGTTTTCCAAAAGGCTGAAAGTTCTGCAGAAATCCTATGCACTTGAGATTCTTTACCTAAATCAAAAATACTAAACTTTACATTTCCGGTAATATCGATTTGTCCTAACACACCTTCAAAAGTTTCAACTTTTGCCATGCCATTATAGAATGCTTCTACCATTTTAAATCTCTGCTGGTAAACAGGATTACCATTAATATCTATATGAAACCAACCATGTTGATCTTCTGCAATAGAATATCCTTTATGAAAAACATTAAGTTTTTTATACCATTTATTATGTACTAACTTTCCATGATGATTAATATGTGTAGCTTTACCATCCTTATAGACTACAGCGATACCATCCTTAAAATCTCCAACATAATCATATTCCTCCTGATAAATCCTGTTGCCATTTAAATTAATATGAAAACATTTATCATGTCTTCTAACTATACAAGCATCTTCCTGATAATTTCCAACCCATTGATACGACTGTTTATATACTCTACATCCAGATGAATCAATATGGTAACACCCTGTATCATCTTCTACGGCTGCTCTATTGAAGTAGAATCCAAAAGTTTTTAGAAATCTATGATGATAAACTGCTTCTCCTCTTACATTGATATGATAAGCACCTGTCTGATCATAAACCGGTGCAAGACCGGGCTCATGAAATTTACCAGCCTTTATAAACCTATTTTCATACAAAGGATTTCCTAGTAATTCGTGAAAACTCTCACACGGTGAAATTTTAATAGATTTAAGATTATCTTTGATTAATTGATCAAAGGTTTTCTCATGTTGCATGTTTTGCATAATTTATAATTTAAATAATTCTTTTGTAAGCTTAGGTACTCACTACTCTGCCATATTTCCTCGAGTTTAACCTCATTAACATTACCAAAATTTCCTAATGTCTTACGGAGTTCATCTGGAGCACAGCAAGGACTAAACTTTCCTTCATTGTTTATCCATGCTTCTTTACCTAAAAATGGGCATTGACCACCTGGAGCCAAATCCTTAATACCTTCTTGAGAAAGGATTGTGAAATTTTCTAATTTTATCTTTTTACCATTTGGCAATAGCATATTATCTCTAAGTTCGTATAACCTTCTCACCTCCGTGTTCCATCTACTAATTGCTAACTCATCTCTTCTCATAGATAGATCCTTAATTTCCTCAAAATGTGCCCAAAGATGATGTCCTTTAACTCTATCTATGCCATTTTTTATGGCCATCTTAACTATGTCATAGAGTTCATGTAAATTACTTTCCAAAAATGTTAATTGTAAAGTAACGGTACACCTTTCACCTGTATCGCTAAAGTATTTATCTCTAACTTCAAGGAAAGTTTTTAAGTTTTCTGTCACTACTTCCCATTTTGAACCTTTCATGATTCTTTCATGAGTTTCTTTAGTTGCCCCATTCCAGGAAATCTTAACATCAGATAAAATTGGTACCAATAGTTCAGCCCATTTTCTAGCTCCTTTAATGGGAAAAGAACCATTGGTCGTGAGGTTAAGCTTCAGGCCGAACTCATGGCACAAATTGATTATTTCATCAAAGCTTTTGTACATTAAAGGCTCACCCATAGTAGAAGGAATGATTTCCCTTAAAGGTGTACCAGCTGCTTCTTTAATTACTTTTCTGATAGTTTCTATTGATAGTATCTTAGGTTTTATTCCTTTAGCTTTCTTCTCTTCTTTAACTTTACTGTATGGTGAAAAACATTCGCACATTATACAAGAAAAATTGCAGTAATCTGGATTAGTATCAAAAGTAATTCTCCAAGGACCGGGTTTAACAGCTACTGATTTGCCTTTCTTTTCAATAGCATTACGGTAAATCTTGTTAAGTTTTTCAGTATGCTCACTTATAGAAGGTATATTTCCATTTTTAGTATAAGGATAGCCTTTTTGGGTAAGTTTATTGTATAACTCCTGATTTGTAGATAGGACTTGCATTTTTTCTGATAAACTACTTGCATCTCTGTGCTTAAACAATAGTCCATCTCTTACATATTCTGCCATGCCACCATAATCGGCTGTTATAACTGGTATTCTAAGTTGCTGTGCTTCATGTATTACTAACGGTGAATTTTCACCCCAAATTGAAGGAACGACTATTGCATCAACTTTATTAAATACGTCAGTAACTATATTCTTATTATCATAACTTCCCATCCACTCTATTCTTTCTTTAACAACAGGTGAAAACTGATTGGCAATCGCTTTTAAGGCTTTAGTTTCTTCTCTTGCTGCTCCCCAAATTCTAAGTTTTACTTTAGATGATAAGTGAGAAAAAGCTTTCAATAATAGATCAATACCTTTTTCGGGAGTATGAGTACCAATATAACCGAAAATAAACTCTTTTTCTTGTGCTCTATTTCTATTCTTAAGACGATTGAGATCAAAACCATAATCAAGATAAGAAATTTTGTTTATCGGAACATTAAAATCCTGAGTAAATTTATCCATCAAGAATTTCGATGGGGAAATAAAGTAATCTATATAGTCTATTATTTTCCTTGTGTGCTTCATTCTAGTTGCAACCCATTGTTCCCAATAATTTATGTCTAAATTCAGGAATTCTTTATCTCCTGTAAAATATCCTTTGTAACATTGGGTTGCACATTTTTGATCCTTTTGTCCATCACAAAGCCGTAACAAATCTTCAGAATTGCGTTGAATAAACCTTCCTCTTGGACACATTAACCAAAAGTCATGTAGCGTAAAAATTGTAGGTATATTTTCTTTAAAAGCAATTTCTGGTAAAGTAATTGATAGATGATTAAGATGACCAAAATGTATAAGATCTGGCTGAAAGTTATCTATTACTCTTTTAAATTGTATATCTACTTCTTCATTGATAAATTTGTAACGATATTTAGCTATGGGTATATTAATTAAATGCAGTAAGATTCGAGAATCACTACGATCTAGGACTGTAGTGTAATAAAAATCAGGTAAAAAGCTATTTTCATACCTAGTAAATACTTGTACCTCATTGTTATTTGCTAGTTCATGAGCAAGAGTTTGGCTATAAACCTCTGAACCAGCACTATAATAAGGAGGGTAACCATGAATAACTTTTAATATTTTCATATATTACCATATCTATATTGTTAGGATATTCTTGTGTATTGTTTTGTAGACTTTTTATAAATTTACTTAATCCTACTTCTAATGAATGTTTTGGAGACCAACCAAGTAGCTCTTTAGCTCTAGTAAAATCACCATAGAACTTAGTTACGTCAAAATTTCTTGGAGGATAAAAATCAATTCTAGAATCACTTTTCGTGACTTTTAATATTGTTTTTGCTAAGTTTTCTAAAGTACATGGGCTATTAGTAGTAAGATGAATAGCAGGAAGAGAAGATTTTTCGCTTTGTAAATATTTAACAGTTAAGCATATACCCTCTATAACATCATCCAAATAGGTAAAATCAAAAACACATTCTTTACCTTCTATTTTAATTGGATCACCTCTTAATGCATTAATACAGAGTGCAGGAATTACTCTACTGTTATGATCTAGTAAACCACCGTATACATTTGAAAAGCGTAATATTGCTACATTAAAATCTTTTGAACTTGTTATTTGTTCCTCAATAAATGCTTTACCTTTGGCATAATTATTTATTGGATCGATACTAGCAGATTCTGTAACTGGCAGTTCCTTCTGCTCTCCATAGACTTCCCTACTACTTGCATATATAAACCATGGTTTATTTGAAAGTGACTTACATAACCCTAAAAACTGCATTGTACCATCAACATTAATTTTTCTACACAGTTCAGGATAAAGTTCACCATGTATAACTCGAGAAATTGCAGCCAGATGAATAATTCCTGTACACTTAGCAAGTAGTGGTACTATATCTTCTGAAAAAAAACTGAGTGGATTGTTGTGAAACCTAATATCACAGCTTATTACTTCATGGCCCTGGTTTTCTAACTTTTTCACCAAGGTTGACCCTATCAAACCTTCAGCACCTGTTATTAATATCCCCATGTATACCCTCTCACTACAACTAGGAAAATTTGTCGTACCAATTATCTTACAAGTAAGAATCAAAAGCTATTATAAAACCAGTATAAAACAAATGTCAACTTAAATTAATGAATAAGAAAATGTAGTTATGAAAGAAAAGTTGGCCGCCTTTTTTTTTGAAAATAGTGTTCGGCTTTAATCAAATCCTCTTTATTATTTACTCCCATTGCTTCTCTTTCATCAGAAACTACATAACCTACACTCAAGTTATTGTTTGCTGCAATGGGTACTATATCATTAAGACAATATTCATTGGTCGAATTATTAAATTTTATTTCTTTTACTAAGGTAAAAAGATCTTTAGCATATGAAACTATTATTCCAGAGTTTGCAAGAAGCATTTTATCTCCATTTTTTAGGATTTTTTGAACATTTCCGTAATTATCAATTACTAATCTTCCATATTGTTCATCTTGACTATTGAATCCAAGAAGAACTAAATTATTATACTTTAAACAATCAGTCATTTTCATAACTGTATCACTAGATATAAAGGGAGTGTCTCCATACTGTATTAAAACTATGTCTTGATCAGATAACTCCTCCAGATTTTCTAGAGCAATTTTAACTGCAGTGCCAGTACCTGTAATATCTTCTTGAATTATTAGTTTTATATTGTATTGATCGATTATACTTTTTAGGGTATCAAACTTTTCTAAATCTTTTAGAAGGGAGTTGTTAACAACAATTGATAAGCTTTTTAGACTCAGCAATTTTGCATTAGAAATTATATGTTCTAAAAGAGTAAGATTTCCCACTTGGTGCAACGCTTTTGAATATTCAGAATTCATTCTACTGCTCTTTCCTGCTGCTAATATTATCAAAATGTTACTCATACATGACTTAGGGATTGATTAGATAGTAAGTTAATTTATAATTAATAAGATGTAAAGCCCACTATAATTTTCTAAATGATCTAGATCTTGGCACCCTCATTAGAGTTTCATTTAAGAGAGCTATAAATTCAAACTCTTTACTCTATTTTCTACGCTGACATCTTGTAAACTCTGATCTGGACTTTTTAATATTTCTAATAATCTACTTGCAAGGTTTAAGTGTTTATTGATTACTGCAACCTGGACTAATGACTTGCCTTGATCATCACGAGCATTTGTTACAGCTACGCGCTCATCGGGTTTTATTGCTTTCAGCTTACTGATAATTTCAACATTACCATTTTTTGCATTCTCAAACAGCTCTTCTACTAATTTCAATAGGTTAGTAATATTTTGGTCTCGAGAAAGATCAAGTGGTGCTTTACCTTCTTTATTCTTGATGTTATAAATTGCACCATGTTTTAATAAAGATTTTACAACTTCCAAGGAGCCACCTTTAGCTGCAACATGAAGTGATGTAGTACCACTAGAAGTAGTTTTAGCATTAACAAAGTCATTTAATTTATCACGACTGATATGTTGTAACAGAACCTCAACAATTTCTTTGTAACATTTGGAAGTAGCAGTGTGTAATGGTGTATTACCTTTATTAGTAACTTGACTAACATTAGCTCCATTTGTTAGTAAGATGTTTACAATATCTATGTGTCCATTGCTAACAGCGTAATGCAACGGTGTTCTTCCATCAATATCTTTATCGTTGGCATCAGCTCCATCTTTTAACAGACGCTGAACAGTTCGTATATCACCTTTACTAGCAGCAATGTTGATATCTTTCTGCAGATGCTGGAGAACCTCTGATGCTTCGCTACCCTCAAGCTTAAATCTAAAATTAATCATCTCTATCTTTTTTAAAATATCTAAAACACTCGGATGACTTGGTCCAAAAACAGCTTTTCTTTGATCAAAACTTTCTCTGTAGACTTTAAGTGCGCTGATCCATTTCCCTTGAGCAAAAAGTACATTTGCTATGTTGTATTGAGTATTCAAGGTTTCTGGGTGATTTTGTTGTAAAGCTTTTTTCTGGATATTTAAAACCTCTTGAAAAGCTTTCAAGGCTTCATGATATTTATTTTGATTGAAGAGTACCCCAGCAATGTTATGTAACGTTCTCAAGGTATCAGCATGATTAATACCTAAAATTATTTTCTTCTTTTCAAAAACCTCTTTATAGATTTTTAAGGACTCTTCGTATTTACCTTGGTTAGCTAGTACCATTGCTATATTATTTTTGGCACTCACAGTGGCTAGATCATGTGTACCTAGTGTTTCTTTCCTCTTTTCAAAAACTGCCCTATTGATATTTAACGCTTCTTCATATTTTCCCTGTTTATCTAATACTAATGCCATGTGAAACTGAGTATTTAAGGTATCTGAATGATTTGACCCTAGTATTTCCTTTTGTCTCTGATAGACTTCTTGATAAATATTAAAAGCTTCTTCATCTTTCCCCTGTCTATGCAGCACTAAAGCGATTGTACTTCTTGTACTTAAAGTATCCTTATCGTTTAAATCCAGCATTTCTTTTTGTTTCTGAAAAATCTCTTTAAGCATATTTAAAGCTTCTTGGTAAATTCCTTGCTTATATAGCACTTTGGCTATATATGTCTGAATATCTAAAGTACCAGGATTGTCTGGTCCTAGTATTTCTTTTCTTCTTTCAAATGCGCTTCTGAAAATACTTAAGGCTTTTTGGTAATTGCCTTGATTCAAGAGCACTAAAGCTGTATCAATCTGAGCGGATACGTCACTTTGCGATATCTGCTTCAACTGCTCGACTTTTGAAAAGTTACTATGTACTGCAGCAACTACTAACGTTTTGTTCTCTCTATTACGAGCACTCATCACTGCTTTTACTGTATCAATATCCTTTATCTTATTTAGGTCATTAATAACTTGAGCATTACCATCTTTAACCTTTTTAAATGATTCACTGACTAGTTTAAATAAGCTAGTTATACTTTTATCCACAGTAAAATCTGATGGTGTTTTCCCACTGTCAGAGACAGCATTGTATACTGCACCATTAGATAATAGGGCCTTTACAACTTTTAAGTGAGAGAACTTAGCAGCATAATGCAGAGGAGTAAACCCCTTGTTACCAACCACATTAGGATTAGCTTTATTTTGTAATAGAATATTGACAACTCCATCATAGCCCTTCCATGCAGCATAATATAATGGTGTTACACTATCAGCATTTTTGGCATTAACAAACGCTCCTGCTTTAATGTAATTCTCAACCTCTGAAGAGCTATTACGTTTTACAGCCTCAAATAATTTCTCAGTTGATGCTAATAGATTGATAACGTCTTTATCGTTAGTCATTTCTAATGGTCTTCTACAAAGCTTGTCAACAGCGTTATAAACTGCACCATTTTTTAATAAAACTTCAATAACGTCTTTATAACCAAAATTAGCAGCAATATGCATAGGGGTTAAGCCATTAGTATCTTTAGCATTAACGTCAGCACCTTGTGCTATCAAATACTTTACAACTTCTAACCGACCTTTCATTGCAGCATAGTGTAGTAATGTCTGGTTAGCTGTACCAAGCTCATTAATACTCAACCCCTTGCTAAGGAAAAACTCTACGGTATCTTTATAACCTTCTCTAGCTGCAATGTGTATAGGCTTTGATCCAGAGGCATTTTTAGCATTAATATTAGACCCTTCATCTACTAGACATTTTACCATTTCCAAATTACTTTCCTGTGAAGCAATGTGCAGTATAGTCCAATCATCATTGCCTTTAGCATTCATATCTACTTTTTTATACTGCAGTAACATTTTAACCACTTGCAAATGACCATGTGCAACTGCTAATTCTAAAGGTGTTCTGCTCTTATTGTCCTTAACATTAAAGCACTACTTGATCGTGAAGTAATAGAAACGTTTCTAAGTGCAGTGCATGACAGGGAAGAAGCTCGAATTATTGCTAGAAAGCTAATAGATAGTTTTGGAATAGGAGGAGTTTTAGGCCAGGAAATAGATGACTTGAAAACTATAGAAGGGATAACTGACTCTACAGTAGCAGTAATTTTATGCCTAAAGGAAGCTGCAAAGAGAGTACCAAGAGAAGAGTTAAAGAAAGGACCTGTAATGGATAACTTGGAAACCATAGTAAAATATTTGAGGGTGAGTATTGGTTATTCAGAGGAGGAAAAGATGAAAATAATATATTTTGATCAAAAGTGCCGTTTAAAGGGGGAAGAAGTGTTCACTGGTACAGTGGATAAGGTACCTTTTTACATAAGAGAAGTAACAAGAAAGGCATTAATAAGAAAAGCGACGTCAATAATAATATCGCATAACCACCCAGAAGGAAGGTTAAAGCCATCTGATGAGGATGAAGCTGTAACTAAAGACTTGGCTAAAGCTTGTCAGACTATAGGGATTAGGTTGCTGGATCACATTATCATCACAAGTGTTGGGTATTTTAGCTTTAAAGAGCAAGGACTGTTATAAAGCAGATGTTTGAAGATTTTCATGAGTTGTTTAACTACTTGAATGAAGAAAGTATTTGCAATCACATTAATCATTGCTTATAATTAATGAGAAAGTATATATTGAATTAATAATAAAGTAGGTTATAGACTTAGTAAAGTATATTTAATAGCGGAGGCTAATATGGTTAATAAAATAATTGTACCTTTTGATGATCAAGAAGGAGGTACTTACGAGTTAAACATTGATCTTGATAGATTATCAAAAGGTGAGGTGTTAAATGCTATTGTAGGAATTGGTCGTACTAAGGAGCAATCCACCTTTGTAAGCAAAATTAATAAGGCTAAAAAGTCTGAAGAAATAGCACCTTTCCCTGGTAGAGAAGTTCGCGAAAACAAAATCAACTATGGGAAAGGATTTGACTATGTTTATGGCACAAAACCTGTAAGTGATCAAGAAGATAAAAATCCATTTGCTTCAGCTTTGAAAAAAATAAAGCCAAGTGCAGAAAAGTTGAGCTGGTTTAAGAGTGCTGTGGTAAGAGCAAAAAGTCCAAATGAACTGCACAAGGTTGTAGACGAAGCACTAGCTGCTGGAGCAAGGCTAAATGCATGTAATGATGGAGAGTGGAGCCTCGCGGAATATGTGATACTGGGCACACATTTTCATAAATTTGATAAGGCTGATCGTAAAAAGCTAATACGTAAATTAATTCTAAACGGTGCAGAGTTTCATGATACTTTATTGGAGAATAAATTGATAGGTGAAATCTATAATGAGCTACAACCAGAAGTTCAGCCACATATAGATGAGAGACTAGAAGAACTAGAGAAAGCTGGCGAAAGTGCTGTGCAAGAAGGAGAATTAATAGATGTTGAAATAGATAATACAACATCGTATATAGAATTTTCTGGGGATAGCAAGGTAGAGGTAGCCAAAATACTGGAAGCAAAAAGAGAGCTAGGAAGTAATATTTTAAAAATTGGCAATGATGCAGTTGAGGTTAAAAGTGAGAAGGGAGGTATAAGAAACTATATCGATATGTCAGATGGAAGCTCTATTATATTAGAATTTCCTACAAGCATTGGTAAGCTAGATATTATATTGTACCACGATGTAAAAAAATATGATCAAGTACAAGTCAGAGTAGAAAATAAGGAAATGTGGTCTAAATTACAAGAAAGAGGCGAAGAAATAGGAAAAAATTGTCTTTTTGCTGGAGTAAAACTTAAAGAAGCAGTAGAAAAGGGAAGTTTTATGAGATGTGGCATATGGAATAGCAAGCAGCTTATGAAGGAGGTTGATAGCCCAAGTGAAAAATTGTCTTCATGGGTAGATAAAGTACGTGAAAATAGTAAAGAAACTTTTAGGGGGCTTTAATTCATTTATTTTAAGGTTCCAGAGTCTACCATTATATCTGGAGCCTTTGAGCTATAGTAGAAAATATTATATGTATGGTTCTTTGTATGGAAAAAAGTCTAGACTGTGAGGTAGGGCAAAAAGTAAAAAATTGGAGGTTAGAGAGAGGGTATACTCAGAAGGATTTAGCGGAGAAGGTTGGTGTAAAGTACTGGGCAATACTGCAATATGAAAAAGGGAGTCGTAAAATTCCAATTAAGAAATTATATGCTATAGCAGAAGCATTATCAGTAAATGTTAAAGGTCTAGTGTGTGGAGAGACGCTACCAAATGAAAAAAGATATTTTGAAGATGAAGAAATATTAAATTTAGTAAAGGGTTATAAAGATAAAGAATTAAGCGAGGTATTTTATTTATTAACCAAATTTATTCGTTTGAGTGAGGAAAGAAGCAGAAAAGCGGTAAAAATAGAAGTAGCAAGGGGTTTGATGAAAGTAGGAGTTTCTGCTCATGTTATCTCTCGAACAACTAACTTATCTATTGGTGAGTATGAGGAGAACAAAATTCCGGTTCCATACAAAGTAGGGCAAAGGATAAAAGAGTGGAGATTGATACGAGGATATACACAAAAAGATTTAGCGAATAAAGTTGGCATAACAAATCAAGGAATATACGAATATGAACAAGGGAGAGCTGCTGTCTCACTTGAAATGTTAGATGAAATAGCAAAGGTATTATCAATCAGTATCATAGATCTACTTCCCGAATCAGATGAGGATAGTGAAGCGGAAGAAAAGCTATCAAAGTTGATAGAAGAATACAAAAAGATTGAGAGTCGGGAATTACGCGATATGCTAATCAAGTCTTTATTTGAAGGTATACATGTTTATAGAGAAAAGGTCAGAGAGGAAAAGAAGATTGAAGTTGCAAGGAATTTAGTGAAAGAAGGAATTTCTGTTGATATTATCTTGCAAACGACAGGCTTATCAAATTATATGATTGAGAAATTTTTGTGATTTCATAGAAACTTAGCCAATAGTGGATTTTTTTGTGATAGAATATATGTTTGCTTCTGTAGGAAAAACAGCTTTTAGAGGATTTATCTATGATAATTCAGAGCATATTGGCTCAGTAAGCTACGAGCTGGGGAAAAAAATAGAAGGTTGTAGGATAGTACAAGGGTATACTCAGGCAAAATTAGCAAGCAAAATTGGTTTAACATATAAGGAAATACATAACTTTGAACTAGGGTGCAAGGCTATTACAATCAAAGAATCGTATATAATAGCGGAGCATTGTCAGTTAATGTTATAGATCTACTTCCAGGACCAACAGTACTAAGAGAAAACAGTTGGTATGAAGATGAGGATAAAGAAATAGTCTATCTAACAAAAATACATAGAGAAATTAAGGATCAGGAATTACGCAAGAAGCTGTATCCATTAGTAAGGTTTGTATATATTAGCGAGAAAATTAGCCAAGAAGAAGCGAAAATAGAAGTAGCAAAGAATCTAGTGAAAGAAGGAGTTTCAGTTGATATTATTTCCCAAGTGACTCGCTTATCTACTTATGAATATGATGATATAGAGAAAGAAATTTGTACTGATTCTATACTCTACAAAGTGGGGAAAAGGATAAAAGAGCAGAGATTAATACGGGAATACACTCAGGAGGACTTGGCAAATAAAATCGGTTCAACACCTAAAGAAATACACGACTATGAACGAGGATATACAAACATTCCAATTGAAATATTATATAAGATAGCAAAGACATTATCAGTTAACATTAAAGCTCTTGGACTAACAGAATATGAAAATGAGCCAGTTTTTGGGTTTATAGGTAAATGCGAAAAAATTGAGGATCAAGAATTACTGGATACGGTAGCCAGATCTTTATCTGAAGGAATGCAAACTGGTAAAGAAAAGGTTAAAAAAGCAGAGAAAATCAAGATTGCAAAAGATCTAGTTAAGGAAGGTGTTGCTATTGATATTATTGTGCGAGCAAGTGGCCTAACTGCTGATGAGTTGGGTGAGTGTGAAAATTGAATGTGTTTAAGATATAAGTAAAGTTAGTTAATGATTTAACCAGCAGAATTTGCTAACCAACTTTTTTGGCTCAGTTGAATTTTGCTTGGTATAAATTAAGATATGAAATCGCAAAGTTTATCTATTAATTTCTGGTTGTCCTCTATCATTGCATTTGCCTCTTGCTGAAGAGATTTGATATTTTTGAGTGTAATATTGTCCATCTCAGTCGATGCTACTTTCAATTGCGATTGTATTCTTATATATTTATCGTCTATTACTTGTTCTAGTTGATAATCAACGCAATCCAATCCAGAAGCAAACATCACATTCAGTAGTGGCTTGATCCACCCTATTTTGCCAAATTTCCTTGAGTTAGCATACTTTATACTTCTACCTGTTCCACCAGTGCCTATTGATAGCAGTATAATCTCATCATTTGGAAATAACCTCTTACCACTTGCATATGCACAAGCCGCTGGATTATTTGCAAACACTCCACCATCTATCAATACTCTCTCTGTTTGGCTAATTTTCAGACGTTTTGGTGTGAAGTACGTTGGAGCAGCTGTTGTAGCTCTGAGTGCATCTTTCAACTTAATGTTTTTTTCTTTCCAACTTTTGAAGAAAAATTCACAACTATTGTGAATGTCATAACTGGTGAGTAGTAGATTACTCGCAACATCGGCCATAGTACTTTCACCAAAGTATTTGTTGAGAATAAATTCCATATTTCTATATGAGTACTGAGAACCACTCAGCCAAGAAGCAATTGATTTTCTCCAAAATGATGATTGAAAGATATATGCTCCATACTCTTGGTAAAGTTCAACCAAATCATTGGCAGAGTATTGAAGTTTATTGCTTTTACAAAGTCCAGCAACAATAATCCCACCGGTTGAGGTTCCTGCCATTAAATCAAAAATCTGGGAAATTGGCTTTTTTGTCCTAGATTCAATTTCTGCTAGAATAATGGCAGGTATTATCCCTCTAATGCCACCTCCATCTACAGATAAAATGTACTTTGTCACTGTAAAATTTATTTGTGTTTGTGAATAGCTTCAAGTTCGTTGACTTCTTCAGTGAGGTTTTTCACTCTCTCTTCAAGTCGATAGACTATTTCGATTAGTTCTTGGTTTTTTTCTACAAATTTATCATGGATATGTACACGTAGGTCGAGTTTTGCCAACCACCAGATTAACCCTACAGTCTGTACAACTATTGTTATTATTACCGCTATTGGGATTTTTTGCTTTTTCATGTGAAAATATTAACTTGTTATGGATAGTTTTGGAAATTTATATGCAGATTATAGAAAACTTACAGCTTTAGTGATTACTTTTTGTTGATTCGTATCGGTCCTCTGCTTCTGCAAGTAGCTTAATGATTTCATCATAAGGTTTGTCCTTATTATGCCGTGATCTTAATACAGCAATTTTCCTTGGTGTTTTTCCATCTGTATCTCTAATGGTAGGGTCTGAACCTTTGTCTAATAAAAATCTAATTATCTCCAATTTGCCTTCATATGTAGCTGCATGTAAAGGTGTCCATCTTTCATATTTCGTAGCATTTATATCAACTCCTTTTTCTACTAGGAATTTTACAACCTCTGCACATCCCTCTTCTGCAGCATAATGTAGTGCTGTTAATTTAGGGATCTGCACATTAATATCTAATAGATTTTCTACTAAGAATTTTACAGTCTCTAAGTTACAATTTTGAGAAGCAATGCGTAATATCGTTTTATAATTATCTGCAGCCTTTGCCTTCATGTAGGAATAGGTAGCAATAATACATACTATTACTGTTATAAGCCACCAAAAATGCAGCTTGTTTTTTGTATCTTGACCCAATTTATCCATATTCAACATCTTTTTAATATTAAATAGATCATTTACTCATTTTTTATTAACATTACTTACTCAAAGATGCTGACAACATAGTAAGGTAACCTGAGCTATTTAAAGTATGCTCCGCTCTATTAACTATCCATTCACCATCTACCGCTTGGTTAAAGTCTATAAGATTAAGTTTAGCTTCTGCAAAAATTTGAGGATTACCAGGCATAGTTATATCTAAAGCTTCATTGTTACGCTTCAATTGTTTCAACTTGGCATTTGCTGCACTCAGCGCTGACTCTGCATTAGAGTAAAGTTCCAGCATAATATAACTTGGCTCGCTACTACCAACTGTTTCTTTAATAGTTTCGCCCTTTTCATAGCTATGCCACTTTGCCACTACTGAATTATACTTATCACGTACGGTAAAATGTACTTTCCAGTTAATTGTATCTTGAGGTCTAATAGTCGTTGTTCCTAAAGCTTTTCCTGTGGCTGATTTTGCCATATTCTTTGAAATAAACAATATATACCCACCAGCTAATTTTGCCATTGCTTCACGCTCTGTTGCGATCTTTGTTAACAGACTTATATCACTTTCATCTGCCTGATTAATATGGGGTATCAATACATTCTTAAATTCCTTAGCGACTTTGTATCCATATCCATGTTTTTGGGCTATTTCTTTTACTAAGTTTTCTATGGTAATTTGGCGCCATTCTTTTGATACTTTTGCCTTCAAAGATATTCTTAAATTTGTTGCATGAGCTTTGATTAGTAGAGTCTTAGGTGGACCCTGTATAGTCACTTCGTTGACTGTATATATACCCATTGGAAAGATTCCAAATTCCTTATAACCTAGTGCTATGTTCAATTCATTCGGAATATCTATGTCTTCATCCCTGTAATTAACACACACTTCAACTACATCATCTATTATTCCTGATTCATCTGTAAGGTGCAATGATATAACTCTATCTTTAATTGATTCACATTTATCTATTATAAAATCTGGCTGCATTTATTCCCAGACCTTTAATTTTGACTTTTGTACTATTTTCTTAATAGTAGGAAGCTTTATCTTTAATCCTGCAGGCAAAAAGCTTCCGTATTCTGCCAAACCTAAGTTCTCTGCTAGTACTAATTCCACTACTCCATCAGTAAATCCGTAATGTTTCCAGCAAATCAGATCTAACATCTCATTTTCTTTACTCACATAGTATACAGTCATCTATAGCTTTTTAAACTCAAACTAAATTCAACTTTTCTTGGTAGTCCATTAGGTAAAAAATACATCTGCTTTTCTTCTAACCTAGTAATTACGAATTGTCCTAAAATATTACCTAAACTATCTACTAAAATATGTGGTTTTTCAGCTTCTTTCACACTCTTTAATTGATTTAGCCCGTTGAGATTATGCAGATAAATCATTCCTTCTAAATCTATATTTTCTACACCTTGACCGATATTTTGTAATAGTGGCATATTTTCAATACACTCAATCGTGCTCCAACGATTTTCTTTGCTATACTTTAAACTTGTGGGAGCAAACTTATACGGACCAAGAGATAGCATCAATAAAATGTCTCTACCGTATCAAATAAAACATCACGTGACTTTTCTCTTATCCTTTTTATTACTTCATCTGCAAGACTACGAACATCTTGGTTAGGTTCTGCTTTAATGCTGATAGTGTAATTATTAGTGATGTTCTGAGTTTTATTTTGTTCTTTATTTTCAAACTTACTCCTTGCAAATATCTTATTGCTCTCTGTAAACTTTTTCTCCTCAATAAGGCTTTTGACTCTGAAGCTATTTTTATTTCTCTTTGAAAATTCTTTAATTATACTGTTACCTAGCACAGGATTTCCACTGTTGAGAATATTACTCTTTATGGGAGTATGGACTGCTTTTATTTCAGTTTTTCTTTTTTCAAATTCTTTCAGTGGGCTATTTTCCAATACTTTTCCAAATACACTTTCCCCTATCCATGAAAAAGCTTTTCCTATAGGTTCAATGAGTGATTTCCACAAGCTAGAGAAAAAGTCTTTCACCTTTTGCCAGTTAGCTATAACAAGAGCTGCACCAGTAACAAGTCCAGCAACTAAAAGTCCTATAGGGTTAGCGAGTGTTATTGCTCTTAGTCCTGTTACTACTGCAGGAAAAACTGTAGCTGATAAAAATGAAAATACTCCAAGTAGGTTTGCTTTCAGACTAAAAATCGTACTTCCTAGCAATGTAAATCCGTATCCTAGTCCTACTGCTACAATTTTTAAACTTATCAAGGATGCTACAGTACCCATGATCGCCGTGGTTAAAGTTGGATATTTTTCTGCAAACTCTGCTATATATCTAGTTTTTTCTTGTAAAAATTCAGCTATAGATTTTAAAGTAGGCAACATCACTGAGCCCAGGTTCATACCAACTTCAGCTATTGCATTTCGAAGAAGTCGTAATTTATTAGCTGTAGTGTCTGCACGATTTTTGAATTCTTCTTGTAGAGAGCTCTTGTACTTTTCTGTATTAGCCAATAACTTTATTGCATCCTCATACTTATTAAAACTTCCAGCTAATAATGCAATATCATCTTGATATTCCTGACCAAAAAGTTTCATAAGGATTGTAGAACGTTCCTGGTTATCCATTTTCTTTAGAGTTTGAAAAAAATAGAGTAATGCTTCTTCGCCGTTTTCGCTTATTCTTTGTACTATTTCTTCTGCAGTTATTCCCATTTGCTCTAATGCTGCTTTAAAATCCCCTCCTTGTTCTTCAGCAGTCTGAAGTTTACTAAGTAGAGCATTTATAGCAGTTGCAGCTTTTTCAGGTGTTTTACCTAAGCTAATGAAAGCATTTGCTAAACTACTTGTTTTCTCGATATCCAAACCAAACTGCTTTGCAGTACCACCAACTATTGCTAGAGTTTCAACCATATCTCTTGCTTTAGCAGCAGTGTTATCTGATAAGTGGTTGATCACATTACCAACATGTTCCATTTTACTAACATCAATGCCATAAACGTTAGAGAGTTTAGCTATAGAATCACCTGCTTGCTCTGCAGACATATCAAATGCTGTAGACATTTTTGCCACTGTTTCTGTAAACATAAAAAGATCTTCTTTCTTGATACCAAGTTGACCACCACTTGCAGCTATTTGTGCCAGTTCTGCGGCTGATAATGGTATAGTGCGTGACATCTCTTTTAACTTCTTTGCAAATTTAGTTGCTTCATCCGTTCCTTTTTTAAAATCTACCACTTTTGTAACATCAGCCATAGCACTTTCAAAGTCAATCGCAACTTTAACTGGAGCTGCAAGCGTTAGCCCTAGCCCAATAGTCTCTATAATTTGTGACTTAAAATGTGCTTTGCTTGCTAAAAAACTTTGGTGACTACGTATTGCAGACCCAAGCTTACCATACTTACCTTTTAGCACTTCAATAGAAGAACCAAGTTTATATTGATCACTTACTAATGACTTAATATTTCTTCCACTTTTCCTTACTTCTTCATTAAATGAATGCAAAGCATCTCTCTTTTTCAAATATGCTTCTTTTGCTTTTGTTGCAGAAAACTTAGCTTTATCAAATTCAGCTTTTAAAGTTTTGCTCGGTTTCTCTATTGCTTTCATTTGTTTAGCTAAAGATTTTACTTGATCTTCAAAGCCCTTCCACGACCTCCTGCTAGTCAAAACATCACTACCCCAACTGCTTAAATTTTGATACTGATTTTAAAGATGAGTCAAGCTTTCTTATGTTCTCACCAAGATGAGTAAGTTGACTACTACTGCCCTTTATTACAGTATTAAAACTGCCATCAAGTACTGCACCTATTTTTATCGATAATACTGACATTTGAACTCCCTAGCTAATTTGCTCCATAAAATAAATTCACTAATCTCCATATCAAGTATTTGTTCAACTCCTCCTCCTACAACAGAGCTGAACATTAATACTTCTGACCTCAAGTTCTTTGAATAACTGGTGAAAAAAAATCCTTGAGCACCTCTTGTACTTTAACATAATCAGCAATATCTAACTCCTCAATTGATTCTTTTGCCACTGATGTTAAGTTCGCTGTCAGAGTGACTTCTTTACTTAAATCACTACCATTTAGGTGGTATGCATTTTGTAGGTAGATATGTTGAAGCTCAAGAAGATAAATGGGCAGGTGCAATTTGGAATGATAAGTCCCTATGCAATAAATCAGATATTAAGCCACCAGTTTATACATTTGGAATGAAATATTTGGGTAAGGATGGGGAAGTGAAAGTTAAATGCCCAAATGGATACGCATATAACCTTCATGCCGATGATATTTTAATTTCTGCAACTAAGGCGTTCAAGGAATTAGGAAAAGATGGAATGTGCCTATATGAAATGGAAGATGACAATTATCAATCAGTGTTTGTAAGAAAGAATGATGCTATACTCACGTTCTATCCCGACTTAACACCAAAATGTGATGATAAGAGTACTTATTGTAGCTGCAGTAAATCTTAATTTATTTCAGCCAAAGATATATATAGCTAAAGTGGCTTAGGTTTACCTACAATTTGAAAAACAAAAATTCGTCATCCCGCTGCTCGTTAGCGGGATCTAGAGATACCGCGAATGAATCGCGGTATGACGTAGGGAAACCTTTCTTGGGTTAGCTATACCAGCAATGATGCCGTTACTTCAAAAATCAGGTAAACCTTTCTTAGGTATATTTTCAAACTCACCAATTAAAGTTTTTATATCTTGCGGTAAATCAGAGACAAATTCCATGTATTCCTTACTTTTTGGGTGGTATAAGCCCAGTGTATAAGCATGTAGTGCTTGCCTATTGAAATTATGAATGAAACTAGAGTTTTTAGCATATTTTGTGCTTTTACTACTATTTTTTCCGTAAACTTGATCACCAACTATGGAATGTCCTATGTGGCTCATGTGGACTCGAATTTGGTGTGTTCTACCTGTCTCTAAAGTGCATTTAACCAGGCTTACTTGTCCTATAACTTTCTGCACTAAATAGTGAGTGATTGCTAATTTGCCTGTGATTTTTGTTACACACATCATTTCTTTATTACCACGCTTTGGAGCAATGTTAGTCTTTATCGTTCCTTGTTGAGTAGACAATGTTCCCCAAACTACTGCTAAGTATTCCCGCTTTACTTTACGATTTGATAACAACTCAGACAAAAAACTATGGGCTTCCTCATTTTTTGCAATTACCATCAGCCCACTGGTATCTTTATCGAGTCTATGAACAATTCTTGGTCTTACATCAAGGTGAGCGATAACTGCGTTCAAGAGCGTATCATTGTTTGTCCCAGCACCAGGGTGCACTGTTAATCCACTTTGTTTACTCAGAACTATAATGTCCTCATCTTCATAGACGATATCAAGTTTTATGTCATAATTAGGCTCAATTGATGTGGATATGTCAGGTTGAACGAGATGCACCACATACTCTTCACCTGGTTTTACTATGTGATCATTATTAATTATCGGTATGCCAAGTAATTTCACCTGCTCATTTTGTATCAATCTTTGAGCTTTACTGCGTGATATGTTGCACTTTTCAGCTACGTAGATATCTAGCCTTAATTTCTCCTTATCATTATTAACACTTAAGGTTATTACTGAGTGATCTATAGTGATTTACCCCGCGCCATTTCCCATGCTGCTTGAATATTTTGATTTACGAAATCAACTTTTGTACTAGGAAGATCACCTTGTTTTTTAATATGGCAAGTTGTTTGAGAGCCATCTTTCCAGTGAATTATTATCTTGTTATCAAAATCCCGTAGTGTTGCCTCAACCTTTTCTTCTTTATTATCTTTTTCTTCCAGCTTAATAGATTCTAATAAATAATATAGAAAGTCACTTGGTTTGCCGTTGATTTTTTCTTTCCATTCATCTGTTTTTTCTCGTTCAAATAAATCTTTTTTCAGCTGCCTTACTCTGTCTTGTTTTTCTAAGACTGCCATTTTTTCTTGTAGCTTCTTCTCTTCATCTACTAATTGATCAGTATTATCTTCATTATCAGGCTCACTTGGTCGGTTGTGTTCTTCTAATAACTGTGTCTGTATCTCTTGATCTGCAGATTCATTAGTACTAGTTTGCATATCTTTATTTGCAGATCGATCAGTATTAGATTGACTACTGCTTCCTTGCCCATTTTGTTGAGGGTTGGGGTTATTAGGTGCGTTAGGTAATCTTTCATCTGCAAAAGTCGCTCCGGATAATCCCATACGGGCTCCAGGTTTAAGTCTAGATATTCTATCTTCTAAAGTCTCTGCTAGATTACTCAAGTTGTTTACTAAACTCATTACCTTTTCTACGTCCACTTCACTCAGTTTACCTTTTACGTCTCCGCTAACTTCTTTACACAGAACATCCACACTTTTACTAATATTTTTCAGGCAGTCAGTTATTTCTTTACTAGCAGTTGTTTTCACCTCATCCACATTTTTCTTTATATCTTTTTCTAATTTATCAAGTAAAGCTTTGAGATCCTTCCCTATACTGCCAAGCGTTTCTTTAATGTTAATATTTGCAGGCTTTAAAAGATCGTTCTTAAATAAACAGCAAATTTTATCAATAAAGTCAGTTAGGTGTCTATTAACTAATCTTCCCAATCGAGATATCGGATCATTCTCCTCTTCACTCTTAAATTTATTCTCCATTACTGATACAACACTACCTTTTCTCCATGGGAGTAAAATATCCACATTATCGAATTTTTTAACAATATTGCATGCGTTATTTACTTCATTACTTTTTAATTTACTCAATGCTATACATATTCCAACAATGAAGACAGCACTCACGAATGCAATGAAACCCCATTCTTCCCAACCATGAACATTGGCAAAGCTAAATTTATTTTGTATCAATGCACCAGCTACAATTAGACCGCTCAGCACATATGGCACAGTAAGCAAAATAACTTTATTTCTATTCTCTTGTCTTTTGTTTTCTAATATTTCTCCCTGTTTTTCAGAGATTGGTAAAATTATTGAAAAACCTTGCTTTTTATCGACCAAATCAGGAACAATTTCTATTGTTAATGCATTTTGAGCAATCTCATTTATTTCATCACTTTTTCCACCTCTAATCTTTATATCTATTGGGCTATCACCATCTTTTGATTTCTCATCTTTTATTTCTTGCTTGTATATATATCTTAGAGCAAGAGAGGTTAATAAAACTACTCCAAAAATAACAGAAACCAGAAAGTAAGTTGGCATTAATGTTGGGTTAAAAGTAGCAATAAAGCTTAAATCGTTAAGGGTTATTACCATTGCAGTTATGTAGGCTAGAGAAAATTGAAGCCAAGTGTTCACAACTGCTATAGGTAGGGTATTATTTACAGAATATTTTTTTGCTGCATGCCATGCTTTAGGGAGAAAACCAATGGCATCATTTATTCTGGCTACATTATGATCATGAGTTAGGTTGAGGTTTAAAGAATTTCCTTCTTGAGTACCTAAATACATAAATTTCCTTACATTTAAATTTAATTAATTATTGTTAACAACACTTTAAAATCAAGCTTTTTAACTTATGCCAAGGCCGGTTAGAGCGCACTTTATTAATCTTTACGTAACGATTTGTTAACCAAATTGAATGTGTGCCATATGTTTTTAGATTGGTGTATTTAATAGTTCTAGTATTACAAACTGAATAGTCGAATTCACTTAATTGAATTATTAAATCAACTTTATCACAATTTTCTGAAATATCTTCTTTTTTATAAGCAAGCAGTACTGATTTATTATTTCCTTTATTATATATACAGCCATAATCGTTGCACTTTAGTCTTTTATCTGGATTGCTATATTTTGTATGATTCAAAATTTGGTTCTGCCCATTTTGTTTCGCCCATGTTTTGACAACAAAGTTCCTATTTTTTCTGGTGAGAGAATATAGTAAGTTATCACTCTCCTTTGCAGCAACATTATCAGCATTTATTAGGATGTCGGGGGTTTTATATGCGGTGCTAAAGCAAATACCTAGTACAATAAAGAAAATTCCGAAGAAACGCCAATTTCTTTCCCACAAGCACAGCCACAATAAACCAAGTGTTATGATAATAATTGATGAGGCAGGAAAAGTACGAATGGGAATAACCAAATACTGAAGACTAGCGATTGCATTTGTTATATACAAGATACTGTCAATTGGGCGCTCTATAAATGGCGCTATAATCCATTCAATACCTAAAGGAATCAATAAGACATAAATTATTCCAAGTGGAATAATAATTAATGTAACTATTGGTATAGCAACTAAATTTGTGATAATACCACTAATTGAAAAATAATTAAAATTGTATATCATGTACGGAACAGTTGCTAAACTTGCTATTACTGAGCTGATCATTATCGACACAAAATATTTCATTATTTTTATTTTGAACAATTTATTAGCATTAATTTGATAACTGGCAACCAGTGCCAAAACCGCAGAAAATGACATCTGAAAGCCTGGCTTTAAAATTGCTTCTGGTTCTACTGAGAGTATCACTGCAGCAGCAAACGCAATTGCTATTAACCCTCGATATTTTCTCTCTATCATTATTGCAACGAGTACTAAAATCACCATGATGTAGGCACGCTGAGCAGAAATTTGCATACCGGTAATCAACAAATAAAACGTGGTTGGCAAGATAGTAAGGAATGCAGATATTTTCTTGGTGTTATACTTAAGAGTCAAAGTTTCAGATATTGCGAATAAATTACGAAACACTATAAAAAACAGGCCAGCAACAAATGATAAATGCAAACCAGATATGGCAAACAAATGTGCTATACCTGAATCTCTTATCGCATCCATAGTTTTTTGGTCTATTCCGTCCTTTTTGCCGATTAGTAATGCAGAAATTATGTCTGCATGTGGTTTTTTAATATTTTGCTGCAGGTTTTCATAAATGTATTGACGGAAAGATTCTATATATTCTTGAAATTTCCTTGCTTCAGCCTTTTTGTGCAAAGCTATTTTGCTTGTTGCAAAACCTGTTGCACTTATTTTCTGATAATATGCTATTCTTGCAAAATCATATGCATGCTCCGAGGGCGCAATCTTTAGAGGGAAGAGTTTTGCTGATAATTTTACTTGATCGCCTATTTTAATGCCTTTTTCCACTTTGGTTCTAACTGATATTCTGATGTTATCTAGAGCTCTATCCGGTGTCATTCCAGCGCGTAACGCTGGAATCCATATCTTTTTTTTCTGGATCCCAGTATCAAGTACTGGGATGACAAAAGGGGGTGCTGGGATGACAGGAGAGGATTTTGAGATAGTAGAGACAGAAAGCAGAAATTGTTTGTATGAGCCCCTGTCATTAATGTCCTTCACTGTGGCAATTATATCTTTTACGTATCTCTCTTTATCAAGAATTTGAGTATCAACTAAAGCTGTTCTTAATTTACTAGCTGTAAATCCTATGAGCACTGCAATTAAAGCAATGCATAGTATTGTGTACCTTTTGTGCAGTATCGCAATCAGAGTTAGTGTAGGTGGAAGCAAAAGAAAAATAGATATAGTGAAAATGCAGCTTGGTTCAAAACTTAGGGAAAAATAGGTTAAAATCCCTACACACTGACACACAGGAAACCACAGTATCAAGTTATATTTTTCATTACGTAGGTTATGACGTATATAGCTAACTATTATGTCAAAAAAAGTTAATAAATATACTAATATACGACCCATAGCGGATTTTATCCTTGTATATCCTATAATTGCAAGTATAATAGCTAAATAAACAACGACGCGGGATGGAGCAGCTCGGTAGCTCGTCAGGCTCATAACCTGAAGGCCGTAGGTTCAAATCCTACTCCCGCAACCATTTTCCAACTGTGCGAATATTCTGGTTTCAGGTAGAAACTACTTGACAAATTCCCCCAGTCCCCTTATCATAATACTGAAGGTATTCAGTTATCTTCATCTGTGCAGATTAAACAGCAAAAAACAACGTAGTTGGCGTCTTATTTTTAATTTTTTGCACTATGTGCACCTTATGTCTTCACAACATTTCTGGGTTTTTACCTACACAAGCTGAAACGCGCTTATAAGTCGTTTAAGACAGTATAGAACGCCGATTTGCAGGATTAGAGAGTGACAACTAGCTAACACGGGATTTCTTTGCCTTTTTTTTCTGCTTAGTAAATTTCTTAAACATTTAAGATAAGGTGAGTTGCACTTAAAAGCAGCTAAATTGCAGTGTTTAAGACTTAAAAAACGCCAATACAGAAAATAGACAGTGACTAGGGCTTCTTTTGCCTTTTTTTTCATTTGGTAAATTTCTTAATGTTTATAGCTAAAGTAATTTAGGCCTACCGACAACCGTCATCCCTGTAAAGGTCAAGTATCCCGCTACTTGTTAGCGGGATCTATGTTAAGAGATACCGCGGCGGTATGACGTAGGGCTGCTGTCATTCCAGTGCTCCTTTTTTTGTCATCCGAGTAGCCCCTTTTTTGTCATCCCAGTGTCACGCACTGGCATTTGTTGTAAACTCACTTTTACTCTATGGTTATCTTTTTATACTACCTTGTCTACCTTATTTTGCCGCTCCGCTGAACGGATACGAACAAAGAGCATAACTAAACTACTAATGACTGCTGAGTGAACTTAGGATCCAATACAGACTGCTTAGCCTTTAACACTTGCTCTTCACCATGAACAATGCGTTGATAAATAGTTTCTTTTGAGCATTCTTTTTTTAAGAACCTAAAAGCAGATGCAGCAAGATATTCTCTATTTTCTTCAAATGCTAACCAGTAACGGTCTTCTTGCTCACATACAAAACCTGTTGTGTTAGAACCAGCAAAAATATCTAAAACAACATCTCCTGGTTGTGTTAGAAACTGAATAAAAAATTGAGGTAATTTAGCAGGGAATCGAGCTGGATGCTCTTTTACACCTAGTTCCTTACATGCAGCAAGATACTGGCTGTTAGATTCTGAATTGGGAATCTGCAAAAGATTTGATGGAATAGCTCCTCCATTATCTTTACCAAAGCTACTACCAATATTATGTCCTGATGGTCGTTCTTTTGGAGTATAATAAGCCTTTGGGTTCTCGATAAGTTTTTTCATGCGGCCACTGTATTCCCTAGCACCTTTGTGACATCTGCTTTAGGCCACTCAGTTTTGCTGAACCACCATACTGTATTAACAGAATCTTTTGCTCTGATTTTTCTCTTATTTACCCATTCAATTGGACTTGGCAATTTAGAAGGATTATACCAATAGAAATCTTCTGCAAGGAAGAAGCCTATGTCATCACAGAAATGTATAAGCACTCTAAAATTATATAAACTTCTGGATGGCACGCCTTTTTCATAAGCCCCACCTAAATCAAGTACAAAACTGCCTGTATCTTTGAGTTTGCTATGTACTAATTTTGCAAATCGACTAAGCCAGGCAACATATTCGGCTTGGGATTCATTTCCGTATTCTTTTTTTCTTTGCAAAGCAAACGGTGGACTGGTTATTACGAGGTCTAAGCTATTGTCTGGTAATTGTGGCAATAGGTTAAGAGAGTCTCCACAATATGCAGCTCCCCTATCTGTAATATATGTGGGTTTACTATTAAATTTAAATTTTTCCAATATGTGCACCATATGAAAGATACTTATAGTCTGTAGACTTATAATTGTCAACTATTATCTTACAAAGATGACAAAAATAAAAAAACAATCTTTGCGGTTACTTCTTTCCCAGAATATACGAAAGATAAGAAATATAAAAGGGCTTTCCCAAGAAACTCTTGCTGATTTATGTGAATTACACAGAACATATATAGGCTCCGTTGAACGTGGTGAGAGAAATATCTCTATAGATAATGTTGAGCGCATAGCAGATGCCCTTGGTGTTGAACCTACTGCACTTCTAAATCAGGATCAAGACAGAAAATGTCTGAAAGATATATTTCCTCATATACGGAAGTATCAGGAGTTTGCTGTTAAGCATGGTATAAATGATATCTTTCAGGATAACGGCGGAAAAATCCTACAAGTCTTATTACTAACTGGACTCACTATTCTTCCAGCACGCGAGGGAAATGATGTCATTGATGAGTATGGTAATGAATATGAGCTTAAATCAGTAAATGCTCTTCTTACAAAAAGCTTTTCTACTCATCATCATATGAATCCTACAATAATTGCAAAATACCGAAAGGTGGATTGGGTATTTGCTATTTATGAAGGAATAGAGCTAAAAGAAATATATAAATTAACGCCGCAAGACCTTGAACCATATTATATTACATGGGAAAAGAAATGGCATGATACTGGTGGTAAAGACATCAATAATCCCAAAATTCCTTTAAAATACGTCAGAGATAAAGGTAAGCTTCTTTATCATTGTGATGAAAGAGTATGTGACCGCCACTAACTTCCTCCATCCCAGGTTGATTTTAAATTGTCCGGAATGCTGAAAACCCTAACATTTAACTCTTTTTTTGATAAACTTGTTTATTTGCTGTTTATTAAAATTTTCACTTCAAAATTTAACCTCACCAAAAGTATAAGAAGCCTGTCCAATGAAAAATTCTTAACCTTCTATAACTAACCCAAGAAAGGTTTCCCTACGTCATACCGCCAAGGATAGATTCCGCTAACAAGTAGCGGAATGACGAATTTGTTGTTTTTCAAATTATCGGTAAACCTAAGTCACTTTAGCTATAAAATTATAAGTTATTTGCTCTTTTTTATCCTTAATCCAGAATTCGGATTAGTAGGGTGTCATCCAATTCTCAATGGTAAATTAAGAAGGGTCTGCAACAACGAATGTAGCTAGGGATATAATTGCTCTATTTTCCAATTGCTTCCCTCAACAAGAGTATATCTAAACCTAGTGTGTCTCCTATATTCACCTTCTTGCCAAAATTCAATTACTTTTGGGATTACGCAAAATCCCACCCAAAAGTCAGGACGAGAAACTTGTGTATTGTAAAATTCTTTCTCCTTCAATTTTATAGCTTGCTCAAAATCTTGCCAATCTTTCAGAATGCTCGATTGTTTTGAGCACCATGCGCTAATTTGACTATCGCGCGCTCGAGAAGAGAAGTATTTGTCAGTTCTTTCATCGTTTAGAAGTTTAACATCTCCTTCAATTCGCACTTGCCTAGCAAATTCTATCCAGTGAAACACTAATGCAGCTTTAGGGTTCTCGGTCAGTTCTTTTCCTTTTCTACTATTTATGTTAGTGAAGAACACAAAACCTTCTTTACTATATTCCTTTAGTAATACTACTCTTGCAGATGGAATGCAGTCTTTGCTACAAGTTGCTAGCGTCATTGCAGTTGGTTGTTTACACGGAGAATTAAGTACTTCTTCATACCACTTTGAAAACAAGTTAATCGGATCTTTTTCAGGTAAAAATGTCATATTCAAAAATAAAATCTTAATTCTGACATACGTTGCAGAAATAAGTGCTACGGCCATTTTGTCGTATAAGTGTTATGATATTGTTGCAGATTTTGCAAGGTTTTTGAACTTTACCATATACGTAAAAGTTATTTTGAAAGTATCCAGCAGATCCAGATGGCTGTGCATAATCTTTCAGTGTTGAACCGCCTGCAGCAATTGCATCACTCAGAGTATTTTTTATTTCAGCAGCAAGTTTTTCGCACTCTCTATAGGTCAAGTCTTTTGCTGACCTGAGTGGTGATATGCGGGCTCTAAACAAACTTTCAGAAGCATATATATTGCCTACGCCAACTATTAATTTATTGTCCATTAATGCTGATTTGATATTCACTTTTTTGTTTTTCAGCAACTCCTGTAAATAGTCTCCACTGAATTCATCCGTGAGGGGCTCTATTCCAAAACCATCAAAAAAATTTATTTCTTGTTCTTTGCTTAAAATAATAACTAATCCAAATCTTCTTGGATCATTAAAGATTATTGAAGTATTATCGGAAAATAAAAATACCACGTGATCGTGCTTATTCCGCACTTGATCATGGTCAGCATATATAAGCTTTCCGCTCATGCCAAGATGTATGATTACAGCCATACTACCATCTGTATTCCAGATCGTATACTTACCTCTACGCTTGATGTTGCGTATGACTTTGCCCTTTAGCATATCATCAATATTTTTTGTTATTGGGGCACGTAAATTCCAATTATTAACTATAACATTGCTAATTTGCTTGTTTTTAATTTTATCAAGCAAAAAGTTAGAGATTACTTCTACTTCTGGTAGTTCTGGCATGATACCTCCTTCAAAACTTAAGTTTCTGATGGTAATTTTGTCGTTAAAGCTTCCTCAAATACGTTTGGGTATTCTGCGGCGCTTCTTCCTAAAAATTCCTCACCACAAACAAATTTTGAAAGGGGTCTGCTTTGTCTACTCTGTTGCTGCTTTTTTCTTTTCAAAATATTTTGCTTTAAAGCTTTCGCTAATCTTTTTTTCTCCTCTTCTTTTTCCTTATTCTTTTTTGTATTATTCATTATCATAATGTATAAACTTGCCGTTGTAGCTCAGGTGGTAGAGTACGTCATTGGTAATGACGAGGTCCCAAGTTCGAGTCTTGGTAACGGCACACTGATTACACTTATAATATTGCATAACTTGCAAGCAAGGCCTAAAAGAAAGTTACAGAGGTAAGTTGTCATGCTTTTTCCATATCCTTTCTACTTTCTTGTTTTTGAGTAGCTCTAATGCTTTGTGAAAGTGATGCCTTGTTTTACTTGGCACTATAATGTCATCAATGTATCCATGTGATGCAGCAAAAAATGGATTAGCAAATTTCTCTTTATATTCTTTGATTAACGTTTGCTGATCTTTTTCATGCCTAAATATAATTTCAACTGCACTTTCAGGGCCCATTACAGCTATTTCAGCAGTTGGCCAAGCATAATTTATGTCACCTTTTAAATGTTTCGAGTTCATAACGATATATGCACCACCATACGCTTTTCTAGTAATAAGGCTAATTTTCGGCACAGTTGCTTCAGCGTAAGCGTAAAGCAGTTTCGCTCCGTGTTGTATTATATTATTGTATTCTTGGTTTGTACCAGGTAAAAACCCCGGAACATCAATAAGTGTGATGATCGGAATGTTAAATGCGTCACAAAACCTTACAAATCTTGCAGCTTTTCTTGAAGAATCAATATCCAAACATCCTGCAAGGTGCATGGGTTGATTTGCAACAATACCAACAGTATTTCCTCCAATTCTACTAAAGCCAATTATAATATTACGAGCAAAATCAGGTTTTAGTTCAAAGAATTTCTTCTCATCACAAACTTTTTCAATGAGTTCATACATATCATAAGGAGTGTTAGGATTGGTAGGAACTAGAGTGTTTAAGGATTCATCAATCTCATTAACATCATTACAGGTTGGTACAGATTTCGGTGATTCTTGATTATTTGCTGGTAAAAAGGTAAGGAATTCACGCATTTTGAGTAGCATCTCAACATCATTATTGAATGCAAAATCTGCCACTCCTGTTTTGCTTGTATGAATTTTTGCTCCACCGAGGTCTTCGAAGCTTACATCTTCATAGGTAACCTTTTTTACTACATCTGGTCCGGTTATAAACATGTATGAACTATTCTTTACCATGAAAGTAAAGTCAGTTAATGCTGGAGAATAAACAGCCCCTCCTGCACATGGACCCATAATTAAAGAGATTTGTGGTATAACGCCCGATGCATTTACGTTTCTTTGGAAAATTTCTCCATAACCAGCAAGGGAATTTACTCCTTCTTGAATTCTGGCTCCACCAGAATCATTTAGTCCGATAATTGGAACCCTGGCATTAATTGCCATATCCATAATTTTGCATATTTTTTTTGCATGTGACGCACCAAGTGACCCACCAAAGACAGTAAAATCTTGCGAGTAAACGAAAACTTTTCTGCCATAAATAGTACCATGACCAATCACTACTCCATCACCTAAAAAATTAGCATTTTGCATGCCAAAATCAGTTGCGTGATGCTTCACGAATTTATCGTATTCTTCGAACGAATTTTCATCGAGTAATACACTGAGCCTTTCTCTAGCAGTTAATTTCCCTTTTTCGTGTTGTTTATTGATTCTGTTAGAACCGCCTCCTTTTTCAGCTTCTAGTGCTTTGGTTTTTAGATTTTCTAGTATTTCAAAGTCTTGCATACAATAAAGTAGTTTTCAAATTAGTTGTAGACTTTATTAAGTTTACAAACCCTATTAACTATACACATACACTATTGCTATATGCAACAGTGTATGTATGATAATTGTTAATGCGCTGGTAATTCCTGGCCACTACTTTGAGAATGTTGTGGTTGACTAACGTTTTCTAGAACAGAAGAAGGTAAACTAACTTTACTGCTTTTCGTTTGTGCAAAACTTTTAGCAGCTTCAACAACCTTGCTTATACGAGGTTCTTTTTCTAGCTCTTTTAGGTACTTTGAGAAGATTTCACAACTTTTATCATCAATATGTACTATTATTTTGCCAAAGCTTGAGGCATTTTCTGGTTTGTCAGCCTTTTCAGAAGATAGAGTCATTACAATCTTTTCACTGTTGCTTATTGGAAAAGTCATCTGTAATCTGCCCTTTATATCATGATATTTTCCATCTTGTATTCGTATTACATTATCTCCTTCCCCAATCTTTAATGCTCCATCTAAATTTTGAAATTCTGGATTACTCAGGAATTTTGCAGGAATCACAATGCTTGCTTCTGGACACTGTATACAATAAAATTTATTATCTCTTTCTACTATAACATCTTTTATCACATTTTCTTCTCCATCTTTTTCAATGCCCTCACATACAATTTGTTTTAGATTTGATAAATAGCTGTTATGTTTTTCCAGTAGACTTGTTGGCAATAACTCCAAAACTTTCTCACTCACATAAGTGCCTGTTGAAACTAGGTCGGATATTTTTAACGAAAGAAGATCTAGTTGATGTTTTTCATGAATGGACAACTCGAACTTCTTTAGCAAGTGCACATTAGATATCAGATAATCTATTATTGATAATTCTTCGAAGAACACATAGTACGGCATGCCAAACCTGATCTTTTGACTTTCTCCAAGTTCTACAGATTTTATCCATTTCTTTATCATTTGTCCCACAGTCAGTCGCTTCTCACCACATAACCTAAAAGCTTAACGTATAGCTTCCAATACATTCGAGATATTTTCTTTCATACGTTCATCAACTTGTTCATATATTGCTCCATCTAATTGAAATTCCGACATCACTTCTGGACGGTTCATTTCTTCTTCGAGTTTTTCACACGATGCCCTAAATTCAGGCGTATCTTCATCCTCAGACTCATCCATAGCCTCATCTTCAAAATGCCTGCCATCATCTAGAGAACTAAGCTGTTCATTTATATCTTGCCCTACCATATATCCCCCTACTTGACATAAAACAAGAAATTCTAGTTGTATTATGCTCGCGTGATCTATAAAGTCAATAGTTAAATTGCAAGATTTCGGTTATAATTTACTGTGTATAGAAGGTGCTCTTAAATTATGCTAAAAATCGCTATAGTAGGCCTACCAAATGCTGGTAAATCAACTCTTTTTAATAGATTGGTGGGAAGAAAAGCAGCGGTGGTCAGCAATATTCCAGGGGTTACACGAGATAGAAGAGAAGGAATAGGCAGAATTAGCGATTTAGAGTTTAAAGTTATAGATACAGGAGGATGGAACGACCAAACTAATTTTTCACTACAAGTTATTGAACAAATAAAATTTTCTCTATCCAATTCAAACATCATTTTCTTTCTTGTTGATGCAAAAGTGCAAAATGAGCAAAACAAAGAATTTGCAAAGTGGCTGAAGAGAAAAATAAATAAACCTGTGATACTGATAGCAAATAAATGCGAGAGTCATAAGTCTGAAAATGTTGATTATTTGCAGTTTTTTGATTTTCTTGGCCCGGTGTATATCTCTGCCGAACATAATCTTGGCATGGTTGATCTTTATGATGCATTAGCTGATGTTATTGAAAATTTGAACGAAAACACTGATCTATTGGGCAATGAGTCCAGTAAACTTAGAATTGCAATCATCGGTCGCCCAAATGTCGGAAAATCAACTTTTTTAAACAGCCTACTTACAGAAAACAGAGTAATAGTGAATTCAGAGCCAGGCACCACACGTGATTCTGTAGATATTGTATATGATCATAATGGGGAGCTAATTACTCTCATTGATACTGCAGGAATCCGCAGAAAGGCGAATGTTATAGATGACTTAGAATCAAGATTTGTTGAAAAAAGCTTAGAATCAATCAAGCGCTCTCATGTGGTAGTTTTAATGCTAGACTCCCTAGTTGGTATTGAGCAGCAGGATTTATCAATTGGTGAAGCTGCAATTAAGGGAGGGAAAGGGATTATTGTTGTTTTAAATAAGTGGGATTTAATAGGTAAGGATGACAGAAGTAAGTTAATAAAATTTGTCAAACAACAGGAAGTGACTCGGTTATTCTTGGAAGTGCCAACTGTAACAATTTCTGCATTGAAAGGCATGCGCTGCGGCGATGTGATAGATAAGTGTCTTGAAGTGAGTGAATCTTTGAACAAGAAAGTTAGCACTGCAAAACTGAATAAGTGGCTAATTGATGCTTTAGATAGGCACTCTCACCCGCTTGTAAAAGGTAAAGCAGTTAAAATGAAGTATATCGCTCAAATTGGTACTAAACCTCCAGCTTTTTCTTTGATATGTAACATACCTGAAAGTGTTGATGAAAGTTATAAACGCTATTTAATTAATGATCTTAGAAAAAATTTCTTCGTAGATGGTGTGCCAGTCAGATTACTTTTGAAAAAAAATAAAAATCCCTATGCAAAATGAATACTCTGCTTTATACTTTCAGGGGTCTTTATAATAATTTACTTAAAGTCGTGTGTAATAACTCCAGAATTCCTACAATCTTTCTGCTATCAAGTGCTTTTGCTCTAATTTTTGCATATGTGCTAGAATATTTTTTCAACATGCTGCCATGCAAGTTATGTACATACGAGCGGGTAGTTTACTATGTTGCAGGGTTACTTGCAGTAGTATGCATGCTTAAAGACAACAAAATTCTAATCTATGCAACGTTTTGCAGCTACCTCATAGGTGCAGTAATATCTTTTTATCATGTAGGTCTTGAACTCCACTTATTTCATGATGTTTTAGGTTGTACAGAGCAAGCAAGTGGTAACGTTAGTATAGAAGAGCTCAGAAATAATCTACTAAATCCTAATTACTCTCCATCTTGTGACAGACCTCATTACGTTCTAGGTGTTTCCTTAGCAACATGGAATTTAATTTATCTCATAGCAGCTCTGTTCGTATCAGGTAAGGTGTATTGTGGAGAAAGAAAGAAATCTAAATAATTTAAGGTACAGCAACAATCAGTTCTTGCAACAGGCAATTAGAGTAAATCATGCTGGGGAATATGGAGCTATTTGCATTTATTCTGGTCAAAAATTTATTCTTAAAAAATCTTCTATAATCAATGAAATAATTGAAATGGAAGAGCAGGAAAAAAAGCATTTTCACTATTTTAATGAGAAAATCAAAGAGCAAAAAGTTCGTCCTACTGTTTTGTTGCCAGTTTGGCGTGTTTTAGGAGTGTCACTTGGCGTTGCAACTGCCATTATGGGCAAAAAAGCTGCTATGGCTTGCACTGCTGCAGTTGAAGAAGTTATAGGGGAGCACTACAAAGAGCAAGTTTCACATTTAGAAGATGGGGAATTAAGAGAAACTATAAGTAAATTTCGCGACGAGGAGTTAGAGCACAAAGATATTGCAATTCAGCACAATGCTGAAAGCGCATTTGGCTACAACATTTTATCTTCATTCATAAAAACAGGCTGCAAAACTGCTATTTACTTGTCCAAGTTAATTTAACTAAGCAGCTTTCTTAAAGTGTTTTTAATGTTATGATGACAACAGAAACCAGGAAGGAATTCAAGTGTAACAATTATTTTATAACTATATTTACATATCACCATTATTAATCAATAATTAGTGTTTGTAAATTAACTGTGTCTAAAACATAGACCACAAAGGAAGGGAAAATGCGTTTTAAACTAGAAAAGGAAGATGCCCCAAGGTAAAGACTGTAGTAACGCAACTCGTTATGTGATAACTACTAAAGTAAGAGTAAATAACGAAACAACAGTTAGTCTACCTACTACATCTTACGTTATTATTGATGAGCCTAGAGGTCAGCGCCTTATTGTGATTGACTATAGCTGTGGAACACAAAAGGTGCTGAATGGTTTATCTCAAGGACTACAACTAAAGCTAGAAAAAGTAGGAGATGACAACAAGTTAGCTTTGGTTACTGACTCAGGTGAATATTACTATTATTACCATGATGGCAATATTATTAATATAGCTACTATTGATTTTATACCTCAATCCCGCAAGAATGGTGAATATGTTCATGTATATGATTATGATACACGTTCTATAAAATTTAAACCACTTGAAAGTAGTAAGGTTTTAATAGATCCAAAAGATGTAATAAGTAGTAAAAATATGAGTCTTATTGGCAATAGACTTGATATACGAATTGGAGACAATTTTTTAAGGGATCGGAAAATCAATTATACCAATCTTACAGGAGTGTTGAGGTATATAATTCCACTGGTAGTAAGGTTGGTATGTTGAATAATGTTGTTCCAATATTCGATCGGAGAAGTGATGATTTCAAATTATTTCCTTTTCATGGAATAAAGAGATTGAATGTGAAAAATAGCTATTTCGCAACAGAAAAATTAGGTAATAATTATGTTGGCTGCATATCAGATGAAAATAGCGAATGTAAGAATTTTTATGGTTTAAAACCTGATTTTGTAGGATATAACTACAGCCATAACTTAGATTTATATCCTTATTATTATAACTTAGAAAATTTTGGTAACTTTTTGGAGGTTGATGTGGTGAATACTAGAGAATTTGAAGACTTAAAAGCAGAAGTTCAACATTTAAAAGAGCAAATTAAGCAATTAAGACATACAGAACAAGTAGAAGGAATGCCTAGACTTCCAGGTTATCGAGGTCCTCCAGGTGATAAAGGTCTAAGAGGTTATGAAGGTTTTCCAGGTCCTAGAGGTATTCCAGGTATTCCAGGTGAAAAAGGTAGACAGGGCGAGCCTGGGTCGCCAGGCTTTAGAGATCATTCAGGTCTTCCAGGTGGAAAAGGTTATCCAGGTCCTAAAGGTGAGCCAGGAAGAGATGCAAAGCCCGAGAATGTGGCAGCTATTTTATTATCAAGTGAACTAGAAAGATTCGAAAAAGCGCTGTTTAATACACCTATAACTGAATTAAAAGGTAAAACACTTAATAACTATGTTACTCAAGACCTGCCGAAGGAAATTGCAAATAATAAAAACTTAAAAAAAAGTATAAAGGGTGAAAAGGGCGATCAAGGATTAAGAGGAGAAGTTGGTTCTCCAGGTCCAGTAGGTCCTAAAGGTGAGCCAGGTTATCCAGGTCCTCAAGGTCTAAGAGGTGAGAAAGGTTATCCAGGTCAAGATGGTAGAGACGGAACCCCTGGTCCTAAAGGACTAGATGGACCTCCTGGGCCAAGAGGTTTGCCAGGTCAAGGAGGCGAACCAAGACCACGTGGTCTCGATGAGCTGCCAGGCATACCTGGAGAAAAGGGCCAAAAAGGCGAGTTTTATGCAGTCTCAGGACTAACAGGAAAGCCAGGTCCTAAAGGGGATCAAGGTCATCCAGGTCTAAACGGGTTGCCTGGAGAGAAAGGTGACAAGGGTGATCAAGGTTATTCGGGTTACGGCTATCCAAGCCAAAAGGGTGATCCAGGTGCACCTGGATCACCAGGACTAGATGGAATGCCTGGAGGACCAAAAGGTGAAAAAGGAGAAGCTGGTGGCCCACAAGGTCCAAAGGGAGAAAAGGGAATGCCAGGGTTGAGTATAACGAGTCCAAAAGGAGATCGTGGAGAAACGGGATTGAAAGGCTCAAAGGGGGATATAGGGCCACAAGGCCCTAAAGGCAAACAAGGTGATTTAGGGCTTATAGGGCCACAAGGCCCAAGTGGAGCGAAGGGAGAGAAAGGTAATGAAGGTAGTAGTGGTCCTAAAGGGCTGAGAGGTTGGAAAGGTGAATCTGGTTTGCAAGGTAAAGAAGGAGCGCAAGGTAAAGCTGGTAAAGATGGAACCCCGGGTTCTAAAGGAGCAGATGGAGCTCAAGGTCTTAGAGGTCCAGTAGGTCCAAGAGGCTTTAATGGTACGCAAGGTGTACAAGGAGAAAAAGGTGATCTTGGTCTCAAGGGAGATAGAGGTGAAATTGGAGCACCAGGAATGGATGGATTGCCAGGTCTACAAGGCTTTAATGGCACGCAAGGAGAAAAAGGTGCTCAAGGTCTAGTAGGTCCTAAAGGTGATAAAGGAGATTCAGGTCCAGTAGGTCCTCAAGGAGTTGCTGGAGCGCCAGGTGTATCTGGTATAAAGGGGATACTAGGTTGCCAGGAATGCCTGGAGAAAAAGGTGACCAAGGAAATGCAGGTCCAAGAGGCCCTCAAGGAAATAAAGGTGATCAAGGTTTAGTAGGTCCACAAGGTTTCAAGGGAGATAAAGGAGAACAGGGTATACAAGGTCCTAGAGGTTTCAAGGGCCTCTCTGTTTCAAGAGGCGCAAAGGGTGAACAAGGGCATAGTGGCATGGATGCAAATCCTGAAGAAGTTGCAGATAAGCTAGTCACTACTAGAGCCACTGGGTTTAAGGAGATGATGCTTAACTTCACTGATTCCAGTGGAAAAATGTTAATGGAAGAACTTGCAGGCAGTTCAAGTCTGCATACTGGGGTTGCACAAAAATTAATTGACAATGAAACCATTGCGAATAAAGTACTTGAATATCGTGATAAAGGTGGAAATTTACTGCTAGAGCAACAGATTATAGGAAGACTTTATGATGAAAATATTCACGAAGGAATAGCTACTAAACTAATTGATGACAGAGCTCAAGATTTAGCAGACGCGTTACTAAGTAGTGCTGACAATGATACATTGGTAGAGAAACTTGCAAACAGTACTGAGCTAACAAAAAGCATTTCAGAAGAATTAAGGAAAAATCCAGGAAAAGTTCAAGGACCAAAAGGTGGTAAGGGAGATAAAGGAGCAGATGGAGCGCCAGGAATACCTGGAGAAAAAGGTGACGAAGGTATACAAGGTTCTCAAGGCTTTAATGGTACGCAAGGGGAGAAAGGTTCTCAGGGTCTAAAAGGGGATAAAGGTGAATTTGGAGCACCAGGAACAGATGGATTGCCGGGAGCAAAGGGAGATACAGGTCCTCAAGGTCTAGTAGGTCCTAGAGGTGATCAAGGGGATATGGGTGCAAAAGGAGTAGATGGATTGCCAGGTCTACAAGGCTTTAATGGCACGCAAGGAGAAAAAGGTGCTCAAGGTCTAGTAGGTCCTAAAGGTGATAAAGGAGATTCAGGTCCAGTAGGTCCTCAAGGAGTAGATGGAGCGCCAGGTGTGTCTGGTAATAAAGGGGATGCTGGTCCTAAAGGCGATATGGGTGATAAAGGAGATACCGGAGCGCCGGGTACGGCTGGATTAAAAGGTGACAAAGGAGTAGATGGATTACCAGGGATGCCTGGAATAAAAGGTAATCAGGGAGATATAGGTCCTCAAGGAGTAGATGGTGCTTCAGGTACAGATGGAGCGCCAGGTGTGTCTGGTAATAAAGGGGATGCTGGTCCTAAAGGCGATATGGGTGATAAAGGAGATACCGGAGCGCCGGGTACGGCTGGATTAAAAGGTGACAAAGGAGTAGATGGATTACCAGGGATGCCTGGAATAAAAGGTGATCAGGGAGACATAGGTCCTAAAGGCGATATGGGTGATAAAGGAGATACCGGAGCGCCGGGTACGGCTGGATTAAAAGGTGACAAAGGAGTAGATGGAGCGCCAGGTGTGTCTGGTAATAAAGGGGATGCTGGTCCAAAAGGCGATATGGGTGATAAAGGGGATACTGGGTTGCCAGGAATGCCTGGAGAAAAAGGTGACCAAGGAAATGCAGGTCCAAGAGGCCCTCAAGGAAATAAAGGTGCTCAAGGTCTAGTAGGTCCTAAAGGCAACACAGGAGCGCCTGGTCCTAAAGGCTCAAAGGGAGAAGATGGAATAGGTGCTGCAGTTGCTGATCAGTTTCTGCGCAAGATGAATCAAACAAAAATTGAAATTCAGAACGCTCAGAAAGCAGCAGAGGTAGCTAAAAGCGCTTCTGAAAAATCTGCCAAAGAAGCTAAAGATTTTAAAGAAGAGGCTGACAATTTTGTTGATAAAGCATTTCGATCAGAACAAAATACTCAAGCACTTTATAGTAAGGTAAAGGATATATTTTGTAAAACAAAACCTACAGATCAAGTTTGTACTGCACGTATAAAGAAGAGGGAAATTAAAAATTCAGACAATCTGCCAGTGACAAGTGGAGCAGGTAGACCAACTTCATTTATATCTCAAGTAATAAATTTCTTTTATCCTTTTGTAAAACAAGATGAATATAAAATAGAGAATAAAATACAAGAGCTTAATCAAGTGGCAAAAGTAATGGATGCAGCAGATATTGCTATAAAATTTGAAAAAGTATTAGAAGAAACAGCTTCAAAATGCGGCATTCCAAAGAAAAGCCTAAATTTTGATCCAGTAAAACTACAGTCAACCATTCTAGATAGGTCATTATTTAATGATGAAAGTCGTAACGAGCTGTTAAAACTCTTATATTTATCTGCAAAAAAATCATGTCCAAATTACAAACAAACTGATAGATTTTTGACTACTTTCAAAGATCGTATGGAAAGAACATTAGAAAACAATGAGCAACAAAGGGGGTTTGTTAATATTGAGAAAACAGCAACAGATAACGAGCAGCCAAGGAGTTTTATGAGCGATGTCACTCCTCCAAGTAGTTTCAAGGCGATTGATCTGAAGGCTGTTAATTGTTTAAGTTAATAGTATGGGAAATACATTTAGAATAGATAATAAAGATCCGCTCTATAAGAAGCTGATTAAACTTCCTACTGCATATTACAGGTTAGAGATTAATAACAACAAGTATACTATTCGTTCACACATTGGTACGGCTGAGTTGGGTGATACTATTAGTGATTTAAAGTTACAGAAGCTGGGTGATAAAATAGTTTTATATAAGGGAAAATCACCTCTGAAAGTGAAAAATAAAGATGGTGAAGAAGAGAATCTTATTATAGAGCAAGAAGATATCATAAGTGCAAACAGGGACAATATTATAGAAAAGCTTAGATCAAAACCAATAGAGATTTCGCTTTACCACATAGAAGACATTCCATATTTTGGTGCCAAATTACCCATTTCTAGACACAGTACAACAACTGAAGTACTAAACTTCATCAATTTTAATGATGAAAATGATCCAGTACTACAGAAGATCAAAGGAGAAAATGGTGGACTTTATTTTACAATAAAAGATGACAATATCTATATATCAGACAAAAATGGAAAGTGTCTTCCAGTGTGTAAAGATGACAGCTGCTATAAGTATCAATACACAAAAGATAAATGTGGTGTATTAACAATAAGTGATGTATCAACAATAATAGGCAATTTAACCGAGACTAACAACGAAAAGCAGAAATTCACTTTGCAAAAAGGGGAAGAGTTATCGGATAACATCTATGAAGCAAATGTTGCCTTGAATGATAAGCCCATAGCTACTTTACCAAAAATAGGTTACTACATGCTCGATGATCAATTGGTCATGCGTAATCATGTTACGAAAGAGGAGGTAATTGTCCCAAGGGATTTTCACTATTTAAAAGTTGTTAAATTTAATAATGATGATTATAAATTAACGTTTTGTAATTTTTTAGGTAATGAATTCTTTGAATATAAAAAATACGATCCACAGTATTCGAACGTTTCAGATGAATATAAATTCATAAGTTTGAGTTATATGAAAGAAAAACGTAACCTAAATCTTGGTGAGTTACTTAGCCATCGGCCATCGTTTTTTATTACAGAAGGAATTGCTGAACCAGATTCTCTAGGTAACCATCAAGCTGTAGTGTTCGAAGTAATAAATAGTGGAAAGGGTGAAAAAAAGGCTACATTGACTGATGAATTTGGTTATTTTGATAAAAATAATAAGTTTCACTATTATGATTATCATAAAAAAACGGAATATGATACTTATGATTCTTCTGAGATTAATCTAAAAGAAATGTATAAATGGACAGATAAAAATAGCGAATTTTGTTTTGCAGAAGATAACAATATAATTCTTCATACTATTCCAGAGTTATTGTAATTATGCGCACCAAATTAAGGAAGAATGAAGCGAAAGAGGGATAGGTTATAGGATGACAGAAGTTGGCTTTATTAGCTATAGGTGGTATGATACTTAGTCAATTTAAGTAAGCAGATGATCTTAGCTACAAAAGTATTTTTTACCTCATTTGTTTTTGGGTTTATTCTTTTTCCCTATTTTATAAAGCTTCTAAAAAAAATAAGTAAAGATGGGCAACCAATTAGATCATGTGGACCAGAAAGTCATTTAATAACAAAAAAGAATGTACCACCTATGGGCGGAATAATAATACTGATTTCTTCTTTATTACCAATTTTACTCTGGGCTCAGTTAACACTAGAAATTTTGCTGCTGATATTGATAACTCTATTTTTTGCTCTACTTGGATTTATTGATGATTATTTAAAATTGAAGACAAATCACTATCGAGGTTTAAGTGCAAAAACCAAAATACTTATTCAGTTTATTGTAACTCTGGTTAGTATGTCTATACTTAAGCTATACTCTGCTGAAGGTTTTACAAAAACGTCTCTATTTAAAGGAGTAATAATCGACTTTGGCTATCTATATGTTCCGTTTGCTGCGTTTGTAATTGTCGGCTCTGCTAATGCTGTGAATCTCACAGATGGTTTGGATGGCCTTGCTGCAACTCAAGTCATCACTTCCTTTGCTTTTTTGGGGCTAATTGCATATATAACTCAAGCAGATATGAATATTACTTTATTCTGCATTGCATTTATAGGAGCTATTTTAAGTTTCTTGTGGTTTAACACACATCCAGCAAAAATATTTATGGGTGATGTTGGAAGCCTGTCAATTGGTGCAGCTTTAGGGTTAACTAGCGTTTTAATGAAGAGAGAAATGCTTTTTGCCGTTATTGGAATAATCTTTGTAATAGAGACTCTATCTGTGATTATTCAGATATCATATTTTAAATATACAAAGTTTAAATATGGAGAAGGAAAAAGAGTTTTTCTTATGGCACCAATACATCATCACTTTGAGAAGAAGGGATGGTCAGAAAATGTAATCGTTATGAAATTTTGGATAATTTCTATTATCTGTTCAGTTTTTACTATAACTTTCTTATTATAAAAACCTATGAAATACCCAGACTTTACATTAGAAAATAAATTATCAGGAGTGATAGCAGGAGTGGATGAAGTTGGAAGAGGTCCGCTAGCTGGTCCAGTAATATCCGCAGCCGTAGTGTTTATTGATAGAAATACAATTATTGATGGAATCAACGACTCGAAAAAGTTGACTCCTCAATGTAGGCAAGTCCTATATGAAAAAATAACATCCGTTGCAAAATTTGGTATAGGAATGGCAAGCGTAGAAGAAATAAATTCATACAATATCTTGCAAGCAACAAAACTTTCAATGAAACGTGCGTTGATAGACCTGGACCTAGAATTAGATTATGTGCTAGTTGATGGTAATCAACCACCTGAAGTGAAATGGCAAGTGAAATCCATAGTAAATGGTGATAATTTGAGTACATCAATTGCAGCAGCTTCAATCGTTGCAAAAGTTACGAGAGATCGGCTTATGCAAGAATTGCACAATAAGCATCCTGAATATAATTGGTATAAAAATAAAGGATATGGGACAAAAGAGCACCTTAACGCTATTGGCCTTTATGGAATTACAGAACATCATAGAAAAAACTTTGCACCCATATCTCGGGCATTATAGCCTTTAGATAGTAATCACTTACCTTTTTTGAAAGGCATGTTTTCATTAAATAGGCAAACTGTACTTGATCCATTCCTTAAGGTAAACACTGAACTCACCCTTTCGATTATCAGGTAGTTGTCAGCTGTACGGAAGTTTACTAAAGACTCATACCCTGCAGAATCAACCATAAAAACTGCCGGGAAATCAGAGTTTATTTTATTGAGTTGTAGATATGTAAATTTTCCGTCATCAAAAACCTTAATTGGTATTATTGACTGACTGCCTTTAACGTGCGAGATGGAATAATTAAAATTTAAGCCCTTCTTTACAACTTCAATGTCGTTTATATCAGGAATAATGGTATGACTAGCTTGTTCGAAGATATCGCCGTTATTTGTTGTGTAAATCTCATCACTGCTAAATAATGGATAAAGAAACCTTACTTCATATGCTAATTTTGGATCATCTAGTCCAGTTGCTTCTTCAGCATGAAGTTCAAAGTAATAAACTCTTTTATTGGTAATTATAGTTGCGTTAGTATCGGCAATATCATCTATAGGCTTAATAAACAATCTGTTACCTTGAGGAAGGAGTTGCCAACCAGTTGAATCACCCATTGAAAGGTTTTGTATTACCTCCCCTGGTTCAAACAATATGCTGGATTGATAACCATAAAAACCCGTATACTTATGTATAGCTTGTGGGTTATAATTTATTACCTTTATGTGATTATCTCCAGCTATTGAACGTGGCTCCTGTTTTGCAAGTGCATCACTACCACAAAAAAACAACAGTACGGCAAACAGTAAACCAATCATAATATCAAAATAAATTAATCTTTATTTTATCATTGATAGACATGCACTGCAACTGTTAAGCTGTACTATAAACCCCAATTATAGGTTAGCAAGGGGTAGAAAAGGCAAGAAATAAGGCAAACTCCTTAAATACTTTAGAACTACAGGAGGCTTCACCTGAACGGATATACTTGGAATCCTGCCATTTTCACTTCGTAAACATACCAAGAATTCTGTCCATTATTCCACCCATATTTGCTTCAGCTTGAGTATACTCTATTTTACCACCGTGCAAGATTAGTTTAATATCTGATCCAGGTGATATATTAACAAATTTACTGCCAACAACTCCACTGCTAGTGATCAGAGCTGAACTATCAATTGGCAATTTTATGTCTCTGCTTATACACATGTCGATTCGTGCTACGTAGGTAGCTTTGTCAAGTGATACACCAGTTATGCTTCCAACGTCCACACCAGAGATCTTGACACTATCACCAACTCCTATACCGTTAGCGTTAGCAAAAAGACCATATATTTTATAGCAATCCTTGTAGTTTTTCTTTATGTAAGATAGCTTATCAATAGCAAAGAAAACCAGAAAAATAGTGAAAATTAATACAAATAATCCAGCGGTTATTTCAAGTATATTTGACCTTCGCATCTTTAGTTATCAGGACTCCAGCTTTTATAGTAATTTTTCACTTTTTGGTTTGGATAGTATGCATCTTTTGTACCCGTTAAATTAGGAGTATGTTTTACTTTTCTTTTTTTATTATTAACTGGTACTACATTATCAGTATAGTGAAGCCATATATGCCATTCCGGAGACACTGTTGTAGGCTCAGAAACACTGCTATACATAACCCACCTTTTTCCTTTACTTGATTCATAATAAGAATTTCCATTTTCATCTCTTCCTACAAATTTATCTTCTCTTCGTAATAGGCGTTTTATTGCGTTACAAATTTTAGATAACATAAGAGTATTAAAACAAAAAGTATTATATATACTAATACTTTAACGATATATTAACAACAATTTAATGCAATTACCAATTTTACAAGTTATTATACCAATAATTGCATCAATGTTTTGCTTTCTTACCAAGAAACACAAGGTATCTTGGTTTATTTCTTTTATTGCAACAACAATCACTCTTATCATTTCATCGATACTACTCGTTAAAACATATAAAGGCGAGATTATAACTTATCACCTTGGAGACTGGGCTCCTCCGTACGGCATAGAGTTAAGAATCGACGTGTTAAACTCCTTGATTCTAACTTTGGTGAATTTTATAGCGCTGATAAGTGTGCTTTATAGCTTTTATATTAACGAAAAAGAAATTAGCAAAAACAAAATCACTGGTTTTTACTCTCTATTTCTACTGTGCTTAAGCGGACTGCTCGGAATTCTAGTAACAAACGACATATTCAATCTTTATGTTTTTTTGGAAATTTCATCTCTTTCTTCTTATGTATTAGTTTCAATGGGAAGGGATAAAAAAGCCTTGGTTGCAGCATTTGAATATCTAATTAGTGGCACTATAGGGGCAACGTTTTACTTGTTTGGTGTTGGGCTTTTGTACTCCATGACAGGAACGCTCAATATGTCTGACATGGCTGAAAGAATAGTTCCATTATACGATAACAACATCATAAAACTTGGCACATTGTTCATTTTTGTTGGTCTCTCAATTAAAATGGCACTGTTTCCATTAAGCAGGTGGCTGATTAATGCATATAGCGAGGCGCCAAGTTTCATTAGCATATTCTTTTCAGGCACAGTGACAAAAGTGATGATATATGTTTTCATTAGGATCTTCTATACTGTTTTCCATCAGAATTTCTTCTTATTTAAACCATCACTAAGCAACGTGATAATTATCCTCGCACTTTGCGCTGTTATATTTGGGTCAATATCTGCAATAACTGCAAAAGATATAAGAAGACTGCTTGCTAATTCTAGTGTCAGCCAAATTGGTTATATAATTTTAGCACTGAGTTTTAACTCAAAAACAGGTGTATTTGCAGCAATTCTTCACATAGTAAACCACAGCATAATAAAAACATCTTTATTCATGGCTGCAGGATGTATTTCTTACAAATTTGATACAACAAAAATAGAGAATTTATCGGGACTCAAGAAATCAATGCCTTATACAGCACTTGCGTTTACTCTACTTAGTTTAGCATTAGTCGGTGTGCCGCTAACAAATGGCTTTGTAAGCAAATGGTATATAATGAAAGCAGTTATAGAATCTCGCGCGTGGATTTCCCTGATAGCTTTTGCTGCCGGTTCTTTTCTTGCACTAATATACATGTGGAAGATGGTAGAGAAAATGTATTTTGAAAATAGTGCAGCATCAAGCGCTGGAATGACACTAGGCAAAATTAATGATGTGCCATTTCCTATGCTTTTCTGTCTATTGTTTATGGCAGCTTTAACAATAGTAACTGGAATATATAGCACTCCAATTCGGTTAGTAGTTGAGAAGTTGGTTTTTTGATTTTTATCTTTGTTTCATATTTTACTATACTTTAAGGTTATAAGTGTGGATAGGCTGAAGAAGATTCATTGGTTATTAGTCATTAACGTGATAGTGCTGTTTTGCGTTGGCATTGCTGTTCAATACTCTTCTGCTGGAGGAAAGTGGGTACCATTTGCAATTCACCAAATAGTCATATTTTCCTTCTTTTTCCTACTCGCTATAGCTATGTCATTCATAGAGCTAGATTTTTATTTGAAGCACGCCTACTTTTTTTATATAGCAGCAGCGATTTCGCTATTAGCAGTAAATTTTTTTGGCTCGCACATAATGGGTGCGACGAGGTGGATAAGAATTGGGTCAATTAGTCTGCAACCATCAGAATTTGCAAAAGTAGGCTTAATACTTGCGCTTGCTCGTTATTTTGATAAGCAAAGTGTGTATAAAATGATGGAATTTAAAAGATTGCTTAAGGCGGTAATAATTATTTTCTTGCCTGTATTCTTGGTGTTAAAGCAACCTAATTTAGGCACAGCTGTGATAATGTTGTTTATAGGAGCATCAATTATATTCACAGCAGTAATAAAAAGAGCTCATTTAGTAATTTGTGGGACGCTTGGCATTTTTGCAGTACCGGCTATTTGGCCTTTTTTACGTCCTTATCACAAGCAAAGGATATTGTCGTTTTTGGATTCATCAGTGGATCCACTTGGAATAGGTTATAATGCGCAGCAATCTCAGATAGCTATTGGTTCAGGAGGTTTGCTTGGTAAGGGCTTTGTTAACGGAAGTCAAACTCAACTTGGATTTTTGCCGGAGAAACGTACGGATTTTGCTTTTGCAGTGCTGAGTGAGGAGTGGGGCTTTTTAGGTAGCATGGCTTTAATTTTGCTTTATACCTCATTACTTGGCATAATTTTCTCTATCGCTTATAGGTCGAAAAATTATTTTTCTAAGTTAGTATCTATCGGGATTTTTGCTTTTTTTGGCGCTCATTTTTTTATAAACATTGGAATGTCAATAGGCCTCTTGCCTGTGATAGGCGATCCACTGCCATTTCTTTCCTATGGAGGAAGTACAACTGCTGCAAGCTTGATATGCATAGGATTATTGCTGGCAATAAAAGCAGATGAACAACAAAATGCTTGTATTTCACCTATGCTAAAGTAAAATTAAACTTTACTTAATAGTTTTTATGCTAGATGAAATGCGTGAGGAATGTGGAGTATTTGGTATAAGCTGCAATAACGATGCTGCATTTAACTCTATACTTGCTCTCCACGCTTTGCAGCATAGAGGTCAAGAGTCTTTTGGCGTAGTAACCAGTAACAACGATAAGCTGCACTCTTATCACTTTCAAGGTCAAGTGAGCAGCGTATTTGATGATATAGATGAAATAAAGAAATCCTTACCTGGAGATTGTGCAATAGGTCACGTTCGATACTCAACAAGTGGTAGTAAATTTGGAGTGCAGCCCATGCTTGGCAAAAGTGGCAAATTTGGGGATTTTGCCATAGCACATAATGGTAATTTAATTAATATTTCTCCGATACGCGAACAATTAATTAAACAAGAGTGCGTTTTTCAGTCAGATATTGATACAGAAGTAGTAGTGCATCTGACAGCAAGCGGTGAAAAAGATAGCTTTTTAGAGAGTTTTATATATGCATTAAAGCAAATACAAGGTGCTTATTCTTTTGTGGCAATCAATCAAGAAGTAGTTATTGGAGTACGTGATCCATCTGGAATCAGGCCTCTTGTTTTAGGAAAGTTAAACGGTTCTTACGTTCTTGCATCTGAAACTTGTGCTCTTGATATAATAAATGCAGAGTTTGTTAGAGAAATAGAACCAGGCGAATTAGTTACCATCAGTTCGGATAGTAAGCTAGCCTCAATGTTTCCTTTCCCACAGCAAAAATCAAGTTTTTGTATTTTTGAATACGTTTACTTTTCGAGACCAGACAGCATAATGGAGAATAGGTCCATATATGATATAAGAAAAGAAATAGGAAGAATACTTGCAGAAGAGAGCCCACCAAAAAACAATGTAAATATGGTTGTACCAATACCTGATTCTGGAATACCTGCAGCTATTGGATATGCAAAGCATTCAGGATTACCTATGGAACTGGGGATAATTCGTAATCATTACATAGGAAGAACTTTTATACAACCAACCGCTGAAGTACGTAAAGTTAGAATAAAATTAAAATTCAATGCTAATAAGCATACTTTGAAAGGTAAAAACATAATTTTAATAGATGATAGTATAGTGCGTGGTAGTACGCTCAGAAATATAATAGTTATGCTAAAGGATGCAGGAGTAAAAGAGATTCACCTCAAAATTTCAAGCCCACCAATTAAGCATTCTTGTTTTTATGGAATAGATACGCCAGAGTGCAAAGATTTAATTGCTGCAAATAAATCTGTAGAGGAAATTAAGGAAGTTATAGGAGTAGATAGCCTAGCCTTCTTGAGTATTGATGGACTATATCAGGCTGTTAAAGGAGAGGTGCGTAACAATGCTACACCACAATATTGCGATGCTTGTTTCACTGGTGATTATCCGATTGGCAAATAGTCTACGCAAGATCTTAAGTTTAGAAAATCTTAAACCGCCAAAATTTCTCTTGGCCTTTACTAATTCCGATTCTTGGAGTGCACACATAATCCGGGTTGAGATGAGATTCATAAACACAAAATTTGTGGCTTATAGTAAGGTCCAGTTTATTGTGTTCTTTTGTAATGTTTAATCTTTTGCACAATATTCCTGGTCCGCCTAAGTTTGCTTCAAGCGGTTCAATGAGCTTTAATCCCCGTATTAACACTGCTGCTGGGAACCCTTCTGCTTCTGTTACAATATTTAAACAGTAATACATTCCATATATAAAATACACGTATGAAAACCCCGGCATACCAAACATTACTGAGGTTCGGTTAGTATAGCCTCTTGCCGCGTGACAAGCTGGGTCATTCATTCCTATATAGGCTTCAACTTCGGTTATTATTCCACTAAAGTTAGAAAATTTGAGGACTTTTCCCAATAACTCTCCAGCTACAGTTAAGGTCGGCCGCTCGTAGAAATTTCTTGGTAGTATTGTGCTACCCATTTTTTATTTTTGTTCTGAGGTTCTATATAGAATTCAGTTTAAGAATTTCTGGATCCCAGTGTCAAGCACTGGGATGACAAGAAGGGGAGCTACTTGAATGACAAGAAAATGGTACTGGCATAATAAGAAAGAAACACTGAGATGGTGAAAGAGAGAATATACGCAAGCAGCACTCATAGGGTAGCCCGTGACGCTGGAATCCAGTTTTTTCCTATTACCACAAACCATAGCTTAATTAGTTAGAATAGCATAACTAGCGAATACGAAATGGAGAAGTTTTAATTTGAACTACAGTTTCAGTGCTATTTAACATATATGCCTTTATACACAAAAATGCCAGTATATGATATTATGCCAATCAATATATAATTGAATTATGGTAAAAAAGCTCTCTAATATTAAAGGCTCAAATACTCCTTTGCTTGATCAGTTAGAACGCGCCCCCTTGGTGTGCGCTTTACAAAACTAATTTTGATTAAATAAGGTTCTACTGTTTCTTCAATATTGCCAACATCCTCGGATAGCGCAATAGATATGGTGTCAATTCCAACAGGTCCTGAGGTGTTGAATAAAAATCTTAGATAATGCATATCAAGTTTATTGAGTCCCATTTTGTCTACACCCAATTTTAGCAATACAGAATCAGCGACTTCATAAGTGATTTTTTTATCATCTTTCACTTCAACAAAATCCCTTATTCTTCTGAGTAACCTCAAAGCAATTCTTGGAGTGCCACGTGCACGGCAGGCAATTTCCCGTGCTGCATTTTCTTCAATTTCAGTAGAAAGAACTCTTGTGCCTCTTTTTATAATATTAACCAGTTCTTCAAAAGAATAAAACTCAAGATGCAAGGGAATGCCAAAACGATCTCTGAGTGGCGCAGAAAGTAATCCAAGCCGTGTAGTTGCTCCGATTAACGTAAATGGTGGTAGATCTATCCTTAAAGTGCGAGTAGATGGACCTTCACCTACTAATATGTCCAAGCAAAAATCTTCCATAGCAGTATATAAAACTTCTTCGATGCTGCGATTTAATCTATGGATTTCGTCGATAAATAGAACATCTTTTGCATTTAAAGTGGTAAGCACTGCAGCCAAGTCCCCAGCTTTACTAAGTAAAGGACCAGAAGTTGCGCGGAAGCTGACCCTTAATTCTTTAGAAACAATTTGTGCTAAAGTTGTTTTGCCAAGTCCTGGGGGACCATACAATAAAACGTGATCTAAGGCTTCAGTTCTTGTCTGTGCAGCATTTATAAACACTTTTAAATTTTGTATTAAGTCTTTTTGCCCGACAAAATCATCAAGTTGTTCAGGTCTGATGTTGATATTGCGCACATCTTCAGTATATTCTTTATCGCACGATATTGATTTCATAATGTTTTAAGCGCCATGCGAATAATATCCTTGGTGTCCAGATTTGACGATTCGTCTTGTATTTTTTTTATCGTATCATAAGCTTTCATTTTTTCATACCCAAGATTGATCAATGCTGAAAGGGCATCTTCATTGATTGGATGAAAATTATTGTTATTTATTTCTAATTTACTCACTTTGCCACTTAATTCAGTGATGATTCGATTTATGAGTTTCATGCCAAGTCCACTCATCTTGAGTGCTACTTTATCTTCATTCATAATTGCCAAAAACAGCTGTTCTGGAGTTAATTTACTCAAAATTGACATTGCAGTTTTATAGCTAACACCACTTACTTTAACAAGCAACCTCAAGCACTGCTGTTCTTCTTTGCTTATAAAACCATATAGCTGAGCGACATTTTCTCTGTTATTTGCATAGGTTTCGATAAGTAATTTAACTCTACTTCCGATGGAACATGCATTTAAAGTTTTGGCTGAGAGATACACCATATAGCCAACATCATTCACATTCAGGATTATGTGATCACTGCGCACTTCATCAACTATTCCGCTTAGATTTCCTATCATTTTTAGCACTGTATAGGGTTCAGTTTAAATACTCCTGGATCTTAGGTCAAGCAAACGAACATTATAACAGAGAGCCAAGTAGATCATAGAAACGAAAAACTTCCTTGACACATTTTGCCAACATTTGCCGCTTCAAGTCTGTCTGCTATGACTTTTATATACTGATAATCATTATACTCACACCCCGGTACCACCGTTTGAAAGCACAGTTCAATGAATTTTAGAAAGTTTATTTTGTCCATGATATAATGTTGAAACCAGCGCGTGACGCTGGGATGACAAAAAAAGGAGCACTGGAATGACAAGGCTATAGGTTGCAAGCGAGACGTCATACCGTGATTTATTCACGGTATCTCTTGGCATAGATCCCGCTAATAAGTAGCGGGATGACGAATTGCTTAATTGTCATACCGCCGCAGACCGTCATACCGCCGCGGTATCTCATCCGCTAACAAGAGATCCCGCTAACACGTAGCGGGATGACGATTCTTCAAATCGTCAAGGTGTCATCCGAGTAGCTTGACTACTTGGATCCAGAAAACTTAACTTTAAATAAGTGGCTGCATAATAAAGACTAGATTACAGCGTCACGCGCTGGAATGACACCATTTTCGGTCTCTTAAATTGCTTTAGCTACAAACATTAAGAAATTTACCAAATGGAAAAAAAGGCAAAAGAAGCCCCGTGGTGCGAGTTTTGACTCTATATTACTGTAAGTGGCGCTGTAATAATGTTCTAACGCTTAAAATAAGCGCGATTTGGCTGAATGTAGAAAAAATAAAAAAGACATGCAGCCGCTATAATTTTATGTAATCCGCCAAAAAATACCCTGAGTTTTTTACTGAATTTTGTCATTGAGCCTGCAGGTCAAAAACAAGTTTTGAGTCATAAATACCCTTATTGTCATAATAAGGGGGCTGGCGGAGTTTGTCAAGCAAGTTTTATGGCCTAGCGTCACACGCTGGAATGACACCGGATCTCACATTCATTCTACTGCAACGCAGAAAATTCGTACAATTGTGCATGATGTAGGGTTTCTGGCTACATTTTTCTATTAAACTCACCTTTCCTCTATGTAACAGATTTCGTATTAAATTTTAAATTTAATGCGCCTAGATATACAAGCATTCCTAGCAAAACCATAGGTATAGAAAGCAACTGCCCCATAGTTAAATCAAGCCACAAATAGCCAATTTGATAGTCTGGTTCGCGAAAAAACTCAACGAAAAAACGTGCTACTCCATACCACATAACTGCAATACCAGTTAACGCACCGTGATACAGTCTTATTCTAGTCAAGAAAAACAGTGAATTTGCAACTGCAAAAAGTAGCAGTCCTTCAAAAAGTGCCTCATAAAGCTGGCTTGGATGACGCAGCAAATTATCACCACTTTCTGGAAATACCATACCCCATGGCATAGTTGTAACTCTGCCAAATAACTCTCCGTTTATAAAATTGCCTATGCGACCTAAAAATAAACCTATGGGAACTCCGCAAGAAACTAGGTCCAGTGCATAAAATATAGGAATGTTATGTCTTTTACACGAAATTATTACTGCAAGCAAAACTCCTATAGCACCACCATGAAATGACATTCCTCCTTCCCAGGTCTTCAATATCTCGATAGGGTTGCTTATATAAAGAACTGGATCATATATCAATACGTAGCCAAGTCTACCTCCAAGGATAATGCCTACAATAGTGGCTGTTAATAATGAATCGTAAAAATTCTTAGTAAATATTTTTTGGTCGTCTAGCTTGTGTAAATACCAATATGCAGACACTATACCCAAAACGTAAGCTAAGGAATACCAATATATAGAAACAGGACCGATGCTGAAAATTACTGGATTTAAAGACATATTTTGCTATAAATTATTCTTAGACAATCTACTTTTTTCACGATCCCACTCTCTCTGTTTTATGGTTGCTCTCTTATCGTAGAGTTTTTTTCCTTTTACAATGGCAATTTTAGTTTTTGCAAATCCTTTATCATTAAAATAGATCGAAAGCGGCACAACAGTTATCCCAGCGGTTTTGATTTGACCAATTAGTTTGTTTATCTCTTTTTTATGTAAAAGCAGTTTACGTTCCCTTTTTGGTTTATGATTTTTTCGGTTTGCAGCTTTATATTCTGCAATATGCATATTGTGCAGCCATATTTCGCTATTCTTTTCGATAACGTAGGCGTCGGAAATATTTACTTTTCTTTCTCTTAGCGATTTAACTTCACTGCTTAATAAGACCATACCCGCTTCAAATTCTTCTAAGATGAAATATTCAAACCTTGCTTTCCTATTTTCTGCAATAACTTCCATATCTAAAGATATCTTTAAGCTTCAATATATTACAGAGTTTTTGACTTAATTCATAATATATCTTTCCTTAAAAAATCATTTAAGTTATACTGCAAACCATGAACCTTAGGCAAAAAATCAAGTTTTTTTCTCTATCATTTGTAATTTTATTTTCTCTATGGACTGTATTGTCTGGTTATTTTGAGCCATTTTTTATTTTTTGTGGAGTGTTTTCCTCTATATTCACATTATTTATCTTTAGAAGGTTGATAAACGCTGAAAGAGCTCTTAGCCAGATTTTAAATGGTACGAGTAGACTGTCGTTTTATAAGTTAGTAAGTTATATACCATGGTTAATGTACCAAATCATTTTATCAAGTGTTTATGTAACAAAAAAGGTGCTACGACTCAAATCTAAGCTTGAGCCAATCATTATCCTAAGAAAATGCAAAGGGCATAATGATGAAAGCATTGCGTTATTTGCCAATTCGGTTACAATCACTCCTGGAACTTTAACTATCAATGTTGAAAGTAAGCAGAAAACATATTTCTCTACCATGTATCTGATAGATAAAGATCTTGAAAGCGGCATTTCTGAAATAGAAAATAAAATCTTAAAAATACTACGTTCAGTTAAGTAATTGCTTTAAATAAGTTAACAGCATCCTTATATTCCCTTACAAGACTTTCAAGCATCTCTTTTGGAAGGCTATTGTTAACAATAGAACATAAATAATTATGTAAATCTTCTAACCTTAGTATGTTATTTCTCTTCTTGCTGTTGAATTTATACGGAAAAATACCTTCCATAACTTCAATAGTAGTAGCCTTGTTTAAAAATACATTTTCACTTGTCACGCTTATTCTTGCTAAAACAGTGTTAATTTCAGGTTCGTCATTTGTATAAAAATCTGATAGCTGAGTTATTCTAATAACGTATAAAGTTACTATTTTTGATAAGCAATTATCAGCATATTCACAATTTTTTATTACCTCCCACTGAGTAACCTGGGATTTACCTATTTTTGCATTGTTCGGTAATTTACTCATTCAACTTTCTCCATTTAATCCAGTAGATAGATTATACTAATACTTTGTTAAATAAATGATAACGCAATCATAAAAATATATATTCATAATGGCATGTTATGTAAAATAGTACGATATCCAGACATTAAAGTTGATTTAGGCTGGTTTATATTGGGCACCTCTTATTTCTGCATTACCTAAGCAAGCTAAGCTGTAAAATGACAGTTGGACATCAGCTCATAACAGGAGCACTCTGAAATATAGGGAGAGTAGACCGGCGGACCTTCCCCGCCAGCCTCTCACAGAACTGTGCATGAAGTAGAGTGGGCAGCCAGCGAGTTACTTGTTAAGTATAGCTCTTCTCATAATAATCCAAACAAGTTAAGATATGGATTTATGGTAGTGGGGTTTGTATGCCAGCAGCGTATAGTTACGATTTAAGGAAAAAAGCAATGGAGGCATTGGATGAAGGAGAAAGTAGAGCAACTGTTGCAGAGAGATTTAAAATTGGAAAAACGACTCTATATGAGTGGCAGAAAAGGCGTAAGGAAACGGGAGATTTTCAGTCAAAAAAGCCTGGAAGCGTAGGATATAACCATAAAATTACTGACTGGAATGTTTTTACCAAATTTGCAAAAAACCATGGTGGCAAAACTCAGTCAGAGATGGCTAAACTCTGGGGTAATATCAGTCGACAAACGATTCACCGCGCACTTAAAAATATTGGATTTACAAGAAAAAAAGACCTACGGATATAAAGAAAGAAATGAAGGAAAGCGAGCTCAATTTTTAAAGGTTATAGCAACAAAACGTCATGAAAATCTTGTATATATTGATGAATCTGGAATAGATAATACAGAAGACTACCCATACGGATATTGCAGAAAAGGAGAGAGGTTTCATTCATTAAAATCAGGTAAAAAAACTCAGCGTGTCAGTATGATTGCAGCTCTAAATAAAAGGAAGATCATTGCTCCATTGACCTTTGAAGGATACTGCAATAAGGATGTTTTCGAGGCTTGGTTTGAGCAGTTTTTAACTCCAATTTTAAGGTCTGGCCAAACTGTAATTCTTGATAACGCTACATTCCATAAATCTAAAAAAATAGATAATCTTGCTAGAGGAGTTGGTGCTGAAATTCTTTATCTTCCTCCATATTCTCCAGACTTTAACGAAATTGAGCATAATTGGTTTGCTATAAAGAATAGAGCTAGAAAAAATATCCCTATTTTTAAGTCTTTCCGTCAAGCTGTTGATTCTGCTTTTTTATTCTGACTATTATGAGAAGAGCTATACTTTTCCAACAACCCCTCTCCGAACCACGCATGATCGTTTCCGTATCACGTGGCTCTCCAATAATCTAACGTTTTAAGGAGTCACCATCATATTTTCCATATTGGATTTTCTTATGGCATTCATGACAAACAACAAGAGTCTTCCTCTGTCGTTCAATCATTCTCTTTTTCCATTTCGGTAGCTCAGTATTACGTTTACCTAGCAAATCAGCAAGTTTACGTACGTGATGTACTTCAATCTGCTCTTGTGATTTACATAATTCACAAGTTTGTGCCAATAGTCTTTGCTCTATTTCACTACGCTTATTCCATATTGGTATAAGGTTATCACTTATACTTACCCATTTATTCCATTTTAGTGACACAGCACCAAAGTGTGTAATTAATGGTATCTTTGATGGTAAACGATCTACTCTGACTTGGATGACTTTTCGTTTTTCACCTTCGTCGTTTTCAATCATTGCACCAAATTTTCTATAAATTTTCCTGCAAGTTGTTTTGTATTTAGATGCTAAAGTCTTTACTAATGATACTTCCATCACATACTTCAAATAACTTAGTGTGTGAAGGTTGTAGGCCATTTTGTAATATTGTACAATTCCTCGATATTCAGTTTGATACTGAGCAACAATACTGTAAGCTGTATCAAGTGTACGTTGAGGTAAATGTATAGGCTTTCCACAACGCATATATTCAGAACACTTTTTCTGCTTTATATGATGTGGTACACGTAACCCAATACTACCATTAATACATCGTTGTGTCCGATGATCATGTTTATCATCTGCATGCAAGACGTGTATTTTATAACCTAAAAAATTGGCTTTGCTATCACACGCGTGTGTAATAAGCGTTTTATCTTCATTAAGCATAAGTTTGAGCTCCTCATTGAGGAATTTAGCAATCTCATTTTTAATTTGTTCAGCTTCATTTTTTGGTCCTGCAAACCCTACCAGAATATCATCAGCATACCTAACATACCAAAGACGTCGATAATTTAGATCACAAGAATCCTTAGATGGCATACCCTGCACTAATTGACGCAGTTGTTTTGCTTGATCCCAGTTCCCTTGTTTTCTCATCATCGATACTTGCATGGTTAACCTTAAATATTTTGGATTTGTCTTTCTTCGCTTACCTCGGTTATTTGATGGTATTAGTATATGTTCCACATGTTTATCTAACCGATCGAGTAATATGTTACTCAAAATTGGACCAATAATAGAACCTTGTGGTACCCCACTATGACTCTTATTGTACTTCCAATTTTCCATATATCCTGCTTTTAGCAGTCGATTGATTAGCTGAATAAAACGGTTATCTTGGAAGCTTTCACTCAGTATTTTCAACAACATAGTATGATCAATTGAGTCATAACATGCACTGAGATCTCCCTCTATAAACCATTTTGTACCTCTGCCTTTTTGCATTACTGCTCTTAATGCAGTGTGGCATCCACGCTTTGGTCGAAATCCATGTGAACATTCACTAAATTTAGGCTCATAGTAGGCTTCCAATATTAATCGGATTACTTCTTGAAGTAACTTATTTGACCATGTTGGCAATCCTAACGGCCTGCGTTTACCACTCTTCTTTAAAATATAGATACGTTTTACTGGTGTCCACCGATATCGCTCATAGCGTAAATCCTCTATGATTTTATCGATTTTCTCCAAAGACATACCATCAACTGTTTCAGTTGTCACACCTTCTGTCATAGCACCTTTATTACGACAAAGTTTGCCATACGCTCGAAGGTAAAGATCACGCTGATAAAGTAGGCGATATACGTTTTTAACCGGCAAATTTCTTTGTCCACGTTCACGTATAATGTTAAGTATTGTTTCAGCTTTCCGCATCTTGCGTACCTCCCAATTTCAACATTCAATTATCTGTCACCCTTTGCCCTGTATGTGGCTTTCCCACGCTCCCCGGTGATTCGTTACTTTCACGACTACTACGATGACTCCGTAACCATAGAACTCGCGTTCCTTAGGTCATCCCATGTTCCGTCACTAAGAACTGTTCTAGATCAACTTAGGTTTTCCATTCATCCTCTTAAATAAGTTCACTACTTATCGTTCTACAGCCAGAATGTCACACAAACGAAAGTTTAATCTGTGCTTACCGTAGACATGGGGTTTTAAATGCGATACCCATGGATGTGAAGTCCCACCCCTGAAGATTAGAATTCAAGCAGTTTAGCTTTAACCATATTGATCAGGTGTTGCAAGCCGTTATCTTACACATCTTCAGATAACTCTCGCTTTACATACATGCTCTTGTCCTCCTTCCCTTTCGGGTTAAAGTTAGTTGTTCACCTCGAGGCCATTTATTCTGAACCCCGCTTAGCTCTGCTAAGTATTTCTTAATGCGTACCACGGCGCACACTCTCGACTCACACAGCTCCCATTATTCGGCCCTTGCTACTAATTATAGCATAATCAAGGACTCTGTTTTAATCAATTGCTCATCCCATTTCTGGTTGACAAAACAATTAAAACTAAATCCCTTCGCTCCATTTCCATTACAGAGACTTCTTCACTACTACGCGCCCCTGTTTTTCGCATCGGTACTCTCACCCTTGGAGTTTAGCTCCTTGGATTTCTCCCTTATCATCGAAACGACAGGTTCCCGCAGTTCCACGCAATAGCCCAAAATAGATTCACGCCACCTCTATGCCGGACGCCACCTATCCGGTAAACAAGCTCCCGATAGATTTATCCCAGGTTAAGTTAGACCCCTGGTTTTGACGTCATTTAAAAGGTTTCGACACTTCATCAGTGGTTCACTTTCGTTCATCTCTCCATTCCTTACATGACATATAATTGTGCCTTTTCCATAACGCTCACTACCTTGCCAAAGCAGCTTATAGTTGTTTGAAGCCTGCTCTTGTAAACCGGCTCCGAGGGGCCCACCCTCATCTATTGCGTAGCTTTTGCACTTAGTTTGCTCTTACTTGAACATTCTTTGTGTCTCTACGGCACACCTAACCCAAGAAAGGTTTTCCTACGTCATACCGCCAAGGATAGATTCCGCTAACGAGTAGCGGAATGACGAATTTGTTGTTTTTCAAATCGTTGGTAAACCTAAGTCACTTTAGGTATAGATTTACTTTTTGAGTTATTTTGTTAACATTAATTATTACACTAAATCAATTGCACAAAATGAAAAAGGTGAAACTTGGGATACTAATTTCAGGCAGGGGATCAAATATGCAGGCCTTGATAGAGGCATGTCAAAATCGTAATTTTCCTGCAGAAGTTGTGTGCGCTATCACAAATAATAGCGAAGCTGCTGGCCTAAAAATAGCAGAACAAGCAGGAGTGCCAGCGTTTATTGTTAGAGATAAACCACTTGATGCTGATAAAATTCACGAAATATTTGTTCAACATAAGGTTGATTTAATTTGCCTTGCAGGGTTTATGAGAATCCTGCAAGCTAATTTTCTCAGTAAATGGAATAACAAGGTGATAAATATTCATCCCTCTCTACTTCCGTCCTTTAAGGGCCTAAATGCTCAAGAGCAAGCTCTAAAAGCAGGAGTAAAAATCGCAGGCTGTACTGTACATTACGTCACTCCTGAAATTGATGCTGGAGCCATAATTGCTCAAGTTGCTGTGCCAGTGTTACCAGCTGATGATATTCAAAGCCTCTCAGAACGCATTCTAGCTGAGGAGCATAAGTGTTATGTAGAAGCAGTAAGATCAATAGCAGAAAATATTAATTATTGACCTTAAGTGTTTCTCCCAACTTCAACAAAAAATAAATTTTCGGGTTCCAGTAAAGAGCTTGCCAGTTCGTTTACTTTCTCTAATTTAACGTCATTAATATAGCTCACAAAATCATTTATATGGTTAATATCGCGGTTGTTTGTCTGAATATTATTTAGTTTTGCAACTATGTTGTTATTATTAAACATAGAGAAAACATAGGAATTTACCATACTAATTTTTGTATCCCGAAACAACTGCTCATCAATTCCTTCCTTTTTTATCCTGCTAAATGTATCTTTTACCGCTGATATTGATTGACTGGCAGTAGAACTATCAGTACTAAGACTTCCAATCATAATGTTCCCATGTTTATTGAGAATAATACTCGCATAAACACCATAAGTAATGCCTAAGTTTTGCCTCAGTTCTTTCATTAATATTGAATTCAGCCCCATGCTGCCAAGCGCATTAATCAAGACTTGAGCATTATAGTAGTCTGGATCTTCATAAGCTATGCCTTTTTGAGCAAAAAATATTACACTCTGTGGTATATCCATAAAAATGTTTTTATTCTCTGCAGGACCAAAATCATTTTTCACAGGTATTTTTCTAACTTTTGATCTTTTTGACGGCAATTTAGATAAATATTTATCTAATAATGTAATAATTTCTTCTTTTTTTGCACAACCAGCAACACTGATAACTATGTTATCTTTAGCAAAATTACGCTTTATGTATGTTAAAACATCATCTCTAGTAATGCTCATTACAGTGTCAAGAGTTCCATATTCACTTTTTGAGTAAGGATGTTTTTTAAACAATAATGTATTCAATTCTTTTCCAGCAACAAAAAAAGGATTTTTTTCAAGATTATTAAAATCAACTTTGGCTTTCTCGAAAACTCTATTCAACCCTTCAGGGTCAACTTTAGGACGCATTATAGCGTCGCTCAATAATGAAATACCTTCTTCAAGATTTTCTGATAAAGCATCTAATGAAACTCTAAATGCTTCTAAACCAGCAATAAAATTTAAACTAATCCCTTTATCTTCTAGCCTTTTTGCAAAATCTTTGGCATCATTTTTTCCTGCCCCTTCTTGAATTATAAGAGAAGTAAACCAGGTAAGTCCTTGTTTTTCTACATTTTCATATGCATAACCTGCATCTTTGAATGATATATTAAGTGAAATTTTTGGTAAATCGTGGTTTTCAACAAATAGAAACTTAAATCCTTTACGGGTAGTGACCTCCTCTATATTTAGGTTACCACTTGCTTGTAAATTAAAGCCTAGACAGAAAAAAAATAGGAGTACAAATTTACTTATTCTCATTATCATCTCCTTTTGGCAACAAACGACCAATTAACTTATTAGCAGAAAAAATAGCACAGATTTTATTATTTACATCCTCTAGATTGACATCATTAATCTTGCTATATGAAATATCTATTTCATCAAGTGGAATACCAAGCGCTAAGTGTGAGCCATAAAAAAATGCTATACTATTTAAACTGGATAAATTGTCAAACTGTGCTGCCTTGTACCTATACTTCGAGTTTTGCAATTCCTCGCTTGTTATTCCTGTGGACATAAAATTATTAATAGAATTTTCTAATTCTCTTTCAACAGTGCCTAAATTAACCCCACTTTTTGGAATGACCTGAATATCAATATAGCCATCACTAAAAGTTAAACTATTGTAATAAGCAGATACTGATACTGCCACATCTTTATCTAGAACCAAATCTTTATACAGTTTGCTGGATTTGCCGCCACCTAAAATGTCAACCGCTAAATGAGCAGCAGAGGCTTCATTTATGTGATCAAATAAGGGAACACGATAACGAAAATATAAAACTGGTTCTTTTACTTCAGTGCTCTCTAAAATCACCGATAAGCCTGCATTATGCACTGGATCCTGATTTGGATAATGCCTAATTACTGCCTTAGACTTAATGTCACCATATTTTTCTTCTGCTAGCTTCACAACTTCATCAAATTCCACATCACCAACAATCAATAATATTGCATTGCCGGGGTGATAATAGTTATTATGAAACCTCACTATGTCATCCTGATTGTAAGTTTTAATATCGCTCTCCCAGCCAATAACAGATCTACCATAGCCATTACGGTAAAATGCACTATTCATTTCTTCCCGTAATAAGTTGTTAGGATGATTATCAAATCTCATCTTCCTCTCTTCCAGTACAATGTTTTTTTCTCTTTCTATTTTATCTTGAGTAACATTAAAATTGCCCATTCTGTCTGCTTCAACTTCCATTGCCAGTGGTAAGTCATTTTTAAGGGCTAATTCGTAGTAACAGGTATATTCCTTAGTAGTAAACGCATTAAACTGGGCCCCAATGCTACTCATAGTGGCTTCTATATCTGTGAACTTCCCTGTAGTTTCAAACATTAAATGTTCAAAGTAGTGAGCCAATCCTGCTTTGCCAATTGGATCATCCATTCCCCCAACTTTGTATATTACTGCATGTAAAACGGCTGGAATCCGATGATTAGGAACAACATAGACATCTAGTCCGTTACTGAGTTTAGCATGTTTTATGTCGTGCTCTATGCTTAAAGCCTTCAAAGAAATTGGGTAAGTAAAAAAGAGTGCAGGTAGTATAAGAAAACTAAAAAACTTATGAAGCATTATTTCGACCTAATATAAAAACAATTATTTTATTCCTCATTTTGTTTGGAAATAAACATATCGTATATATACCACTTATATAACAATGTAAACATTCCACAAACTATAGATAAATCCGCTAAATTAAAAGCTGGCCAATACCAATCATCAATATGAAAATATATGAAATCATATACAGCTCCCCAATAAATCCTATCAACTACGTTTCCGATTGCTCCACCAATCATCAGAGAAAACCCAAGGTAAGTTGACTGATCATCAGACTTGTATATCAAGTATGCAAGTATACCAATTATTAGTATTGAAAATGCTGAAAAAAAGAAACCGCCATGCGGTAAAGCGCTACACATTCCAAAACTAATGCCTGAATTCCAAACTTCAACTAGCTTTATAAAGCTAGCGATCTCAATTGATTCTCCCTCATCAATCAATGAGTTTATGTACAATTTGCTCGTTTGGTCAATCAATACTATAATTAATATAACAATTAAGCATAACTTTTTCATAAATTTGCCTTTAACCTATAAATTTTAAGTATATCATAATTTATCTGTTTTGTTAACTCCTCAATACTATGGAATTTTTTTTCTGACCTTATGAATTTTAAAAGTTGTATATTAACTTTATGATTATATAAGTCTTCATCAAAATCGAATATGTGCATTTCTATTATAGGCTTTTTCAGATCCTTAAATGTAGGTCTCATACCAATATTGACTACTCCATATAACCAGTTTGGGTTATTATAAGAAAACATCACTTTAGCGTAATATGTACCAAATTTTGGTTTTATCATGCAATCTTCTATAGGAATATTTATGGTTGGGAATCCTATTTCTCTACCTCTACACGCACCCTTTGTCACAACACCAGAAACTTGATAAGGTCTACCAAGTAATTTATTAGCAATGTCTATTTCACCTTTCTGTACATACTCTCTGATTGAAGAAGAAGAGCAAATTTTGCCGTCAATTATTAATGGCTCTAATTTAGTCAAAGAGTATCCATATGTTTCAGAATATTTCTCTAGAGTTAATATATCACCCAATCGTTTATGACCAAAAGTACAATTTTCTCCGACAATTATGTGTTTAGCGCCATATTTATCTATTAAAATCTCACTGATAAAGTCATCGCAGCTAACCTCAGAAAAACCTCTACTAAAATTAATAATATACAAGTAATCTATACCATAGCTGCTGATTAGTTCCTTTTTTTGTTCTTGGTCTATTAACCTAAAATTGTTTCTACCAAATAAAACAGTTGATGGGTGAGGCTCAAAAGTTAAAACTGCAGAGGGTAATCCTCTTTCTTGTGCTACCTTCTTTAGAGTGGAAATTGCAAATTCATGTCCTAAATGAATGCCATCGAAATTTCCGAAGGTTAGTGCTATATTATTTTCTATCCCTTGCTCACAATTATAAATAATTTTCATACAATTTGATGTTTTTACATGTTTCTTATATATAATAACTATATTTTAGCAAGCTACGGAGATAAATTGTGAAAAATACTAAAGGAAAAGTTATAATATATGTAAAGCATCACTGCCCATTCTGCAAAAAAGCAAAAGAGTTACTGGATAAAAAAGGGGTGAAATATGAAGAAATCGATGTGCTCAAAAACTCAGATCTATTTAACGACATAAAATCAAAGTATAACGTTAGAACAGTTCCACAGATCTTTATTAACGATAAGCACATTGGGGGGTGTGACAAATTGATGGATCTTGAAAAAGAAGGAAAGTTGGATGATATGCTAAATAATAATGACAATCACACTGATGTCACAACCTACACAAACAGCAATGATGAATGTGGAGAGTGTGTTATACCACATGATGATTTTATGTAACTTTTTATCTTGTTTTGTCGTGTAATACGTAAATGAAAACTAGTATGCTCACTTTAAACAATTCTTAATGAATTAAAAATACAATTCATTTAGTGAGTTTTTTTAGTGGGAAAAAATGACAAAAAATATTTCAATTATTAGCAGAAACTTAATTAGTATCGAATTAGTTAACAAACAAGATTTAGAGAATTTCATCAAGATTTTCACAGTGCTTGATAAACATATAGCAGCTAAAACACTTTTTACAGAAGAAGTGAGAATAGAGTATAAACAGCACAACGGCGGAGAAGTTGTTGAATTGCTAAAAGATACAGACTTTACATATCATGAGGTTGAAAATGTATTGAACCACCTGAGTAAACATGAAATGAAGGTGCCCAGCAGTGTTATAGCACATACCCTTTTTGCTGCATACAATCACGCACTTGAATCTAAGAATGTAGCATTTTCTTTTTCTGAAGGCTCTCCACAATTTAACATCAGAGTAAATAAGAATACCTTTATAATAACTCCTATGAGTGAAGAGAATTTGGAATTGAATTCACAAAATAGCAGAACGCTTATAGAGTCATTAAAGAGCGAAAAAAGTATTTATGATTGTATAGTAGAGGAAAATACTATTAAAGTTATAGTGCATTCTGAAATACATCAAGCTATAAATTTGATTATAAAATCACTGATAAAGTCCCGCCTTTTAGCAAAAGAGGAAGAAGGAAAATTCAAAGAGAAATTGAGACAACTTGCTTTTAAGGATCAAGCTTTTGTTGAGTATTCTAGCATCAGAACCATCAATAGGTATCCACATAATCATCCTCTGAGGAAGCATGAAAGTGTTACTAAGGATATAGAAAATATTTTATGTGATTTCATAGCAAATGAGAACAGCGAGTTTGCTATAGAACGGTTAAATAGGCTGAGCTCAGCAGTTTCTCCGGATACTCCAAGAATCATCACTAAAACTATAGATAAACTTGTTAAGTTTCACTAAGGTATACGAGAGCCAATAGATTTCTTGTATTACCTTTTGTCATCCAAGTAGCCAAGCTACTTGGTTCTTTTTTTGGTTCCAGCACTATGTACATAGCTGTACAAACATTGTAGCCGTTATTCAGTAGCCCTCAGAAACGAAAAAACTTACTTGACACCCTTCGCCAGCCCCCTTATCATGGTACTGAAGGTATTCAGTTATCTTCATCTGTGCAGATTAAACAGCAAAAAAACAACGTACTTGGCGTCTTATTTTTAATTTTTCGCACTATGTGCACCTTATGTCTTCACAACATTTCTAGCTATATAAGCCGAAACGCGCTTACAAAGCGTTTAAGACAGTAGAGAACGCCAATTTGCAGGATTAGAAAGTGACAACTAGCTAACACGGGGTTTCTTTTGCCTTTTTTTCTGCTTAGTAAATTTCTTAAACATTTAAACAAAGGTGAGTTGCATTTAAAAGCAGCTAAATTGCAGTGTTTAAGACTTAAAAAACGCCAATACTGAAAATAGACAATGACTAAGGCTTCTTTTGCCTTTTTTTTCGTTTGGTAAATTTCTTAAACATTTATGGCTAAACGACAACCGTCATCCCGCTACGTGTTAGCGGCTAAGAGATACCGCGGCGGTATGACGGTTCGCGGTGGCATGACGATAACCTCGTCATCCCGCTACTTGTTAGCGCCGCGGCGGTATGATGTCTTCCTTGGATCAGCTATAGATTACCTGATCTCACCATCTTTCCAATCACTTTATACATAATTCTCGGATTTTGAAAACTTACTTTGAGTGAATTGCTCATATTCTTTATCCTCTAGTTCTTCAAAAATCTCAGGATAATGTTCACTGGAACGAGTAATTATTGAAATTAGCTCTTGCTTTGTTTTTTTAAGTAAAAACCTTTCAAAGAGAGTCTGTTCATCTGGGCGCGCAGACGACCGATACTCCTCTCTGTCAAGATCAATCAAAGCAAAACCTGTTGCAGCCATATGCTTACATGGACCAAAGTAACAGAATGCAGGGCAGGAACATGTTCCACTGAAAAGAGGACCATCGTGCTTTAGTGTTACTCGATATACATTTGATCCAACTACCTTTGATTTAGCTTGAGATTCATTAACAGATATAATCTGTACCTTTCCTTTGTTAAAATAATCTCTTCCGCTAGAGAGGTAGGGTTCTTTGATAAGACCTGTGATATCTTTATAATACAGTCTCATTTTTGCCTCCTTATTTCATATATAAAGCCCTCAATTTTCTAATATATCCTTTCTTCCATAAAAATTTATTAACCCACCACAACTTTTATATGGCCCTGCGGACAACTTTATAGTGCTATAGCTAACTCAAGAAAGGTTTCCCTACGTCATACCGCGATTCATTCCACAACTGTACGAACGTTGTAGTTTGGGCCACTAGTGGGGTGTCATCCCAGTGCCCAGACACTGGGATCCAGCTTCTATGCAACTTAATTAAAAACGTTTGTTTTAGCGTAAGACAACTACCTTTAGCTCATCAGCTCAGTTATAAGCAAAATTCCTGGATTCCAGTGTCAAGCACTGGAATGACACCATTTGCTGTGCAATTTACCTTCAAAAATGAATGTTCGTACAGCTATGGATTCATTCGCGGTATCTCAGCATAGATTCCGCTAACGAGTAGCGGAATGACGAATTTGTTGTTTTTCAAATTGTAGGTAAACCTAAGCCACTTTAGCTATATATAATAGAATTTCGCTTTCTACTATCTTTCCAATCGCTTTATACATAATTCTCGAATTTTGAAAATTTGCTCCATGTTATACGGTATGGTTGGGTTACTGATCAGCCAGCTCTCAATAAATTGTTTATGCTTTTCTATTTTATAGCTTCCAAGGTGTTCTGGCTCAATTTTTTCTTCCTCTGTCAGTTTTAATAACATGTTATTTCCTGGAAAAGTTATGTCAATAATTCGGCTTTCGTAACGAAGATAGCAATGCATTTCTGGAATGTGTAGTAAGTTATACTCATTTAGAATTGCAGAAGCTTTCGGAGTGTTCACTTTATTCATCATAAAGACAGCTATGTGTAGCGTTATGTCGATTTCACATTCGCAACCTAACTTATAAATCAGAGCATGTTTTGTACTACACGTTCCTCGTCTTTCATTGAATACTGATATACAATCTGTGCGGTCAAAATTGCGTCCATAAGGCAGCTCATGTACATATTCTAATGCTTCACGTAACGTAATAATATCCAAATTTAAAAAGAGATTCGATATAGGCTTATGATTAGATAAATATATTTGATTTAAGTCATTCATATCATCATTATCTAATTTCTCACTTGTATAAAATTTGTTTTCTTACTTCGAGACCTAATCTACCACAACTTTAATATGGCGCTTCTTTCCTGCAGATAATTTTATAAATGGCTGACCTTTAAAGCTCTCGAAATTTATTATATAGTTAACGTCATTTATAATATTATCATTAACTTTGCACCCGTTGCCCTGTATTAAACGCTTTGCTGCGCCTTTTGAAGGTTCAAAACCGGTGTCACGCAGTAGGTTTACTAAGGATATGCCGCTTGCAACTTGTGCTTTTTTTATGATGTAATCAGGAAGTAGTGAGCTATCTTCATTCTCAAAAGCAGAGACTGCAGCAGATAGTGCAAGTTCCGCTTCTTTGTCACCATGACATATTTTTGTCACCTCTGTTGCTAAAACTTTTTTTGCTTCATTTATTTCCTGATCTTTTAAGGATTCTAACTTTTTGATCTCATCAATTGACACATCAGTGAGCAATCTCAAAAAACGTCCAACATCTTGATCATCAACGTTGCGAAAATATTGCCAGTAGTCGTAAGGCTTTAGCATATTATCATCAAGCCACACTGCTCCACTTTCAGTTTTGCCCATTTTTACCCCTTGAGCATTCAATAAAAGAGGGGCAGTAAGGCCAAACAGCTCAGGTAAATTCAACTTTTTTCCAAGCTCAATTCCGTTTACTATATTTCCCCACTGGTCTGACCCTCCAATCTGCAGACGACAGCCATGCTTTTTATTCAACTCAACAAAATCATAAGCCTGCAATAGCATGTAATTAAATTCCAGAAAGCTTAAGGTTTGCTCTCTATCCAGCCTGGTTTTCACACTATCAAAACTTAGCATACGATTTACAGAAAAATAAGCTCCTATATCACGCAAAAAATCTATGTATTTTATGTTATCCAACCAATCTGCGTTATTTACTATCATTGCACCAGTCTTGCTGTCATTAAAAGACACCATTTTCTCTAATATTCTCCTTATGCTGGATGTATTTTGATTGATGTTCTCTACGGGCAAGATGCTTCTTGCTTTATCTTTGAAGGATGGGTCACCAATTTTTGTTGTGCCACCTCCAAGTAAGACTATCGGCTTATAACCAAATTTCTGCAGGTGACGGAGCATCATAATCTGAATTAGGTGACCAGCATGAAGACTTGGTGCTGTGCAATCAAACCCAATGTATGCGACTATATGATTATTTTCGGATAATAGCTGATCTAACTCTTCAATATTTGTACATTGGTATAGGTACCCTCTTTCTTGGATAAAATTTAAAAACTCGGACTTGTGTTTCATTTTATAAACCCCAGTCTATCCTGTCATTAATGCCGAAGGTAACCCTAATAGGGAAAGATGTCATCCAAGTAGCCAACACTGGGATCCAGAAAACTTAATTATAAACAAGCACACTATACAACGTTTTCGATGAAATTGCATGAAAAACTGGATTCCAGTGTCAGCTACTTTCATGACACCACTACCTGTGCAGGAGTTGCCTTCAAAATTACAACGTTTGTGCAGTTGTGCACCAGCTATCCAGGCAATCAGTTCCATAACTCTTCTATTTTATAATACTCCCTTACTTCTGACCTGAATATGTGAACCATTATGCCTTGAAAATTCAAAATCACCCAATTGCCTTCATCCATACCTTCTACATCTATTTTATCATGTCGCTCGAGACTTTTTATTACGTGTTCAGCTAACGCTTTCACATGGCGACTTGAATCACCAGATGCAATAATCATATATTTTGCAATAATGGTTCTATTCTGCACATCGAGAGTAACTATATCGTGACCTTTATTTTGATCTATTATACTTACAATCATGCTTTTTATTGATTCTGTATCACTGGATACATTAGTCATCATCTTAAATTATTTAATTTACTTATAATTATACACTCAAAATCTCTAAATATGAACTATTTTCAACGCGACTGTTCGTTAAAAAGGTATTACCTGCATCTATTTTATCATCATGTTTTTAGCATGTACAATGATATACTTTTATATATAATTGAAAATAGCTTTCTACTAGTATTCATTATGGACAAGACTCTCATCTACTTAATCGGCTTTCCAGGCAGTGGTAAGTTTACTACTGCAAAGGAACTGTGTAAAATCATTGATGCAGTAATAGTAAGCAATAATCTATTCAATAATATTATATTTGATATTGTTAAATTGCAGGATGCTGAAGTTCCAGATGAACTATGGGAAAAAATTTTTGCAGTTAGGGAAAATATATTAGCAATACTAGAAAAACACTACATAAAATCAAAACATTATATATTTACAAATGAATTGATAGAGGGTGACCCCTATGATCAGAGAATATACAACTCTGTGGTAAATTTAAGTAAAAAAATGGATATGGAAATTCTTCCTGTAGTGTTATATTGTAATGACGAAGAACTAGCAAGGCGTATTCACTCAAAGGAGAGATGCCGGAAAAATAAAATTATTGATTCGGATTTTGTTATGAAAAGAATTGAAGGGAAAAGGCTATTTATACCGGAAGGTACACTTGAAATTGATAACTCAAACTTAAGTGCAAAGGAAGTTGCAAAGAAAATTGTTGAAGAGATGAAGGAAGAAAAAAATGGAAAATTAATTAAAACTTCTGTAACAAATCATTTAAAAACAGAGCGTACTCGTGGTTGAGCAGAAAGATAAGTATCGTCCTTGTGTTGGCATAATGCTATTTAACAGACAAGGACATGCCTTTATTGGAAAACGCTTTGATAGCGACTCTTACTGGCAGATGCCACAAGGAGGTGTTGATGATGGTGAGGAACTGGAACAAGCAGCGTTACGTGAGTTGCTAGAGGAAGTTGGTACTAATAAAGTAAAGGTTATAACTAAAAGCAAGGATTGGATATACTACAACTTGCCTGAAGAAGTTATACCAAAGTGCTGGAATGGGAAATATTCTGGTCAAAAGCAAAGGTGGTTCTTAATGAAATTTTATGGAGAGGATAAGGATATTGATATTAATTATACTGATCATCCAGAGTTCAAAGAGTGGCGTTGGCAAAGTATAGATGATTTAGTAGCCAATGCTATATCATTTAAAAAAGAAGTTTATAAGACAGTGATAGAAGAGTTTTCTTCTATAATAAAAACCTCTATTATTGAGTAAAATTTACAATAAGCTCATGATAGTAGATTCTCATTGCCACTTGATTTATTTTTCCGATGATGAAATACCAAAAGTAATTTCAAGGGCAGAGCAAAATGGTGTAAAAATTTTGCATAACATATGCGTAAGCATTGATGATATCCCTAAATTATTAAAAATTTCTTCATCCTACGATCAAGTCTACTTCTCTGTTGGTATACATCCACTTGATGCTGCTATAGAAAACGGTGAGTGTATACATGCTGATGAATTAGTTGAATTTACTAAGAATCAAAAGGTAATTAGTATCGGTGAAACCGGGTTAGATTTTTATAAATCTGACAACAAAGACAATCAGAAAAAAAGTTTTGCATCACACATAGAAGCAGCAAGAATAACAGGGTTACCTTTAGTTATTCACACTAGGAGTGCTGATAGTGAGATGATCGATATGTTAAAGTCAGAAATGAAAACCTGTGCTTTTAGTGGAGTAATGCACTGCTTTGCTTCCTCTAAAGAGCTTGCTTATCAATCTATAGATTTAGGGTTATATATTTCATTTTCTGGAATCATTACTTTTAAAAATGCGAGCTTACTCAGAGGAATTGCACAAGGTGTACCACGCGAACGTGTTTTGGTTGAAACTGATGCACCGTATCTATCACCTGAGCCTTACAGAGGAAAAAAGAACGAACCAGCAATGGTAAAATATGTTGTGGATTGTTTGGCAGAGTTATGGAATGAGTCACCCGACAAAGTAGCAGAAATAACCACAAGCAACTTTTTTAGGCTGTTTACGAAACTTGAGCTACAAGGAAGTTCTATAAAACCATTGATTTGCTTATGAGCCTAAATAGTTCTTTCACTGCATTCACAGATTTATCGAACATTTCTCGTTCACTATTATCCATCTTAACTTCTAGGACCTTTTCAACTCCATTTTTTCCAATAATTACAGGAACACCAATAAACAAATCTTTTACACCATATTCACCATTAAGGTAAGCAGCACATGGTAATATACGCCTTTTATCTTTTAAATATGACTCTAACATGCATATAGCTGAAGATGCAGGAGCGTAGTATGCAGATCCAGACTTAAGCAGATCAACTATTTCTTTACCGCCATTGCGAGTGCGTTCAACTATTTCATCAACTTTTTTCTGCGTAATGAGACCCATATCGATAACTTGGGTAAGTGGAATGCCAGCGATAGAAGTGCAATTAATGAGTGGTACCATAGTGTCACCATGTCCTCCAAGCACAAAAGCAGATATATCTTCAACTGAAATATTTAATTCACTTGCAAGAAAATAACGGAAACGGGAAGAATCAAGCACTCCTGCCATTCCAACAACCATATTAGCTGGAAGGTTTGAAAATTTATGCACCACTGAAACCATGGCATCCAAAGGGTTGGTAACCACTATTACAAACGCATTTGGAGAATACTTCTTAATATTTTCACCAACCTCCTTCATTACTTTAGCATTGGTTTGCAGGAGGTCATCCCTGCTCATTCCAGGTTTTCTAGCAATGCCTGCTGTTATGATGATTGCATCAGAATTTTCTATATCTTTGTATTGATTAGTTCCAGTTAAACCAGAATTAAATCCATCAATAGGGGATGATTCTGCTATGTCAAGTGCTTTACCTTGCGGTATTCCATCACTAATATCAAGTAAAACAACATTGCCGAGTTCCCTTAGTGCAATCATATGGGCAAGAGTTCCACCGATATTTCCTGCACCGATTAAAGATATTTTTTTTCTTTGTACTGTCATTTTCTACTCCTTTGTATTTACTTTTATGGTTTTACCTTCCCAAGGCGATAGGCTATCAAGCATACGAAAATCTTGCGATAAATCTATAGGATTATATACAACCTTTTTTGCCTCTATATCGTATCTTACTTCCTCATAACCAGTGAGAGGGAAATCTTTTAACATTGGATGACCTTTGAATCCATAGTCTGTTAGAATCCTACGCAAATCAGGGTGATCAGAGAATTCTATTCCATACATATCAAACACTTCACGCTCAAACCACGAAGCTGTGCTAAATACCTTTGCTATGCTTGGAGGCATATCGCCCTCACATAATTGAAGTTTTATGTGTACTCTAATATTATGCACAATGCTGAGTAAATTGTACACTAACTCAAAGCGCTTTTCTCGATCTGGATAGTCAACCCCAAAAATATCAACTAATAGTTCAAACCTACACTTTTCATCATCACGTAGAAAGGATAGGTGCTTTTCAATTTCATCTAAAGTTGAATATATTACAATAATGCCATCATCTTTTTGAATGCACTCACACTTGGTCTTTTTTTGTATATGCCTTGCAGTTTTATCCATGCTTTATATTCTGAGTTCGTTTTATTTTGTTTTGTAGGCATAGCATTCCATATAGCAACGCCTCAGCGGTTGGTGGGCATCCAGGGACATACACGTCAACTGGCACAATTCTATCACAGCCTCGGACTACTGAATAAGAATAATGGTAATAACCACCACCATTTGCACAACTTCCCATAGAAATAACATACTTCGGGTCTGCCATTTGATCATAAACCTTGCGCAATGCTGCTGCCATTTTATTAGTTAGTGTGCCAGCAACAATCATCACATCTGATTGACGTGGGCTTGCACGAAACATTATGCCATATCTATCAAGATCATAACGGCTGGATGCAGTATGCATCATCTCAACTGCGCAACATGCAAGACCAAATGTCATTGGCCACAATGAACCAGACCTTGCCCAATTCATTACATAATCTATTAAATCACCAAATTTAGTAACAAGAAACCCTTCTTTTTTATAACGACCCCAGTCATCATTAGATAGAATTTGATTTGTCATAAACTACTCCCACTCTAATGCACCTTTACACCATTCATAGATAAAACCTATAGTGAGTATTGCAAGAAATACCATCATAGACCAAAATCCACCATAGCTTATCTTAGATAAAGAAACAGCCCAAGGAAAAAGAAAAGCGATTTCTAAGTCAAATATTATAAATAATATTGAAACTAGGTAAAATTTAATGTCAAAATTTTTTCTTGCACTGGATAGTGGATTGAAGCCACACTCATATGTGGAAAGTTTTTCACCATCTGGCTTACTCACTGCAAGAAACATAGGCAATATACCTAAAGCAAAAGATACTACAATTGATACGCAGATAAAGATTACTATGGTTAGATATTCGCTCATTTAACAAAACATATAACACTATGAGTTTACATGCTTTCCTAACTTTTTACCACCTAAAATATGCACGTGAAAGTGTGGTACAACCTGCTCTCCATTTTCACCGTAGTTAGTGACTAATCTATATCCTGTTTTTTCTAAATTATATTTATGTGCTATTTCTCTGACAATTTTGAAAAAACTTACTATCTCCTCTTCAGAAGCTTTTAGAATAAAATCATCGTATGAAATATATTGATTTTTTGGTATAACTAAAATGTGAACTGGTGCGTCAGGGTACTTATCATGAAAAGCTAGTACATTTTCATTTTCATGTACCTTCTCACAAGGTAACTCACCTCTTAATATTTGAGCAAAGATGTTATTGCTATCATAAACTTCATTGCTCATATTTTAAGAGCGACCTTTCCCTCTTCCTTTATTTCTTTCTACATCAGGCGTAGATAGTGGTTTTATTACTTCACAAGAGGCATCTTCAAAATTCAAAAAAGTACTTCCCAATCCTTCTGCTTGCTTTTTGATATCTCGTTCTGATAACTGCATATTTTTTATAGGAGAAATAGCTTCTTTACTTTTACCAAAAGGAAACTCGTTAGGATTAGTAATGTTAAAAGATTTTACTAATTCATCTGTACTTGTAACAGTTTCTGAAGACTGCCCTGGTGACTTTCCAGTTTGTGCTGGCCCTGGAGTTTTTGATGGTTTGTTCTGGTTATCATATTCTCGATACAATTTTTCTGCAATACCATTCAGCAATTTTAAGTCTGTATGAATTTTAAATTCTCCACCAGTAATTCCTGCAAGCTTCTTAAGGTCTTCGTCAACTTTATTAGCAATTCCTTTAAGAACAAGCTCTTCTATTTCTTTCTTGCTCTTGCCTTTATTATCAGGATTAGTTTTAATAGTGTTAGCTATTTCCTCAACGTTAATTTCAATTACAATTTTGTTTTCTTCTCTAAAAATAGTTACATTTGGCAGGTTTTTCTTTATTTGACCTAATTGTTCATCGTTCAAATAAGGTATATCTCCCGTCAGAGTCCTTGACGCTAAAAAAGCTACCTTTCCTTTCCCTTTCTTTTGCTCTGTTATTTCTACACCAAGATTCTCACTAGCTTGTGTGGTTTCTATAGGTGGGTCATACTCTTCAAGTGGGCTGCCAATAATATAACGCCCGCCATTTTTTATGTCGTGCCACATTTCGCCCCGAGACTTAAACCAGTTTTTTGGCTGTATAGGATATATTATACCCCCAAATAGAGCTCCTATACCTCTACCCAGAAAATTTCCTACTCCCGAAGCTGCATTACCAACTTTAGATTCTTCATTTTGGTCGTTTTTTGGCATACACACCTCCAAGTTACTTTCTACAACTAAATACATTTTAATTATAGACGAAAAAATTTAAACTTCTATATCCATTATAAGATAGAATTATAGGGATTGCAACCATTATTTATACATTGTCTAAAACATGTGGTATTTGCTACTTTATTCAATTTACTTTAAAGAGTACTCTCTAAATTATGTTTAAATGGAATACAAATAATATCATTGATGCAACTGGCGGAAGAGGCGTAAATGGTTGTAATTGGACACATAGCTCAAATATTTCAACGGACACAAGAAGCATAAAAAAAGGTGATTTATTTATTGCACTCAAGGGAAAGAATTTTGATGGCCATAATTTTTTGCATGAAGCGTTTTTAAAAGGGGCTGCCGCTGCAATAGTAAGTGAGGGTAAATATAAAAATTTCCCTCTCATTATTGTACAAGATACCCTGAAAGCTTTGCACGATATGGCATCATACTATATTAGAAATATTCTTGTTGATGCTAAAATTATTGCAATTACAGGCAGTGTCGGGAAAACCACTACAAAGGATATGCTGCACACTGTTTTATCGCAATATGGAGTGTCCCATGCAAACAAAAGTAACTTAAATAATAATATAGGATTGCCTTTGACAATTCTAAAAGCTCCAAAAAACTGCCAGTACTTAATCCTTGAAATGGGAATGAATAAAGCTGGTGAAATAAAAGAATTATCAAAGATTAGTAATCCAAATATTGCAGTTATTACAAACATCGAACCTGCACATACTGAAAATTTTTCATCACTATTTGACGTTGCACAAGCGAAGTTAGAAATTCTATATGGTATGAAAAGTAATGGTACTTTGGTCTTGAACAGAGATAATAAATATTATGATTATCTCTCATCACGCGCCAATAGAAATGTAATAAGCCTCGGTAAAGATAAAAATGCTGAAGTTTGTTTACTAAACTTAATAAGAAACGATGAATCTTCTGTCATTTCAGCACTATCTTCTGTCATCCCAGTGCCCAGACACTGGGATCCAGGAAGTTCAATTGCAAATGAGCATATCAGACGGTTGTATAATAAAGACTGGATTCCAGCGTCACGCGCTGGAATGACATCAAACCGAGTTGCTAATAGATTAAGTTTAAAAATCAGGCTGAGTGATAATCAAGTTATAAACTGTAATTTACGTGTACAAGGTGAGCATTTTGCTTATTCGCTACTTGTTGTTGCAGCAGTTGTGCAGAGCCTCGGACTTGATTTATCAAAATTACCACTTGCACTTAAGAATTTTAGTGTAACGAAAGGTAGAGGCAATATTCATAAGGTCAAATACAATAAAAAATATATACATTTAATTGATGACTCCTATAACGCCAGCCCTGCTTCGATGAAAACTGCAATAAAAACTTTGAGTACATATTCTAATCAGAGAAAAGTAGCTTTGCTTGGTGATATGTTGGAACTTGGTGATAAAAGCATAGAATTTCATACAGATTTGGTTAAGATTGTCACAGAAAATAATATAGATAAAATTTATACAGTTGGTAAATTTATGTTAGAATTGCATGAGCTTTTGCCAGATAATATAAGAGGCGCGCATTTTAATGATTCTAATCAATTGAAAAGTGATTTAGCTAACATTATTCAGAATAATGACGCAATTCTAGTTAAAGGCTCACGAAGAATGAAAATGGATCTTATTGTACGGGAATTCATAATAGAATATTAAGCAAAATCATTGTATTAATTTACAGTAACAAATTATTAGGAACTTTAATCGTGACAAAACGTGTAATTATTTTTGGTGGAACGGGGTTTATAGGGAAACACATCGTAAGACGCTTGGCAGCAGAAGGATATTTAATAAAGATATTCACTCGTAATCAGGAAAAAGCTGCTTGTTTAAAATTGTGTGGCAATTTGGGACAAATATCAATATTTAAAGGCGATTTTTTTGATGAAAAATCAGTTCTAGAGGGTATGGAAGAATGTGATGTAGCCATAAACTTAGTGGGAATATTATATGAAGCAAAAAAGCACGATTTTTACGCTGTTCACGTTAAAATAGCTGAAAGGATAGCAAAAGCTGCAAAAATGAAAAATGTACCTATGATGATACATTTTTCCGCTATGGGAATAGAAAATAGCAAGTTGTCAAAATATGCCAAAAGTAAATTGGAAGGTGAAAAAGCTGTAACTTCAGCATTTCAAGAAGCAATAATAATTAGGCCAAGCCTTGTATTTGGTAAAGAAGATAACTTCTTTAATAAATTTGCAAGATTAGCAACTGTTCTTCCTTTTTTGCCGCTAATTGGCAATGGAACGACTAAATTTCAGCCAATATGTGTAACAGACTTAGCTGAAGTGGTATATCGTATTATCAGTTTTAATAAGCAAGACAAGAAAATTTATAACATGGGTGGACCAAAGGTTTACTCTTTCAAAAGCTTATTGAAGTTTATTCTGAATGTTACTAACAGAAAGTGTTTGTTGATCAATGTATCTTTTCCAATGGCAAAGTTAATAGCTTTCTTTTTAGAAAATAAAATTATTTCTATGCTGCTAAAACCAATAACTGGAGATACGAACCCTGTGCTTACTCAAGATCAGGTGAAAGTTATGATGAATAGCTCAATCGAAAAGTCAGCTGACCTTGAAACAATGAAGGTTCGACCATTAGCAATTGAAAATGTGGTGCCAGAATACTTGAAGATTTATAGAAAGTATTGATAGAAGAGTGTGCCCGGTAGGATTCGAACCTACGACCCACAGCTTAGAAGGCTGTTGCTCTATCCAGCTGAGCTACGGGCACACAATATATATAAAATGCTTCTTAGTACAAGTGAAGTCAAGTATTTCGTGTGAATATGATGTTTGTGGTAATATCTTACAACACCTTGTCATTGCAGTTGTGTGTCATGCGCTGCCGAAATTGGATGCGAGAAGTCCATTTATTTTAGAAAATATTATATAGAAAGTTGCTTGACAAACTCCGCCAGCCCCCTTATTATGACAATAAGGTTATTTATGACTCAAAACTTGTTTTTGACCTGCAGGCTCAATGACAAAATTCAGTAAAAAACTCAGGGTATTTTTTGGCGGATTACATAAAATTATAGCGGCTGCATGTCTTTTTTATTTTTTCTACATTCAGCCAAATCGCGCTTATTTTAAGCGTTAGCACATTATTACAGCGCCACTTACAGTAATATAGAGTCAAAACTCGCACCACGGGGCTTCTTTTGCCTTTTTTTTATTTGGTAAATTTCTTAATGTTTCTAGCTAAAGCAATTTAAGAGACCGAAAATGGTGTCATTCCAGCGCGTGACGCTAGAATCTAGTCTTTATTATGCAGCCACTTGTTTAAAGTTAAGTTTTCTGGATCCAAGTAGTCAAGCTACTCGGATGACACCTTGACGATTTGAAGAATCGTCGTCCCGCTGCTTGTTAGCGGCTAAGAGATACCGTGAATGAATCACGGTATGACGGTTCGTGGTGGTATAGTAATTCGTCATCCCGCAGCGGGATCTATGTCAAGAGATACCGTGACGGTATGACGGTTAATTCACGGCGGTATGACGGTTCGCGATGGTATGACGTAGGACTGCTGTCATTCCAGTCTGGAATCTAGTTCTTATTGTACATTTACTTGGTGTAGAGTTAAGTTTCCTGGATCCCAGTGTTGGCTACTTGGATGACATCATAGGGGCGCTGGAATGACACCCTGACAATCGTCATCCCGCTACTTGTTAGCGGGATCTAGAAATACCGCGGCGGTATGACGGTTCGCGGTGGTATGACGTAGGACTGCTGTCATTCCAGTGCTTGACACTGGAATCCAGCTTCTATGCAACCTCATCAAAAACATTCATTTAGTATAAGATCAGCTACTTTCCATGCTAGTTTGCTTATAAACAAGCAAACTTTTCTGGATCCCAGTGACCTTTGTTGTATTGCCAAAGAGATGGGTCGTTGAGCGCTCTTTTGCTTGGTTGGAAAAGTGTAGGCAGTTGTGGAAAAATTGCGAACGTAAACTCAATACCAGCTTGCAAATGATTGTCCTTTCCTTCATTTCTCTCCTATTACGAAGATTTTAAACAGGTTCTTAAGAAATTTAAATTTTTGCAGACCATACCTAACAATAAACAACTTTAGGTTGAAATTTATGAAATCAGTTGTTATATACATCAGCAAATACGAATTTAACTGGTGTTATGGACTTAAATAAATTTACCGAAAAAGCAAAAAGTCTAATTCAAAGTGCTCAGATGAAAGCGTTGGGAGCTGGGCATCAGATTTTTATGCCTGAGCATTTACTCAAAGTGATGCTTGAGGATGAATTAGGTTTAGTTCAGGATTTGATAAACGCTTGTGGTGGAAATGTGCAAAGTATTTCTGATGCTGTGGATAGCGCAATAAAAAAGTTGCCAGTAATTGAAGGTCCAGGAAGTGGGGGCCTTCAACTTTCAAGAGAAATAGCAAAAGTTTTTGAAGATTCAATTGGTATTGCAAAGAGAAATAAAGATTCATTTGTTGCTGTTGAGCGTTTACTGCAGGGCCTCACTGCACAAAAAGATGATACTGTAGGCAAAATTCTGGCAGAGAATGGTGTTACACCGCAAAAATTAAATTCAGTTGTTACAGACATGAGGAAAGGTAGCAGTGCAGACTCGCCAAACAGTGAGGAAAAATTGAACGCGGCTAAGAGATATACAAAGGATATTACAGAGCTTGCTATGCAAGGCAAGCTTGATCCTGTAATTGGTCGTGATGAAGAGATCAGAAGAACTATGCAGGTATCACTGAGGCGGACAAAAAATAATCCAGTGCTGATCGGTGAACCTGGTGTTGGAAAAACTGCAATAGTTGAGGGGCTTGCAAATAGAATCGTTGCAAATGACGTGCCACTTGGTTTGCGTGATGCAAAAGTTTTAGCCCTCGATCTTGGCGCATTAATTGCTGGAACAAAATTTAGAGGAGAATTTGAAGAAAGGTTAAAAGCAGTTATTAATGAGCTTTCGAAAGCGGAGGGAAAAGTTATCTTGTTTATAGATGAGCTTCATACTTTAGTTGGAGCAGGAGCAGGAGCAATAAGTGGTGCAATGGATGCTTCAAATTTGCTAAAGCCTGCTCTTGCGCGTGGAGAAATTCGCTGTATAGGAGCCACAACTTTAGATGAATATCGTCAGCATATAGAAAAAGATCCTGCACTTGCAAGGCGTTTTCAGCCTGTGTTTATCTCTCAACCAACTGAAACTGATACCATTTCAATACTCAGGGGTTTGAAGGAAAGATATGAAGTGCATCATGGTATAAGAATTACAGACGGTGCAATAATTGCTGCTGCAACGTTGTCCAATAGATATATAACAGATAGGTTTTTACCTGATAAAGCAATTGATTTGATTGATGAAGCAGCAAGTAGGGTGAGAATTGAAATGGATAGCAAGCCTGAAGTTATTGATGAACTTGAGAGAAAGGTTATACAGCTAAAGATTGAAGCAGAAGCTCTAAAAAAAGAAAGTGATGAAAATTCTAAACAGCGTTTAAAAAAGATAAATGAAGAGATCGAAAATCTAAACAGTAAATTTGCTGACTTGAACAGCAAATGGCAGATGGAAAAGAATAAAATAGCTAGAATACAAGAAACAGTTGAAAAATTAGATAACGCCAGAAAAGAGCTGGAATTGGCTCAGCGGAGTGGAAATTTAGGAAAAGCAGGAGAGCTGATGTATGGTGTGATCCCTCAGCTTGAGAATGAATTAAAAAATCAGGAAAAGGTTACTGATAGTTTCTTAAAGAAAGAAGTGACTGGAGATGATATTGCAAACATTGTTTCAAAGTGGACAGGAATTCCAGTTGATAACATGATGCACAGCGAAAAGGAAAAACTTCTTAACATGGAGAATGAAATAGGAAGAAGAGTAATAGGGCAAAAAGGCGCGATAGAAGCAATAAGTAATGCAGTTAGGCGCTCTCGCTCTGGTGTGCAAGATACTAATCGACCTTTCGGTTCATTTTTATTCTTAGGCCCAACCGGGGTTGGAAAAACAGAACTGGCAAAAGCCCTTGCTGAATTTCTGTTTGACGATCAATCAGCGCTTTTGCGTTTTGATATGTCAGAATATATGGAAAAACATTCTGTTTCAAAGCTAATTGGCGCGCCTCCAGGGTATGTTGGCTATGAGCAAGGTGGCAGATTAACCGAAGCAGTAAGAAGAAGGCCATATCAGGTTATTCTGTTTGATGAAATAGAGAAGGCAAATCCAGATATATTTAATCTATTGCTGCAAATCTTGGATGAGGGTAGACTCACTGATAGTCATGGCAAATTAGTTGATTTTCGCAACACCATACTGATCTTAACTTCTAACCTTGGTGCAGAGATAATGCTTAAGGGAGTTACAGAAAATGAGACTCTACCTCCTGTCATCCAAGTAGCTGACACTGGGATCCAGATGCAGATTCCAGCTTCACGCGCTGGAATGACATCGGAAGGAGGAGTTGCTAACTCTGTAAAAAGCGAAGTGATGCAAATAGTTAAATCAGCATTTCGTCCAGAATTTTTAAACAGGCTGGATGAAATTATTATATTCCACAGTTTAACCAGAGATGACATCTATAAAATTATAGATGTTCAATTTTCTTATTTACAAAAAACACTTGCTAAGCGTAAACTGAGTATAAGTTTGTCGCAGGAAGCTAAAGAACTAATAGCACAAACTGGCTATGACCCTGAATATGGAGCAAGGCCCCTAAAAAGGGTTATACAAGAGTGTATTCAAAATAATTTAGCTAAATTAGTTTTATCAGGGGAAGTAGTAGAAAATGATGAGCTAATAGTGTACGCTCTTGATAATGAAATCTTAGTTAAAAAGGTTTAAGTTCACTGTGTATTTTTGTTAAAAAAATGTGTGTAGATCATAATGTTGACACTGAGTCTTTATTTGAGTTAGTTGATCAAGAAAATCAGCAAGATAAAGAAAAAATTAAAAAATTTATTAAGTATTTTTATAGTTTTGTTTATAAAAGCGACCTAAAAGCCAACGATAAGTTTTTGCTATATATTGTAAACGATGCTTACAATTTTGTTTCTCAAAAAGAGAAAGATGAAAGTAAGTTAGTAGTAAGCAATATAGATGATATACCAGGAATAGAAGGCGATTTTACCACGATTAAGATAACAAACGATGATATGCCATTTTTGGTTGATTCTGTTATTGCAACTATTAAATCGCACAATTTAACCATATGCTATTACAGCAACAGCATAATTAACATTAAAAGAAAAGATGGCCTAATAGATGAGATTTACTCCTTGGAAGAAAGCAATGGAGTCAAAGAATCAGTTATATATGTAATTATCAAAGGTATAAGTGACAGTTTTGTTGATACATTAAAAGAATCTCTACAAAAAACGCTGAAAGCAGTTAATTGCGTTTTGAAAGATTGGCACTTAATGCTCAAGAAACTTGATGAAGCAAAAAGTCTTCTTTTTGCCATCGAGCAGCCAGCGTCGAACGCTGGAGTGACACCAGGAAAAGATTTCTTAGATTGGCTAAAAAACAATAATTTTGTATTTCTAGGTTATCAAGAATATATTGCTGGTAAAGATGAAAAACTCGTCTGTGATAGCAAAAAGGACCTTGGCCTGATAAGAGTAGGTCAAAGTACGTTGATTCCTTCTGCAAACCTTGATTCCCTATACATATTGAGATCAGATCTAATCTCAATAGTCCATCGGCGTACATACATGAATTGTATAGGAGTAAAAGAATTTGATGACCAGGGTAATGTAGTAAAGGAACGGCGTTTTTTCGGGCTATTTACTTCTGTAGCGGAGGTCCAAGATATTCGAACTATTCCAATAATAAGAGATAAAGTTAAAGTTATAGAAAAAAATGCAGGGTTTGTAACCGGGGGCCACAATAACAAAGCTTTAATTTCTATTTTACAACCATTCTCTTGTGATGAATTATTCCAATCAAATGAAGACGAATTATTTAAAATTTGCATTTCGATCATGTCTCTTGCGATTAGGCCAAGGGTCAGATTATTTTTAAGAAGAGTAAGGGATTTTATTAGTTGCATAGTGCTGATACCAATGCGTTATGCTAGCGCTAGGCTAATGTTCAAGATACGTGACATATTGAAGGATGAGACAAGTGCAGAAAGTTCAGATATTTATAACAATCACATTATCAATGAATATGATTTGATGAAATTGCATGTAGTGCTAAAGACCAAAAATGCTAGTGTTCCTGATGACGAAGTTTTGCGTATCGAAAACAAATTGAGGAACATTACGGAAAAGTGGGAAGATCTTTTTATAGACAATTTATATAATACTTTTAGTACTGTTGAGGATATATTCATCCGTTATTGCAAGGCATTTCCAATAAGCTATCAAGAGAGTTTCGAACCTCATGACGCATATTACGATATGAAAAAATTGGAGATAGTGAGGAAAAAAGGAGTTAGCGAGGTCGATTTAAGACTTACTTGTGATAATCTTAATTATCAATTAAAGGTTTATACTCCAAGCAATAGAGGCCTTGAATTATCGAAGATATTAAGGATCACTAAGAATTTGGGAGCTAAGATTCTATCTCATAATGGCTATTACATAGAAATTAACGGCGGAATATGGATACACCATTTTGTGTTGTCAAGAGTCGATGAATTAATAGACAACATTACTCTAAAAGAGCAATTTGAAATAACACTTGCGAAAGTGTTTAGAAAGGAAATTAAAAATGATTATTTCAATAGTTTGGTCATTATTGCTGGACTGGAGTGGAAAGAAGTGCTTCTGGTTAGAGCGCTCAGTGCTTACCTAAAGCAGACGTCATTTAACTACAATCCAGAATATATCCAAAAGGTAGTCTCAGAGTATCCAAAAATAGTAAAGTATTTGATACAACTATTTCATGCAAGATTTGATCCTAGCATAGACATTGATAGAGCAGAAACCACGGACATTTTCATAGAAAAAATTGAGGAACTTCTAAAAGAGATCAGCAATGTTTCACATGATTACGTTTTGCGCTCGATATTTAACTTGATAATGGCTATTTTAAGGACCAGTTATTATCAAGACGATAAACCATATTTATCTACAAAATTTGACTCAAATAAAATAAATGGTTTGCCTGATCCTCGTCCATATCGTGAATTGTATATTTATTCAAATCTTTTTGAGGGAATACATCTAAGAGGAGGGAAATTGGCCCGTGGTGGCTTAAGGTGGTCGGATAGGACGGAAGATTTTCGCACTGAAGTTTTGGGGCTCATGAAAGCTCAGATGACAAAAAATGCGGTTATTGTACCTGTTGGCGCAAAGGGTGGGTTTGTAATTAAGCAAGTTTATAAAGACAAAGATATTTTAAGAGAGAAAGGTGTTGAATGCTATAAGAGTTTTATCAGGGGAATGCTTGACATTACTGATAATGTAGTTAATGGCAAAATAATTCCACCAGAGAATGTGATTAGGTATGATGAGGATGATCCATACTTGGTAGTTGCAGCAGATAAAGGCACTGCTTCTTTTTCTGACTATGCAAACCAAATAGCCTCTGAATACAATTTTTGGCTTGGCGATGCATTTGCATCTGGTGGATCAGCAGGTTATGATCACAAAAAAATGGGTATTACAGCCAGAGGTGCATGGATTGCAGCGCAGAGGCATTTTTGGAAAATGAATAAGGATATTTACCAAGATGCAACTGTTATTGGAATTGGAGATATGGCTGGCGATCTATTTGGAAACGGTATGCTGCTTTCAAAAAATATACATTTAATCGGCGCATTTAACCATATGCATATTTTTATTGATCCAAATCCTAGTGCAGAAAAGAGTTTCACAGAGCGTAAACGTCTCTTTGAGTTACCATTTTCAACTTGGATGGATTATAACAAAGATTTGATTTCTAAGGGTGGAGGAGTATTTGAGCGTAGCAGCAAGCAAGTAAACATTTCTCAAGAAATAAAAAAATGCTTTGATATAACAGAAGATATGCTACCTCCAAGTGATTTGATTAGATATCTACTCAAAGCAGAAGTGGACTTCATATGGAATGGAGGAATTGGCACGTTTGTTAAGGCAAAGAGTGAAAATCATAGCATGGTCGGTGACAAAGCAAACGATGAGTTAAGAGTAAATGGTAAAGATATTAGAGCTTCTATGTTTATAGAAGGCGGAAATTTGGGATGCACACAGCTTGGAAGAATAGAATATGCTGAAAGAGGTGGATATATAAATGCAGATTTTGTTGATAATTCAGCCGGAGTGATATGTTCGGACCTTGAAGTTAACATCAAGATTGCATTTGTTTCAGCTATGAAAGCAGGGGGTGTTTCTTTAGAAAAAAGGAATGAAATACTGGCAAGTATGGTGGACGAAGTTGCATCCAAAGTGCTTGAGAACCACAACAGAATTGAAACAAAAGCATTACTTCTTGAGTGTTTGCAAGCTAAAGAGAGATTGGAGCAGCACCACAGGTTACTGCTCAGTTTAGAAAAATCTGGGCTGTTAAACCGAAGCGTAGAATTTCTTCCAACTGAAGAAGAGATAGCAAGGATGTTAACTGGTGCAGAAGGTTTCAGTTCTCCTCAGCTTTCTATTCTAATGTCTTATGCTAGAACGGCAATAAAAAATGACATTATACATTCCGATCTGCCTGAAAAAGATCTTATATCTAATGACTACTTGCTAGGTTATTTTCCTAAAAAGATGATAACAAAGTTTAAGGATTTCATATTAAAACACCAACTTCGTAGAGAAATTATCTCTACTTGCATTGCAAATGATGTAGTGAATAGAATGGGCTGTATATTCATCAATAATTTGGCTGAGAACACTGGAATTAAGGTACAAGAAGCGGTTAACATATATATTGTTGTTAACCACCTGTATGATTTAAACAGCCTGTGGCAGAAAATTGATGAATTGGATGGAAAAATTGATGTTAACTCATACTTACAAATAGTGAGGAACGTGCAGAAATTTATTGGCAGAGTATCGTTTTGGTTAGTGAAAAATCTTGGCAAGCTTAGCTTTGTAGAGTTGGATGATGTTACAAAATTTAAAGATGCAATTGAAACTTTAGGCCAGAACTTAACTGATGTTTTAGATGAACACCTATTAAAGGTCTGTAGCCATGGATCAACTTCTTTAGTAGAACTTAATATAAATAAAGATCTAGCAAAAAAAGTTGCTGATCTATACGTTCTTGCTTATGCACTGGACATTATATCTGTTGCTGAACAGACATCTTTGTCCATTCTTGATGCTGGTAAAATATACTTTGAGTTAAAGTCGCTGTTAAGATTCGATCTGATTAGAACAATTGCCATCAAGATGAAAAGCCGCTCTTCTTATTGGGATCGCAGCTTAGTTAATGATTTATTGGACGATTTAAGCAATTACCATCACAAGCTAGCTGTTAAAGTCATAAAAGCTACTGATAACCCCGAAGATAAGGTTCAAACCTGGGCTAGTAATGATAAGGACTACATAGAACGTTATAATAGTTTTTTAGATGAGATAGTTGCTTCTAAACTTGATTTAAGCAAATTAATATTTATAATCAGGAGGATTAAAGTACTTGCTTCATAGGAAAAATGTTTAATATAGGTCTTTCAGAAATTTTGGTCGTTGCTTTAGTGAGCATAATTGTTCTTGATAGAAATAAGGTGCCTGTATTTATTGATCTTATTAGGAATACATATAGGTATCTTATGATTATAAAATCAAAAGCTAGGAGGTTATTGAAAGACGCAGGAATTGAAGACTTATATAAAGAGTATAATACTGAGAAAGTAAATTACATAGTTGGTAAAAATGGTAAGCTTTATCCTACTTACGATATAGATAATACATCTAAAGATAATGACAGCGAAGATTCTAGTAGTAGATGATGTACTATCTAATGTCAAGCTTTTAGAAGCTCGACTAAAAGCAGAGTACTATACGGTTATCGTAGCTCATGATGGTGAAGAAGCTATAGATTTAGTAGCAAAGCAGCAGCCTGATATTATATTACTTGATATCATGATGCCAAAGATGAATGGCTTTCAAGTTTGTAAGGAGCTAAAGAGTGATCCCTTGACAACCCATATTCCAATAATTATGGTAACTGCACTGCATGATACTCACAATAGAGTACAAGGCATTAATGCTGGTGCAGATGACTTTCTGACTAAACCAATAAACGAAACTGCTTTATCTGCGAGAATTAAGTCTCTCACACGCTTAAAGATGATTATCGACGAATTGCGTTTGAGAGGAGAAACCAACGCTGAGATTGGCGGAGTAGCAGGAAACAGTATTATGGATTATTCTAATCAGATTTTTGATGCTAACATACTTGTTGTAGATGAAGATGTCTTTCAAGCAGAGCAGATATATAATGTACTAAAGCACCGCTTTAGGTCAATTAAAATACTGAGTGATCCAGTGGAGGCATTAAAGGTTGGTATTAAGAATAATTACGACCTGATCATTTCTGATATGCAGTTTTCAAAAACTGACGGCCTGCATTTGTGTTCTGAGTTTCGTAGTAAAGTAGAAACACGCTATACACCAATTCTGATTCTTTCTGAGGATTATGATAAAAACAATTTAGTAAAAGCACTTGATGTAGGTGCTAATGATTATTTAACAGTACCTTTGGATGAGGGTGAGTTAATAGCAAGGGTTAATTCGCAAGTAAAACGCAAAAGATATCAAGATGCCTTGAGAATGAATTTATTTAATAATGCGGAAATGTCTATAAAGGACCCATTAACTAACTGTTATAATAGAAGATATTTTGATGCACACTTAAGAAACATTGTTAAGGACTCTGTGGAAAAGGATAGAAGGTTGTCTCTTATGATACTTGATATAGACTATTTTAAGATGGTGAATGACAGTTTTGGGCATAGTGCTGGAGATGAACTTTTAAAGCAAGTACAGAAAAGAATTTCTGAAAATATCAGAGTGACAGATTTACTAGCTAGGTTTGGTGGTGAGGAGTTTGTTGTTGTAATGCCAGATACCAATGTATCAGATGCGTACACTATTGCGGAGAGAATACGAAAAATTATTGCTAAAGAACCTTTTATACTTGCGGACAAAAATACAACCCATAACATAACTGTTAGCATTGGAATTGCAGAAATGCAAGGATCTGACCTTGACGATATTAAAAAATTTATAGTACGTGCTGACAAATATTTATATAAGGCAAAAAACAGTGGTAGAAATAGAGTGGTTACTGGCTATAGCTAAAGTGGCTTAAGTTTACCGACAACCGTCATTCCGCTACTCGTTAGCGGAATCTATGCTGAGATACCGCGAATGAATCGCGGTATGACGTGTTGCTTGGGTTAGCTATAGATTTCTGAAATGATTTCAAAAAAATGATAACTAAGGTTAAAGCGACAACATGAGGTTTCTCAGCTCTGGAAATTTCATGTTTAACTGCAAAAATAGATACTTATTTAAAAAATATCCTGTGACTTTCAGTCCTAACTGAAATTCTTGGAATGAGTAGCTGTTTTGTAGGTTATTATTGTATACATCATGCAACATTTGTGGAAAAGGTAGGAGTTTATCTGCATAATAATCTCCTGCTTTTTTTGACACTGCTCTACCAGTTTTTGGAGAAATAAATTGTAAGTTTTCCTTAACACCTGTTACAGCACATTTGGATAAGTCTAACTTGAATCCCAATTGCGTAAGAAGCAGAAGCTCTAAGTTAAGATAATGGCTTTGCCAAGACTGATTGTTGTGTTTAATTACATCGATGAAATATCGAAAATTGTCATACAGCATGGCACAGGGTTCACTTTCTGGAAGCACTTTTTCTAAAATAGAGGAGAAAGAGACAATAGTAATGCTTTTTAACCTATCTTGAAAGAAATGATGGAATGGAGATTCGATTAATTCGCACTTTAAAAAACCCAGATTTTCAGGTAACTTAGCACTCCATTCTGCATGTAATAGATTACTTATCTGAAACTTATAATTGCTATTGTTTGTTAGCTTAGTTAATCCCCTGCGCTTTCCATGATTTTTTGTAAACAGAGAAAGAATTAAGTTTTTATCGCCGTATTTTTTAGCAGCTATAATGATGCCTTCATCTTTCCATCTCATTTAGAGTATATTGACCGTATGATATTATAGAAATAGTAAAATTAGTACAGCAAAAACTACGTCTTTGAGCTTAAATCAACTAAAATATATTGACTTTATGTGCAATATTAGCTTTAAACCAGTAAAACAAACTGCTTAACATATGCGTTTTTTCTATTCTAATTACATTCTTTTTTTATCTTTATGTTGTTTTCTGCTTTTTTCGTTACCTTCAACAAAAGCCCAAACGAATGATACGTCAGTTGTTCCTATACCACAAAGGAAAAAAGAAACAGTTGAGCACACTGTTGTAGCACAACCGAGGCAAATTATCGAAATGCAAGAAGAAGTCATTATTAACGAGGGTAAAGAATTCATTCCAGTTCCAAAAAGAAAAAAAAGTGTAGGGAAGAAACTAAGAAGGGATGTTAGAGAGGCAAAAAATGAAATAGGAAACGAAAAAAGCGTTGAGAATAAAAAGGATGAATTAGTTGTAACAGAAATTATTAACTCTATAAGAGACAAACTTACAAAATGCTGGAGCATTCCTGAAAGCATAGCTTACAAAGAAAATTTTAATATAAAAATTAACTTATTATTATCCAGTCAAGGCGAGATAATTATGGCCGATGTAGCAGACAGTGATTCCTATCGAAATAATCCACTTTTCAGGTCGATAGCAGATAATGCAATGCGTGCAGTATATAAATGTAGCCCATTGACTGGCTTGCCTACTCAGCACCACCACATTTGGCGTGAAGTAACACTAGACTTTATTCTAAATGGGTAAAATCTTACAATAGACCTCTTATATTACCTTCTGTCATCCAAGTAGTCAGGCTACTTGGATGACAGAAGTAGACACTTCACATTATCATTCCAGCGCTCCTTTCTTGTCATGCCAGTGCGTGACACTGGCATCCAGAAAAAAAATAGATCCCAGTGTCTGGGCACTGGGATGACGTAATACGGTTCTTGGATGACAAAGAAGGGCGGGAAAAACTCTGTAGTCAGCAGATTTTCAATCAGGAACAGCCAAAGATCTCTCTAAGATGTCAGTTTCTTTTGTATCTGCAACTTTACCGTCCTGATCGAATGAAATTTGCAGGGACTTACTGCTATACTTCCTTTTTCCTAAGAAGTTAGCTTGTTTAATTTTATATGAGACATAGTACCAAACATTGTCATCGAACTTTGATACTAATATTGGTGATCCTAAAGTGTGAACCACTTTTTCTTTATCGTCACCTGCTTTTATCTTGCTCCACAATTCAACACTAATGCCAGGAGCTCCGTGGTTGTGAATAGTGTGTGTGCAGCTCACTGTAAATAATAAAATAAAAGATATTAATACTCGCATTTCTGTTGATAAATTACTTGAAGCTATAATACACTAATAAATTACCTGCCGTCAAATTTCAAAAAGTTAAATTGACTGATTCTCAATATCACTTAATATAATATTTACTTTAGAAAATAATAGGTGTCTTATGTCATTGTTAGAAGCAGATCCAATATACAAACCTTTTAATTACCCTTGGGCGTATGATGCGTGGTTGCAGCAACAAAGAATCCATTGGATACCTGAGGAAGTTCCGCTTGCTGATGACGTGAAGGATTGGAAAACTAAACTTTCAAACGTAGAGAAAAATCTACTAACTCAGATTTTTAGATTCTTTACTCAAGCGGACATTGAAGTAAATAACTGCTATATGAGGCATTATTCAAATATATTTAAGCCAACAGAGATATGCATGATGCTTGCAAGTTTTTCCAATATGGAAACCATACACATTGCAGCTTATTCTTATCTTTTAGACACAATTGGCATGCCAGAAAGCGAGTATCAAGCATTTTTAAAGTATGATGCTATGAGAAAGAAATATGAATACATGCTGGAATTTGAGGAAAGCAAAAAACACGATAAAAAACATGTAGCTAAAACTCTAGCAGTGTTTGGTGCATTTACCGAGGGGTTGCAGTTATTCGCATCGTTTGCAATTTTGCTCAATTTCCAACGCTTTGGAAAAATGAAAGGCATGGGGCAGATAATCGCCTGGTCAGCCCGTGATGAAACTTTGCACACCAATTCAATTATTATGTTATTTAATACATTTATTAAAGAGAATAATGAAATTTGGGACAACGAGTTTAAAGAGGAATTATATTCTGCATGCCGCACTATTGTTGAGCTTGAGGACGAATTCATAAAGCTTGCCTTTGATTTAGGAGATGTTGAAGGACTATCCGCAGAAGAAGTGCGCAATTACATACGCTACGTAGCAAACAGACGGTTAATGCAATTAGGTCTTGAGTCCATATATGATGTCAATGATAATCCTATTCCATGGCTCGATGAAATACTAAATGGCGTTGAACATACGAATTTCTTTGAAAATAGAGTAACAGAGTATAGTCGTGCAGCAACTCAAGGCACATGGGAGGAGGCTTTTACTGAAAACGACACGAATAATAGGTGAGTGCTAATTTCACTCTTCTTTGTCATGCAAGTAGCTGACACTGGAATCAGTTTTTTGATCGAGAATGTTGTATAGTGCATAATCAATTTTCCTGGATCGAAGTAGTCAAGGCACTGGGATCTAATAGATAATATTCGTGCAGTACGCGCGGGAGTAACAAAAGCTGCTTGTCTTTCATAATGTTTCGTAGCAATAGGCAGTTTTGCTTTACTTAACAACCAACTTACCATATATATGTCCATAGGACATTGGTATATAAGAACGTGCTACAACTATTAATCTTACTCACGGTCATCACTTCAGTTGCATTCTTTGGTCATTTAGTTCCAATGGAAGCAAAAACCTTCTTGTACTCAACGAGCCTGAGTATAAAAGAGGTTTTGCTATTTATAATGCCTTTTATTATTTTTGCGTTAATCTTTAGCAGTGTTAACAATCTTAAGCAGTCAGCTATAAAGTTTATATTGTTACTTATTATAATGATCTTCTTATCGAATCTGGCTTCAAGTTTAATAGCTTATTCTGTTGGGCATTTTATCATACAAAACACTTATTCAATACAAGATATAACGTATGAAGAAACAATTGTTCCTTTATGGTCGTTTAGGCTGCCTGCATTGCTTTCTAATTTTTATGCCCTTGCCTGTGGATTTGTGTCCAGCATAGTAGTGTCCACACTGCTACCCAAGAAAAGCAAAGAGCTTTCGAACAAAATGTTAGATTTAACTCTCTTTATTTTGAAGACGTTTTTGACGCCGATTATTCCAATATTTGTACTTGGGCTTGCTTTAAAAATGCAGCATGATCAAGTTTTATCTATAATATTTAAGGATTACTCAATAATTTTCATTATTATAGCATCTGCAACCTACCTTTATGTTTTCCTCTTATATGGAGCAGCAAATTCATTCAAGATCACAAGCTGGATAGCTAGTATAGGCAATATGATACCGGCATTTATTACTGCGATGAGCACAATGTCTAGTAATGCAACTATGCCGCTTACTCTTGAAGGAAGCAAAAAAAATGTAAAGCAACCTGATATAGCATCGTCTGTTATACCAATAACTGCTAGCTTCCATTTAGTAGGTGATTGCTTTTTTGTTATAATATTATCAATGGTAATTACTTCTGGTTATTTATTGTCCACAACGGACTATGTAACTTTTCTTCTCTATTTTTTGTTATTTAAGTTTGCTATCGTTGCAGTGCCGGCAGGAGGAATTATGGTAATGCTACCTATTCTTGAGAAATACCTCAAATTTTCTCCAGAAATGCTTTCGTTAATCACAGCCTTGTATATAGTGTTTGATCCAATAATCACTTCAGCAAATGTTATGGGTAATGGTGCCTTTACTATGATGTTTACAAAACTCTATGATAAGCTTAAGTAATGTCTATTTTAGCGATTGATACTGTAGGTACTGGTAGTTCAATAGCAATAGTTGATTATGATGGTAATTGTTTTGTAGAGCGCAATTCCGACAGCAACAATCATGTAGAATCATTTTTTCAAATTCTGAATACTTTGTTTGATAAGCACAATTATAATTATGATAAAATAGATCATTTAGCGGTAGTAGTTGGACCAGGAAGTTTCACTGGAATTAGAGTTGGTATATCAGCAGCACAAGGTATAAATCTTGCTACAAATAAGCCATTATACGGAGTTAATGCGCTGGAAGTTCAAGCTTACACAATATCTTTGATTTGTACGAATAGCAAAAAAAATATCAGAGCTATAATCAAAAATGCTCAAGGGTTTTATACGCAGTTATTTGATTTCAATTTATTGCCGCTATCTGGTCCAACTGCAGCACGTGAACCTGGATCCAAGTGTCACGCTACAAGCAGTGACTGCATTACACATATGGATTGCAATTTAAATGCTAGCCATGCAGGACTATTGGTTCATTATAGACTGAAGAACAAGCAAAAATTAAATGAAGTTGAGGCTCTATATTTAAATGAGCCTCAGTATATGAAATCATTATAGACTATTCTTTCGCGTACATACAATGTGGCTAAGCCTGTGCATCTGGTTTACTATCTCTTGAGCTACTTCTTTTATACTCATATCTGAATTTTCTATCTCTATGGCACTCGGTGGTATAAATAAATTGTTAATCCTAAATTGCTCTATCATGCTATTTACATTAGTCACCTTCCTATTTTTTCTTTGCCTTTTTAATGCAATACGCTTTTGTAATGTCGGTAGGTCACACCTAAGTACCACAGGAAGGATTTCTGTGTTCATTTTTTTACTAAGCCTTACTATTGAATCATACATCCTCATGTTCTGGTCATTATTTTCCATCAACTCATCAATAAATATGTAATTTTTTGAGTGAATCGGATAATTTTCTATTACCTGAAGCATAATTTGCATAATGTCATATATTCTATCTTGAACTTCTTTAGGTATTTGATCACGTTCAAAGACACCATTGTATATAGAGCAAACTTGAACATTGTTATAGAACTTACTATTTACAATTAATGCGTCTATCATATTGGACAATTCTATTGCTGTGGAAAGTTTACCACTTCCTGAAAGACCAGAGAGATATATGAAAAATCCTGCTGGCTGTTTTTTTGTGTTAATACTTACCATATTATTTTCAATCTTGAAACTTACATTTATAATAACATAAAAACAAAGCTTTAAAACATATGAAATATTACATAGAAAATTATTTTTATAGTTAAGATATTATGTAATTTAGAAACATAAATTCTGTATATAAACTCTATAATAACGATAACTATTTTTAAGCAAGCTACAACACAAAAGTGTTTGGTATTCAGAAAGCAAGACAGAGTGGCATAGACTTATTAGTTTACTACAAGCCTTTTTTCGTGTATAAATCTTCAGAAGATTCTAACAGAGGATTGTGTTGTTAACAAAGAGCAGAGTAAAAAGGGATCTAGTCTATGCCTATCAGATTTTGTCTTACCTTAAACTGGATGATCATACATATACTCACCTCTCGGTATGTTCTGAAGATCAAAAGTCGTTTTATATTTACCCATTTGGTATACGCTTTGACGAAGTGAATGAAAATTCATTGATGAGAGTATCACTAGATGGAAATGTGATTGAGGGTACAGAATATCAATATAATAAAACTGGCTATATAATTCATGGTTTTGTTTATCAAGCAAGGAAAGACATTCAAGCAATTTTTCACCTGCATACACCTTCTATTGTAGCAGTTTCTTCTCTAAAAGATGGACTACTTCCAATAAGTCAATGGTCACTGCACTTTTACAATAAAATCTCTTACCATAATTATAATTCCCTAGCACTTAGCAATACAGAAGGAAAGAGGTTAATAGCTGATCTGAAAGAAAATTTTGTCATGTTAATGCGCAATCATGGATCTATAACGTGTGGTCGGACTATACAAGAAGCAATGTTTTACACGTATCATTTAGAACGAGCGTGCAAAACTCAATGTTTAACGTTAGCAATGAATAGGGAGTTATCAATTCCAAGTGAAGAAATTTGCTCAAAAGCTGTAAAGGATCTCCTATCTTTTGAAAGCAATCTTGGTGAGAGGGATTGGCACGCATGGGTTAGACTAATTAAAAGTAAGTTGTAAGAGGCTTTCGCACTACTATCTGTCATCCAAGTAGGGAGTCATACGCGTCAAGTTAAGAGGTTATGAGCAAATTTAGAGAGGTTAAAGTGGATACTCTGACCTTACCCAGAAAAAGTAGAGAGAAAGTTAAGACGTTTTTGGAGTAAAATAAAACGTTTTTTCAAAATATGGCAAATAGAAGCAGCAGGATTCAAATTAGAAGCTGTTAAGCTGGTTAAAGAAACAGAAGTAAAAAAATAGCAAAAGATCTAGGCATAGATGGCAGTATGTTAAGTAAATGGGTAAGAAAATATGATGGAAAAATGTCAGAAGCATACGCATTTCCAGACAAAGGCTCCTTATGACAAAGAAAGATTTGATCTAAAAAAAGAACTAGCAAGAGTAACAAGAGAAAGAGACATTTAAAAAAAAGCCCTGACCAAACAAAAAGAGTAAAGTATTCTTTTATATAGAAATTGCTATAAAATACAGGAACTATGTAGGGTTTTAGACATATCTGCTGGTGGTTATTATAAATGGGTTGCTAAGGGAAAAAGCAGTAAGGAATTAGCAAGAGATGGGCTTCTAGCAGATATTCAAAAAAAGCATCCAAATGCAGATCCCTAAAATTCACGCTGAATTAAAAGCTTTAGGCAAAAATTAAAACAGTACAAAGTGTTATGCAGAAAAATGGTATTCGGGCTATATTGAGAAGAAAATTTAAAACTAAGAAGCAACAAACGGACAATAGAGTCGTAGCTCTCAATATATTAGACCAAAACTTTATTGTCGATCAACCAAATAAAATATGGGATTACTTATATAAAAACCAAAGAAGGATGACTATATTTGGCAGGATCTATATTCACGCATGGTAGTTAATGAGCAGTTCAATAAATAAACAATTGGTTGTTGACTCTTTATTGATGGCCGTTAATAAGCGCAAACCCGATAAAATCTGCTGTTACATAGCGATCAAGGGTCACAGTATACCTCTCAAAATTACCAATTTCTATTGAATACAAAAAACATCATTTCCAGCATGAGCCATAAGGGATGTTGTTACGATAACTCTGTTGCAGAAAAGTTCACTCAAAAGGGAGCTGCTTATTGATACTTCTCGCTCAACAAACCAGAACTGCCATATTTGAATACATAGAAATCTTTTATAACAAACAACGTAGGCATTCTACTATTAATTATTGCATTCCTGCACAATTTGATGCATCATTCTCATGACAAAAACGTCTTAATTTTCTCTCCACTTTTTCTGGGTAAGGTCAGATAAAGTAGAACCACCAAGTGAAAAATATATGCTAATTAGTACAACATCAGAGCTGGAAGATACGTGTGAAGAATTAATAGCAAAAAAGCCGAAATTTATAGCAGTTGACACGGAGTTCATTAGAAATAATTTAACCTACTACCCAAAATTATCGTTAATTCAAATTTCTTACGGAGAGAAGAGTTTTATTGTAGACGCATTAGTGCCAGAAATTGATTTATCATTCATTAAGAAAATAATGCTAAATCAGGGGATAACCAAAGTGTTTCATAGCTGCCGGCAGGATATAGAATCCTTACTCACTGTGTTTAAATGTATTCCCACTCCCATTTTTGATACCCAAGTTGCCGCTATGTTTTGTCATTATTATCATGACTTTATTGGTTACTCAAAAGTAGTAGAGCAATATCAAGGAGTAGTGCTGGATAAAATTAAAGCTAAAAATTCAGATTGGTTAAGGCGTCCGTTGTCCGAGGATCAGTTAGACTATGCAATAAACGACGTGGTACACCTATATGACTTATACCAAATATTGTGCAATAAACTTGAAGAAAATAATAGGATGTGTTGGTTTCAAGAAGAGATGGAATCAATAGTTAATATAAATAAGTATTTACATAGTCCAAAAGATGCATGGAAGAGAATTAAATTTAATTATGAAGCAAATCCAAGATTGGTATTAACTGTTAAAGCAGTTAGTGAATGGCAAGAGACCTTAGCACAGCGCTATAATATGAATCGTAATAAAGTAATTAATAATGCTGTAATAGCTGGTTTTATTGAAAAAAATGTAGAGCATGTTGATGAGATTTTAGATGATCTCAAGAGGAATGCAAAAAATATAAAAGATGCAGATTTACTAGAGTTTGTGAATATTTTTAATGAAAATGAAAAAAATTGGATGCAGCAAAACAACATCTTACCGAATAATTATGACAAATCTGTATTCGATATACTCTCAATTATTTTAGATAGTAAATGTAAAGAAAGTAACATATCAAGGAAATTAGTTTCTTCAAAAGATGAGTTAACCGGGTCAATATCTGGGCAGATAGATAAACTATTCAAGGGGTGGAGATACGATTTTTTTGGCAGGTCAGTTGAATCATTTTTGAACACAAGCTCAAAATTTGAGATTTCAGCAGTGAAATCCGCAAATAATATAACCAAAATTCAGAGTAATTTAGTGGAGAATAACTGTTGCTAAAGTAACTTAGATTTATCGACAATCGTCATTCCGCTGCTTGTTAGCGCCGCGGCGGTATGACGGTTCGCGGCAGTATGAAGATAACTTCGTCATCCCGCTGCTTGTTAGCGGGATCTATGCTAATACCAATTCTCAATAATAATGAGACAAATGAAAAAGAGTGCTTTCCGCCTATAACTGGAGGTTTAAGTGAATTTATCGTATATTCTATTTGTCTTCCCAATAACGAAGTTTGGTATAAGAGATACCGTGACGGTATGACGTAGAGCTACGTGTTGAGGTTTAATGAATCCACTATTTTTTTTATTTGAGAAAAAACATACTCTTTGCTTACACTGGTGTCGATAATAAAGTCACTCATCTTCCTTTTCTCCTCAATAGATAACTGAACATTGAAGATTAAATTTAGCTTTTCTTTATCTATGTTGCGTTCGTTAAGTCTTTGAGCTTGCACAACGCTATCTGCATAGATAAAAATAATAAGGTCACAGTATGAATGAAATTTTGTTTCTAATAGAAGTGGCACATCTAAAACTAAAAGCTTTCTATCGATCTTTTTTTCCTTGGCAATAAAAAATTCTAATTCACGCAGCACAGCAGAGTGAACCAAAGATTGAAATTGTTTCCAATTTTCATCGTAGGCTAAGAAATATTTAGACAGTACTGTTCTACCTATTTCACCATTTACTACCACTCCAGGAAAATTTTTTTCTGCATAACTTATTATGCTTTTATCCACTTTATAAAGTTGGTGTACAACAGAATCAGCATCAAACACAGCAGCACCAAACTCTTGAAAGCAATTAGCTACAAAGCTCTTTCCTACCCCAATTCCGCCTGTTAGACCTATGATCATATAGCAAAATACATTAGACTTCTTTCGAAACTATATTACAGTAGCTGCTGTGTCTACTCAAAACCCAAATTTGGCTATGCAGAGGCTCTGATGATAAAAGAAAAAATAAACAGCTATTATTTTTTTAGTAATTAAGTAAAATAGAGTGAAAGATTGCGAGGAAGTTTTGAAAAATAAGATAAAAAAGATAGTAATTTCAGGAAAGGAAGTGTGGCCAATAATTGAGGGCGGCAAAGGCATCGCAATCAGTGATGGAAGGTCAAGTGGAGCATTTGCTGCAGCAGATGCTGTGGGTACGTTTTCTGGTGCAAATGCTAAGCTTATTGATGATAATGGTGAGTTAGTGCCGCTGATTTACAAAGGCAAAACAAGAAATGAAAAACACAGTGAATTGATTGAGTATAGTATTAAAGCTGGAATCAGTCAGGCAAAAATAGCGAATGAAATATCAAAAGGTCATGGAAGAATACATATGAATGTGCTTTGGGAGATGGGAGCAGCAGAACGCGTGCTTCATGGCATATTAGAAAAAGCAAAAGGCTTAGTTCATGGTATTACCTGCGGTGCTGGTATGCCTTATAGGCTTGGAGAAATTGCAGCTAAATATCAGGTTTATTATTACCCTATTGTCTCATCGGTGCGTGCTTTTAAAGCATTATGGAAGCGTACTTACCAAAGAATATCTTCCTGTTTGCTTGGTGGAGTAGTGTATGAAGATCCATGGCTTGCTGGAGGGCACAATGGACTCAGTAACAGTGAAGACCCAGAGCTACCACAGGCTCCATTTGAAAGAGTTGCAGAGCTTAGATCTTTCATGAACGAGATCGGTCTTTCAGAAACACCAATTGTTATGGCAGGAGGAGTGTGGCATTTGAAAGATTGGGAACATTGGTTTGACAATCTGCAAATTGGACCAATAGCTTTTCAGTTTGGCACTCGTCCACTTTTGACGAAAGAAAGCCCAATTTCTGCAGAGTGGAAAAAGAAGCTACTCACTTTAGAAGAAGGTGATGTATTTTTAAATAAATTCAGTCCAACAGGGTTTTACTCATCTGCAGTAAAAAATAACTTCATACGTGAGTTGCAGAAACGGAATTCACGTCAAATAAAGTTTTCAGAAAATGCCAGCGAAGAATTTAGTAGTGAATTTGCAATGGGTAGCAGAGGTAGGAAGATCTACCTTACTTCAAAAGACAAAGAGCTGGCAAATACATGGACTAAAGCAGGGTATACAGAAGCAATGAAAACTCCAGATACAACTGTTATTTTTGTGACGCCAGGCAAATTTGCAGAGATAAGACAAGATCAAATCAATTGTATGGGATGCTTAAGTCATTGTTTGTTTAGCAATTGGAAGGATCACGGCGACCATTCAACAGGACGAAAGCCAGATCCACGGAGTTTTTGTATACAAAAAACACTGCAAAACATTATACATGACGGCGATATTGAAAATGAACTCATGTTTTCCGGGCACAATGTGTACAAATTTAAGCAAGATCCGTTTTATGAGAATGGCTACGTACCGACAGTAAAAGAGCTGGTGGAAAGGATATTAACTGGGTATTAAGTTATGGTTGATTTGACAAGAAGACGTTACTTTGTTATAATAAGTATTTATTAATTTAGTCTTAACTTAAGAGGGTATTTATGGTAGCAAGTGATAGTGTTTTAAAAAGGTATGCGTTAGCCTATATAAAAAAATCTGGTAGTAACAGTAATATTAAAGAGTTTTTACAATTTTGTAATACGCAAAACACCACAAATTGGAGTGAGGAGAATTTTAAAAATGCGTATGAAAAATTTACACATCCAAATTCAAGCAATAGGCACGATACAGGAAGCAGAAATAATCAATATAACGCAGGGAATAACAGGCAACCTACAGGCCCTCAGGTTACACACGTACATGTACACAATGATAGAGGTTTAGATTTTTGGGATTATTTACTACTTCGCAGCCTGTTTGGTGGTCATACTACAGTTATAAATAACCCTGGTTTCAGTAGTGGTAGCCATCAAAGCAGAGAAGATAAGAAAAAAGACTCGGAAGACAGTAGAAAGCTATTAGCTTTAGGTATGGTAGCTGCAGTTGTGTGTGTTGCTTTCCATGCTGGTATGTGTTTTTGGTATAACAGCAGCAGAAAAGCGGCTAGAAAAGAAGAAAAAATAGATTATCTTGATAATAAGCTTAAGATGCTTAGGAATATAGAATTTGCGGTTGGCGCTGTTTCTTTAGCGGCTTTGGTAGCTTGTGCTGTTTATCCAGTGTTACCAGTGTGGGGTTTAGTTATCCTTGGCGTTAATTCTCTCGTATGTTTTGCTGGTGGTTTAGCTTTTCATATGAAGCATGAGAAAGAATCAGATAATATTGAGAAGGCTAAAGAAGCAGTTAGGAATTATGGACCACCTCCTCCTTACTCTCCTCCAAGCGCTCCTCCTTATAGTGAATTTAATAATTCTAATTCGGAACAGCAGTTTGAGAATTATAAGGCGTACTAAACCCACAACTGTACGAACATTGTGATTTGGGCCCATCAGGAGGGTGTCATTCCAGTGCTCCTTTCTCGTCATCCCAGTGCCCAGACACTGGGATCCAGCTAAGTTAGTGAGTGTAAAAGTAGCCAACCTTACGTTAAAACACAACGTTCTTGATGAGATTGCATAAAAACTGGATTCCTTACATCATAGAGGCACTGCCATTATAGAGTAAAATGAGATCCCAGTGTCTGGGCACTGGGATGACAGCTAGCCTGACAACCGTCATCCCGCTACTTGTTAGCGGGATCTAGAGATACCGCGGCGGTATGACGGTTTGCGGTAGTATGAAGTAGTACTGCTGTCGTCCCGCTGCTTGTTAGCTGATGAGATACCGCGGCGGTATGACGAGGGAGAACAGTCAATGGCGTCAACTTAAGAGCATACATTAGCAAACTCTCCTAAAGACATGATGGCGTTTAGGCTTATCTACTTTATCGCGGCTATACAATCTTCCCGGTCGGATCTTAACTTTAGTGCGTATACTTAAAAAGGGCTTGAAAGTTTTTTGGTGCAACAAGCACTTGATTGCCTCATCACACCAAATAAAACTGAAAAATTTCTCAGCAATTTGATCTGGGAAGGCCCTTGTGCATCACACATATGAAGCGATAATATATTGCACATGACCAAGTTTGCCCAAAATTCTTGTAATACAGCCTCTCCAGAAAAATTCTCTAACTCTGCTCCTACTTTGAGTCGTTTATAGCACTCCTCTATGTGCCACCTTAATACATAAGCTTTACTCCAAAGTCTCGATCAAAAACTCTGTTTCTCCGTTGGCTAATGTTAGCTCTTACTTTCTGTCCTTTCATTTTATTTTTTAGCTTTTCATTTTCCAATATAAAATCAAAATCTAATTCGCCAGCGTTCCCATAGCTTGCTATAATTTCTTTTTTGCAAGCGAAAAATAAAATCTACTTCCAAATCATCATGCTGCTGAATGAATTTTACTGAAGACGATCATAGATAAATAATAATTTCTCTTGATTTAATGAACGCATTTGAGTGATATAGCTCTTCTCATAATAGTCAGAATAAAAAAGCAGAATCAACAGCTTGACGGAAAGACTTAAAAATAGGGATATTTTTTCTAGCTCTATTCTTTATAGCAAACCAATTATGCTCAATTTCGTTAAAGTCTGGAGAATATGGAGGAAGATAAAGAATTTCAGCACCAACTCCTCTAGCAAGATTATCTATTTTTTTAGATTTATGGAATGTAGCGTTATCAAGAATTACAGTTTGGCCAGACCTTAAAATTGGAGTTAAAAACTGCTCAAACCAAGCCTCGAAAACATCCTTATTGCAGTATCCTTCAAAGGTCAATGGAGCAATGATCTTCCTTTTATTTAGAGCTGCAATCATACTGACACGCTGAGTTTTTTTACCTGATTTTAATGAATGAAACCTCTCTCCTTTTCTGCAATATCCGTATGGGTAGTCTTCTGTATTATCTATTCCAGATTCATCAATATATACAAGATTTTCATGACGTTTTGTTGCTATAACCTTTAAAAATTGAGCTCGCTTTCCTTCATTTCTTTCTTTATATCCGTAGGTCTTTTTTTCTTGTAAATCCAATATTTTTAAGTGCGCGGTGAATCGTTTGTCGACTGATATTACCCCAGAGTTTAGCCATCTCTGACTGAGTTTTGCCACCATGGTTTTTTGCAAATTTGGTAAAAACATTCCAGTCAGTAATTTTATGGTTATATCCTACGCTTCCAGGCTTTTTTGACTGAAAATCTCCCGTTTCCTTACGCCTTTTCTGCCACTCATATAGAGTCGTTTTTCCAATTTTAAATCTCTCTGCAACAGTTGCTCTACTTTCTCCTTCATCCAATGCCTCCATTGCTTTTTTCCTTAAATCGTAACTATACGCTGCTGGCATACAAACCCCACTACCATAAATCCATATCTTAACTTGTTTGGATTATTATGAGAAGAGCTATAACTTCGGGTAATTGCTCTTCCGCCAACGTTTGTTCACCTATATTCCAAGCCGTAAAACGAGCACTACAAATCAGCGAAGTACACAAATCAACAAACAAATTGCCAATGGTGCCTGTTGTTCCATTTGGTTCAAACTCGGATACAATTTCCTCAGAGCTGAATACCAGAACCATCTGCTGCAATAAGTCTATAGCCTCTCCAACTCAGGTTCATCCTGATAGGCTGTTTGGATGCTTAAATTCTTGAAAGCCTGTATGGCAAATCTTATACCTTGCTTTAGAAAAAGCTTGCTTTGAGGGTACATGTCAATGGCTCCATAAGTTCACATTCTATTCCCAAACTTTTTTTAACTAACTATAGAAAATACTGTCGAAAAAAGAAGTTTTCTTGTTCGTGTAAAACTCAACACAATGGATTTTCTGAAAAGTTTTCGAGTATATTGCATTTTTAATTTGTAAGATAAGATCTTTTCCTTTTTGCATGCCTCACCTAAAAATGACACATTTTAAACTTTTTTGTTGCAATAAAATAGAAACAAAAGTGCTGTCTCTTGTAGTATTTTACTCCTTAACATCCCTTAAGTTGATGCCATTGCCTGAACGGATACAATTATTCAACCATATTTTTGAAGATAGCTAGTTTCTGTATTTATTTTAAATTGAAGAAAGCTCAAATGAAAGATCGTGTTTTGCTAAAATCACAGAATGCAGTCTGGTTACATTACTCTAGCTATACGCAACAACTTTACTTTCAACAATTTTATTAGCAATAATACGACTTTCACAATCAATATTTATTATATCAGATAGTGAATTAATATCAGTGTAACTATCAAAACTTTCCATTGTTGATTCCACTACCTCTACTATTTTTAAAAAGCCAATTCGTGACTTCAAAAATTCATTAACAGCTATTTCATTTGCAGTATTGAGCACAATACTGTTTGTTTGTGGAGCAGAAGAGTTTAACACTGCCATGCTAAGCTTTAGCGCAGGAAAACGCTTATGGTCTGGTTCTTGAAAGGTCAATTTTCCTTGCTTTGTTAAATCTAATTTACGATTTAAAGCTGATCTTTCCGGCCAAGACAAAGCATATGAAATAGGAATTGCCATGTCAGTTTCTGCAAGCACAGCAAAGTTGAACCCATCCTTATAAGTTACAATTCCATGTACTATTGACTCAGGATGCACTATTGCTTCAATTTTATCCGGGCTGATGTTAAACAAGTTATGTGCTTCTATTATCTCTAGTGCCTTATTCATCATTGTTGCACTATCAACTGAGATTTTCCTTCCCATATTCCAAGTGGGGTGACTAAGCGCCTGATCTACCGTGACATTTCTTAATTGCTCAGAACTATAGTTTAAGAATGGTCCACCAGAAACAGTAAGTATGATCTTTTCTACGCATTTGTCGTCATTTTGCAAAACTTGAAAAATTGCGTTGTGTTCAGAGTCAATAGGGATTATTTGTACGTTTTTTTCTTTAGCTTTTTTAAGTAATAACTTTCCACCGCAAACAATGCTTTCTTTGTTCGCTAGTGCAATGACTTTAGTGCCACTTTCTATGACTTCTATAACTGGCCCAAGGCCTGCGATACCAACTATTGCAATAACTGAGAGATCAACGGGTAGGGAAGCAACATTTACTAGACCTTCAGCGCCAATTGCTATTTTTACATCTGTACCAAGTAGGTTTTCTCTTAAATCTTTGTAAAACCTTTCATCGGAGATAGCAACGTATTTTGCATTCAGCAGTTTTGCTTGGTGTGCCAGTAGAGCAAAGTCTGAGTGGGCACTTAGTGCTTCCACTTGGTATTCTTCTTTTCTCCTTGAGAGCAAATCTACAGTCTTTTTTCCAACACTTCCTGTTGATCCTAAAACTGAAACCTTTTTCACTAAGACAAACTCACAACAATAGCAACTTTTCTTATTAGGTCTTCTCGCATACTATTCAGCAGTTTTTAAGCGTTTAACCAAGTTCATGTCCGTGGTCATCGCCAACAGATGGTGAAGGACCAGGTGAAAAAGATTGACCATGGTGATCACCTGCATCATGCATGTCTTGCAAACCATCAGCATTATGAGCTATTTCATTATTGGCATGAGGGTAATCATCTGAGTGAGGTCCCTCATCACCATGAGCCATATCCATTCCTTCTGATGGCATATCTTCCCCACCTCCACCTGAAAAATGTTCTCCAAGGCTTTCAAGAAATTTTATGCCAAACATATTACCTGATTTTCCAAACAGTGTTACTAAACTACTGCCACTTACCAAACTTTCAAACACGTTACTATAAGCAGCAATTGCTCCTTCATGAAAGTTGAACAACCATTTCATTCCATCCACGACTGTTGAAACAGAGTCGCTATGACCAAGACCAAAACCACTTTTCTCACCAGCAGCCTCTTGGTGTTGCTGCTGCGCTTGCCATTCTGCAATATTTGGACCTTGAGCTTCACTCATAAATTTTTACTCTCAACCTTAAGCTATTATTTTATCACAAATATTGCAAAATATCAATAGAGCTTTTGAATATAGCTAATACAAACAATTTCTGTCATCCTATATATAGCTAAACTGACTTACGACAATTTGAAAAACTACAAATTCGTCATTCCGCTACTAGTTAGCGGAATCTATGCCGAGATACCGCGAATGAATCGCGGTATGACGTGTTGCTTGGGTCAGCTATAGGATCCAGTTTGAAAAAATCCGAATTCCAATGTCTGCTACCTTATATAACGAATGAATTTCTTTATATATTCGTTATTAGTATTTTGTATTTCCTGAACAGTTCCATGGGAAATGATCTCCCCTTCATGTAATACTGCTATTTTATCAGCTATTTTAAATGCGCTATGAATATCATGTGTAATCGTGATAATTGTAGTGTTAAGATCTTTAGATAATTTTATTATTATCTCGTTTACTATATCTGACATAATTGGGTCCAATCCTGAAGTTGGCTCATCTAATACGATGATTTCTGGATTGTGTGCAATCGCCCTTGCAAGTGCTACTCTTTTTTTCATTCCACCTGATAGCTCTATTGGAAACATATCTGCTATGCTTTCCTCCAGTCCAACATCATTTAACTTCTCGATTGCTAGCTGTTTTGCCTCCTTTTTGCTGATATTAAAGCGCTTTTTATAATTAAAAGATATATTTTCCCACACTGTAACGTAGTCAAATAAAGCGGAATTTTGAAATAAAACCCCAAATTTATTTTTGCTTTTACTATTTATTTTAACAGACCCTGAGTCTGGAGCAAGCAAGCCGATAATTGTTTTTGTTAGTACAGATTTGCCGCTTCCTGAGCCGCCAAGTATGACTAATGATTCCCCTTTTAATATATCGAAACTTAGATCTTTTAGTACTGTCCTATCATCAAAAGATAAGCTTAAGTTCAATATTGATATTATGGGGTTACGCATGTATCAAAGTAATCATGTAGTTTGCTAAAATGATCAGTATGGACGATAAAACAACAGTTGATGTTGTAGCAACACCTACTCCTCGTGCACCTTCTTTGCAATGATAACCGTAATAGCAACTTGAGACAGAAATTATGGCGCCAAAAGCAATTGCTTTTATTAGCCCAACAATAAAATCGTACATATTAAAGAACTGAGCTGTGTATTTAATGTATATATTTAAATTGTGGTTAAATTCGAAGACTGCAGTGATACATCCTCCAAATATTCCTATTAGATCTGCACATACTGTAAGTATGGGAAATACTATGATTGACGCTAAAATCCTTGGTGCAATTAAATACTTGAAAGGGTTGATGTTCAAAGTTGTAAGGGCATCTATTTGCTCGGTGATGCGCATTGTACCAATTTCTGCTGCAATTGATGATCCAACCTTCCCTACCATTATTAAGCTGATCAAAACTGGTCCTAACTCTTTAATGATAGTGATCGTAACAAGTTTGGGTATTATCTGCTCTTGGTTAATTAATGAGTCACTCAAGCTGCTTTGTAAAACTATCGCCGCTCCTATAAAAACTCCAGTGAGCCCAACAATTGGCAGAGAGAAAAAGCCTATCTCTATAATTTGTTTTGCTACGTTGCTAAAATAATATGGTGGCACAAAGCAGTGGTATAGAGATTGAATAAAAAATATGAATGCACTACCAAGCCTTAACAAAAAATTGATAAAGTACCTACCAATTATTCTAACACTATTTATATCAAAAAAGCTCACTTTGTATTCATTTTAGCTAGAGGTTAGTCTTACTGATTTTATTAAAATTTTTATTAACTTTATCGCAAAGTATAGCTGAGATATGTTTTAAGTTCAACATACTTGATGTTTTAATTTAAAGCTTAACCCAAGAAAGGTTTCCCTACGTCATACCGCCGCGGCGCTAACTAGTAGCGGAATGACGGTTTTTCAAATTGTAGGTAAACCTAAGCCACTTTAGCTATAGGACTCAATTACATAAGCAAACCTTACTTATTTTATTATCCCTGTTTACTTCTTGTAAAAAACATGTTATTAATGAATTGAATTTTGTAGTAGAATGGAGGAAGTTTTGGCAGTTCCAAAAAGAAAAAAGTCGAAGTCAAGGCGTAATATGCATCGTTCTCATCATGCTATTGAGCCTAAGAATGTTGTGGTATGTTCAACAACTGGAGAATTCATGTTGCCTCACAATGTAGCAGTAGATGGCAGTTACAAAGGAAAACGAGTTTTCATTAAGCAACAGGCAGAATGACTATTATGGTATGTTACCTACGGTCAATAATCACATAGTTATTGCACTTGACGCTATGGGGGGCGATTTTGCGCCTCTTTCCGTAATTCAGGGTGCTGGTTTTTTTTTGGATAATCTTGTTGACCCAGGCATTAAAGTTCTTTTTCATATTTATGGAGATAAGGAAAAAGTATCTCCTTTGCTTTTGAAATATAAAAAAGTAAGTAACAATTCTGAGTTTACTCATTGTTCTGACAATGTCCTTGCAAATGATAAGCCATCTTTTGCGCTGAGACATCGTAAAGACTCAAGTATGAAAGCTGCAATTGTTGCAGTGAAAGAAGGTAAAGCTTTCGGAGTGGTATCTTCAGGCAACACCGGGGCGTTGATGGCAATTTCCAGATTTATTTTAGGAACATTACCAAATATTTATCGTCCTGCTATTGTCTCTATCTGTCCAACTAAGACAAAAAGCTTCGCTTTGCTTGACCTTGGTGCAAATGTCGATTGTAATGCCGATTCGTTATTCCAATTTGCATTAATGGGAAGTATATTTGCAAAAGTAGCGCTAAAAATTGACAATCCTGAGGTTGCTTTGCTAAATATCGGTACAGAAGAAGTTAAAGGTAATGACTCAGTGCGCGGCGCTTTTGAGTTGCTTAAAAACGCTCCAGGCATTAATTTCAAAGGGTATATAGAGGCAAGTGAATTTTTAGAGGGTAATATAGATGTGATTGTTGCTGATGGTTTTGTTGGCAATGTAATGCTCAAAACAGCTGAGGCAACCGCTAGTACTTTTATCAATCTAATAAAGCAGGAAGTATTCAACTCGTGGATAGCGAAAATGCTTATTGGTATATTGTTAAAATCTAAACTAAATAAAGCATTAACGCGTTTTAATCCCAAAATTAGAAGTGGAGCTATGTTTTTAGGGCTGAATGGTATCATCATTAAAAGTCATGGAAATTCTGATGCTATTTCTTTTGCCCATGCTATAAAATTTGCAGTAAATGCAATTAGTGAAAATTTAAATCAAAAGATAATTAACGGGGTAAGTCATATTGAATAAAAGTTTCATATTAAGCACTGGATCTTATCTACCAAGAAAAACGTTGAGTAACAACGAAATTGCATCGATAGTTGAGACAAGCGATAAATGGATAAGGCAGAGAACAGGAATAGTTCAAAGGCATATAGCAGATGAAGGAGAATTAACGTCAGATCTAGCTGTAAATGCAGCAAAAAGTGCTATAGAAAAAGCTAAAATTTCAGTAGATGAAATTGACTTGATTATAGTTGCAACAACAACGCCTGATAAAACTTTGCCTAGCTGTGCAACGATTGTACAAAGTAAGTTAAAATGTAAAAACGCATTTTCTTTTGATGTACAAGCAGCATGCTCTGGTTTTATATATGCAGTTACAGTTGCTGATTCGCTCATAAAATCTAACAATAGAATTAAATATGCGCTCGTTATTGGTGCTGAAATAATGTCTAGGATTGTTGACTGGGAAGATAGGTCAACTTGTGTACTCTTTGGTGATGGTGCTGGTGCAGTGATAATAAAATCGGAAATGGGTAGCAGCGTCATCATATCAACAAACTTACACTCTGATGGCAATGTGGACATATTATGTACGAACGGAGGGGTATCCTCTACTGATGATTCTGGAAAAATATGCATGAATGGAAGAGAAGTGTTTAAACATGCAGTGGATAAGTTAACAGCCTCAGTAGAGGAAACACTAAGATGCAATAATTTGAAAATCACTGATATTGACTGGTTAATTCCCCATCAAGCAAACATTCGTATTATTGAAGCAGTAGTAAAGAAATTAGATTTTCCTATAGAGAAAGTGATTAATACCGTTGATAAGCATGCAAACACCTCAGCAGCGTCAATTCCACTGGCCTTAGACTATGCAATACAAGAATCAAAAATAAAATCAGGAAATCTGGTACTGCTGATTGCAATAGGTGCAGGTCTCACATGGGGTTCCGTGTTGCTGCGCTATTAGACTTCTTGCATTACCTCCTGTTACCCAACTCGTAGAACATCACACCATAGGGCACAGCATAACTGTATGAACATTGTGATTTGAGTCCACCAGATCTAAGTAGCTTGACTACTTGATTGGATGCTGAGTTGGTGAGTATAAAAGTATAGCTAACGCTGTCATACCGCCCACAACTGTACGAACATTGTGATTTGGTCCCATCAGGAGGGTGTCATCCGAGTAGCTTGACTACTTGGATCCAGGAATTTTAATTGTAAGTAAGCATACTGAGTTGATAAGTATAAAAGTAGCTAGAAAATAAACATTTTTGATGAGATTATATGGAAAACTGGATCCCAGTGTCTGGGCACTGGGATGACAGCAGTCCTACGTCATAACGCGATTCATTCCTACGTCATACCGCGATTCATTCGCGGTATCTCTTAACATAGATCCCGCTAACAAGCAGCGGGATGACACCTCTCTTGGGCTCTTTTAGCTACAAACATTAAGAAATTTACCAAATGAAAAAAAAGGCAAAGAACTCCCGTGGTGCGAGTTTTGACTCTATATTACTGTAAGTGGCGCTGTAATAATGTGCTGACGCTTAGTTTAAGCGCGTTTTGGCTGAATGTAGAAAAAATTTAAAAGACATGCAGCCGCTATAATTTTATGTAATCCGCCAAAAAATACCCTAAGTTTTTTACTGAATTTTGTCATTGAGCCTGCAGGTCAAAAACAAGTTTTGAGTCATAAATACCCTTATTGTCATAATAAGGGGGCTGGCGGAGTTTGTCAAGGAAGTTTTTTCGTTTCTGCGGGCTACTTGAATAACGGCTACAATGTTTGTACAATTGTGCGTAACGCGCTGCCGAACACTGGTTTTTATATGGCTATATAAGAAAAATTAAGGCTTAAAAGGAAACTTAAGCAGCTAATAGGGCCTAAGCCTTTTTAATAAAACATAAAAAGCCCCTTTACCACCATGTTTTTTCGTAGCTTGCTGGTAGTATAGAACCATATGCTGGATTTTAGTATCATTTAACCACTTATTTAAGTTATTCTTTATAGTGTCTGTTTTATTTGTTGCACTGCCGTATCCCGTAATTACCAATAAACATCTATTTCCTGCTCGATAATTTTTGATAATAAAATCTATCAATTTACAGTAAGCATCCTCTATACTATAGCCGTGCAAATCGAGCTTATCGCTTATAAAATATTTACCCCTATCAACTTTTGATTTTGTGTTTTGGTCAAGACAAAATGATGAGTTACCATTATTGGTATTAAGAAAATTCCTTTGTAAGTCGGAGGTACCTTTATCAACCATAGACTTTATATTTACTTTATGATTAACTTTTAAAGTAACTTTTCCACATTCTATTGGCTTAACATTTTTTTGCCAATCCAACTCATCGTCCGACATAAACGCATTAATCGAATTGTATAATTTTACAACAATATCCAAACATAGTAAAATGTTGCTTATTCTATAAAAATCAGATTTTCGATAATACGATGAAATCGTCAAAAACTAATGAGAATTTTTGGCTGTATGGAAAGCACACCTGCATGTCAGCACTGAAGAATAAAAATAGGCGGTGTATAGAACTATTAGCAACAGAAAATTTCTATAGAGAACACGAAAAAGAAATTAGGCAATGTGCAAATAGTAAGGGCATTAAAGTTCGATTAGTAGAAAACAAAATACTTAATGACGTTTTATCTAAAGGTGCTAACCATCAAGGAATTGCTTTAAATGTTGCCCCTATTCTTTGTAACTTAAGCATCGAAGAAGTAGCTGAAAGCTCAAACGACAGCTCTACTATAGTCATTTTAGATCAAGTCACTGACACGCACAATATTGGGTCAATTTTAAGAACTTCAGCTTGTTTTAATGTCAACGCATTGGTTTTACCACATAACCACTCACCGAGTGAAAATGCATCTATTGCAAAAGCAGCAAGTGGAGCTTTAGATATTGTTCCGCTAATATACGTTACAAATATAGTAAAAACTATGCAGTATTTAAAAAAGGTCGGCTACTGGTGTTACGGGTTTGATTGCAATGCTAAAGAAAATATAGATGAAATAAAGAGCTTTGAGAAAAAAAGAGTAATCATTTTTGGTTCTGAAGAGAAAGGAATGCGGAGGTTAGTTAAAGAAAATTGTGATTATCTTTTAAAAATCCCAATGTCAAACGTAATTGACAGCTTAAATGTTTCAAATGCAGCAGCAATAGGCCTATATTCTATTTATATTAAAACAAATGCCAGCGCATAACTGTTTATAATAAAAATACTTGATAAAAATGTGGTTTTATATTATAATGTGTTAAATAATGGACAAAAGGAGTTGTATTTATGTCTTACATGAGAAATGAACAGGATATCCGCTCTCAGGGCGTTTATTATAGCGCTGGGCTCAGAAGTTACCTAACTAAAGTATATAATTACATGGCTTTAGCTTTAGGCGTTACAGGGCTTATTGCGTTTCTAACGGTATTTTCTGGTCTTTTTCAGGTAATTCATTCTAATCCTGTTCTGTCGCTTGTGATAATATTCTCTCCAGCTGCATTGGTGATCTATATGCGGTATAGAATTCAACACCTAAGTGCTCAGTCTGCCGTTACTATATTTTTCTCGTTCTCAGTGTTAATGGGGCTTTCCTTATCTTATATTTTTATAGTTTATACTGCAGAAAATATAGCAAGAGCGTTTTTCATTACATCAATTATGTTTGGCTCTATGGCTTTATATGGTAATACCACAAAAAGAGATCTTACAAGTATGGGCTCTTTCTTGATTATGGGAGTCTTGGGGATAATTATAGCATCCATAGTAAATTTATTCCTTGGAAGTAGTCCTCTCTACTTTGCAATATCGTTCATATCAGTAATAGTCTTTACCTTAATGACTGCGTATGATGCTCAAAGAATCAAGGACGTTTATTATAAATATAACGACGGATCAGAAGTCGCTACTACTAAATTGGCAATACTGGGTGCAACTGATCTTTATTTTAACTTTATTAACATATTTCTCAATCTACTCAGGTTACTTAACTTGTTCAATAATAGGGACTAGATGTTTTCCTTTTTAAGGAAAGGTAGTAAGAATTCTATAGTTTTCTTTTTAATATCTTTAGTCGTGTTGATGCTATGTCTTGCATATGCATCGGTGCCACTATATAGCATTTTCTGTAAAGCTACCGGGTATGGTGGCACAACAAGAAAAGTAACTAATGCAATAATAAGTGCAACTGACCAAAAAATCAGGGTCCACTTCAATGCTGATATAATGTCCGATCTACCTTGGGAATTTAAATCAGAAACTAACTACGTTGACGTAAACATAGGAGAACAAAGTTTAGCATTTTATTACGCAAAAAATCTATCTGATCATCTTTCATTTGGTATGGCAGTATATAACGTTACGCCTTTCAAAGCAGGTAAGTATTTTAATAAAGTTGCATGCTTTTGTTTTGAAGAACAAATGTTGCTACCAAAACAAAAAGCTGCTATGCCCGTATCTTTCTATATAGATCCTGAGATAATGCTTGATAGTAATACAAAAGATTTGAGCGAAATAACACTATCATACACGTTTTTTAAGCTTAAGTAACAAACTTTTTCCTATTGTCATCCAAAGCTGAAAGAAGGTATCCGTTCAGGATAGCGGCAAGGTAGTATAACCATAGAGTAAAAGTGAGTTTACAACAAATGGTGTCATCCCAGTGCTTGACACTGGGATCCAGGTTACTATATATGAAAAGTTATTATGTTTATATACTTGCAAGTGAACGAAATGGAACCCTGTATATAGGTATAACATCAAATTTAATTAAACGAATTTGGGAGCATAAAAGCAAAGCCATTTCCGGTTTCACGTCAAAGTACAATGTTAGTAAATTAGTCTACTTTGAGGAGTTTCAAGACATAAATTTAGCAATTAGTAAAGAAAAGCTTCTAAAAAGCTGGCAGAGAAAATGGAAAATAAACTTAATTGAAAAAACAAATCAAGAATGGAAAGATTTATATGATGAAATCGTATCTGGATTCCAGCGTCACGCGCTGGAATGACAGGAGGTAACGCAAGAAGTCTATTGATTGTGAAAACAATAACTTTGCAAAATATTAATTATTAGATAACATAATCAAAGTTTTTATCTTACATTCATCATGGTTAGAGCTATACAAATTAAAAAAACTGGGGGGCCAGAAGTATTAGAATTTGTAGATAAGAATATAAGTGAGCCAAAAGGCGAGGAAGTTTTAGTACGTCACACAACTATCGGCTTAAATCGTTATGATTTAGAGCACAGAAAAGGTACACGCAAAATTAAAAATTTACCATCAGTGCTTGGAGTGGAATCAGTTGGGGTTATTGAAAAACTTGGTAAAAAAATCAGTGATGGATTCAAAGTTGGAGACAGAGTTGGATATTGCACAGCTCCTCCAGGGGCATATTGTGAAAAGCGCATTATACACCAGAAATATCTGATAAAAATTCCAGATGACATATCTGATGAAGTTGCTGCTGCAGTGCTGTTTAAAGGTATGACAGCTCACTATTTAGTTAATCAATCTTATAAAGTTAGGCCTAGTGCTTTCGTGCTAGTTCATGGGGCTAATGGTGGTTTAGGACAAATAATATGCCAATGGGCAAAGGATAAAAAAGGTGTAGTGATAGGCTCTGTAAGCTCTGATGAAAAAATGAAGACAGCTTTACAAAGTGGCTGTACATACGCAATAAACTACAATGATAAAGACTTCGTTTCTAAAATTATGGAGATTACGCAAAACAGAGGAGTAGGTGCAGTGTATGACCCCATAGGTTACGCTACAAGCAAGCTCTCTTTTGAATCTTTAGGCAGGTTCGGCATATACGTTTCCTATGGGCAGATATCAGGTAACGCTCCTATTAGTTTTTCTTTACTTAGTTCACGTTCGTTATTTGCAACTGGAACCTTAATATACCATTATAAGCATGATAGATTCACATTAGTGCTTACCACAATGGAAATCTTTGAGATGATAAGAAAAAAACTTTTAACTGTACGGATCAATAAAAAATATAAATTTGATGAAATAATTCAAGCCCATCGTGATATGGAAAATAGAAAAGTAAGTGGGTTAAATATTATTAAAATCTCTTAAATAAATTAGTAATTTAAACTAACCATTCATTAAATCATATCAACTAGAATTTCACATATTTAATTCTCCTTTTGGGGAAATTAAAAGCATATAGCTAAACTGACTTAGGCTTACCGACGATTTAAAAAACCATCATTCCGCTACTCGTTAGCGGAATCTATGCTGAGATACCGCGAATAGACTTCTTGCATAACCCAAATTAAGTAGAAAAAGGTATCATCCGAGTAGCTGACACTGGTTCCTTTATGACGGCAGTAGCCCCTTCTCCTGTCATCCCAGTGCCCAGATACTGGGATCCAGTTTCACCTTATGATGGTGTCATGAAAGTAGCTGACACTGGTTTCCATCCAAGACGGTGTCATTCCAGTCTGGAATCCAGAAAAAAGAATGGTGTCATCCCAGTGCCCAGACACTGGGATCCAGGAATTTTATTAAGTTGGTAAGCATAAAAATAGATGTTTTACGTTAAAATACAACGTTTTCGATGAGATTATATGGAAAACTGGATCCCAGTTTCAAGCACTGGGATGACAAAAAAAGGAGTACTGGAATGACAGCAGTCCTACGTCATACCGCGATTCATTCGCGGTATCTCAGCCGCTAACTGTTCTCCCTCGTCATACCGTCACGGTATCTCTAGATCCCGCTAACAAGCAGCGGGATGACGATTGTCGTTTAGCTATAAATATTTAAGAAATTTACCAAACGGAAAAAAAGGCAAAAGAAGCCCCGGTTAATATCTATTTTCAGTATTGGCGTTTTTTAAGTCTTAAACACTGCAATTTGGCTGCTTTTAAATGCAACTCACCTTATCTCAAATGTTTAAGAAATTTACTAAGCAGAAAAAAAGGCAAAAGAAATCCCTTGGTAATTAGTGTTCACTCTCTAATCCTTCAAATTGGCGTACTATACTGTCTTAAACGACTTATAAGCGCGTTTCAGCTTATATAGGTAAAAACCCAGAATATTTGAAGACATAAGGTGCACATAGTGCAAAAAATTAAAAATAAGACGCCAACTACGTTGTTTTTTTGCTGTTTAATCTGCACAGATGAAGATAACTGAATACCTTCAGTTTCATGATAAGGGGGCTGGCGGAGTTTGTCAAGTAAGTTTTTCGTTTCTATTCCCAATAAAAGTTTGTTATAAGGTTATGCAAGAAGTCTAATGAATCGCGGTATGACGTCTTAGCTATAGATGCTGATTTGTGTGATTTCAAGAGAAGCTTAGTAGATAAGTTGTGTTTTAAACCAAATTCGGTATTTTAAACTGAACATTTTCAATAATACCACCTGGCATCACTGAAATTTTTACACTCAGGTTTACTTTTAGGTAGTCCATTAATTCATCAACCAATATGTCAGGAGCAGAAGCACCTGCAGTGATTCCTATCTTTTCTACGCCATGAAACCAGCTTTTATTCACACAGCTGTAATTATCAATTAAGTAGGCTCTTTTTCCTCTGGCAGTGCACAGATCTAATAAGCGGTTTGAATTTGAGCTATTTTTACTTCCTACAACTAACACCATGTCTACAATTTCAGCTAGCTTTTTAACAGCATTTTGTCTGTTTTGTGTTGCATAGCATATGTCCTTTAAATCTGGACCTGTTATGCTTGGAAACCTGAGCTTCAGGGCAACAATAATTTCACGGGTATCGTCGATGCTTAACGTGGTTTGTGTAACATAAGATAAATTATCTGGATCTTTAACTTTTAAATTGCGTACGTCCTGCACAGTTTGCACTAAAATGATAGGATTATTTACTCTTCCTCTAATTCCCTTAACTTCTGGATGGTTTTCATGCCCAATGAGAATTAGTTCTTTACCACCGTTTTCATACCTTTTTGCCTCTTTATGCACTTTGCTGACTAAAGGACATGTTGCATCAATCACTTGAATATCCTTTCTTTTTGCCTCATCTTCTATATTTTTTGACACTCCGTGCGCGCTGAAGATCAGTATTCCTCCATTATCTTCAATTTCCTCGATACTGTTCACAAAAACCACTCCTTGTCTCTTAAAGTCCTCTACTATATATTTATTGTGAACAATTTCGTGTAGCACATAAACTTGGTACTTGTTTTTGTATTTTTCTAAAGTAATAGCTAATATGTCCACAGCTCTTTTTACCCCGGCACAAAAACCTCGCGGCTCAGCTAAGATAATTTCCATTTTTGTCAAATCAAGTAAATATGCAAGCATTACTTAAAAATAAGCTCCGCTCACTGTGTTTTATAGTACCATTATTTACGTTTTATATAATAATTATTTTTCGCATATTCTCTTTAACATTTGATCAACCTACTACTTCAGAAAATTTTAGAAAAGATAATACAGTATATAAACAACCTGATATTTTAGATAGAAATGGAGTGGTAATAGCAACAAATGTGCCCACAACATCACTATATACAGATGCAACCAAAGTAAAGAATCCGGAAAGTATAGCAGCACAACTGTGTTCTATTTTGAATGATCTTGAATACGAGAATTCATATAGAGTACTTACTTCAAAAAAGAAATTTGCTTGGGTAAAGCGGCACTTGACTCCAAAAGAACTGTTAGCAATAAAAAATGCCGGCGTGCCAGGAATAAACTTCTATAACGATGTAAAACGTATATATCCTCACAGTAATTTATTTTCACACGTGCTTGGTTACACTGACATAGATGGCAACGGTATTGCAGGAGTTGAGGCATATATAAGTAAAAACAAACAACATTCTGTTATCCAAGTAGCTGACACTGGGGTCCAGAAAAAAAATACGTGGATTCCAGCATTACGCGCTGGAATAACACCTTACCATGGTATTCAACTATCCTTAGATACACGAGTGCAAAGCATAGTGCATGAAGAGCTAACTAAAGCTGTAAGCAGATATCAGGCACTCGGCGGAGTAGGAATTGTTTTAAATGTGAGAAATAGTGAAGTCATCTCAATGGTCAGTCTGCCTGATTTTAACCCCAACCTACAGAATAAGGCAGAAGACGTACAAAAGTTTAATCGCGCCAGTCTTGGGGTGTATGAGATGGGGTCGGTATTAAAATTCTTTACAATAGCCGCAGCGCTTGATGCAAACGTTGTAAAAATTGATGATTTATATGACGTGTCAAAGCCAATCACTATTGGGAAATATAAAATTTATGATCTTCATGAATTTAAGATTCCGGAAATCACTGTGCGAGATATATTTGTGAAATCATCCAACATTGGTGCAGCAAAAATTGCAGTTAAATTAGGTATTGAAAAACAAGTAGAATACTTTAAAGCTATGAAGCTATTTTCTCCTTTGAAAATAGAAATACCAGAAAAATCTACACCGATAATCCCGGATAAATGGAGTGAAAACACTTTAATAACAGCATCTTATGGTTATGGCATAGCTGTAACTCCTATACATCTTGCACAAACTGCAGCAGCATTAATCAACAATGGGTTATTTCATAACGCAACCTTGATGTTGAATAAGAGAAGTATAGGAGAGCAAATTATCTCAAGAAGAACTTCCAGGGAAATGAGAAAATTATTACGCGCAGCAGTAACGGATGGCACTGGCAGCAGAGCAAAAATAAAGGCATATTCAATAGGGGGAAAGACTGGATCGGCGGAAAAAGTTGTAGATGGTAAATATAGCAAAGATGCAAACATAGCGTCATTTATAGGAGTGCTAACCATGCTTGACCCAAGGTATATAGTGCTAATTGCTATTGATGAACCTCAAGGGATACACCATACCGGGGGAATAATTGCTGCGCCTATAGTAAAGAACATTATAAATAGAATAGCACCTATACTAAATGTTACACCTGAGATGTAAAATTATGATTGCTTTACTATAACTTCAAATCTATCATTACCAAAATTCTTATTAATATACCAAGAACCATCATCTTTAGTTACAAATTCAAGACCTTTAAGGTCTCTTTCTATTGTCTTTCCATTTTGACCATCAATAGCGATATTAATATCGAATGTAATAACGTCTAGATTTATCATAGCTTCTTTCCCGCTGCACGAATTTAGACTGAACTTGCCTAACATAACATCATTAAAACTCACTTCCCCTGTATAGACATCACACTGACCGTCCATACAACACGTAGTTTCAATATAGAAAAGGTCTGACATATAAAATACCTTACGTTTATAAAAAAAGAGCTAAATATATATAGCTAGTGCAGCCCTACGCCATACCACTAACAAGTAATAGTCAGTAAACCTAGGTCTCTTAGCTATATAACCATAATACAGCTAGGAATGTAAAGTTCAACAGTTAATTGTGTAAGGAAGTCTAAATTACTACATCTTAGAGGAATGGTTGTTTAGTTTTTTTGTTAATCTTTTTTACCATACTGTCAATCATATGCTTTATCCCTTGATATACAGAGTATGTACTTTCGTCGCTACGCATATAAGCAGAACAGGAAAATACATTATACTCTTCGTCTTCTATTGATAACCCTGTATCGCACTTTATGTGTTTGCCGCCAAGCTTCTCTATCAACTGTTCTTTGTCATCTCCTATAGTTACCTTAATCTCACTTTCTTCTTTACCTATCTTGCTACTTAAAATTGAAACAATTACGGCTGGAGATATGCATATTGCTCCTATTGGCTTTTTTGTGACAAAAAATTCTGAAACTAATCTTTCAAATTCAGGCATTACTGTCACCATGTCTTTATTTTCAGCTAAGTCAGATAAATTTTTCGCAACCCCGTATCCACCAGGTACGACTAGCATGTCAAAATTTTCAGCTTTGGCTTCTTTTAAGTCATATATTTCGCCTCTTGCGATTCTTGCTGCTTCTACAAGTACATTCCTTTTTTCTTTCACTGCCTCCTTTGTTTTATGATTCATAACTTGTGTGATATTGATGTCAGGTGCAAAGCATTTAACATCCACTTCCTGCTGATCAAGCACAAGCAGACTTAAAACCGCTTCTCTTACCTCTGCACCGTCAAGGTGACCACACCCTGATAAAATCACAGCAGCTTTTAATTTTTTTTCACCCATAAAGTACCTTGATTGCATATAATCTAGATATTTTAATACAAATTCTATATTTGGAAAGGGGTATGTTATATCAATTATGATATAATTAATAATTAGTATGTATAATTAGGCATATTTACAGTCAATGGAGTAAAATGTGGCTGAGTTCTTTGATAATGAAACTGACTACCAAGAACTAAGAAAAGCTATTTCAGATATAATAGAAAGCATCGCACAATTCCCACAGGAAGAAAAAGGGAAGTTGTTTGAAGCCCTATCAGAACAAGTTAAAGGGATGAATCTCAAAGATTTAGGTTTAGCGATTAATGACCAAGGCTTGCAAAAGGAGGTAAACAAAGAATTATTTATAAAATTCATTGAAGAAGCACTTAAAGGGTTAACTTCTGAAAACGTTGACTCAAAAATAATAGAAGAGGCGTTAAAATCTGTTAATCAGCAAGCAATAAGTAATGTTATAAATAATAATAAAGGTCCGCTGGACAATCTAGTCAATTATTTTAAATCAGCATCTGCAAATAAAAAAATTGGAATAGCTTCTACAGCAATAGTATTGGGAGTAGCATTTTCTCCGCTTATTGTGCTTGCTACATTAATAGCGCTTGTAGCTATTGGAGCGCGTTATGTAGGAATAGGTATAGGAAAGGCAGGGGAAAAAATAAAAGAAGGAGCGATTGAAGCAGGAAAAGCAGTGAAAAGTTCATATAAGGATTTAATAGATAAATTATAGCTCTTCTCATAATAGTCAGAATAAAAAAGCAGAATCAACAGCTTGACGGAAAGACTTAAAAATAGGGATATTTTTTCTAGCTCTATTCTTTATAGCAAACCAATTATGCTCAATTTCGTTAAAGTCTGGAGAATATGGAGGAAGATAAAGAATTTCAGCACCAACTCCTCTAGCAAGATTATCTATTTTTTTAGATTTATGGAATGTAGCGTTATCAAGAATTACAGTTTGGCCAGACCTTAAAATTGGAGTTAAAAACTGCTCAAACCAAGCCTCGAAAACATCCTTATTGCAGTATCCTTCAAAGGTCAATGGAGCAATGATCTTCCTTTTATTTAGAGCTGCAATCATACTGACACGCTGAGTTTTTTTACCTGATTTTAATGAATGAAACCTCTCTCCTTTTCTGCAATATCCGTATGGGTAGTCTTCTGTATTATCTATTCCAGATTCATCAATATATACAAGATTTTCATGACGTTTTGTTGCTATAACCTTTAAAAATTGAGCTCGCTTTCCTTCATTTCTTTCTTTATATCCGTAGGTCTTTTTTTCTTGTAAATCCAATATTTTTAAGTGCGCGGTGAATCGTTTGTCGACTGATATTACCCCAGAGTTTAGCCATCTCTGACTGAGTTTTGCCACCATGGTTTTTTGCAAATTTGGTAAAAACATTCCAGTCAGTAATTTTATGGTTATATCCTACGCTTCCAGGCTTTTTTGACTGAAAATCTCCCGTTTCCTTACGCCTTTTCTGCCACTCATATAGAGTCGTTTTTCCAATTTTAAATCTCTCTGCAACAGTTGCTCTACTTTCTCCTTCATCCAATGCCTCCATTGCTTTTTTCCTTAAATCGTAACTATACGCTGCTGGCATACAAACCCCACTACCATAAATCCATATCTTAACTTGTTTGGATTATTATGAGAAGAGCTATACCTACAGTTCAAGCAAGAGAGAATAACTTTAGTAGATTAAGAACAAACGTGCTTGAAACTATTGCAAACATTAGTCTTAAAGATAACGAAGGCGTTGACGCTAAAAAAGGTCTTGATGATGGGAAAAAAATATTAGAAATGCTTCAAAATGAAAGGCAGCGATCTGCTATACAAGAGTTAGTAAAGAATGGAACCATTCAAAATTTTTCAGAAGATGATATGAGCAGACTTCTGGAAAAGGGCCTCAGTACTCATGTAGCAGATATGAAAGCACTTAATGATCTTATAAATAAATTTCAACCTGCAATTATGGCTATTGGTAACGGTAAAATAGAAGATGTAGAACAAAAAGTTAATGAGAAAGCTCAGGAAATGAAGCCAGATTCTCAATTAGGTAGTTCAAGTGCTGAACGAGTGAGTGAAGAAGGAATCACAGGACCGGGTTGATGCATTTGAGGAGCGTTTTGACGCAAAAATTACTATCAGAAAGTGGGGTTACGCTACTCCTTTCTATCCACTTTTTTGAGCAATCCACCTCCACATCTAACACACATCTCAGTGATTATAATATCCAATTTTTGATCATGTTTTTCTACAGGTAAATCTTTACAATATTGTTTCTCATAGGCTACACCTATAAATATTTTTCCAAGCGGCCGTAATTTTTTTATCATTGTATCATACCAACCACCGCCAAAACCTAATCTATTAAAATGATCATCAAAAGCAACAACAGGAGTAATGATTGTGTCGGGAATTACATCTTCATTTGTTTCGTTCCATCCCTCAAATCTTAGCAACTGATTTTTATCAGGAATTGCTACTTTATAACCTAAATAGAGCAAACGACACATCAAAGGGACAACATTTATTTCCCCATCCATTGGAACGTAAGCCGCAATTGTTTTGCCTTTAACGTAACTTAAGTTCTGATTAAAGAGATTAATAAGGGAACTTGCCGCATAACTGGAATAACTTTCATCAATATCTTTTCTTATAGCTCTATATTGCTCTCTTATTTCCTTTTTGTGCTGTTTAATATCTTTGAACATGATCTATCCATTTCGCAGTGAGTTTTTCTTGTAAACTATTTTGCTTTAAGCGCTCACTTAAAAAATCAAAGTCAATAAATTCCATATCCTGGTCTTGATTACTGCAACTATAAACAAAACTCCTTTCTCCTGTTTCCGTATTTATATGTTGCTGAACACACTGAGCGCAGATTTCTTTCATCATACACTGCATAGGAGAATTAACTGACGATATTGCTATGTGACTTGACTTCAGATATGGCTTTAAAATTGTTTTTCTAGCTTCATTCACAGCTTTCATCATTTTATCAGAACCAATAGTGATAATTTTATCTATAGTGTTTAAATTAATACCTAATCTTCCTTGTTGATAAGAGACTATTGCATCAACTATATTACCATGAAAGGATTTATCTTGATCTCTGCTTGTTTCTATCAATCCTTCTTCACATGCCCAAACTACTGCATTTGATGCACGCTCTATCAGTGCTCGTTTAAATACATCACTTAATTTCTTATAGCCAGCAAAGTACAAAACCTTATTATTATTTTCAAGACACGCCTTCCCTATCGAAAATAATACTGCATTTCCAACTCCACCACCAATTAGCATTATATTCTTCATGTGCTATTTTAACTATATTTGTTAAAATTTTTTGAAATTTTATAGAACAAAGTAATTTTCGTACACAAAGACAGAGACAAGGACACTCTCTGACTTCAACTATACCGATAACTGACAGCTGAATTTTTACGCATATCATCTAATAACAAGTTGCTTTGTATCATAATCTTTTGTTGGTACATCTGCTGTTTAATTGCTTCTATATCCGCTGCATTACTCTTGATATCACACAACATCATTAACTTTGCAGTGCCATTTTCTCTTAATTCTACTATTTCATTCACACTTGTTTTACTAAATAAAATCTGTAAATCAGGATTTAAATCTCGCATTTTTATTTCAAACTCTTTTGCGTTTGGCAACTTAAAATCATCTGCTAATTTGTCAAAATTTAAACAATTGACCTTTTGCTCTTGAAAATTATCCAATAAACTTTCTGAACCCTCAACCACAATCTGTTTTAATTTTAAAGTGCTTTCCAGCAGTGCATAATTAAGTTGTACCTTGTCTATGACTTTTATAATAGAGTAACCTTCACTGAAACTGAATGGACCTGCTATATCGCCGGTTTCTAGTCTTTCTAAAACGCTCTTAAGTTTATCTTTGAGCTGACTTAAATTAACTGTTGCTTTACGCATCTTTATTGGAGATTCCGGGTTATTACTATTACGTAATTTTTTTACTAAATCTTCAGCTATGCCATAAACATCCTTGTCTTTTTGATCAGGAATTATAAACTCTTGGAACGTGATAAGATAATCCGGCTTTTCTGTTTGCCTTTTTACATCATCTACTTCTTTATCGCTTATATTAATAAATGGCACAATTCTTACTTCAATAATTTTGCTCCATAGTAACTGACATTTTATTTGTTTTCTTAAAATACTAAGATCTATATTATGCTTTTTTATGTATTGATCAACTTCATTAGCCTTAAGTTTAAAACTTTGGGTTAAAAATAATATGATAGAATTATCTAACTCCTCGTTGCTCAATTTTATATTCAGCCTCTGTGCTTCATTGATAATGATAATTTCGTCTATTAGCTCCCTAAGAATTTGAGGTTTTGCTTCTTTTTGATTAACACTTTGAGTGCCAAACAATGAATTTATAAAGTTGATGCGTTTTTCGATATCTAAATTTGAAATTGGCTCACCATTTACATCTGCAACAATTTCAATCTCGGTTGCAAGCAACCTAAGTGGCAACACTATCAACAGTAAAATTAGTATTTTATGCATATAAGTAAGGTTAACAACCGATTCTATAATAAATACTGAGTCAACGCTAGCCAACTTTTTAATAGCTATCTAAGCAAAGACGGAAATAAAAACCATTGCAACAAGATCAGGTAAACAGGCTAAAAACATGCCAATATAGCGAATTCAGACCGTGCTAAAACAGTATACGGAAGGAGAGGGATTCGAACCCTCGATACGACTTTTCAATCGTATAACGGTTTAGCAAACCGCCGCCTTCAGCCGCTCGGCCACCCTTCCAAATTTAGAACCTAAAGATTATATAATACCAAGACCTCTACCGCCTGTCTAATGCTTTTAACAGCAACATTTTTCCGAACAACTGTAATTTTTAGATCTGTGGTACAAAAATCTATAGCTAACCCAAGAAAGGTTTCCCTACGTCATACCGCAATTCATTCCACAACTGTACGAACATTACAATTTGAGCCTACCAGAAGAATGTCATCCCAGTGCCCAGACACTGGGATCCAGGAATTTTGATTGGGCACTAAGTTGGTAAGCATAAAAGTGGCTGGTCTTATGTTAAAACATAACGTTCTTGATGAGATTACGGCAAGGTTGGATTCCAGTGTCAAGCACTGGAATGACACCATTTGCTGTGCAGTTTACCTTCAAGAATGAATGTTCGTACAGTTGTGCGCGGTATCTCAGCATAGATTCCGCTAACAAGTAGCGGAATGACGAATTTGTTGTTTTTCAAGTTGTAGGCAAACCTAAGCCACTTTAGCTATAAATCAACAAAAACTAATTTCTGCTTTTTTCAATGATTTTCTTTGCTTCTTCTACACCAACCCATTCTCCAACTGCTACCGTTTTTCCCTTTTCTAGATCTTTATAATGAGAAAAGAAATGAGCAATTTTATCTAGTAGGTTTGTAGATAAGTCAGAATAGTCCTTTATATTGTCATAATAGCTATCAACACTGGAAACAGGCACAGCTAATATCTTTTCATCTTCTCCTTTTTCATCTTTAGTGAGTAATGCGCCTATTGGACGCACCGATATTAAAACACTAGATGCTAAGGGAAATTGAGTTAGCACCAAAACATCCACAGGATCACCATCACCTGCGCAGGTATTTGGTATAAACCCATAATTGCAAGGATAAGTCATTGAGGTAGACAAAAATCTGTCAACTTGTAACAACCCAAGCTCTTTATTAAATTCATACTTTACAGGCTCAGCATTTGCACTTATTTCAATTACCACATTCACCGCATTTGGTACCGCTGTTATTTTACTTAAATCCATAAATTACCTTCTTAACTTAAGAATAAGCATTATACAATATGTACTTTTAAGTTGCTACATTTATGTAGTTCTAAGCTTGTTTTGCATGGAGCGATTCTAAATTTTCATTCGTCATTCCATTGACTGTTGAAAGTGGTGGTTTCTGTGATAATTGAAATAAAGCATATACTATTACAATAGTAAGCACCGCACCAACTATCAAGTTAGTAAGGTTGTCTTGTGGCAAAACATTTTTTATTGAGTTGAACAATTTTTGCTCCATAAGGAAATAATCAGCAACATATAACCCAACAGATAATACAAACATACCCAAAATAAGTTTACAGACTGTGTTTTTATGGTCTTTTTCTTTTTTCTTGCTGACAATGAAATTTGGCCTACATTTATTCTCTTCTTGTGGCACTGAGTAGTATATATTTTTAGGGCTCGTTACTAATTGTTCAAATTCATCACTATTTTGGTTTTTTAACAGTTGCTCTAGGGTGTTTTTTGTATTTATAGGATATATTAATCCATCCATTTTTAATTCTTTCTCTTGTCGATCCACATTCTCATGGTCGATTGTATATTTATCTCTACTTGATAACTTGATCATATGTAGTGCTTTAGCTAAGAACATTGTATAATGCGCTATTAACTGATTCTCACATATCTCTAATACTTCTCTTTTTACTGTTTTGTTAGATGACGAAAGTTCTTTATAGTGACCACCCAAAGAAAAGAACAATGCTATATCTTTATCTGCTTTTATGTCATGAATGGAATAATAGCTGCTGATAATGCACTTATTTAATGCAAATTCTCTGTCATATTTGTTTAATGTAGTTTTTTCATTTAGTAACTTTCTAACACCAATAAGTACTTTATTTTCAAAATCTTTTTCTGTTTTAAATATTGCTTCTCTCTTTGGATTTGCTAAGATGTTAAGTAAATCTAATTTACTTCCATCTACTTCTACTACTTCATTTATATCTCTATTTAACTCAGACCCTTTAATAACTTCATATATTTTATCTATGACATCTTTAGTATTCAGGTTGTTGTTTTCACTAAGTATCTTATAAGCTTGAGCATAAATTAAAAACAGCCCTTGTAGACTAAACTTTAAGTTAAAATATTCATCTAATGGCTCCCCCTCTTTTTTAATGAATGCAGACAAACCAAAATGATTTCTGCAGTCCATACTACGATCTAAGTCGGCATGTTGAAAGCCACCTAAAAAAATAAACAAAGTCTCTAATAAATTACCCTTACCAACAATTTTTATTAGTTCTTCAACTTCCTTAACCATTGCTAAAACCTATAATGTTCTACTTTATAGTATAAGCAATATAGGGTAAAATAGCAATAAATATTATTGTACGTTTACATTCTGCATAAAAAAATTAAGCCACCCAGTTAAGAGCATATCCATCCTCCACCGATAACTTGTTCACCTTTATATGCCACACAGGCTTGACCTGGACTGATGCCAAAGTAATCGTCGTTTAAAATGACACAGGCTTTATTTTTTTCGTCAGTTGAATGTATTGTTGCTAAACTTCCCGCATGTGATGATCTCAGCTTCACAGTTACTTCCATACCTTCCTTTGGTTGTTCTAACCAATTTAACTCCTTGATCAATATTTTTTTTTGCATTAATGCGTTGATCGGACCTACTATAACCTCATTATTTTCTGTATTAATTTTTATCACATAAAGAGGTTCATTGTGTGCGATACCCAAGCCCTTTCTTTGCCCCACTGTAAAATTTACTATGCCACTGTGCTCGCCTAGCACTTTTCCATTAACATCCACTATTTTACCTTTCTGTACAGATTGTGGAGCTAATTTAGCTATTGTTTTACTATAGCTTTCGGAAACAAAGCATATATCTTGACTGTCCGGCTTTTCAGAAATTTGTAAGCTGAAATACTTTGCTAATTTTCTTATATCACTTTTATAGAACCTACCTAGTGGAAATCGCAAAAGCTTCAACTGCTCTTTTGTTGTAGCAAATAGAAAATAGCTTTGATCTTTACTTTTATCAATGCTTCTGCACAACTTTACCTCACCATTTTTTTCTAATCTTCTCACGTAATGTCCTGTTACAAGCACATCCGCACCAAGATTTTTTGTAACTTGCAATAGATCACGAAATTTTACCGTTTGGTTACATCTTACGCATGGTATGGGAGTTTCCCCACGCATATAGGTACTTGCAAAATCCTCTATTACTTCCTTTTTGAATATTTCCTCGTAGTTTAAAATATAGTGAGGAAAGCCAACACTTTCAGCCACGCGCTTAGCGTCGTAAATATCCTGTCCAGCACAACATGCACCTTTTCTTGCGTTAGCATTACCGTCGGTGCCATAGAGTTGAAGAGTCACACCTATCACCTGGTACCCAAAGTTATATAGCAGTGCTGCAGCAACGGAGCTATCAACTCCCCCGGACATTGCAACAATAGCCTTGGTCTGGTGCGGAGCTCTATCTTTTAGCAGAGGTTCAATTTTAAATTCTTTTAGCATAATCGCCTTAATTTATAAACGCAAATCTTGTGTCATTCCAACATACAACTGTGCAAACGTTTTGATTTGGGGGCAATTTACATAGTAGATGATGTCATGAAAGTAGCTGACACTGGAATCTAGTGTCTATTTATGCAAATTCATTAAAACAGCATATTTATTTGTAATTAAGTTTCCTGGATCCCAGTGTCAGCTACTCGGATGACACCCTTTCCTGCTGGAAGTTGCCTTCAAATTACTTGGTGCGTGACACTGGGATCTCATTTATATTACATAATTCCATCAAAACAATTCGATAAACTACCTTCAAAAACAATTTAATCTTGCTTGAATAAAACATGGCCAAAATAATCCATGTTTTCAAGCACTTTTCCACTACCCAAGGCAACACAACAAAGTGGGTCATCTGCAACACGAACTGGTAATTTTGTTGTTTCACTGATAACTTTGCCCAAGTTACGCAATAATCCACCACCACCGGATAAAATTATTCCTCTATCGACTATATCAGAAGAAAGTTCAGGTGGAGTGCTCTCCAGTGCAGTCCTAATAGCAGAAATTATCTGATGTACAGGCTCTATTAAACTCTCTGCAACTTGATATTCTGATAAAAGCATTTCTTTTGGCATGCCACTCACTAAATCCCTGCCTTTAATTATCATTCCCTCTTTGTTATTTTCACCTGGCAGACTGGCTGAACCTACGTTTTTCTTAATTTTTTCAGCAGTTGTTTCACCGATTAATAACTTATGATTTTCACGAATATACGATTTTATTGCTTCATCCATAATATCGCCACCTACTCTGGCAGAACGTGAATAAACAATTCCGCCTAAAGAAATAATTGCAACTTCAGTTGTACCGCCTCCTATATCAACGATCATAGAACCCTCAGGTTCAGTAACTGGGAGCCCAGCTCCGATTGCTGCAGCCATTGGTTCTTCAATCAAAAATACTTCATTTGCACCAGCACTTTCTGCTGCATCTTGTATAGCACGCCTTTCAACTGGCGTGGATCCAGATGGAACGCATATGATAATATTAGGTTTATTAACAGTGAATTTTGTGTTTGCACTGCGTATGAAATATTTTAGCATTTCTTCCGCACTTTTAAAATCAGCAATAACTCCATCCTTTAAGGGCCTTATCGCCTCTATTTCTCCAGGCGTTTTTCCAAGCATCATTTTAGCTTTTTTACCAAAAGCATAAGGAACGTAGCTTCCTTTTTCTTTTACTCTTGCTACAACTGAAGGCTCATCAAGCACTATTCCCTGATTTTTCTGATAAACTAAAGTGTTTGCAGTACCAAGGTCTATGGCAATATCGCTAGCAAACAAACCTTTGAAAGTAAAAAGGCTATAAAACTTTCCGGTCAATTTTCGAACAAAATTCATACATAACTCAAGAAAACCATTTATTGAGACAAATTATACTTTTCAGATAGGTAGTAAGTAACACACTCAACGTCTAAACCCTTGCCTGTTACTTTTTTTAGCAGTTCCAGGCCACACTTTGCACTGTATATATTTTGAGATAACCAACTGATAAGTAAACTAAAATCTCCTTTTATTATAGCACTTAATGATTCGTAATGATTCTTTTTAACGAAAGAGAAAATCTGCACAGCAGCAATTAAAGCAATAATTTTTATAGGAAAGTAGCCCATAACACCGCTTGCCCAATATTCATCTTGAAAATAAGTGTCCAGCTCATTTTTAGCTTTTACTGGAATTTTATAGTGCTTCATACCTTCCAGCCACGCATTGTGCAGATCCTTAACTTCCAGTGTACCATTTATTATATCCTGTTCTAACCTAGTTCTCAACATAATATGAGCTAACAGACTAAATTCATCTGCGTTCTTTAAAGAAGAGGAAAGGTTTATTTCATTGAAAACCAAGTGCAAATTTTCAACACTGCTATTAGTTTTGCCTTTTATAGCAAATTTCTCTTTTATGTGTGGTTGAATGAACTCAATAAATTCTCTGGATGTTCCAATCATCCTTTCCATGAATAACCCTTGAGTTTCATACATAACATGTCTCGTAATTGGGCTACTTATAGAATTTTGCGCTAAACATTTTTGATAAATCGCATAACCACTATGCCGTAAAAGTGAAAATAAACCATAACAAAAATCAGATTCATCATAATCTATAGGGTAGTAATAAGAAGTACGAATCTCATTTAGTGCAATACCCATTTGCTGTAAACATAACGAGCCAAGTTCAATCTGCTTCTGAGTAGCAACTCTTTGTATATTAGTAACCTTATCCTTTTTCTGCTTTTCAATTATTTCATCCACATTTTCGCTAAAAAATTTGCCTACCTTGGGGAATACTTCCCTTATATTCTTTTCTGTGATATCAGAGTCATAGTCAGCAAGCAGTGAGTCGTATTTTGAGCATTTTAATTGCTGCGATTTTATAGAAGCTACTTCGCGAATGAGTGTGATTAAATCAGTAAAACGTTCTTTTAGTTTTTCTAAGTTACTGGTTTCAGAATGAGATAGTTTCCATAAATTTTGGCATTCAACCTTAGCTTTGGATAAAGACTTTACTAAATCAATAGGAACAGCACTGTTGCTTTTATGTATTCTCTCTATTAACTTTAGCTGCTGAGTATTTGCACTTTTTTTGTTACCAAGAGCATCTGCTAATGATTCCTTTATTGCATCATGAGAGATAATTTCATGTCTGATTTCTTCTAGAAGACTCATTTGTTCAACTTTGTCCTCTATATTCAATTGGCTTTGGTTTAGTACTTTTAGCGTATTTTCGATATTCTTTACCCTATATAATACTTCCTCTAAAAACTTATAAGATTTCATAATTTGTTCATTGTTTTAGAAAACATCTCTTTAATATCGTAATAGATTAATAATAAAGTTAAAAGTATATTTGCTTAAAGTACATAGAAAATTGTACTTTTTATTCCTTTATTGGATTTTTCTACTCAGAGTCCAGCATATTATAAGAAAATTAATTGTAAGGGTGTAGAAAAAGTATTTAGTATTTTATTTCTCTTGACTATATTACAATATGGAGAGATTATTAGCTACTGAAATTAAAGTTACGCACTATTTTAAAATTTATGGAGGTTTAGTAATGTGGAGTAGACTGGTTATAATGTGCTGTTTTTGTTTGCTACTTACTGGTGTAAGTTCTTGCCCAAAAAAAGGAGCAAATACAACAAATAAAATGAATTCTGTTGTTAAGCAGATAGGTGATAAAAGAGTTTTCTTTGGTTATGATGAATCTAGTATTACTGAAGTAAGCGCAGATGCATTACTTAACGTAATGGAGGTGTTACAAGATAACCCTGACGCGAAGGTTACTTTAACTGGTCATACTGACAACCGTGGTTCTCATGAATATAATCTTGCGCTAGGCGCTAGAAGGGCAGATGCAGCTAAAAAATTTATGGTTAGTTGTGCACCCTACATAGAAAACAGAATAAAAACTGCTTCTAAGGGTGAAACTGAGCCTTTGGTTAATGTAAAAGATGATTCTAGAAATTCTAAATATGAAAAAGAGCATGCTAAAAATCGTAGAGTGGAATTTTCATTTTCTGGAATAAAGAAATAGTTTCTTGCATTAAAACCTGGATCCCAGTGTCAAGCACTGGGATGACAAAAGAGAGCAATTCCGCTGCTTGTTAGCGGGATCTATATATACCACAAATAAGTCGCTGTATGACGTAGAGACTATCTTGCCATCAAGAAACATAATGAAATTAGAGTTATTATTTCAAAATATAGCTAATAGCTTTGCTTTCTATAACCAAATCGCAGTTGCAGTATCAGGTGGTGTAGATAGTATAGTCTTACTGCACTTAATGACTAACTGGGCAAAAAAAAACAAGCTTTCACTTCCTATAGCATTAACAGTAAATCATGGGTTACGTTCAGAGTCTCAAAAAGAAGCTGATTTTGTTACAAGTTATGCAAAAGAACTTGGAGCAAAGGAATCGTTCATATTAAATTGGGAGAAGCAAAATATTAAAGGTAATATTCAATTACAGGCACGAAAAGCACGATATAAGTTACTAGCAGAGTGTTGTAAAAACAATAATGTTAAATGTTTGCTCGTTGCTCATCACAAAGATGATCAAGCAGAAACGTTCTTATTAAGATTGGAGCGAGGTAGTGGCGTAGATGGATTATCATCAATGGATTACAAATCTTTCTTAAATGGTATTTATATATTTAGGCCATTGTTAAATTTTAGTCGTAGTGAAATAGAAAAGTACGCTAAGCTTCACCGGTTAAAATGGATCGAAGATAGAAGCAACTATAACTTAAAATACAGGCGAACTTTATACCGTAGCTTACTTAAAGCAAGTGACAATCAAGAGATTTTAACAGAGCGAATATGCCTCACAGCCCTTCATATGAAAAGAGCTGCAAAAGCGTTGATGCACTACACACGCCTTGCATTTAATGACTGTGTTAATGTTCATGATCTTGGTTATATTGAAATTAAACTAAGTGAATTTTATCAATTGCCAGAGGAAATAGCCTTGAGGCTTCTTCTTTACTCTATAATGGCAATTGCCAGTAAACATTATAAACCAAGGTACAATAGCCTTATTGCGATATTTAATAAAATATTGCAAAAGGATAGTAATGTTAACTGTACACTTTCTGGGTGCAAAATAAGAAAATATGGAGAAAATATCTTAATAGTTAGAGAATCGTCAAAGATACAAGAAATTACCGTAAACCTACCTTTAAATGAACCTACTCAATGGGATAACAGATTTAGCTGCACAATACTCGGAAATCAAGAGTGTTCAGTTATCATCGCTCCATTAAAAAAAACACAAAAAGTTCCTGAATTTCTGAAGGATTACAACTGCTGCCCTGAAGTCTTTTATTCTTTGCCTACAGTACAAAAAGATGGAAAGGTACTTGCTTATCCTGATGTAATTCATGATACAAAAGACATCAATAGTAATAAGGTTCAATTCATTATTAGTTGCATAATACAAAAAAATCTTATATTATCGATATAGTATGATCGATGATGAAAATTTATCTTAGTGAGGGATTATAATGAAAATAACTTGGCGAGAGTTCTTTAAATTCATTTTCCCTTTGTTATGTTTAGCAATTGCTGCTTTTATTTATCTTATGTATATTCTGTTTCTTAGAATTAAGACTGCTACGGACACTATACTTTTTATGCCTATCATTATAAAATCCGCTGTAGTAACTTGTGTAGTGGCAGGTACTGCAGCTGTACTTTTTGTGTTTGGGGCAATATGTGTTGTTGTTTATGAACTAATGACATCACCTAAAGTAACGAATGAACAAAAAGTAACACTTGATGATGTTGCAGTTTCAGACGATGTAAGACGAGAGTTAAGAAAGATTTGTAAACTTCAGTCAAAAAGGGAAATAGAAATAGACGAAAAGCTAAATTATGCGCAAGACACAGGATACATTTTTTATGGTCCACCGGGGACTGGCAAAACTTTGCTTGCTAAAGCAATTGCAAATGAAACTAAATCTTCATTTATAAGTGTTTCTGCATCTGAGTTTATTCAGCGGTATGTTGGCACTGGTCCAGGAAATATACGTAAGCTTTTTGAGAAAGCAAGAAAAAATGCTCCTTGTATAGTTTTTATAGATGAAATTGATTCTGTTGGTGAAAAGCGCTGTGATGGTAGCAGTTATGGTCATCAAGCGTATACAGAAACTTTAAATCAGTTATTGACTGAATTGGATGGCTTCAAATCTAGAGAGGGTGTGATAGTAATTGCTGCAACTAATCGTATGGGTGTTTTAGATTCTGCACTCACTAGGAGTGGTCGTTTGTCCAAGCACATTAATATTCCTTTACCAGACGAAAACCTACGTGAGAAAATATTAAATCTTTATATGAAGGACACACCAAGAACAGAAGATCTAGATCTTACAGAACTTGCAGGTAGAACTAAAGGTTTTTCAGGAGCTGATTTATTTAATTTAGTAAATTCTGTAAAAGATTTTGCCAGAAATCGTATTGTAAAAGAGGACACAGAAGAAATCGTTATTACCATGAATGATGTTAGTAATGCACTTGAAAAGCTTAAGGATGAATTTCAAAAGCCTGAGAATGAAGAAGCAAATGTAGGAAATGTGTTACAGACTCTTTTTAGTATAGCTCCAAGGAATTCTAATGGACTTACTAGTACGTGAATTTATAGCAGATGAAGTTAATTATTGTTCATGAAAAAAAACACACTGAGTGGTGGTCACAATTAAATACACCTTTTAAATTTACAACTGCTGCCCTGAAGTCTTTTATTCTTTGCCTACAGTACAAAAAGATGGAAAGGTGCTTGCTTATCCTGATGTAAATTATAACGAAAAAAATACCAATGACGATAAGGTTCAATGCATTATTAATAGCACGATAAAACAAAATTTGGTAAGCTTGATTAGTACTTAGTTAGAAATAGAAATGAAAAAATTTTTAGAAGGCTTATTGATCTGGTTAGTAATTATTGTTCTTATTTCAGTTGTTTATATTCAGTTCAGCGGAAATGTAGGTAGAAGTAAAACAACCATACCTTTTTCGGAATTTTTAACTAGACTAGAAGACAATGATGTAGAAAATATTGTCATAAAAAACCAGAGCATTGAGGGCAAGTTTAGGGATGGTTCAAGTTTCAACTCAAGCGGTGTTATATATAGCGACCTAATAAAAAATTTACATGATAGAAAAGTGAGATTCTCCTTTTCAACTGGAGATTCTGCCATGAGCGTAATTGGTGGATTACTTATCTCATGGGTCCCAACATTTATCTTTATTGGCTTTTTGCTATTCTTTCTTAAACAAACACAAGCGGGGGGCAACAGAACTATAAGCTTTGGCAAGTCAAGGGCTAGACTCATGACTAGTGGGAAAAAAGTAACATTTGATGATGTTGCCGGAATTGATGAAGCAAAAGAAGAGCTAGTAGAAATCGTTGATTTCCTTAAACAAAGGCAAAAATTTCAAATATTAGGTGGAAAAATACCAAAAGGGTGCCTTTTAATTGGCTCTCCTGGAACTGGTAAAACTTTACTTGCTCGTGCAATTGCAGGAGAAGCTAATGTGCCATTCTTTAGCATTTCTGGATCTGATTTTGTTGAGATGTTTGTTGGTGTTGGTGCGAGCCGTGTTCGTGATATGTTTGATCAAGGCAAGAAAAATGCTCCTTGTATAATTTTTATAGATGAGATAGATGCGGTGGGTAGACATCGTGGCATTGGTCTTGGTGGTGGTAATGACGAAAGAGAACAAACATTAAATCAGTTATTAGTTGAGATGGATGGCTTTGAGTCTAATGAGGGCGTAATAATAATTGCTGCGACTAACCGTCCGGATGTCTTAGATCCAGCACTGCTTAGGCCTGGTCGTTTTGACCGGCAGATTACTATTTCTTTACCCGATATAAATGGGCGCGAGAAAATATTAAATACGCATATAAAGAAAATATCAATGGCCCCTGATGTAAATGTGAAAACAGTTGCAAGAGGAACACCTGGTTTTTCAGGGGCTGATTTAGCAAATTTAGTGAACGAATCTGCGCTTATTGCTGCAAGAAGAAACAAGAAGATTGTTACCATGGATGATTTCGAATATGCACGTGATAAAGTGATGATGGGTGTGGAAAGGCGATCTCTCATTATGACAGAAGAGGAAAAGAGACTGACTGCATACCATGAAGCTGGCCATGCGATGATTGCTGTTAATATGCCTGCTTCTGATCCTATACACAAAGCAACAATTATTCCACGCGGTAGGGCACTCGGTTTAGTTATGAGACTACCAGAAACAGATAGAGTGTCCCTCACAAGAGAAAAGATACTAGCAGATATAACTGTTGCAATGGGTGGACGTGTGGCAGAAGAGCTAATTTTTGGCTATGATAAAGTCACAAGCGGCGCATCTTCAGATATAAAACTAGCATCAGATTTATCACGTTCTATGGTAACAAAATGGGGAATGAGCGACAAAATAGGTCCGATCTATCACAATCGCGAACAAACTATGCATGGTTCTGAGATAATTTCTGAAGATACGTTAAAACTTATAGATGAAGAAGTGAAGAAAGTTGTGTCTTCTTGCTATGAAAAAGCGAAAGACATTTTGACCAAGCATAAGAAAGGCTTAGATCTCATTGCCGAAAATCTACTGGAGTTTGAAACTTTAACAGGAGATGAAATAAAGGACATATTAAGCGGAAAAAAAATTGTTAGAGAGGAAAATGAGAAGAATGAGAAAATAAAAAAATCCTCTCTCTATTAGATCTGACCCTAGCTTAAAATGCTAATCAGCTAACGCTGCAATAAAACATTCAGAATTGTAACTGTCAATATAAATTGTATTAGAATATTCATAATGTTGCATTTTCATCACGATAATGCTATCATTCAGTTAGTATTACTGTTTAATGAGGTATGAGTAATGGTTGACGTAGCTTCTATTGGTGTAAATGCAGTCATTGATCATAAGTATAAAAAAAGAGCGCAATTAACTTTATTAGGGCTATTTCTTGTTGTATCAGCAGCAACTGCTGTCTGGTTTCTCTTTCCTGTATCACAAAATGTACTAGTGCCATTTTTGCTCCCAGCCGTATTCTTGTTCTTTACTCTATCTATGGGTTATTACATGTTCATATTTAGTTGTGAAAAAAAATCTTTGGTAAAGAATGTTCTTGGTATGGTTGAACCAGCTGAATCAGTAAAGAGAGTGTATTGCCAAGAAAATATTAAATCCTTATTAGCAGAAGTGAGAAGTACTACGAGAGATAGGTTTTGCAACGCGCTTGTTAATCTTTGTTTTGAAGATCGTAGTAAAGCACACGAACTTGCATTATCTGTGAAAGAAATTGACGATATTGTGTCTTCAATAAAAAATAAAGACCTCTTAGACCATTTTGATCAATTTTTTACTATTACTGAAGTAAGTAATAAAAAAAATAGAAGTGAATTAATGAACCTCACAAGGGCATATAAGATAATAAGTAAAGAAGATCCAGACAAAATACAGGATTTTTTAGCTACTCAAACAAAAAGTTATTCATGTGAAATAATGTTACCTAAAATTAATAATTTTCTATCACAAGTTAAAGGTTCGGTTTAAATTAGTAGAGGTTAAATAAATATAGTTAAGTCTTTGCAATAGTGATTTTATCAATAATCTTAGTGTGTACTTGATTATCATTTTTTGTTTCAATTTCAGTGATGACATGGCACCTAACGGGCTCTTTTATGGCGATTTCTTTAAACCCTTTTCCAACTTTATTATAAAAATTAACATCCATTTCTTCATATTTATTCTTGTCTTTCGCTCTACTTAACCCAACTTTAACATCAATATCTAGAATAAATGTAATATCTGGATATCTAACTCCAGCCAACCTGTGCAAATCTTCTATTAGTTTTAAATCAACTCCAAACCCATATCCTTGGTATGCAATGGTTGAATCAATAAACCGATCACAAATCACTATTTTCCCTTCTGCAAGAGCTGGTAATATTAATTTTTTCATATGTTCGTGCCTCATCGAGATAAGTAGCAAGAGTTCAGAAATAGGATCAATATTATTTGTTAACAACACTCCTCTTATCTTTTCTGCAAAATCAGTGCCACCTGGTTCTCGAGTCGACACTACATTATTTTCGCCGTGAATTTGCTTAAAATGATTTGCAAGTAGCTTAGATTGTGTTGTTTTACCAGAGCCGTCTATTCCTTCGAAAGTTATGAACATAAGTTTTATAATTATAATACTAAAAAAGAATATGCAAACAGTATACATAGAAACCGTTTGACATTTAAATAATAAGACCGTAAATTACATATGGTATAATAATAGTCTATGGTTGCTCTGAATACTCCTAAAGTCGATTTTAGTTTTACTGCAAAAGATTTTAATCTTTTGGGAGTAGACAATAAATACTATACATTAAGTGACTGTTGTGGAAAAAATGGTCTTATTGTAATGTTTATATGCAATCACTGTCCTTACGTTCAGTCAATTATTAGCAATCTGGTAAGCGATGTTGATCAATTGAAAAAAGATTATCAGGTAAACACCGTTGCAATAATGTCAAATGATGTAAATGAATATCCAGAAGATTCCTTTGAAAATATGATTAATTTTGCCAAGGAAAATAAGTTTACATTTCCATATTTAATTGATAGTACACAGAAAATAGCTAAAGAATACGGGGCTGTTTGCACTCCTGACTTTTTTGGCTTTAATTCCAATTTAAACCTTTGCTATCGTGGACGTTTTAATGACACAAAAAAAGAAAAGGTTCAAAGCTATGAAGTAGGAAGTAGTGACTTATTTCAAGCTATGAAATTTATTGCAGAAACTGGTAATTCTCCAATTGACCAAAAATCAAGTATTGGCTGCTCAATTAAATGGTCTAATTCTACAGGTTAAATATCATGCACAGTGGCTCTCAGCATTTGTTTGATATTATAATTTTACTTTCTGCTGCTGTGTTTATAGTCATAGCGTTCTGGAAAATGAATATTAGTCCAGTGCTCGGTTACTTCGTTGCAGGTGCAGTTATTGGTTCTCATGGATTTAATCTGATACACTCAGCTGAAGCAATGGATAATCTTGCAGAATTTGGTGTAGTTTTCCTATTATTCATTATAGGCCTTGAATTGACATTTGAACGCCTGATCGCTATGCGTATTCATGTATTTGGGTTCGGTTCTCTTCAAGTTATAGTTACCATGGTAGCAATATGGTGCATCGCTCTTGCTTTCGGAGTGAATATGAATATAGCAACAGTTATTGGTGGTGGGCTTGCGCTATCCTCAACAGCAATAGTGTTGCAGGTTCTGCAAGAAAAAGGTTCTCAAGCAAGTCAGGTTGGTAGGTTGTCAATAGCAGTACTATTAATGCAAGATTTTGCAGTGGTACCATTAATAGTATTGGTACCTTTACTTGCTGGCAATTCTGAGCACAGCCTGATAAGCTCATTGGCAGGTTCATTGGTGCAAGCAGCTATTGCATTAGTGCTGATATTTATAACTGGTAGATTATTGCTTAGACCTTTATTTTCGGTTATTGCTAAAATGGAAAGTAATGAGGTCTTTATATCAACAACGCTTTTAATAGTATTAGGAGCAGCATTTATTACTGAGCAATTCCATTTATCGTTGGCATTAGGTGCATTTGTCGCTGGATTGTTAGTTGCAGAAACAGAATACAGACACTCAGTAGAACACGCAGTATTGCCATTTAAAGATTTGTTTCTTGGCTTATTTTTCATGACTGTTGGTATGTCTATCAATACCGAACTTTTACTCAACAAGTTACCACTAATTACTTTATTATCGATTATCCTTATCGTTTTAAAAACATCTATCATATATATATTGTGTAGATTTTTTGGGTTTAAGAGTGCACCTGCTATACAAGCTGGGTTACTACTTTCACAAGGCGGTGAATTTGCGTTTATTTTATTTCGCTTAGCAAATGAACTAAATGTGCTACCAAGTGAAATCGCTCAAGTACTTATGATGGTAACTACAGTAACCATGGCTTTCACTCCTCTTTTATCGGGGCTTGGAGATTGGATAGCAAACTCATTTAGCACTGAGAAAATAATATTAGATGATGAAGCTGTTGAAACAGATACACAAGATCTTTATAACCATGTAATAGTTGCTGGATTTGGTAGAGTGGGATATATGGTAACAAAAATGCTTACTGCAGAGCATTTAAGTTACGTTGTTGTAGATATTCAATCAAAAATAGTCAAAGAAGGAAAAAGTGATAGTTTTCCTATATATCTTGGAGATGTTACAAGATGTGAAATTTTAAAATCAGTAGGAATAGAAAGAGCTCAAGCTCTCGTTATTTCAATAAAGAATGAAGTTACTATAAAAAAAGTTGTTTCCTTAGTTGCTGCAAATTTTCCGCATGTAAATATTGTAATACGCTTACCAGATCTGAGTAATGTGGAGGTTTATAGAGATCTAGGAGCTAGTAAAATTATTCCTGAAACATCTGAGATAGGATTGCAGCTAGGTGGAGCTGCACTGAGCCTCAGTGGTATTAGCGAAAGTGGAGTTACGTCTTTAAAAAGTAGATTTAGAAAAGGCAATTACAGTATGTTAAAAGACCTTGGTAGTGATAAAGATGAATAACTACTTTTCTAATTTTATGTACAGAAAGCTTCAAGCTTTATTGAGGTTTTGCCTATAGTAAATTACGCACATAATCAACCAAGTTAAGGAAAGTGCAAACCAAGTGATTGCATATTCCAAATGCTTCATTGGCTGTATAGCTACTTTGCTGCCAAAATTGTTCGGCCACAATACACACTTCTCTAGCTTAATACCTAACTCATTGGAAATTTCCTCTGTACTCAGGGTAAACCATGTATTCGAAGCAGTATCGTTTTTGATGAACCAATTTTTGCTTTTATTGCTATCGCAATATAAAGTTCCATCTGCAACTACTTTTTCAATTTTTACTTTTTTCTCCTTTTTTTCTCTGACTATTCCTTTATTCACCAACATGTAACGTCCAGTGGTGAGCAACATAGGAGACAGCACGTGATAGCCGTGTTGCCCTGCAAAAACATATAGTTCTATGTCACTTAGAATCCCATCGATCTTGACATGCCTATAGTTAAATTTTTCAAGGTCGTTATTGGGCAATAGATGAACAACTGGAAGACTCATACTTTTAATAATATTATTCTTCCAGTTCAATCTGAATACTTGCCATAATCCTAATAAAAAAAGAAGCAAGCAAGGTATAATTAAAATAAATACTGTTTTTTTTAACACTCTATATTTGTGTTCTTAAATAGTTTTCAACACCCATTAGTTCAATAAGGTCTATCTGTTTCTCAATCCAATGGAAGTGCTCTTCTTCATTTTTTAACATCTCTTCTAATAACATTACACTAACAAAATCTTTTTCTTTCTCAGCGATAGAAATCGTTTCTTTGATATCCTTAATACCTTTTCCCTCTAATTTTAAATTAGCCTCTAAGATTTTCTGTATTGTGTCTTTTGCAAACTTTCCATCATACTTTGATATTTCATTTGTATCTTGAAAATTTGGTACGCCTTTAAGCAATAAAATTCTTTCTGCCAACTTGTTTGCATGTTCAAGTTCTTCGTTAAGCTCATTTTTTACCTTTTCTGCAAGTCTATTAATTCCATTGTTTTTGAGAACCGCAAAATACAAAAGATACTGACGTGCAGAAGTCAGCTCATTGGTCAATAATTTGTTCAAATGTTTTACTATCTCTTCATTCATAATCTTCCCTTAGTTCAATTTATCAGCATAATTTATATGATAACGATGATTATAGCAACTCATTTAATAGTTCCTTTGATAACAACCGTATTAAATAGCATGTCGTGGTATGTCTGTTTCTTTTTAGAAAAACAAGCAACTAGATACCAGCAGAGAGTGAGCAGCATTATAATTACTTTCAATGCACTCAAGACATTCACTAATACCTCCTGATCTTGCAAAAATTCAGTAAGGACAACTACTACACTGTTTAACAAAGGAAGAAAAAACTGGGAAGTGCTTCTGTCAAACGCTAAATTCAAGTCTATTTTAGAATTATCTAAATTGATAGTACATATATTCATTAACTGTTGACCTGGAGTTGCTTGGGCCTTTGAAGATATAAAATATGTGAAGTAACTACAATTTACACACATGTATGATAGATGTAAGATCAACGGAGAATCCTCTAATAGCAGTATAATTAATAAAGTTGGAATTAATAAAATTGCTACATCTATTAAATATGCGCAAAAGCGCCTTTGTATACTGGCAATCTCTGTAACAGCGGTCATTACCTATCTTCTAAATACTTTATTATAAAATCTGTAAGTTTATCAAAATGTTGAAAACATGACAAATCTTCATAACCGCTTATTGATTGACCGTATATAATAGGTAAACAATTGGCATTTTTTGCACACAGAACATCTGTGATGCTATCACCAACGAAAAACACATTTTCTCTATTTATAGGCAACGTACTCTCTTCTAGTGCAAATAGCAGTGGGGTTGCAGATGGTTTATCTTCCGCGGTATCGCATGACCCAACTACTCTTTCAAAGTAAGAATCTAGTTTAAAATAGGCAACTTCTTTACGTAAATTAGTATTTTTCTTATTACTTACTATTGCTAGATAAATATTGTGGCTTTTCAGTGTCTGCAACATTTTCTCTACTCCTTGATTCAGAGCAATGTTTTGCAATAGTGCATCGTCTAAATATTGTTGATATATCTGGTTCGCTTTTTTCCACTGATCGCCAAATAAATTGACCATATAGCTCTTTCTCGACTCATGGGAATTTCTATCAGCAGCTTTATTACTATACCCCATTGAGTTTATGGTATGCTTAATAGCATTAAAAATGTTATCTTGAGTGTCAACTAAGGTATTATCCCAATCGAATACTACTGCTAATTGACTATCCTTCATCTCTTATATGGTTATACATTTCAACTTAATAAGTAAATAGCATTTTAATAAAAAAAATATAAATAGGACGCTCTTACTCTTTACCACAAGTTATGTTAACTGTTTTTTATATAATTAGCTAATATACTGGTTATATGATATGTTTTAATAGGTAACAGGTATGGCCCAGACATCTAAAGAAAGTGTTGAAAAAAAGTTTAAAGGTGTCTTTGAACGTTCTCCAGGTGCTTTTCCAGAAGGTACTCCGTTAGAAGAGAAGGTTAATTATATTGCAAAAGGAACAAAGGCTCTAAAGGCTATGAAAAGTAAAGAGCTCGAAAACAAAATGAAAAGCGTTGCAGAATTGAATCAGAAATTTGAAAGTCAAAAAAGGCGTACAGATGAAAAAATACGTCAAGATTTTGAAAGAATTGCTGAGCTTGACCAACAATATAAAGGGAAGGGCATCTTCACAAGTGAAAAAGTTGCAGAATCAAAAAATGACAAAAAATTTCAAGAAGCAGCCAACACTCTTAGAGAAACTACAGCAGAAGGTAAAAGCGTTGAACAGAGTGGACAAAAAAAGACTTCTGAGGCTTCTGTACAAACAGATACACAGCCATCAGAGCACATCGTTAGTCCCTCAGTGAGCAAGAGTTCTGTAAAAGAGAAGCCCAACACTGAGCCAGGCAAAAAAGATACCACACCTCAACCACAAGAAAATCAAAAAGAAGAAGGGTTTTTGAGTCTTCTGAAGCGCTTTGTTAAGAAAATATCAGAAAAACTTTTAGGTGAGGATGAAAAGAGTGTGGAAAATGCTCGTGGCATAAAAGAAGATGCTCAAAGAGATACGTCAAATAACGAAGAGCAACAAAAGAGTAAGCACTTTGATAAAATTTTAAATCAGGACCAAAGTATAAGCGAGGGTTTGAAGCAGGCAACAAAGCTTGAAAACCCAACGATAACACCTGTTAATACTCCTGAAGTAAATACAGGTCGTGAAAGGTGATCCGCTTTCAAGCTTCATTATACCGCCACGAACCATCATACCGCCGCGGTATCTCTAGATCCCGCTAACAAGCAGCGGGATGACGATTGTCAGGGTGTCATCCGAGTAGCCTCTTTCTTGTTATCCGAGTAGCCCCTTCTTGTATCTTGTCAAAAGCATCTAATGTTTTAAGCTTAAGCATTAGGTGGAGAAGGGAGGAACTCTGTGCTTCTTCTTAGATATAAAATCTGTAGAGGAGATAAGAATTCCCTTCTCAAAAGTATAGGCTGGAAGGTATCGTAGAAAGACCTGAATGGTTCTAATTCTGTATTCACAAGACTAGCCTTACTTTTCATTTTTAATGGTAACGTATGGGGTTATATATGATCAACAACTTTTTGGGCATAGATATATCAAAAGATCGCTTTGATGTTTTTCTCTCATTTATAAGCAAAAAAGGAAAGCGTGAAACTAGAAAAAGAAGCTTTAAGAACGATGGTTTCAAAGTCTACTGAATTTTCTACACAAACATAATGTAGAAAAAGTAAAAACCTGCATGGAATCTACTGGTTGTTATAGCGAAGCACTGGCTGAATTTCTACACAATGCTGGACATTTTGTAAGTGTTGTAAATCCTTATTGCATAAAATCTTATGCAAGGAGTAAGCTGATACGACAAAAGAATGATCAGACCGATGCAGAAGTTATTGCTGATTATTGCCAAAGACAGGAACCTTCTAGTTGGACACCACCTTCTCCTGAAATGAAAAAATTAAAACATCTTTATCGTTGCTCAGTTGCGTTAAAAGATGAGTTAACATTAGTAAATAACCACTTAGAAAAAAAAGAGAGACTGCCTAAAGAAGTTGCAAATGCTTGGGAAGACCTTGCAATGAATATAGCTCAAAAAATAGAAACAATAAAAAACTCCGTACGTGAACTATTAAATCAACACAAAGAATTGTTGGAAAATTTTCAACTTCTATTGACTATTCCAGGCATAGGAGAAGAATCAGCAATAGCTATTTTAGCTGAAGTTTCTGATATAGAGGTTTTTAGAGATGCCAGGCAATTGGCAGCATATACAGGAGTTATACCACGAAATATGACGTCAGGTTCCTCTGTATATGCCAAACCCAGATTAAGTAAATCCGGTTCACAAACATTACGTAAGGCACTTTTCTTTCCTGCCATAGTAGCTAAGAATCACAATCCTATCATTATGAGCTTTTGCCAAAGATTAAAGGAAAAGGGTAAGCATAATATGGCCATCGTTGGTGCTGCAATGCGTAAGCTACTCCATATCATTTTCGGTATTCTGACATCCAAAAGTGCTTTTGATCCTAACCATATCAAAAACTACAGGGCTAGGAGGTTGACTGAAGGTTTAGTACTTTAAAATCAAAAATGCTTCCTATCTATCTTATGTAAAGTGGTATCTTACACAAATTTATTGAATGTTGTTGGTTAGTGGATATGTTGATAAGTAAACTTCATCTGTTTTGTGCGTATAAAACTAATTTACTTATCAACATATCCACTAACTATAATCTGTGTACTGTTACACAATTGGAAGTATTTTTTGATTTTATGATGCAACTTGGGAAATTTTTATAATTTTTTTGTTGACTAACAAGACGGTATCTCCTCTTTCTTTGAGGTCATTTAGCACTCCCAACCAGAAGTTAGCTCCTTCACTTTCAGCCAAATAAAAACCTAATACTTCTTTTTTGCCATTTTGATCTATGCCTAATATGTTATACATGCATTTACTTACGCAATGCCCGTCCTCTTTGACTTTAAAAAACCATGAAAACTATCGGATATACAGACTGCAGCGGGCGACTACGCCATTCGTTGATTACTGGTAGCAATTTGTCAGTAATACTTGATATCTCTGCCACCGATATTTTGTGATCATAAATTTCCTCAACATGTGACACTATATCTCTATAGCCCATACCACTGGCAAATGTGCTCAAAATCTTCGTTTCAAGCTCTGGATGTAAGTTTGTTTGCCTTTTTTTGACTATTTGTGGTTCGAAACTTCCTTCCCTATCTCTTGGCGTCAAAAGCTCAAATGACCCTGCGCTTGTACGTAAAGTCTTTGCATTCCTCCCATTTCTTCGATTATTCTCTTCGCTTTCAGCCGACAAGTGGTTTTCTATTTCACCTTCCAGGCTTACCTCCAGCAACTTTTTTATAAACGGTGTTAATGCTCCATCTCTTCCTGTCAACGGTCTTCCTTCTCGTATAGACGACAGGATATTTGTTTCTAATTCTTTATAATCTACCAAACCGGTAGTTCTGTTTACTACTTTCTGACTCATTGTCAAACCTCCATTTTTTTATATCAATTTATTACTTTTTTTTCGGTTTGACACAGTTTATTTAACACTCCCGATTGAAGAATTAAGTGGAAATCTGTGAACGGTTACCTATATGTTTTTGCTGGCAAAAATTCTCTAATGGTCTTAAATAAAACTTTCAGTGAGTGATTGTCAGACATGTTGTGCTCTGCTGATTTCATCAAGTATACTTCAACATCGGTTGACTTAATTTTTTCAGCTAAATTCAATGAAGTTTGATAAGGAACATCTTTATCATTAATGCTATGCAATAAGCGCACAGGACAGTTTATATCTATTGCTTCTCTGTTTAAAAGAAGGTTCTTTCTGCCATCTTCGATCAAATTTTTAGTTATTTTGTATGTACAATGCTCTGAAGTAAAATCTATTACACCTTTAGAACCTAGTTCTTCTTTTTGCTTGCCTGACAATTGCTTGAATATCAAATCTTCAGTAAAATCAGGAGCAGACGATATGCCGATTAATGCTGCAATTTTTTCTGAAAATTGAAGGGCAATGAGCAGCATCAGCCATCCTCCCATACTTGAACCTATAATTATTTGTTTATCGCTAGTTAATTCACTTATCACTTTAGCACAATTTTCTTGCCAATCACTTATCGTGTAATCAATAAAATCACCACTTGAATGACCGTGACCAAAATAATCAAATAGCACAAGTGCTATATCGTTTTCTTGGCAAAATTTGTAAATAGCAGTTGCTTTAGTTCCATCCATATTAGATGCAAATCCACCGAAAAAAACTACAGAAGCTTTCTTTCCTTGTAGCTTTCGATATGCTATGTGACCATTATTTCCATCATTACAATAATCCATACTACTTTGGCAAAGCAACCGGGTTATCACTCAATTGACGCAAATAACTAACTAGATCTGCAATTTCTTGTGGATTGGAAATACCTGCAAATGCCATACGTGTACCTTTTATATAGGCTTTTGGGTTCTTTAAGAAAGCAAATAGCTCCTCATACCCCCATTTTCCACCTCTTTCAAGCACTGCTTTTGAGTAATTGAATGAGTTACCAAGATGAGCCTTTTTGTTTCCAACTACGTTCCATAAGTTTGGTCCTACTTTATTCATTCCACCTTTCTCAAAACTATGGCAGGCTATACATTTCTTCGCTGCTGACTTGCCTTTTTCAAAGCTAGCATTCTGCATGAGCGCTCCAATATCGAGCGCCACTTGCTCGATTTTTTGCTGGAACTCATTGTTACCAGCAGCTACTATCGTTTGGTGTTCAATCTTATATTCCTCTGGACTATACAGCATATCAACTACGTTGCTGACTATCATAATGATTAGCCCAGAAAGTAAAATCGATGCTGCAATCTTATTAAGCTCCATAGTTAATTTTTATCAATTAATGTTGCTTAAATTATGCAAATATTTTCGCAAATAGCAACCAATTACCTTGAAGCTCGCTAAAGATGAGAGTCTCTAGCTACAAATATTAAGAAATTTACCAAATGGAAAAAAAGGCAAAAGAAGCCCCGTGGTTGGCTAATTACTTACATTATACTTTCAAGTATGGCGTTTTTTTATTCTAAACGCTTAATAACCGCGATTTAGCTGCTTTTTAATGCAACTAACCTTTAGTCATAAATATTTAAGAAATTTACTAAACAGAAAAAAAGGCAAAAGAAACCCTAGGGTAGCTAATTATTCACTATCCATTTTTTAAGTTGGCGTTTTTTAATGTTTTAAATGCTTTATAAGCGTATTTCAGCTTGTATAGGTAAAAACCTAGAAATTTGATAAAGACATAGAGTGCACATAGTGCAAAAAATTAAACATGAGACGCCAAATACGTTGAGTTTTTTTGTCATTTAATCTGTACAGAGAAGATAAATAAATAGCTTTATTTTCATGATAAGGGGGCTGGCGGAGTTTGTCAAGTGGTTTTTGTAGCTCTCATGGTTTTTGGATTCTAACGTCACACGCTGGCAGTTGTTACTCAAACAACAGTTATGCAAGAGATCTGATTACATCTAAGCTAACAATGGACCACTAGATATATTACTAACTACGTTGACCTGACTCAATATTTTATTAGTGGGATTGAAATAATTTTCTATAAATTCCTTATATATAGCTGTTAATTTATGTATATCATTTACTAATACGCATTCGTTTATCTGATGTGCGGTTTTGTTGATTATACCAAATTCAATCACTGGACAAACATCTTTGATAAACGCAGCGTCAGATGTGCCACCACTTGTGCTCAGCACAGCATCAATACTGGTAACTTTATTTATCGCATCAAGCATAATATCAGTATTTCTATCAGGAGTAGAGAGGAAAACGTCCCTGCTGCTATGCATAGAAAGTTTATAATCGTTAGTTACACTGGAGCATATTTCATCAATCAGCTTATATAAGCCGTCAGGTGTTTGTGTATCGTTATATCGAATGTTAAAACGTGTAGTTGCTGAACTAGGTATTAGATTGCTAGTATTATTTCCAACATCGATAGTAGTAACTTCGCAATGTGAAGGCTGAAAATATTTATTACCATGATCAAAAGTAGTATTTTTTACCTTACTCAATATCGATATTACCTTATATATTGGATTATCTGCTAGGTCTGGGTAGGCAACGTGTCCTTGTTTTCCATGGCAAATTAATTCAAATGTTACAGAACCTCTTCTGCCTATTTTTATGGTATCACCTAATTTCTCACTACTGGTTGGTTCGGCAACTACACAAAAATCTATCTTTTTTTGCTTACTTTTCATCCATTCCAAAACTGCCTTTGTTCCATATTCTTCCGTGCTTTCTTCAGCACTGGTAATCAATGCACTTATCGAACCATTAAATTGAAACTTTTCTGCAATTAAATTTGCCATAGCAGCAATAAATGCAGCTATTCCGCTTTTCATATCAGCTGCTCCTCTTCCATATAGCATTCCATCTCTAACTTCTGGATTAAATGGACCAAATGCCCAATCTTTTAACTGACCCGGTGGTACAACATCAACATGCCCAGCAAAGCACAAATTTGGTACTCCATTTATATATTTCGCATAAAGATTTTTAACTTTAGTTCCATCATCACCAAATTCTAAAATCTCACAGTCAAAGCCACTTTTCTTAAAGATTGTTGCTATATGCTCTATTGCCCCGCCGTCCCTTGGTGTTATACTCTCAAAAGAGATCAATTTCTTAGTTAGCTCTACAGGGTCAATTTTCATGTCAACCTTAAAATAATTATATTGCTATATTGTAAACACTCTATGCACTATTTAAAACAAATATTACATCAAACCGAACAAACTTTTCTAAGAGAAGTAATAACAGATTACCACCTTGCTGATGATATCTATGAAATATGCACACGACACGGAAATGACATCTTTCTAGTTGCAGATGAAAATACAGCAAAACTTTTAAACAAAAACGTATTTAATAAAATTTCTCACTTAATTATCCCGAGCAATACCATTAGGCCTCTTGCAAAACCTCATATCATTTCGGATGCTCCCTACATTTTATCATCCCAGTCCTTCGAGACTGGGATCCAGGAAAAAAAATCAGCGTCATGCGCTGGAATGACACCAACCATGGGTACTAATCTTTCACTTGCCTCTCTTGAAACCATAAATCTAGTTAGAAACAAAGCAAAAGACAGTGACTTAATAGTTGCATTTGGTAGCGGCACCGTTAACGACATCTGCAAATATGCAAGCTACCTCGAGAAAAAAGATTATATATCGTTCCCAACAGCCGCTTCCATGAATGGATATACATCCGCAAATGCTTCAATATTAGTAAATGGATACAAAAAATCGTTCAAAGCACATCTTCCAAGAGCGATATATATAGATATAGACATACTTACCAATGCACCACTGCGCCTCACATTAAGCGGATTTGCAGATTTCATTTGCCGTTCGACAGTTCAGGCTGACTGGCTACTATCTCATTTGTTGCTTGGCACAGAATACAATGAATTACCTTTTACACTTGTTCGCGATTTGGAGCAAATTTTGCTAAGAGAGTATACGGCGCTTACTAAAAGAAGTAGAAAAGTGGTCCTATTACTTATGGAAGTTCTACTAATTTCAGGACTTGGAATGGTAATATCAAAAGGCAGCTATTCTGCAAGCCAAGGAGAGCATATGATAGCTCACGCAATGGAAATGGTAACAAGAGATCATTCCTCACTACATGGCGAAAAAATTGCTGTTACGACGATTACCATGGCTAATTTGCAGGAAAAAATATTATCAATACAAAACCCGATTATCAACCCGACCACTTTAGATGTAAAACATATAACTCAGTGCTTTGATAATATCGAATTTGTAAGAACTTTTGAACAGAAGCAAATTATGCAGCAAAAAATCCAAGAGATTATTTGTAAAGAATGGACTAATATTTCCAATTTAATTAAGCAAAATTTACTACCTGCAAAATACCTGCAAAAAATATTTGAAGATCTATCAATTCCGCACTTACCAGAGCACCTCAGTTGGAATAAAGAACAATATTGTAAAGTGGTCGATCTTGCGTTTGCAACAAGAGATAGATTCACCTTTCTTGACTTAGCTAATTGCATAGAAGAAAGTTAAGTTTTGTAGTGAAATTCTGTCATTTAAAGAGATCATAGGCCAAAAGCTAAACCCTTTTCACAATCTCTTATCCATTTTCCTCTAAACTGTACACCTAAGTGGATATACAACTGAACGTAACCATTCCAAGTAGCTGACACTGGGTCGCACTACTTCACCAATAGCACTATCTTGCTAAACATAGTTTAGTTCGAGTGGCTGAGGAGGGACTTGAACCCCCGACCAAGAGATTATGATCCTCCTGCTCTACCAACTGAGCTACTCAGCCTAATTGAAAACCTTGCTATATATGTGACCTACATGCTTTGTATAATATTTCAAATCAAACAAAGATTCAAGTTTTTCCGAGTTAATAACCTTAAGTAAAGGTTTATCTTGTTTCAATTCGGCCAGAAAATCACTGTTGTTTTGTTTCACTTTCATTGCATTGCTCTGAACAATTTTATACGCCTCTTCCCTCGCCAAACCACTATTTACTAACTCAAGCAATACACGCTGTGAGAAAACTAAACCTTTTGAAGAATTTAAGTTCTTTTCAATGTTTTCCTTATTGATTACCAATTTATCTATCAAATCTGTTAATCGCACTAAAGCAAAATCCATTGTTATACAAGCATCAGGAGCAATGCATCTTTCCACAGACGAGTGTGATATATCACGTTCGTGCCACAATGCAACATTTTCTAACGCAGGAAAAACATAACTGCGTATTAAACGTGAGAGTCCCGTCAGATTTTCACTTAAAATAGGATTACATTTGTGTGGCATAGCAGAGCTTCCCTTCTGCCCAATGGAAAAATGCTCAGAAATTTCGCCGATTTCAGTTCTTTGCAAATGACGAATTTCAATTGCAATATTTTCTATTGAGCTTGCAATCACTCCCAAAACCGAAAAGAACATGGCATGTCTATCACGAGGAATGACTTGAGACGATATGGTTTCAGGTATGAGTCCCATTTCTTTTGCTACATACTCTTCAACAAACGGATCAACATTTGCAAAATTACCTACTGCACCTGATATTTTACAAATTGAGATCTCTTTTTGCGCGCTAATTAATCTCTGATAATTGCGTTTAAATTCAGCATAAAATCTAGCAAATTTTAATCCAAGAGTTGTTGGTTCTGCATGCATTCCATGACTGCGCCCAACACAAACAATATCTTTATAGTCCTCAGCTTTTTTTTTCAATACTGCAAGTAAATTTTTTAGATTCCCGAGTAAAATATCACATGACTCTTTCAACTGCACCGCAAGGCATGTATCCAAAACATCAGAACTTGTCATTCCATAGTGGAGATAACGAACATCAACTCCCGCTTTTTCAGCAACATATGTCAGAAAAGCTATAACATCATGTTTTACAATGGATTCAATTTCGTTGATACGTTCAATATCAAATTCAATAGCACCAGAGAGCTTCTGAGCAACACTATTTGGAATCACTCCTAACTCTGCTTGAGCTTCACACGCTAATTTTTCTATTTTAAGCCATATATTAAATTTATTATTTTCCTCCCAAATGGAAGACATTTCTTTTTGGCTATAGCGCGGGATCATTAAATGACCCCCGTCTTATCTTTGAACATGCTAGATCCCAGTGTCACGCACTGGGATGACAGAAAAAAAAGGCACTGGAATGACAGGAATAGTTGATATATTTTATTCACTGCTATTTGTTATTTGTATCTTCTTGCTCCACTGCTTCACCTTCTTGTTGCTCAGACTTCTGATTTTGCAACTTTACTTGCCTTAATTCATGCGCATCTGTTTCGGATTTCACGACGTATATAGTAATTGGTACTACTACTTCACTATGTAATTCTACGTTTACTTGGTATTCACCCAAGTTTTTGATGCTTATTCCACCAAAAGATAAACTACGATGATCTATCGCATGTCCTTCTTGTAGTAAAACTTTCGCAATTTCACGTGTTGTTACAGAACCAAAAATTTTACCATCCTCTGAAGCTTGCTTTATCAATACCACAAACTTATCATGTAGTGACAATGCAAGCTCTTTTGCTACATTTAATCTTTTTATATTCTCTTCTTCCAGTAATAAACGTTGCTCCTCTAGCTTTGTTAAATTTTCCTTGGTAGCTTTCACCGCTTTTCTTTGTGGAAAAAGAAAATTACGTGCATAACCTGGTTTAACTTTGACAACTTCACCAAGCTTACCTAAAGTCCTTATATTTTCCTTTAAAATTATCAACATAAATTACCTAAACTTTTTTAGTACAGTAAGGAACAAGAGCCAAAAAACGTGCCCTTATGATCGCTAAGCGTAACTTCCTTTGTTTTTTTGCACATACGCCTGTTAACCTTCTAGGTAATATCCTACCATAGTCAGAGGTAAACTTGGATAATAAATCTGTATTCTTATAATCTATGTCTTCATCTTTAGACGTAGCAAGAGGGCAAACTTTAGAACGCCTAAAGCCAGTCCTATTATTTACAGATACGTAAGAATTATTAAAACTATTTCGTCTTTTCATCATTATGCGTTTTGCTCCTCAATTTGTTTATTCATCATATAAGATTTACCTTCAAAAAATTTATCAACCTGCACAGACAAGTGGCGAATAACGTTCTCATTAAGTTTCATTCTACGCACAAATTCATCCAGAATGTTTGCAGTAGAACTTATGCACATTATACAATAATGACCGCTCTTCATCTTATTTATTGGATGTGCAAAATCCAAAAGACCCCAATGTTCATACTTGATTAATCCCGATGCTTCAATGTTTTCCAAAAGCATCTCCAATGCTTTGCTCGATTGAGTTGGACCGTTTATTCTAAAATCTTTCAAAATATCTTGAAAAATCTTTATTAGATGTTCTGAAATATTTCTCTTCAAAGCATTTACTGCATTATGGATAAACGCACTTTTAGTAATTTGCTCACTGCCTCCTAGAAATTTTATAAAATCTTGCGTTATTCCTAAATCTTTTAGGTCATCTTTCAACTCTTTATCGATTTTTGACTTCACTTCTTTCAAATTTGAAAGATCTTCTTCCAATTCAACCCATAAAATTTTTGTAAGATCTTCCAAGAAATCAGAGTAAGCAACTAGACCTTCTTTAATGTCTTCAGCACGCGTTTCTAACTCTTGTTTTGTAAGCGTACTATTTTGCCTTTCCATAAGACTCTTGATCTTCTGGAAAATAACATCTGCTTTAATATTTTTCAATGAAACAGCTAGCTCTTGGACCATCTCCTCTACTTCTTGCTGTAATAATCCTTGTTGTGCTATAAAAGTAAATTCATAAAGATTCACTATATCTTCCTTTAATACCGATTAAATATTTCATTATATAAAGCTTTTTTATATAAGCAAGTTATTTGTATTAATTTCTACGCCTTTAATCCAGCTTAAGTTAGATATTTCATAAATAACTTGAGGAGCAATTGAGTATGCACCTGGTAATAAGATGCTCACTTTATGTTTTTCGAGAAGAAGTTTTAGCATTATTTTGGTTCTGCCTTTATCTTTCAATATTGCATTTAATTCCATAGCGGCTTTTTGCGAATCCGTGCACTCAGTGGTGAGAACTAATTCCTTTATTGTAGAAGCGATTCTTTTTGTAAACTCAGATATATCCTTGCCTGCTAATCTTGTCGTATTTTCCGAAGCTTCAAGATCAATTATCACAAATGTTCCTGGTGAAAATAAATCTCTTTTTTCTTCTATTATTTCATTATTATAAAATGCTATTTCAGAAACGTTATGGGGATCAGAAAGTGTGAGTATAACAAACCTTCCACGCTCTGAAGTTCTCATACGTGCATTTAATATTACCCCAGCAGTTTTTGCTGTTCTATTTTCTCCGATAAACCCAATATTTAACTTTTCCAGAAGAATTCTAAATTTTTCAAGTGGATGATTAGTTAAATAAAATCCTAGTGAAAATAACTCATGCTCTAATTTTTCCTCTTCATCAAAATCTTCCACATTCTCAAATTTCGGTTTGAGGACATCAAGACTACCAAACAAAGCAGCTTGACTTGATTCCCTATCCTGTTTGTTTTTATTTGCAAAGTAAATCAGCATGTCCATTGACTCATATAGCTGCTTTCTGTTCTTATGCACGCTATCGAATGCCCCGGATTTAATTAGGCTTTCTAGCGCTCTCTTATTTATTATATGACCTGAATTTTGAATGAATTCCCATATGTCCTTATAAGCGCTTGAACGTGTGTTCACTATTCCTTCTGCTATAGAAAAACCAACATTCCTCAAGGCAGCAATACCATAACGTATGCACTCACCCTCTATTGAGAATTCAGCTTGAGACTTGTTTATATCAGGTGGAAGAACGGTAACGCCACTAAACTTTGCTGCATGATAAAATAAATTCAGTTTATCTCTATCATCAATATTTAGATTCATTAGTGCTGTAAAAAATTCTAATGGATAATTAGCTTTAAGGTAAGCCGTTTGATAAGATATAACCGCATATGCAGCTGCGTGAGATTTATTAAATCCATAACCAGCAAATTTTGCAACAAGGTCAAAGATATAACTTGCCCTGTCATAATCAACGCCATTCTTCGTTGCCCCTTGGATGAAAAGTTCACGTTGTTTATCCATCTCTTCCTTAATTTTCTTACCCATGGCACGTCTCAGCAGATCTGCTTCCGCTAAGCTATACCCGGAAAGAATACGGGCTATTTCCATCACCTGCTCCTGGTAGATTATTACCCCAAATGTTTCTTTTAACACTCCTTCAAGTAACGGATGAATATAATCTGGCTTTTCAAGTCCATGCTTTCTTGCAACATAAGTTGGAATGTTATCCATAGGTCCTGGACGATAAAGGGAAATTAAAGCGATAATATCTTCAATGCAATCTGGCTTTAATTTGATTAAAGCTTCTCTCATTCCCGAACTTTCAAGCTGGAACACTCCAATTGAATCACCGCTAGAGAGCATCTCATAGGTTTTTTGATCATTCAAAGGAACTGAAGAAATATCGATCTTTTTTTCATCACGATTAATTAAACGACATACATGATCTATTAGTGTTAGCGTACCAAGTCCAAGAAAATCAAATTTTATTAACCCAGCTTTCTCCACATATTTCATGCTGTATTGAGTGATTGGCAGAGCCGAATTTGGATCGTAGTACACAGGAACAAAATTTTCCAACTTTTGATCACATATTACAATTCCAGCAGCATGAGTTGAAACGTGACGATATATTCCTTCAAGCTTTAGTGATATATCAAGAAGCTTTGCAATTACCTCATCACTATCCCGTTCTTTCTGCAGGTTTTGATCAAGCTCTATCGCTTGCGATAAAGTTACAGGATTTACTGGATTAAATGGAACCATTTTAGATATTTTATCCACTTGAGAGTAAGGCATTTGCAATACTCTACCAACATCACGCAATACTGCCCTTGCTTGCAATTTTCCAAAAGTGATTATTTGAGCAACATAACCGTACTTTTTCTGAACATAATCAATAACCAGGTCCCTTTTCTCTTGGCAGAAATCGATATCAAAGTCAGGCATTGATACACGATCGGGATTTAAAAACCTTTCAAATATTAGGCCAAACTTTATTGGATCAAGGTCTGTAATCTGTAAGCTCCAAGCAACAATTGATCCAGCACCAGAGCCTCTTCCTGGACCAACTGGAATGCCATTTGCTTTGCTCCAACGAATGAAATCAGAAACTATCAAAAAGTAGCCAGCGTAGTTCATCGAAGTTATTACGCTTAGTTCATAATCTAACCTGTCGTAGTATTGCTTGAAATCGATATCATGTTGTGTGTCATCATCTGGTTTGGTGTCATTCCAGCGCGTGACGCTGGAATCTCTCTGGATCCCAGTATCAAGTACTGGGATGACAGTGGAGGGTGTTCTGGTGACAGAAGAGGATTTTGCAATACGCAGCTTCAATCCTGCAACTGCCTGCTCCCTCAGTTCTTCATTCTCAGTTTTATTTTCTCGACAAGGAAATTTAGGCAAGATAGGCTGCCTGCTTCTTGGCATGTAAGAGCACCGCTTAGCTATCACTAAAGTGTTATGAATTGCTTCGGGAATGTCGCTAAACAGCTCCTCCATTTCTGCCACAGATTTGAAGTAATGCTCGGTAGTTAACTTCTTTCTGTTATTCTCCAGGGCATAACTCCCCTCCGATATGCACGTTAATATGTCATAAGCCTCATAATCAGACCTATTTGGAAAAAACACATCGTTCGTTGCAACCAGTGGTACATTGCGCTGATAAGCAAAATCTATTAAAGCTTCTTCAAGCTCTAGCTCTTTATTCAGCCCATGACGCTGCAATTCAACATATAAATGACCATCGAATGCTGAAAGCAGTTTTTCAACCGTTTCTTTATCTTGCCCCAACAATAGTTGAGCCAAACATCCACCGGTTAAAGCGATCAGACCCATACTTAAATTCAATAGCTCATCAAAATCAACGTAAGGAATATCGCTGTTATTCTTGCGCTTTTTAAAAGACTCACTCACCAAAGTGACTAAATTAGTGTACCCTTGCTCATTTTTTGCAAGCAATAATATAGGTAAATTTTGTTCTGAATGTTTAACTATAATATTGCATCCTATTATTAGCTGTATTCCCCTACTTGCTGCATATTCTGAAAATTCGAGCGAGCCAAACAAGTTGCCTGAATCAGTAATTGCAACCGCTGGCATTTTATTTCGCAAACAAAGGCCTATCAGCTCCTCAATTTTAACAGAGCTTTCAAGCAGCGAATAAACACTATGAACACGTAAGTGTATGAACATAAAAAACTTTAGATCAACAAAAAAGGATAACATTAATTTACCCATGAGAACATAATTTCATGAAAACAAAAGCCTATAAAATTCTAAAATTAAAATACAAAAACTTCCTTGACAAACTCCGCCAGCCCCCTTATTATGATAATAAGGGTATTTATGACTCAAAACTTGTTTTTGATCTGCGCAGGTTCAACAACAAAAATTCAGTAAAAAACTCAGGGTATTTATTGGCGGATTAGATAAAATTATAGCGGCTGCATGTCTTTTTTATTTTTTCTACATTCAGCCAAATCGCGCTTAAACTAAGCGTCAGCACATTATTACAGCGCCACTTACAGTAATATAGAGTCAAAACTCGCTACTCGGGGCTTCTTTTGCCTTTTTTTTCGTTTGGTAAATTTCTTAAATATTTATGGCTAAAGTAATTTAGGCCTACCGACAACCGTCATCCCGCTACGTATTAGCGGCTAAGAGATACCGCGAATGAATCGCGGTATGACGGTTCGCGGTGGCATCTCGTCATCCCGCTACGTGTTAGCGCTTACTATTACCCACAAATAAAGACATGGTATTGTATTTACTCAAATAATTTAATTTTATTAACCTGAAAGCTTATTGGATTAAAATTATTAAATTAAGAGTTATAATTTTAGCAACTAAAAGCTGTAAATTGCACCATATAAACAGTTATTTCAAGCAAAAGTTATGCCATTAAGAGCTATGCAACAAACATTTATATTTGTGGGTAATAGTAAGGTGTTAGCGGGATCTAGAGATACCGCGGCGGTATAATGGTTAAGTAATTCGTCATCCCGCTGCTTGTTAGCGGGATCTATGCTAAGAGATACCGCGGCGGTATGACGGTTAAGTAGGGTGTCATTCCAGTCTGGAATCTAGTTCTTATTGTACATTTACTTGGTGTAGAGTTAAGTTTCCTGGATCCAAGTAGTCTGGGCACTGGGATGACGAGAAAGGAGCACTGCCATTATAGAGTAAAATGAGATCCCAGTGTCAGCTACTCGGATGACAGAAGAGGGGCTACTCGGATGACAAAAAAAGGAGCACTAGAATGACAGGAGATACCGTCTTGTTAGTCAACAAAAAAATTATAAAAATTTCCCAAGTTGCATCATAAAATCAAAAAATACTTCCAATTGTGTAACAGTACACAGATTATAGTTAGTGGATATGTTGATAAGTAAATTAGTTTTATACGCACAAAACAGATGAAGTTTACTTATCAACATATCCACTAACCAACAACATTCAATAAATTTGTGTAAGATACCACTTTACATAAGATAGATAGGAAGCATTTTTGATTTTAAAGTACTAAACCTTCAGTCAACCTCCTAGCCCTGTAGTTTTTGATATGGTTAGGATCAAAAGCACTTTTGGATGTCAGAATACCGAAAATGATATGGAGTAGCTTACGCATTGCAGCACCAACGATGGCCATATTATGCTTACCCTTTTCCTTTAATCTTTGGCAAAAGCTCATAATGATAGGATTGTGATTCTTAGCTACTATGGCAGGAAAGAAAAGTGCCTTACGTAATGTTTGTGAACCGGATTTACTTAATCTGGGTTTGGCATATACAGAGGAACCTGACGTCATATTTCGTGGTATAACTCCTGTATATGCTGCCAATTGCCTGGCATCTCTAAAAACCTCTATATCAGAAACTTCAGCTAAAATAGCTATTGCTGATTCTTCTCCTATGCCTGGAATAGTCAATAGAAGTTGAAAATTTTCCAACAATTCTTTGTGTTGATTTAATAGTTCACGTACGGAGTTTTTTATTGTTTCTATTTTTTGAGCTATATTCATTGCAAGGTCTTCCCAAGCATTTGCAACTTCTTTAGGCAGTCTCTCTTTTTTTTCTAAGTGGTTATTTACTAATGTTAACTCATCTTTTAACGCAACTGAGCAACGATAAAGATGTTTTAATTTTTTCATTTCAGGAGAAGGTGGTGTCCAACTAGAAGGTTCCTGTCTTTGGCAATAATCAGCAATAACTTCTGCATCGGTCTGATCATTCTTTTGTCGTATCAGCTTACTCCTTGCATAAGATTTTATGCAATAAGGATTTACAACACTTACAAAATGTCCAGCATTGTGTAGAAATTCAGCCAGTGCTTCGCTATAACAACCAGTAGATTCCATGCAGGTTTTTACTTTTTCTACATTATGTTTGTGTAGAAAATTCAGTAGACTTTGAAACCATCGTTCTTAAAGCTTCTTTTTCTAGTTTCACGCTTTCCTTTTTTGCTTATAAATGAGAGAAAAACATCAAAGCGATCTTTTGATATATCTATGCCCAAAAAGTTGTTGATCATATATAACCCCATACGTTACCATTAAAAATGAAAAGTAAGGCTAGTCTTGTGAATACAGAATTAGAACCATTCAGGTCTTTCTACGATACCTTCCAGCCTATACTTTTGAGAAGGGAATTCTTATCTCCTCTACAGATTTTATATCTAAGAAGAAGCACAGAGTTCCTCCCTTCTCCACCTAATGCTTAAGCTTAAAACATTAGATGCTTTTGACAAGATACAAGAAGGGGCTACTCGGATGATACTATTATAGAGTGAACCAGTGTCAGCTACTCGGATGACAAAAAAAGGAGCTACTCGGATGACATCATAGGGGCGCTGGAATGACACCATCACAGAGTGAACCAGCGTCATACACACATCCCTTTGGTGACAATGTTTGTTGATGCAAGATTATACCTTGAAAAAATTAAGTTTTAGTGCTATTAAATAGTTGTAAATTTTGTCCCTGTGGTAGCTTTATGAATGTTGAAAATAAGAAAATACATGATACTAAAATAAAATTACCAATATTTCTTGATTATCAATCTACTACTAAAGTGGATCCCCGTGTTTTGGAGGTAATGATACCTTATTTTGGTGAGTTCAGTAATGCACACTCTCGCAGCCATTCATTTGGTTGGACTGCTGAAGAAGCAGTGGAAAAAGCAAGGAAACACATCGCTGATCTGGTGAACGCAGATAGCAAAGAAATTATCTTTACCTCAGGTGCAACTGAGTCAAATAATACAGCAATCAAGGGCATTGCTCACTTTTACAAAAATAAAGGAAATCATATAATAACTGTCTGCACGGAGCATAAGTGTGTTCTGGATTCTTGTCGGCATCTGGAAAATGAAGGCTTTAAAGTTACATATTTGCCTGTTAAGCAAAACGGAATTATAGATTTATCAAAGCTTGAGGAAGCAATTACTGATAAAACAATCCTGGTTTCAGTGATGATGGTAAATAATGAAATCGGAGTAATTCAGCCTGTAAAGGAGATTGGTAAAATATGCAGAAAGCATAATATATTTTTCCATACAGATGCAGCTCAAAGCTTTGGAAAAGTTCCAATTGATGTTAATGAGATGTGCATTGATCTTATGAGTCTCTCTAGCCACAAAATTTATGGACCTATGGGAATAGGCGCATTATATGTCCGTAGAAAGAATCCTCGTGTTAGGCTGATACCATTGATTAGTGGTGGTGGACAAGAAAGAGGTATGCGTTCTGGAACAGTTCCAACACCTCTTGCAGTTGGTTTTGGTGAAGCGGCACGTATCGCTAAAGAAGAAATGGAAACAGAAGCAAGCAAATTGGAAGGACTGAGAGATATTTTGTACAATAAGATAAAAGAAGCATTTCCTGATATCGTTTTAAATGGTGATTATGAAAATAGAATTCCTGGCAACCTAAACTTGAGCTTTCCCTATGTTGAGGGTGAGTCTCTCATCATGGCAATCAAGGATTTAGCAGTAAGTTCTGGTTCTGCGTGCACGTCTGCGTCTCTTGAGCCTTCCTATGTCATACGGTCGCTAAATAATGGCCACGACCTTGAGCATTCATCAATTAGATTTGGCCTAGGCCGATTTACAACTAAAGAAGAAGTTTTGTACGCAGCAGATCTTGTTGCTAAAAATATTGGCCGACTGAGAGAAATGAGCCCACTTTGCGAGATGGTACAAGAAGGAGTAGATTTGAACACCGTGAAATGGGACTTTCATTAAGTATATCCATTCAGCCAGTCCAACTGCAAATGCACTTTGAAATTACTCTGTAACCATTCACACTTAATTCTGCAATTCTTTGATCTCACTCATAGCTGTACGAACATTCGTTTTTGAAGGTAAATTGCACAGCAAATGGTGTCATCCCAGTGCCCAGACACTGGGATCCAGAAATTTTGCTTATAACTGAGCTGATGAGCTAAAGGTAGTTGTCTTACGCTAAAACAAACGTTTTTAATTAAGTTGCATAGAAGCTGGATCCCAGTGTCTGGGCACTGGGATGACACCCATAAGTGTTGAAAGTGCAATCACACAAGGTGATTAATGGTATGTAAATCTCCTCTTGATATCAACCTTCGTTGTTGGGAAAGCAGATAAACCACGTCGAAAATTCGCTTAAACCTTCTAACCACAGGCAAAAAGGCGCTTTTTTAATTTATTTTATTACCATTGAAATTTATGCCGTTAACCACCTTATATAATGCCACTTATAGCACTTTCAACACTTATGGATGACACCCCACTGGTGGCCCAAACTACAACGTTCGTACAGTTGTTAGCGCCGCGGCAGTATGACGGTTAAGTACGTGTTAGCGGGATCTAGAGATACCGCGAATGAATCGCGGTATGACGGTTAAGTATCCCGCTACGTGTTAGCGGCTAAGAGATACCGCGGCGGCATGACGGTTCGCGGCGGTATAATAACTCGTCATCCCGCTACGTGTTAGCGGGATCTAGAGATACCGCGAATGAATCGCGGTATGACGGTTAAGTACGTGTTAGCGGCTAAGAGATACCGTGGCGGCATGACGTAGAGCTCGCATTAGCTATAAGATTAGCTAACATTCTGCACATCCATAAAAAACAAACCTTCTTTTTCGTCTTGAACGCTAATAATAGCGTGAGTGTTAAGAGGTAAAGGGTCATTTGTATGTCCATGGCCTACCCCTTTCATTGTAAATACAGGAAAGTTAACACTTTTTGCAAGCCTTTCTTTTACAACTTCAACAAGATTATCATTATAACAGTTAACGAAATCCCCAAAGATTACTGCATGCACTCCATCAAAAATGTGAGCTTGTTTTAGGTGATCTAAACTGCGCTCTATTGCGTATGGGTAAACTCTTATGTCCTCTAAAAATAGAATTTTACCTTTCGCATTTATTTGCCAAGCGGTTCCTATACTATTTTCAACTAAAGTCATATTACCACCGATGACTTTAGACTCTAATCTGCCATCTTTTAGTCTAATGCCATTGTTTATCATCTTTAGGTTATCAAATCTGATAGAATCCCGCTTGTTAAGAATTAACTCTTTCAATTTTTCAACAGAGCTTTCAGAAACGGAGCTATTTACTATCATTTCCAACATGGTGCCGTGAAGAGTTTGCCAATCATATTTAGCTTGTAGATAGATGTGCAAGGCAGTTATATCGCTATAGCCTATGAGGATTTTTTTGTTTTGAGCGATCCTTTCTTTTTTATCATTGGGTAACTTTTCTAGATAGGGAATTAACCGAGAAGCCCCTTCTCCTCCTCTGATACACCAAATTATTTTACTATCATTAGTTAGTGCACTAACCAAATCATTTGCTCTGAATTCATCAGAGTTGGAATAAAATGGATTGTCATTACTATATATTTTTTCCGAAATATGGGGATTAAAATCCGAAGCTTCTACATATTCTTTTATAGTAGTCAGATCTGATTCTTTTCCCTTGGAAGAAGGAGCAATAATATCAACTCGGTCGATTGCATGAATACCTGTGTTAGCACATAAAGTGAAAATAAAATATAAAAGGTAAATGATCATTAAAATATCTTATAAAACTCTTTTTTTAGTATATCATCCAATTCAGAGAGTGGAACTTTCACTCCTAGTTCTTCCATTGATGTGACGCCATAACCTTGCAGTCCACAAGGAATAATACCCTTATAGTGAGAGAGATCTGGAAAGACGTTAAGCGCTATGCCATGATAAGTTACCCATTTTCTTAAGCGAATACCAAAAGCTGCAATTTTTTTTTCTACTCCATTGTTATTCACCCAAACACCTATTCTATCCTCTTTAAATTCTCCAAGTATATTAAATTGCTTTAAAACATTTATTATCCACTTACTTAGGTCTCTAATATATAGCTTTATGTCACATTTATTTCTTTTTTTAAGGTTTAACATTAAATATATGATGCGCTGTCCTGGACCATGATATGTGTGTTTACCACCCCTTCCTGTTTTATATATAGGAAATAGTTTTTCAACAATATCATCATCTGTTGCACTGATTCCTGCAGTATAAAGTGGAGGGTGCTGGAGTAGCCATACCAATTCGTCTGCTGAATTATTGTAAATTTGTTGAATTTTTTCTTCCATAGATTTTACGGCACAGTTATAATCAATAAGCTGATTAGATATTAGCCATTCTGTCATGTTCAATTTCTTTTCTTTTTAGTACAGCAATGCATTCTTTTCCTGTCATCCAAGTGCCCTCTTCTTGTCATTCCAGTGTGTGACACTGAGCGCAGCCTTTCTTATTCCTAATATACTTAATACTAACTTCTGTGCTATTTCTCCTTAACAAACATAGTACATGACAAATGTTTAATTGTTTGTCAACACAGGTCCTCTTTACGTATAGGCAACTTTTTTTATTAAAAAATTCAGAAAAATGTTGTATAATTATTAGTAGATTTTAGGTAAAATATATGGCAAACTCAAAATTTAGCATAACTTTCAACAACGAAATTTCAGAGTGTCTTGCTGGACTAGCTAAAATAAGAAATAAGTCCATTAAAGAACTAACAGAGAAGCTAATACAAGAAGCAATTGAAAATGAGGAAGATAAAATACTAATTGAGCGTGCTGCTAAACGTAATGTTTCAGGTGTAAAGAAAATTAGAAGTGAGGATGTAGACTGGAATACAATATTATCTTCATAGAAAGCGTTCTTGAGAAAGACCTTCCAGCTCTTCCAAAAACAATAAGATTAAGGATCATAAATGCGATAAATAAGCGCCTTACAATTGATCCCATTAACCTTGGTGAGCCATTATATTACAGATTTAAAGGACAAAGAAGATTAAGGGTAGGTGATTATCGCGTTATCTATTCCGTAAATATTATAAAATATGAAGTGGTTATCACAGAGATAGGACACAGAAAAGATATTTATAAGTAAGTACATCATATAAACATTAAATATATTTTTACTCCTTCCTGATTCATTTTCTACCTTAGGTGGCTTCGCTCAGCTCAAAAAAAAAGCTCATTCTTTTTGCTACCCCTTATTGTGCCTGCCATTTAACTACTGTGTAGAGATTGCTCTCAAACATAATGTTCGTACGTTAGTATATCCTTCCTGTGACACCAATTGATATAATTCTACCACAAATTCAATTTTTTAGGAGGCACATATGAATTTCAACATTTTTCAAAGAAAGAAAAGCAGTGAATATTCTGCTTTGCAGCTAATGATGGAACCAAGTTGGAGTAAGCGTGATTATGTAAGTTTTGCTGAGGAAGGTTACATAAAAAATGTTATTGCCTTTCGAGCAATTAATATGATTGCAAGTGCTGCATCTTCGGTACCTTTTACTCTCTGCCAGCTTACTGAACAGGGAAAATCGCAACTAAAAGCCCATCCATTACTGAAATTACTTTATTCTCCTAATCCAATGACATCAAAATCGGAATTTATTGAGGGGATTGTAACTTATCGGTTAGTTAACGGCAATTCTTATATATTGATGGTTGAGTCGCAGAACAATAGAAAACCACCAACAGAGCTTTATCTTCTGCGCCCTGATAGGGTTGAAATTGTTCCAGGGAGAAATAACGTTCCTTATATCTATCGTTATACCATAAATAACAACGGTTATGACTTTAAAGTTGATAAACTAACCGGACGTTCAGCAGTGTTGCACCTAAAGACCTTTAACCATTTGAATGATTGGTATGGATTATCACCAATTGAGGCAGCTGCATACAGTATAGATCAGCATAATCAGGCGGGTGCTTGGAATCAAGCGATGTTGCAAAATGGGGCAAGACCAAGTGGTGCAATAGTTGTGAAATCAGCGAAGGACGGGAGTGGTGGAAGTTTAAGTCAAGAGCAGTACCAACGCTTAAAAGAGCAAATAAATGATCATTATTCAGGTTCTGTCAATGCTGGAAGACCGATATTGCTTGAAGGAGGCTTGGAGTGGAAGGAAATGAGCTTATCACCAAGGGATATGGATTTTATTGAGTCCAAACACAGTTCAGCTCGTGATATTGCCCTGGCTTTTGGCGTCCCACCGCAGTTGCTTGGCATACCAGGTGATAACACTTATAGCAATTTAGTCGAAGCACGCTTATCCCTCTGGGAACAGACGGTTTTACCAACGCTAGAAAATATTATCTGTCACCTGAATTCTTGGCTAACACCAAAATTTGGCGAGGATCTGTGCTTGTCGTACGACAAAGATGCAATAGAAATTCTCATGGAAAAGAGGCAAAAGTTGTGGAAATACGTAGAAAACGCAAGCTTTATGACACTCAATGAAAAAAGGGAAGCATTTGGCTTGCCACCACTGCCAGGTGGTGATGAGTTAGGTTAAGTTTGATTCGTTCAGTTGTGCGGCTAAAAGACAACTTAAAAGAGTTTAAGTTTTTGCTTTGTACTTTGTAAAATATTAAAAAAATCAGCTAAATTACACCATATTTAGTCTATTTTATCCTATAGTTTTGGGTTTACCGAGGGTTCGTCATTCTGCTACATGTTAGCGCCGCGGCGGTGTGACGTAGGGTTGCACTAGCTATAGCAACTTTGTCTGCGCAACCATTTTCTACCGCACCATTGAACAGATATGCTTGAAGATATCCGTTCAGATGAGTTTATTGTCTCCTAAACCGTACACGCCTAACAAGCTACCGCTAGAGCTTGTGAAAAATTCTCTATTTTTATTCCCTTTAATTTACTGGATAAGTTGTCTACAAACAAATCTGATTTAGTGCAGATCTGCTCTATTTTTTTAGGAGATAAAGAGGAATCTAATTGATTCGCTATACCAGACACTCCATTTAAAACTACTCCAGCATCATATGGTACATATGACACAGTATATATAGCACCTGACGTAAAATCTAGTAAGTTCTGAGAAGAAGTGGTAATTTTATACCCTACTGTGTTTTTATCTTATCCTTTGCATTTTTTAAGCACTTTTGATGCACCATGAGGAATATAAGATATACCAGCTATACCATATGAAGCCCCATTTAAGGCGTACGATACAACTACCGTTGTTGCTGATAGCGCTTTAGCTCCATATTTTGCAGTATAAAGCAATGGCTTAAGGGCATAAGAAATAGTTTTACCTTGTGATTCAGATTCAAGCAACGAATTTAGTTCTTCTTGTGTTGCTGCACATTCAAAAAATTCTTTCTCATCAATTTCTGCAAGATCAATCTCTTCAAAACCCTCATCAATATCTACAGGAGTCACTGTTTCTTTTATAGGGCTAACTTCTACATCACTTCCAATAACACTTGAATTATTAGAATTTTTGCCAAAAAGATTCGAAAACATACTAAACATTTTTTTTTACCTACAACTTAACGCTCATATCAATATATTAACCTAATATTAACCAGGTGTCAAGCACATATGACTCTTATAAACAGATGTTAGTAAATTAACTATTCCTCTTGCCAACCAGAGCGATGAAGATTTGGTCTACATCAAAACTCATCTTAGGACGCCAAATAGGGCCATCCAAATGCATATCGATATAGATTGGATTACTATAGTTTGGTGGTATGAAAAAGAACCTGAATATAGAAGCTAAAGCGAAGTTAGATAAGGTTAAATTAGAAGAGATCGACCCTGATGCTTGATCAATCCCGAATTGTAAACTAGTTGAACATATACCACTCTTAATACTTGCTTTTCCGCTAATATTTTCAAAAAATGTACTGCCATTATATATATCAACATAAGCAAATGTGGAAATTTCAGACTTATTCTTACTGCTTAACAAATTAGCGATAAATGAATTGAAATCTACATTAGTAACTTCTATTCCCTGCGCTTGTAAGTTTACATCTCCTGATAAGCTATTAGCCCAATCATGAAAACTTTTTCCTTGAGTTTTGATTGCACCACTTAAGCTTATCTGACCATTTACATTGTCAATTCCTATAACCTTACCAATCTTTTTAGTGTCCAAATTTACAATAGAAAATCTTGTATTCATTGAGTCTGATCTTAAATAACCCTGAAAAAACACTTGCCCGTGTTCTAATACGTAACTTGCCTGCCTGATAGTGATAACGTTGTTTCTCATTACCGCATCCAAATTAAAATCTTTCAAAACATTCTGCTCGGTTTTAAATTCTGCAGTATTGATTTGCACATTTGCATCAAAGCCTTCTTTGTCATCCAAAAAATCAAGCTGCTTTGTTGAACATTGAATTTGATCTATCTCATTTCTTGAATTTCTTTTTACCTCTACTAAATTTGGTAATTTAAAGATATTTCCATTAAATTTATTGCCCGTAAGGTTCACATCTAATAAAGGTTTGGCGTATTTTTGATCTACTAATATTTTTGCATTGCCGGTAATATCGAAATCTTCTCCAGATAGTTTTATTTTATCTGCAACTAGCTTACCTTTTTCCATTTTCAGCAAAAAATCCAAATTTTTAATTTTCGTATCATTCAATGTAAGGTTATTAACACTGGCCTTTATATTTGCATCATACTGAAAATTTTTCAGCCGTTGCATTTTAGATAAACTGCTAAATAATGAATGATCATATTTATCTGCATCAAGATTATGCATGCTAAATTTACCATCAACCACACTGCGTTTTTTTGTGTGGCTTACTCTAATTGACCCTTGCAAGGATTCCTTATTATTTAGCAGTCTAATGTCTGAGATAGATAATATTCTTGGTGCAAGGTGCAGTTTAGAACTTAGTGTAAATTGATTTTTCTGGTTTTCTTTCATCTTTATAGAAGGAAAAAAACATGAAATGAATGACTCAAAATTATTTCCTTCTACTAACAAATCACCGTTGAATTCAGATAGGACATTATTGTTTGAGATCTCTCCTGATAAGTAAGATATATTATTGATTCCAGGAAATTTAAGAAGCGTATTAACTTTTACTTTGCCATCAGTGGATTTTAGTACAGCACGGAAATTGTCCAATATTTTGTTTTGATATTGAATGTTAGAAGCTTCCATATTAAAATTTAAGCTCAAGTTCTTTGGCACAACTGCTCTAAAACATTCCAGAAGGTCTTTTATATTCGTTGTTTTTTGTGAATTGTCTTGTATGGAATCTAAGTCAACTTTACTGAAGCTAATATTGAAATTAGTGTGATCGCTTTTTCTATCATTTTGTATTGTACCGCTGGCTTGCATGCTTTTGGAATCAATTTTTAAGTCAGTTGCCGTAAACTCACTTTCATTAAGACTTATATTGGATGATATCTTGATATTTTCGCTAGGAATAACACAAGAGAGAAAGCTAAGATTAATGATTTTTGCTAAATCACCCACAGAACCGGAACTGTTATTAATTGTTAATGTTAAATTACCCTGGAGTTCTTCTTGATTTCTATTACCTGTAAATAGCAAATTTACAAAATTTGATTCAACACTAATGTGTACATTCTTTTTTGTGATATCAACCTTTCCTGAAAAATCGTAATTATTATCACCTACCTTTACTTTACCGGAGAATTGCCTATTTTTTTTTACAGCAACTTCCTTTATATTAACAATGCTGCTATAATTAGCGAAATCATTCTTAAAACTTACTTGGCTGTCTTTTATTACTATATCGACTGTGTTACCACTGGCTTTTGTATTTATAATATTAATTAAATTTTCTTTATTGCTTTTCATGCCAAACAATGTGATTGACTTTGGTTGCAACGAGAATAAAAGCAACGATAGGAACGATGGCCTTATTTCAATTTTTCTTACACTAATTAAATCTGATAGCTTTTGCTCTTTATTTTCGTTGTATTGTATATATACATTATGAATAGTGAGCTTTGGAGTAATGAGTGAAACTTCAACTTTCCCTCCAATATGCACTTTAGCATCATACGTTCTCTCCAACTCTTTTATGATATATTTCCTGTAGCCACTCCAATCCTTAAAAGTTGCAGCAACGTGCATGAGAATTAATAGCAGCGAGATTGATAATATGGCGTATATTGAGAGCTTCATAATATGCCTCTTAATTGCAATGGAGTTACTCTATTTCCTACCTTTGTCATCTCAATGTCTATCTTTGTCATCCCAGCACCCACTCCTGTCATCCCAGTGCTTGACACTGGGATCCATCTTATTTTCATCATGGGCATTATTTCAGCGTATGCTCCTAGAATCTGTTGTCTATTGCATAATTTGCAAATATTTTTATATCTGGATCCCAGTGTCAAGCACTGGGATGACACCGTTTGCTGTTCCTTTAGCAAAAGATCTAGTTTATACATATTTCAAATTATTCAAATTTCCTCTAAACATTAAATAGAGAATACCAAAATAAACAATAACACTCAAAGCTATTAAAGTCGTTAAATAAACAATACGAGCCAATATTTTATCAAAAAATAATCCTGCCAACAAAGAATTAAAAATATAAAGGGCTATTGACATGACTACCGTTGCTACAAAAATTTTCATGATATTTAACAATAACGCTTGGCTAACCTTATATATTTTATTTATTGTTAAATAACTAATTAATAGAATGGAGTTTATCCAAGTGGAAACGGAAGTAGCGATAGCAATCCCCGTGTGCTGATACTCGTTCATTAACAAAAGGTTTAGCACTACATTAATTCCAAGGCACATTAGTGAGAACATAGTTGGTATTTTTAGATTGCCTTTAGCAAAAAACGTGGGTAGCAATACTTTATTTATAATAAATGCAGGTAAAGAAAGAGAAAATGCTATTAACGTGGGAGCAGTTTGCTGCACTGCATAATGATCAAACCGGCCGTAAGAAAAAAGCGTAAGTAAAATTATGTCGGGAATAATAATAAAGGCAGCAGTTGTTGGCATAATTAACATTAATCCTATGTTGAGAGCCTTGTTCTGTATTTTGACTATATTTTCAGTATTATTTACCTGTTTTGAAATTAAAGGAAGAAGCACTGTACCGATTGCAGTACCGATTATTCCCTGCGGTAGTTGATTTAGTCTATCGGCATAATATATATAGGACACCGCATTTGGTATAAAACTCGCCATGATTGTGTCAATCCATACACTTATTTGAGTTACACAATTGTTGATAATTGCAGGTATCACACGCTTAAAAAACAACCTTACTTCATTGCTTAATTCAAGGCTAAAAGAAAAAGCTGCCTTTAACTTGTATGCACTAAATAGTATCAAAAGTAGCTGGAAAATTCCTCCTATAAGGACAGCTATAGAAAGGTTGTGCGCTGGAGTTTTTATGTAAGGCACAAACAAACTGATGATTAAACAGAGATTCAAAACGATTGGTGCAATAGCTGTTGAAGCAAAATGCTGCTTTACTTGCAGCATTCCACCAATAAGTGATGCAATTGAAACAAAGATTATGTAGGGCATCATAATTCTTGATAAAGTAACAGTAAGGGTAAACTTACTTTGGTCAAATCCAGGAGCAAAAATTTGAATCATATAAGGGGAGAAAGTTTGCATGATAAGGCAAAAAATTACTAAGATAATAAACGTAATGGATATTACACTACTTGCAAAATTAAATGCCTTTTTATCATCGTGTGATTCTATTGAATATAACGTTATAAAGGACGTGGTAAATGCTCCCTCTGCAAAAAATGCGCGAAATAGATTGGCAAAACGAAACGAAGAAAAAAATATGTCTGCAAGAGAGTTTGCACCAATAACCGTAGCAATCAATACATCTCTTATTAACCCTGAGATCCTTGAAATAGCCGTAAAAAAACTAAATGTGAAAATACTTTTAAACATACCACTACTTCATTAGTATCAATACAATTAACTATAATAGTAAAAGTATCAATGAAAATATTTATTGGCTAAACTTAAAACCCTCTACAAAAGGAGAGTTAAATAATCAATTGACTATTTGCGCTCGTATGTTAGATATTTTATATCTTGGCGGGCGTAGCTCAGTTGGTAGAGCGTCAGTTTGTGGTACTGAATGTCGCCAGTTCGATCCTGGTCGCTCGCCCCACTAAAATTTTCTGCTTTACAGAAATATGAACAAATGGTAATATATCAATTAATTAGGGAGGTTGTATGGATAAAGGAGATTTAATACTTTTAGGTGTAGCATCAGTAATAGGTGCACTTACAGGTTTGGGATTGAGTTTCACAGCTTTGTCACCTTTGGTTATAGTTGGAATTATTGCTGACGTTCCTGTAATATTATTGACTGCATGTGATATATGCGAAGGAGAATGCTCCAAGAAAGATCTTTTCAATATGGCCGTTTTATGCGTTGCAAGCGCTGCAATTGGAGTTGGCCTTGCTGCAGCCGCAACTGCTATTTTTCCTGGTGCAATGCTTGGAATAGGCTCTGCAGCTTTAACAGGTGCGGCAATAGGAGCCATAGCGCCAATTGCAGGGATATTTGCAATCATAGCTACATCATTTGCTGCTAAAAAAGTGAATGAATATATTATTTCTCCTATAGTTGAGTGTTTTTCTTCAAAAGGGAAGGGGTGCTAATCACTTTAAACCAATTAAGTAAGGTTTCTGCTTTCTGTTATTCTAGTGTGCAGCATATAGCTGTACGAACATTTGTTTGCAAAGGCAGTGTGTTAAGTGTTATAGCCGGTTTTGCCTCAAACACAAAGGCAGTGCCTGGACTCTTGCTTCAATGTTAAACAAAATACCATAGAATTCAAAATGCAAAAAGAAATGTTCAACATTGTATCAGAATGGTGCTATATTGGGCCTTAACTTGACGCGTATGCTTTTTTGAACATTCCCTAACCTCAATTTATATTGAAATACCTTTATTGGTATCTTTTTCTTGTTGTGACTCAGCAATACGTTTAGTCCAATCCAGTGGCCTTTTATTTCTGTTACCTAATGCAATTCTATTGCGATCATAACTATCAGTGTGTTCCGTTAAAGTATCTTTTCTTTCTTCTTCTATTACTCCAATTTTCAGTTGTGCTTCATCTTTCTCTAGTAATTTATATAGATTACTATTTTTATCTACAATTGAATTAGTGTCATTGTTTTCTTGTTCTGCCACTGTTTTTATGTCTGTTGAACTGTCTTTTAACAATCCTGCTGCTAATAAATGTTCTTTGGTTTGTTCACTAATTCCTTTTTGATCCACCGGTTTTAGTGGGAACTTCTGAGTTTCTTTATCCAACTTACTGATAAATTCCGTAAGTAGAGTGTCATCTCTTTGTTCAACATTCATTAGGCTCGCTTTTAACTGTCCAGGATTTACTTGAGATTGTCCATGATTGGCATGAGTTGGAGATGAATAGCCCGAATCGTTTGTTTTTGCATCTGTTGAACTGTCTTTTAGCAACCCATCTTCTTTATCTTGTGACAGTTTATCAGTAGGATCAACTTGCCTTAATCCTCTATTATCTTGCTGTGATCTATCTCTGATTTCTTTAAGAAGATTTTCAGGTGGAGTTTGGTCACTTTGTTCAATGTTCTCTAAGCTCCTCTTTGGCTGCTCAGGATCTACTTGAGGTTGAGCATGAATTTGAGGTGAATAGCCCGAGTCACTTTTGCTATTGGGTTTTGGAACAGAAAGTGGCTGTTTACTTTCTTCCCACTCAGCATCACTGGCACCACGGTTATCACTGTCATGTTCATGTATATTTAAATAAGGCAAGTAAGGAACTTTGTCCTTTAATGTTTCTAATATAGAAGACGTTGATTCATTTTTCCTGCCTCCTTCCATTGATGCTCCGCTACCATCAACAACACCAGTGCGCCGTAAGCTGTTTCTCTTGAAATTTCTGATGTCTTGTAATAGATCGCCTTTGCTATTTCCTTCTTGTTGCTGGGTTTTAGGTTGTTGCTGATTATTAGGTGTTTGCTCACTTCTATCTGGTTTTTGGCTTCCACTCCCTTGCTCATTGAAAACATCTTTTTCAGGTGTAGTTCTAAGTGGTGGCAGCGAAGGGGTCTGAGACCCAATTTCTCGATTCATATGAGTAGCTTGGTGTTTTTGAACAGGTTTTTTGACCTCTTGCTCAATATCTCTACTGTTACTTTTTATTGCGATTTCAGATGATTTGTTAAGGGCTTGATTGTCTTTTCCGTCATGTTGCACCTCATTCACTTTTCCTTTTTCCCTGAATTTTATTTCATGCAAGAATAAACCACCTATTTTTACATCTTGATTCGCTTCTAACCGTTCTAGAGAAAAATCATCACCTTTAACAAGGTCTACACCGTTAGCATCAATCTTAATTTTGATCTTGCATTCTTCCCCTTTCGCATACCATTTCAGAGTCATCTCATATGAACCATCGGTTACGACATAATGTCTTATTTTTTTCCCTCCTTCCTCGGCAACAAAACCATGCATTCCGCTCTTTCCATCACTATGCAACGTTGAAAATCCCGAGATTCCATTCTTCTGACAAAAATCACTGTTTAAAAATTCGCTGATTTTGAACTCTTTCTTGTTATCCTCCAGTGTAATACTGGCATGATTACCGTATATTGAAACTTTTTTATCTTCAACATCATCATTAATGTTATTAGCACTAGTAATATATTTATTCAACTCTTCTTTAGCTTTATCTTCAAGCTCTTGTCTAGCTGTCTTGTTGCATTCCTGAAGAATAACTCCACATGCTTTATTTTTGTTTTCATCTTCGTCCCAATTCCAGTCGGCGTGTTCTGTTAAAAACTTTACTGTGTTAAAATCAACTCTAACATTATAAATTAGGTCGTCTTCCTTTTTTATTTCATCAAATAAAGGAAAAAATTCTTGAACGCGCTCATTATAAATGTGTTTTTGTTGTATATTGTTAGTATTCATATACCCCCTCACTAATAACCCTCTGCCTTTAGTTCTAGCTAATACTAGCTAATATAATTATCACGAGCATTGGTTGAATTTTTATTAAGGAAGGTTGTGTTGTTACTCAGATGGCAACTTTTAGTTGGCGCCTAATTTTAAATATCTGTTGCTCACAGTAAACACTTCTGGATCTTGAGAAGTTAGCTTGAGTATAGCGAGTATGTTGATAAATAACAAAGCAGCAATCGAGATATCAGCGACATCCCATAGCAATCGGACTTTACCTATTGCACCAAGCGGAATGATCATGGTAAAAATTACAATCCAGATTTTAGTGTATTTATTATCCATAGACACATAGCGTATTGTCTGTTTTGAGCAAAAAAACCAAGTAAAAATAGTAGTAAAGGCAAAACAAAACATTATGGCCATAATTAAATAGTCAATATAGGGCCAATTCATAGCTTTTCTAAAAGCAAATATGCACATGTTAGTACTCTCTAAATCAGTGACCCAAGAATCTGTGACAAGCAGTACCATTGTTGTAATAAACACTATAAATGCAACTATAAAAGGCGATATTATTGTAATTAGACTCTGCTCAATAATAAATTTATTATTATTTTTCTTAGGAACAATTGAAGAATGTACGATTCCTTCGAGGCCAAGCCCTATATCTGTTGCAAAAATACCTCGCAAAGTTCCGACTTGAATAATAGTCAACATTTCTAAAATCAAACCTAGAGATAAACCAGAGTTAAAGCTACTAGCTGTCAAAAAATTGCTTGTTATTAATTTTAGAGAAGGAGGGATATTTTCACTAAACTTAAATAATATGATACCGCAAAGTGTGAGGTAACTTACCGTCATTATCGGTATCATAGCCGATATAAAAATTTTAATTTTTTTTAAGCTGAGAACTGCAACAACAAAAAATATTATGGCCATTACAATGCCACCAATGACTACAGGCACATCTATCATGTTAAGTGGTATTGATAGAGAATTTACCTGAACAAGGTTACCAGCTGTTATTGAAACCATCATCATAACAACCAGAAACACAATTGTAGCTTTTCTAGAATTAAATGCATCAGCCATATAGGCTACAGGGCCACCTATAAACCGTCCGTTCTTTTCCTTTCTGGTTTTTATACTTAGATAACAAGTGACATATTTTATCACAGAAGTGATAACAATAATTATTGCGATCCATAAAATAGAGCCCGGTCCTCCGGTTTTTAGAGCAACAGCAGTTCCTGAAATGTTTCCTACTCCTAAATTTCCCCCTAAGATTGTAAACAGGGCGGCTATAGAAGAAAATTTATTTTCCCCTCTTTTAACTCCAATGAGTGAAAGGGCGTACGGCAATCTAAATATCTGTAGCCATTTTAGTTTAACCGATAGGTAAACACCAGCAACTAGCATGAGTAATATTGTTGGCAGTAATAAAACAAACTTTACTGTATCCATCTGTAAAAGTGAGATTTTTATTTAAGTATACAACAAAAATTGAGAATACCTAACCTATTTTCTATGTATGACTTCGTTTCCGTCATTCTAGAAACCTTTTCTTGTCATCCCAGTGCGTGACACTGGGATCTAAATTTTTTATGCGAAACCATTATGTTTATATACTTGTAGGCCCAAGTTCCTCACATAGTGAACAAAAAAGTAAATGAGATTCCAGTGTCACGCACTGGAATGACACCTACCCCATGAGAACCCTATTTTTCATACCACTCATTTATAAGTTTATTGATATCAGAATCTATAAAATCCTTTAGTGGTTGCCTGGTTTTTATCTCAACATTTTTAGGGATGCACCTATCTTTACATATCGCATAATTTATATGAAAGTTAAGGTCAATATACCCTTGATTTGAAAACACATTCATCTTAAAGGGAAATAATACCATATCCTTATATACGTTACTGATAAATATCTCTCTTCCTACTTTATCTCTATGTTCCTTTGGAGTAGGCCAGTAAATATCTATGTTTAATGTGTTACCCTTACAATCAAAAGAAGTGGGAAGACCGAAATCTCCAGGATCTTTATAATATATGTGCCAGCCTGGTTCTACTGTAACCTTTATTGCACCTTTAAGAGTGAGGTTTGCTTCATTTATCTCGCCAATAAGTAAATCAAATTTTGCAATTTCCTCGTCAGCATATAGTTGGGTGCAAGAAAAAAATAAAAACAATATTAAATATATATGTATTTTCATTAAGGCAAATTTCTCCTTTTATAGAGAAAGTGATTTAGATTTTAAGTGTTATATTTAATAGCATTATATAGATTATTTATTAATATAGCATTATTCTAATATATACAACTGTAATATAAATGGGTGAAAAGAATAAGTCATTGTGGAAAACACATATAGCTAAACTGACTTAGATTTACCGACAATTTGAAAAACAAAAATTCGTCATTCCGCTACTTGTTAGCGGAATCTATGCCGAGATACCGCGAATGAATCACGGTATGACGTAGGATTGCTGTCGTCCTGCTACGTGTTAGCGGATGAGATACCACGAATGAATCGCGGTATGACGGTTCGCGGCAGCATGACAATAAGCTCGTCATCCCGCTACGTGTTAGCGGGATCTATGCCAAGAGATACCGTGAATGAATCGCGGTATGACGTGTTGCTTGGGTCAGCTATAGTATAAATATACTAGGGATTATAGTTTTCTTATGCTGCCTTTTTGTTATTAGACAACCACAATATAAAGGGGTGAAACGGATGCAAACAGTAGTGCCTTTCTGCACCAAACGTATTACCTTTAATGAATAGTAAAATGTGAGATTTTTTGGAACTACCGTGGAGCAATTGCTCCACGGTTTCACTCTACTTAGAATCCACCCATGCCACCCATTTCTCCTGCGCCCATAGGAGATGAAGCATTTTCTTTGCTTGGTACATCAACTATCATAGATTCAGTAGTAATCAGCACACTCGCAACAGATATCGCTGTTTCAAAAGCAATACGCACCACTTTTGCTGGATCAATCACACCAGCTGTAAATGCATTAGCGTAATTCATAGCCTCAACGTTGTATATAAGCTCTTTATCATTCTGCTTAATCAAATAGTCAATGATAACAGCAGATTCAAGACCAGCATTTTTAACTAACCTTCTAATTGGAGCACTGAGAACTTTCTTAATAATGTTTATGCCTATTTGCTCTTCGTCACTTGCACCTTTTAATTTGTCGAGAACAGATGAAGCATAAAGAAGTGCAACTCCACCACCTGGAACTATGCCTTCTTCAATTGCAGCTCTTGTTGCATGCAGCGCATCTTCAACTCTATCTCTACGTTCTTTAACTTCCACTTCAGTTGCTCCACCAACTTTTAGCACAGCAACACCACCTGATAATTTCGCTAAACGTTCTCTTAGCTTTTCTTTATCATAATCAGAAGTTGAAGTTTCAATTTGAGATTTGATCTGCTCGATTCTAGCTTTCACACTGTCAGAATCGCTATTTTCGCTGACAACTGTGGTATTATCTTTAGTAATTTTAACATTTTTAGCAGTACCAAGATCATCAAGTGTCAGATCTTCCATCTTGATTCCAAGTTCATCTTTTATGACGTACTTAGCACCAGTCAAAGTTGCTATATCTTCGAGCATTTCCTTTCTTCTGTCACCAAAACCTGGAGCTTTTACTGCAGCAACTTTTAAACCACCACGCAATTTATTGATAACTAAAGTGCTTAATGCTTCACCTTCGATATCCTCTGCAATAATAACTAAAGGTTTACCAGATTTAACAACAGCTTCAAGAATAGGAAGTAAAGGTTGAATAATATTTAATTTTTTCTCTGTAATTAATAGATAAGGATTATCAAGCTCCACGATCATTTTTTCATTATTTGTAATAAAATACGGAGAAAGATAACCGCGATCAAATTGCATGCCAGTAGTCAGCTCAACTTCTAACTCTTTTGAACCTTTACTCTCTTCAACAGTTATTACACCCTCTTTTCCAACTTTTTTCACGGAATCAGCGATACTGTTACCTATATCCTTATCACCATTTGCAGAGATTATCGCAACTTGCGCTACTTCATCCATTTTCTCTAGAGAAATTGTACGAGACATTGATGCAATTTCCTTTAATATTACATCTTTTGCCTTCTGTATTCCGTTTTTAATACCAACACGATCGTTTCCAGCAGCAATTGATTTTGAAGCTTCCATGATCATGCTGCTAGTTAATATTGAGCACGTTGTTGTACCATCACCAACTTTGTCGTTACATTGAGAACAACTTTGGGCAAAGATGCTTGCTATTGCAGCATTTAGTGGTTTTTCAGGCTTGATACCCTTCATCACCTTATAACCATCTTTTGTAATTTCTGGTGCTCCATAGGGCTTATTAATCCCTACTGTTTTTCCTCTAGGTCCCGCAGTTATTGCTACCGTTGAATCCACTATTGCTGCGACTTCACGAAAGGCTTCTTGTAACTGCTCACCTGATACTACTACATTAGTCATTTTTATCACCTCTTGTTAATAAAAAATTTAGAAAACTATAATAAAACCATTTACAATGCGCCATGTTGCGCTTTGTTTCAATTTAGTAAAATAAAGACTGCTATTTAATGACGGCAAGTATATCGGACTCTTTCATCACGATAAGCTTTTCATCATTATGTTCTATTTCTGTACCAGCCCATTGACGATAGAACACTTTATCACCAGCCTTTACAGTTAAAGCTATGCGTTCGCCATTTGAGTTGCGTGAACCTTCACCAGTTGCTACAATTTCACCTTTAGTAGGTTTCTTTTCAGCACTTGATGGAAGCATAATTCCACCCTGCTTTTCCTCGCTAATAGGCTTGATCAGCACGCTATCATCCAATACATTTAAACTTATACTTGACATTTGCTTTTCCTCTCAACAAATTAACCTATAACTTTATATATATACTCGTAAGTTAGATTTCAAGGGCTGGAGCTTGTAAAATATGCACACCATATAAAATATGCACGCCAAAAGCAGTTTCTAAAAGAGCCTAATGTTATATAATAAAATTTAGGTTTATTTATAGAGATTTCATGAGTTATATACCATTCTTAAGTCGTGGTGTGATAGTGCTATATGGGCCTGACACTAGAGATTTTCTGCAGGGCATTATAACCAATGATATTAATAAGCTAGATAGCCAAAAAGCTATTTACTCTTTATTGCTTAGCCCTCAGGGAAAATACCTATATGATTTTTTTCTTATTGAATATGGTAGATATATTTTCTTAGAGTGCGAAAATGTGCACTTACAGCAAATAATCGAGAAACTAGATTTACTTAAAACTTATTTGAGAGTGAAAATTAAAGACATTAGTGCACTATATAAGGTTGGAGTTTTGTTTGATACTAAGTTGGCGGAGTGTAGTAGTAAGTCACAAGTTATTTTTCAAGATCCAAGGCACAAGCTGCTAGGAATGAGGATCATACATAAAGATAAAATAAAAGAACCGGTTGGAGATTTTATTCAGTATGAAAAAGTTAGAATTAAAAACCTTGTCCCAGATGGAGCAAAAGATATGGTACAAAATTCATCGTTCCCATTGCAATATTTAATCGATAAGGCAAACGGTATAAGCTTTAATAAGGGGTGTTACGTAGGTCAGGAAGTCGTAAATCGAATGAGCAGACAAGAAATATTCAGAAGAAAACTTTATCTTGTTGAGGGGGATAACGCACTTCCAGATATTGGCACTAAAGTGACAAATGAAAATAATGAGGAAATAGGGGAACTGCGCTCTAGTGTAGGCAACATTGGACTTGCATTGCTTAATACTCAAAAAAGTCATGCAAATTTATATGTCGATGGGGTTAAGTGCGTTAAGACGTTGTATAATTAAAGTCTTAAGGTAGCGCATATAGAAACGAAAAACTTATTTTATGGCCTAGCGTCACGCACTAGAATGACATCATTTACGATGTAACATTTATTACTTTTGCAGATACAATTTACATGCTATAATTGAATCTTCATAGTTGGTAAATTGGAGTGCAAAGAAGTAAAATTAAAGTAGAAATAAAGAGATTATCACACGGAGAAGACTTGTCTCTTCCATGTTATGCAACTACGCAGAGTGCTGGTATGGATCTTTATGCTGCATTGAATGACTCTGCTGTTTTAAATCCACTTGAGAGATTACTTGTTCCAACTGGAATTGTGATTGCAATACCAAACGGTTTTGAGGGGCAAATCCGCCCACGTTCTGGTCTTGCTGCAAAACATGGAATCACTGTCTTAAATTCTCCGGGCACTATAGACTCTGATTATCGAGGTGAGGTGAAGATTTGCCTAATTAATCTAAGTAATCAGTCGTATGAGATAAAAAGAGGAGATAGAATTGCACAAATCCTTATTTCTCCTGTATCTCAGGTAATTTGGGATGACAGAGAAGAATTCTGCACAGAAGAAACCGGTCGCAATGCAGGGGGCTTTGGCTCAAGTGGCAGGTAATTTGCGAAAAAGCTTGACTATGACAGTTCTTTTATATACAATTTAAGCATATTAATATTTTATTAAATGAGGTCGTTTATGCTAACTTTCAAAAATCATCGAGGTCAGTTCCACAAAACAAACACTGCACTTGTTGCACTTACTTCTTTGTATGTCATAGGCGCAGCAGTAGCACTTTCAGCACCATATTGGGTGTCTTCAACTTCCATGCTAGCTCCACTTGCAGCTTTTGCAGCTACACCACTTGGAATGGGTGTTTTAGCATTTGTTGCTGTTGCACTGATTTGTTTAGCAGTATATGCCATCAGCAAAAATAACGAAATATCTGAGTTGAAAGCTCCGAAGATTGTTGTTGATGATAAACAAGCAGCATTGCTAGTAACAAAAGAGGTGTATGAGGAAATAAAAAAGAATAACCAAGTTAAAGATGAAAAAGATAAGATGAAAGGTAAATGTTATATAGACTTCAGCTTAGAAGGCAAGAACTACCGTATTATTGTTGGGTCTTTCAGTTCAGCAGGCAATACTTTATTATTAAGTATAAGTTCACTAGAAGTGAAAAACAAAGAAGGTGAGTTCGAGGCAGTAAATAAAACAGAGTGGAATAAAACATTAGGTTTAGACAAAGATGATGCTAAAGAGGTTAACACTTATTTAGGCTCACTTATTGTTGAACAAGTTGCTTCTGAAGAAAAAGCAAAAAGCTAGACAGCTAAGTATAAAAGAGGTAGATTAAGTCTGCCTCTTTATTTTTCAGTGTCAGTTACTTAAATTTATTATGGAAATTGCCTTAACTTTTATATAGTTGTGAGAAGCTGCTAAGGATTTTTATTTAATTTAACTGCATCTTTTGCCTTATCCAATAACCCATTAATAAAACCAATTTCGCTTGGTTTATCAAGTAAATCAGATGCAATGTTAGTATATTCATTAATGACAACTGGAACTGGCGTATCACAATTAGCTAACTCACATATTGCAACACGCAAGATAGATAAGCTTATAAGATTTAAACGTGAGAGGGACCAGCTTGGATGTAAATAAGACTCTATTATTTTATCATATTCTTCACTGCTTTTTATAACCTTATATAACAAGTTTTCTAAGAACTGATGTTCAAATTCTTCACATTCAAATATATCTTTCAACTTACTTATGTAGTTCTTAAGCTCACAATTTTCCAGTTTAAAAGTGCTTTTGTTATAACCTACGAAAATATTTGAATAAGCAATTTGTACAGCAAGAAATCTTGCCGTACTTCTTTTTATGCGCCACTTTTTATCTACTGGTTTTTCCTCCATTATTTTAATTTATTGTGTAAATCTATCATATGCAAAACAGTTGAGGCTGCATGGCCACCAACGTTCTTTTTGTTTTTGTCAGCTCTAACTAGTGCTTTATCTTTGCTGTCAGCGGTAATTACGCCCATACCAAAGGGTATTGCATAATGCATAACAACCTCATTTAAACCTTCGATTACCCCTTTACAAACGTATTGATAATGATCAGTTTCACCGCGAATCACGCACCCAAGAGCTAAATAACCGTCATAATTAGCATTCTTGCTTTTTACTGCAAAGAGAATTGTAGCTGGTATCTCAAATGCACCAGGAACTTCAATTATGTCATAGCTTGCATGACTTTCTTTTAATCTATCGACTGCACCTTCAAGCAAAAGGTTTGCTATTTCAGCATAATAAATTGAATTAACTATTAGTATTTTCGACATTTACTACCACTTTTTTCGTTAAAAACAACTTTATTAATGATTGTTGAATTAAAGTTATAATATTACTAAATATCCAATATATTACCAGGCCGGCAGGAAAAGAAGAAAAAATAAAGACAGAAATGTAAGGTAAAAACTTCATAACATTTACTTGAATATCATCTTTATTGGTTTGATCTTTCTCACTTAGCTTCTGCTGAATTATCATGGTGGCACCGAAAATTATAGGTAAAATGCCTATAGAAATAGGAAAGTTATAATTAAACAACCCAAATAATGTAAAGATGTTCGTTGGGTCAGGAGCTGAAAGATCCTTAATCCATAAAAAAAAAGGAGCATGTCTCATCTCTATAGTAACAAATAATACTTTATATAGAGCAAAAAATACCGGTATTTGTATTAGCATGGGAAAAATGCTCGACATTGGGTTTACATTGTTTCTCTTGAACAACGCAATTGTCTCTTTGTGCTGCTTTAAGCTGTCATTTTTATACAACTCTTTTATACGAGTTAATTCAGGCTGCAGGCTTTTCACCTTGAACATCGAAATATATGATCTATTAGATAAGGGAAGCATCAAAAGTTTGATTACTAAAGTCAGCAATAATATTGCTAAGCCAAAATTTTTTAAAACGAAGTTAAAATATTCAAGCAGTAAAAACACTGGCTTGGTTATAAAATAAAGAACACCAAAATCTACAGCTTTATCAAACAAAGGTATATTGAGAGTATCCTTATAAGAATCCAGTAAATTCAACTTTTTTGCTCCAGCAAAAAAATAATTCACATTAGAAACACTTGCGCCAGGAAGTATGCTCTTATAAGGTTTGACAAAATCTACTTGAAATTTATCAATATCATTAGCGTTAGTATGCTTAATGCTTACATTTATTTTATCGGATTTCTCAGGTATGATGGCTGTAAGCCAGTATTTATCAGCAAAACCAAACCAATTTTTTTCACTCGTGCTTGCTTTTATTAAATGTTTTTTGGAAATATCCTTATATGTCCACTCCTCTAGTTTATTATCAAATGCACCCAGTACTCCCTCATGGGATATCCAATAAGATTCGTTGATATTGTCACGTTTACGGTTAATTCTACCATAAGGAACCAAAACTACATTATCTTTTGTATTGTTTTCAATAATTTGCTCAACTTTAAACATGTAGTTATCGTCAAGGCTAATTTTCATTCTAAATAAAATGCCATTTTCATTATCCCAAAATAAATTGACCTCTTTTTGATTGAGTTTATCTGCTTGCCAGACTGCCTTAGAATCTGGAACTTTAATCTTTTCATTCGGATCGAGCCACCCAAATTCTGCGAAATATACATCTTTTGATTCTGCAGGTGACAGTAACACCACTTGTGGAGAAGAAGAACTCGGTTCTAAGTGGTAGTTAGTTAAGATTAAGTCATCAAACCTTGCACCTTTCAAAGAAATTGATCCTTTAATCATGTTATTGGTTAAACTAACCCTCTGTTCTCGAGTGGAATTAATAATTTCAGAACGATTTTGGTGTATTATAGGAGCAAGGTCGTTAAAAGATTCGATATGTTCAATCAATGGCTGGTTGTGGTTTGCACTAAAAAAATTATCATAAATAATGCGCCAAGATACCATGATCAACATTGAAAGGATAGCTGCTAAAATTAAACTTTTTGCTTCTGACATGAAATTAAATCAAACATATCTTCTTAAAGTGTATATTAAATATTGTACTAAAACAATGAAATTTACTTATTTTTAATAATAACTTTTAACGCTAATCTTTAAAATTTATTTTAATAGCTTCAAATTTTAACAATATGAACGCGGTGAAAAATCTAGTTATTTGGTTACTAATAATAGCTGCCACTTCAATGCTTATTGATTCACAAAGGGACAAACTAAGCGACAGATTTCTCAGTACTTTTTTACCATATAAAGGGAGAATTCAGAATAGTGGTCAGAATAGTGGAAGTATCGAATTTACGAAATCATACGATGGACACTTTTATATTCAGGCTCAGGTCAATGATCGCAATATAACGTTTTTGCTTGATACCGGAGCAACCGATATTGTTCTATCACAAAAAGACGCATTACATGTTGGTATTAACTTACAAAACGTTCAGGATTTTAAAATATATGAAACTGCTAAAGGTCAAATAAAAGCTGGTGTTGTTCACATCCCTCAGGTTAAAATAGGGAATTTTTTAGTTAATGATGTACAGGCGAGCGTTAACACTCATTCTATGTCTCATTCACTACTTGGAATGAGCTTTTTAAGGTATTTTCATTTCACTATAAGAGATAATAAGTTGATATTATACCGCGACTAAACACTTCTACAATCTACTTATCAAAGCTCTGTAGGTTAATATAGGAGCAGAAATAAATATTGCAGAACAAGTGCCAATCAAAATACCAAAAAAAATGATCAAGCTGAAGTCTCTCACTGCATCTGTGCAGATTAATGTCAAAGGAAGAGCAGCAAGAAGGGTTGTACCCGAGGTTAATATAGTGCGAAATAATGTAGCGTTGATACTTGCATCTACTATCTCACTCATCCGCCCACTTTTACCACTCTTGCAATACTCTCGAATCCGATCGTATATAATTACTGAGTTATTGATTGAATAACCAATGACAGTGAGGAGAGCTGCAACTGATGAAATATTAAACTCAATGCCAGTTAGGCTAATAAAACCAACAGTTAAAATCACGTCATGAATCAGTGCTGTTATTCCACTGAATCCACATTGCCAATTAAATCTAAACCAAACGTAAAAAAATATTCCAACAATTGCGATCAACATGGATAACATTCCTTCAAATATTTGTGTTGAGCTTATTTGTGGGCCAACATAGTCTATTTTACGATAGCTTATTGAGCTACCTAGCTTTTCTTCTAGTATGCTTTTTATCTTTTTGATTTTATCTTCATCTCCTTCATCTTTAAAACGCATGACTAAATTATCACCCGCTTTTGAACTCTGCACTGTAAAACCATTTTCTTTTAATGCATCGAGAATAGAGTGATTCTCATCTGAAGATTTTATCTCTATCAAAATTCCGCCTGCAAAGTCTATGCCTAAGTTCACTCCACGCAGCACAACAGTGAGCATTGAAAAGATGATAAAAATAATGCTAACGAGTGCAGTCAAATCCCTATATTTACTAAACTTGATATTGAGGTTATCTGGAATGAGTCTAAGTGCCATGCTATTTACTTAAAATAATCACTTGAATTTTATATACTTTTCAAAAAATTCACTAGTTTATTCTGTGATTGGACTTCTCTGTCATCCGAGTAGCTGACACTGGTTCACTCTATAATGGTATCACAGCAGTCCTACGTCATACCGCTGCGGTATCTCTAGATCCCGCTAACAAGCAGCGGGATGACGGTTGTCAGGCTAGTACCCCTATGATGTCACCCCAGTGCTTGACACTGGGATCCAGAAGAAAGAATGGTGTCATGAAAGTAGCTGAGGTTTCCATCCAAAAGGGTGTCGTCCCAGTGCCCAGACTACTTGGATCCAGGAAACTTAACTCTACACTAAGTAAATGTACAATAAGAACTAGATTCCAGACTGGAATGACAGCGGTCCTACGTCATACCGCCGCGGATAGATCCCGCTAACAAGTAGCGGGATGACGAATTACTATACCGCCGCGAACCGTCATACCGCCACGAACCGTCATACCGCCGCGGTATCTCTAGATCCCGCTAACAAGCAGCGGGATGACGGTTGTCGTTTAGCTATAAATATTAAGGAATTTACCAAACAAAAAAAAGGCAAAAGAAGCCCTAGTCATTGTCTATTTTCAGTATTTGGCGTTTTTTAAGTCTTAAACACTGCAATTTAGCTGCTTTTAAGTGCAACTAACTTAAGCTATAAATGTTTAAGAAATTCACTAAGCAGAAAAAAAGGCAAAAGAAACCCCGCGTTAGCTAGTTGTCACTCTCTAATCCTGCAAATTGGCGTACTATACTGTCTTAAACGACTTATAAGCGCGTTTCAGCTTGTGTAGGTAAAAACCTAGAAATATTGTGAAGACATAAGGTGCACATAGTGCAAAAAATTAAAAATAAGACGCCAACTACGTTGTTTTCTTGCTGTTTAATCTGCACAGATGAAGATAACTGAATACCTTCAATACCATGATAAGGGCGCTGGCGGAGTTTGTCAAGGAAGTTTTTTCGTTATAGTATAAAGGAGTCCTATTAAAATCTTCTCAATAAAGGAAAAGCAGCAAGGAGCGAACCAAAAGCGATGAGGAAGGATCCAAGCCAGATTATAGACATTCCAGGTTTATAGTGCACTTTAGCTGCGATTTTGCTCTTACTCTTATCAATCTCACCGATTACAACATAAATATCAGAAAGCAAATTGTGGTAGATACTGCTTTCAACATTTTTCTGACCTTCCACAAGGTAAAATCTATATTCAGGGGTTATCTCACCCAATATCTTATTATTCAGCAAATTCCTGATATCCATTGTACCTCTCACTGCATGGAAATTTTTTTCTTTTATTAGCTCAATATTTCGTAAAGTAACTTTAAATTTATTGACTGTTATGCTATCCCCTATTTTTAAGTAATTTTCTTTTTTCTCCTGCCAACCAACTGAATAAGCTATACCAAGCACTAAAATTGCCACTCCAGCATGAGCTGCCATCATTGCATAGTAGGATTTAGAAACTTTTCTTGCTAATAAAATTGATTCACCAAATGCTACCTTAAATAAACAAATTCTTTTACTATATGCTTCTAAAACAAAGATTAATAATGCTATGGAGATAGTAATTGATAGCACAATTATTAGCTCCATGTGAAAGATAAACGGCAAAATAGCTGCAGCACTACAGAATGAAAATCTGTATTCACGAAATATTGGCAATAGACTATTTCCCTGCCAAAGGCAGTATTGCCCGATCATGGTGAGCACTAGAATAGCCAGTGCAATAGGATTAAATAAAGAATTGTAATATGGTGCTCCAACTGAAATTAATTCACCGGTTAAATACTCAAGCACTGTAGGGTATAAAGTGCCAACGAACACGATGAAAAAGGCAGTAATAAATAATAAATTGTTCATCAGCATCATCGTAAGGCGTGAAAAGAATCTTCTACCCTCTGTCACTTGAGTAGCAGATTTCTTTCTGGATTCCAATGTCGAGCACTGGAAAGATGTGCGATTTTTTCTCGTAAACACTACAAATATTACTAAGCTACTGACTGTAATTACACCAAGTAGAGCTAATATATACAGTCCATACCTTGAGTCATCTGCAAACGTGTGCACTGAGGTGAGTATTCCTGAGCGGACTAGAAATGTTCCAGTTACACTCAATATAAAAGTTGTAAGCGTAAGTAAAATAGCGAAATTCCTTAAAGTATTGAAATTTCGTACAACGAGCAACAAATGTGTCAGCGCCACTGCAATTAGCCACGGTATCAAAGAAACGTTTTCCACTGGATCCCAAAACCAAAATCCACCCCACCCAAGTTCGCGATATGCCCACCAGCTACCCAAGCTGATGCCCAAAGTGAGCAGCGACCAAGAAATAAGTACCCAAGGCCTGACAATTTTAGCCCAAACATTTCCTTCAGTATTTGCAATTAATCCAGCTATAGAGAGCGAAAAAGGAACGCTAAATCCAAGGTACCCCAAATATAATATCGGTGGATGAATAGCAAGGCCTATATCTTGCAATATCGGATTAAAACCCAATCCATCTTTTTCAACGCTTGGCATTTTAGTGAAGGGGCTGGATTCAAGTAAAGTGAACAGTAAAAAACAAAAGCAAATCAAGCCTTGGGTGATCAAGGATACTTTCTTCAATTTACTGTCGTTATCAGTAAAAATACCCATCAGAAATAGGTAAAAGGTAAGCACTAATGTCCAAAGCAACATAGACCCTTCTTTATTTCCCCAAACTCCACAAATCTTATAGATCAAAGGTTTTGTTGTGTGTGAGTGGTAATATACGTTTTCGAGTGAGAAATCATTTGTAATGTGGCAGTAGATCAAAATAGCCATTGATGTTGATACACAAAAAAATATGGCAGTGGTAATAAACCGACAAGAACTAAGCGGTAAAAACAAATATGTCAAAGACAATAAGCAGGCTATGAGTAGCAATATATTCCCAAGTTCAGGCATAAAAAATTATAGTTTTTATATAAACAATATTACTGATGACAAGTTAGAAGTTAAAGTGTTAATTGACGCTTGCTATTGATGCTAGCATAATGCCCCCGTAGTTAGCTGTGCTAGTATTAATTAAAAATTAAATATTAAACTTTATACTTTTATAGATAGCGTTAATATTGAGGTAACATTGTGGGTACAACTAAGATTAGTAAATTTCCATTCAATATAAAAGGTAAAGTGGCAAAACAACATGCCGAACCAATAGTTGAAAAAAATCTCTATACTATTTTAGGATTCAAAAGTAGAGAAGATTTTGAAAATAAGACAAGTAAGCTTGTTAATAAAAAAGTTTGGCAATCATTTGTTGACTGCTTTGCAAAAGAAATAGATTATGCAGCAACTGAAAAAGTTGTAAAAAACATCGTTTGTAACATTGCAAAGAGTGATCAAGGTAATGCTTTTACCAAAACTGAACATCTGATATTAAATGAAAAGCAAGATAATAAAAAGAGAGAAAAAGCGATTAGAAAAACTGTTGGTATTTTGAGAAAAATCAATCCAGAAAAAGCCTTCAATGAACTTTCAGTAATAAAAAAACAAGCTGAAGATTTTTTACAAACCGATTTTTATAAAGCTCAGAGTAAACCACTTCAAGGATTTGCTCCATCTGGTGGACAGCTCTTTGCGGAAGTTCTGAAATATATAGAAACACTAGAAAAATTAGCTGAAGTTAAAAAGGAAGAGCTAGTTAAAGATTTCTTGTTAAATCATGTTAGTTCATTGAATAAAAAGTATCCTAAATCACAAGGCAAAAGGGAAGATGCTATAACAATACTATCAAGTAATGAGTTGAAGAATTTTTACAATAAAGGTGTAGAAGAAGGAATATTACAACCAATGGTATCTTACAAAGAATGCAGAAACCTGTATGACAAAATGAACCAAATGAAAAATGAATCCAAAAGTATAATTAAAAGAGAAGGACGGGAAGAAAATTTGAAGAAAATAGATAAGTCGATAGTCAGTGCAATTAATGACATAAAAAAACATAGAGAAGCAATCCTTAACTGTAAAGACTTTCAAAGTTCTTACATAAAAGAGAAAAAAGAACATCCATTTAGAGGCAACGCATGTCAAAAAATAATTGATATATATATCAAGAGAGAATTGCTGGATATCAGGAGAAAATTCGTCAAAATTTAAACCAAATAAAAGCGATATTAAAAAGTGCGCCGCAAGAAATGGATGATGTGGAAGAATTAGAGGAAATAATCGATGGTATGCATGAAGCGAAGCAGTGTGATGAAAATTTTGACTCAGCTTTGATTTGTTTATCGAACATACAGAATGAGCTAGATATTCAACTGGAAAATCCTTCAACAGAGCTAAGAGTTTTTCATATTAACGTTAAAACTGAAGTAACTCGGTTATAAGAGCCAAATTTTTGGGACAATTTTAATTCAAGACAGCTCTCGCAACTTTAGTCTGCGTTTTTATTTGGTTGTATTTTGTTAAAAAAACTTTAGATTTATTTTATAATCGATACTCAAATATAATGACTCAAACTTGGAATTTGCTGCAAACAGGGCAAAAGGAAGGCTATAAAATTGCATATATTAATGCTCGTGTTATCGATCCCGAAACTAAGCTTGATATAAAAGGTTCATTATTGACTGAAGGGGATAAAATTGTTGACTTTGGTGAATCATTATTTTCAACAAGTGGGGTCGATGAAACAATAGACTGTAAAGGGCTTGTTCTAATGCCAGGCCTTATTGACATTCACGTACATTTTCGTGAACCAGGCCAAGAACATAAAGAAACTATATATACAGGCAGCAAATCTGCAGCTGCGGGAGGCGTTACAACTGTAGTTTGTCAGCCGAACACTGTTCCAGCAATTGATAGCGTTGTTTTGGCTAAATATTTGAAATATAGAGCACTTGAAACTTCACATGTAAACGTTGAATTTTACGCTAAAATTACCACTTCGGAAGAAAAGTTGACTGAAATGGCACTTTTAAAGGAAGCAGGTGCGGTTGGGTTCACTGATGATGGCATGCCAGTTATGAACCCAATGATTATGAGACAGGCGCTGCTTTATTCAAGTATGCTGGGTGTTCCTATTGCTCAACATGCAGAAGATTTAAATTTATCAGCAGGTGGTGCAATCAACGAAGGTAAAATTTCTGAAGAATTGGGAGTAAAGGGAATCTTGAGTGCGTCAGAATCGGTTATGGTAAATCGTGATATACTGCTCATGAAAGATATGGAAAATGTGCACTACCATATTCTACATGTCTCTTCAAAAGATTCACTTGATGCTATTAAACGTGCGAAAGATTTGGGATTAAATGTTACATGTGAAGTAACCCCTCATCACTTCACTTTGACTGAAAATATAGTAAAACAACATGGAGCAATTGCAAAAATGAACCCGCCGCTTCGCACTGAAGAAGATCGTTTAGCTATGGTTGAAGGTTTAAAGACAGGTGTGATTGATTGCATTGCAACCGATCACGCTCCGCATGATCGTAATTCTAAAGATCTTCCACTTGAAAATGCTGCATTTGGTATTGTTGGCCTTGAAACAATGCTGCCCCTTTCACTTGAACTTTACCACAGTGGGCAAATGGGTCTACTTGATGTGCTTGCAAAATTGACATATAAGCCTGCAGATATAATACACGTATCACGTGGTCGTATACAAAAAAACCTTGCTGCAGACTTAATTTTAGTTGACCTCAATCATGAATGGGAAATTAAAACTGACAACTTTGCTAGTAAATCAAAGAATTCCCCTTTCGATGGGCGCAAAGTAAAAGGGCACGTGGTACGTACTGTTGTGTCTGGCAAAACTATATACTCACAGAAAAGTTAGTTATCATACCTTATCTGTTCCAATTTGTTATCACCAGAATGGGCTAAGTGCACCTGAATTTAAATTAAGAAATATTAGCCAATTCCACTAGACTTCTTGCATAACCATATAATAAACTTTTATTGGGAATAGAAACGAAAAACTTCCTTGACAAACTCCGCCAGCTCCCTTATCATGAAACTGAAGCTAATTATTTACCTTCGCAATCTCTGCAGTGGATTAATAACAAAAAAACTTAATGTATTTGGCGTAAATCATGCTTAATTTTTTGCACTATGTGCACCTCATGTTTTTATAAAACTTTTAGGTTTCTACCTATACAAGCCGAAACGCGCTTATAAAGCGTTTAAGACAGCAAAAGACGTCAAATAGACAAGGGAGAATTTGAATACTAGCTACCTTAGGGTTTCTTTGCCTTTTTTTCCACTTAGTAAATTTCTTAATGTTTGTAATTTAGGTTAGTCGCATTTAAAAGCGGCTGAATCGCGGTTATTAAGCGTTTAGAAAAAAAACGCCAATATTTTGAAGTACATATAAATAACTAGTTAACCATGGGGCTTCTTTTGCCTTTTTTTTTATTCGGTAAATTTCTTAATATTTATGGCTAAACGACAATCGTCATCCCGCTGCTTGTTAGCGGGATCTATGTTAAGAGATACCGCGAATGAATCGCGGTATGACGGTTAAGTAGGGTGTCATCTCAGTGCCCAGACATTGGGATCCAGGAAAGTTTGCTTGCTCACAAGCAAACTAGCATAGAAAAACGTTTTCGATGAGATTGCAGAAAGGCTGGATTCCAGTATCTGGGCACTGCCGTCATAAAGGAACCAGTGTCAACTACTCGGATGATACCTTTTTCTACTTAGTTTGGGTTATGCAAGAAGTCTACTGTCTCCGAATAAACGCATCCTCTTATCTTTTCCTAATTTGTAAAGTTATTTTGTCTATCAATCTGATTCCAAAACAGCAAAATTGTTGTATAATGTTACTTTGAAGTTTTATTTTCAATGCACAAGTTTGCAATACTCTTTTCTATACTGTTTGCAATAGTTGCTTACTATTTAAACAGTGAGGTTATATTTGAAATAGCAAAGCTGTTTAGTGACATATTTGTTAGTTTGTTGAAATTAATAAGTTTACCTTTAGTTTTTCTATCAATAGTTTCCACAATTTCAGGACTTAAAGACTCAATCGAAATTAAAACCTTAGTTAAGAAAACACTATTTTATACGCTGCTTACAACTATTATAGCTGCGTTTGTTGCATTATTGTTTTACCTGCTAATAGACCCAGTGAAAAAAAATTTCATATGTAACACGATAGGAAGTTTGGATAATAACAATTACAGTTACTTTTCATACTTAAAATCACTCATTCCTTCGAATTTTGTGCAAGTTTTTCTTGAAAATAACGTTATTGGTAGCATATTGATCGCTTTTTTGATGGGTGGAGCTATTGTTTCACTTTCAAAAGAAAAGCAGGACATATTACATCAAATATTCTCTGCACTTTTCGATATGTTACTTAAAATTGCTCAGGGGTTACTAAAGCTTGTTCCACTTGCTGTGTGGTCTTTTATTACATGTTTTTTGCACGAATTAAAAGGTGGTAGCGAGTTCTACAGTCTTTTATGGTATTTTGTTTGCATAATGTCTGCAAATTTTGTGCAGGCATTTCTTATTTTACCGCTACTTATGTGGTATAAAGGCATATCACCAATTCAAACGCTGAAAGGGGTTATGCCGGCACTCACACTTGCGTTTTTTTCTAAATCATCCAGTGCAACATTGCCAACAACTATAGACTGTGTGCAAAATAAGCTAAAGGTGCCAAAGAAATTGTCGTCCTTTATTTTACCAATATGTACAACAATTAATATGAATGCATGTGCTGCATTTATACTAATCACTGTAATGTTTGTTGCAGAGATGAATGGATGCGCATTTTCCTTAAGCGAAATGTTTATATGGATTTTTTTAGCAACTAGTGCAGCAATTGGTAACGCTGGAGTGCCGATGGGGTGCTATTTTATGGCAACCAGTTATCTCATGTCGATGAATGTTCCTCTGCATATTATGGGACTGATTTTGCCTATTTATACAATCATCGATATGTTTGAAACTGCAATAAACGTGTGGTCTGATATTTGTATCACTCAGATAATTAATAAAGAATGTAATAGTGAAACTTAAAAAATGATATTAGACGAAAACAACCTAATAATAAAAGAATTTAAAGAAGCAGAAGCAATTTTGCATGGGCATTTTGTTTTATCTTCTGGATTGCATAGCAATACATATATACAATGCGCTAAAATTTTTGAAAATCCAAGCAGAGCCATGAAAGTTTGCGCATTACTGGCAGATAAAATAAAAAAAGAATTAAATAGCTCCATAGATTTAATATTATCTCCTGCAATTGGCGGAATAGTTGTAGGTTATGAGATTGGCAGGCAGCTTGGAATAAAGACAATGTTTTGCGAGCGCGTTAATGGCAAGTTTGAATTACGCCGTGGATTTAAGATCAAAAAGGGTGAGAAAATATTACTTATCGAGGATGTGATAACCACAGGCAAATCTTCACTTGAAGCAGTGAAATGTGCAGAAGGGGAGGGAGGTAAAGTCATTGCTGAAGCTTCTCTAATAAAGAGGAATAGTGAAACGAAACTGCCTTTTCCTGTCATATCTTTGATTGAACTGAACATCCAAAACTACAGCGAGGAAGAACTTCCAAGTGAATTAAAACAACTACCCATAACAAAACCTGGGAGTAGAGAATATTTAACAAAGTAATCCTATAATATCTTGGAAACACAGCACTTATACACAGCTTTAGTTATTTACTCCAAGTGTATTTTATGTATACTTATTACTAAATTAATTTTGAAATGATAGAAAATGAACGAATTTAAATCGATCCGTAATATAGCAATAATCGCACACGTTGACCACGGTAAAACTACTTTGCTTGATAACATGTTAAAACAAAGTGGCACGTTCCGTGAGAATCAAGAAGTTCAAGAGCGAGTTATGGATAGTGGCGACCAAGAACGTGAGCGCGGAATTACAATACTTGCAAAATGCACATCAATAATGTGGGGTGATGAAAAAATCAATATTATTGATACGCCAGGGCACGCAGACTTTGGTGGAGAAGTAGAAAGGGTATTGTGCATGGCAGATGGTGTGTTGCTGCTGGTTGACGCTGCGGAAGGTCCCATGCCACAAACTAAATTTGTGTTGTCAAAAGCACTAAAAGCAAATTTGAAGCCAATTGTGATAATCAATAAGGTCGACCGACCAGACAGCAGAATTGATGAAGTATTAAATGAAATATATGAGTTATTTTTTAACCTTGATGCAACCAACGAGCAGCTAGATTTTCCAGTGTTGTATGCTTCAGGTAGAAATGGTTGGTGTGCTAAGGAGCTTTCTGATGAAAGAAAAGATTTAAGCCCATTATTTTCAACGGTTATAGATTATATAAAACCTTCTGTTTATGATCAAAATGCCCCTTTTGCTATGTTGGTCACTCTACTTGAGTCTGATAAGTTTCTTGGCAGAATATTGACAGGAAAGGTTTATCAGGGCGTTGCAAAAGTCAATTCAGATCTTAAGGTACTTGATCTGGACGGTAAAGTAATTGAACGAGGGAGATTAACTAAGTTGCTCTCATTTTCTGGCTTGAAACGTATTCCAGTAGAACAAGCTGTGGCGGGAGACATAATTGCAATTGCAGGACTTGAGAAAGCTTCAGTTTCTGACACTATAGCAGTACCAGAGGTTACAACTGCAGTAAGCTCAACTCCAGTTGATCCGCCGACGATGGCGATTACTCTGAGTGTTAATGATTCACCTTTTGCCGGACAAGAGGGAACAAAGCTTACCTCAACCGTTATAAAGGATCGTTTATATGCAGAAGCAGAAACAAATGTTGCAATTACCGTAACTTTGGCATCAAGTGGTGAAGCGTTTGAAGTAGGTGGACGTGGTGAGCTACAGCTTGGAGTGTTAATTGAAAATATGAGGAGAGAAGGTTTTGAGCTTTCAGTATCACGCCCTCGCGTGCTATTTAAGGAAGAAGATGGCAAAAAACTTGAACCTATAGAGGAAGTAGTAATTGATGTAGATGATGAATATAGTGGAATCATCATGGAAAAACTCAGCTTCCGAAAAGGTGAAGTGACTGACATGAGACCTTCTGGTAATGGTAGGACAAGATTAACGTTTTTAGTGCCATCAAGAGGATTAATTGGTTATCAAGGAGAGTTTTTAACTGATTCTCGGGGCACAGGCATAATTAACCGTTTATTTCATAGTTATGCTCCACATAAAGGTCCAATTTCTGGAAGGCGCAATGGAGTTTTAATTTCTACAGATAAGGGTGAGGCTGTGGCGTATGCAATTTTCAATTTGCAAGACAGGGGAATTATGTTTATCAAGCCACAGGATAAGGTATATTGTGGCATGATTGTCGGCCAGCATAGCCGTGACAATGATTTGGAGATAAACGTGCTAAAAGGTAAGCAATTAACAAACGTAAGAGCTTCAGGTAGTGATGAAGCCATAAAACTCACTCCTCCAAAGATAATGACACTGGAGGATATGATAGCGTATATAGATGATGATGAATTGGTGGAAGTAACTCCAAAATCTATACGTTTACGCAAGAAATTCCTTGATCCAAATGAACGTAAGCGTGCAGGAAGGGCAAAGAATAAGGAGTAGAGGTTTCTTTTTGCAGGTAATTTTCGTAGCAGCGTACTATCTCGCTTGTCAAGCGTTTAAAACATAAAAAACGCCAATATTTTAAAGCGGATAATAACCACGGGGCTTCTTTTGCCTTTTTTTTTATTTGGTAAATTTCTTAATGTTTGTAGCTAAAGTAACTTAGGTTCACCGACAACCGTCATCCCACTACGTGTTAGCGGGATCTATGTTAAGAGATACCGCGAATGAATCGCGGTATGACGTGGGACTGCTGTCATTACAGTGCTCCTTTTTTTGTCATCCCAGTGCGTGACACTGGGATCTAGAAAAAAAGAACCAGTGTCAGCTACTTTCATGACATCATCATAAAGTAAACCAGTGTCAAGCTACTTGGATGACAGGAGAAGGGGCTACTTGGATGACAAGAAAGAGGCTACTTTCATGATACTGTCATAAAGTGAACCAGTACTTGGCTTGTGTTCTAGGCAAAACCTGCTATAACATTTAACATACTGTTTCCGAAACAAATGTTCCGCACTGGGATCTGCTATGTAAGAGGTCTAATGATCAACGAAGAAATTGTAAGAGAGAACTTAAAAAAAGTCATAGAGCAAAAAAGCGGTAAAGATGTGATCGCTCTTGGCATAATATCCTCAATCATTATTAAAGGCGGGGACATTGGTTTTGCGCTTGAAGTTGCCGGTAACACGCAAGCAAACGAAGAATTAAGAAGAAATTGTGAGCAAGCTGTTAAAGCTATACCGGGGGTGACAAAAGTGATCGTGGTTGCTACTTGTCAAAAACAAACTGGGCAACAAAAAGCTAAATTACATATCGAAGGAGTGAAAAATATAATCGTTGTGGCCTCTGGTAAAGGCGGTGTGGGCAAGTCCACAGTTGCGCTAAATCTTGCTCTCTCATTAGCAAAGTTGAAACATAAAGTTGCGCTGGTTGATGCAGATATATATGGTCCTTCAATTCCTAAAATGCTTAGCACTGAAAAATTAAAGCCAGAAATACAGGGTGGAAAAGCAATACCTATAGAAAGGTATGGACTGCATACTATTTCAATCGGCTATTTTGTTGACAAGGATCGTGCAGCAATATGGCGCGGACCTATGATCACAAAAGCACTTTATAATCTGCTCATGGGAACAAAGTGGTCCGATATAGAGTATTTGATAGTTGATACACCACCTGGAACTGGCGATGTGCATTTAAGTCTTATGGAAAATTTTAACTTAACCGGGGCGATAATAGTTTCAACTCCACAGGAGCTCTCTTTAATCGATGCTCGCAAAATTTATGATATGCTTAAAAAGCTCAGTATACCGATTATTGGCATTGTGGAAAATATGAGTTATTTCATTCAAAATGACTCAGAAATATACATATTTGGAAAAGACGGCGCAAAAAGAATGTCTGAGGAGCTGGGCATCAAACTATTAGGCAGGATTCCTCTGGATCCACAAATATGTCATGCTTCTGATTGTGGAAATCCTTTAATGCTAAGTGAAGATTTGGCAGAGATTTATGAAGACATTGCTAAAGATGTTATAGCTAAAGTGGATTAGGTTTACCTATAATTTGAAAAACCGTCATTCCGCTACTAGTTAGCGGAATTTATACCGCGAATGAATCCACAACTGTACGAACATTGTCTACCAGAAGGGTGTCATCCCAGTCTGGGATCCAGGAATTTTATTAAGTATAAAAATAGCTGTTTTATGTTAAAATACAACGTTTTGATGATTATGGAAAGGCTGGATTCCAGACTAGAATGACATCATCCTTTTTTCTGAATTCCAGTGTCAGCTACTTCCATGACATCATTATAAAGTAAAATGAGATCCCAGTGTCACGCACTGGGATGACAAGAAAGGGCTACTGGGATGACAGGGGAGTTGCCTTTTTTCTACTTAGTTTGGGTTATGCAAGAAATCTAATATGATTACTTCTATGCTTAGCCATTTTCAAGACAGGTTCTAAGAGACTTAATTTGTATATAGGAAAACCTTAAAGTCTTTTACTCATAGTATACAAAGTTTGTTTAAACTATTTTCAAAATAGATAAAATATAATTTTACAATTAGCGTGAATAAAATGAATTATGATGTAATCATTTCAGGTGGTGGGTTACTTGGTCTTATTACTGCAATTGGCCTCAGTTGTGACTCTGTGTCTGTAGCTGTGATTGAAAAAAATAGTCTACCACGTGTAGTAGATGACAACCGAGCATTTGCTATTTCTCAAGGCTCGAAAAAAATATTGGAAAAATTAGGGATTTGGCAGTTTATAGAAAGCGAAGCTGAGCCAATACTTGATATATGCATATTAGATGCGGTTACTGTGCATTACAATCATAAAATGGTTGGTGAAGAACCAATGGGTTATGTTATTAACAATGCTACTATATGGAATGCAATCAACAATAATTTTCTGAATAAACTAAATATATACTCTCCATATTCCTATAAAACAATTGCTTGTGATTCAGGATATGTGGAAGTTATTCTTGATAATAACCAGGAATTAATATCATCGCTACTTATCTGCGCTGAAGGCAAAAACTCTAAACTACCAGAGTTATTTTCTATACCGACAGTGAAATTTGATTATAAACAAAGTAGCATAGTATTTAATGTAAAGCATGAACTGCATCACCAAAACTTAGCTGTAGAGCGTTTTTTTCCTGGCGGTCCATTTGCAATTCTACCGATGAAGGGTGGCTATACTTCTTCGATAGTTTGGACAGAAAAATCTGGAATTTCAAAAATGCTAATGGATCTGTCTGAAGAAGAATTTATTATAGAGCTCAAAAAAAGATTTGGTTCTTATTTAGGAGAGATAAAATTAGAGGGTGAAAGAAAACTTTATCCTTTAAGTTTTGTTTTCGCAAAAAAGTTATATAAGGGTAGAGTTTTTCTTATCGGCGATGCAGCACATTCAATTCATCCAGTTGCAGGTCAAGGGCTTAATCTTGGAATTAGAGATGTAGAAAGTGTTATAAAGCACATAGTTGCTGCAAAAGCATCTGGTATTGATGTTGGCAGTAGTTATTTATTAAAGAAAATTTCACGTAACAGATACTTTGATAATTTTACAATGGCGCTTGCAACTGATGGATTAAATAGGATGTTCTCCAACAGAATATTCTGCGCTAAAGCACTAAGAAATCTTGGCTTGATTGCAGTTGAAAATTCAAATTTTCTCAAAAAAAGCTTCATTCGGCATGCTATGGGATTTATATAAACTACTATTTTATAGCTAATGCAAGTCATACCGCCGCGGTATCTCTAGATCCCGCTAACAAGCAGCGGGATGACGAATTTGTCGTTTATCAAATCGTTGGTAAATCTAAAGCTATAGCCATTAAGCACGATAAAGAAAATCATTTATAATCGCTATAGCAACTAGTGTAGACACTTGACGTTCCTTGTGATTTGATAAATAGAGGTTTTTATCTGATTTTACAACAAGAGCTTCTGGATGACATTGAAAGTAAATATTACCGTGCTTATCTTCAATAGCCTCTATTACCCCATCACTGGAAAATGCTGCAACTTTATATCCAAGTAACTCCAATTTTCTTCTATTTTCTGGTGTATTACTTACTGCCCCTGAATGAGCATCTGGAAAATATGTTGAAAACCAGCCATTTTCATTAGGTATTAAGAATTTAGCTACTAATTCCGCTAAACGACTGTTTGGAACGATCTTTATCTGCTGGAGAGGTGCATCCTCTTTATGTGGATTAGATGCTGATTTTAAATGAGATCTTCGCTTCTCTTCATCACTCACAACACTCACTACTTCAATTCCCTTTGCATTCATTATGCCTTCACATATGCCAAGTAAATGAATTGCAGGGTTATCATCCACTATTTTTGCAATTGCTTCAGTAACAAGCTGGCGACAAGGAGTGGGTGCTGAGTGTAAATTATCCGGAATAAATATTCTATTTATTTTGTGCTCTTTAATAAACTTTGCAACTTCAATTTTTATTCGGTCTAATGTCAGCTTCTTTGCCAATGTTTCATCTTGTTTTGCGAGATTAAGTGACTCTGTCTGAATTTTTTTAAGGCTAATTATCTTATTATAATCAATCAGTACAGTCTTAACCCCAAAGTTATTAAACATCTCGTAGATATTTTGAGATAGCCCAAGCTCATGTGCTTCTTCCGTTTTCAACAAACCAACAACTATGTCATTATTTACTGTATTTTCTGCCGTCAAGGCAGTTGACGCTGGTTCTTCTTTTCTGGTTACATGTTGAGATGCCGGTTTTTCACTAACGCCAGCATAAGTAATATTGCTTAATAATAGAACTATAATTAATAAGATCTTAAATACTTTATTGTAATATTTATACACCATAACTTGCCTCTCTAATATTTATATTACGATATAGAGTATTTTATAACAAAAAGGCAAATTTGCCAAGAAAGAGAAGGTGGCCTGAGCAGGAATCGAACCAGCGACACAAGGATTTTCAGTCCTTTGCTCTACCAACTGAGCTATCAGGCCAACTGTATACTTTCATTTTTAGATAAAAAATGTTATTATGTCTATCAAAAGTTTTTAAAGTAGTTTATATAAAAATAAAGGATGAACATTAATAACAGAATAGGAATCTACCCTGGCACATTTGACCCTATAACTTTTGGGCATATTGACATAATCAAAAGAGCGTGTAAACTAGTCGATAAATTAATAATAGGAGTTGCAGAAAACGTTAATAAGCATGTTGCCTTTGACACAAAGCTACGCACAAGCATGGCTGAAAGTGAAATCAAAGGGCTAGGAATTGATGCAGATGTTATATCTTTTAATGGGTTGCTAGTGAAGTTTGCCAAAGAGCAGAATGCTTCTGTTATTATTAGAGGATTAAGAGCAGTATCGGATTTTGATTACGAGTTTCAAATGAGTTGGGTAAATTATAAACTTCTTCCTGAAATCGAAACCATATTTCTTCCTGCTTCTGAAGATACTCAATTTATCTCATCAAGTTTTGTAAAGGAAATAGCAAGATTAGGAGAAGATGTTAGCAAATTTGTATCAAAAGGCGTTCAAAACGAATTGATTAACCTGAATAGGATAAAAAATGGAGAATAGTGCTTGTTGTTTTTTATTTCTGAATGGGTATATTCAATATATAAAATGTTATAAGCTAAAGGAGTAGCATGTCAAAAGTGAGGGTTAATAATAGAAAAGTTTGTTGTCATGGTGATGAGAATAATGAGGGTTCCGGCCATCCATTAATATATTTAGATATGGGAGAAGAAGAGGAAATAGCCTGCCCTTATTGTGAAAAGACGTTTGTCCATGACTGTACTGTAGAAGCGGTTGGGGAGCTGACTAGGGATGACCTCTAATGGCACTTTGTTTCTTCTGCAGACTTAGCTTATGTAAATAGCAAGAAGAGGGGCAGTAAAAATGAAACTATCCATACGATCGAGCACTCCTCCATGGCCAGGTATCATACTTCCACTATCTTTAACACCGTAAGCTCTTTTAACAAGCGACTCAGTGAAATCGCCAAGTTGCGCTAGAATAGCGATTGCAAGGCCAATGATTGGAGAATAAAAAATTGAAAATAGACCAAAAAATATTGATCCAAAAATTGTGCACACTACTCCAGCTAAAATCGCACCAAGAAGTCCTGTCCAAGTTTTTCCAGGGCTAAGAATTGGGCAAATTTTATCTCCACCAAAATTCTTACCAAATAGGTAGGCAGTAATGTCAATTCCCCAAATGGTTAAGACGAACCATACTAATGCGTATTTTCCCTGTGGTAGGTTATATAAATATATTAATGAGGCGCTTGGTAGTGCAATCAATAATAATGCGAAAACGTATAAAATTTTGTTTCCTTGGGTTAGATTATACCATTCAAAAGAAGATAAAACTGCTATTGAAAAAATTAATAGGTAAAACGATAAATCACTGAAATATGTAGCAAAGGAAAATATGAATAATATTACTATTGAGGACAACATTCTAATTATAAAATTATTATCTACCATATTTTTTCTCTCTTTTTGTATAATCTTCTAATGCTTTACTCAAATCTTGACAAGAAAAATCAGGCCATAAAGTATCACAAAAATACAATTCAGCATAAGCTGCTTGCCATAATAAAAAGTTGCTTAATCTTTTTTCGCCGCCAGTGCGAATTAATAAATCCAATTTTGGCAGATCTTTAGTATACAGAAATTTTTCAAATTCCTCTTCTGATACATAAGCAATATTTTCTTTTATAATATTGCTTATAGCTTGTGTAATTTCTTGCTTTGCTCCGTAACTGACTGCCACAGTGAGTAATAAACCATCGTTCTTATGTGTCATTTCTTCTGCTTTTTTAATTTGATCCAATATTTTACTGGATAACAGACTTAAATTGCCAATAAAATTCAACTTAATGTTACAGTTGCAAATGAAATTGACTTTATCTTCATTAGTTAAAACGGAGTAAAATAAATCAAATAGACAGTCAGTTTCGTTTTTGGGTCTAAGCCAATTCTCCATAGAGAATGCATACAAAGTTAAGTAGGGTATGGTTAGGTCCGTACAATACTTGGCAATATCGTATGCAACTTCACTGCCCTTTTTATAACCATCAATTTTTACCTTTCCTTGATTGTTCGCCCATCTACCATTACCATCCATAATAATTGCTAAATGTTTCGGTAAAGATTCTTGATTCAACATTTAAAGTTCACCTAAACCACCCGATATCATCTGAGTGCTTAACATATCACTGTACAAAAATAGTGATTTAGTAGCAATCTCTACTTGAAAGGTGTCATCCCAGTAGCCCTTTTTCCTGTCATCCCAGTGCGTGACACTGGGATCTAAGTATAAAAATATTTGCAAATTATGCAATGAACAACAGATTCTTGGGGCATATAATGTCCATGATGAAAATAAGATGTATCCCAGTGTCACGCACTGGGATGACAGGAAAGAGGGAAATGGATAACAGATTCTTAGAGCATATAATGTCCATGATGAAAATAAGATGTATCCCAGTGTTACGCACTGGGATGACAGGGAAAAAAGGCACTGGGATGACAAAAAAGAGGACACTGGAATGACATCATTTACTGTATAATACTGTGCAATATTGCAACGTTCATACAGTTGTGTGTCGACTACCTCCATGACACCTTTGCATATAATTTTTTCTTTTTCACTACTGAAGGTTTCTTTCATATTACCTTAGTGATGCAATATATCCTTTTCTTTGATGGACAATTCACCATCAATCTTTTTTATATTATCATCAGTAATATTTTGTATTTCCTTCTTAGCACCATGAAAATCATCTTCTGAGATCTCCTTATTTCCCTTCATTTTCTCTATTTCTTCCATAACATCTCTGCGTATATTTCTGATGGCAATCCGCGCATTTTCAGAAAACTGATGCAATAATTTTACTAATTTTTCACGGGTTTCTTGTGTTAAATCCGGAAGAGCTATACGTATGGTATTGCCCTCAACAACAGGATTTAAATTCAAGTTGGCATTTAATATAGCATTTTTCACTTCACCTACAACATTAATATCCCAAACTTTAATTGATAGGGTTTTGTTATCTATAACTGAAACGCCTGCAACCTGATTTAACTTTTGATGTCCACCATAGATATTTACAACTATACCATCAAGCAACGATGCGCTAGCTCTACCAGTGCGTACGCCTTTAATATCATCATGAAAGGACTGAATAGTTTTTAGCATTCTTTCTTTTGTTTTAGCTTTTATTTCATTTAACATAAATTACCTACTGTTTACAATCTGAAACTATAGTATAAGTACCTTGACCCTTAATAATATTGACTATTTTTTCTCCCTTCAAAGAAAAAACTATAATTGGAATAGAATTATCACGAGCAAGTGAAATTGCTGATGCATCCATAACTTTTAAATCACGAGTCAATAAATCCGTGTAAGAAAGCCTATCATACATTACAGCATCCTCATTTTTTTTCGGATCAGCGGAGTATACACCATTTACTTGTGTACCCTTTAGAATAACATCACAATTCATTTCAACAGCACGTAAGGCTGCAGCTGTATCTGTAGTAAAAAATGGGTTGCCTGTGCCTGCTGCAAAAATTACCACTCTACCTTTTTCTAAATGACGAATAGCTTTCCTTCTTATGTAAGGTTCACATACAGTGGCCATGGGTATTGCAGATAATACCCTAGAAGCTACTAAATTTTTTTCTAAAAAGTTTTGTAAAATTAAAGCATTGATTATAGTTGCAAGCATTCCAATATAATCACTGCTTGCTCTTTCACAGCCACTTAAAGACGCAGATGCGCCACGAAAGATATTACCACCACCAACAACAATACATACTTGAACTCCAAGCCTGTTAACATCAGCTATATCTTTGCATAATTGGCTTATTATTCCCATATCATGGCCAAAAGACTGTGACCCCATCAAAGCTTCACCAGAGATCTTCAATAACACTCTAGAGTATTTTACTTTATCTGCTAAGGAAGACATTTCTTGCCATTTAGTTTGCACTGCCCAAAACAAGTAACTTGTAATCAGATAATTTAATAGCACTCACCTCGCTTGATTTTATAAAATCAGAAACCTTCATTTTATCATCTTTTATGAACTTTTGTTCTAGTAAAACAACTTCTTCATAGTACTTAGCCATTCGTCCATCTACTATTTTTTTTGCTACTTCTTCAGGTTTATTTAAGCTCCTTACTTGCTCTTCAATTATAGAACGTTCATTTTTCAACTTCATTTGATCTAAATCATCTATAGACAAAGCTTCAGGCTTCATAGCAACTATGTGCATCGCTATTTGTTTTCCAATTTCCTGTAACTTTGCCTTATCACCGGGTGATTGCAATGCAACTAAAGCGCCAGTTTTACCTAAACCACGTACATCACCGTGTACATAACCAGCAACAACTCCATCCTTAGTCTCTAGGTAACAAAGCTTGCTCAACTCTAACTTTTCACCAAGAACTGACGTACCATTCATAATAGCTTCCTGCACTGTGCCAATGCTTTCATACTTGGCATTTTTTAACTCATCAACGCTGATACAGCGTTCTTGATGAGCAATTGATGCTAAATTTGAAACTAACTCTATAAATTTCTCATTCCTTGCAACAAAATCGGTTTCGCAATTGAGTTCAACCAATGCACCATAATTTTCAGTCAAACACATAGCAACGAGCCCATCTGAAGCTACTCTATCAGATTTTTTGTCAGCTTTAGCAAGACCTATTGTACACAACTTATCAACGGCTTTCTTGATGTCACCATCACATTCTTCTAATGCTTTTTTACAGTCACTTAAGCCAAGCCCTGTCCTATCACGTAATTCCCTTATATTATCTGGATTCATCTTCATTTGTTACTACCTCCCTTTCTTCTTCTTTGTAAACTTTACTACGTTTCCTTTTAGTTTGCACAATACTATCTTCTTTTTCTTGAATAAACTCATCACCTTTTATATTATCAATCTTAACTCCAGATCTTGCTAGACTAGACTCTATTCCAGCTAATATAGAGTCGGTAGCTAATTTACAATAGAGCTCTATTGATTTTCTTGAGTCATCATTTCCAGGTATTAGATAAGTAATATCATCTGGATCAGAATTAGTATCAAGTATTGCAACTATTGGAATTCCTAACTTTTTAGCCTCCTTAACCGCAATATGCTCTTTATTAGTATCAATGATGAATAAGATATCAGGAATTGCTCCCATTTCTCTAATACCACCAAGCGCCTTATCAAGCTTTTGCTTTTTCTTTTCAATGTTCCCCAATTCTTTCTTTGTTAAAATGCTATCCTCGTCATTTAATATTTTCTCATATTGTATCAAGGTTTTTATCGAAGAAGAAACAGTGCCCCAATTAGTAAGCATACCACCAAGCCATCGATGATTCACATAATATTGACCACAACGAATCGCTTCACTTGCAATAATATCAAAAGCTTGAAACTTTGTACCAACAAATAGAATGCGACCACCTTGAGATGCAACGTCATATAAAGCCTTCATGGCCACCTGTAGCAATGGTAATGTTTTTCGCAAGTCAATTATATGTATACGATTTTCTTGATGCACTCCATATATGTATGGAGCCATTTTTGCGTTCCAGCGACCAATTTTGTGACCAAAATGTACACCAGATTCGGCTAAATCACGCACAGTGACTTCAGGCAAATTTGTCATATATCATTCCTCCAAATAGTTTATCTTCCATGGCATAACCCTAATGGGACTACTTGTACAAGCCATGTGTGAAATTAAATTATTTACATAGTAATAGAAAAGACAGCAAAGCGCAAACAAAAAATATTGACAAAGGGCAACATGTTTATTAGCTTTAAAGTCGAAGCCTGAAAACGCTAAAAAGAAATTAGGGGGGGTGTAGCTCAGTTGGTTAGAGCGCATGCCTGTCACGCATGAGGTCGTGAGTTCAAGTCTCATCACTCCCGCCATAGTGGTTTTAGCATAATCTAAAATCCGCAATATTATTGCCGGTATTTAGAAACGTTTTCACCAGACTTGACATGGCATGGTATTGTAATTAATACTTAAATAGGTTTGTTTTTATCATTAACAATTAGGATTAAATATGCTCATTTCTGAAGTTTTTGCAGCAGATGCAACTAGCAATGCATCAAGTATCGGCGCATCTTTTGCTAGTTTTATTCCATTGATTTTAATATTTGTGGTATTTTATTTTCTTATTATTCGCCCAAACCACAAAAAACTAAAAGAACATAGAAAAATTATAGATCAAATAAAACGTGGTGATACAGTCATTACTTCTGGCGGGATAATAGGTGAAGTTAATAAAGTTGATGAGGCAAATGCACAATTTATAATAGAAATAGCACCAAAAGTTGAGGTGAAAGTCCTAAAGTCCGCTATATCTGAAGTTTTAAACAAAGAAACTCAAAAAGTGGCAGCTAAACCAATTGAAAAAGGCAAAATCGAAAAGAGTGATAAAAAGAATAAAAATCAACCACCAGAGGAAAGTAAAAAGGGAAAAGATGATAAAGGCAAAAATGCTGCATAACTTTAAAAGAAAGTTCATTTGGTGATCCATTTGTGTGCGGAATATTTGGTGTAGTAAGTAGCGGTGATTCAGTAATACCAACTTTACTAACTGGGTTGCAAAAATTGGAATATAGGGGATATGATTCCTCAGGTATAGCAATCATAAATAACGAAGGCGAGATAGAAGTCAAAAAATCAGAAGGTAAAGTTAAAAGATTGTATGAAGTTGTTGATGAAAGCAAGATGTCTCACAGTACAGTTGGTATAGCACATACTCGCTGGGCTACACATGGAGTTCCAGGCCTTAAAAATGCTCATCCCATTCATACAAATAATGTTGTTGTTGCTCATAACGGCATAATTGAGAATTACAATCTGCTAAAAAAGGGTCTAGAAGAAAGGGGAATGTTATTCCATACTGATACTGACACAGAGATCATACCAAATATGCTAACCTTATATCTTGATGAAGGATTGTCGCCAGTTGATTCTCTATTTAAGTGTTTAAACAACTTACATGGCTCATTTGCCTTGGTCTTATTATTTGCAGAATATCCAGATGCCTTATTTGTTGCGAAGAGAAATTTGCCTTTAGCAATAGGCTATAACTGTAACACAGTGTTTGCTGCATCTGACTCTAATGCTTTAAGTGCATTTGTGGAAAGAATATCGTATTTGGAAGATGGTGACATTGCAGTGATAAAATCTAGTGGAGTTAGTATATACAACAATGGTACACAAGTTAAACGTAGTATAGAAAATAGTAGTCCAAGTGATTTTCTAATTAGCAAAAATGGGTATCCTAGCTTCATGTTAAAAGAGATTTTTGAGCAACCGCGTGCATTAAACAAAACAATAAATCAATTTTACAAGCAATATAAAGAGGTCAATAAAAAATTGTTTTCTGAGCGGAGTTACATTACTATAGTTGGATGCGGGTCATCTTATTTTGCCGGGCTAATAGCAAAATATTGGCTGGAAAGTGTCGCTCAAGTTCGAGTATATCTAGAAATCTCATCAGAATTTAGGTATAGCAACGTCAAGCTAGAAGAAGGCAGCATTGGGTTATTCATCTCTCAATCTGGCGAAACTGCAGATACCATAGAAGCGCTGCGTTATGCGAAATCACAGAAGCAAACAATCATTAGTATAACTAACACATTTAACAGCAGCATTGAAAAGATCTCAGATATTGTGTTACATACTCTTGCTGGGCCAGAAATTGGTGTTGCTTCAACAAAAACCTTTTCTGCGCAACTTGCAACTTTAGCATGCTTTGCCGTGGAGCTTGGAAAAATAAAAGGTATACTGGGTGGAGAGAGAATAAAACAGCTAAGCAGTGCTATCAATTCTATTCCCGAGTATGTTGAGCACGTTTTGAATGTGATGCAAATACAACATATATCAGGTAGTATATTAGAGCACAATAACGTTATTTTAATTGGCAGAGGAAGTTCATACGGAGTTGCAATGGAAGGTGCATTGAAGATAAAAGAGCTTTCATACATCAATACAATTGGTATTGCAGCGGGAGAAATGAAGCACGGTTCTATTGCTTTAATAGACTCTACTGTGCTTGTTATAGCAATTATCCCTTATGATAGTTTATTCTTTAAAACGCTATCTAATATACAAGAGATTATTGCAAGAAAAGGCAAAGTAATTGCCTTCAGTGATAAGCAAGGAGCGCCATTCCTAAGGGGAGTTTGCGCAGATGTGGTGCAACTTCCAGACACTGATAATTTTATCTCTCCTATCATCTATAGTGTTGCTATGCAATTCCTTGCTTACTATACTGCAGCAAAAAAAGGGTTAGATGCCGATTGTCCAAGAAATTTAGCTAAGTCTGTCACGGTTGAGTAGTCCATTTAAAGTTAAAGCTAGACTTCTAATTAAGGTAACCGTTCACTCAATGGCGTCAACTTAAGGAAAAATGTCTGCGATTGTGTGTAAAATTTCTCTCTAAAATTTTTACCATTAAATTACCCAAAAGCTGCAATAAACAGCACTTTTGTTTCTGTTTTATTTCAACAAAGAAGTCTAAAATGTGTCCTTTTTAGGTGAAACATGCAAAAAGGGAAAAATCTTATTTTACAAATTAAAAATACAATATACTCGAAAACTTTTCAGAAGATCCATTTTGTTGGAAAAAAAGTTTCACACGCACAAGAAAACTTCCTTTTACGACAGTATTAGACTTCCTGCATAACCAATAACGAACTTTTATTGGGAATAGAGACGAAAAAACCTACTTGACAAACTCCGCCAGCCCCCCTTATCATGGTATTGAAGGTATTCATTTATCTTCAATCTGTGCAGATTAAACGACAACAGACTCTTGTTTCAATGTTAAACAAAATACCATAGAACTCAAGAAGACAATTCCTAGAAAATTTCTACATCCAAAAAAAGGCAAATCGTCTTAATGCTGTTTCAATGTAAAAGATAAGCTAAATTTTTACAAGGAAAACATTTCAAGCAGCAAGACACCTTTGATTGAAAAAGAGCACCAAATTTATGGAGCGAGCAACTGCAACTACTACAACTAAATCAATAAATCTTAATAGGGGAAAAACATTATGAAAACGTCAAAACTGACATTAGTATGTGATATATATGAGTTAACAAATAAAGATGGAAAGAATATTCAAAAGCTAGCAAGAGAAATAGAGGAAGGGAAAGGTATTGCTGGAAGGTTCAGAAATGGAATATTTAAAAAATCCAGCTATAACGTAAGCACGATTCTTTTAGCAAAAATAACTTACAAGTATCAGGGTAGAGAGGAGACATTATCACTACTACATTATGCTATAAGTCATAAAAATAATCAAGCTGTAAAAGATCTTTTAGAAGAAGCCAAAAAACAAAAACTATTAAAGGAAGTTCTGAATGAAGAGATGACCACAAAACATTCAGATGGTCGGGAAGAAATTCATACAATACTTACAGATGCTATATCACGTAGAGACAATGACATGATTAGAGCAGTGTTAAAGATCTCTGAGGAAAATGGTATCTTGAAAGAGATTGTCAAAAAAAGAATAACGATAAAACATTCAAATGGCGAGGAAATGACTTACACCCCATTTACCTATGCTGAAGCACGTAAAAATAGTGAGGCTGTAGAAGAAATCTTAAAATTCTCCGGAGAACTTTTTAATAAGAGAGCAACCCAGAAGCCCACTGTTGTAACAGCCAAAACTACTACAGCTAAAGATGAAAATAGTAAGGAAGTGCATGAAGTATGTAAATATAGTGTAATAAATATAGAGCATAAAGATGCTACTCACGTAATTGATAAAGCTACAGAAACTGACACTAAATTATGTAATATAAATAGTGAAGATCTTCAACCTATATGTGAAAGCAGCGAAGAAGTGCAAAATGATTCAACTACTGTAGAGCCAACTTCCGTTGATAGAGCTGACAGCCCATCTTTCGCTGAGCCATGTAGTGGATCTGGCAACACTGTGACCCTCAACACGGCAAAGACAGGCAATCGTAGCAGGTATTGTTGGCACAGCGTTATTGGTGAGCGGTGTTGTATTTTATGTTTTGAAAATCGATGTCACAGTAGCAGTAGCTGTGGGAGTAGTTGGATTGGTGTGTATGAGCTTTGCGCTGTACAATATCATAAATCCCAACACCAAGCTCGAGAAAGTGGAAGATATAGAACAGCTAATTGTTGAGTCTTCTTTGAATCCAACATAAAAGTGTATATTCAAAAAATCATAATCATCAAGAAAATAATTTCTTAAGAAGAATCTCTAAATTATTAACTCAATATTTATTTCCCTGCTATTTCTCCTTACCTTGAGCGTATGAGGTTTTGAATAGCTCCCAAAAATCACTTCTGCAACCTAGTATTGCCACTACAGGTAGAAACTCCTTCAAGACTAGAGTTAGGAGTAGGTAATAGTACATTAAAAAATTCTATAATATCTTGCTTGTTTTGTGCAATAGCTAAACCCATAGGGGTATTTTTATAATTATCTTCAACATTAATATTAGCCCCTTTTTCCACAAGAAACTTGGCTGTATCTAAGTGACCATAAGAAGCAGCAAAGTGCAAAGGTGTTGCACCATTCTGGGCTTGAGCATGAATGTTGGCCTCCTCAGTTTATCTCTTCTCCTTTTAAGCCAGCTATAGATATGAAGCATTCCCAACCTTCTAAAGCTATTACAGCTCAAGGTATTGATACAAATGGTACACTTCTTTTATTAGATGTATTTATAAGAAAAGTTACAGGCCAAAAGTATATTTCTAACGATATAAGGAGTATTTTTGAACAGGAAGCGCAAATTTATGCATTACCTATTGCAAAAGAATTTGAACAAGCATTAGAGGGTGCTGCTATTGAGTCAGGAATACCAGTTACAAATCTAAAATTTAATCCTGTAGAAGTATTCTTAAAGGTGGCCGGGCAAATAAGAAGTGGTAAATTCTCTGAAATATCAAAAACCTTATACTCATCTGCAAAAGAAGCTTGTCCAGAGTTTGAACAAACTGGTGAGTTTCTAGTTCATGTGAAAAGCCATCTAGAAGAGTTTTTAGCTAAAAAGGAAACTGTATTTCTACAACAAAAGCAGACTGCAGATCAGCCAACATCTAGTGTTTCAAGGAAAGTAGTTGCAATGGAGCCATCTAAAAAGCCTGATACCTTCTTAAGCGATACATCAGTAGTTAAAGGCATAAAGCATGTTTTAGGGCTATGAAATCCCTCTTTTGTGAAGAGCTTAACAAAAATGGTTAAAAAGTATTTTCTTCCTGAAGTTGTTTTATTTCAGCTTTAGGAAGACCGGTCGCTTGGGAGATGGTATCAATCGAAACGCCAGCCTTAAGTAGGTTTTTTGCGACTTCAATATCCCTATCTTTTCTGCCCTCTTCCCTACCTTCCGCTCTGCCTTTTTCATGTCTGATTTTTATGCCTTTTTCAGTAGCATCATCAATTTTTTGAGCGAGGACAGCCTGTTCATCAAGAATACGTTTTATTTCCTGTTCGTAGGCAATAAATTCTTTCTCTGACCAATTGAATCTATTTAGCTCTTCATAGGCCTTTTTAATTATTACATCACTACCTATTATTTTTTCCAGCTCTTCTTCACTAGTCTCATCTGCATATTTAAAGAAGTATATCCATTTTTCAACTATATTTTCTAACTGATCTTCTTTTGTTTTCGGAAATTTTGGCAATTCAATAAATATAAAATAAAAATCTTTTAGATCGTGTTCATTAGTGTCTTCATCTCGAATAGTATGCTTTGATTTGTACTCAGATTTATTAGGAAACAGTACACAATCTGCTATAGCAATGAAGATAATTTCCTTAAGGTTATGGTATTGATCGCCCTTATCAGCTTGTCTTGAATAAGCTTTAGCTGCATAGTATTGAGCGCGTTTTTCAAAGCCTTTAGTTTTAGCGACCTGGTTAGGTAAGGAAGTAGTATTACTACTACTCCCTCCCTTAGAAACGCAGCATGCAGGTTTCCCAGCACTGCGCTTGAGCCCCTTATCTAAGTTCTTCTTTTCTCGAACCGGCTTGTCTTTCATGATTCCTCGGAAAACAGCATCTTTAGTGGTGACACTAACAGTAGAGAACCTTCTCTTGAGAAAGAGCTTGCTAACATTCTTGTTCGTTTCACTCTTTTATCAAAATACTTTTTCCATTTTAAGTCAAGTGGATTTGCATCCGCCCTGATTTTAATATGACGTCTAATAGGAATATCGCTTAGTTTGAGTAAGCTCATAAACCTTATTTCCTTTGGTTTGTTCTTGCATACAGAAGTAGCAAAGACCCATTGACGATGATTCGTTACTTTGAAGTAGCGATTCTTTATCCAACGTAACCCTTTACGGGGATGTCTTTTCTTTGCCCATTTCCATAAACTATGCCAAATTTCATTGTCGATCTTACTAAACGCTTTTTTAGCACACACATGACGGTAATAGTTTCCCCATCCTCTTAGTAGAGGATTGAGTGATTTAATTACTACAGCTTGTGAACTACCTATATTTGCTTTTATTAATGCACGCGCTTTTTTAAGAAACCTCTTAACACTTTCCTTCGAAGGCGTAATAATTAATTTCTTGCTGTATCTACGTACATTACAACCGAGAAAATCGAACCCTTTTGTAATAAATGTAATCTTTGTCTTTTCTTCTGACAGAGCTAGACCTCTCTCACAAAGGAAGGATGATACTAATGGCTTGACTTCATCTTCCAGTACTTCACATGTGTTTCCTGAGATGATAAAGTCATCTGCGTATCTGATTAAATTTACTCCACTTCTGATTTTTCTCTTCTTTTGCTACCTAGTTTACCAAAACGACTTTCTAATAATTTTTCAAGACCATCTAAGGTAAAGTTAGCTAGTACTGGAGAGATTATACCTCCTTGCGGGGTACCAGCAGTTGTGGGGTACAAGGTTTTTGATTCTAGGAAACCAGCCTTTAACCAACTATGGAGAATTTTTCTCTCCATAGGAATGTGCTTCATAAGCCATTCATGGTTAATGTTGTCAAAGCACCCTTTGATATCACCTTCTAGTATCCATTGTGGTCGATTGCGCCTTGCCAGTAATAAGTGACAAGCAACAATAGCATCCGCGCAGGATCTTTTAGATCTAAAGCCATAAGAGTGACGATCACTGATTGTTTCAGCTATCGGTTCCAGAGCAAACAAATATAATGCTTGCATGGCTCTATCTTTTATCGTGGGTATTCCAAGAGGTCTTCTTTTGCCATTAGATTTACTGATATAAATTCGTTTTAGCGGAGAAGGTTTATACCCTCTTTGTTTTAACTGCTTTATTCCTTGAAATTTAGCATTGTAAGTTGACCATAGTTGACGATCTACACCTGCTGTGTTTTTCCTTGGTTTTCAGTTACTCTTTTAATGGCTAAAGCTTTTCCACTAAAAGAGCGTGTTAAGAGATGTTGTAAAGATTTTACCTTACTCCATCTTCCTTCTTGAACAGCCTTAACAATACGCCTTTGTAGCCTCATAACAACCTTTTGGCATTTCTTCCATGGCAACTGGTTCCATGCTTCGGAGCTGTTGGTAGGTGCACTTACAGTTTTACTTGTAATCATCTGCTTTCCTACCTTAAGTGGTTGACAAAGTTTCTTGTCACGAGGGACCAAATGGAAGTCTGCTCGTTTTCACGCGAATTAATGTTACAAATTCTATCCATTTCGTTACAAAATGGCATTCGCTTTCTCCATTTTCCTTTACCTGCATTTTCATCAGCGTTCCTTGCGGTTTGCTTGCCATATAGGCGGAAATACAGGCTTACCCTGTTCCTTCTGTCATACAACAGTGGGTTAGGTGACTTCTCTATACCGGTGGAGTTATTATTTGCGTACATCTAGAGATGAAAAATGTAACTTATCCACATTACCTTTTGGTCAGAGCTTATCAGCATCTTTAGCTCTTCAATTTTTACGATACTTACGAAGCTTCACTTACGTTCACCATACCACTAGCCTAGCCCTCCAACCACATGATGCTTGTAGTTTATGCTCCTCTTACGATTACGCATCTTCTTTTTCAAGAGGAGGTTCATTGTCCGCATCGCTCGGCACCAACCGGTTACCCGATTCGCACTGATGCGTAGACTCAGATGGCAAAACATCTGGTTTAATAAGTTTTAGAACTCTTTCAGTTTCTTTCTGAAGGAATTCCTCTCCCTTTAAACAATATGACCGAAGACTTTCAGGTCGCACCATCTCGCAAATGTATTGAGCACCTGTAGAATCTCTACAGAGAACATCAACAATACTTTGCTTTTTAGCGGCGATATCAGGGTCTTGAATAGTACTTAAAAACTCTATATCCTGTATTGCATTTTTGCCAGCAAAACCCAGAATATCATTGAGGAAGTGAATGAGGATATCTTTATTCTTTTCAGTACCAAAGATACGGCGAAAGGCGAGGAGAGTAGACCAGGAAAACTTCCTTCCTGGCCCCTCGCAGAACCCTACGTGAGGTAGAGTGGGCAGCCAGCGAGTTACTTGTTAAGTACTTTTCCAACAACCCCTCTCCGAACCACGCATGATCGTTTCCGTATCACGTGGCTCTCCAATAATCTAACGTTTTAAGGAGTCACCATCATATTTTCCATATTGGATTTTCTTATGGCATTCATGACAAACAACAAGAGTCTTCCTCTGTCGTTCAATCATTCTCTTTTTCCATTTCGGTAGCTCAGTATTACGTTTACCTAGCAAATCAGCAAGTTTACGTACGTGATGTACTTCAATCTGCTCTTGTGATTTACATAATTCACAAGTTTGTGCCAATAGTCTTTGCTCTATTTCACTACGCTTATTCCATATTGGTATAAGGTTATCACTTATACTTACCCATTTATTCCATTTTAGTGACACAGCACCAAAGTGTGTAATTAATGGTATCTTTGATGGTAAACGATCTACTCTGACTTGGATGACTTTTCGTTTTTCACCTTCGTCGTTTTCAATCATTGCACCAAATTTTCTATAAATTTTCCTGCAAGTTGTTTTGTATTTAGATGCTAAAGTCTTTACTAATGATACTTCCATCACATACTTCAAATAACTTAGTGTGTGAAGGTTGTAGGCCATTTTGTAATATTGTACAATTCCTCGATATTCAGTTTGATACTGAGCAACAATACTGTAAGCTGTATCAAGTGTACGTTGAGGTAAATGTATAGGCTTTCCACAACGCATATATTCAGAACACTTTTTCTGCTTTATATGATGTGGTACACGTAACCCAATACTACCATTAATACATCGTTGTGTCCGATGATCATGTTTATCATCTGCATGCAAGACGTGTATTTTATAACCTAAAAAATTGGCTTTGCTATCACACGCGTGTGTAATAAGCGTTTTATCTTCATTAAGCATAAGTTTGAGCTCCTCATTGAGGAATTTAGCAATCTCATTTTTAATTTGTTCAGCTTCATTTTTTGGTCCTGCAAACCCTACCAGAATATCATCAGCATACCTAACATACCAAAGACGTCGATAATTTAGATCACAAGAATCCTTAGATGGCATACCCTGCACTAATTGACGCAGTTGTTTTGCTTGATCCCAGTTCCCTTGTTTTCTCATCATCGATACTTGCATGGTTAACCTTAAATATTTTGGATTTGTCTTTCTTCGCTTACCTCGGTTATTTGATGGTATTAGTATATGTTCCACATGTTTATCTAACCGATCGAGTAATATGTTACTCAAAATTGGACCAATAATAGAACCTTGTGGTACCCCACTATGACTCTTATTGTACTTCCAATTTTCCATATATCCTGCTTTTAGCAGTCGATTGATTAGCTGAATAAAACGGTTATCTTGGAAGCTTTCACTCAGTATTTTCAACAACATAGTATGATCAATTGAGTCATAACATGCACTGAGATCTCCCTCTATAAACCATTTTGTACCTCTGCCTTTTTGCATTACTGCTCTTAATGCAGTGTGGCATCCACGCTTTGGTCGAAATCCATGTGAACATTCACTAAATTTAGGCTCATAGTAGGCTTCCAATATTAATCGGATTACTTCTTGAAGTAACTTATTTGACCATGTTGGCAATCCTAACGGCCTGCGTTTACCACTCTTCTTTAAAATATAGATACGTTTTACTGGTGTCCACCGATATCGCTCATAGCGTAAATCCTCTATGATTTTATCGATTTTCTCCAAAGACATACCATCAACTGTTTCAGTTGTCACACCTTCTGTCATAGCACCTTTATTACGACAAAGTTTGCCATACGCTCGAAGGTAAAGATCACGCTGATAAAGTAGGCGATATACGTTTTTAACCGGCAAATTTCTTTGTCCACGTTCACGTATAATGTTAAGTATTGTTTCAGCTTTCCGCATCTTGCGTACCTCCCAATTTCAACATTCAATTATCTGTCACCCTTTGCCCTGTATGTGGCTTTCCCACGCTCCCCGGTGATTCGTTACTTTCACGACTACTACGATGACTCCGTAACCATAGAACTCGCGTTCCTTAGGTCATCCCATGTTCCGTCACTAAGAACTGTTCTAGATCAACTTAGGTTTTCCATTCATCCTCTTAAATAAGTTCACTACTTATCGTTCTACAGCCAGAATGTCACACAAACGAAAGTTTAATCTGTGCTTACCGTAGACATGGGGTTTTAAATGCGATACCCATGGATGTGAAGTCCCACCCCTGAAGATTAGAATTCAAGCAGTTTAGCTTTAACCATATTGATCAGGTGTTGCAAGCCGTTATCTTACACATCTTCAGATAACTCTCGCTTTACATACATGCTCTTGTCCTCCTTCCCTTTCGGGTTAAAGTTAGTTGTTCACCTCGAGGCCATTTATTCTGAACCCCGCTTAGCTCTGCTAAGTATTTCTTAATGCGTACCACGGCGCACACTCTCGACTCACACAGCTCCCATTATTCGGCCCTTGCTACTAATTATAGCATAATCAAGGACTCTGTTTTAATCAATTGCTCATCCCATTTCTGGTTGACAAAACAATTAAAACTAAATCCCTTCGCTCCATTTCCATTACAGAGACTTCTTCACTACTACGCGCCCCTGTTTTTCGCATCGGTACTCTCACCCTTGGAGTTTAGCTCCTTGGATTTCTCCCTTATCATCGAAACGACAGGTTCCCGCAGTTCCACGCAATAGCCCAAAATAGATTCACGCCACCTCTATGCCGGACGCCACCTATCCGGTAAACAAGCTCCCGATAGATTTATCCCAGGTTAAGTTAGACCCCTGGTTTTGACGTCATTTAAAAGGTTTCGACACTTCATCAGTGGTTCACTTTCGTTCATCTCTCCATTCCTTACATGACATATAATTGTGCCTTTTCCATAACGCTCACTACCTTGCCAAAGCAGCTTATAGTTGTTTGAAGCCTGCTCTTGTAAACCGGCTCCGAGGGGCCCACCCTCATCTATTGCGTAGCTTTTGCACTTAGTTTGCTCTTACTTGAACATTCTTTGTGTCTCTACGGCACACCTAACCCAAGAAAGGTTTTCCTACGTCATACCGCCAAGGATAGATTCCGCTAACGAGTAGCGGAATGACGAATTTGTTGTTTTTCAAATTATCGGTAAACCTAAGCCACTTTAGCTATAGCAGCCGTCTATCTTAGATTGCTTCTTATTAAAAAAAACAAAGCCTTATTAATTAAATATTATAGTTAATAATTACACTCTTTTGACAAATAATTAAAATAGTGTTAAACTGCGTGCATAAAATAATTAGTGAGGTTGCAATGTTAAGCAGTATTATAAAAGTAAAATTAGAGAAAAACTGTTGTCCTTTTGAGAAATTAGAAAACTTCTTTGCTAAAGGGGTATTTCATATAGATGATAGAAAAAGGTTCAAAGAACCTTCAGTAAAGTTAGTTATCGAACATGGATACAATGAAACTTTAACTCTACCAAGAGAAGCAATACCTAATTCTTTCGCTTTGCAGCTTTTATCTTCACTTTATAGAGGAAATGCACTAGCTTTACCTATTATATTAAAATACCTTGTTCACAGGAATTTATCTAAAGATTTTGATGAGATCAGTAAAAAATTACAGGCCAAAATGGATCAAGATATACAAGAAGCGGAGCTACAAAACAATTCTAAAATTTCTAAAAAAATTGAGGTATGCAAACAAGACATTTTAAATGTTCTTAGTGACGGTAAATCAGTATTGAGTGATCAATTGAAGCAAAAATACTATTCTATACTAGAAAATGAGGTTAAAGAATTAAAGGCTGAGATTTCAAAAGAACTAGAAGACTATACTAACAACACTAACATTCATGAAATATATCAAAGCCTTAATAATAAAAAGAAAAACGGAGGATTATTAAAAGAAGTAGCATTAGGATGTTTAGGTATCACTGCTATAATATTAATGCTTACTTCTGTATTCTTCTTTCTCCCAATAATAATAGCCATTAACCCACCCACTCATATGAGTATGCATGAAGTAACGGTTTTTAGGTATATAGCAGTTTCACCTTTCATTGTTATGGCATTAACGCTTATAATAGCAGGTGTAGCTTACTTAGCAAGTTGTTATCTAGAGCATAGTTTTGCAAAAGAAATGCAAGACTTTATAGAAGGACCAAAATATGTAGATAAAGCAACTAATACTGAAGATGTGAAGAAATTAGAACAAGAAGAAACAGAAGTAGGCGATTATGGTAAAAAACCTTCGGCACCACCATACGATGGACCTAAGCAGCCAAGATTGTACCCAAATCTTTCAGAAGTACAACAACCACCATCATACGAAGAAGCTTGCTCTACCGTGCAACCGAAAGATTCACAACCAAGCAGTAATCTTGATTCTGCTGAGCCTGAGCAGCCAAAACTAGTTATGGATCTTTTAGAAAGTCTTCCAGAACAACTAAACACAAAATTGGGTCCTGTTCTACGTCCATCTAATACAGCAAGAGGTGTAATTTAGGGCTAGAGGTTATGATTGTAATAAAGATATAAAAAAACGGACAAGTCAAGTAAAGTTACAAATGTAATTTTGCTTGACTATCCATTTATCACCACCTAAAGCAGCTAACAAAGCCATCCCATATGACATTTTACTTATATCTAATCAAGCATATTAATAAGTAAGTAAATTTTAATATAATCTTATTATACTTATAAATATGCTGTATATAGCTAACCTAAGTAAGGTTTCCCCGAGTGCTGAAAAACAAAATCAATAGCCGAATTGATATCGGGCCAAAAGCTTGGCAGCGCTTTTTTTTATGGCATGCTTGATGGCAAACCAGAACTTCTCAATTGGATTTAAATCAGGCGAGTATGGCGGCAAAAATAAAACTTTACATCCAACACTTTCTATTAATTTTCTCGTTCTTTCAGACTGACCTTACCCAGAAAAAGTGGAGAGAAAATTAAGACGTTTTTGTCATGAGAATGATGCATCAAATTGTGCAGGAATGCAATAATTAATAGTAGAATGCCTACGTTGTTTGTTATAAAAGATTTCTATGTATTCAAATATGGCAGTTCTGGTTTGTTGAGCGAGAAGTATCAATAAGCAGCTCCCTTTTGAGTGAACTTTTCTGCAACAGAGTTATCGTAACAACATCCCTTATGGCTCATGCTGGAAATGATGTTTTTTGTATTCAATAGAAATTGGTAATTTTGAGAGGTATACTGTGACCCTTGATCGCTATGTAACAGCAGATTTTATCGGGTTTGCGCTTATTAACGGCCATCAATAAAGAGTCAACAACCAATTGTTTATTTATTGAACTGCTCATTAACTACCATGCGTGAATATAGATCCTGCCAAATATAGTCATCCTTCTTTGGTTTTTATATAAGTAATCCCATATTTTATTTGGTTGATCGACAATAAAGTTTTGGTCTAATATATTGAGAGCTACGACTCTATTGTCCGTTTGTTGCTTCTTAGTTTTAAATTTTCTTCTCAATATAGCCCGAATACCATTTTTCTGCATAACACTTTGTACTGTTTTAATTTTTGCCTAAAGCTTTTAATTCAGCGTGAATTTTAGGGATCTGCATTTGGATGCTTTTTTTGAATATCTGCTAGAAGCCCATCTCTTGCTAATTCCTTACTGCTTTTTCCCTTAGCAACCCATTTATAATAACCACCAGCAGATATGTCTAAAACCCTACATAGTTCCTGTATTTTATAGCAATTTCTATATAAAAGAATACTTTACTCTTTTTGTTTGGTCAGGGCTTTTTTTTAAATGTCTCTTTCTCTTGTTACTCTTGCTAGTTCTTTTTTTAGATCAAATCTTTCTTTGTCATAAGGAGCCTTTGTCTGGAAATGCGTATGCTTCTGACATTTTTCCATCATATTTTCTTACCCATTTACTTAACATACTGCCATCTATGCCTAGATCTTTTGCTATTTTTTTACTTCTGTTTCTTTAACCAGCTTAACAGCTTCTAATTTGAATCCTGCTGCTTCTATTTGCCATATTTTGAAAAAACGTTTTATTTTACTCCAAAAACGTCTTAACTTTCTCTCTACTTTTTCTGGGTAAGGTCACTAGACACTTATGCAGCTGTGCATAGAATGACAGAAGAGACTTGCGTTAGATATTGTTTATTTACTTTCGATCTTTTCTATCAATTTTTTAACTAAGCCTCTTAGCTTTTTACTGGATTCATCAAGCTCTTGAATCTGCGAGCTATGTTCTTTCATTAGTTCCTTATAGTTACCTCTTATGTAGTCAATCATTTCCTTCATCTGAGCAATCATCTTGTTAACATCCATACTACCCAAATCAGGTACCATGCCAGGCATAGCCCCTTCTAACATACCGCCAGCCATAAGCTGCTGGGACATTTGCATAAATGGTTTTAAAGTCTGATTAAGCAATTCAGGATCCTTGGCTAATTTTTCTATTTGCTCTTTGCAAGTATCCATATACTGCTTCATAAATTCATCTTCTTGTCCTTTGTCTATCATAATATGTCTATCTTAAAATACGTATTCTTTATTATATATCGTTTTTAAATTAAAAACAATACAAAATACCTATCACAATTGCATTAATACTTTTTAAACAATAAAAAATGCTCCTTTGCTTACAAATGGTCACATACCTTCTTTAACCATTCCTTATCTTTTACGCTATTTTCTAAGTTTTCATAGACAAATTGATGATAGCTATTTATCCATTCAATTTCATCTTTAGTAAGCATTTGCACATCTATTAGCCTTCTATCATATGGAATGAAGGTCAGTTGTTTGAAATGTAAAAGGCTATTTTCTTGTCTGTCGACATACATCAGATTTTCAATTCTTATTCCATACTCTCCCGGAATGTAATAACCAGGTTCGTTGGAAAGTATCATTCCTGGCGTGAGTTTCACTTTATTGCCCTTTGATATTGCTTGTGGTCCTTCATGTACTGATAGGTAACTTCCTACTCCATGCCCTGTACCATGCATATACTCCATTCCAAATTTCCATAAATGCGTACGTGCCAATATATCCAATTCTCCACCAGTAGTGCCAGAAGGAAAGATGACACTTGCTACAGCAATGTGAGCTTTCAATACTATTGTATAGTGGGTTATTTGCTCACTAGTCGGATTACCAACCACTACAGTTCTTGTCACATCAGTTGTGCCATTAAGGTATTGGCCACCAGAGTCAATCAAATATAGTCCACTTTTCTGAATTACCTTATTCGTCTTACTGCTTGCACGATAGTGAATTATTGCACCATTTTCATTAAATGCGGAAATTGTTGGAAAACTTGGTTGCTTAAACAAATTCTGTTCTTTTCTGTATTCTAAAATCTTTTCTTCAGCTTCAAGTTCTGTACCAACATTACTTTCAAGCCAATGTAGAAAGTTTGTAACTGCCACTCCATCTCTGATATGCGCATTTATAGCCCCAGCTATTTCAGTTTGGTTTTTTACTGCTTTATAAATTAGACAAGGATCTTCTCTTTCAGCTACCTGTTTATCTTTTATTACAGCCATGATACTCATTGGAGTTGTGTTTGGATCTATAACTATTGAATTTAGCCTGTGCAGCGAATTTTCTAGCTCACTAATATCAAAAATATTTATATGATTGCCTAAATTTGCTTCTATAGTTGAATGTTCTTTATCTTGAATAAACAAATCAACATTACCGCTTTTATACAATATAGCACGGCCCAATATACATGGAGTATATTTGGCATTTTCATTTCTTAAATTTAATAGCCATGAAATTGAATTTGGATCAGTTAAAAGCACTGCTTCAGCTTCTTTATCTATGCTTTTAGCGACTTTTTCACATTTATTCTTGCTACTTTCACCAGCATATTTAATAGAATGTAAAACCACTGCTTGTTTTCGATAGTCACTTTTTTTTCCAGCTAAACAGGGTATTAATTTACAGATATTCTCATACTTTCTTATATCTTCTATGGTAAAATATTGCAAATAGTAACCTAGTGAGGTGGTCAATGTTAAGTTTGCTTTTACCCATTCGCGTGGATCCTCTTCTTGTATATTATATACTTGAAAATTGCCCCGATCGAGCTGATTGCGAGCTTGTGTGATATAGCGTCCATCCGTAAAAAATGGGCACTTGTTGTCTTTTGTAACGATAAGTAGCCCATTTGTTCCTGTAAAGCCACACAGCTTTGTTAGCTCCTCTGAATACTCATTTAAATATTCATCTTTAGTATGCAACATAAATGCGTCAACATTTGTTTCACACATAAAAGAACGAAATTCTTCGATTTTTGACATATACCTCACGCAAAACTAGCAGCTACTTTCGTTTTCTTATTCCTAAGGTACACTAATATGCTCACTATCGCTGCGGGAGTGATGCCTTGTATTTGCTTTGCAATGCCAATCGTCGCTGGTTTTATCGTCTCCAACTTTTCTATTACTTCACTTGACAGGCCTTTAACTTGTGAATAGTTAAAATCAATTGGAATTTGAGTGTTAATTTCCTCTCGTAAAAACTTCATATCTGCTTCTTGTCTTATTAGATAAGGTTTGTATTTTGCTTCAATTTCAACTGCTTCGCATATTTCATTCTTAGCTCTATTATCCGCTTTGGTGTGTCCCATTTTGTCATTCCAGCGCGTGACGCTGCTTAACTCCGGCCATATTTCTTGTAATTTATTCCAGTCGATGTTTGGATAGCTAAGTAAATCTAATGCCGTTTTTCTTATCCCATCATAAGATATTTTAATACCATAAGATCTAAGCTGCTCAGGAGTAATCGTCAGACTCCCTAACTTCTCTTCAAGCTGCTTAATGGATTCAAGTTTATTCTGTAAAATAGAGTATCTCTCATGCGACACAAGGGAAATATCATAACCTTTTTGTGTTAATCTTCTATCCGCATTGTCTGACCTGATAGCTAGCCTATATTCTGCACGTGAGGTAAATAATCTGTAAGGCTCGATCACCCCTTTGGTGACCAAATCATCTATCATTACACCGATATATGAATCTGTGCGGTGAAGAACAAAGCTTTCTTTTTTTTCAGATGCAGAGAGTGCTGCATTAATTCCGGCGATAATTCCTTGCCCTGCTGCTTCTTCATATCCAGTGGTGCCATTAATTTGGCCAGCAAAATATAGACCTTTAATTTTCTTAGTTTCAAGAGTATGGCTTAGTTCTCGTGGATCAATATAGTCATACTCAACTGCATATCCAGACCTCAATATTTCTGCGTTTTCAAGTCCTTTGATACTCTTTATCATTTCATTTTGCACTTCAACAGGCAATGAATTTGAAATTCCGTTTGGGTATACAGTATCATCATCCAGCCCTTCTGGTTCTAAAAATATTTGGTGACTACTTTTTTCTGCAAATTTATTAACTTTAACTTCAATGGATGGGCAGTATCTTGGTGCAACAATGTCATCCAAATACGAAGAAGCTGACCTATGAAGATTTTCTCTAATTATTTTATGCGTATTTTCATTAGTATGGGTAATAAAGCATGATACCTGAGGTTGGTTAATTTTTTCTGTGAGATAAGAAAACGGCACAGGTGGGTTATCACCCACTTGTTCTTGCAATATTGACAAGTTTATAGTATTACGATCAAGCCTTGGTGGAGTTCCGGTACGCAGTCTACCTAATCTAAAATCATACTTCTTCAACGTATTTGCAAGTTCTACTGCAGACTTATCTCCCATTCTTCCTGAAGGAGTTGTTTGCTCTCCTATATGAATCACACCCCGCAGAAAAGTCCCTGTAGTTAGAACGACTTTACTTGTTGATATACGTTCACCTGAGCTTATCATTACAGCTTTAATGCACGGTTCTCCATTGCCATTACTTTCTATAAGAAAATTGTCAACTGACTCTTCTTTTACCGTCAAATTGTTATAATTTAGAATAATTTCCTGTATTGCCTGCTTATATAATTTTCGGTCTGCCTGTGCACGTGGTCCCCATACTGCTGCACCTCTGCTGCTATTTAAAATGACTGAGTGTATGCTTGCTTGATCGATTGCTCTTCCCATTATTCCATCAAGAGCGTCAACTTCCCTGACTACAACACCCTTTGCAACTCCTCCAATTGCTGGATTGCAGGACATTTCTCCTATAGTTGAAATTTTATGAGTTATAAGCAGCGTGTTTGCACCAAGGCGAGCTGCCGCAGCAGCAGCTTCGCACCCTGCATGACCACCACCTACTACTACTACGTCATATTTATGCATGCTTTTTTGAGTAATTCTACTCTACTAATATTCCGATTATCAACGGTTAATGTCAAATCTTGTTATTCCAATGTTACACACTGGAATAACAGAAACCTTACTTGATTAGCTTAAACTTTCTTCCTTCCCTTTTGAAGAAAAGTGCTCAACTATAGGAGAGATAATATAATCGTTCACTTTGTCAGCTATAAGGAACCCTGCAATTGGCGCTATTACTGCTATTGCTCCTATTGTTGCACCTGCTAAAACTGCAGATCCGGCTCCAAGCATTATACCAGGAGAAATAGCAGTTGCAGCTGCAGCAAGACCAACTCCAATTGCAGCGCTTATGGGTGCTGCAATACTGAAAACTGTACAACCTCTTTTAGAATCTATTCCATCAGATTTGCACAGCAAACATCCTGCAAAAAAAAATATAGCCGCTGCTGGAATTATAGAACCAACAATTCCACCTATGGCTAAAGGTGAAAAAGCTGTGACACTTAATCCCAAACCTGTAAGTGCCCCTATTGCAGGGCCTACTAATGATGCTCCAATCACAAATATTAAATGCTCTTTGTCTTCATTCATAGTCATACCTAAAAACTATTACATACAGAAATTATAGAAGATATTCTATAAAAACAAAATGTATTTCTATACAGCCCTACTTCCTTTCTTTATTGAAAAATTTAGAAAAATGTTGTATAATTATTACAGTAGTAGATTTTGGTAAAACATATGGCAAACGCTAACATAGCTCTCAGTAAAGAAATTTTGCAGAATCTTACTAAGTTATCTGAACTTACTAAGCAGCCTGCTCAAGAATTAGCAGAGAAACTACTCGGAGAAGCAATTGAACTTGAAATGGATGACTTTTTATTATCTGTGGTTGCTGATCAATATGATATTGAAAGTGCAGAAACAGTTGATTACGAAGACGTTAAGTGGAGATGTTGATCATAAAGACGCCAAGTGGAAATAAAGCATTACAAAATTAAATTTTTAAAGAATGTTACTGAAAAAGATCTTCCAGCTTTACCGGTAACAATAGAATCAAGAGTAAATAAAGCAATACAGGAACGGCTTACGGTCGATCCAGTGAATCTTGGTGAGCCTTTACACTATAGCTTTAAAGGGTTTAGAAGACTAAGAGTTCCGTATTATATATCATGTAAACACTGTGAAATATGAAGTAACTATCGTTGCAATAGGACATAGAGACACCATTTACGAGAAGGCTTTGAAGATAATCAATAAATATATTTTTCAATAAATTTTACCCTCCTTTTTTATCAAGTTACATAAGTAAATTATACAGAAAATCATAAAGATTATATATATTATACAGCCCTCCTTCCTGATCCATTCTCTACCTTAGGTGGCTTTGCTCAGCTCAAAAATAACTCATTTTTTTGGCTACCCCCCTAATTATATACTATATTATATTTTATATATAATATAGTATATAATTAGGGGAGAGGCGACGAAAACAAGATTTAGAGTTTGAGGAGCCTCCGGTTTAAGGTAGAGAATGGATCAGGAAGGAGGGCTCAGGGTCGATGGACGTTGAGTTGTTTATCGACTTAATTCCAATCAACTATGTTTTTGTAGAAAGTTCAGCGAGCAAATGTTCGTGTAAGTGTTGCCATCTTTAACCTTTTATAGTATTCTTGCATATTGAAACTATAAAATTCAATTTATGTATTTACGTTCTATAACCCCAGTTTTAGAAAGATTTTCTAACTGCTTTGGACATTACAGAGTCTGGTAAAACAACTATTACAAAACATGTACGTATCTTTAGAAGAATCTCGTTTTCATAGGGCATTTCTAGCTAAAGGGCGCAATTTTTGATCCTGAGATATCTTTAAGAACCTGCAAAGTGTACTAACAGGGTCTCAAAATTTTCCCTATATCTCTTTCAGGGCGCATAGGCATTTCAGTTTATCTGATGCCTACAAACATTTATTTTTAAGTCCTGGCCTTAACATGCATCCACTGGCTAGTTATCTACATTGAGCGAGACGTTCGACAACTTAAAAACATTGCAAACCTTAGGTCGAGTAGCTTATCTCTTACTCAAGATTGTGGCACTTCTCATACAACTATGCAGCAGTGGCTGAATATTTTGGAAGCTAGTTACCTAATATTTTTTCTTCAACCATTTCACCAAAGTTTCAACAAGCGTTTAATCAAGATGCCAAAGTTATACTTCTATGACTTGCTTGTTGGCCTTGAAAAGGAGTACTACCTTAAAGGAGCTCTGTTTGAAAATTTGATTGTTTTGGAGATTTTCAAGAAGCGCCTCAATCAGGGATTACCTGCCAATCTATACTTTTGGCGTGACCGAACGGGACACGAAATAGATTTATTAGCAGAATGGGGTGGATGCTATTGAAATTAAGCACGCTTCAGAGTGATTTTTTTTAAAATGTACAGTATTTCTGTGAACTCTCTCAAACAGCTAAGGGGTTATACAGGTCAGCAGACACGCAAAAGTTAAACTTGTGCCAATAAATGAAATAGATCAACTATCCAGAAAGTAATCTACAGTATTTAGATTTGCAAATGTTGCATTATCTGCATTTTATCAGCATAATATAGAAGCAATGTAATGCAGATATTATGCCGATAAAATTTACACCAAATTATACAATTACCTCCAAAATCGCTAGCTGCCTTATAAGAATTGAGGCAGCAAAGGAAAAAGTGTTACATTTACCACTCACTGTATCAATGCTTTCATCTCTTCGTGAAACTGCAAGGCTCTATACGACACACTATTCTACTATGATTGAAGGAAATCGACTTGAGCCTAAACAGATTGAAGAGATTTTAAAGCATAAAGGTCACTTTCCGAGGTATAAGAGAGATGAAAATGAGGTTAAAGGATATTATGCAGCCTTAACTCGAATTGAACAATGGGCAGCAAGGAGAATACCCATTACTGAGAAAGCTGTTCAAACACTGCATGCTCTAGTAATAGCAAGTGGAAAATCTAAAATAAAACCAACACCTTATCGTGATGGTCAAAACGTCATTCGTGATAGCCGTACACGTGCAATAATTTATATGCCACCTGAAGCAAAGGATGTACCAAAGCTCATGAGCAGTATGATTGATTGGATTCGTGACAGTGAGCAAGTGCCTTGCCCAATTATTGCAGGTATTGCGCATTATCAATTTGTAACAATTCACCCTTACTATGACGGTAATGGTCGTACTGCAAGATTGTTGACTACATTAATTTTACACCTTGGTGGATATGACCTAAAAGGACTTTATTCATTGGAAGAATATTATGCCAAGAATCTAGGAGCGTATTATGAAGCAATCAGTATAGGTCCATCGCACAACTATTACATGGGAAGAGCTGAAGCAGATATTACCAAGTGGATAGATTATTTTGTGGAAGGTGTGGCAATTGCATTTGAGAATGTTTTACAGCGTATAAACGAGGAAGGGCACAGAACTGACCAGACTGATCTTATACGTAAACTTGATCCTAAACAGCGTAGGGCTCTTGAGCTCTTTGGGGAATTTTCCATGATTACAGCTAGTCAAGTAGGCAAATTATTTAATTTTAAGCCTCGCACCAGTGCTCAGCTTTGTAAAAAGTGGGTAGAAATGGGATTTATTGAGGTTGTAGACTTTTCCAACAGAGGAAGAAAATACAAGCTTAGCAAGCAATATGAGGATTTGATTTCAAACTAAAAACTGTTTCTAATCTAGAATTCGGGTTAAAAGCACGCACTCAAGGCAAGTAGGACATGAGTACTAGCAGAATGGGGTATTGAAATCAAGCACGCTTCAGAGTGATTTTATTAAAAATGTACAGTATTTCTGTGAACTTTCTTAAGCAGACACGCAAATTGTGCCAATAAATGAAATAGATCAACTTACCCAGTTGCTTGGTTGAAAGCAAGAAGAAGACAAGGAGTACAATTTTACTATTATTTAACTGCTAGTATGGTATGTTAGGCAATCGTGTTGGATACAAAAATGGATAACTATGCGGGAATTAATAAACGCGTTGCAGCATATATAGTTGACCAAACGATATTCCTAGTCTGCTGTTCATCGTTTCTTTCATTAATTTTATTTATATTACCAGAAGAATTCCTTGCCAACTTTTTTAATTATTTCTTTCTTGATCCTGACATTGATACAGGCCTTATATCAGAACGATATGAAATATTAGAAGACTTAGGTACATTACTAGAAAGTTTAGTATATATAGCATTAGAAGTATTAATGATAACAAGACTTGGTTGGACTCCAGGAAAATTGCTACTTGGTATATACATAAAAGATGCAAGCACACTTAAAAACGCTGCTTTAATGCAAGTAGTGATGAGAAGCACTCTCAAGGCATTTTTGTTTGTACCTCTCTATATTTCTGAGTGGTTTTTAATTTTACCAATATTGATCATAATACCTGCAATATTTGATCAACGTAAGCAGCTTTTCTACGACAAAATTGCAAAAACAGTAGTAATGGATCATAAGTCTGAAGAATGCTATCCAAGATTAAACTATGTATATGTGGGAATAACTAGGCGTGCTATAGCATATATTATTGACCGTCTTATTATTATGGGAATTTCTTTAGTCTATTTTCCTTTTGTAAAAATAATTTTTCACCCTGCTAAATCTCAACTATTAATCATATACATTTGCTTATTTTTTTTGCTATCAATAGTATTCGGAATATTCATAACAAGAAGATTTAGTGGTACTCTAGGGCAATTGTTATGCTGTATCCGTATAAAAGATGCAAATACACTTAACAATATTACTCTAATGCAAGCAACAATTAGGTATGTTTCTCTTGAAGTTATTAGCTTCATATTGAGTTCTTTATTCATTATGGATATATTATTTTTTGATAAGTATACTTCTAAATGGTGGCCTGAACCTTTATCAGACTTAATTTTTACAGCTATAATACTAATTTTTGTATCTGCAATATTTGACAAACGAAAGCAGTTTTTTCATGATAAAATTGCAAAAACAGTAGCTGTAAAAAAGAAAGCAGAAGTAATAGTGATAAATAAACCTACAGGCTAATTTACGTGTTTTGTTTTTTCTATTCAATTTCTGATCTGTATAAAATTTACTTAAAAAGTTGTTGACACTAAAAATATCCGTGTTATAAGCAAGGCTATACTTAGTATTTACATAAATTGTTTACGACCATTTAGTTTTACAGTGAGGGTAATTTCTAATTACACTTAAGGGGGGTGAAATGGTTATAGGTCAGCAACAGTTAACTGGTAAAATAGCTACAAGATATAATACCATTCAGTTGTTACGGTCTAGCACTTTAAAGCAAAAAAGTCTTAGTGATAAAATTAGTGATGTAGGGGTAAGTGGGCTAATAGATGATACAGTTAAACTTAGTCGTTCAAAGCGAGATATGGGAAGAGGTATATATTACTCAGTAGTCCTTATGTATCGTGCATATCGGCTGGTAGATAAACTGGGTTGGAAGCGTGGTTTACAGGTAGTCAATCGGTACTTAGTTACAAAACGTGGGCAGGAGAAAACTCTAGAAACAGCCAGGGAACTTTTAGGTGATATAGAAGATTTAAAAGATTTTATAGATGATCTCAAACAAATTTTGTCTACTGAAACAGGAAAAGAGCAAGTTATAGAGGAATATAGCAACACATCTTTACACTTAGCTGCCAAGCAAGGTAATTTAAATGCAGTGAAATATTTTGTAGAAAAAGGGGCTGATATTAATGCTAAGACCAATGGTGATGATACTCCTCTCTACAAGGCTGCATTTGTGGTCGAAATGCAGCTCGCTCGCGACAAGGGCTTTGAAAAACGCGCACAAGCATATGCTGGTAAAGTTTACTCAAGACAGTCTGGCAGATACACTAATTTAAAGAAGGTCTTCTTTATTGCGATTTCAAATTGTATTTTGTTTCCTAAGAAATCCAATTATATATCTAGCAATACTATAAGAGATGAGGAAACTAATGAGCATGACTTACAATGCTTAAGCTTAAAGCATTAGATGCTTTTTACAAGATACAAGGCAGAAACTTATCAATAAGCCCCCATCAAGAATCTTATCTGTTAGCTATATATAAAATTTGATACTCTGACTACAATATACTACTATAGATAAAAGTGTTATCAATGGAGCAAAGTATGGAATTAACAGTAGGAAATAATGTACCATACTACTATAATACCACAGAAGTGGTATTAATGGAGCGAGGTATGGAATTAGCAGTAGGAAATAATGCACCATATTACTATAATACCATAAAAGTGTTATTAATGGAGCAAGGTATGGAATTAGCAGTAGGAAATAATGCACCTGATTTTAGCTTACCAACAGATTCTGGTGAAAATTTATCATTGAGTGAATTTTTTGATAAAAAAAATGTAGTTCTTTATTTTTATCCTAAAGACGATACTCCGGGTTGTAGGATGGAGGCAAAAGGCTTTAGAGATAAAATAGATGATTTTTCTTCCCTTGACACAGTGATAATTGGTGTATCAAAAGATAGTGTTAAGCGCCACGCTAACTTCAAAGCAAAATATTCTCTGCCATTTTCCTTAGTTTCTGATGAGAATGCTGAAATGTTGGAAAAATATGGTGTTTGGGTAGAGAAAAGTATGTTTGGCAAAAAGTATATGGGAATAGAGCGCACTACTTTTTTAATAGATAAAAAAGGTAAAGTAGTGAAGATCTGGAAAAATGTAAAAGTTAGTGGGCATGTTGATGAGGTTCTGGAAGAAGTAAGGAGAATGTAAACTAAAGAATAGGTTAATGGCTACCCATTGCTACATAAAAAAGCTGAAATTACATAATTTTCGTAGCCACTCAAACTTTGAACTGGATTCAGATGATAGCTCAGTTGTAATAACTGGCGAAAATGGTATTGGTAAAACTAATATACTTGAAGCAATCTCGTTGCTTGCTAAAAGCAATGGAATGAAAAAAGCAAAAGCCAGTGAGATACAAAATAGATTCAGTAATGAAGATTGGGTAGTGCACTATGATTTTTTTAATGGAACGGATTTTAATTCAATTGGTATCGCAAAGAGTTTTGATAAGAAACTAATACAAATTGATGGAAAAACGCAATCAAGTTATTCATCTCTGTATAAGATATCCAATGTAATATGGCTGATTCCACAAATGGACTATGTTCTTCTTAATTCTCCAAGTGACAGATTAAAATTTTTAGACCGTATAGTTTCACTGTTTGAAGAAAATTACACTTGCTGCTACATGAAATATAGAAAAGCTAAACATGAGCGAAGTAAACTATTGAGGGAGAACATTTTAAACAAAAACTGGTTCTCTAGTCTTGAAAACATAATGGCCGTTAATGCAGTTAGTATTTTACATATGCGATCGTCTGTTTTAAAAATATTACAAGATACAATTGATAACCATTCCAGTAAGCTTTTTCCGAAGGCAAGTTTGAAATTCAGCAGCCAGCTAACTTTGGACGATACTGCAGAATATTTTCAGAATCGTCTAAAGGAAAACAGAGAAAAAGATTCATTGACTGGTAGAGTAACCCTTGGTGTGCATAACGATAATTTTCGGGTTTTTTGTCAAAAAAGAAACGTACCAATAAATCTGTGCTCCACTGGAGAACAAAAGTTATTACTGCTTTCTATTATTTTATCCAGTGTAAAAGCAAGGTGTATTCATTACAATAAGGCACCACTTCTTCTACTTGATGATATAATGTCTCATCTGGATAAACATTACAGAAAGGCGTTAATAGAGGAAGTGTTAAGTATTCAATGTCAAACTTGGATAACTGATGTAAATCAAGATAATTTCAATAGCTATCTTTATTCTTTCAAGTTTTTTGAATTGTTAAGTAAATAAGTGACAATATTCTTCTGCAAAAGGAAAAAAATACTTACGTCCTTGGTCTTTTATTATATGACTGTGACCTTACCCAGATGATATGAATAAGTATTGCTTGGTTGAAAGCAAGAGAAGATAATAACTTTTCAGAGTGGATAGGTGGCAGGTTGGTACTTCTTTTGAGGCACTTTCTTCTCTTACATGGAGTGTAGGAAGAAGACCTCGTGACCCAGATTCTGCCACCGGCGAGGCTCACAAAATGTGATGAACTCGTATAGGAGTTTGGAACAACCGGTACTCTGATATATTGAAATATGCAATTGGAGGAAAAAATGCGTCACATTGGAGTTATACTAATAGCTTTACTGCTTGTTATCTGCAAGAAGGGAAGCCAGAGTATATTCAAACGTTTTGCTTAAAAGACTTGGATAATTTTATCGAAAATCTTCAAGAAACAGATAAAGTGGCTATAGAAGCAACAGGCAATAGCTGTTTCTTTTATGATGCAGTTTCACCTTACGTTAAGCGTGTGGTAATAGTCGCTCCCGGACAGTTTGAAGTTGTGCGCCGCTCTATACACAAAACAGACAAGCATGATGCAAGAGCTATTGCTTTCTTTCTAAGCAAAGATATGTTGCCTGAGGCAAGGCATAAAAGCAAACAATGTTAGCAGTTATAGTATTTTCTAAAACGAATGATAAACGTCTAAAATGGTATTACCAACTAAAAGGTGTAAGTCTGTACATTGATGCATTAGAGGTCTGAGGCGACTTTTGATGGTGTGCCAACAATGCTCTATCGGATTTAGATCGGGTGAATATGTTGGAAGATAAAGCAAATGACAGCCAAAAGACTCTATTAATGACTTTGTTTTGGGAGTTTTATGGAATGTAGCATTATCCATAACTATGGTTGTATTACGCTGCAATTGTGGTTCGCTCTAACCATACATTAAATACATCTTTATTACACCCTCCTGTGAAGGTCATTGGTGCAATAAACTTCTTTTCAATCCATCCACCTATTATACTCACTCTTTCCCGCTTTTTTCCTGGAACATCAGCATATATTTTTTCTCCTCTTGGAGCTCGTGCATATTCTCAGTATAGAATATATTATACCTTTATCATTCGCTTTTGAAAATACTATAAAACAGAAACAAAAGTGCTGTTTATTGCAGCTTTTGGGTAATTTAATAGTAAAAATTTTAGAGAGAAATTTTATACACTATCACTGATATTTTCCCTTAAGTTGACGCCATTGCCTGAACAGATACACTCGGATTTTTTATATAACTATATTTACTATCTTATTTGGTACAGCATATACAGTGCGAACTTTGCTTTGACCGATCTTACTGGACACAGAGTCTATCGCTATTTTCTTCAATTCTTCTTGAGGTAAGTTAATTGCTACCTTTATTGTTGTGCGTAATTTTCCATTGATTTGCACTGCTATAGTTACCGTATCGTCAACTAATAATGATTCATCAGCTTTTGGCCAAGGTTGACCTCCTATTTCTTGCCATAGGCTTTCAGCTAGATGTGGCATGAACGGTTCAATTACTCTGATTAGTATACATATACCTTCATCAATAAGAGATTTTCCAGTTTTTACATCTATTTCAGCTATTAAGTTCGTCATCTCACGAAATTTTGCCACTACACAGTTTAATCTGCAGTTTTCCAAGTCATCTGTAAGTCCGTGTAAGAGTTTATGAATTTTTTTTCTGTACTCTAGAAGTCCACCCGTAATACTTTCATTATCATAGTGTATATTTACAGGTCTCAGCTGCATGACCATACGCCACAATTTATTTACATAACGAGAACAACCTTCCATGCCATCATCGGACCATTCCATATCTTTTTCTGGAGGAGTGTCGGACAACACAAACAAGCGAGCAGTATCAGCACCATACTTTTCTATGATAAAATTTGGATCAACTGTGTTCTTTTTCGACTTGCTCATTTTTTCAACTTTGCCCACTTGAACCTTAGCTCCTTGTGCAATCAACTCTTTTGCTTCTGCGGGAAATAGCCACTTACCATTTTCGTCTTTATAAGTTGCATGGCAGACCATTCCTTGAGTGATTAAAGTAGAGAAAGGCTCTTTAATAGCAAAATAGCCACATTTGGTTAAAGCACGGCAGAAAAATCGTGAGTAAAGCAAATGCAGAATTGCATGTTCTATCCCACCTATATAATAATCAACAGGCATAAAACGATTACATGCATCTTTGTCTATTGATTTATCTTCACTACAGAATGCAGCAAAATACCAGGAAGACTCAAAAAAGGTGTCGAATGTATCAGTTTCACGCTCTGCTTGCTTTCCACATTTTGGGCAATCAACGAACTTCCAAGTTGGGTGCTTATCCAGCGGATTGCCACCACTTGTAAATTCTACATCTGCAGGTAGAACTACAGGAAGGTCTTTTTCTGGCACTTGCACAGTTCCACAATCTTTACAATATATTATAGGTATAGGGCATCCCCAATAACGTTGTCTCGAAATTCCCCAATCATGTAAACGATAGTTTGTTGTTTTCTCACCTATCCCTTTTTCTTTGAGCTTTTTAATGATTACTTCCTTTGCTCTACTTACCGTTAATCCGTTTAAGAATTCAGAATTGAACATTACCCCATCGCCAGTATACGCCTCCTTTGTCATCCCAGTGCTTCGACACTGGGATCCATTGTAAGAATTCTGGATTCCAGCGTCACGCGCTGGAATGACACCTAAGTGGGCTGAAGAAATAACGGGAATAATCGGCAAATTATATTTCTGTGCAAATTCAAAATCACGCTGATCATGTGCAGGGCAACCAAAAATCGCACCTTCCCCATATTCCATCAACACAAAATTCGCTATGTAAAGCGGCAATTCCTTATCAAGAAATGGATGCTTAACGTTTAATCCGGTGTAAACTCCTATTTTTTCATCATTCTCCCCATTTGTTTTTATGTTATCGATAAAGTCCTGTATTTCTTTATTTTTTAAATCCTGCACAATAGGGTGCTCTGCTGCCACTGCACAAAAAGAAGCCCCAAATAAAGTATGAGGATAAGTTGTAAAAACCTTCAATTTCTTATTTAAGCCAACTACTTCAAACTCTATAGTTGCTCCTTCAGATTTTCCTATCCAACGCTCCTGCATTGTTTTGACTTTTTCTGGCCAATTTTTCAAACTTTGCAGGCACTTGAGTAAGTCTTCAGCGAAATCAGTAATCTTTAAAAACCATTGGGACAACTTACGTTTTTCAACAACTGCACCTGATCGCCACCCTTTTCCATCAACCACCTGTTCATTTGCAAGCACTGTTTGGTCCACTGGATCCCAGTTAACCCATGACTCTTTTCGATAGGCAAGCCCATGCTTTAAAAAATCCAGGAAAAATTTTTGTTCGTGTTTGTAGTAATCAGGCTCACATGTGGAGAGTTCACGCTCCCAATTATAAGAAAGACCTATAGATTTCAACTGTGTACGCATATTATCTATATTCTCTTTTGTCCATGTTTCAGGGCTAATATTATTGTCCCTTGCTGCATTTTCAGCTGGTAATCCAAACGCATCCCAGCCAATTGGATGCAAAACCTCAAATCCACGAGCTCTCTTGTAACGCGCTATCACATCCCCTATTGCATAGTTACGTAAGTGCCCCATATGAATTTTACCGGATGGATATGGAAACATCTCCAATACGTAACATTTCTCTTGTTCACTATTCTTGCTTACAGAAAAATCCCATTTATCTTGATAAAATTTTTCAACACTTTTAAAATCATATTTCATATAAATCCAAATTCAATTACAGTTCACATGCATCAAAGGATCAACCGCTTGGCCATTATGCCGTATTGTGAAACACATCTGTGGATCTTTATCTTGTGTGCTTGATTTACCTGCAGATCCAATCACTTGACCTTGCTTTACTTTATCACCAATTTCAACATGTATGTTTTTTAAATAGGAGTACACAGTCATGTAATTATCTTTGTGTTCTACTATAATTAAATTTCCATACCATCTCAGCCCTTTGCCTACATATACCACTTTGCCGGGTGCAGAGGCAACTACATTCGTTCCATTTTGAGCAGCAATTTTTATGCCATCCTTACACATTTCATCAGAAGAGGTAGCTGAAATAACTGTACCTTTAACTGGCATTACAAATTTGCAATTTACCCCCACGTTTTGTGCATTATTGTTATCTTTGTATATCCTGTTTATGATGGCTTTTCTATTTTCTTTTTTTATTAAAGGCTCCCTAATTAAATGGTACTCTCTTGTATATTCCAGCTCTCTTTTTCCGTAAAATTCTTCGCCTTTAAGCAGCACAGGTGCAGGTTTTTGCAGGCCACAGCCTATTAATATTGCTAATAATATAAGAAATGAAGCTATATGCCACATTTTAGATATATCAACTCTCACAAAACTCCAAAATTTTAGCGAGACGTAGTGTTTCACGCCTGTTCGTTACTTTCCTCGTTATTTATTTTACTAGTTAAATAATCCCTCAAATCGGTAAGTTCTTGCAACAAATTCTTTGGATCAAGATTGACTTTTATATCATTACCAAATTCTTTTTGCACTCCTTTTATTGTATATCCTTTATCATATAGCATGTATTTTACTTTCTTTATGGCCTCTATACACTTAAGATCATATAGCCTTCTTCCTTTACGCTTTGTAGGCTTAATTTGATGAAATTGACCTTCCCAAAATCTTAAAACATGCTGTTCCAAATGTAGCTCTTCAGCTACTTCCCCAATCGTATAAAATAATTTTTCCTTATTCATTAATTATTGATTAATTTTTTTATAATTTTTGAAGGCCTAAAAGAAATTGAATTTCTTGCCTGAATCATCACTTTCTCTGATGTATTTGGTATATTTCCTGGTCTTTCCTTCTTTTTCTTAACCAAGAATGTTCCAAATGACGATATTTTTACTATTCCATCCTTTACCAAGCTTGTCTTTATTTCGTTCAATATATCATCTATTATCGAAGCAGAGTCTTCCTTTGATAATCCTATTTCTTGGTTTATATTTTCAGCTATCGTTGCCTTAGTTACTGTTGTGTCTTTTGTTGTAACGTGATCCATTATTGATAAATATTACAATACGTAAATATAATATAGCAATCGACTCGAGATTCAGCTACTTTATTTTTTAGGGTATGTCTCTTCTGTAGCATAATTTAAAATACTAGCAACTGCCAACATTACAAATATTGCAAAAAGCGCCATTTGATGATCTGTAAAAAGTGCTAGCATTGACACTATAATTCCGCTGACAATAAACATAAACCCATTGATAATGGATGATGATGTGCTAATGTATTTTCGTTTCACAATCTCGCTGCCGACAGTAAAATTAAGCATATGTCCTCCCGCAAAAAACCCGAACATTAACATACAAAAGTACACAACGTGGACTGTTAAGTGGCTGCACAACAAAATAATCATTGAAATACCTTGTAACAGAGCAAAAGCAGAGATTACATGCCTTCTATTTTTAAATAGATTTGAGATTCGATCTGCAATTGGAGCACCAACTGCAAGACCAAGCCATAATATTGCGGTTGCTACACCTGACTCCACTGCATCAAGTTCTGAGTTGCTCAGTAACCTTGGAGCCCACAAGGTATTCAGTGCTAAAAATGTTCCAAAAGTAATAGCACCCACCACTGAAGTTATCCAGATATCTCTTAATTTTAGCACTGTGAGTACAGAGCACATTACTGTTCTTATAGAGCTTTTTATTGTGCATTCTTCTGAACTGCTTTCTGGAAGTGTGTTTGGACAAAAAAGCGTAAGTACAAATATCAACACACCAAATAGTATTATGCATACAATCAGATTCTTCCAATCTGCACCTTCGGCAAGCAAGCTAGAGAACAACATTTGAATCACCAAAGCGGAAAGACTTGAAATTGTCTGCACTAGTGAAAACATTAATCCAAATTGGGCAACGGAAAAACATATGCTACTTGTATGAGCAGCACCAATAAAACCAAATGATGCTCCAGTTGCAATCAATACTTGAGATAAAATCAAATGGGAAAAATTATCACTATTAATAAGGACAAAAAACCCCAAGATCATAGTTGATAACGAGAAAAAATAAATTTTTTTACTGGAAAAAACATTAAACGTTGCCCCACTAAAAAATTGTAAGATAGCAAAAGTCCAAGTATATACTGAGTTAGCTAGCGCAACTTGCGCGATTGTAAGTCCAAGTTCTTTTTCAAGATTCACACTTATAAAAGTATAAACTATCTGAATATTGCTGAATATAACAACCAAGTTACTGATCAGCCAAATGAACCAAGCCTTAGCTCTGCTTTCCATAAGATTTATTTTTATAAGTAATCTATTAGAAATTTAACACTAAGTCTCTTTTTAAGCTATTGTTTCCTGAATAAGTGCTGGACTTGACTTCCTTTAGCTTTATTGTACAATTAAATAATTTTATCCTAGGGTTAGATTAATATGGCACCACGTGAGTCTCAATTCAAAGAGTTTAATAATATCATTGCAAAAATAAGTGATAACATTAATTCCGGTAGGGTTGGTCATGCTGAAATTTATGAGGAAATAAAAAATCAGTTAAGAGAAAATCTTAGTACTATATATGAAGAGTGGGGAAGTAGTCAATTTGATCCAAGTTTTAAGTTCAAGTTATCTGGTGGTTTGTATGGCACTACGGAGACGACGCTATTACATAGCGCAATTAATTGCAGAGAAAAAGAAACTGCATGTATGCCATTGGTTCAACGTCTATTAGAGAAAGGGGCTGATCTTAATGTAAGAGATAGCTACAATAGTACTCCACTAAGTGAAGCTGTTTACACCGAAGGAGACAATAATAAAGAAGTAGTAAAGTTATTGTTAGACGCTGGAGCAGATCCAAATGCAATAGACGATGGTGCTACAGATTCAAGAACCCTGTTATCTATAGCGTGCCGTTATTCTGATGAGAGTCTTAATGTAGAGGCAGCAAAACTTCTATTAGAAAATGGAGCAAACATTAATGAAGTGGTAGATAATAAAGAAAATACTGTTTTACATCAGCTTATTCGTCAATCATTTGACATAAGAGAACAAGCTTTCAAAAAACAACTTACTGACTTAATAGGACTTTTTATAAAATATGGGGCTAATATTTATGCTAGTAACAATTTTAGTAAGACTCCTGAAGGTCTTATTGACATGCAGTTTCATGGTCATCACATAAATGATAAGAAATTTGTCACCTCTATACAAAAGTTTTTAGAGAAGCAAAAGGACTCAATAGAGTACCACAGAAAGTTATTTGAGGTAGTAGAACAGAATAAAGATCTTAGATCACTTGCTGATATTATAGCAGGAAATGGTCTAATTGGTGTAATGGGCATTCAAGTTTGCAGCAAAGTGATACCTCAAATACTTGGAATACCAGATATAAAGCTTGTCATTAAAGGTACTATTGCTGAAGGTGAGGTTGAGCAAGAGTTCTCTCAGGGAACAGGATGGCCTGTTATTGAGATTGAAGATGGTTCTCTTAGATATTATGACTTATTCGATAAGATTATTTCTTGTTTTGAAGATAATCCTGTAGTCAAAGACCTATCATCTCAAAAATCGCAAATCTTGTCATACAGAATATTTCGCTATATCAGGGAAAACACAGAGGCTATAAAACAAGAGCTTTGGGGTGAATCCAGAGTTAGTAGTGCACCGACTGAAGTAAAGAAAAAGGAAGACAGCATAACAGAAGAGTATGTTGCACAAAAGCCTAATAAAGATGATCAGGATACTGTAAAACAGCATGGTAAGGAAAAATCAAAAGGTAATGCTGCTAAAGAAAACAGGAATGAGATAAGTGATACTAGTTACACAGATAAAAAACCTATGGTAACTGGACGTTCTACTTTTAATTCTGGTGTTTATTCTCAAAAAGAGCCACCAATATTTTCTAGAAAACAAAAAATTGCAATTGCTGTTGGTATTGTTGCTGCACTAGCAACAGCTTTGGTCTGTTATTCAGTTCAAACTACCCATTTTGGCAATAGTTGTGTCTGCATTAATAGCCGGGGTTGGTGCTTACATGGTGTCAAGTAAGCTCTACGATGTTTCTATCTGTAACGGTACTAACCAACAGCCTGGTTTTTAGTTGCTTTATGTAAAGTATCAATAACTTGAGATATAGCTGATTCACTTATAAAACTCCGTGGCTTAGGGTTTTGTTCTTTTAACCTATCAAGATTTCTCCCCAATTGTTCTAATACCAATTCTCATTATTAGTGAATCAAATAAGAGGCATTGCAGAGTTGTTTAATTGTGGAGTGAGAAAGAGAGGCAATAAATTTGCACAAAGCGCTCTCAAGCAGAGCAATTGTATCATAGATTTTATTGCGCAAAATGTTCTGTTTTATGTATAACCAAAACCTCTCAACAGTCAGGTGAATATGGAGGTAGGTATATAATGTCAATATTTTTAGGCACCTTTAAATTTTTTGACTTATGCCAACTAGCACAATCCATGATAAGAAATGCTTCCCTTGTTCCTAAATATTGTGACATCTGCTCAAGGAATATATTCATACAATCAGTATTGACGTTTGAGCCAGAACTCTCTCCATTTCTGGTGCACTATAGAGATAAAAATTTTCCTACCTAGTTTTACCTTAACCTGTGTCCTAATGCCTTTTTTAAACCACCCGTGTCCAATCTTTGAATGTGTGCCAAACCGCGGTTCATCGAAGAAAAACAGCTCTTTTTCAGGATACATGACAATAGTTTCATTAAGATCTTTTTTTTTAAACTCCTCTTGTTTACTTTTATCTTGTCCGTTATGCACTGGTCTTGGTGTGATATATGAGAATTTCATTCTTTGCATATTACGGTGTACTGTAGACTTGCTAAACCAAACCTTTCCTGAATTCTTATTTTCATTTCTTTTATAGTAATATTGGGGTTTTCCTCTATCCACACCTCAACTTGTTCACGTTGACTTTGGTTCAATATAGTTTTTCTACGGCGTTGAGGTGGAGCAAATAATTTTTCTTCTCTGCCAAATTTTAGGTCATGCAGTAAGTGCCTTTCTTGAAATGCAACATATTTTTGCTACGGCTGTTATACTATGCTTTTTTGCTGCAATTACAGCATTTAGTTTTTTTGCAACATATGCATTATTTCTTACTTTCTTCAGCATTTCTTTTGCTCACTTTTTCATCCAATAATTTTGATCTTAATGCCATTTAAACCTCGCTATTTTACTTACTCCAGTATGGCTTTTTTCCATTATTGTCTATCCGTTACTTGTATAGCGGGAATTGGTATAACTAATTTACTTATCAACATATCCACTAACTATAATCTGTATACCGCTACACAGTTAGAAGTATTTTTTGATTTTACAATACAGCTTGAGATTCAATTTTTATAATTTTCTTGTTGACTAGCCAGACGGTACCTACCTTCTCGGCTTGCTGCTTTTGATAAAGTGTGGTTTTCAAGACAATATCAAATAGATCCTATTAAAAATCAATCGAATCTTCACATGTTTGTTCTTCATAAAAGAAGTTCAATGTTATCGTAGTACCAAGTTTTGCTTCACTTTTAATGTCGAAAGTTCCACCCATTAACTCTACTAATTTCTTGCTTAGCGGTAATCCGATGCCCGTACCTTCATTTCTATATCCCGAATCTGCTTGGCCAAAAACAGACATAACTTTATATATATCCTGCTGCATTATTCCTATTCCATTGTCATGAAACTCAATAGTTAATAAGTTTTTTTCTATATTTTCTTTTATCACCATTCTTATTAAACCATCTTTGGGAGTAAACTTGATTGAGTTTGATAATAAATTTATTATAACTTGTTTCATTCTCTTAGGATCTGCAATGACTAATAATTGTTTATTAGTCGTCTCTTTTTTTAAATTAATCCCGGCTTCTTTTAATTTAGGTAATAGCATATTTACGCATGAATCTATTATTTTGTTCAGGTTAAACTTCACTTTTTCTACTGTTAAACTACTTGATTCAGCTTTTGAAAAATCTAACACATCATTAATTAAGGTAAGTAAGTGTGTTCCTGCATTATATATATCGTCTGCATACTCCTTGTATTGAGAGTTATCCATTGAACCTAAAGTTTCATTTTTGATCAACTCCGCAAATCCAATAATAGCATTAAGAGGTGTGCGTAATTCATGTGTAACGCTTGCAAAAAATTTTAGCTTATTTGCATTTTCTTGCTCTAATGCCTCTTTTATCTGCTGTAATTCAATGTTAGTTTTATGTTGCTTGGCTAGCATTTGGGTATTAGAAAATTGCAAATAGAACATTATTAATATTAAAATTATTAATAATAAGCCCAAAAATGTTAAAAATAGGCCATATGCTATAACATAAGAATTATTGTAGTTTCGAAGAATCTTCAAAAAAAACGAAGGTTTAACGCTATTTTCATGGAATATAGGAAAAATAGAAGTTAATGTATTTCCTGTAGTATAAAATATTTCTTGGTTACTTAATAGTTCATCAATTTCATCGTTTGTAAGTAACTGTTCATAATCATAATCTTGAGTGTTAAAATTACTGAATATTATTCTGCTGTTTTGATCATACAGTATTAAGCTGAAATCCTTTACTTTGCTCACTGATTGTAATAATTCAGCACGCAGTTTTACCAGTTGGTTTATGTAGTCAAAATTTTTGTATTTAATGTGATGCTTTTCTATTAGTAAATAATGGTATTTTTTTATTATGCCATTTTCCAGTATACTTTTTAAGTTTACACTTGAATCACGGTAAGAAGAAAGGAAATTACTCCTTAGTAAATAATTACAATATATCACACTGAATAAAATCATAAAGATCGATGAGAGTAATGCAATAACTTTTGTGTATTTGTTTTTCTCCAGCGCAGAAAACATTGATTTACCTAGCTTATACATATTCTTCTTATTGTGAAACAACGGTTTTTATGTTATTAATAATAAAATTTAGCATATAATATTTTATGACAATTTCTCCTATTTTGCCAGTTTATTCTCCTGTTAACATAAATTTTTCTTATGGTAAAGGTATTTACTTGTATGATATTGACGGTAAGCGCTACGTAGATTTTCACTCTGGAATAGCCGTTAGTAGCTTAGGTCACACCAATTCGCGATTAATTAGTGCTCTAAAATTGCAAGGAGAAGAATTATGGCATATATCAAATACCTATAATATACCTGCTGCCAATAATTTTGCAGAAAAATTAATAAACAACAGTTTCGCTGACACTGTATTTTTCTCAAATTCTGGATCAGAGGCAGTAGAATGTGGGCTTAAGATTGCTAGGGTCTATCAAAACGGAAAAGGCAATAAAAACCGTCACAGAATTTTAACATTCCATGGTGCATTTCATGGAAGAACCTTCCTAACTTGTGCTGCAAACGATAAACAGAAATTTTCTGAATTACTGAGTCCCTGTATTGATTGGTGTGATAATATCGAGCCCAATATTGAGAGTGTAAAGAAAGCAATTTCAAGTGGTATAGGCGTTATATTAATAGAACCAATACAAGGGCAAGGTGGTATCAAAGTAATGAATGAAGTCTTTATGAAAGAACTAAGAAAGCTGTGTGATGAAAATGACATATTGTTATTTTTTGATTGCGTACAATGCGGTGCTGGTAGGACAGGAAAATTATTCGCATACGAACATATAGGAGTGGAACCTGATATATGTGCTCTTGCAAAGGGAATAGGAGGAGGCTTTCCGCTAGGGGCTTGTCTTGCAACTGAAAAGGCTGCTAAGTATATGGCGGTCGGTATGCACGGTTCCACTTTTGGTGGTAATCCGCTTGCAACCTCAGTAGGTAATGCTGTGCTCGAAGAATTGCTCAGTCCTGGCTTTTTGAAAAATATTGAAATTAGAGGTAAGTATTTAAAAAATAAATTAGAAGACTTAGCAAGTAAATTTCCAATAATAGAAGAAGTGAGAGGGAAAGGGTTAATGCTTGGAATAAAGGTGAAAGCAAACAATAAAAAGTTTGCAGAAGAGCTAAGTTATCGCGGCTTGCTTACTGTTGGGGTAACATCAGATAACGTTGTGAGAATTTTACCTCCACTAATTATCACCGAGAAAGAAATTGATGAAGGCATCGAGATTTTGACTCAATATTTATCTGAGAAATCTTCTAGTGAAATCAAGCAAATACACACGTAAGATCTGGCTGTTTACCAACTGTTGTTTGTACCGAAATTATAGTAGTAGCTACTTCATTCATGCATTTTACCTTATCTTGCTCTTTTATCAATGTAAGTCCATTTATATCACTTAGTGAGTCAAACTTTGTTGCATCCTCAAATATAAATGATTGTAAGATGCTTTTTGGAACCTGGAAGAAAACGCTATTACCAAATGATAATGTCGTTTCTGATAAATCCTGTACTAAATCGTTTCTAAAAACGCATTTCGATAATCCCTCTAACAGGATTGGTATTCCAAAAAGAAAAAATGTCCCTTTCACTAAATAGGTCGTTATTCCACATAATAATGCACCACACAAAAATGCTAGCGGTCCAAATGCTATGAAACCGCAAAGTGATGGCAATAGCATAGTATGGCCTAATGATATTTCATATATAAGCTTCGCTGAAACTATAAGTCCGATAAATAGCATAGCTGTACCCAAGACCATCCTTTGTCTAGAATGTTCTTTCCAGTTCTTGCGATACAATTCAGAAAAGTTATTGTTAACTTTTACTTTAAAAATATTATGGTTAGTTTTTAATTTAAGTTCTAAACCAAAATTTTCTTCCAACTCTGGAAAAAAACCTCTCAAAAGATTGTCCCGCTTTGAAATTACTCCATGACGCCATTTATGGCAATCTATAACTTCATCAATTACCATACTAATTTGATTATTGATCTTGTATAAATTGCTCATTTTATATGAACATCCACAATAATGCTTTTTTCTAAAGTCTGCGCAGCTTAAATTCTTTAAATCGTACAAAAAGTCTTTAATTTCTTGTGCTGTTTTATTAGCATCATCTCTGCAACCTACGGCTTTCAAAACTGTTGCTAAATGCTCATTTTCAATGCGAGAAATCGTTTTATCTAATGCATATATATATTGTTTGGATTGAAAATATGAGATGATTTTTTCTTTACACCTATCTCCATTGCCTTCGTACAAACTATTTTGTGTAAAACTATCATCATTTTCTCCGGCAATTTTTAATACATGACTTAACATATTTTGAGCCTTCACACTACTTTCAAAGTAGCAGTTTCTGATTATATGTACATATGCCTTTGCATCAGCATTTTCAGACTTACCTACATTATACGCTTTAGCTAAAAAGACTAAATAGTCAAATCCTGCCCATAGATAATACATGGACTTTACAATAGCACTTCCCACAGAAAATAGAACTGAGCGTGTGCAAGATAATTTACCGTTGTTTTTAATTCTGTCTTCATATGAACAAAGATATTTTTCTGTACTTTTTAAAATCTTACGTAAATCTTCTTCTGTCTTTCCTACGTCAAAATCATTTATATCATGTACTTTTTCATACACCTCTTTTATCAAATCCTTTGAAAATTTTTTCAGAGCTGCGTCATCGATATTTCCTAGTGCATCCATGTTTTCGCTAATATAGATCTCTATTTTTTCTCCAAGCTCTATTCCCATTCTATTTTTTATTAGTTTATTGTACCTATCAGTGGCTGGAAATAAAACCTTTTGACAAAAATCCTGCGGTGCGCTTTTTAATTTTGCTAAAACTTTATCTACAAATAACTCAATTTTTTCACCTCCAGCAGCAAAAAACCAAGGTTGCCTGTTAGGATTGCGTTCTCTATTTCTTCCCAAATTCTGCAAAGCTTCTGCTGGATTGTTGAACTGACTAGTTGAATCTGTAAATATTGATGCAACGTGATTATACTCACTATCGAAACCACGACTTTTTGATTCGTCTATAATTGTTGTCAACGCATATTTAGCTAATGTATTTAAATCGCCTTGGTCATAATTACAATAGTCAGCTTCGTATTGACTTTTGCTATCATGCATGATTTTAAAGAAAGGTTTATCTTGTCTAATATCAAGATCATTTTTTCCAAATCCTGTAAAAATACATTTATTTTTTTCGCAGAAGTCGTTTAGGTTATGTAGTACATCCCCCTGTTGTTCTATGAAACTATGTAACTCCTTGCTTAAGTGCCAGTTATCAACTATTAGACTGCGTTGTTTATCATTGCTTTTACTCAATGCTTTAATTACTGTCTTTATCTGTGGTAAAAGCTCATCCTTAGCGAATTTCTCACTAAAACCTTTTTTCTTTAGAAAATCTGTAATGCTGCTATCATTAGCAGTACTAACCTTATTTTTAACCTCTTCTATTAATCCACCTAAATCTTTTCTTCTTTGTTTATCCAAAGCGGTGTTATCGCATTCCACTAAATACGAAAGTGTAAGATCAATCATTGAGTGCATTACTCTGTATTCTAGATACTTAGCAGTATTGCTAAAATCTACCTTGTCTTTCAATTTAGATATCTGTTCTTCCGTTAGACCAGGGTGTTGCTTTTTAACGCAGTTTATAAAGTTTGATTGACGTAATTTGAGTCTGTAATCTTGGTACGACATCCCTTCAGGCTGAAATTTATTATAAACTTCATAACGCGTACCATCTTCATATACCAAATTATTCTTACCTTGCAATGCAAAGCTAAGGTTAATTATGCTATTCACATCATCAACTAGAATAAGAGCATTTTCCCCAATTGGGCTTTGTACGTTCCACCTTACAGATTCCAGCAGATTATCAGAGTCAACAAGTTTATTGTAATTAAAAACTTCTTCACATTCTTCAACATATTCATGAGCTGGACTAGACTTTTCCCTAGTAAATAAGCTGCGCACGTTAGCAGCAAACCTAAGGAGCAGTTCTTTTGATTCTACTCCAGTTATTTTGGTCAACACCCACCAAATTGGCAACATTACTATAGAAAGTATAACGAAAGAAATTGTAAAGTATAGATTATTAATTAAAGCGGAATACAGCCAATAATCTGAAGTTAGACCAATTATTGCAGCAACATTACTATTTATAATAGGGAATAATGTAATTAAAGGTATTATGGTAGCAGCAACATTCACCACGAATGCTCGATTGAATTTTTCTCTTTCATTAGTTTTTGCAATAACATTTACTGTTTTGATAGTGTCTGCAATGCAGCGTCTACTTGATCTTGTAGGACTGATAATTTTTCCACATCTGTTTAAGATCCTTTTCTTTGGTGTTGCGGTTAGGTAAGTCGTAGGATATTCCGCATCAAGTTTGCACATATTTTCAAAGGCCTGCTGCTTGTTAATGCTATCTGCTTCATCAATACTAACCCACAATTTAGGCTTTTCACCGTTTTGCTCTTCAAATTTTCGATCATTCTCTTGCTGTAAAAGCAGATCATGTGTTACTATAATTGTTGTAGGTTCAGTGACTTTCAGCGCATCTTTAATTTCTTGCACAGTTTTAGGTGTTTTAACATCTACAGTAAATGCACCATCTATCATTTTCTTAGCTTGTTCAACTAAATTACCATTTGGCACTGCAACTAAATGGTGATATCCTGCTTGAGCTAGCGCATGACTCCACAATCCAATATCATAAGTCTTGCCAAACCCAGTTTCTGCATCAATCATAGTATTACAGTTAGTGATGGAAGAACTTTCTAGATGCTTTAGCATCTCTTCAACAACAGGTTTACGACGTTCTACTATTATAGATTGTCACTGAAGAGCTTTATAGATTCACCTTGTAGCTTACTATTAACTTCCTTTAAATGAGGGATAAGCTCTTTTATTTGATTAGTAATACATTGACTCATATCTTCCCACTATCAATACAATGTATTCCATAATACATTGTATTGATAGAATTACAACAAACATTTTTAGGTATTTTATGCCTTATAGACAAAAAATCCAACATTAGTTATCATCTTAATATGAACGACAATCTGGTATGCCTCGGAATGATTACTTCTCCTCACGGAATTAAAGGAGCTGTTAAATTAAAAACTTTTACCGAAAAACCTGAAAATATCTCCTTATATGGTGAGCTAATAAGTGGTGATGAGAATTATAAAATAGACTTAGTATACGTCATAGGTGATAATCTAGTAATAGCTACAATCAGCGGAGTAAATTCCCGTAATGAAGCAGAGCTTTTAAGGAATAAGAAGCTGTATATAGAAAGAAGCAAGCTACCGAAGCTAAATGATGAGAATGAATTTTATCAAAGTGACCTTGTAGATATGGAAGTAAGGCTGGAAAGTAATGAATTATATGGCAATGTAAAATCTATATATAATTTCGGCTCAGGGGATATATTAGAAATTTTAGTTATCAGCACAAAAAAACGCATTATGCTGTCTTTTACCAAAGAAATGTTTCCGCACATAAACATGAAGGAGAGGTATATGGTGCTCAATATGCCAGAATTTATTGACTAATAAAGACTTTGATATTTATATAAAGCTATTTATAATTGTAAGATCGAACTGAAAATGTAATTATGGCAGAAAGAGCTAACGATATCAGACCAGGTCAGGTGTTGGAACATAACGGCGGATTATTTTTGGTTGTAGGTATTATGCATACTCAACCTGGTAAAGGTGGTGCATACATACAAGCTGAAATGAAAAACATTAAAACCGGAGCAAAACACTATGAAAGATTTCGCTCTGATGCAACAATCAGAAGAGCAATTTTAGATGAAGAGGAGTATGTTTACCTTTTTACTGAAGGAAACATTGTAAATCTTATGCATCCAAGTAATTACGAGCAAATCACTATAAATTTGGACTTATTGGGAGAAAAAAAGATTTATTTGCAAGATAATATGAAAATTAAAGTAGTAACTTATCAAGACAAAATAATTTCTGCGCATGTACCTGATTATGTTACACTTGCTGTGAAAGAAACAGAGTCTATTATTAAAGGACAAACTGCTACTGCTTCTTATAAGCCTGCAATTTTAGAAAACGGAATGCGCGTTAACGTGCCTCAGTTTATAAAAGAAGAGGATAAAATTGTAGTATATACTCCAGATGACAGCTATTATGAAAGAGTGAAAGAGTAAAAGGAAGAATGTCCATCTCATCACCACGAATTAATGTGATGCTTGATTCTGTGCGTAGTGCTTCCAGGCAGCTTATGCGCGATTTTAATGAATTGCAAATTTCTAATGTTAAATCAGCAGACTTCATTAATAAAACTTATTCAAAATCCAAGCAAACCATATACGATTGCTTGCACGACTACAAACGAGACTATGGGTTTATTTCCGAAGATGATACTGACCAAGAAATAAAAGATAACGGTTACACTTGGTTTATTATGCCTATAGAGGGCAGGGAGAACTTTTCTAGTTGCATGGTTTATTTTGCAGTATCAGTCTGTCTCATTCATAAAAATAAAGTTGTGGCAGCTGTAATTGATGCTCCGGCTCTTAGAGAAACTTTTTGGGCAGAAGAAAAGAAAGGTGCTTTTCTTGAGGATTTTAGATCTCGTCATATAAAAATGCGGGTGAAAAGCCGTGAAGGGGGTCTAATAGATGTAAGTGGTAATTTATTAAATAAATTGCTGCCTGGCAATAGTAATGTACGCTCCATCGGTTCAACAATTTTAGGCTTTGCGTACCTTGCAGCAGGAAGGCACAGTGGAATAATTTACTCTGGAATTAACAAATATAAAGCCTTGCTCGGTAGACTTTTTCTGCAAGAAAGCGGTGGAAGGCTAATGGAAGACAACGGGCTAATCATTGCTGGAGATATAAAACTATAGCTAAAGTAATTTATGTTTACCTACAATTTGATAAGCGTAAAACTCGTCATTCCGCTACTTGTTAGCGGAATCCATGCTGAGATACCGAGAATAAATCGCGGTATGACGTAGGGCTGTACTAGCTATAGCATAAACAGGCTACAGAGATAGACAACTTCTCAAAAACTTTTACAAGAGATTCTGTTAAATGTTCTATCATTTCATCAGTATGATAAGGTGTAGGGGTAATACGGAAACGCTCAGTTCCTCTTGGCACTGTTGGATAATTTATATGTTGAACGTATATTCCATGCTCATCAAATAATAATTTTGATGCTCCTTTGGATAACTCTGGGTCGCCAATTATTATTGGAATTATATGAGTTTCTGTTGGAATGAAGTTAATTCCTGTATTTCTCAGTGAGTTTTTTACTTTTTCAACGACTTGCTTTTGCTTTTCCCTTTCAATGTTGCTCGATTTTAGGTGTTCAACGCTTGCCTTTGCTGCCGCTGCTAAAACAGGCGACATAGCAGTGGTGAAAATAAATCCTGGAGCGGAACTTCTTATTACATCTACCAAGCTCTTTGAAGACGCTATATACCCACCCATCACTCCAAAAGCCTTCGATAGTGTACCTTGAATGACGGTTATTCTATCCATCAGGCCTTCTCTTTCTGCAATTCCGCCACCATGTGAACCATACATGCCAACTGCGTGCACCTCGTCCAAATAGGTGATTGCATTATGTTGATCTGCAAGATCGCATATCGCTTCAAGCGGCGCTATATCGCCATCCATTGAATATACGGATTCAAGTGCTATTATCTTTGGTGTTTTTGTGTCTACGGACTTTAACAACTGCTCTAAGTGATCAACATCATTGTGTTTAAATATATGTTTTGGTCTTTTTCCTGATTTTATGCCTTCTATCATTGAAGAATGGTTCTTCTCGTCTGAAAAAATTACTACATTTGGGATAATAGACGATAAAGTGCTAAGTGTTGTCTGGTTAGCAAGGTAGCCACAAGCAAAAGTTAAAGCAGCCTCTTTTTTATGCAAACAAGCTAAGGATTTTTCCAGTTCTACAACCTCTTTTGTTGTACCAGATATATTTCTTGTTCCCCCCGCACCAATTGATGAATTTTGAATAGCGGCAATAACTTTCTCATTTTGTGACATTCCTAAATAGTTATTACTGCACCAGACTATTACTTCCCTATTTCTTTCATAGTCCATAATGTGGGGGAGCCTACCTGGCAATGACGCAAAGTGCATAAATTCACGGTAGCGCCCCTCATCTTTTATATCTTTGATTTTGTTTAAGAATATTTCTTCGTAGTTTACCAAGTTTTCATTCGCTAATAATTAATATAATTATAATAAATTATTAAATGGTAAACTACAATATTTATTCTTCAACTTACTGTTTCAACAAACTTTCTGTTAGCTACAGGTTCAACATTACCACCCTCAAGTGAACTTGAAGGTCTGTTACAGCAATATATGATTACAGCAGCAACTAAACAACAAGCTCCAACTGCTATTCCCACTGCTAACATCTCTAGGCAAACTACAATAGCCGCTCCCGAAGCAACTCCAGCTAGTGCTAGTGCAGAAGCAGCTATAACAGGCAGCTTACTACTTTTTGTACTTTGTGGGTGCGTTTCAACATCGTTATCTTCAACAACTACGTTATTAGAATTACCGATGACAATAATCTGCGGACCTTGTGAATCACCTTTACCTGTAGGTTGATCATTACCCTCTTTACTATCTGTTGTAGTTACCACAGGCTCTTCATTGTCAGTAATATCTTCAGTTGTAGACACATCGCCAGCATTTGAAGAGGTGCTGCTATGCTCATCACTGCTTGAGAGACTAGCATTATCATCCAAGGTGTTTGTATCGTTAACTAAAGTTTCTGGTTGTGGATTATCTTCACTTTCACGCTGGTGATTATCCTCCTCATCACTTGAGGAATCTGGCGTATCACTTGTTTGTAGTGTTATGTATTCAGTAGACTGATTAGCAAGAGTACCTGTAGTATCACTAACATCTTTACTTGAAGAATCTAGCTCATCACTTACTGATGGTGCATGATCATTTTGAATTACAAGCCATTCACTAAGAAGTTTCACAATCTCTCTGAGTTTGCCTCCTTGTTTACTTTTCTCCTCGCCCTCTAAACTAGCAACTTTTGTCTTGGCTTTGCTTAATGCTTCCCGTAAAGCAAATTCAGCAGATGCAGTTATATAAATTTTTTTCTGTCCCACTATAAGTTTTACTGTCTCAAGATCAACACTCTCAAGAACATTACAAAGAATTTCTTCTATGGCCTTTCCTTGGTTAGTTTGAATCCTAGAAAACGGAAACAATTCCTTAATTTCTTTAAGTTTGCTTTCTTGTTGATTCTTTTCCTCGCCCTGCAAACCATTAATTTCTGCCTCGGCCTCATTTATCGTTTCTCGAAGAGTAAAAAGTTCTCTCAAACTGGTCGACCTTTCATTACTTTGTGTCTTTTTTTTAGGACGGAAAAAATTAGAAAGTCTTTTCTGAACCGACCCCTTTTTACTTTGTCTCTCCTCTTTAGAGTTGGTCGACTTGTCAGCATCAGGAGTTTCTATTCCCGAATTGGTCAAAATATTAACATCGGAAAGTCCTCCTCCCAAACTGACTGACTTCTTTTTACTTTGTTTTAAATGGACCTGATTGACACCCATAGTAGGTACTCCTAGAAGGGTGTGCTTACTAGGTTTAGGATTGTTCAAATACTTGTTAAAATATTCTACACGTTCAACCACAGTCTTTTCACCTTCTTCAAGATTATTCGGACTGCCAATATCAAAAATTTCCCCCGAATTGGCCCATTTTTCAAACGATTCTACCAAACTAGTCTCATCCCTTTTGTTTTGTTCCCTCAAATTGATCGTCGATCCTCCTTTAGAATTAGTCAAATTGTCAATATTAGGAAGTCCTCCTCCCAAACTGACTGACTTTTCACTTTGTTCTTTAAATTTGGTCATTACACCCTCCTTATTATAATTGCCTCTGGGCTTCTTTATTGAAGCCCTTATGTCACCCATAATACCATTTCTTCTATCTTTGTCAAGAAATTTATCATTTCTATTGCTGAGCTCAGAATATATATTAATTATTTCAGAGAATGAAGCATTCTTATGTTGATCTTTCACTCGTTCAAAATATTGTTTATCGCTACTTGAATGGGTGCTTAGAATAAGACAACTGGGTACAGTTAGTACATCATACACTTTCCTAGCAGTCCGGGAAAGGATGTAGCATGTTGCAGATATATTATTATCCGACTTAAAATTTTTTGGCTTTATTTTTAAAATAAGATCATGATAAACTTCCAATTTGTGGTCATGTAGCGCCGGCACGGAATGTCTTCCTATTTTTAATTGTTTGCCTACATGTTTATAGCCCATAAAATTAGGTGGTAATGAAGGTATGGAATCTGATCGATCAACTACTCTAATAGTCTTTCTTCCGAAGAGCTCATTACAGACTTTAGCAGCATTACGGTTAAAAACCCTTGGTGCACCAAAAGTTGCAATATGCAAATCTTTTGCATCCTCTGTTACACTTAAACATAGAGCAGCTATGTTAGCGACAGCACCTCCCATGCTGTGACCTGTAAGATTAATTTTTAAATCTCTGATTTCTAATCCTTGATCGTTAGCATATCCTTTTAATATCCCGTAAAGGCTCTCCCAGGAATTTTCAAATACGGAGTAGAAGCCTAGGTGAATTTTACCACCTTTGGGCAGAAGTTCATATTGACGAATTAAAGGTATTTCAACATCTCTCTTGAAGTCATAAGAATTACAAGTACCGCGGTATGCTATAGTTACTTCCTTACCCCTTATGAAAACATAACCAGTATGTCGAACTTCTTGGTCAGAAATAATGCCATGAAATTGAACAACTTTGTAACCCTCTTTCTCAAGTTGAGCAGGAGTTTTATATCCTCCTTTCTTTAGCTTAACAAACTCATTGTTTTTACAACCACAATCACTAACATAATAGCCTACCATAGCGAAGTTGATCATCTCTAATAACTTCTTTTGGTTAAATCCTGCAATTTTAGTTAGATTCCTAGAATTATTCCTGCTTTTACCTTTTCCTGTAACACCTGCTGTTTGTGGAATAGGTTTTCTAAGTAGATTAATTATATATTACCTCACATAAATAACTAATCTAGTATAGTATTAGACAACAATCTTGCCAAGCAAATTATTAACTCTCTTAGCAAACAGACTTACATCATCCATCTCTTCACCTTCCACGATGCAAGCTTGGTAAAATAATAAATGAATCATGTCTTCCAATGTTGGGTTTTCACCATTTTCAGCGTGAGATTTCATTATGCTTTTTATTACAGGATGCTTAGTGTTAATTTCCAGTACCTTTGGCGTGCGGTAATTTAGCTGCTTTTGTTCACGCAAAAAACGCTCCATGCGAAGATCCATAGCACCTTCATCAACTGCTAGACATACAGGGCTGTCAGTCAGTTTTTTTGAGATTTTCACGCTTTTCACTGAATTGCCAAGAACCTTGGTGAAATATTGCAGTATAGAGTCCGTATTTTCTTCAGTCTTTTCTTCATCTTGCTTATTTTCCTCATCTTTTTTATCTTCTTCTGAAGAGAATTTTTCCAAATCAACATCAGTGCGGGTCACAGACTTAAATTTTTGATCTTTATATTCATGAATCACGCTAGTCCAGAAATCATCAACTGGATCAACAAATAGGAGCACTTCTAGTCCTTTACTGACGAATCCCTCAAGTTGCGGACTGTTTTTCACTGAATCGAGGCTATTCCCGGTGAGATAATAGATATGTTCCTGCTCAGGCTTCATTCTGCTTATGTAGTCATCAATGCTGACTAATTTCTCATCACCAGTGCTATGAAATCTGCAAATCGAGAGTAGCGCTTCTCTCTCATCAGTTGGCATAGCTTCACAAAGACCCTCTTTTAATACTGCACCAAAATTGGTCCAGAATTTTGTATATTCCTCTAAATTCTCTTTTGCCTTTTTACCGAGCTCTGATATCGCGCGTTTAGTTAAGGATTTTCTGATTTGCTCAACAACACGATTATTCTGCAGCGTTTCTCTGCTGATATTAAGAGGCAAGTCCGGTGAATCAACAATACCTTTCAGAAAACGTAAATACTGCGGTATGATCTGTACGTTATCTTCAGTGATAAATACTTTATTTACATATAACTTAACAGAGCAACGTCTATCTGGATGAAATAAATCAAAAGGTTTAATAGAGGGAACATAAAGCAAATTTGTATATTCTATTGCACCTTCATTTTTATTATGCAATATCATCCAAGGCTCCCCGCCAACGTGAGCAACACTGCGGAAAAAATCATTGTGTTCCTCTTGAGTAACATCATTTTTTGGCTTAGTCCAAATTGCAGCCTTACTGTTTAACTTTTCACTTTTTCCTTCTTCATTTATGAATTCAACAGGAAAATTTATGTGATCAGAGTAAGTAGTGACAATGTTTTCAACACGAAATTTATCTAAAAACTCATTCTCTTCAGGACGCATAATGAGTGTAATTTTAGTTCCACGAGAAATTTGATTATCTAGTTTACTTATCGAATACTCTCCATCTCCCTTGGATTTCCAGACCCAAGACTCCTCCTCTCCAGCTTTTCTTGACTCTACTATTACTTCTGATGCAACCATAAAGCTTGAGTAAAAACCAACACCAAACTTCCCAATCAGCTCCACAGCTTGGCTTGAATCCTTGCTATTTTTAATCGCATCTAAGAACTTTTGCGTACCAGAGCTTGCAATTGTACCAAGGTTATCTATTAAATCTTGTCTGTTCATTCCGATGCCATTATCAGTGATATATAGCTCGTTCTTATCTTTATTGGAGCTAATAGTGATTTTTAACTCATCACTTGAATCTAGCAAATTTGAATTAGATTGAGATTCATAGCGCAATTTATCACATGCATCCGATGCATTTGATATTAACTCACGCAGAAAAATGTCCTTATTAGTATAAAGTGAATGAATCACTATATTCAGTACTTTCCCTACTTCAGCATCAAATTTTAAATTTTCAGTTTCTTGTACGTTATGCATTTTGAGCTCCATTATTTGCCTACTACCCTAATAATCTAAGTATTGCACTGCAATCTTTCAAGGTCACGCACGCCAAAATTAATGTAGCCGCCATATTATGACACCCAATTTATGGGATCTCTTGCATAAAAATTCCTTGACACCCTTCGCCAACCCCCTTATCATGAAACTGAAGGTATTCATTTATCTTCATCTGTGCAGATTAAACAGCAAGAAAACAACGTAGTTGGCGTCTTATTTTTAATTTTTTGCACTATGTGCACCTTATGTCTTCACAACATTTCTGGGTTTTTACCTATATAAGCTGAAACGCGCTTATAAGTCGTTTAAGACAGTATAGTACGCCAATTTGCAGGATTAGAGAGTGACAACTAGCTAACACGGGGTTTCTTTTGCCTTTTTTTCTGCTTAGTAAATTTCTTAAACATTTAAACTAAGGTGGGTTGCATTTAAAAGCAGCTAAATTGCGGTGTTTAAGACTTAAAAAACGCCAATACTGAAAATAGACAATGACTAGGGCTTCTTTTGCCTTTTTTTCCGTTTGGTAAATTTCTTAAATATTTATAGCTAAACGACAATCGTCATCCCGCTGCTTGTTAGCGGGATCTAGAGATACCGTGACGGTATGACGAGGGAGAACAATTAGCGGCTGAGATACCGCGAATGAATCGCGGTATGACGTAGGACTGCTGTCATTCCAGTACTCCTTTTTTTGTCATCCCAGTGCTTGACACTGGGATCCAGTTTTCCATATAATCTCATCGAAAACGTTGTATTTTAACGTAAAACATCTATTTTTATGCTTACCAACTTAATAAAATTCCTGGATCCCAGTGTCTGGGCACTGGGATGACACCATTCTTTTTTCTGGATTCCAGACTGGAATGACACCGTCTTGGATGGAAACCAGTGTCAGCTACTTTCATGACACCATCATAAGGTGAAACTGGATCCCAGTATCTGGGCACTGGAATGACAGGAGATACCGTCTTGTTAGTCAACAAAAAAATTATAAAAATTTCCCAAGTTGCATCATAAAATCAAAAAATACTTCCAATTGTGTAACAGTACACAGATTATAGTTAGTGGATATGTTGATAAGTAAATTAGTTTTATACGCACAAAACAGATGAAGTTTACTTATCAACATATCCACTAACCAACAACATTCAATAAATTTGTGTAAGATACCACTTTACATAAGATAGATAGGAAGCATTTTTGATTTTAAAGTACTAAACCTTCAGTCAACCTCCTAGCCCTGTAGTTTTTGATATGGTTAGGATCAAAAGCACTTTTGGATGTCAGAATACCGAAAATGATATGGAGTAGCTTACGCATTGCAGCACCAACGATGGCCATATTATGCTTACCCTTTTCCTTTAATCTTTGGCAAAAGCTCATAATGATAGGATTGTGATTCTTAGCTACTATGGCAGGAAAGAAAAGTGCCTTACGTAATGTTTGTGAACCGGATTTACTTAATCTGGGTTTGGCATATACAGAGGAACCTGACGTCATATTTCGTGGTATAACTCCTGTATATGCTGCCAATTGCCTGGCATCTCTAAAAACCTCTATATCAGAAACTTCAGCTAAAATAGCTATTGCTGATTCTTCTCCTATGCCTGGAATAGTCAATAGAAGTTGAAAATTTTCCAACAATTCTTTGTGTTGATTTAATAGTTCACGTACGGAGTTTTTTATTGTTTCTATTTTTTGAGCTATATTCATTGCAAGGTCTTCCCAAGCATTTGCAACTTCTTTAGGCAGTCTCTCTTTTTTTTCTAAGTGGTTATTTACTAATGTTAACTCATCTTTTAACGCAACTGAGCAACGATAAAGATGTTTTAATTTTTTCATTTCAGGAGAAGGTGGTGTCCAACTAGAAGGTTCCTGTCTTTGGCAATAATCAGCAATAACTTCTGCATCGGTCTGATCATTCTTTTGTCGTATCAGCTTACTCCTTGCATAAGATTTTATGCAATAAGGATTTACAACACTTACAAAATGTCCAGCATTGTGTAGAAATTCAGCCAGTGCTTCGCTATAACAACCAGTAGATTCCATGCAGGTTTTTACTTTTTCTACATTATGTTTGTGTAGAAAATTCAGTAGACTTTGAAACCATCGTTCTTAAAGCTTCTTTTTCTAGTTTCACGCTTTCCTTTTTTGCTTATAAATGAGAGAAAAACATCAAAGCGATCTTTTGATATATCTATGCCCAAAAAGTTGTTGATCATATATAACCCCATACGTTACCATTAAAAATGAAAAGTAAGGCTAGTCTTGTGAATACAGAATTAGAACCATTCAGGTCTTTCTACGATACCTTCCAGCCTATACTTTTGAGAAGGGAATTCTTATCTCCTCTACAGATTTTATATCTAAGAAGAAGCACAGAGTTCCTCCCTTCTCCACCTAATGCTTAAGCTTAAAACATTAGATGCTTTTGACAAGATACAAGTAGAAGATATCCTTATTGCCTGCGTTGATGGGCTGAAAAGCTTTCCTGCAGCTATAAACAGTGTCTTTCCTAATGCGGAAGTGCAGATGTGTATAGTGCATCAGATACGCAACTCACTGAAGTATGTGGCCAGTAAAGATGCGAAGAGTTTTTTGAGCGATTTAAAGAAGGTATATCAAGCTTCAAGCAAGGAAATTGCCGAGAATTATAGCTCTTCTCATAATAATCCAAACAAGTTAAGATATGGATTTATGGTAGTGGGGTTTGTATGCCAGCAGCGTATAGTTACGATTTAAGGAAAAAAGCAATGGAGGCATTGGATGAAGGAGAAAGTAGAGCAACTGTTGCAGAGAGATTTAAAATTGGAAAAACGACTCTATATGAGTGGCAGAAAAGGCGTAAGGAAACGGGAGATTTTCAGTCAAAAAAGCCTGGAAGCGTAGGATATAACCATAAAATTACTGACTGGAATGTTTTTACCAAATTTGCAAAAAACCATGGTGGCAAAACTCAGTCAGAGATGGCTAAACTCTGGGGTAATATCAGTCGACAAACGATTCACCGCGCACTTAAAAATATTGGATTTACAAGAAAAAAAGACCTACGGATATAAAGAAAGAAATGAAGGAAAGCGAGCTCAATTTTTAAAGGTTATAGCAACAAAACGTCATGAAAATCTTGTATATATTGATGAATCTGGAATAGATAATACAGAAGACTACCCATACGGATATTGCAGAAAAGGAGAGAGGTTTCATTCATTAAAATCAGGTAAAAAAACTCAGCGTGTCAGTATGATTGCAGCTCTAAATAAAAGGAAGATCATTGCTCCATTGACCTTTGAAGGATACTGCAATAAGGATGTTTTCGAGGCTTGGTTTGAGCAGTTTTTAACTCCAATTTTAAGGTCTGGCCAAACTGTAATTCTTGATAACGCTACATTCCATAAATCTAAAAAAATAGATAATCTTGCTAGAGGAGTTGGTGCTGAAATTCTTTATCTTCCTCCATATTCTCCAGACTTTAACGAAATTGAGCATAATTGGTTTGCTATAAAGAATAGAGCTAGAAAAAATATCCCTATTTTTAAGTCTTTCCGTCAAGCTGTTGATTCTGCTTTTTTATTCTGACTATTATGAGAAGAGCTATATCTGTTGGAATTGGATGAAAAATGGGGCACAAAGTACCCTATGGTTATAAAATCTTGGCAGAATAATTGGGAAAACTTGTCTGGTTATTTTAAGTATTCTGGTCCAGTTAGGAGGATAATCTACACCACCAATCCCATAGAGGGGCTACATAGGCAAATTAGGAAATTCACTAAGACCAAAGGCTCATTTACCAGCATAAATGCCTTGTATAAGCAGGTATATTGTGCTATAAAGAAGGCAGAGGAAAAGTGGACGATGCCTGTACATGATTGGGCATTAACTATCTCTCAACTTGATGTTTTCTTTCCTGGCAGATTGAAAATTAAGTTGAACTAAAAATGCGGTTTGACACAGTTTATTTAACACTCCCAATAGAAAGTGTTGGATGTAAAGTTTTATTTTTGCCGCCATACTCGTCTGATTTAAATCCAATTGAGAAGTTCTGGTTTGCCATCAAGCATGCCATAAAAAAAGCGCTGCCAAGCTTTTGGCCTGATATCAATTCTGCTATTGATTTTGTTTTTCAGTATTCAGGTAACCCTTTCTTGGGTTAGCTATAGGATCATCATCTATTCTTTTTTCTCTACAAGTATAGTATTTTCTAAAACGAATGATAAACGTCTAAAATGGTATTACCAACTAAAAGGTGTAAGTCTGTACATTGATGCATTAGAGGTCTGAGGCGACTTTTGATGGTGTGCCAACAATGCTCTATCGGATTTAGATCGGGTGAATATGTTGGAAGATAAAGCAAATGACAGCCAAAAGACTCTATTAATGACTTTGTTTTGGGAGTTTTATGGAATGTAGCATTATCCATAACTATGGTTGTATTACGCTGCAATTGTGGTTCGCTCTAACCATACATTAAATACATCTTTATTACACCCTCCTGTGAAGGTCATTGGTGCAATAAACTTCTTTTCAATCCATCCACCTATTATACTCACTCTTTCCCGCTTTTTTCCTGGAACATCAGCATATATTTTTTCTCCTCTTGGAGCTCGTGCATATTCTCAGTATAGAATATATTATACCTTTATCATTCGCTTTTGAAAATACTATACTTGTAGAGAAAAAAGAATAGATGATGATCCTAAATATTTAATAAATTTGACTACTGAGGAATTTCAAAAATCTCAATTTTTTATTAATTGTGAGATGTGGTACATTCTATCTTCATATAGCTTTCCTCTTCATACCTCAACTAATGAAATTAGAAGCATCAACTCCCTTCTGCAAGCAAGCAGCAATAACAGTGTTCATCATTAGAAATGCAATTGTCATTGGGCCAACGCCTCCGGGTACTGGGGTAATAGCTTTGGCTTTCCCTTTTATTCCCTCAAAGTCAACATCACCTACAAGCTCTCCTACATTAACACTATTTATGCCAACATCGATCACTATTGCACCTTTCTTTATCCAGTCTGCTTGAACAAAATTTGGCTTTCCGACTGCTGCAACTACTATATCCGCTTTAGAGCAATATTCAGCTAAATCTTTACTCTGTGAGTGCAAGATGGTAGCAGTGCAATTTTCCTGCAGCAATAGGTGAAACATTGGCTTGCCCACGATATTTGACCTACCAATCACCACTGCGTTTTTACCGGAAAGGTTCTCTTCAATTGATTTAATTAAATGCAAAGAACCTTTAGGAGTGCAAGGTATAAGGCAGTTTTTTTCACCTTTAACTAATCTACCAACGTTTTCATCGTGGAAGCCATCTACATCTTTTTCAATACTTACTGCGTTAATTACTCTGCTTGCACTAATATGATTTGGTAAAGGCAACTGTACTAAAATGCCATGCACAGATCGATCTTCATTTAACTCATTGATTTTTTCAATCAATTCATCTTCTGAAATATTATTAGGCAAAACAATGGTCTCAGAACTTATGCCTATTGATTCCGCTTTTTTCTGTTTGTTGCGAACATAAACCTGACTTGCTGGATTGCTGCCCACGAGAATTACTTTCAGGCAAGGAAAAATGTTATACTCTCTCTTTAAAATATCAATTTTTTGTGATAGCCTCTCACATAGGTCGTTTGCTATTTTTTTACCATCAATAATAATTGTCACTTCCTTGCCACTCCTTAAAGTCAGGTAATTTGATATCAAATAAATCCAATACTTTGCCAACAGAATGATTAATAATATCATCCAACGATTTTGGTTTAATATAGAAAGCAGGCACTGGTGGAGCAATTATTGCTCCCATCTCCGTTAATTTTAACATATTTTGTAAATGCCCAAGATGTAGTGGTGACTCTCGCACCATAAGAATTAATTTTCTTCTTTCTTTTAGCGTTACATCTGCAGCCCTTGTCAATAGATTGGAAGTAACACCTGATGCAATTTCAGACATTGTCTTCATAGAGCATGGTGCTACAATCATTCCTGAGGTTTTAAATGAGCCACTTGCTATTTTTTCTCCTATTTTTTCTTCAGAATAGTAAAAATCTGCAAGTGATGTAATATCTTCAAGTTTTTCTTTAATCTCATGAGCTAGAGTTATTTTTCCAGCACGACTTATCACTAAATGAGTTTCATAACCAAATTTGCAGCGCGTGACGCTGGAATCTATATTTCTTTTTCCCTGGATCCCAGTGTCAGCTACTCGGATGACAGGGATAAGAGATCTATTAATATTTCTTAACGCCTCTAAAATACGTACACCGTAAATAGAACCAGATGCTCCACTTATTCCAATTACAATTCTGCTATTCACTTAACTCTTCTTCGTAGCTCATTCCCAATGCACGTTTATAGGTATCAAGCAATATTTCCTGTTCCTCTCTGTCATCATCATCCATCTTCCTCAGCCTAATAATTTGTTTCATCACTTTTATATCCCAACCTTCATCTGCGGCTTTTACATATACATCACGAATGTGATCTTGCACATCCCTCTTTTCTTGTTCAAGTTTTTCGATTCTCTCTATGTAACCCTTCAACTCTTCAGCCGTTATTTTTACTGTATCTTCCATGAAACTCCACTAATTAATTGCTGCTACTAGTATTACCAGTTTTTACTTGCACTTCAACAACAGTAATAATATTTTTATCTTTTTTTAAAACCTTAAAGCGAAAACCATACATGGAAAACTCCTCGCCTTCGTCAGGAATGCGCTCTATTTCATTCACAATCATACCTGCTAGAGTTGTAGCTTCTTCATCAGGGAGATTCCAGTGTAACTGCCTGTTAATGTCCCTAATAGTAGATTTTCCTTCTATGTGATACATATTGTCAGATATTTTCTTTATGAAATTCTCCGTGATCAAATCATGTTCATCCGAAATTTCTCCAACTATTTCTTCCAGTATGTCCTCAAGAGTTACAATTCCCTGCAGTGCTCCATACTCATCAATAACAAATGCAAGGTGTTTCCTGTTCTTACGGAAGTTATGAAGTTGCACGCTGAGCGGTGTACTTTCTGGTATAAACCAAGGCTTTGACATAACTTGGGTAATGTCAACTTCTTCCGCTTTATTATTCTTTTCACGCAAGGCATTTATTAGACCCTTCACGTGAATTACACCGATAATATCATCTGGTTCTTTTTGCCATAAAGGTATCCTACTATGACTGCTAGTTAAAATTTCCCTTATTAACTCTTCTTTACTTCGATTTATATCAAGAGAAAATAAATTTCTTCTATGGGTCATAATTTGTGATATTTCTGTCTCAGCCAAATCAAGTATGCTGCTTAGCATATCTAAATCCTGTTGTAACATAGTTCCTTCACTGCGGTGAAGAGTAATCATATTACGCATTGCATCCGCTGCAGATATTACTTCCTTATCTTTATGCAGCCCACATAATTTCAGGATGAGGTTAACAATAAATTGAATACCTAGCGTCAATGGAGAAAAAATCTTTACAAAAAACAATACAAAATAAGCAGAAAATGATGCAAATTTTTCAGGATTTTGAATAGCATAAGTTTTTGGTAGAACTTCGCAGAATAATAAAATACAAAATGTCATTATAATTGTTGATAGGAGAATGCCCTCATTTCCAAAAAGATTGATAAATATTGCTGTAAATAAAGCAGAGCAAGTAATATTAATAATTGTATTGCCGAGCAATACCGTTCCTATTGTCAATTCTTTCTTATTTAATAAGCGGTCTATTATCCTGGCTCTTTTGTTACCGTCTAGCTTTAGCTTATTAACTCGAGAACGGCTAATTGAGGTTAAGCCTATTTCTGCTCCTGAGAACAAAAACGATAAAATTAACAAAATAAAAATTGCTGATGATACTAAGACCAATAACCAATCCATTAAAGTACGATGTTATTGTGATAAAAAATAAAATTAATTTTACATGTTATGAGAGGTATTTGCAAGCCTGAATTTATATTGCCGAATTTTATATATCTTTAATCTTAAAAAATAAATCATAAAGCATATTACACGCCGCATTCACATGCTCATCCTCAATGATAAGTGGTGGGGTTATCCTTACTACTTTGTTGTTTGAAACCCTAGTTATTATTAAACCTTTATCAAGAGATCGACTAATAACTTTATCAGCTACAGGAGTTGCTAGTTCTATTCCCATTAGTAACCCTTCTCCACGAACTTCTGAAATCATCTCAGGAAATTCTTTAGCTAAAGGCAACAGCTTTTCTTTTAAATATTTACTAATTCTCTTAACATGATCAAAAAAGCCTTCTTTTAGCATTATATCGAGCACTGCATTACCAACAGTCATGGCAAGTGGATTGCCACCATAGGTTGATCCATGAGTTCCTGGAGTGATTGCTTCTGCTATGTAATCTTTTACTAAACATGCAGCTAGAGGAAAACCGTTACCCATAGCTTTTGCACAGGTTAGCATATCAGGTTCAATGCCGACATTTTGATAATAAAATAAAGAACCGATGCGTCCATATCCGCATTGCACTTCATCAAAGCACAAAATTATCCCTTGAGCTTTTGTTATTTTCCTTACTTTTTGAAGATATTCTACGTCTAGTGGATATACTCCGCCTTCGCTTTGTATGGGCTCTAAAAACACAGCAGCTGTTTCATTGCTGATTTTTTTCTCCAAAGCTTTAATGTCATTTCTTGGCACTTTATCAAAACCAGAAAGAAGCGGAGCAAAACCTTCGCGTGATTTTTCACTGTTTCCAGCAGAAATTGCAGCAATACTGCGGCCATGAAACCCTCCTTCAATTGTAACAATACGATTACGTTTTGCTTGCCTTTTTGAATAAAAGTAACGACGAATAAACTTAATTGCAGCTTCTGTTGCTTCAAGCCCACTTGAGCAGAAAAAAACTTTATCTGCAAAAGTAAGGGTTGTTAAACGTTCAGCAAGCCTTTCTTGCTCGGGAATAGTGAAAATGTTAGAGCAGTGCCATAGTGAGCTCAATTGCTCTTTCAGTTTGTCTGTAATGTATGGATGACAATGCCCTAAAGAAGTTGTAGAAATACCTGCAGCAAAATCTAAATATTTTTTACCATCTTTGTCAAAAAGATATGCCCCTTCTCCCCTAACTATAGGAGTGTCAAGTCTATTGTACGCATTAACAACATGATCCATTTTATAAGTATTGTGGTATTATCTGTATTATACCTGAAATGAATCCATTAACACAAAGCTTTTCCTTTAACCTCTTATGCTACCTCAACTAAAAATTTGGCTAATGCAAACCTTTTTTGTCATTCTATAGCTAAAGTGACTTAGTTTTACCAACACTTATTAGCATTGTAAAAGTTTTTGTTTCTATTGAATGACAGTTGTAGCCTATGCAAGAAGTCTATTGACTTTGAGCGCACTTTAGCCTATACAATTTTAATATCTTAAACTACTGGACATGCCCGATCTAAAGACAATGATGTTAAATTTTGGCCCTCAGCACCCAGCTGCACATGGAGTGTTGCGCCTTGTTTTAGAGATGGACGGCGAAGTGGTTGAGAGAGCTGATCCTCATATTGGGCTTTTGCACCGCGGTACTGAAAAATTAATAGAACATAAAACGTACCTTCAAGCTTTGCCTTATTTTGATCGCCTTGATTATGTATCACCAATGTCACAAGAGCATGCATATTCACTGTGTGTGGAGAAATTGTTGCAATGCGAAATTCCAATTAGGGCAAAGTATTTACGTGTCTTGTTTTGTGAACTGACGAGAATACTAAATCATTTACTGAACGTCTCTTCTCAAGCACTTGATGTTGGAGCAATGACTCCCCTTTTATGGCTCTTTGAAGAAAGAGAAAAAATACTGGAATTTTACGAAAGAGCTTCAGGTGCAAGGTTTCACGCAGCTTACATCAGGCCAGGTGGAATTGCAGCAGATGTTCCAGAAGGTTTGATTGAGGATATTGCAAAGTTTATAGAGCAATTTCCAAAGTATATAGACGATGTTGATGAACTTTTAACAGAAAATAGAATATGGAAGCAACGCACTGTAGGAATTAGTGAAATATCAGTAGCGCAAGCACTTGATTGGGGCTTTAGTGGCCCAATGTTGCGCGCTGCTGGGCTTGCTTGGGATTTGCGAAAAAGCCAGCCATATGAGATATATGATCAACTAGATTTTGATATACCGATCGGCCAAAATGGCGACTGTTATGACCGTTATCTAGTGAGAATGGCAGAGATCAGGCAGTCTGTTAGCTTAGTGAAGCAGTGTATAGAGAAAATGCCTGAAGGGCCAGTAAAAACTGAAGATAGAAAAATTTCTCCACCGCCAAGAGCGGAGATGAAAAAATCTATGGAAGCTCTCATCCACCATTTTAAACTTTATTCGGAAGGGTATCATGTACCAAAAGGTGAGGCTTACACAGCTGTTGAGGCACCAAAAGGCGAGTTTGGAGTGTATATAGTTTCAGATGGTACCAATAGACCTTACAGATGCCGAATAAGAGCACCTGGCTTTGCACATTTACAAGCCTTAGATTTTATGGCAAAAGGACACATGCTTGCCGACGTTGCAGCAATTATTGGCTCACTCGATATAGTTTTTGGTGAGATTGATAGGTAATTATTGTAAAATAGCAACTCAACTAGTGGTCAATACATCTTCTATTAAAAATTGTACAAATTCATTGCCATTCCAGTAATTCATAGAGATTTTACCCAAAATAGCTTTAACATTACCCTGCATGATAGCAGAGCCAAGATGAGTATTTGCAGAACGAAATGCAATAGCTCTTACCATAATATTATCATCAGCAATAAAACATTTTATATGGTCAACTCCTATAACTTCAGGCTTTCTTATCTTTGCTCCTTGGATAATAAACCTTGGTTCAGGATTCCCAACTCCAAATGGTCCCAAGCGTTGCAATTGATTCCATAAAGATAAATTTATTGCTTTAGCAGTTACTATACTATCAGCTTTTAAAGTTTTCTCATTTATAGAGTTTGAAAATCTTTCAGTAAAAAAATCATGCAAATCATTTATTTTGTCTTCTTTAATTGAAAATCCTGCCGCCATACTATGGCCACCACCTTCAATAATTAAATTTGTAAACTTTGCGGAAAGGACTGCAGCACCGATATCAACTCCCAAAATTGATCTACAGCTTGCTTTTCCTATTCCATTGTTTAAAGACATCACTATTGTTGGTAAGTGAAACTGCTCCTTTAGCCTCGATGCAATTATACCGATTATTCCCTGGTGCCAGTTGCCGCTTACCATTATAAAATTTACACCTAATTGGGCAAATTTTTCCGCTTGTGCTGTAGCTTCCAAGAGAGCCTCATTTTCTAACACTTTCCTTGCATTATTCAAATCTATTAATTTTAGCGCGATTGAATGTGCCTCTTCATCATCATCGGTGGAAAGCAACCTTGCACCGAGCGATGCTTCTCCAATTCTTCCTCCAGCATTTATGCATGGCCCAATACTAAACCCTAATCGTGAAACACTTGGTTTTTCAAGGATCCCCAAAGCATCAAATAAAACACGCAAGCCAACGTTTTTTCTTGCTGACATAACTTTTAATCCTTGTGAGACAAATGCTCTATTGAGGCCTGTAATCTGCATAACATCGCAAACAGTTCCAAGGGCAACTAAATCCAGCAGATCAAATAAATCTGGTTCTTTTTTGTTGGTAAAAAATCCTTGCTCACGTAGGCTTTTATTAAGAGCAATAATCAGCAGAAATGACACTCCAACTGCTGCAAGGTTAGTATAAGGAGAGCTTTCATCAAGGCGGTTTGGGTTAACAACTGCTACGGCGCTTGGTAACTTTTCCGTACCAAGATGATGATCGACAACTATAATATCAAGACCAAAGACCTTTGCATCTTCTATTGGTTGATATGCAAGCGTACCGCAATCAACGGAAATACATAAATCGATCCCGTTTTTTTTAAGTTGTAATAAAGCATCTGTGTTTAATCCATAGCCCTCATCAACACGATCTGGAATGTAGATTATAGAGTGTATATCGATTGCTCTCAGGTACCTGTTAATCAATGCTGACGACGTTGCACCATCAACATCATAGTCACCAAATATTGCAATGTTTTCATTATTTTTTATTGCCCGTATTATACGAGAAACAGCTTTATCCATATCAAGAAGGTGAAAGGGATCTGGTAATAGCGATCTGATTAGTGGATATAAGAAGTCGCTCGCATTTTCTATGTTAACACCACGAGTAACCAATATTCTTGCTAGTACTTCTGGCAACTCAAATCTCTGTATAAGAGTTAAGATTTCCCTTTGATCTGCTTCTTGCAACTTCCACAATGCATTTGTTATGCTGCGCTTTTCAATTTCAAGTAGCATATTCTTTGTAAATAAAACTACTTTACCAGAACTTTTAAACTTGTTCTATAATTGTATTAGATGCACAGTTCCAGAGTGTGATGGTATGATAAAATGTGAGAAAAAAATATCATCAAAGGGAGGAATTATGGGACAAGTATTACATGGGTGCGCCAGAACAACAGAGACAATTCGTAGAGCAATACAAAATAGTAAAGAGAGCATAGCAAAACTCTCCAAGTGTTATAACCTTAAACCAAAAACTATTATTAAGTGGAGAAAACGCTCATTTACCAAAGATGCTGGTATGGGTCCAAAGCATCCAAGATCAACTGTTTTAACTTTAGAAGAGGAGGCTATAATTGTTGCATTTCGTAAGCATACTCTATTGCCATTAGATGACTGTCTCTACGCTTTGCAAACCTCAATCCCACATTTGAGTCGCTCCAGCTTACATCGTTGTTTACAAAGGCACAACATTAGCAGACTACCAGATGTCGATGGTGAAGTTAAATCAAGAAAGAAATTCAAACAATATCCTATAGGCTATTTCCATATTGATATCGCGGAAGTTAGAACAGAAGAAGGAAAGCTGTATTTGTTTATTGCAATAGATCAAATTCACCTACGTTGAGTTGCACAAAAGTGCTACAAAACCCATAGCTGCTGAGTTTTTAGGTAATCTGATTAGAATTTTACCGTATAAAATCCACACTATTTTGACAGATAATGGCATACAATTTACAAATCAGAAGCGCCATAAATACGCCTTCCAACACATATTTGATAGAGTTTGTGAAGAAAATAACATTGAACATCGTCTGACAAAAGTTAGCCATTCTTGGACAAATGGACAAGTTGAACGTATGAATAAAACTTTAAAGAATGCTACGGTTAGGAAATATTACTATCGTTCGCATCAGCAACTTAAGGAGCATCTTTATGACTTTGTTATGGCCTACAATTATGCAAAGAGACTCAAAGCTCTTAGGGGTCTTACGCCTTTTGAATTTATATGTTCTCAGTTGACAAAGTCTCCTGAATTATTTATAATAGATCCACACCATCACACTCTGGAACCATACATCTTATACTCTACCTTAATTCTAGTTTCCGGACAACCTCTATCTCTACAAAAACTATATTTTTCTTCAGAAGAGAGTTATATTGTAACTATGGACAAAATAATCATAAAAAAATTTGGTGGGACTTCGCTAACTGATTTAAACCGAGTTGCAAATTTGATAAAAAACGATATTGAGAAAGGTTGTAATGTAATCGTTGTTGTATCTGCTGTTGCAGGATTTACTGACCAAATGGCTTTTCAGGCTAGGCAAATCTCAAATTTAAGTTGCAGACAAGAGTTATCAGAGTATGACGTTATGCTTTCAGCAGGAGAACAAATTTCTTGCGGTCTATTAGCTATCACTCTCCAATCGATCGGAGTTAATGCTAAATCGTGGCTTGCCTGGCAGTTACCGATTGTAACTGATGATTTTTATTCTGAGTCTAAAATAAAAACAATAAAGATTGACCGTGTGAAAAGATCTTTTGCTGAGGGTTATACTGCTGCGATCATCGCTGGTTTTCAGGGTATAAATGATGATAGAATCACTACTTTTGGAAGAGGAGGCTCTGATATATCAGCAGTTGCCTTCACGGTAGCCTTTTGTGTTAGAACTTGCGAAATTTTTACTGATATTGATGGAATATATACAGCAGACCCGAGAATTGTTCCAAAGGCACGCAAGCTCAAATTTATCTCTTACGATGAAATGTTGGAAATGTCGTCATCTGGTGCTAAAATACTGCATAATCGTTCAGTACAACTTGCAATGAAGCATAACATTAAAGTGCAAGTGCTATCCACTTTTAAAGAAGTAGAAGGCACCACAGTACTACACAAAAGGGATGTACTAGAGAGATACTTAATTACTGGAATAGCTTATAGCACTAATGAAGCTCTTGTAACTTTCACTAACCTTGCAAATAACTTGCGTACTTTAAGAGATATAGTAGGGGCAAACGTTAAAATTGATATGATACATGGGTCAAGTTTTGTTATCTCCAAATTTGATATTGATTTAATGGAAAAGTTACTGAATAAGAATGAAAATTATGCTATAAACGATAATGTAGCTAAAATTTCAATAATTGGTATTGGTGTTATGTCTAACACTGAAGTGATGCACCGCACACTCAAGGTTTTAAGCGAAAAAAAGATAGAAATACTTGCTATCACAACATCCGAAATCAAAATCAGTATAATTGTTCAAAAAGAATACGTTGTAGCTTTGGTCAAAGATTTACATACTGAGTATGAGCTTGATATGCAACACTAGGATAGGCTCGACGTCCACAACTGTACGAACATTGCAATTTGGGCCTACCAAGGAGGGTGTCATTCTCCTGTCATCCAAGTAGCTGACACTGGTTCCTTTATGACGGTGTCATCCCAGTGCCCAGACACTGGGATGGCTTTGTTGCATCACACTTTATGAGATGGTGATTTATGGTAAATTCATGTAACTATCTCAAATTTAGCCATACCAATATCAGTGAATTTATTAAGCAAATAGCATTTGATTAGCAGTTCTTTTTCTCGATTTATCTCAGATTTATTCCTAAAACTAAATCCGAATATTTGCTTTAATCTTGAGAAAAACCCTTCAATATAAGATCTTTTCCCATAATTTACTTCTTTTTTCCATTCTTTCATGCCATCTTCACCGTATAATTTTATTAACCTAATAGCAGCATTCCTGTCAGACATATAATCTATTTCTGGATGTTCTGCCGCATTGTTTATTGGTGGAATTTTTGTCTTTATATCATATTCGTTACACAACTTATAAAACTTGTGCCTATCACATGCTCTATCTGCATATAGTGCTTTTATGGCATGCTGAAAATCAACTTCTTTTAGCAAATCACAAGCTCCATAGTGATCAGAGTAGACACCGTTACTGTATTTTACAGCTATGGCTTTTTTGTTGTTTATATTCAACATTACGTGCAATTTTCTCGTTTGCTCATAGCCACGATATTTTCTGTCAGTGCTATTTTCCTTGCTGTGTGTTGTTGTATATACTAATTCCTGTACTGTCTATAGCAATTTCGATATCTTCCATATTATTTTTATCAATTCTGCAATCATTTATCTTAATATTAAGTTTCTTTTGATGCTTGTGAATAGCTGATAACTGCCAAATCTCTTCCTATTTGTTGCAAATACCCTTTTATAAACCCGACTGTTTGTCTTAAACCAATTCTAAAGAAACTGACGATTATATGCACCAAAATCACAACTTTATCACTATAAATATAGTTGCCGCCCTGCATTTTTGGACAATTCTCGTACCAATTTTCTATGGCGTCATTGATATAACAAAAAATGCTTCCTCTTTCTTGGAGAAATTTGTTATATTCATGGCAGTTACTGACTCTCATTTTTTGTGGCATATTTTTTCTTCAACAGTTAAATGGCTATTTATAATGAATTTTGTCAGTAACTGCCAGTTCTTTTCACTTGAGCGATGCAACAAAGCCATCCCAGTGTCAGCTACTCGGATGAAATCATAGGGGCGCTGGGATGACACCCTGACAATCGTCATCCCGCTACTTGTTAGCGGCTAAGAGATACCGCGGCGGTATGATGTAGGGGTTGCCGAGAACTTGTCATTCCAGTGCTTGACACTGGAATCTAGTTCTTATTGTACATTTACTTGGTGTAGAGTTAAGTTTCCTGGATCCCAGTGTCTGGGCACTTTAGACAATGTTACAAAAAATAATATCATAGAATTCAATAGGATAATCCCTAGAGAATTACTCATCTACAAAAAGGCAAATCGTGTTAATGCTGTTTAGATGTAAAAGATAAGCTAAATCTTTACATGGAATTTAAAACAGTAGAATACCTTTGATTGAAAGAAAGTACCAACTTTATGGGGTGAGCAACTGCAACTACTACCACTAAATCAATAAATCTTAATAGGGGAAAACATTATGAAAACGTCAAAACTGACATTAGTATGTGATATATATGAGTTAACAGATAAAGATAGAAAGAATATACAAAAACTAGCAAGAAAAATAGAAGAAGGGGAAGGTGTTGCCGAAAAGTTCAAAAATGGAATATTCAAAAAGTCCAGCTATAACGCAAGCACGATTCTTTTAGCAAAAATAACTTACGAGTATCATGGTAGAGAGGAGACGTTGTCACTACTACATTATGCTATAAGTCATAAAAATAATCAAGCTGTAAAAGATCTTTTAGAAGAAGCCAAAAAACAAAAACTATTAAAGGAAGTTCTGAATGAAGAGATGACCACAAAACATTCAGATGGTCGGGAAGAAATTCATACAATACTTACAGATGCTATATCACGTAGAGACAATGACATGATTAGAGCAGTGTTAAAGATCTCTGAGGAAAATGGTATTTTGAAAGATATTCTAAAAAAGAGAATAATTATAAAACATTCAAATAGCAAGGAAATGACTTACACCCCATTCACCTATGCTGAAGCGTGTGAAAATAGTGAAGCTGTAAGAGAACTGGGAAATATTCTTAATAAGAGAGCAACCCAGCAGCCCACTGTTGTAACAGCCAAAACTACTACAGCTAGAAGTGAAAAAGTGCTTCAAGATACTATCGGTAATATCGAGGCACCGGCTAACGCATATGAAAATAATAATGAAAGTAGTCTTGAAGAATCTATAGAACATAAATATCTTGAGCCATGCGAAAATAGTAATGAAAGTAATACAATAGCTATAGAGCACATCGCTGCTTCAATAGAAAAGCTCGATAATACTGGAATATGCGAAAAAAATGAAACTGCTGTAACAGAAACTGACATACAAGAGCCAAATGCTTCCAACAGCCTTTCTTCTGCTGCATGTTTTGATAATGGATCTAGCAAAGAAAATACTGCAGACAAAAAAGAAAAACCATCAATGCAACAAAGACGAGCAATCTTGGCTGGTAGTGTTGGTGCGGCGTTACTAGTCAGTAGTGTTGTAGCTTATATATTGAAAATGTATGCCATAGCGATTATTGGGGGAAGTGTTGGATTAGCGTGTATAAGTTTTGCGTTGTATGATGCACTAAAGCCCAGCACACAGCTCGAGAAAGTGGAAAATGTAGAGCAACTAGATGTTAAATCTCTTCCTAGTTTGTGAAGGAAATGCTCTACCGAAATTAATATATTGATATCCTTACTATTATTAATAACAAATAAATATTTAAAAAATTTCTTGACTTCCGCCAAAATAGATGGCTTTATGCCAATACTACTAAGAAAATAGTAGTAAACATTAAAAAAAATTGAAGCGTTAATTAGTGAGGATTTTTACATGAGTAATAATAACAATAACAGAGAATCAGTGTTAGCACGACTACTATCAAAGACCCCTGAGCAGCTAAAACTATACTGCAAACTGCTCGATAATGAGAAAAGACAAGATCTTTATCAAAAGGTGCTAAAGGAAATGCGTGAGAACCCAGAGGTTAATCAGGTGAAGAAGCTGAACGAAATAGCTGCTGTTATAGAAGAGGCCATTGAAGAGTGAAGAAAGTGAGTTTATTAATTAATACATATAAGATATTAACACGATTAGGAGTATCCTCATGAGAGAGAATAAGCAGTGCATATAGGAATTTATACGGGTTTTACAGTTAATAAAAAAATAATGTTTGTGTCTGTAGAATGGAATAGTTTTATTAATTTAGTGAGGTTGGTATGTGTAATATCATAGAAAAGTATTTAGTAGATAAGAAAGATGTTAATGTTAAGAATGATGAAGGGAATACGCCTTTGCATTTAGCTGTGGAAGAAGGTAATCTTGAAGCAGTTAAACATCTTATAGAAAAAGGTGCTGGTATTAATGCTGTTAATAGGTATGGATATACTCCTTTGTATATTGCTGCTTATAAAGGTAGCACAGATATAGCTGTATATCTTGTAGAGAAAGGGGCTAATGTTAGTGATAACATTCTACATGAAGCAAGTAACTTAGATATAGTAAGACATTTTATAGCAAAAGGAGCTAATATTAATGCTACTAAAGAAAATGGTGAAACATTTCTGCATATAGCTGCTATAGACGGTAAGTTAGAAATAGTTCAATATCTAGTGGAAGAAAAAAACTTCAACATAAATGCAGCAAACAAGAAGGGTAATACTGTTCTGCATCACGCTGCTCATGGTGGTTGTGAGAGAACAGCTAGATATCTAGTAGAAAAAGGAGCAAACGTGAAAGCAACTAATAGACATGGGATAACACCCTTGCATATAGCTGCTTTTTGTGGGTACTCATATGTGGTAGAAAATCTTATAGAAGATGGTGCCGACAAGAATGCCATTAGTAGCAATGGTTGTACGCTAGCACATTATGCAGCTATAGGCGATGAGTCTGGTATGTCATGTGTCCTTGAATATCTAGTAGAAGAAGAAGGAATAAATTTTAATGTCACTGATAATCTAGGTAGTACACCACTACATTGGGCAGCTTATTGGAATAATAGTGAAGTAGTAGAGTATCTTGTGGAGAAGCGAAACGTGGATATAAATGTAACTGACAATGAGGGCAGAACGCCTCTACATTGGGCTGCTTACCACGCTAACATTGATTTAGTAAAATATTTCATAGAGAGAGGAGCTGAAATTAAGGCCACTAAGAAATATGGGAATACACCATTACATTATGCCCTTAATGGTCAATGGAATGATGATTATTTAGAGGTAGTTGAATACATAGCAGGAACAAGAAAATTAACTATTCCCGAAAATGTTGAAAACGTTGAGAAGGACAGCTTGGACATCATCAAATATGATTTTTACTGAAGTCTTACTCTCTTACGGTAGTGCAAAGGAAAGTCTCCTTTAATAGAATCTTAGGTTAAAGAGTATATCTTTTCTTGAGATTCTTTTAAAGAGACATGACTAATGACACAAAGTTAACAGACTACGAAGTAGGGAAAAAATTAAAACATGAGAGGGAAAAGAAAAGATATACTCAGGCAGGTCTAGGAAGTAAAGTCGGAGTATTAGAGAAGCAAATGTCCAGATATGAGCGAGGGGAAAATCCGATTTCAATCATTATATTCTGTATGATAGTAGTGGAACTAATGATTGATATGGCAAAACTACTGCCTGAATCGATGGCATCAGAGAAAGGTGAGGTAGAAAAAACATTAAATCTAGTTAGAGAATGTAAAAAATTTAGGAACCAGGAATTATGTAAGATAGCCTCTGCATTAAATAAATCTATCCAGGTGGGGGAAGAAGAAGGTAAAAAAGCAGGAAAGATTAAAGTAGCAAAGAATTTACTTAAAGCGGGTATTTCTGTTGATATCATTCTCCAAACAACAGGCTTGTCTAAAGATGAACTTGAGAAACATAATAAAACAGAGATAGTTAATTTTATAGCCTATAAAACAGGGGAAAATATGAAAGACTGGAGGCTAGCAAGAGGACGTTCTCAGGAGGATTTAGGAAATGAAGTCGGTTTAACAGGTGGTCAAATACGACGCTATGAGCAAGGAACACATATCATGACAATAGGAAAACTATGTAACGCAGCAGACAAATTATCAACGCACGCTCAAACTCTACTGCCGAAAATTAGTGAACTAATAGAAAAAGGCAATGTTGAAATTGAAAGAAGTAATGAGGATAGAGAAGGAGAAAATGGAGTACTAGATTTAGTGAGAGAGTATAATAAAATTGAGGATGAAGAAATACGTGATAAATTTTATTCATTAATTATGTCAGTATCTAAAAGAATACAGATTGATAAAGAAAAGGGTAAAAAAATAGGGAGAACAGAAATGGCAAAAAATCTACTTGAAGTGGGTATTCCTACCAATGTAATATGTCAAGTGACTGGCCTACACAATCTTGAAGCTATAAGATAATTTCTTTAGAAAATCTCTTAAACCATTAACCTAACATTACCTCCTTTCACACTTGTGCCATTTCCGCTTAACTTGCTACGCCTGTCAGATTAACGACATTGTGATCTGCTGTCTATTTTAATATCACTATCGTTATAATATAAAGAACTTAATGACTGACTGTGTGGAATTGGTTGCACTTTACTTAACCTGCTACTTGGACCTGACTGATCGTTATTGCTACTGCCAGAACTTGACAGGCTTGACGACCTACTACGCGACATTGGCAGCACATTTGAATCATTGGCAGCTTGAGCATTTGGTTTTTGTTGCTGATCAAATTTAGCATTAGAAGCCTGAATAGCTGATTCTTGTTGTTGATCGTTAGTACCTTGAGCATAGGGTTGTTGTTGGCTAGTACTTGCCTCTTCATTCTGAGCTATTCTGCTATATCCTATATAGTTAAACAATTCTTGCGTAAAGTTTTGTAACTCTTTTCTCGTTTTTCTACTCTCTTCTGTAGATCTCCTACATTCTTCTTCAAGTTTTGCATTCCCTCTTATGACCCTATCACAATCTTCTCGAAGCTTCTTATTCTCTATTCTAGAGCTCTCTATATAAGTGTCAGTATCAGCTATAGACTTCTCTGCTCTTTTCAATACATCATCCATAATCTTTGTCCATTTAATGTACTCTTCCATAATATATTTTCCAACACCACCTTCTATATAAGAATCAGGTTTAAATTTATGTGCTAAATTATTCTTGATTATTTTTATGATTTCAAAAAATCTATTTCTCACTTTTTCATGGCTGATTTCCTTATTACCTGTTATTTCAAGGATGTCTCTTACTTTTTTTCCGTATTCATTATTGCCGTTAAAATACGATGCTAAACAATGCGCATAACCGTATAACACCCTTTCTTGTTCAAAATTAATCTCTGAATTTTCCTTCGTTTCCTGTGATGAATTCCCTTCCAGAAGGAAAGAAAACCATGATTTCTTCTCTTTGTTTTTCTTTTTTTCTACGTTAACACACATCTTACTGCACATCAATAAAACGCTAACATATTCTATAAACGGTAGCACAAAATATTCATCCGCATCTTCATAAACTCTGGGAGGTTGAAACTTTTTTTGTAAGGAGTCTGTAGCAAACTCATCTAATTCTTGCAACATATCCAATTGCATTTCACTCTCAATTAACATATTACATATTGAAGAATATATACCTTTCAGTGCTTTATCTTTCTCGCACACTTTCCCACACTCTTTTTTTACTTCATTAAACTCTTTAACTAATTTTTTATATCCCTTAACACACATGCTTAAATAGAGTAGAGCATCATCTCTATTTCTTTTAAAATTATCCAACTCATCATTAATAAAGCTTTCTATACCACATTGGCCTGCCTTTAAAAAGCTATTTATGTTTGCTATTATTTTCCCTTGTTTAATTTCTGACACTCTAGCTAATTTATTTAATATTCCAAAATTCAGCTTGTTTACCTCATCTTCATTTCCTAGTAAACTAATTTCCATTTTTGCATAAAACCCATACTTATAGTCAACATCAAGATCCTTTAAAAATGCTTTAGTAAGGCTATTTAATACCGTTCTTGTTGTACCCAGTGCGGTTTGCATCTCTTTAGCTTGTGCTACTTCTTCATCAGAGCCACCTCTATTTTGAACTCTATCAGGGTGATACTTTAAAGACAAATTCCTGATTTCCTTATCAGCATCCTTAACACGTTGTTCATGTTCTTTTTCATCCTTTATATGCCTTCTTACCTCTTCAAGACTAACGTCAAGTTCTTGTAGCAGCTTAGGTAAACCAAACAATTTTAATACATCACCCAGAGTCATCAAATCAGGTCCTTTATTTAAATTATCAGAAATATTAGTCGATGTTGTTGGTACTTCTTGACTTCTGTTTCTTGCTTGATTTCTGCCTTCAAAACTTCCCTTTTTAAACATACAACCCCCATAATAATTTGTAACTAAACTGTTCCATTGTAGAACCCGGCAATGAATCAAAACTGAAGTAAATAGACCCAAAACTATCTTCCAAAACCAAGAATAGTTCCCATATTCTCCTGCCCTCTGACATTGTTTCTTATCTATTTGAGCATCTTTTAGCTTACCACTCCACGGCCACCACCAATACAACTTTTCCTCACCAAAAGCCTCAAGCAATGTTATACACTGTTCTTTTATTCCTTCAGAAAACTTATCTTCTAAAAGTTTTTTAGCATTAAAGCCTTTCTTTTTGCATAAACTCTCAAGCAGAGTGGGGCCAAAACCCCACCATAGTACTCTATATTTTCTCTGCCCAGCAAGAAAATTAATTGCTTCTTCTTGCCACATTAACGACATTGTGATCTGCTGATTATTTCAACATCACTATCGTTAGAATGTGAAGAATCCAGTGACTGACTGCGCGATATTGGCTGCACTCCACTTAGCTCGCTACTTGGATCTGGCTGATCATCTGCTTGGTTTGCAGGCTGTTGCTGGCTAGATGAGCTACAACTAAGTTTGTTGCGTTGTTCTTTAACACTTTCAATCATTTTTTTTAACCTTTCCTCCCTTTCTGCACTGGCTGCTTCCTCACGTTCTAAATGTCCTATTAAGAACTCTGAATCTTGCCTACAAGACTCTGAAGCTTGTTCACAAAGCTCTGAAGCTTGTTTATAAAATTCTCCTTGCTCGCGAATTTGTTCGCACATCTCTGATACTACTTCATTCCGCTCCAAATGCACTTCGTAAAGTTGCTCATTGTATTGCCTCAGATCTTTACAAAATTCATCACCCAAATTTTTCATTGTCCTCAGAAAATTCATCTGCACTTCTGCAACTTTTTCATAAAAATCCTTTTCAGGCTGAAATTCCTTTTCTAGACAATTTGAGTATACATTGATTATTTGAACAAGCAGCTGTAATGCATGTTCTTTATCCAATGAGTTAATATGCAAAAGCTTAGCAGCTAATTTTCCATTTTCCTCATTTCCATAGCAATAATATGTTACAAGGTAATGAGAAAGTTCATGCAATGATAAAAAGCTATTTAAATTTCTAACAACCTTGTTATCAGCCACAGTTTTATATATCGTTTCATTACTAACAAGCTCTCTCCACCTTTTTGTATTAACTATCTCATTACATATAGTTAAAATGTTAGTATACTCTATAAACGGTAAAGTAAAATCTTTCTCTGCTTGTTCGTAACTTCGTTTATCATTAATGCAATAAGAATATTCGTGATTTATTAAATGACCAGAAACTTTATTTAATATTTTACCCTGAGTTTTACACTCTTCTAACATCTGAGTTGCAATAGGTTCCATGCGATCATTTTCTTTGCATAGATCACAAAACAACTCTAGATTAGTACGCAATTCTTCATAACCAATTAAATAACTTTGAAAATAACATTCAGCATTATCTTTTTCTTTTTGGAAGTGGTCCACATTATTTGAGATAAAACCTTTCATGCTAGCTTGACTTGACCTTAAAAACCCATTGAGATCAGGTACCAACCTCTCGTACTTAATATGAGATAACTCGCCTAGCTTGTTTAGTACTGTGTAAGTTATGTTTTTTAATTTTTCCTTGTTACCTAAAAAATCAACTCGTACTTTGCTAAAATAGCTGTATTTAAAATTATCACATTGGGAAAAGTTTTCATTAAAATGCTTCAATATACTTCGTATGTCATCTAATTTTGCCTGTATTGCTTGAGCTTTTGGTCTTTCTTCTTCAGGTATACTGTGCCATTTTGGCGAGTTAGGATGATATTTTTTACAAAGTTGTGTAAGTTTCTTGTCAACTTGTGTTTTAAAATATTCCTTGTGGTTTTCTATAGTTCTCTTTCCCGCTTTAACGTCCTTTAGATCATCATCAAGCTCAGACAACACGTTATCAGATTTAAGTATCCTGAGCGTATCTTCCAAAGTCATATGATCTATTACTGTTAAATCATCTTGCCTCTGTTCTCTTTGAGAATTAGATGCAGTAGGAATTTCTTTATCCTTACGTTCTACACCTTGAGAATTAAGTGATACATTAGGAACTTCTTTATGTTGTACACTTCCCATACCAGTGCTACTAGCACCACCATTTTTATTTGGTAACATTTTACTACCCTCCTTTTTCCATTTAAAAAAATACATTAACAATAAAATAAGCAAAAGAACCACTAATGCTACAATTAATAAGAGGACTACAAGATCCCTATTTTTCACAAAAACCCCCTTATAACTATAACATTATAAATCATCTGCTGAGGTTATTACTTACGTGATTAGACAATACAGGCTCGTCTATATCAGAGCTTGGGGGAGTGTTAAATAAACTGTGTCAAACCGCATTTTTAGTTCAACTCAATTTTCAATCTGCCAGGAAAGAAAACATCAAGTTGAGAGATAGTTAATGCCCAATCATGTACAGGCATCGTCCACTTTTCCTCTGCCTTCTTTATAGCACAATATACCTGCTTATACAAGGCATTTATGCTGGTAAATGAGCCTTTGGTCTTAGTGAATTTCCTAATTTGCCTATGTAGCCCCTCTATGGGATTGGTGGTGTAGATTATCCTCCTAACTGGACCAGAATACTTAAAATAACCAGACAAGTTTTCCCAATTATTCTGCCAAGATTTTATAACCATAGGGTACTTTGTGCCCCATTTTTCATCCAATTCCAACAGATAATTCTCGGCAATTTCCTTGCTTGAAGCTTGATATACCTTCTTTAAATCGCTCAAAAAACTCTTCGCATCTTTACTGGCCACATACTTCAGTGAGTTGCGTATCTGATGCACTATACACATCTGCACTTCCGCATTAGGAAAGACACTGTTTATAGCTGCAGGAAAGCTTTTCAGCCCATCAACGCAGGCAATAAGGATATCTTCTACTCCTCTTTCTTTGAGGTCATTTAGCACTCCCAACCAGAAGTTAGCTCCTTCACTTTCAGCCAAATAAAAACCTAATACTTCTTTTTTGCCATTTTGATCTATGCCTAATATGTTATACATGCATTTACTTACGCAATGCCCGTCCTCTTTGACTTTAAAAAACCATGAAAACTATCGGATATACAGACTGCAGCGGGCGACTACGCCATTCGTTGATTACTGGTAGCAATTTGTCAGTAATACTTGATATCTCTGCCGCCGATATTTTGTGATCATAAATTTCCTCAACATGTGACACTATATCTCTATAGCCCATACCACTGGCAAATGTGCTCAAAATCTTCGTTTCAAGCTCTGGATGTAAGTTTGTTTGCCTTTTTTTGACTATTTGTGGTTCGAAACTTCCTTCCCTATCTCTTGGCGTCAAAAGCTCAAATGACCCTGCGCTTGTACGTAAAGTCTTTGCATTCCTCCCATTTCTTCGATTATTCTCTTCGCTTTCAGCCGACAAGTGGTTTTCTATTTCACCTTCCAGGCTTACCTCCAGCAACTTTTTTATAAACGGTGTTAATGCTCCATTTCTCCCTGTCAACGGTCTTCCTTCTCGTATAGACGACAGGATATTTGTTTCTAATTCTTTATAATCTACCAAACCGGTAGTTCTGTTTACTACTTTCTGACTCATTGTCAAACCTCCATTTTTTTATATCAATTTATTACTTTTTTTTCGGTTTGACACAGTTTATTTAACACTCCCGAGCTTGGACCAGTATTCAATTCATCAGAAGACTCAGCTACTAAATTAGAGGCTTGAGATTCATGTATATCATGATTAATTGACCTACTTTCACTTCTTTCTTTATTAGTTTTCTTTTCTTGATTCTCCTGAAATCGTCTCATTAGCTCTTGTATTAACTCTTTTTGGCCCTCCATTAACTCTTTTTTAAAATCTTCCTTGTCTTGCTTCATTTGATTCATCCCTTCTTGATGTCTTTCCTCTGCTCTTTTCCTTTCTTGCTTCATTTGATTCATCTCTTCTTGATGTCTTGTCTCCGCTTCTTTTTTTGCTTTAGACATCTCTCTTATTAACTCTTTTAAGTTCTCTTGTTCAACTTTAGAATTCTCTCTTTCCTTTTTATACCTTTTTTCATCTTCCTCCGCTTGCTTCATTAAATCTTTTATCCCTTGTTCTAATTCATTAATCAACGCTTGATTCCTTCCCCCTGTTTCCTCCCCTTTTTTAACTGCTTCTTTCAACAGCTTTTGCAACCTTTCTGTTTCCTTTTGCAACTTCTCTCTTTCCTCCGTAGACTTTTCTCTCTCCTCTTTAGATTTGTTAATTGATTCATTAAGTTTGTCTGTTAGATTTTTGTTTTCTTGTTTTATTGCTGCGATTGCAGAATTACACTCCTCTTTAACTTCTGTCAATTATTTCTCAAAACTTTCTAACATTTGCTTATTCTCAGCTTCTAATTTTGATATCATTTCTTCCTTCTGAGATATGGTATTATTTTGCACAGCTATAGCGTTATCCTTCTCAGCTACAACATCCTCTAGTATAGCTATAGTATTATCTCTCTCAGCTATAGCTCGATTTCCAGTAGCACTACCAACAATACCACCTAACACCACCAATAGCACTACCAACTGCAGCACCAGCAACTCCAGCAGCAATAACTGCAGTATCCACTCCAAACATATAACCTCCTCTTAAAATAAAAATTATTATGTATAACAAAATTGATTAGTAAGTCAACTACCTTTTTCAAAAAATACTTTCAATAAAAATGTAAGTCAATTAGCACCACAAAAAATCTAATTATTGACTTTTTCTAAAATTGCAAAAAAGTACCTACCTTTGTGAGAACTTATTGGGTAAAAATAGGGTTGTGCAAATAAAGGTGTGAAATTTTTGCAATAAAGCTAGGTACGTTAGTTCGCACCTAAATATCACAAAAATAGGCTAATATAGCTGATTTTACGATATAGTAGAATTATTATATAGAAAAGTTCGCACAGAACAAGCGTTAGACCAATCCATCCCAAGAAAAACAGTTCTCACGTTCCTTGATTTTGAGCACTGGAAATGGTTAATTTGCTTGAGATTTTAATAATATATTTTGCTAAATTAATAGTATTTTACTTGCGGAAGAATTAATAAGCGTATGATAAAAACAGAATTTAAAAAAAATGAAAGATCAGATTGACCTTATCAAGAGGCTTTTATTGAAAACTATTTCAAGTCTAAAAAATTTTTCAAGTTGATGATTGACAAAACTTAGAAACGGGATATCTTACTAGCAATGGTATCAAGTTACTGTAGTGTATGTTAAACGTAACAGTTTCCATTTTTTTCCATTCATAGAGAGGTGATCATGCTGCGTTCAGATATTCCAAAAGTTTTGTTTTCGTCTATTAAAGAGGATGATCCCTATAGAGCATCTAAGCTTTTTCAAATTGAGCGCTGGTGCTATGCAAATTGGCGTTTACACCAAAAAAGTGGCAAGAAAGGATGTAATTTTCTTGCACAAGTGCTATCTAGTGAGGATTGTTGGAAAAAAGTAGACAATTTACACGGAGTTAAGCTTGATAGGCAAGTAGTAGGCAAAAAATTGATTACGCAAGGTTCAAATAATCCATTTAGCTCTGAAAAGAGATATCAGACAGCTTGTCGTTATTGCCTAGAAGAGGATATTGTTGCTTTGTTTGAAGAGAGGAAAAATAAACTATCAGCTCAAGGTAAGAGCAGTCTATTGGAGTATGGTCACTTAGTTAAGACCCTATCAGGGAACCTTTTAATAGTTTTTTGGTCACATTTTGTCAGCGGTTATATCTCTAAATTAAATTTAGATGGCTGTCATCCATATGAGTACGGGCTTAAGTGTGCTATGAGTTTTAAGCAAGAGCAGGCAGTGGAATTCTTCTGGAATAAAATAAAATCATTACCTGAAAGTGAGATGAGTGAACAGAAAAAGGATGAGATCTTCATGAAAACAGCGGTATATGCAGCAGGTATTCGTTGTAATAGTTATCCTGAAATATTCGAATTTTGCTTTAGCCAAATAAGTCCTGATAAATATCCAGAACTTCTAAAAAGAGACTTAGCTGAAAATGGTTATTATGGTAGTTTAAAAACGTTACAGAGTGCATTTCGCTTTGATCAATTTCGAGAACTATTTAATTACTTAAAGCCAAGTAGTATTTCAGGAGATTATTATTGTGTTTGGTTAAAGTATATAAGAAAAATAGAAAGCTATTCAAAATCTTGCGTAGATGAAGGAATAAGGCTTTTTATGCATATGTGGACGAAAGAGGGATTTGATAGCCATCGTGCCTTATTATTAAATGAAGAAATGAAGAGTAGTTCAGTACTTCAAGGAAGGTTGTTGGTGCCTCTAATTGATGGAGGTTATATGGCACCGGTATGGGCAATATTAGATAAGGCTAATCCTATCAAATCAAAGAATTTATGGATTCTAGACAAGCAGAGTATATACGATCTGTGTTAGAGAAAAGAGACATTGATTCATTAAATAAATTTTTATCATACGGTAAGTCTACAGCTGAAGAGCTTACTAGCTTAACTGAGGTTAAATTAAGCAAAGCATGTGAACAATTAGGTTTGGGTAATTGAGAAGTATTATAAGGCAATTCTATAAAGCAGGTGGTGGTTTCTTGTTACTACTTTAGCTTCTGTCAAAAAGATGTTGCATTATAATACAAATGTTATATACATAAGCCAGCATATGGGTAAAAATAGCTTTTATTATTGATATCTCTGATTGTTATATAATAAGCTTGGTATAGTGGGTTTAGTATAATATAATGAAGGGGGGTTTTATGTTAAAGACACAATATCCAACAGATCATCTAGGCGTTAATTCAAAGATTACCGAATCATCGGGTAAAATACAATATATAGAGCAAGCTAAAGAATTTTCTCAATTCAAGCGTTATCGGAGGTCTGACGCTAATTCCGAAAGTGAAAGTAGATTTAAAAGAATTGATGTTCCAGGAGATGGTAGTTGCTTATTTTGGTCTGTTACTATGGCTTACTTAATACCTGTGAGAAACAACGACGCTTTATTTCGAAGGAGGTATAAAGCTTTATTTGGAAATGAAGAAGCTGTAATCCAAAATTTAGATCATATTAGAGGTTTGGTTCGGAATTGAGGTACTGCGAATTATGATGATACATTTGCAAACTTAGTAAGAAATGTATTTCGCAATCGAGTAGTTGATCATATAAGTTCTCATAGAAACGAGTTCGAAGGTTTTATTGAGGGCAATTTTGAGAATTACTTAGAGAACATGAGGAACCCTAATACTTGGGGAGGTGAGCCTGAAATAAAAGCAATGAGTGAAATGCTCAGCGCAAGGATTAGTGTTTCTGGTGCAACTGAAAGTCGATATGAAAACGGAAATATTCAAATACAGTTATTTCATGTTGGCGCACTGGGTAACCGAAACCATTATAATTTTGGTCTTGAGAGAGGTATTGTTGATAATGATGTAGAGCTTGCGAAAGGTTTAAAAAAAGTCATGGGTAAAGGAAGACCACAAGATTTTGAGTTAATACAGTTATTGATAGAGGAAGCAGATACAGAAGTTGGCACAAGTAAGCAAGGAGAGGATTTTAAATCTTTCGAAACAAGATTTCAATCATTTGTGGATCAGATTCCATCTTATTTACACTCTGTAGAAAAAGCAGGATTTTTTACTCACTTCTTCTTAGGGAGCTTTTCTACTTTGCTGGATACAGAAATTGCAGGAAAGTTAAATATTAAAAAGATTTATTTTAGTTTTGATACTTCGAAAACTTTAAAAGTAGCTATTGTTAAAAATGGTCAAATTGGAAATGCTGAAGACGCTATTAATAATATAGATTTATTTTCCATTTCAGAAGGTAAGCGTGGCCATCAATTTACTTCTGGTGAGTTGGAGAACGTATTAAAGGAGAATATAGCTTCTGAGGGACTGACTGAACGAGATATTAAGAATAGAATTGAAGAGATTAAGAATGAAATTAATGGAAAAATGGAATCTAGATTAGTACAGATCTATAAAGGAAAGGATGGTATTTTTGTTAATATGGAAGTTAAAGAGATACTTAATTCTGCTACTAGCAAGGGATTACGTGAAATAGAAAAAGGAATATGGAGTAATCCGGAAGCTGATATAGCTGGGTTAACTGGTTTTGATGAGACAATAGTTGAAAGATCTCTTGAGGTGGTTCTTAGAGAGATTGGGAGAGTTCATTCTAAATATGAAAACTCATTAACCTATGATAGTAGTGCACGTGAAGCAGCACATCATGGATTTATGGTAGGTGTTTTCATGAATTTCCACTATAGATATAATCTTAGAGTTTATCCAGAGCAATTTGTAGGTAGGGGTTATGCAGATATTATCCTGCTAGCTCGTGGTCCTGATCGTGCATTAGACTCTATTCCCATTATTATTGAGTTAAAAGCAGGAGTACTTCGTAATGCTACTCCAGATAAGGCTTTGCAACAAGCAGAAAGGTATGCACAAGGTTTCCAACCAAATGTTCAGCGAGTTTTAACTACTGCAGACAACATTTTATGTGTTGGTGTCAATCTTGATAATTCGTCTCCTATCTCTGATATTAAAGTATCAAATCGTGGAGAAGAGATAATTCCTCTTTTTCAAGAAATATTAGAATCTACTAAGGATTTGGACACGCAGACAATTGGTAAAAGGGAATTAAAAGAACAGGTAAAAGATAATTTAGAACGTATTTATCATACGTTTCCTGGTACACCAGAGAAGGGAGATAATCATTATTTCAGTAGGTTTTTACTAGGGCAATCATTATTATTAAGTGAAGATTCAGGAGCAAATTTAAAAAAGTACATTTTTATCTATGGAGATAATATACCTACCGAAGCGCATCCCGATTCTGGTAGACCTGGACGTCTAGCAGCTCAAAGAGGCAGAGAAGCACTATCAACTAACCTTGATGCAAGCCATGCAGTTGTAACAATGGTGCTTATTCCAGAAAATACAGATAAGTTAGTTTATGTAATAAATATTGTTGAAGCTAACAGAAAGGATGTTCTGAATAAAGCGCTTCCCCTTGATAGATTAGGTAGAGAGATAGGAGGTAGGAAAATAGTTGAATTAGGTCTTAATTTTGATACTAGATACAAGTCAGATTTTAAAAGATATCTTACTGTTTGGGCTGAAAAATATAATTCTTTACAAGGGTACAACAACGGAGTTGGGAGATTTGAAGGTACTTTCAAAAAAGTTCCTTATCCTAATGAGTTAAAAGAAACATTTGATAAAGCACTAGATATCCAATCTTTATCAATAAAAGGATATAGCGGATTATTAGAAAAAATTGGAGAAGGAATATTTCCTTTTAAGAGTCTCGTTAATAAAGAAGCTCATTTTCAGGGAATATTGAATGGAGTGTTTAGTTATTATAGTGACTTAAAATTACAGGAATCACCAGAAACCAGAGCATTAGTTTTAACTGAGTTTCAAACTGGTAGAGGGGAACGTATTGACATGCTAGTTCATGGTATTAAGTTTGTAGCTCAAGGTGGAAATGCTGAGGAGTACACACCAATAGGGTTGGAACTTAAGACATCAAGGCAGGGCAAAGGAGCTCAAGCTTTATTGAGGGAAGCAAATGATCAAATAAATGAAGAATACAAAGAAGGTGTTACCTATAAAACTCTTACAGATGGTGATGAGGTAAAGTTTATCGGTGTTGTTTTCGATAAAGGATCGAACAATCCAAATAAACTTATTTTAACAAGTAGGACAGCTAAGGAAGGATTTATTCCTGTTGAAGTAGTTCATAGTTCAGTTCATATGTTACCTACTGTAGGGCAGTGTTCTAAAAGAAAATCTTCATCGCCGGAGTATCCACCAAGTAAAAAACCAAGAAGAGAAAGAAGTGTAAGTATGGCCTGCATAGATTCGCTTGATGAAGAAAAGATTACAAATGAAGAAAAAAAGCAACGTGTTAAAGAGCTATTTGATATTGATAATGCTAAGGATTTAACTAATGAAATTGTAGATATAGGTCGTGAGCAAGTGTTTGATATGATAGGCAATGCTGATAGGACTGATGTATATGTAAAAGTAAAAGATAACAATGGTAATGATAAAAAATTGATAATAGGTGATATTATAGAAATGAAGAATGCAGAAAGATATTTTGTAGATGATTATAGTGATGGTATTGAGATCTTAGTAAAAGTAGGCAGAGATAAGGATCGCGTTATAAAAGAAAAAATAAAAGGACAAAATATTGAGTATTATTTAAGCATCGATGGCTATGAAGTAAAATTCGATGATATAATTAAAAATTTTACTACAGATGCAGAAAGAGAGAAAATTCATAATAAATTACATCAACTATCAAATGATAAGCAGTTGTTAGAGAATAAAAAATACATTGAAGACATAGGTAATGTTCAAACTAATCAAGATTACTCTAATATTGTAGAGGAAATTAAACAGAACTTGCTAGCAAAAGGTGTTAGGGAAGATACTTTTGACAGATTTAAAAGTCATTTTGATGATCTTGGTGAAAAAGTTTTTGTAGATTACATTAATAATGTAGAAAGCAGCCTTCAAGAAAAAGGAATTGCATTTGATCGTGATAAATTTGATTCAGCGAAAATAAAAGGAGCAAAAGGTGGAAAGTTTTTTTCCATGATGGCTATATATGACTTGCTTGATAGTATATGTGATACAGCAACACTTGAACGGCATAATAATGATGCTTTAAAGCAGGTATTTGGTATCAACGGTATACTTGATGCTATGGATGATGTTAGGACAAGTGTAAGTATTTCTCCTAATAGTAAAGTAGGAAAATTGGTTAGTAAAATACCACAGCCTGTACGTCAAACTTTTGTTAAGATTATCAGTAATCCTGTAGTTCAAAGTATTACATTTGCAACTATTGCTTATCAATTTGGGTATAGTATAAAGGAAATGGCTCAAGGCAACCATCATCCATTAAATTATTATTGGACAGCTAGTAGTGGTGTAAAGCTAGCAAGCATGAGTATAAGGCCTATAAGTGCAGGAATTAGTTTTACAGTAAAAAGTGTAAGTGCGACCACTGAAATTTTAAGAGGGTTATCTGTTGCAGGCAAAGGTTTAGGCAGGTTAGCAGTAGTTACTATGGCTAGTGCGACCACTGAAATTTTAAGAGGGTTGTCTGCTGCAGGCAAAGTTTTAGGTAGGATATCAGTATTTACTATGGTTCCTGATATTGTGTTTTCGTTGCATCAATCCTTATACAGCAGAACAATGGAAGCGCAAGCAGTAGCAGCACAAATTCCCATATCTAATATCGATCGTGCTAAAATATTTTTTTCAAATTCTGAAAAAGCAATATACGAAGACTATATAAGGATAAAGAGTTATTTGAATACTGTGAAAAACAATGCCATAAGTTACCTTAATTCTGATCCTAATATAGCTGCAGTTGTGCAGTATGTTACTAGTATTGAAGAAAAATATAGTGAGATAATCAAAAACCGTGGCAAAAAGCCCATACGTATGGGGATGACTGATGAATATATTGGGGTTGATGAATATAGTAGTTACATGGATCACTGGGAGTGGGTATGTGAATTAGAAAAAGGAGATGAAAGTATCTCTTTCAATAAGGTTGATGTGACTTCTAATGTAAAGGAAGATTTATCTTTATTGAATATATCTCAAACTCTCAATTTAAAATTTTATCAGCTGGATGACATAGGTGCTACAAGATTTAAGAATAAAGCGAAGTATGAAGAATTTCTTGCCACACAAGAAAAGAAAAAAGTTTATTTAATTAGTGAGGAAGTAAAATATCTTCCCCATATAACTCAAGATGAATACAACAGCGGGTTGAGAATTGTAAGTGCACCATTAGGACATCTAACACAGGGATCTCAATGCAGTAAAGTAATTAATACAAAACATACACGTGGTGATAATATATATTACCCATGTAACAATGATAATATATATAGAAATTGTCAAGAGACCTTTGTTCTCTCGGGTGAACCTTTTATTTTTACTAATCAAAATAATACAAAAAAGCAAACATTTTCTAGAGGATTAATATTGTATATTTCAGGCCCTAAAACATTAACAGCAGCCGCAAATTATCCAGCAGTGATGCATGTTCCAGGTGGTAGTAGTATATGTTATATTGGCTCAAAAAATAATGAAACTATCTTTGTTATTAACAATTCTACATCTGGTACTTTTAAAGGCGGAACAGAAAAAGAAAATACTGTGGTAATGAATGTTAAAGCTAATAATATCGTTGCTGATTTGTATAGCGGAACTATACACTATGGTAATAGCAATAACATAAGATTGGTTAACACATATAACTATGTATCTAACTCTGACAACAAGCAAAATATTACTACTCACTGTGAAACGAGATTAATTAATGTAAAAAACGCGGAAGTTTGGCAGAATTCATTTAACTGCACAGACAAAGATTATGAAGTTAGAGTAGTTAACAAAGAAAATGTGCATAACAGGGGATTAAAACAAACAATATTTGTTGTTAATGAAGATAGTGATAATGCTAAGATAGTAAGTGATTTGGGCAGTACAGGAAAAATAAAAGGAAATATTGACATAATAAAGGTTCAAGTTGCTAATATCACACAGTGGGGAATAAGTGAAGATATAGAAAAGGTCGGCTATAGCTTAGATGTTTTAGCTAATAATACACAAAGTATTGTTTCAAGTACTAAAATCAATGATTTTAAAAATCTAGTAATTCAAGTAAATAGCAATGGAATAACAGAGTCTGTTGCAATACAAGATAAGTCTTTGTCTGATACAATAGAAGATATTAGATATCAAAAGCTGAAAAGTTCAGGAAGTGATATTAGTAGAGAGGTAATACAAAATAGTGCAAAAAAGTTAAAAGCATTTATACAAGCAAGTATTCTAGACCAACAATTACTTGATACTTACCAAATTGCAAAAGATATTGTCAATAACAATAATTTTGACATACCAGTATCTCAAGTAGAAGTTATTAAAAACCACATGGGAGTACCTAGTGAAAAAGTGATAATTGCTGGCATGTACTCAGGTCAAGTCATTGTTGATTTTAGCTATAGTAGCTCTGACGTTACAAGTAGTTATCAGAAATACCTTAATGGTGGACGGAACTATGGTTATGATGACTATCTGATGCTGTGTAATTACTATCAGGACATTACAATAGAAGGAGAGAAAGGGCAACACCAGTATATTATCAAACTACCAGATACATTAAATAGCAAAACTTCATTGTCGCCAATAAGGCTCAATTTAAAAATAAAAAACAAAGTGGTGTCTTATCAAAACATACCTTATAGTATCATTGATTTTGCTGAGTTAAGTGTAACAGATGTTGATGGTATAAGCATAGAAGAAGGTAAAAGGGATTATATAAATGAATGTTATGGCAAATCAATCTCTGACCTTACAGAGGATAGTTTAAAGATACAAGATATTACAATATTTGATAGTGTAGGTACTAAATGGTCTTTATCCATTGGTTTAGTTGATTATTTTCAAAATCCAGAGAATCAACAAATTGTATTACGAATAAACAATGAGCTTTATAAAATTGATAGTACAAACTTAGGGCTTGAGCACGTAGAAATGAATCCTAGCTTTTTCAGGTATTATCAATCAGACGAACAAGGGTTACAGATTTATCATAATCAACCTATTAATAATAATGATATTGGTGTGGTTGACTTTAAAGATAAATCCATAGTGGATTTTGATATGGGGATTACTGATGATGATTTGGTGTTGTCACATAATAATAATATCTTAGCAAGTGTGGAAGGTTGGAACACTTATCAACCTGCAAGAGAGGTGATGTTTGCTTTTAACGATACAACGATTTCTAATTTGAAATGCATAGTCTCTACTTGTAATTCAGAAGATATTATAGAGGATTTTTATAAGGAAAAAGTAGATTTATTAAAAGAGCAGGTATTTAATGCAACATTGCAAAGAAATAATAGTAAAGCTGAGGATTTGATAAAAAAGATTAAAAGTATAGATATTGGAAATGAGCATGAATTAACACCTTTAAATATGGCTATTCAAGGAGGTAGGTTGGATGTAGTAAAAGTTCTTTTTGATAGAAAGGATTTTAGTGTTGAAAATAAGGACGCCCTTCCTCTGCACTTAGCTGCTCAGGAGGGTAAATTAAATATAGCTGAGTTCCTTATCGATAAAGGTTATGATATTAAAGCTGAAGATAAAGATAGTAGAACACCTCTTCGTATAGCTGGTTGCAATGGTAATTTAGATGTGGTCAAATTCTTCCTTAGTAAGGATGCAACAAGTATTGAGGATAGAAACAACGATCCATATAAGATGATGGAAAGGGTTAAGGTTTTAAAGAAGGAGATTATTAATCAAGCAGAAACCGTGCCTAACGTAAAAAGATGGGCAGAGTTTTTTGTAGAAAAGTTAAAATATTCAATAAAAAATGTAGTAAAAGAGAAGCTAAAGGATGGTATGTTACATGATCGTTATGGTTCGGTTAATACACTTGCTAATGACATTTATAATTTCGATCAAAGGTTGTTTAATAATACAATTAAGGGAGTGATAAATGACGTATATGGGAAAGTAGATACGAAAAAAATATTAAGTTGTGTAGAAAGCCATAATGATGTTAGTCAGCGTATATTGGGTTATGTGGCTGTATTTAACGCAATGCAAAGAAATAATGATTTAAATAATGATGCAGTATTTAAGTTAGCTTACTATGTCAAAGAAGTAATGGAGATGAAGAACTATTCTGATGTCAATCAAGAAGATAGATCTAACCTTGAGAAACTAAAAGGCAGATTGCCAGAATCAGTGAGAAATGCAGTATTTGCGTCAGAAGTATGCATTAAAAATATTGATCATAATGAATATTTATATGCTGCTAATAGTTGTTTTAATTATGACAGCAATAGAAGAAGAGTATTTACTTGGATTTCAAAGGATGAAAAAAATGATAAGTTTAGGTGGAAGATTAAACCTGATGGTGACAACTTTAATATAGTGAATGCTGAATTTAATGAAAATTTATATGCTGCTAGTGATTATTTCAATTATGACAACGACAGGAGAATGGTATTTACTTGGGTTTCAGGTGGAGGAGTTGCACGAGATGTGTGGATGATTAAACCTGATGGTAACAACTGTTCTATAATGAATGTTAAGCTTAAAGAACATTTATATGCTGCTGATTATGCTAAATATGACAATGATAGGCGTAGAGTATTTACTTGGATTCCAGGAGATCAGGTTCTGCAAGGGATGTGGATAATTGAAGATTGTGGGTCTAATGTAAGAAAAACGAGAAATGCAGATGCTGGTTCTAGTTTAGATATAGTAAGGGTTTCAAGGCAAGCACAATTAGATCATGCATTGTTGAATGTAACAAAAGTTGGCAATATTAGTGAAGTAACAGGCCTTGTTAATCAAGGAGCTAATGTTAATACTGAAGACAGAGATGGTAATACCCCTGCACGCAATGCTGTATTAAAAGGTCACTTTGGTATATTTAAATACCTTGTTAAAAATGGCGTTAGTTTAGAGGGTAAAGATCATCGTTGTGGCCCCTCTATATGTGATGCTTCTTATAGTGGTAATTTGGATATACTAAAGTACCTTATTAGCAAATGTGTTGATATTAATGATACTGATAAAAATGGTTGGACACCGCTACATTTTGCTGCATGGAGAGGCTACTTAGAAGTTGCTAACTTTTTAATAGAAAAGGGTGCTGATATTAACGCTGAGAACATTTTTGGCAGGAAACCTATACACATTGCTGCTGAAAACAATAACAAAAACATTATAGAATTTTTCCTCAGCAAAGGAATGAGCATTGATGATACTGATAGAGATGGTCGCACTCCTCTATACTATGCCTCTTGGAATGGTCATTTAGACATGGTAAAGTACCTTGTAGATAAGGGAGCTGACGTTCATACTCAAGACAAAGGTGGTAAAACATTGCTGGGTATTGCTACTGATCAAAAACACAATAATATTGTAGAGTATTTAAAACAAGTGCAATTAGATAAAGAATTATTGATTGCAGCACAATATGGAAATCTTAGCAAAGTTGAAGATCTTGTAAGTCAAGGAGCTAGCTTAAGTGCTAAGTATAGCGATGGCCGAACTCTTATGCATTGTGCTGCTTATGGGGGCGAGCTAAATGTAGTAAAATATCTTGTGGTAGGTGAAAAAAGTAGTTTAAAAATTAAAGATAATAGTGGTAGAATTCCCCTTCACTATGCTGCTTACAATGGTAAACTAGATATAGTAAAATATTTTATAGACGAAGAAAAAATTGATGTTAATATTAAAGATCATGGTGGCTGGGTACCTCTATATTATGCTTCTTGTGGTGGTTATTCTAATGTAATAAACTACCTTGGTAAAATACATAATTCAGATTTGATAGGTAACTTACAAGAAAATTCTACGTCTTTAGAAATCCCAAATAGTAATAACATTGAGGTTCAAGACAAACTTGGTAGAACACCCTTACATCTTGCTGCCAAAGCAGGTGATCTGAGCAAAATAAAACTTCTTTGTGATGATTATATGGTTCTACGCCTTTACACTATGCTGCTCAAGAAGGTAACTTAGGTATGATTCAGCTTCTTCTTAGTAGATGTGCTAGGATTGAGCTTCTAGATAGGAATGGTTGGACACCTATACTTTTTGCTGCTCGAGAAAGTAAATGGAATGCAGTAGAACTTCTCGTTAGTAAGGGTGCTAAATTTAATAATGAAATAACGTATCAGGGAACACCTTTACATTTTGCTGTTCGAGAGGGTAATTTGGATACGGTAAAATTTCTTATTGATAAAGGTGCTAATATTGAGTCTCAAGACGACTATAATAAAAAACCTTTGCATCTTGCTGTTAGGGTGAACAGATTGGATATAGTAAAATTTCTTCTTGATAAGCACGCTAACATTGAGGCTAGAGACATGGATGGTGATGTACCTTTAGAATTGGCTATTCAAAGTGGTTACAAAGATATAGAGGAAGTCTTAAGGCAAGCACAATTAGATCTAGATAAAGAATTATTGAATGCTGCAAAAAGCGGAGACCTTGATAAAGTTAAAGAATGTATCAAACGGGGTGCTTATATTAATACTAAGAGTAGTAATGGAAGGACTTCTTTACACTGGGCTGCATTTGAAGGTTGCTTACCCGGAGTAGAGTATCTTATAAAGGAAGTTGCTGACATTAATGCTAAGGATAACACTAGTAGGACTCCTCTACACTATGCTGCTAGAAATGGTCATTTAGATGTAGTAAAATACCTTATAGAAGAAGGTGCTGATTTTGAAGTTAAAGACAAGGATGATAAAACACCGTTGGATCTTGCTTCTTGGAAAAAACATAATGATGTTGTAAAATATTTAGAGAAAATCAAAGAAGAAAGAGACAAAACTGTTCAACGCAAACGCCGTCATCACCATGGAGATCATGCTCGTCACCATATGTCAAGAAAACCACTTGCTATAGATTCAAGTAATCAACCTGAAATAGCAACAAGCAGTGCAATAAAACCATCTTCCTGGATAAATGATTTATTTAATTGGGTAAAAGGCTCTGTAGGTGGATTATTAAATTCTAAACCTACATTATCTAAGGAAACATCAAACACTTCAAGTCCAATCTCACAAGTTGATGCAAAAATGGATGTAAATGGTACAATAATATTGCTTGACGTGCTGGTTAGAAAGGTAACGGGTCAAAAGTATATTTCTACAGTAGATCAGTCTATATCTCCACTAGAAGCACAGGGATATGTACTTAATATTACAAAGGGATTTGAGAAAGTAGTAGAGCAAGCTGGATTAAAAAGCGGTGTATCAATGCATCGATTAAATATTGATTTTGTGGAAATACAGAAAGAAGTTACAGGAAAAATCATGAGTGGTAAATTTGATGAGATTTCGGGAATTTTAAACTCATACCTAGAAGAAGCATGTCCTGGTAGAGAAGCAGGATGCCCTGGTAAGTTAAGTCCGAAAAAGTTTGACAAGTTTATAGCTCAATTTAATAAGGGTCTGCTAAATCAATCAATAGAGCAGATATTACACAACAGAGATGGTAGATTAGAAGTTGATGATGCAAAGCAAATGAGTTTAGAGCCTCAAAGTTATTTAAGTAATGCTTCAGTTCACAGCAATTCAGAAGTATCAACTTGTCTTTCTGAGATAGGAGTAACCAAGCTTGGAGGTAATATCAATAGGTAGGTTATAATGTAAGAGGTAATATGTCAAGTAGTGGAAAATTTAAAGTGAGGGTAGCCAAAATAATTAGGGAAACCAGTAGCAAGTTTGATAGTCTTAATACTAAAATGGATGAAGTAGACATTAAATGCTAAGTGGTTAATATGTTTTCCATATTGAACTTACAGCACGTAGCTTTGATGTAGAAGTTTGGGTAACGTTATGATAGTAATTTATATAATTCTATGTGCAATCTTTATAGCCATTTTAGACAGCTCACTAGATTCTTAATTAGGGGATATGTCTAACTTAGAGAAGGTTTTCATAAATGTTAAAGTGAATAATTATGTTTTTTCTTTGAGTTGTGAAATTTCAGAATGAGAGAGACCAGTAATTTGAGCTATAACATCAATAGATACACCGGCCTTGAGTGAGTTTTTTGCTACTTCAATTTTACCTTCAATTTTACCTTTTTCATGGCCGATTTGGATGCCTTCTTTCCTGCCCTTCTCTTCTCCAATTTGGATTCCTTCATGTTTAGCATCATCGAGTTTTTGTTCCAAGATAGCAGCTTCTTTCTGTAAATCCATTACCCTTTCTTCATAAGCTACAAGATCTTTCTCATTCCAATGAAATTTATCTAACTCATCATATGCTAGCTTTATTATTGGTGATTTTTCTGCTATTTTCCTTAAATCTTCATCAGTTGTTTCTTCCGCATATTTAAAGAAAAACAGCCAACGATCTACTATATTTTCTAGCTGCTCTTCTCTACTTTTGGGAAACTTTGGTAACTCAATGAAGATAAATTGAAAATCTTTTAAGTCATGCTCATTAGTTTTTTCATCTCTTATGGTATGGCTAGATATATAATCAAGCTTATCAGGAAATAAATTACAATTAGAAATAGCAATAAGGAAATTATCTTCATTGCTATAGCAGATTGTGTACTGTTTCCTAATAAATCTGAGTACAAATCAAAGCATACTATTCGAGATGAAGACACTAATGAGCATGATCTAAAAGATTTCTATTTTATATTTATTGAGTTGCCAAAATTTCCAAAGAATAAGGAAGATCAGTTGGAAAATATAGTTGAAAAATGGGTTTATTTTTTTCGATATGCAGATGAGACTAGTGAAGAAGAGCTGGAAAAAATAATAGGTAGTGATGTAATAATTAAAAAGGCCTATGAAGAGCTAAATAGATTTAACTGGTCAGAAAAAGAATTTATTGCCTATGAACAGGAAATAAAACGTATTCTTGATGAACAGGCTGTCCTCGCTCAAAAACTTGATGATGCTACTGAAAAAGGCAGAGAAGAAGGCATCCAAATCGGTCATGAAAAAGGCAGAAAAGAAAGGGAAATTGAAGTCGCAAAAAACCTACTTAAAGCAGGGGTTTCTATCGATATAATAGCTCAAACTACTGGTCTTACAGTTAACGAAGTCAAAGACTTAAGCTAATTCTATCTTTGGGTGTCTAGATGAACATCTTTGTACTAGATGAAAACCCAGCAATTGCGGCACAAATTTTATGTGATAAGCATATAGTAAAAATGCCATTAGAAACTGCTCAGTTATTAAGTAATGTTTTTTCAATAGCATTAAAAGTGCCAAATCCTTTAGTCAGCATCACAGACCAGAATATAGAAGTTCCATATAAACTTACTCACAAAAACCACCCTTGTTCTCTATGGGCTAGACACTCAAAAGGAAACTTTAATTGGTTGATAAAGCATGGAAAAGAATTGTGCATAGAGTATAGCTTGCGATACAAAAGAACGCATAAATCCGAAGAAGTTATAGATTGGTGTGATAATAATAAGGATTTGCTAATTTTTCAATCAGCTGATATACAAATTTTTACACAAGCGTTACCTGATCGATATAAATGTAGTAATCCAATAGAAGCCTATAGAGAATATTACCTAAAAGAAAAGATGAGGTTTGCTAAGTGGGAAAAAGGTAGAGAAGCACCAGGTTGGATAATCTGCTACACAATACCACAGCTAATATAGCTCATAAATAAAGAAGCCATCCAAATCGGACATGAAAAAAGCAGGGAAGAGGGCGAAAAACAGGCTAAAATAGCTGTGGCTAAAAATTCACTCAAGGCGGGTGTTTCTATTGATGTTATTGCTGAAATAACAGGGTTTTCTGTTGATTATATTGAGAAAATTCAAGAAAAGAAGTTTTAGCCATAACGTTTTTTTTATTAAACCCTCTATTCTAGTAATTTTAATATTGCAATCCATTCTAATGTCTATACAATGCCTTTTTTATATAAATACTTAATAGGAGGGGTTAATGCCAACACAGAAAGAGCTTCGGGCTACGATGTCCAAAAAATTACAGGAAGCTATTAAACATCCAGATCCAACAGTTGCTGCCGGGAGGAAGTCAGCTATCAAGAGATGGGTGGGAGTCCTTCAAGATAACTTTATGGAGCACATAAAATACTTTAAGGGTGATAAGTTGAAGTTTTTGCACAATGTATTCCAAGATGAAGGTTGCTGGTCAGGTGTAAGGTTGGATAATGCTGCTTTAGGTCAAAGGTTTACTGAAGAGAAAATAGGTGGAATAGATAATCCACTTCGCAAATATGAGATGGCTTGTAGTTACTGTGTAGTGGATAAAATTCATCCATTCTTTCAAAAAAGATTTGAATTTTACAAGAACAGTTTTCCTCCTGGCACACTTGATGGTAGCGGTAATCTTATAACTGATAAATACATACGAAACTCCCTATTAAATAGCATGAAGAGAAAAGGTGATGTGTTCAACTTCTGGATCGATAGAGAATCTGGGGAATTAAAGAAGTATGATGCAGTAGAAGGCTTTGACAGTGCTGTAAAACTTAAGTGGAGTGAAGGAGTAGAGTATTTTTATAATCATTTAAAAGAAGAAGATAAGGAAAAGAAACTTACAGAAGCTATTATTGCTCTGTCCCGCGTTCAATCTGTTGAGAAAGATGCTCCTATTTTAGATTTTTGTGTAAATAAGATAGTCGATAAAGATACTCTTTTACAGAAATTATTGCAGAAAGATAAGGGAGTATATGCTCTTCTTGCTGAATTAATAGAGTCATGTTTTTTTGATACGGTTCATGATTTGGTACAGTGCTGGTGTTATGAGGAAGCTTCAGCACGAGGTGATCATTCAAAGGAAATACTCTCACAGGATGAGTATGACCTCCTTCTTTACTCACTTTCAAATGTAATGTTGAAAAATCCTGAATCAAATGTTCAAGCTAGATCTCTTATTATGAAGATTTGGAAATGTGACTGCTTTATTGAATACAGAAAGATTTCTGTTAATATTTCTAATTGTATAGTTCCTATACAGGACATGCTTGCAGGGTTAATAATTAACTGGAAACGAGAAGACATTTATAAGTCTGATGAGGAAAAAGAAATAGAGAAAAAAGAAATACTAGATATGATGTTATTTGCTAAAAATAGCTTTCCTGAAAGATTTGAGTTCTTTAAGGGAAGGATAATAAAAAGTCTTAGATTATGTGGTAGAGAAGGTAAAAGAGTAAATGTAGATTACGGTCTGTTTGCGGAAGAATTATTCTCTGAGTTAGAGAAAACAATTTTACCGCCTGTAGGTGATGGTCCTTGGAATAATTTACGGTCACGATCTAAAGCTCATGGTAGTAAGAAAACAACTTTGCCAGTTGATGATGGTCCACAGTCTGAGCTTGGAACTCCTAGTGTAAGTGGTGTTTCTTCTTATAAGAAAAAAAGCGTCTTTACGCTTAGTGGTAATAAGTAATCCACTTATGAACTCTTGGTGTTTCTGGTCGTAGTAAATAAGGGGTATTTTGTATGAGTAATGGTGATGGATTTATTAGGAGTTTGGTGGATGGAGATCTTGAAGGATTCAGACAAGGATTTGAATCTTTTTTAGATCAATGTCCATCTTTCTTGTATCATGTGAGTGCAGGTCGTTTCCTTCCTGTATTCTTTTTTAGTATGTTTTCTACTGCACATGATGCTAATATCTTAAATGAAAATGAGAGAGTGTATTTTCGTTTTGATAATCATGGTATTGATACAGGTGGTAGAAATAGAAATACAGGAAATCTAAAAGTCGCTGTTTATCGTGACGGACAGCAAGTTGTCAGATGCTACAGTATTTCTGATCGTCCTAATAGTGATGGGTTGAGGTTCAGTACAAGGGAGAGAAATGCTCTAGTGCGAGAGATTAGACGGCAAAATCCAAATTTAAGGGAAGAAGACTTAAATTTTGAGCAATACAAAGTATGCATGCATGGAAAGGGCAAGAGTCAGGGAGAGGCAATTGCAACAGTATTCGAGGTGATTCGTGAAAAGGATTTTAGAGATAGAGATAAATTTGCCAAGTATTCAGCATCTGAGATTAGTCTTCTTAGACAACTCTTAGGAGATCACGGATTGACAATTCAGGAAATAAAAGGAAGACAACTCAATTACAATCAGCTCAGACAACTTGATAGATCAGTCAAGTTTGCACAGGTAGCACAAGGTCAACAAAGGATTGACAACTTTATGGGAATACTAGCAAATAACCAAAGACAAAATGTAGAACGTAGAATGCACAGGGAAGTTTTGCCATACATCACTGACATCTATGATAATTGCAGACAAGCGCTAGAAAATAATATTGAAAATCGCAGTCAAAAATTTGAGAGTCACGGGTTTTTATTAGGTTTTTTAGCAAATTTTAGTCATCGCTACACAATAGGCATCGATCTTGACTTATCTCCTAGAAACTCACATGTTGCTTTTCTTGTACTTCATCAAGCAGAAAGAGAAAATATTCCTATTGTTATTAATCTTGCTATATTTGACACACCGTCAGATGTTGCATTAAACTGTGCCATAGGCTATGCTGGAAGGTTACACAATTCTTCATTTATACCTATTCATACCACATCAGAGCATACTGTTTGTGTTGGATTAAATTTTAATTTAAATCTAGATCCTTTTAGTGTTGATACAGTAGGGCTTCAACAGGATAGATTTCCTTTAGTACAAAGATTGTTTGAGTATATAGAAGATGAAGAGGTTGGAGAGAATATTAGAGATTTCTTGCTTCAACATCTTCCTGGTGAAATACCAAGAAATGCAGATAATTATAACAGAGTATTTGATTGTATAACTGGTTTTACTTTTGGAAGTAGTGCTTTTGATATACACCCTTTACAACTAGAAGGTGTAGAGGAAGATGAAGTACATATAATAAAGCACACATTTATACATGGTGACCCCAATTTAAGAAAGCGCGCATTGACTATGGTCTTTCATGCTGAAGGTTCTGATATAGTTATACTCCATATTAGAGCTCACGATGCACAACAACAAGGAGCAATCAATTTAGAAAATCTTAATATTAATGGAAATAATGTTCATGTATGGGAAGTTTCATGCACACTTAATGACCAATTTGAGCTAGATATTGATCAACCAAATGACCTTGGTTTATATCACGATTATCAAAATAATAATGCAAATAATTTTCTTGATGGTGATCTTGTACAAGTACCTAATGCTGAAAATGTACATGGTATTTCAGAAAGGGTTATGAATGATGGCTGGAAAAATGTAGGTCAGCATAGAGGATTATTTCAAGAGATCTCTGGAGCATTGATGCCACTTAGGGATGCAATAAATGTTAATAGTGAGGATAAGTTTCGTTCTATACTACATGGTACATTTTATGCTAGTGACGATCCTGATAAAGTGCTTGCTATGTATAAAATTGGTCAAACATATAGTTTGAAAAGGAGGCAGGAAGAAGAAGGAGAAAGGGTAATGCTCACAAGAATTACAGAACAGAGATTAGACCTTTTATTATTAAGACAATCTACGGAGAATGCTCCAGATACTCACCCGATTGTATATGTATTAGGATTTGCTGATAATGCAGAAGAAGTAGCACAAAAGGAGAATAACGCAAAAGATCGAATAAAAGAACTTATGAACAAGCAAAGGGGATATTTGCCTATTACTCCTGGAAATGAGGTGGTTTTATCTTCTGCTGTATTTAATGCAGGTGCACAGAGAGTAGAAGATCTTATATCTATTCCACAAGAACTATATATACATAGGCTTGACCGCAGTACTAGAGGATTAGTGGGACCTGAAAGTGTTATTGATGAAAATCCACCAGAGGGTCTATTATCAGATCAGACTCGTGAAAATTTCAGGCGCTTTTACACGGAAAGAAAACCAGGACAGAACTCTATTTTTTTGCTTGATATAGATGATAATCTGCACGTTCCATTTAGTTACTTGCAAGGTACTAGAGCACAGGTAATAGAAACATTAAAGTCAAGAATAAGGGGAGGTGATAATTCCATTCCTACAGCACAAGAGATAAGAAGACAAATAAGAGATATTCTTGGAAATCAAGGGATAGAAGTAAATGATCTACTTACACTAGAATTTGCGACGAGAAATGAACATTATGATTACTGGCTTCAACAAATTGATATAGCTCACGCTGGAAGATTGCGATATCAGCTTCGTACTGAAGGTAATCACACTTTTGAAGTAGCTAATTTGGCAAGGAATGACGGTAACGAGCACATTGTTAGAGTATTAAATCAATTTAGGGAAAATGAAGAACAACAGCGTTTAACTTTAATCATTACTTTAAATAATACTCATTGGGTTACACTAGTGATTGAACGTCAAAATGGGAACTATGTTGGGTACTATGCTGATTCAACTGCTACTGCTGTTCCAGGTGGTATTACTGATATCATTCAAAATAACTTAGGAAATAATATCAGGATTAATAATGTTTCTGTTAGTCAGCAAACAGATGGTTGGAATTGTGGTTTATGGGCATTAGAAAATGCTAGTGATATTAATCGAGTTCTAAACGAAAATCCTGTTGGGCAAGTGCAGAATATCATAAATATAATACGCGATTTTCTTGGAAGAGGCCACCCAAACAGAGATAGAAATTACTTTCAGAACATAAGAGTGGGCATTTCACAATTATTCAGGAATGATCCGGGATTTCAAGATGTGCAATTGCAAGCATACATTCAAAATAGAGAACAAATTGATCCATTACTACGTACTTATCTAGAATTAGGATATCACAGAGTAGGAGGAGGGTATGGATTAGTAGAAGCACCTATATCGCTTGGTGTTAGTGATTCCAGTAATTTTGGTGACCTGCCACAGTCGAGTTTAGAAGGTCCTGAAGCTAGTCGTGTTTCTGACCTTAGCAAAGGTAAAGGCGGTAAGTAGAGGTAATCGGTAGATGAAAGGAGTGTAACAAAAACCTTATGCATCAAGTAAAGATTGTGAGCAAATTTAAAGAAGTTAAGGTGGGTAACCTGTTTTTTTCTACTTGCAGCAATGTTTCAAAAAGTATATGTGTCGAGTTGGGTAAAGTTGAAGGAGGTTCTTAAATGAGCAACTATTAATTTGGTAGTGTATAACATTAATAAATTTAAATGATGCAACCATTTCCAGCAACAAAAATCAGCTAGCGTGAGAAGATTTTTTCTTGGAATCGCGTGGTCTACCAAACGATACATACGAACTTTTTAATATAGTGATTTCATTATACGCTAAAACTAGCCATATTAGCCCATTTTATCCATATCTACATACGAACTAATTTGCTCAAGCTTATGGAAATAATTTAAATCTTCTATTTTTATAACCTTATTTTTACGCAACGTGTTCTCACAAATATACGACCTTTTTTGCAATCTTAGGAAGAGTCAATAATTCAAATTTTTGCAGCACTAAAATAGACGTTTCTTTAGTTACAACAAGGTCTATTTTTTCGTAAATAAAAATGTTTTATAATAATTAATTATTAGAATGAAAATATCATACTTGGCTCTCAAGAAATTTCCTGTTGTGCAGTGGTAAGGTTTGGAGAAAAAGATTGGCTTGGCAACGATAATTTACTAGACTAAAGTTTATATTAAAATACAAAATGGAGTTGCGGGTATGGAATCTGGTTTGGATCACAATTACAATAAAATACTTGATATATTAAAAGGTGGTATTAAAGGCGACGATAATCAAGTTAAAGCAAGAAAACATCTTAGAGTAGAAAGATGGTTGAGGGTTTATATTCAATTAATTGAAGATTTTGATGAGGGAAAATTAAAATTTTTCTCTGATATATTCTCTGATAATTCTTGTTGGGATGGAATAAAATTAAAAAATAAAGCTGTTGGTGAAAGGCTAACTGAAGAAAAAAATAAAAATGGAAAAGAAAATCCACTTGATCTTACAGATAGATATTACTTGGCATGTAAATATTGTCTAGAAGATAAGATTCCTGGATTGTTTGAACAAGTATTTATGAGATTTAAGAGAAGTGCCTTCGAAGAGGATGGATCTGATGATGATCTGAGAAGAGAATTATTGGAAAATATCGAAGAAACTAGCCCTATAGAAGCTTTCTGGTCTTTTCTTATTGATAAGCAGATTGGAAAACTAAACGAATATAAATCAGTTGAAGGTTTGCAAAAATCCATACAGATAAATTCTAATAAAAACTGGGAAGAAGGTATAGAGTTCTTCTATAAGAAATTGCACAATGATTCCAGTATTTCTAGTCAAGATAAAAATAATTTGTTAATTGAAGCAGCTTTATCTGCAGTAAAGGGTTACAAAGAAGTAGACACCATAGAGTTTTGCCTGTCTAAAATGGATGATGAACAAAAGAAAAAATTACTAAATAGAGATTATAAGGAAAATACTTATTATGCAGTGTTGAATGTGCTAGTAGGTCAGTATTACTTTGATTCTTTTATGGAATTAAGCCGATTGTGTAGTCAGATTGAATGTGAACGTTACACAACTTTTTTATCTTCATTATCAGATCAAGTACTGAAGAATCCAGATCTGTCTGAAGAAACAAAAAAATGTATGATGAATGTTTGGGAACGTATAATAAAATTAAAAACTCAAGACCGCGGGGAGCAATCTATTTCCTCTATTTTTGTAGACTATTCAGTTACATATACAATAGCAAATTTAATTGTGGATCCAAGTAGACAAGGGGTAAGTAAAGAAGAAATATTAGGGAAGATATTAAAGCACGTAAAAGAAATGAGTGGTGAAGAGATGATAAAGGTTAAAGATTCTGTATTAAGTAAAATTCAGTTATTTCATGGGGGTAAAAAATTGCAATTAGGAGAACAAGTGTTTTCTAAATTAGCTCAAGAAGCTTCTAAAGAATCAATTTTGCGTGAAGCTGGTGATACTTTGCCACAGTCAAGTCTCAGTACGACTGATACCCCATATAATATAAAATCTTTAGGCCATAGCAAATAGGAGAGTAATATGCCAAGTAATGTCAAGCCGCTTGAGTTGGTACAGCTTCTGTTGATGAGAAATAAATCAAAAGACGAGTTCCTAGATTTTCACAAAAGGTTCCAATCGTTTATCAATCAATCTCCTTCTTTTTTGCATTCAGTTGGAAAGCCAGGCTTTTTCCCTAGTTTCTTTTTTGGTATGTTTGCTACTGTATTAGACACAGAACTTGCTACTAAAATTGGTATCAAAAAACTTCATTTTCGTTTTGATGATAATAGAACTTTAAAAATAGCTATATTAACTAATGAGGGACTTAAGTGTATAACGGTGTCTGATCAAGTTGATGGTAACATGCATCTAAAGTTCTCTCAAGGAGAGTTAGAAAAAATAGCACAGAAATGGAAAATGGGAGCAGAGTTTGATAAACTAGAAAAAGAAGAGCATGAAATAACAATTACAGGAAAAGAAGTAAAGTACGGAAATGTTGATCCAGCTTTTAGTAAAAAGACTGATTATTCACAAAAAGGTTTTACAGAAATAGAAAAAGATCGTGACCAACAAGACCTAGAGAGCTTAATTTCAAAATTGAGTAATCAAGATTTCGAAGAAGTAAAAAAGAACGCTAGAAGAATGTTTAATTATATTACAAATGTCTATAAGAAATATGAAAAAGAAACTCTATTTAGCGGTAAAGAATCAAGTCATCATGGGTTTTTAGCTGGGTTTTTGATAAATTTTAAGTATCGTTTTCACCTAAAACTTTATCTCGAATTATTTGCTGGAAAAGGTTACGCAGACATTATTTTACTTGTGCGCGGTTCTGATAAGTCGCTAAGCTCTATTCCTATTATTATTGAGCTTAAAGCAGGTACTGGTGAGATAAGTACAGTGATAAAAGCATTGAAGCAAGCAGAAGATTATGTTAAGGGCTCTTTTTCTAACTCTATAAGAATGATTACTATAGCTAATGAAGCTATTTGTGTAGGATTAAATTTTGACATGGTTCATCACGAAAATGTTAAAATTGATGTAGAAAATTTTCTTAGTCGAGAAGGTAATTCTGTAATAGAAAAGTTACTTGGCGCTGAAGCAGCGAATGCTGAGGTGATAAGAACACAGCTAGAGTATCTTTACTATGGAATTGTTTGGAGCAATGGTGGAAGTGATAATATTAATTATGTCAGCAGAATGATCTTAGGTCAGCTAGTACTTATTTCTAATATTATTAAGCGTGAAAAGTTAGGTAAACATATTTTTATTTATGATCAAAATGATAAAATGGTTACTGGATCACAGAAACGCCCAGAAGCAGCAAAAGAAAGTATTGAGGATTGTGTTACAACTATAGTGCTAACTTTAGGTAAGAAGGTGCTTATACTCAACATAAATGAAAAAAAGAATTTGCATTGAGAGTGCCAGATAATAAAGGAATTCCTATTGAAAATATTAGGGGAATTCAAAACGTCAATGACATAAAGATACAAGAAATAACCTGTAACTTATACAGTACACCTAGTAATAAGAATCCATTTGATCAGTACTGTAATAAGAATAAGGGAATTACAGTAAATACGTATGACTCATTGGACAAATACAAAAGAGGTAAAGAAATTTTACAAGGTAATTTTACTCGAATTGTGGAAAATAAAAAATTTAAAGCAGCTTTGAGCAAAGCTATAGAATCTGGTAAATATGATGATTACAAAAAACTATTTGAAGAAATTTCTCATATACTACATCCTTTCAAATCATTAATAAGCAATGAGGCTACATTTCAAGCTGTATTGCATGGTTTATTTAGTAGCTACGGAGAAGATAATATAAAAGTTATTACTGAATTTCAAATAGGTGGTGGAGAGAAGTTGGATGTTATGTTGGTTATAAATGCTACTGATCAAAAAAAAGAATACCCCCCAGTTGGAATAGAGCTAAAATTTGCTAAGAAAGGAGAATTGGATAAAAAAGAAAAAGATGCTAAGGATCAGTTGAAAAGATATAAAGAAGGTGAAGCGTATAAGGTAATTACTGATGCTGGCAAAGTGAAACTGATATATGCTGTTTTTAATAAAGGTGCAACAGATGAAGGTTCCCTTATAAAAATTGGTAATGAGTTTGTAGAGGTAGATGTAAGACATAGTTCTGTGGTTGCTTTTGGTCAACAGCCAGGTAGTCTCCAACAACCTTATGTTCAACAAGCAGGTCTATCTCGAGCAGTTAATCAGTGATCTAGTCTTAAGAAATAGTCATCTTAAGTAGGTTATGCTATCGGGAAGTTTTGTGACAAAGTTATAGAAGGAAAACAAAATGATCCTGATACGAGTACATGGAGTGCTGTTAAAAGTTCGTTTTCCGATACATTTATTACTAAGCATAATATGAATTACATTTATAGTAATCAATCTCCAGTGAATTCCTTAGATAGCTAAGAGCTAAAAGTATGTATTGTGTAAATAGTTACCAAGGCTGGAAGGTTTTGAACTTTTTTTCACAACACTGATGTTCTTGCTAAAATATTTTTGAAAAAGTTAGTTGACTTATAAGTAATTCTCTACTAATACTGGCATGTGTTTGTTTATTCTGCTGAAGTGGCTCCGCAGGTTACTGTATAATCTTCAGCAGTTTTTCCACTCCTTTAAAGCATAATCCATCATGCTCTTATAATAGTGATATCAAATATAGGTCTTAACTATGTTCATCTATAGTAAAATTAGCTCAAATTTACAGTCATAAGCAACTTTTAACCTCTCTATATACTCCATTGTTACTCACCATAAAAACTTAACAAAAGCTTAACGACGTGAGTAGTAAAAAGATTATGGTTATTGACTTAATGTTACATATCGCATACAATATATTATGTATCTTAGCTTAAGGGGTAAGTATGGGTGAGTCTACTGGGATAGTAAAATCTATCATCAATCTACTAAAACCAAAATCCAAACCAGAACCATCTGATTTTGAATATGAATCCATTATAGAACATTTATCATCTAAAGAGCATTTATTAAATGAACTGATGAATGATATGTGGTACTCAGGAGATTTACCATCAGTTAGAAACTATAATGAACCACCGTCTTTGATAGATAGCAAACTTGGATTAAGTGAACAGATTTGTGTTTGGTTTGCTCTAGATCACGATCTTACACCAAGTCAAAAAATTTTAAACAAAAAGTTACTTAGTGCTCTAAAATGTTTAGCTTCTAACTGTGGTTCATTTGATAATACTGAGCCCCTTGAAGGATTTTTACATGATAATAAAAACAATAAAGATTTAAAAGTAATTCTTAACCTAAGAAGAGGAGAATCTCAATCAACAGTATTGCATGCGATTGCAGGAGCAAATATTGGTGGATTTCGTCGCACAGGAAATCAAGCTATAGATTTACTCTTAGAAGCAGGTGCAGATCCTAACATACAAGATAATAAAGGAAAAACACCATTATACCTTGCTGCTGCCAAAGGTCATTACAATAATGCAAACTCTCTTCTCTTGAAAGGAGCTAACCCTAATATAACAAGTAGAAAGGGAAGAACTCCACAACAAATAGCAACTAATAAGCTCTGCTATAATATAGAAGAATTATTTTTAACTGATAAACAGAAAAAGATGAATAAGGAATTGTATGACTTACTTGTACTCGATTCAGATTGCACTAAAAATTTAAAGGACTTTTTAAGTAAGCATAAAAGAGATTCAGACCTAAAAGTGGTGCTAAATATTCGGCAAGGAATGGGTGAATCAAAAGTGTTTTCGTATGTTGATCGTTTTTCTTGGGACAATGAAGGTCTTATTCAAGAGTTAAGAAAGATATTTTTAGAAGCAGGAGCATTAGATTATGGTATAAATATTTATCTTCAGCAAAAGGAAGGACAGGCCAGTAAATTACTCGTTAATTTAACTTCAAATCAAAAGGAGAAGTTAAATAAGTTTTCTGATAAGGTGTTTCAAGCTCAAAATATGGCTGAACTTGAAAAGATTGTAAACGATGCTATAAAGTCTGGTGTACGATTAAACTATTCTCTTTCACAAGATTTCTTTTCAGGTAATGAGTACACTTTTACCGATTATGTGATGAAAAAAATCAGTGAATTAGAAAAAAATCCTAAAGTTGCTAGTAATATAATATGTCAATTAGTATCAAAAGGGGCAGTGTTTGGTAATACAGTTGATGCTAACACACTGACATCAGAATTTAAAGAGCATAAAACTAACCTAAAAAAAGCTTATAGAGATTATATTAGCAATTCTCATAAGTTTATTGAAATCGCAAAAAGTGCAACCAATAGCGAGCTAAAAGATGCAAGAGTAGACAACTCCGTTTTTTACTTAGAATATTCTAAAGATAGTAAAATAGACATTATAAAGATAACAGATGGGGCAAGGGATTTAGGTCTAACAGATGGGGATGTAAAGTGTGGAAGAAATATAGTAAAGATCGGTAAAAGTGAAGTAGAAATTAAAACTGAAGATGGCATAAGGAATTATACAGATCTTACAGAAGGCAGCAGTATAGTATTAACTTTCTATACTAGTTTGGGAAATGTAGACGTTAGGCTGTATCCTGACATACAGAATAAAAGCAAAATTATAGTAGAAGTGAGTAATAGAGAAGAAATATTAGAAAAATTCAAAGATCGCGAAGAAGAGTTAGGCAATGATTGCAAGCTTGGTAACTACTGGGTCTACGATGCTATTGAACAGGGATATTTTGAAAGATCTGGTGGATTAATGCGTCCTGAAGTAATAAGCGAGTCTAACAACAAATGGGCAGAACGTGAAGAATTAAGAAGGGTTTCTAATTCGAGGGAAGAAATTGCTAGGTAGAAGGTATTAAATATTAACTAAGATAATTAGCAATCTAAGAAACGAATTATCTTAAGCTCTACACAAATCACTCGCTCTTTTTTACAATTAATTTGGTTTATAGAACTACTCGTAGTAATCAAAATAAGATTTTTTCTTATAGTCAAGTTATAGTAAAATGAAATGCGATAAAGTTGCATTATTCTTTCTACAGCTAAATTTTTGCCTTAGCGTATTTATTATACAGGTAGTACAAAGCCATCGTTACACTTATATATCGTCAATAATCTATTAACAATTCCTATAGTATAATTAATTTTGAAGGCTTTAGTAAGGGGGAAGTATGACAGAAGCAAATCCAATAGTTATAGCTCTTCTCATAATAGTCAGAATAAAAAAGCAGAATCAACAGCTTGACGGAAAGACTTAAAAATAGGGATATTTTTTCTAGCTCTATTCTTTATAGCAAACCAATTATGCTCAATTTCGTTAAAGTCTGGAGAATATGGAGGAAGATAAAGAATTTCAGCACCAACTCCTCTAGCAAGATTATCTATTTTTTTAGATTTATGGAATGTAGCGTTATCAAGAATTACAGTTTGGCCAGACCTTAAAATTGGAGTTAAAAACTGCTCAAACCAAGCCTCGAAAACATCCTTATTGCAGTATCCTTCAAAGGTCAATGGAGCAATGATCTTCCTTTTATTTAGAGCTGCAATCATACTGACACGCTGAGTTTTTTTACCTGATTTTAATGAATGAAACCTCTCTCCTTTTCTGCAATATCCGTATGGGTAGTCTTCTGTATTATCTATTCCAGATTCATCAATATATACAAGATTTTCATGACGTTTTGTTGCTATAACCTTTAAAAATTGAGCTCGCTTTCCTTCATTTCTTTCTTTATATCCGTAGGTCTTTTTTTCTTGTAAATCCAATATTTTTAAGTGCGCGGTGAATCGTTTGTCGACTGATATTACCCCAGAGTTTAGCCATCTCTGACTGAGTTTTGCCACCATGGTTTTTTGCAAATTTGGTAAAAACATTCCAGTCAGTAATTTTATGGTTATATCCTACGCTTCCAGGCTTTTTTGACTGAAAATCTCCCGTTTCCTTACGCCTTTTCTGCCACTCATATAGAGTCGTTTTTCCAATTTTAAATCTCTCTGCAACAGTTGCTCTACTTTCTCCTTCATCCAATGCCTCCATTGCTTTTTTCCTTAAATCGTAACTATACGCTGCTGGCATACAAACCCCACTACCATAAATCCATATCTTAACTTGTTTGGATTATTATGAGAAGAGCTATACATTAAAGGCTAAAATTAAAGAATTTGGTTTTAATAAATTAAGAGCTAAAGATAATAAAAGCGCAAATTCTGGTGAGCAAGCATATAAAGACATTAATAGAATGGATTTCATCATTAACGGAGAGAATATAGATAGGGATTTTGTTGACCGATTATATAAAAAACATATTAGCTTGGTTAAAAATAATAAAAATGGAGAAAAGAATTATCGTTCATTTGCAAAAGAGGTTTTTAAGGAGATGTTTCAACATTCTAGAGCAGAAGCTCCAAATGATCATATTCTAGAAGAGTTAGCTACTAATTGCAATCAAGCAGGATATGAACATATATATGGACCATTTATGATGGAACTTTACGAGAAACATAAATTATTTATGAATGTCAATAGTGGTGTTGAGAGAAAAGTGTACATTGACTGCAAAAATCCAAATTCTGTAAAAGTTGAGTGTAAAATCCCCAAAGCACCTGTAAAGCTTCTAGATTTTTCTGAGAAAAAAATATGTGATATATCATTTTCAATGGAATTTACACTTGAATCTCAGAATGGTAAAGAGGGTCTAATATATAGAGACGGTAAGTTATTACTTGATGTTCCTGAGGAGTTAAAAAACTATCAAGATGGCGATAAGAGTTTATTTGATATTATAAGAGAATATTTCGAAAAATTTTGCAAAATATTAGGATTTACGTTTGCAACAAAAATAGAGCACAACTTAGGAAATGAATTGAAAGTAGACAGTCATGGCTATCTGGAAAATGTGGAACCTCCTGTCCGGAGCAATAATCATGCTCATGGTTAAAAAAGTATGCTCTATAAGCTCAAATGAGAAGAAATTACCTAATTTAAAAGTTTTACTTGATGATTATGGATTTTCTCAACTGTGCAGGATTCAAAGAAGGCTGGATAATAGACCTACTCAAGTTTAGTATTCGGCTTTGTAGCATTATACAACGCAAAATCCATACACCACATACTGCCACTGCGAAATAAAACATAAAACGCAACACAGCTCACCAATAATAACGCACCAACAACACCAGCCGCAATTGGTTGATTTGATGATTTTTCGTATATACGGATTTCCTTCACTATAAAAACATGGTTCTATTTCAGCAGAAAAGGATTGTTATGTGAGTTTGACTCTTGCTCAATAATTTGCTCTGGTTTCATATGTAAATTAAAAATCTTTACTATTTATATTAATATACTCATATAATTTAATGTCAGTTTTTGTCACACTGGTTTACATCAAGACTATTTTTAACCTCTTCAACATCTGCTGGTGCATTAGAAGTCCTTCATATTTTGCAATAGTGGTTTCCTTATAAATCCTTAAGTTTTTTTTGCAACAGCTTTTCCTATTATTTTCGATGTTTTCATCTCCTCTTGTTAAACAATGCAATCAAGACCATAAAATTTCTCCAATTGCTCACTCCACAGCATCGGTATTTCTCTCAAATCAACTAATTTCAAATCTCTTGGCTGTCTCCCATTTACTATATCTTCTTTAATCTTCGGAGCTAAATAATTTAACCTTAAAATTTGTTGTACCCTTCTTGTACCTATATTAATTTTAACGCTCAGTTCCTTCACACTTGCATATTTTCCTGCCTCCAGTTGACGTTTCCACAGATGAGCCCTTACCACTGCTTTCAGTAGTGCATTGTTTGTTTTACCTTCTGGCTCAATTACTGTGCATTTCTTTCCTTTCTTTTTTATTGGTATAAATTCCACCTTATCCTCTAAACTCACCTCTATTCCATCTTCTTTTATCATTACTCCTTTTATTAACTTTTTCACTACTTCTTTCTGCTTTCCAAAATTTAAATTTTCCCATTTTTCTTCGGTCTTTTCTCTCCAATTTTCATATATCTGCTCCGCTTTTCTCATCACTTCTTTTTCTACTTCTCCTGCTACTATTGTTCGATTTACTGATTCACAATTCTTTCCCCTTAAGTTGTTATTACATACGTAGTATCGATATCTCTTATTCTCTTTTTTTGCATATGTCAGTGTCATATTTACACCACAGCTCTTGCACTTAATTATTCCCTTTAGCAGAGCTTCTTCATATTTTGCTTTTCTATATGGCTGATTCTTTATCAATTCTTGTGCTTTTTGCCATTTTTCCTCTTTTATTAGAGCTTCATGCTTTCCCTCATACTCTTTCTCATAATGTCTTATCTTTCCCATATATATTGGATTTGTTACTATCCTCCTTACCGTGGCCTTTTTAAAGATATCTGATTTCGTACGGTACCCTTGGCTATTTAACTCTCTTGCCAACTCTGCCATTGACTTTAGCTCTATATACCTCTCAAATATATGTTTTACCAACTTTGCTTCTTTCTCATTTATTATTAATTCTTTATCTTTTACATCATACCCAAGCGGCAAAGTTCCACCCATCCATAGTCCTTGTTCTTTTGATGTTGCTATTTTATTTTTTACTCTCTCTACTATCATTTCTCTTTCTAGTTGTGCTGCTCCTGATAACACTGTTTGTACAAACTTTCCCATTGGCGTATTATTGTCAAATATCTGCGTTACTGCTACAAAATTTACTCTATGCCTTCTAAAAAATGACGTTACTTCGATGCTGTCTTTTGTTTCTCTCGAGAGCCTATCTAGCGTATATACTACCACACAATCTACTTCTCCTTTTTTTACATCTTCAAACAACTCCTTTATCGCTGGTCTTTCTAAGTTTTTCCCTGAATATCCTCCATCATCGTACCTTTTTGCCAATGCTACCCAGCCTTCTCTGCTCTTTATGTACTTTTCACATGCTACTCGCTGCGCATCAAGACTGTTAAACTTTTGTTCTAGCCCATCCTCATTTGATTTTCTTGTATATATCGCACACCTTACTTCTTTTAGCATTTTATTCTCTTCAATTTTCATTTTTATCACGCATACCGAATAATAAAGGTCCGTTGTAGCTCATTCCCATTATTTTCCCGGCTACTGCTGATAATGATGTGAAAAATTCTTCTCGGTAGATTAAACCCTTATCTGTTACCATTACTGTATGAGTCTCTTCCCCTCTCTCTAGTATTAATTCTGTCCCTTCTACTGGTAATTTGTCGCTACTTATTCTCTTTCCCCTTTCTAGCCGATCTGCCAGATACTCTACTCAACTCTACCAACGCTTTTTTCTCTAAATTCATTACCTTCTTTTCTATTTCTTTCTCCATGCTTTTAGCCTCTCATAGAAGATTTCCCACTTTGCTGTTCAAATAACTTTTCAATTCTGTCTGTTTCTTTCTTTAATACCTCGGTTATCTTTTTGCTATTTTTAGCATAATCCATCGCTATCATTCCAAATTTATCCGCTTGCTCTATTTCTCCTCCAGCTTTTACCAGCTCCTCCACTATTTCTTTTTCACCTACCATGCACGCAAGGTGTAGAGGTATGCATTTATTTCCATATTCCTCAGCATTTACGTCTGCTCCTGTATAACGTTGATAGGTTTATATTAGATGAAAGTATATTCGGCAGCTTATTATCAGACTATTCAGGTAGAAAAGTTGAAAAAGATGGACCAGTGTTATCGTTTGGAAGAATAAATTTTTTCAGTTCTAGAGGTCCGTTAGTAGAGATTGTAGACAACTATTTAAGAGAGCATTATGAACAAACATTTAGTAATGACATATATCGATTAGATGTAGCAGTACTTGGAGAAACAGAGCCTCACACAAAGGATTACAAAGGCATCTATGAAAGGAGTCATCAGTGGTACAATTTAAAAGCACTATATCCATTACCACAAAGTTTATTACCAGAAATAAAGTTTGCGAAAGCGCAAGTTATATTATCGGACAGTTGGAGCTTAGGAGAAATAAACGCATGTTTTCCAGTAAGTAGTGTAGAGGAAAGAGGGAATAAATTTGTATTGGGAAGCGATAAACTTTCAGGGCAACATTGGAGTTTAAAACACAAGCCAATTTTAGAAAGATTCAGCATTATCCATCGTTACAAATTAGAAAATTATACAGATCAGAAGGTCAGAAAATATGTTTTAGCAGAACACAACGTTTACTATAAAAATGATTTGGATTCAGAGCAAAAAGACTCAATACACGAATTAGAAAAGCACATTTTAGTATTTTATCCAGGAGTACTGAAGTGGCACGAACATCGACATTTGCACAGAAGTTGGAAAAATAGTCAAGTAATATGTATAATAAGCTAAGTACTTATATTTAGATCCTCATATATTATATTAATAATAGGTAAAAGTGTATGAAATAAAAAGAAAAAGACTTGCTTTCTTATGCTAAAACGGACATGACTTGAATAGCGGCAGGTAAATATAAGAAATTTGTCTGGCGCTAGAAAAGCTAATTTTGTGAGGTATGAAATGGTGCGCCAAGAAGTGCTTGGAGAACAGTTGGTGAAAATCCAACACAAACAAAGTCTAGCCAACAGTTTGGAACAGACCACTATGTTGCATGAGGTAACGAGTGTAATAGAGCTAGTGGGATGGACAATGCAGGGTACAACGAAAGTGAAGGGATTGAGTTCCGAAATACCTGAAGACATAGAGGTCGACATTTTCATGGCCATGGAAGACAGCATGAAGGATAACGTAAAGGCAAGTTATCACTCACTCTATCGGGATCTGAGACCGTGCCATGTATTGAAATGGACTTCAAGTGAACTTGGGAGATCCTATGCATTCCTACAAAGGTACGCTGGAACAAGTCAACAAAGGCAAGAACTAGCGGAAGATGCAGGGGAAGTCGGACTGATTGATAGTACTCAGAATGTGGGAAAGCCACGTACAAGGGGAAGCGATCAGCAATATAGTAACTGGAATAGGGATTGCTAGGCCAATACAACGGAGGTTGGAATAACATGCAAAATAAACTAAACCAGATAGCAGTAAGAGCAAAGCAAGATAAGCGACTAAAATTCACATCGTTAGTCCATCTGATAAATACAGAGAATCTTGCGAGATGTTATAAAGAACTGAAGCGTAACAAGGCTTGTGGAGTAGACCAGATAACAGTGGAATCATACGGAGAAAATCTGAATGAGAAACTCGAAGTGCTAGTAGAAAGTATGAAGAGGAAGCAATATCAACCACAACCAGTAAAGAGGGTATATATACCGAAAGCTGGAAGTAAAGAGAAACGCGGACTCGGAATACCATCGACCGAGGATAAATTAGTACAGATTATGCTGAAGAAGATACTAGAAAATATTTACGAGGCAAACTTTCTGGACAGCTCATATGGATTTCGACCTGGAAGAAACTGTCATCAAGCGGTAAATGCACTAGATAAAGCAGTTATGTACAAGCCAATAAACTACATTGTAGAAGTGGATATCAAGAAGTTCTACGATAATATACAGCATAAATGGCTAATGAGATGTCTAAGGGAACGAATAACTGACCCAAATTTGCGGTGGTTAGTAAAGCGGTTTCTCAAGGCAGGGATAGTCGAAGCTGGAAATTATGAAGCAACAAAACAAGGTACACCCCAAGGTGGTATAGTAAGTCCTGTATTAGCAAATATATACTTACATTATGTGTTGGATTTATGGATAGAAAAGAAATTTAAACCAAGATCCAGAGGATATATACAACTAATAAGGTTTTGCGACGATTTTGTGGTTTGTTGCGAAAGTAAGGTAGACGCGGAAGAATTTCTGGAATTACTGAAACAAAGGCTAAATAAATTTGGGTTGGAAGTATCTGAAAACAAGACCAGAGTAGTAAAGTTTGGCAAGAGGGAGTGGCAACAAGCGATAAGAGAGAAACGAAGGACGGAAAGTTTCAATTTTCTGGGGTTTACGAACTATGGTGCAAAAAGTCGTCGTGGTAGATTAATAATGGGACATAAAACCTCAAAGTTAAATCTAGCCAGAAAACTAAAAGAAATCAAGGAGTGGTTGAAAATAGTCCGCGGAGGTATTCGACTTAAAGATTGGTGGCAAGTACTGAAGGCTAAATTAACAGGACACTATAACTACTTTGGTATTAGCGGAAATTATTGGTGTTTGAAACAATTTTACACATCAGTAAGAAAGCTAGCATTTAAATGGATAAATCGGCGTAGTCAGAAAAAGAGTATGACCTGGGAACAGTTTGTACACTACGTAGAAGTAAATCCATTACCAAAGCCAAAAATACATTTTTCTTTATATGCATAAGAGGGACGACTGTGAAAACTAATATTGATGAGCCGTGTGCGGGAAATCTGCAAGCACGGTTCTTTAGGGGGAGTTGTAGTAATAAAACTCAAACGAGAGGAGTAAAGCTACAGCTTCTACCGAACAGTTTTAGCAAGAGTAAGTTTTTTAAAGAAGTATCAAGTAACGGATTTAAAGATATTAATAAAAGAAATGAAGAAGGAGAGACGATATTGCACCAAGCAGTAGAAATCTCTGATTACAAAACAGTAAGGTTATTAATAAATAAAGGAGCAGAGATCAATGCAAGAGATAAAAATGGTTATACACCACTATACTGTGCAGTATTTGCGAAAAGCTTAGAAAATATAAAAGTGCTGCTAAGATCGGGAGCAGAAGTAAATGCCACTCAATATGTCACTGGATGTACGCCACTGCACTCTGCGTGCAAAATAGGAGGAGCAGGAGTTGAAATAATAAAAGAGCTAGTAAAGGCCGGAGCTGAAGTTAATCAACTGAATAAATATGGTGCAACACCAATGTACTATATCTGGGAAAGTGAAAAGTATTGTCTATGTGATAGCAAAGAGAGTGAAAAGGCAAGTAAATTTTTAAGAGAAAAAGGAGGAGTAACAAAAAGTAGAGAACTGACGTGCTATGGAATAGAGGGGCTAGTGGGAGAAATAGCAGACATGTTGAATGGAAGCTACATGCCGGAGCTAAAAATAATAGAGATAGGAGAAATAAGGAAGAGAGACAAATCGCTAATAAAGAAAGAATGTCAAAATTTAGCAAGCAAGATAATCAGCCAAGTGAATGCAATGATAGATGAGGTGGTAAAAAGGAAGGCTTAGGTTTAAAGAAAAGGTGGGGTAAGTTATGGTAAAGCTGGGTAAAAAAGAGGAGTCACTATTAGAGAACTCGTTTAAAAATATTTATGAAAGAGACGAAAAAGGAAGAACAGCTCTACATTATGCAGTAGAGGTAAAAACAGTGAGGTTATTAATCGAAAAAGGAGTAGATGTGAATGCAGCAGATGTAAGAGGACATACAGCACTGCATCTAGCGATAACGGAGAAACGTCTAGAAACAGTTAGAGAATTGATAAAATCAGGAGGGAATGTAAATGCTGAAGAGTATGGCAATAAATGCACTCCGCTGCATCTTGCATGTATGGTAGGAGAAAAAGAAATAGTGGAGGAGCTAGTAAAAGCAGGGGCTGAAATAGAGCAAGCAGATAAATTTGGAATAACAGCGATGGATTATGCGAAAAATAGCAAAGAAATAGCCGAGGTATTAAAGAAAGAAACAGAGAAAATGGAAAGTTTGTTAAAAAAATAAGAGTCGTATCAGAAAGCGCAACAGCAGTTGGTAAAGGAAGGGCTAGACCAAATTTGAAGGCTGTAGCTGATAAAAGTTGGTCTTTTTCATAAGAGTAAATGGATTGATGGAAAAAAGGAGTGGTAAGGCTCCTTGCACTACAAAAACATTTGCAGGAGAAACTATGAGAAAAAGAACATTAACTTGCCGATACGAGCCAGATGAATTAGCGGAACAACATCTAGCAGACGCCTATGAGCTGTTACTAAGGTATGCGGTAAAAAGAAACAATGAAAAGGAGATAAAGAAAAATGATAACAGTGGCCTTATATGCAAGAGTTTCATCGAAGAGTCAAGCGCAGAACAATACAATAGAGAGTCAAATTGCCGAGCTCAAGCATAGAATTGCTGCAGATAAGCATGAGTTATTGAATGAGTATGAATTTAAGGATGATGGGCTTAGTGGGTGGAGTTTAGAACGTGAAGGTTTAGATGCATTACGTGATAAAGTAGGAGAAGATCAAATTGATAAAATTTATATTCATTCACCTGACCGACTATCAAGAAAATCTGCACATCAAATGATATTACTTGATGAATTTGAAAAAGCAGGAGTAGAAGTAATATTCTTAAATCATAAGACTGAAAATAATCCAGAGTCTAAATTGTTATTGGGAATGCAAGGATTAGTGGCAGAATATGAGTGTACAAAGATTATGGAACGTAGTCGTAGGGGAAAACTCCATAGAGCAAAAAAAGGCTGTGTAAGTGTAATTGGCATTGCACCTTTTGGTTATAATCGTATAAAGCATGTAGATAGAGAAAAGACAAAGTTTGAAATAAATGAAGAGGAAGCAAAAATAGTAAAGCAGATATTCATGTGGGTAGGGCAAGAGAGAATAAGTATAAGGGAAGTGATACGTAGACTAAGAGATAAGTCAATTAGAACAAGAACTGGAAAGAAGGTGTGGTGTCCAATAATAATTTGGAAGGTGTTAAGAAATCCAGCATATAAAGGACAAGCAGCGTTTGGTAAATTAAAGAGGGTTGAAAAAAGAGAAAGAAATAAACAAAAGGTTTCTATCTGTCGCACAGATGAGGACAGCTGGATTTATATACCAGTACCAAAAATAGTTGATGAAGGGTTATTTAATAAAGTACAAAAGTAACTGGATGAAAATAGAAAAAGAGCAAGGATGCAGAGAGAGGGAGGAAAAAAGAAATATCTATTATAAGGTCTAGTTGTGTGTCAAAACTGTGGATATGCGTATAGTGGTGCACAATGTGGAGTTGAGGGAAAAAAGTTTAGCTATTATCGCTGTAGTAGTACTATACGTATTACTGATGGTAGGGAGAAGTGTACTAATAAATTGGTCCGTACAGATATGTTAGAAACAGCTATATGGGAAAAGGTGAAAAATTTACTAAAAAACCCAGAGATAATAAAAAATGAGTATCACCGTAGAATTGCAGAAAATAAAAATGATGAATCATCAGATAAGAAGCTTGCAAGAAGGGAAAATCAAATAAAACAAGGCATCGAAAAGTTAATGGAAGACTATTATAGTCAAGAAAATGTAGGAGATAAAGGATATATAAGTGAGGAAGAATTTAAACAGACGATGAAAAGAATGAGGGAACGCTTAAGAGGGATAGAAGAAGAGAAGAAAAAGGTAGTTGATCAAAAAGCAATAGAGAAGGGAATGAACCTTATCATCAACAGTATAAAGAGTCTTTATTCCAGTGTAAAATCTAATTTGGAACAGCTAGATTGGCAAACTAAGCGTGGCATCATTAAAGCATTAGTAGAACGAATTCAGATTGGTTATGACCAGGTAGAAGTGGCGTTTAGAATCGAAGAACCAGCACAGGATGGAGAGATTTTTAATTTGCAACATTGTACTGGACGTCATGATAAGGGGGCTGGCGGAGTTTGTCAAGTAGGTTTTGCATTTTCATGCTACTTGGATTTTTCTAAATCATAATGTTTGCACAGACGTGCCTTTTAGCCACACTGCTAAACGGATACCAAATTTTTTGCAACATCAAGTGCAGCGTAAGTGAATATTGCACTTGCACCCGCACGTTTGAAACCAATCAAAGATTCATAAATCACCTTGTCATAATCTAGCCAGCCATTATTTGCAGCAGCTTTTATCATTGCGTACTCACCGCTTACTTGGTAAGCAAAAATCGGAAAATTAAACTTATCACTTGCTGTTTTGATAATATCCAAATATGGCATACCTGGTTTAATCATAATAAAATCTGCACCTTCATTTATATCCATTTCAATTTCGCACATTGCTTCGTGCGCATTTTTATAATCCATTTGATAACCACTTTTGTCTATAGAATGTGATAGCCCACATGAACCAACGACTTGCCTGAATGGAGCATAGAAGCTAGAGCAATATTTCACCGCATAAGATAATATTAATACGTCTTGAAAGTTATTATCATCTAATGATTTTCTGATTCTTCCTATTCTACCATCCATCATATCAGAAGGAGCAACTATATCACATCCTGCCTTCGCTAAAGCAAGTGCTTGCTTACACAGTACTGATATAGTTTCATCGTTTTCTACATCCATCTGATTATCTTTTAAAATGCCGTCATGGCCATGAATAGTGTATGTATCCAGTGCAACGTCTGCAATAATACCAATTTCAGGTACCTTTAATTTTACAGCACGGATTGCTTTGCAGATTAAGTTGTCAGAATTATATGCTCCCTCAGCGTTTTCAGATTTTAGTTTACTATCAACTACAGGAAAAATTGCAACAGCATTAATTCCTAAATCTTTAGCTTCCTTAACTATAGACACTAATCCATCTATTGAATAACACTTTACGCCTGGTAAGCCAGAAATTGGTTCAGTTGTTTCTTTTCTGTCGTGAACAAACAGAGGAAGAACCAGATCATTTACTGATAGACTATTTTCACTTGTTAAATTGCGAACCCATTTGCTCGAGCGCCTGCGCCTTAATCTTGTATTTGGAAAATTAAACATTGGACCCAGGTAAATTCCCAGTAAAGAGCAACACTCCTGAAATGAGTACCACCCAAAGCACCGATATTGGCAGAAACACTTTCCAACCAAGACGCATTAGCTGATCATATCGATAACGAGGTATTGTTGCTCTAATCCAAATAAATACGAACAAAAGTATAACTATCTTCAAAACGAACCAAATCAAACCTGGAATTTTGTAAAGTAAACTGAACTCCAGCGGCGGATACCATCCTCCTAGAAAGAATATCGTCATCATAGCACTTGCTAGAATCATATTTGCATATTCTCCAAGAAAAAAGAGGGCAAAAGGCATGGATGAATATTCAACGTTATATCCAGAGACAAGCTCTGCTTCAGCTTCTGGTAAATCAAATGGGTGACGATTAGTTTCTGCAAGCAAAGAAATAAAAAATATTATTCCTATAGGCATTAGTAGCAAATCAACCCAAAATGGCATGTTGTGTTTCGCTACCACCATCTCTCCAAGGTTCAACGTACCAGTTGTAACAACAACTGTAGCAACTATTAAGCCTATTGAAACTTCATATGAAATCATCTGAGCAGCCGACCGTATAGCGCCAAGAAATGCATAATTAGAATTGCTTGACCAGCCTGCAATAATTACGCCGTATACTCCCAGCGACGATATAGCTAGCACATAAAGCACTCCAACATTAATATTTGCTATAACCTTAGGAATCACTACTTGCTGGCCATTTTCTACAATTACTTCAGCACCAAACGGTATAACTGCCCAGGCAATTAATGCCAAGATAAAGGTAAGCATTGGAGCCATAATGAACAGTATGGTGCTCGCTCTAAATGGTATTATCGGCTCTTTAATCAGTAGCTTAATAGCATCTGCAAATGGCTGCAATAGCCCAAAAGGTCCAACTACACTTGGGCCGTGTCTCAGTTGAATTGCACCAATAACCTTACGCTCAAAGTATACCAAGTACGCAACTGAAAGTAGTAGCGGTACTAAAATAAATAAAATATTAACTAGCGTGTTCATAAAAAGCTTTAGTACAATCTGCCATTATTTTTGAAGCGCGACTTATTGAATCCGTCATATAAAAATTACACTCCTTTAAAGTGAAAGGTGTATTACTTAAGCTTATCCCATCATTGCTAATTGGCACCCATGTGTTTTTTACCACTTGATCGGCATTTCTAAACTGTGGACCGATAGTATCTAATTTTTTTCTCACATCAAATAAACTATCATACGGTAAAGAAAGGTCTAAATATTGTGAAAGATTTTTAATAATTAACCAATCCTCCTTTGCTTCACCAGGTGGGAATACAGCTAAATTTGTTCTTTGCACTCGACCTTCAGTGTTTACATAAGTTGCATATTTTTCTGTATATGCAGCACCAGGCAAGATAACATCTGCCACATGTGCACCCTTATCACCGTGATGACCTTGATAAATTACAAATGTATTTTCTAATTTTGATGTATCAATTTCATCTGCACCAAGAAGATAAACCACTTCTATGTCACCACTTTCTGCATTTTCCAGTATCTGATTAGTGTCTTTTCCACCTTTTTCAGGAACAAACTCAACGTCCAGACCACCGACTCTTGCTGCAGCTTTATGCAGCACATTAAAGCCATTCCAATCATCTCTGATCATGTTAAATTTTTCTGCAATTTTGCCAGCTAGAATTAGAATTGATTCAGAATCATCTCTTATTAATGCATCTTGACCAATGATCAGCATAGGGTTTTGGGCGGCTACCAGCAGCTCACAGAATTTATGATTTCCATTTGCTATTTCACTCAAAATATCAGGATTATCGCCCAATTTCTCAACATGATACAAATATTCAATGTTAGGACCAACACTTGCAATAGGAAAGTTGCCCTGTAAATATCTCTTTCTCAATCTTACATTAATGATCGGTGCTTCTATCCTTGGATTTGTATTTATAAGCAGACACAAATCTGCATTCTCTATACCCTGGGTAGTGGTATTGAACACATAAGATCCGCGATTACTTGGTATAAGCTTTGCACCATCTTGCCTGCAGTCTATATTCCCCGAGCCGAGCTTCTGCATCACTTCTTTGAGTAGAAGCATAGACTCACAATCTGCTAAATCACCTGCAATTGCAGCTATTTTATTTGATTTTGTATTCTTTAATTTCTTTGCAGCAATAGTTAATGCTTCATTCCAATCAACTGGGGCTAATTTACCATCTTTTTTTACATAAGGTTGATCAAGACGCTGAACTTTTAGTCCATCATAGGCAAAGCGGGTTTTATCTGATATCCATTCTTCATTTACCTCTTCGCTCAGTCTTGGTAATATTCGCATAACTTCCAGGCCACGATAATCAACTCTAATGCTACTTCCCACAGCATCTAGCACATCTATAGTCTCACAATGTGATAGCTCCCATGGACGCGCTGTAAAGGAGTAAGGCTTTGAAGTTAAAGCCCCTACCGGGCAGAGATCTATGATATTTCCAGATAATTCAGAACTAATATGCCTTTTTATGTAAGTGCTAATCTCTACATTTTCTCCCCTTCCGATTCCTCCAAGTTCATTTGTACCTGCAACATCAGACAAAAATCTAACACACCGAGTGCAATGAATGCATCGATTCATCGCAGTCTCAATCAGTGGTCCGAAGTGTTTTTTTGGCACAGCCCTCTTATGCTCATCAAGTCTGCTGGTTCCTTTCCCATAAGCCATCGTGATATCTTGCAAATCGCATTCACCACCTTGATCGCAAATTGGGCAATCAAGCGGGTGGTTAATTAGCAAAAACTCAAGCACACCTTCACGTGCTTTTTTAACCTTAGGGGTATCAGTGTGAATAACCATCCCTTCTGCAACTGGCATTGCACAAGAGGCTACTGGTTTTGGAGGCCCACCCTCAACTTCAACCAAACACATTCTGCAGTTACCAGCAATTGCTAAACGCTCATGATAGCAAAAACGTGGAATTTCAACGCCCACGACTTCACAAGCTTGAATTATAGTGAGCCCATGCTCTACTTCACATTCCTTAGAATTAATAGTAACTTTAACCACAACTATTATACAGCTTCCCACTTTATAGGATTGCCGCTTACCTCATCTTCAACCAGATTGCCGTTATCATATTGAGCAGACATATAATTCATGCGCGAGTCACGATCTATATATCTAACAGGTTTTACCGGTTTATCTTTATACATTTTTTGCTCGGCCTTCTTACGCTGAGTAGGGTTATTTTTACTAGCTGTCTTTGCTTTCCCACCTACTGCCATATAAACTCCTAAAAACTTTTCATTCTATTTTAACACTTAAGTATATAGCGTCAATATTTAATAACTTTAAAATTTCAATAGATCTCTTATTATAATCATTGTTTAAATAAAAAGTTACTCCTTGATATCATTCCAGTGCTTGACCAGAAAAAAAGAAATATGCATCAGCTACTTTCATTTGCTGCGCCTCGAAAATAAACGTTCATGTAGCTGTGAGTCAAGCCATAAATCCAGTATAAAGACCTTTAATCATTGGCTTCGTAGTACTTTTTAACCAACTTATTAAGTAACCTTACACCAAAACCTACTGCTCCTCTTGGACAAATGTCAGTACCTTTTTCGTACCAAGCAGTGCCTGCGATATCTAAATGTGCCCAGCAAGTTTCATTCACAAAACGCTGTAAAAACTGTGCAGCCATTATGCTATCTCCACCAGAGCCTGCAGGAGCGATGTTTTGAACATCAGCAATCGGTGAATCAATAATTTTGTCATAAGTTTCATTCATAGGAAAACGCCATAACTTCTCACTTACTTCATTTCCTGCATCAATCAGACGGTTTGCTAATTCATCATTATTTGAAAAAAGACCAGCATATTCGTTATTTCCAAGTGCAACCACTATAGCACCAGTTAAAGTTGCAAGATCAATCATAAATTTTGGTGAGAATCTGTCTTGCGTATACCATAAAGCATCTGCAAGTATGAGCCTTCCTTCTGCATCGGTGTTCAACACTTCTATCGTCTGTCCAGACATTGAAGTTACTACATCACTCGGCCTTTGAGCATTACCACCCACTGCATTCTCTGCAAGTGCAACCACGCCGATTGCATTTAATTTTGCTTTTCGTCCTGCTAAAGCATGCATCACCCCAACTACAGCAGCAGAGCCTGCCATGTCATATTTCATCGACTCCATACCACGTGAAGGTTTGAGTGATACTCCACCAGTGTCAAACGTTATACCTTTACCAACAAAAGCTATTGGCTTTTGTTCTTTAGAAGCCCCATTCCATTTTATCACTACTAATTTTGGTTCTTTACTACTTCCTTGTGCGACTCCAAGCAAGGCTCCCATTTTTTTCTCTTCCATCTGCTTTTTATCAAGCACTTCGATTTCAAGACCAAGCTTAGTAAGCTCTTTTTTTATATGATCAGCATAGGATTCTGGATATAGAATGTTAGGAGGCTCTGTTATAAAAGAGCGCGCAAGGAATATACTCTCACCTTCTTGCCTTAAGTGCTCAAATGATCTTTCAGCATTACTTAATTGCTCATCTTTTACTAATACGGTAATTTCCTCTACCTCTGTAATTTTCTCATCCTTTTTAGTTTTATACTTATCAAACTTAAAACTACGCAGAAACGCACCATATGCAACATTTGCTGCACTACCTTCGATTAAAATCGCTGCTTTCTTAATTTTTAATCTGCTTAGCTCACAATATATTTTACCACCAATATTTAATTCTTTATTTTCATTCCATTCATCCTTCTTACCAAGTCCAACAACTACAACGTTTTTTCCTTCTGGTAAAATGGTAGAAGAAAATTCACCAAAGCTTCCATTAAAATCGCTAAATTGCTTTATATTATCTATGATCTGTTTTCCTTGCAAAACTCCGCCATCATTTACGGTTTCGTTGTCCTCAAATAAACCCATTACTATTGTTTTAAAATCGGGCGAAATTTTAGAAATTGTTATTTTCATTGCTGGCATCTCCGTTGCAAATAATTGTAAACTGTACATAAAACATAGCAAAAACATCAGTAAGATATTTTTCATATACATCCTAAGTACAATAACATTCAAGTTTACTATGGACTACCTTACATGCAAGGGTTTTTATCTTTTATTAGAGAACTTATTATATCCACCCAAGGTAATGTTAAACGTATAGGTTTTTATGACCTGATCACTGTAAGTAAATGGTGTTATGAGAAGGCTTGCAAGCCCATTACTAACAAAATCTCCAAGAACAGGATCAGCACAATTATCGCAATTATGGTCAGCAAAAAACATTTGCGTTGTGAATTCTGGAAAATCTGGATGTTGAACTAGAAAGTTAATATGTGGAGCTCTCTTACCAATTTTACCAGGTGCTATCGTAATAAAATTATAATAGCCAAGATTATTCACTACAAACCTTCCTGATCCAGCAAAATTCGGATCGAGTTGATTATCCTCTATATTCTCATCGTAATGGTTCACGCCGCGTGAATTCGCGTGCCATATAGAAACTACAGCATTTTGTATTGGTAAACAGTTTATATCAGTAATTCTACCCACTATGTGTATTAATTCTCCTATTGCACTATTTGGAGAACCAGCTTTCCTTCTTAAATTGTTTGAAGAGCTAAAATTTTTTGGCCTTGCATCAAGGTCATATATTTCTGGAGTTTCAATGCAGTTGAGCAAAACAGGATCAGCTGCAAATAGCGGCAAACTGAATACCGTTTGTACTAAAAACGCTAATAAGATATTTTTCACATTCATTTCATTCACAATAGACTTCTTGCATAACCATATAACAAACTTTTATTGGGAATAGAAACGAAAAAATTACTTTACAAGCTTCGCCAGCCCCCTTATCACGAAAATGAAGCTATTTATTTATCTTCTCTGTACAGATTAAATGACAAAAAAACTCAACGTATTTGGCGTCTCATGTTTAATTTTTTGCACTATGTGCACCTTATGTCTTTATCAAATTTCTAGGTTTTTACCTACACAAGCTGAAATACGCTTATAAAGCATTTAAAACATCAAAAAACGCCAACTTAAAAAATGGATAGTGAATAACTAGCTACCCTAGGGTTTCTTTTGCCTTTTTTTCTGTTTAGTAAATTTCTTAACGTTTATAATTTAGATTAGTTGCGGTTTAAAAGCAGCTGAATCGCGGTTATTAAGCGTTTAGAATAAAAAAACGCCATACTTGAAAGTATAATGTAAGTAATTAGCCAACCACGGGGCTTCTTTTGCCTTTTTTTTCATTTGGTAAATTTCTTAATGTTTATAGCTAAACGACAACCGTCATTCCAGTACCTTCTCTTGTCATCCCAGTGCCCAGACACTGGGATCCAGTTCTTATTACCTGGTATAAAGTTAAGTTTTCTGGATTCCAGTGGGCTTTGTTGCATCGCTACTTATGAAAGGCTAACTATAGCTAGGATTATAAGCAACCTATTGAAAATCTTGTTTTTTTGCAATCAATCTGATCAAATTTAAGAATAGTAATTTATTATTTATATTAATAAACTTAATTCTATTGAAAATAGCTAAAGCATTGAAATTCTTGAATTTTAGCCGGATTAGTGAGTGGTAGTGAAATTTCTTTTACTCAAATTTAGGTATTCACTGACCGTTCTTGTTATAAATACCAGAATAATAAGCTACTGATATTCTCCATCTTTTTTTATCTTTAATCCATCATAGCTAGCGATGCAACAAAGCCATTCCAGTGTCTGGGCACTGGAATGACACCGTCTTGGATGGAAGGGCTGGATGACAGGAGATACCGTCTTGTTAGTCAACAAAAAAATTATAAAAATTTCCCAAGTTGCATCATAAAATCAAAAAATACTTCCAATTGTGTAACAGTACACAGATTATAGTTAGTGGATATGTTGATAAGTAAATTAGTTTTATACGCACAAAACAGATGAAGTTTACTTATCAACATATCCACTAACCAACAACATTCAATAAATTTGTGTAAGATACCACTTTACATAAGATAGATAGGAAGCATTTTTGATTTTAAAGTACTAAACCTTCAGTCAACCTCCTAGCCCTGTAGTTTTTGATATGGTTAGGATCAAAAGCACTTTTGGATGTCAGAATACCGAAAATGATATGGAGTAGCTTATGCATTGCAGCACCAACGATGGCCATATTATGCTTACCCTTTTCCTTTAATCTTTGGCAAAAGCTCATAATGATAGGATTGTGATTCTTAGCTACTATGGCAGGAAAGAAAAGTGCCTTACGTAATGTTTGTGAACCGGATTTACTTAATCTGGGTTTGGCATATACAGAGGAACCTGACGTCATATTTCGTGGTATAACTCCTGTATATGCTGCCAATTGCCTGGCATCTCTAAAAACCTCTATATCAGAAACTTCAGCTAAAATAGCTATTGCTGATTCTTCTCCTATGCCTGGAATAGTCAATAGAAGTTGAAAATTTTCCAACAATTCTTTGTGTTGATTTAATAGTTCACGTACGGAGTTTTTTATTGTTTCTATTTTTTGAGCTATATTCATTGCAAGGTCTTCCCAAGCATTTGCAACTTCTTTAGGCAGTCTCTCTTTTTTTTCTAAGTGGTTATTTACTAATGTTAACTCATCTTTTAACGCAACTGAGCAACGATAAAGATGTTTTAATTTTTTCATTTCAGGAGAAGGTGGTGTCCAACTAGAAGGTTCCTGTCTTTGGCAATAATCAGCAATAACTTCTGCATCGGTCTGATCATTCTTTTGTCGTATCAGCTTACTCCTTGCATAAGATTTTATGCAATAAGGATTTACAACACTTACAAAATGTCCAGCATTGTGTAGAAATTCAGCCAGTGCTTCGCTATAACAACCAGTAGATTCCATGCAGGTTTTTACTTTTTCTACATTATGTTTGTGTAGAAAATTCAGTAGACTTTGAAACCATCGTTCTTAAAGCTTCTTTTTCTAGTTTCACGCTTTCCTTTTTTGCTTATAAATGAGAGAAAAACATCAAAGCGATCTTTTGATATATCTATGCCCAAAAAGTTGTTGATCATATATAACCCCATACGTTACCATTAAAAATGAAAAGTAAGGCTAGTCTTGTGAATACAGAATTAGAACCATTCAGGTCTTTCTACGATACCTTCCAGCCTATACTTTTGAGAAGGGAATTCTTATCTCCTCTACAGATTTTATATCTAAGAAGAAGCACAGAGTTCCTCCCTTCTCCACCTAATGCTTAAGCTTAAAACATTAGATGCTTTTGACAAGATACAAGAAGGAGGCTACTTTCATGACATTATCATAAAGTAAAATGAGATCCCAGTGTCTGGGCACTGGGATGACAAGAGGGGGGTATTGGGATGACAAAAAAAGGAGGCTACTGGGATGACGAGAAAGGAGCACTGGAATGACATCATAGGGGCTACTTTCATGACATCATTCTTTTTCCTGGATCCAAGTAGTCAGGGCACTGGGATGACATCATAGAGGCACTGAGATGAAACCGAAGGGCCTACTCGGATGACACCTTTTTTCTGCTTAGTTTAGGTTATGCAAGAAGTCTAGTGCATGAACTGGTCCTTTTCTGATTTTAGCGCTGTCTGCACGAACGTCTAGTTTAGGGGTAAGATAGGAGAAAAATTAGGGCCCGCAAATTAATCCAAACACATAAGTGTAGTGTTACCACCGAATGCTGTAGTGTTAACACTTACAACTTTTTCTGTAGAAAAACGCTGTAAATAATGAGGACCACCAGCTTTTGGCCCAGTGCCAGATAGTCCTCTACCACCAAATGGTTGTATCCCAACTGCTGCACCTATCTGGTTACGGTTGATGTAGACATTTCCAACTGATATTTTTTTGCTTATTAAATCGATCTGATTTTGTATACGGCTCTGCAAAGAAAATGTAAGCCCATATCCTGTATTGTTTATATCACTTATAACTTCATTTAATTGTGACTTGTTAAAACGTATGATATGCAAAATAGGACCAAATACTTCTTGCTTTAATTGCGAAATTTTTTGTATCTCATAAATATATGGAGGAAAGAAATAACCATTATGAGAATTTGTATCCATGGGTACTTTAAATAACAGATTTGAATCTTCGTCCTCTGACATTTTTTGCGTATGTTGAGTTAGCATATCGATAGATGCTTTGTCAATTATTGGACCAATATCAGTACTAAGTTGTATTGGGTCACCAATCTTGAGTTCTTGCGCTGCACCACATATCATTTTTATCTGCTTCTCTGCTATGTCCTCTTGAATAAACAGCACTCTAAGTGCAGAACAGCGTTGGCCGGCACTGCGAAACGCAGAAAGTACAACATCTGTAGTCACTTGCTCTAAGAGAGCGGAGCTATCAACAATCATAGCATTGAGCCCTCCTGTTTCAGCAATAAGCGGTACAATAGGACCATCCCTATCCGCAAGCATTTTATTAATTATTTGAGCAGTTTGTGTTGAGCCAGTAAAAGCTACTCCAGCAATTCTATTGTCTGGAACTAATATTTTGCCTAAATATCCACCATCCCCAGGAATGAGGTGTAACACATTTTTTGGTATCCCAGCTTCATGTAGTATCTTAACAGCTTCGTAGGCAATAATCGGCGTTTGCTCTGCCGGTTTTGCCAGCACCGCATTACCTGCTGCAAGTGCAGCTGAAACCTGCCCAATGAAGATAGCAAGTGGAAAATTCCATGGTGATATACACAGGAAAACTCCTCTGCCTTCAAAAAAGATGAAGTTATCTTCACCCGTTGGACCTGGCAATTTTTTCCAGTCGCTCAGTTCATTTTTTGCTATCGTTGCGTAGTAACGTAAGAAATCCACTGCCTCTCTTACTTCCGCTATTGCATCAGATAAAATTTTTCCTGCTTCTACGATCAGAATGTAAATCAACTCTTTCATCCTTTCTTCAAGCAAATCTGCAGCTTTTTCAAGGCATTTAGCGCGCTTTTCTGCTGAAACATTCTGCCATTCAGTAAAAGCATTATGTGCTATTTCAAGAGCGTTTAAAACTTGAGCACTTGTTGTATTTGACACTTCTTCAATTACATTTTCTAAATGTGCAGGATTCACCACTTCAGTAAATTTGGCATCATCAAAAAGTGACTGTCCGTCAATTATCGGCCCAACTTGCCATTTTTTTTCACTAAAGCTCTTTATATCATCTGCAAATTGTGAGACTATCACCGAGTCACTAATATCCATTCCCAAAGAATTTTTTCTTTCTGGTCCCAAAATATCTTGTGGTAACGGAATGCCTGGATGAGGTTCATAATTAAAATTTATAGCTTTTTCCAGTGGATCTGAAATTAACTCATCAATTTTAACGTTAGAATCATTTATTTGATTAACAAATGAACTATTAGCTCCATTTTCAAGAAGGCATCTTATAAGATAAGGCAACAAGTCACTATGTTCCCCAACGGGTGCGTAGACACGACAGCTAACATTTGTTGCAAGCTCTGACATTGCATAATCATATAAGTCTTTTGCCATTCCATGTAAGCGTTGAAATTCAAATCCAGGGTGGTTTTTATCAGCAAGTTCCATGATAGAAGCAAAAGTATAGGCGTTATGAGTTCCAAAGCATGGGTAAAAGCTGTTTGGTTTACTCAAAAGTTTCTGTGCGCACGCGAGGTAAGATACGTCAGTATAGCTTTTTCTTGTAAATACTGAGTAATCATTTAATCCCAATTCTTGCGTACGCTTGATTTCTGAATCCCAATATGCACCTTTTACAAGTCTGACCATAATTTTATGATTTGATCGAATAGCAACATCCTCTACAAAGTCAAGAACAGATAAAGCACGTTTTTGATATGCTTGTACAGCCAAGCCAAGCCCTTCCCACTCAGAAAGTGATTCATCAAGCCGTAATTGTTCAAACAAGATTAAGGACATTTCAAGCCTTTCTGTTTCTTCTGCATCTATGCATAATGAAATGTTGTATTTTTTTGCTTCATGACAAAGCTCTAGCAGTTTAGCTCTCAACTCTTCAGCTATATTATCGAATTGACCAAATTCATAACGTGGATGTAACGCAGACAATTTGATTGAAATTCCATGCGATTTAAAACAATCATTTATTTCAGTGGATTCACCTATAGCTTTTATTGAGTGCATGTATGAATTAAAATACTCTTCTGCATCTTCAGCTGTGTGAGCAGCTTCGCCAAGCATATCAAAAGAGTATAAAAACTTACTATTGTCATCTAGTTTTGCATACCTTAAAGCTTCTTCTGTGGTTTCTCCAACAACAAAATGATTACCAAGCATAGACATTGCTTGTTTTACTGCTTTGCGAATGATCGGTTCTCCTAAATTCTTAAGTAACTTAGAAATTGCGTAATAGAACTTCGAATCGCCTTCATTATCTCTCAATATACTGCTACCTATCATCAAGCTCCATGTGGAAGCATTGACAAACAACGAAGAAGAGTGCCCTAAATATTTATTCCATTCCTGATTGGCAATTTTATCTTTGATTATTTCGTCTATTGTATAATCATCTGGTATTCTAAGTAGCGATTCAGCAAGGCACATCAATGCTATTCCTTCATCATTGGAAAGCGAGTATTGCTGCATAAAGGAATCTACAATACTTAATTTATTGTGTTTGATTTTTTCAATAACTTGTTTTGCAATATTATAAATTCTACTTTTTGAATCAGCTGAAAGCTCTGTTTTTTCTATAAGGCGGCGTACATAACTTTTCTCATCAGCACGATAAAATCCTTGTAAACGTTTTCTCAATTCGTTAGGTTCTTGTATAGAGGTAATCATAATTATTTATAAAACACCTTTACTATATGTAAGGTAAAATTATATCATAACTTTGCACAGAGCAAATTGTTATTTATAAAGGGATCAGGGCTGGCTAAAAGAAGTCCATGCAATAACTTTAAAAGGATTGTGCAAGTATGTAGCTTAACACTCCGCCATGCATTAAGTATTTAATCTCAGTTGCGGTTTGTACACAGCATTTGAGTTGAATTGATTGCTTTGAATTATCCTTTCTTTTGATGATACATTCTAGATTTCCACCTGGCACTATTTCACCTTTTATGCTTATTACCTCACTACCATCAAATATCTTTCTGGTTATTCCATTTTGGAATATAAGTGGAAGAACACCCATGCCGACCAAGTTGGACCTATGTATACGCTCAAAGCTTTCTGCAATTACAACTTTAATCCCCAACAATAAAGTACCTTTTGCTGCCCAATCCCTACTTGAACCTGTGCCATACTCCTTTCCTGCCACAATGATGAGAGTTTCCTTGTAGCGCATTGCTGCATCAAAAATCGACATAGTTTCTTGAGAAGGAATATATTTTGTATAGCCGCCTTCGATGCTTACCATTTCATTTTTTATTCTAATGTTAGCAAAAGTCCCACGCATCATTACATTGTGGTTACCACGACGAGACCCATACGAATTAAAGTCCTGTGGCTCAATTCCAAGATTTTTTAAATATATACCTGCAGGACTACTTGAGGCAATATTTCCAGCAGGGGAAATGTGATCAGTGGTTACGCTATCGCCAAATATTGCCAATATTTGTGCACCTTTTATATCGATTGTTTTATCTTTATTATTTTTAGGTGATAAATTATCAAAATAGGGCGGATCTTGTATGTAAGTGCTGTTTGCATCCCAATTATAGATTTCACTTTTTTCACACTTTATCTTTCGCCAATGTTCATCACCAGAAAAAACATCCTTATACTTTTGTATAAACATCTCACGTGTTACCACATTTTTAACACAATCTTCGATTTCATTGTTTGTTGGCCATATATCTTTGAGATAGACATCATTTCCATTCTTATCTTTGCATATTGAATCTTTTGTCAAATCAGTTTGCACAGTACCAGCAAGTGCATATGCAACAACAAGTGGAGGAGATGCCAAGTAATTAGCTTTGACTAACGGATGAATTCTTCCTTCAAAGTTACGATTACCGGATAAAACTGCAGCAACAGTTAAATTTTTGTTTTTAATGCCATCTTCTATATCTTTATTAAGTGGACCAGAATTCCCAATGCAAGTTGTGCAACCATATCCAACTAGATTAAAACCCAAAGCATTTAGATCTACCTGCAATCCAGACTTTTCTAAATATTCTGTTACAACTTGTGACCCTGGAGCAAGAGAAGTTTTAACCCAAGGCTTTGATTTTAATCCAAGTTTAATTGCATTACGAGCTACAAGACCTGCAGCAATCATTACACTTGGATTTGAGGTGTTAGTGCAGCTTGTTATTGCTGCAATAACTACACTTCCATCTTGAAGCTTATCACTTTCCTTTAATTCGTTAACTGAAAATGATTTAGAAAAAGACTCTGCCACTTGTGAAAGAAAAACCTTATCTTGTGGTCTTTTGGGACCAGCCATTACTGGCTTCACGCTTGATAAATCAAGCTCTAGTATGTCAAAAAATGCTAACTCATTATTGCCACGCCACAATCCTTGCTCTTTCGCATAAGCCTCAACTAGCTTTTCTGGCCTTCCGGTTAAGCTTAAATAATCTAGCGTTTTCTGATCAATTGGAAAAAATCCACAAGTTGCGCCATACTCTGGGGCCATGTTTGCTATAGTTGCCCTATCTGCCAAAGATAAATAATCTAAACCATCACCATAAAATTCTACAAACGTACCAACAACACCCTTTGTTCTTAGGATATTGGTAACCGTCAGCACTAAATCAGTCGCAGTTACTCCTTCCGGCAGTCTGCCAATTAATTTAAATCCAACTACTTCTGGAATCACCATACTAATTGGTTGACCAAGCATCACAGACTCAGCTTCTATGCCTCCAACACCCCAACCAAGGACTGATAACCCGTTAACCATCGTAGTATGGCTATCCGTACCAACCAAAGTATCAGGATACAAAACCCCATCCTTATTACATACAACTTGCGCTAAATACTCAAGATTCACTTGGTGGCAAATTCCAGTACCTGGCGGTACTACTCTAAAATTTGTGAAGGATGATTCTCCCCACTTTAAGAATTGATATCTCTCCAAATTTCTTTTTACTTCTAGCTCAACATTCTTACTGAATGCGGAAACACTTCCATAACTATCTACTTGAACAGAATGGTCGATCACAAGATCAACGGGCACAGACGGATTTATGCTGCTTGGATCGCCTCCATTTTTCTTGACATAACTCCGCATAGAAGCTAAATCGACGACAGCAGGAACCCCTGTAAAATCTTGCATCAACACCCTTGCTGGCTTGTAGCTAATTTCATGATTAGCGTGTTTATTAACGCAACTTGCTAGTATTTTTATATCATCCAGCTTTACGTTTACTCCATCTTCATTGCGCAATAAATTTTCAAGCAGAACCTTAAGTGAGCAGGGCAATTTAGTTACATCTATTCCTAAAAATTCACTAGCACTATTTAGGCTAAAATAGTTGTATGACTTCCCGTCAATGTTTAAAGTCGTTTTTGCGTTTAAAGAATTATTCATCAGGTTACATCATATTAGTTAAAATTGGAATTACTACCGTTACTTCTTTGTTGTTGACTTTGCTGCTCGTACATAGTTTCAAAATCTATGGGATCTAGCATTAGTGGGGGAAATCCACCACTACTTGTAACTCTTGCAATTATTTCTCTTGCAAAAGGGAAAAGAAAAGTAGGTCCGCCAATAAACAAAGCTTGTCTTACCTCTTCCTCACTCAACTCTTTAAAATTTTCTATTGAAAAAATGCCACAATATTTTGTCTCACAAATGAAAGCTACGCCATCTTTTATACCTTCATCTTTTATCGTTGCTCTGACTTCTATATGTAAAGTAATTTCATGGAAAGATTTTTCTTCATTTACTCCTTCTTTGTTTTCCATTCCTTCTAATTTCGCTGAATTGATATTAACCATTACATTAATATCGGGAGCTTTATTTGAAGAAAGGAATGGCGAATTCGGATTCTCAAACGATAGATCTTTAACATATTGACCGTGAATTCTCATTTTTTGTTGTGGCATTTCTTACGTCTCCTTTAATTAAGTTGAGATATTTAATACTTTCTTATATAATATATTCATTTACAAACGAATAGCAAACCTGATTATAAGTTGATATGAAAAACATATTTTCATTAATAATTAATAATGTTCGGATACTTTATATGCCAAGGAGTTGAGTTACTATGATAGAGCTTGTAATATATACTTTATTAGCGGCGTTCATTTTTTCACGTTTGTATAATTCTTTAGGAAGGTCAGCCAATCTCAATCTAAAAAAGCTAACTAGTGTGTTGGATGTAAGCCGAAGTAAAGAAGATGTAGTAGAAAACATTGAGGGTTACATTGATAGCAACGATGAAAATTCAATAAAAGTTACTTATGAACAAATATTAAAAAAAAACAAAGATTTTTCTATTTCCCACTTTATAGAAGGTTCAAGCATAGCTTTTGAATTAATAATAAAGTATTTCAATCAAGGAAATTTGTCTCAGTTAAAACCACTTCTCGATAAAGACTTATATGATAATTTTGCAGAGAAGATTAAACATCGTAAAGAGGTGCACGAGTCTATAATTGTTTCTATCGTTTCACAAAAGATTTTAGAAATAAAGCTAGTAAAAAACACAGTGTTTATTGCAGTATATTTCCTTTCAGAGCAAATTAACTTTATTAAAGATAGCTCAGAAAATATAATATCAGGTAGCACATCCACCATTAATAAAGTTGAGGATGTATGGCAATTCAAAAAAAATGTTAATTCATCAGACCCAAGCTGGTTGCTTGTTTCTATTAACTATAAAAAGACAAATAACGATAAGACAAATGACAAGTAAGATTAGTTTTATTTAGAGTTAACCATGGAAAGCAAGCTGCGCGAAATAGTACTTGACACTGAAACGACAGGTCTTGACACTGGATCTGGTCATCGAATTATTGAAATAGGGTGTGTGGAATTAATTAATCGTATTCCAACAGGTAAAGTACTCCATCGGTACCTTAACCCAGAAAGAGATATACCTTATCACTCGTTTAAGATTCACGGTATTAGTGAAGAATTTTTAGAAGATAAACCATTATTCTCAGATGTTGCACTTGAATTTCTTGACTTTATATCTAATGATATTTTGGTAATTCACAACGCTGAATTCGATGTTAAGTTCCTTAACATGGAGTTAAGCAAGCTGAATGCTGGGTTAATTTCCTCAGATAGAGTGCTAGATACATTACCTCTTGCGAGGAAAAAATTCGTAGGATCACCTGCTTCTTTGAATGCATTATGTAAGCGTTTTGATATATCGCTAGAGAATAGAGAATTGCACGGAGCACTAGTTGATGCTCAATTGCTTGCAAAGGTATATGTTGAACTTACAGGAGGGTTACAAACCTTTCTGTTTGATAATGAATGCAATCAGGACAGTAACTCTACATTCGTTCAGCATAAAGTGCGTAATCTAACTCCCAGAGAACATTCACCAAATAGTGAAGAAATTGATGAACATAAGAAACTGTTAGACAAAATTAACAATACACTTTGGGATAAATATATTGAATAGGTTAACCAATAAAGATACAATTTGATTTTACTGAGAGCATTCTAATGGTAAGGTTTATAAGATTGTTATCTAATGTGCTAGCAGCATTAGCAGTTGTTTTTTTAGGTTATTGTTATTTCACTAAAAAAGGCATATTTGCCCCGGCAGCGATTCACAACGCGGAAGTTAAGATAGGCGGAGATTTTTCTTTAATTAATCAGGACGGACAGATTCTGCGCAGTAGTGATTTTAAAGATAAATACATGATGATTTTCTTTGGATTTTCCTCATGTAAAAGAATTTGTCCTATGAACCTTGGGATAATTTCAGAAACACTTGCAAAGTTAGATGAGAAAACTAACAACAAGCTACAAACATTCTTCATCACAGTTGATCCTGAGCGCGATAGCACGGAAAGACTTAAAGAATTTCAGCAGCAATTTGACCATAGAATACAAATGTTAACTGGTGAAAGAGAAAAAATAGACGAAGTAGTTGCGAAATATAAAGTATATGCAAGCAAAGTAGACGGAGAAGAAGAAATCAACCATTCTTCGATAATATATCTTATTGGCCCTGGAGGAAAATATGTTACACACTTTGCAGCTGATTTAAATTCAGACGAAAGTCAATCTGATAAGATTTTGGCTGAGATAAGGAAATACGTAAACTGAATTATAGATTTTTCTGTTAATTAGTCGAGCACGCAACTGCATGAGCATTATGATTTGAGAGCAATCTCCATGGGAAGACATACACAACTGTACGAACGTTGTAGTTTGGGAGCAATTCCCACCAGTGAGGTGTCATCCCAGTGCCCAGACACTGGGATCCAGCTTCTATGCAACTTAATTAAAAACGTTTGTTTTAGCGTAAGACAACTACCTTTAGCTCATCAGCTCAGTTATAAGCAAAATTTCTGGATTCCAGACAGGAATGACATCATCTGTTGTGCAATTTACCTTCAAAAATGAATGTTCGTACAGTTATGGAAGACGCATTGGAATGACACTATTTGCTGTCTTCAAAAATAAGCATTCGTAAAGTTGTGCTTTTAACATGGGTTATCAGTTTAAAAATGTTGCTAACTAGTATATCTGGATGTAATATTAATTAACATTCATAAACGAAGCAATCTAATGGAAAATAGTTATAATGCCGATGCAATAAAAATCTTAAGGGGTCTTGATGCTGTAAGGAAACGTCCAGGTATGTACATTGGTGACACTGACGATGGATCTGGCTTGCACCACATGGTATATGAGGTTGTTGACAATGCAATAGATGAATCTTTAGCTGGATATTGTGATAAAATTGAAGTTAGCATAAATAAAGATGGTTCAGTATCTGTAACTGATAATGGTCGTGGCATTCCAACTGACCTTCATGAAGAAGAAGGAATATCAGCAGCAGAGGTAATAATGACTCAACTCCATGCTGGTGGTAAATTTGACAGTAATACCTATAAAGTTTCTGGGGGATTACATGGTGTTGGAATCTCAGTTGTGAATGCATTATCAAGCTGGTTGGAATTAACTATTTGGCGCAATAAGAAAGAACACTTTATGCGCTTTGAAGATGGTGAGTCTATTGAACCTTTAAAGGTAGTCAACGAAAATACAAACAAAAGAGGAACTAAAGTCATGTTCATGCCATCAACAGAGACTTTTAATGGCATTAATTTCAGTTACTCAACGCTTGAAAGTCGTATAAGAGAATTAGCATTTTTAAATTCAAATATCGACATTACTTTACGTGATCTGCGCAATGAACCATATACAGAATCTCATTTCAATCAGAGCAATCAATCTAAAGACAATTTTGGTACAGCGAATTTTGTGCGGTACTTAGATAAGAATAAGACACATGTAACTAAAATTGCCAGTATGAAAGGAGATGCAGAAGATCTTGGCATCAGCTTGGAAATATCGATGGAATGGAATGATTCCTACTATGAACATATGTTATGCTTCACGAATAATATAAGGCAACGAGATGGTGGTACGCATTTGGCAGGATTTAGATCTGCACTAACTAGATGTATCAATAACTATGCAACTAATGAAGGGTTTTTAAAGAAAGCAAAAGTAAATTTAACTGGAGAGGACGTTAGAGAAGGTTTAACTTGTGTTTTATCTCTCAAGATGCCTGATCCTAAGTTTTCTTCACAAACAAAAGATAAACTAGTTAGTTCTGAAGCGCGTACAGTTGTGGAGAGCATAGTTTCTGATAAATTGAGCACAATCCTTGAAACTGATCCCAAATTGGCAGCAAGTATAGTAGAAAGAGCAATCAGATCAGCAAAAGGAAGAGAAGCCGCAAGAAAAGCACGAGAGTTAGTTAAAAGCAAAAACAATATTGATATTGCAACTCTGCCAGGAAAGCTTGCTGATTGCCAGGAAAAAGCCCCTGAGTTATCGGAATTATTTATAGTAGAGGGTAATTCAGCAGGTGGTACTGCAAAGCAGGGGCGTAATCGTAAAACACAAGCAGTGCTTGCCTTAAGAGGAAAAATTCTAAACGTAGAACGTGTAAGTTTAGATCGTATTTTTTCATCTGCAGAAATAGGCTCTTTAATTACTGCAATTGGTGCTGGAATAGGGAGTGAACACTTCAATATTGAAAAAGCTAGATATCATAAAATTATCATCATGACAGATGCAGATGTTGATGGTTCACATATAAGAACTTTGATTCTAACTTTCTTTTTTAGACATATGCGTGAAGTTATTGAAAAAGGCTACTTATACATAGCACAGCCACCCCTTTATAAAGTTACAAAGAATGCTAAAGACACTTATATTAAAGATGACGAAACTTTTGAAGAGTATATAATAAACTCAGCAGTTAAAAGATTAACACTAAGTGGTACAGCTACAGAATTTAACGACTTGCGCCTTATTTTGAATAAATGCGTTAGCATTTCTAATATTAGCAAAAATTATGATAGAGAAATACCACAAAATCTCTTAGAGTCATTGCTAATTTTAAGCAAAAAGAATGCTCTATCATCGGCTGATGAGATATTAAAGTATTTAAAATTAATGTACAGTGAATATACTTGGGAAGTAGAAATAAAGGATGAAGAAAAAGAAATTCACATCTCTAAATTATTTCAAGGATTGGCAGACAAATATATATTTGCACTTAGTATGCTTGAAGGCAAAGATATGCAAAACATATTAAGTTTGCTTGATGGTATAAGTAATTTATTTAATGGTGATTCATTTTTAAAGTCACAAGAAACTGAAATAAAAATCACTTCTCCAAGTACGCTTGCAAAAATAATAATGGACTATGGTAAAAAAGGTTTAACTCTGCAGAGATTTAAAGGTCTTGGTGAAATGAATGCTGATCAGCTATGGGATACTACGTTAAATCCTGAGGCTAGAACTTTATTGAAGGTTGAAATAAGAGATTGTGAAGAAGCTGATTCCATATTTTCAATATTAATGGGTGATATAGTTGAACCACGCCGTGATTTTATTAATAGTAATGCACTCAACGTGCATGATGTTGATATTTGAACTTTTAGCAAAATGTACGAACGTTACGGGTTTAAGCAAAAACTGTGTCATTCAAGTAGCTGACACTTGGATCCAGATTGGATACTGAGTTGGTGAGTATAAAAGTATAGCTTCTACGTCATACCGCGATTCATTCGTGGTATCTCATCCGCTAACACGTAGCGGGATGACGAGGTTATCGTCATGCCACCGCGAACCGTCATACCGCCGCGGTATCTCACATAGATCCCGCTAACAAGCAGCGGGATGACAGCAATCCTACGTCATACAGCGATTCATTCGCGGTATCTCATCCGCTAACACGTAGCAGGATGACGATTGTCAAGGTGTCATCCGAGTAGCTTGACTACTTGGATCCAGAAAACTTAACTTTAAATAAGTGGCTGCATAATAAAGACTAGATTCCAGCGTCACGCGCTGGAATGACACCATTTTCGGTCTCTTAAGTTACTTTAGCTATAAACATTAAGAAATTTACCAAATGGAAAAAAAGGCAAAAGAAGCCCCGTGGTGCGAGTTTTGACTCTATATTACTGTAAGTGGCGCTGTAATAATGTTCTAACGCTTAAAATAAGCGCGATTTGGCTGAATGTAGAAAAAATAAAAAAGACATGCAGCCGCTATAATTTTATGTAATCCGCCAATAAATACCTGAGTTTTTTACTGAATTTTGTCATTGAGCCTGCAGGTCAAAAACAAGTTTTGAGTCATAAATACCCTTATTGTCATGATAAGGGGGCTGGCGGAGTTTGTCAAGCAAGTTTTTTCGTTTCTATGTTGTCAGCTACCTGAATATTGATCATACGGGTTCCATCTGTTATATATAATCTTTTTGAATACGAAGAAAACTGATGAATGAGTATGATATTACGGTTATAGGTAGCGGTCCTGGTGGTTATATAGCAGCAATTAGGGCGGCACAGCTTGGGTTTAAAACTGCAATTGTAGAAAAAGAAAAAAATTTAGGCGGTATATGCTTAAATTGGGGATGTATACCAACAAAATCACTACTTAGAGCATCTGAGGTTTATAGGCTAATAAAAAGATCAAAAGAGTTTGGTATAGAAGTAAAGGGAGCGAGTTTTGATATACAATCAATAGTGAAATACTCAAGAAACGTTGTTGATAAATTGTCAAGCGGTGTTGCATATTTGATGAAAAAAAATAACATCAAAGTTCATCAAGGCTTTGGTAAACTTGCAGGCAATAGTACTATAAAAGTTGCTGGCGATAAGGAAGAACAAGAAATTGTTTCCAAACATATCATTTTAGCAACAGGCGTGAGAGCACGGAATCTGCCTGGAATAGAGGCAGATGGAGATTTAATATGGAATGCGCAGCACGCTATGACTCCAGAGAGATTACCAAAATCACTACTAATCATAGGGTCTGGTGCAATTGGAATAGAATTTGCAAGTTTTTATAGTACTTTGGGGGTTGATGTAACAATCATAGAGATAAAGAGCACTATTTTGCCGCTGGAAGATAAAGACATTTCAGGCCTAGCAGAAGAAATATTCACAAAACAGGGGATAAAAATATATACAAACAGTAGCGTAAAAGCTCTTACTAAAAGTAAAGACTCTGCTCAAGTGCTACTAAGTAGTGGCGAGAGCAAAGAATTTGATAGGGTGATTGTTGCGGTTGGAATTCAAGCAAATATTGAAAATATAGGTTTAGAAAATACAAAAATTAAATTAAGCCCTTCTGGTTTTATTGAAATGAATGAATGGTATGAAACTAGTGAATCAAATGTGTATGCAATAGGTGATGTAGCTGGCCCACCATGTTTAGCACATAAAGCGAGCCATGAAGCTGTGATCTGCGTTGAAAAGATTGCTGGTAAAAGTGCTCATGCGTTAAAAAAAGAATGCATACCAAATTGCACTTATTCTCATCCACAAATAGCGAGCATCGGCCTTACTGAGGAACAGGCAATAAGAGGTGGGTATGATGTAAAAATAGGAAAATTTCACTCTAACTTTAATGGTAAGTCTATTGCACTCAGTGAAACTGAAGGGTTAGTGAAAACAATTATAGACAAAAAGACAGGCGAACTTCTGGGTAGCCACATGATAGGTGCAGAAGTAACGGAGTTAATTAGCAATTTTGCTCTTGCAAAGCAACTAGAAGGAACAGACTTCGACATAAAATCTACGATTTTTCCTCATCCAACCATTTCAGAGATGATACACGAATCAGTGCTTGCTGCAGATGATGAGTCGTTAAATAGTTGAACTAACGTTCCATCGTTTTAGAGTTGTCAATGTCTTGGGTAGTAGTTTGATTAGGCACTTTAGTTTCAATAGATTGATTACCACCAGCATCAGAATTCTGTAACTCTTCTTTCAATCCCTTAGCTGCTTCTTTAACTTTAAGCTTTGCCTTTGGATGAAGATCTTCTGGGCCTTTTCCTTTAGTATCCAAACCTTGTTGTAGATTAGTGCTTTTCATTTTATTATGCTGCTCGTGCTCAGGTAGGTCAACAACCGAATTGAAAAGAATTTTTATTATATTTTTTAGCAGTTCTAAAAAACCTCCGCTTCTGCCTTCTCTTTGTTCTTGAGGTTTATTTTTCTCATTAGGTTCTTTTTTACTATTACTTTTAGGCATTTTTAACTCAACTATCATAAAGCTTAATAAAATTCTACGTGCAAATTATTAAATAACAGTTAACAATCTAGTGTTAATTTGTTATTTACAGATGGATATTATTTTAGCAACAGGTGGCACAGGTGGGCATATCTTTCCGGCCATAGCCTTAGCAAAAGCACTAAAGACACAAGGATACAATTGCATATTATTCACTGATAAAAAAACAAATAAAAATATCGACATAGAAAGCTATATTTTACCATTACGTAGACCAAGCGGCAACAAATTTAAATTTTTTCTTTTATTAATGTATAGTTGTGTGCTAGCAATATATAAAATCAGAAAATTGAAGCCAAGATTAGTAATTGGTTTTGGTAGCTATGCTTCTTTTCCAACTCTTCTTGCAGCAAGGGTTCTTTCTATACCTATAATTTTACATGAACAAAATACAGTTTTAGGAAGAGTAAATAGATTCTTTTTTAAGAGTGCAAAATTAATTGCAACCAGCTTTCCGGAGACTAAATATACAGAAGGTAATAAATGTATTTTTACAGGAAATTTTATTGATATAAAAGCACAGAGCCATTCTAGCACTGAGAAAGTCCTAAACATATTAGTCATAGCAGGTAGCCAAGGTGCAAATTTTTTTGATGATGTAGTAAGCAGCGTAATTTGTAATTTGCCTATTAAAATGAAAAAGAAAATTAGAGTGACGCAGCAATGTACGAAGAAAAATGTAAACAAGGTCAAGAGTCTATACAAAAGTGAAAAGATCGATTGTGAATTGAGTGAATTTTTTGATGATATGGAAAATAGATTGGCCAATGCTCACTTGGTAATTAGCAGAGCAGGAGCAACTTCAATAGCAGAGATCACTCTTGCTAGGCGCGCTGCTATATACATTCCTTACCCTGACTCAAAAGATAATCACCAATTTTATAACGCAAAATATATTGAAGATTCGGGAGCAGCTGTAATAGTTGAGCAGAATAGTGAAGCAAAAAAAAATCTAACAGAGGTACTATTTGATCTATTAAATAATTCTCAAAAATTGCGTGATATGACCAATAATACAAAAAAAACAGGGATAAAGAATGGGACGGGAGTGTTAAATAAACTGTGTCAAACCGCATTTTTAGTTCAACTTAATTTTCAATCTGCCAGGAAAGAAAACATCAAGTTGAGAGATAGTTAATGCCCAATCATGTACAGGCATCGTCCACTTTTCCTCTGCCTTCTTTATAGCACAATATACCTGCTTATACAAGGCATTTATGCTGGTAAATGAGCCTTTGGTCTTAGTGAATTTCCTAATTTGCCTATGTAGCCCCTCTATGGGATTGGTGGTGTAGATTATCCTCCTAACTGGACCAGAATACTTAAAATAACCAGACAAGTTTTCCCAATTATTCTGCCAAGATTTTATAACCATAGGGTACTTTGTGCCCCATTTTTCATCCAATTCCAACAGATAATTCTCGGCAATTTCCTTGCTTGAAGCTTGATATACCTTCTTTAAATCGCTCAAAAAACTCTTCGCATCTTTACTGGCCACATACTTCAGTGAGTTGCGTATCTGATGCACTATACACATCTGCACTTCCGCATTAGGAAAGACACTGTTTATAGCTGCAGGAAAGCTTTTCAGCCCATCAACGCAGGCAATAAGGATATCTTCTACTCCTCTTTCTTTGAGGTCATTTAGCACTCCCAACCAGAAGTTAGCTCCTTCACTTTCAGCCAAATAAAAACCTAATACTTCTTTTTTGCCATTTTGATCTATGCCTAATATGTTATACATGCATTTACTTACGCAATGCCCGTCCTCTTTGACTTTAAAAAACCATGAAAACTATCGGATATACAGACTGCAGCGGGCGACTACGCCATTCGTTGATTACTGGTAGCAATTTGTCAGTAATACTTGATATCTCTGCCGCCGATATTTTGTGATCATAAATTTCCTCAACATGTGACACTATATCTCTATAGCCCATACCACTGGCAAATGTGCTCAAAATCTTCGTTTCAAGCTCTGGATGTAAGTTTGTTTGCCTTTTTTTGACTATTTGTGGTTCGAAACTTCCTTCCCTATCTCTTGGCGTCAAAAGCTCAAATGACCCTGCGCTTGTACGTAAAGTCTTTGCATTCCTCCCATTTCTTCGATTATTCTCTTCGCTTTCAGCCGACAAGTGGTTTTCTATTTCACCTTCCAGGCTTACCTCCAGCAACTTTTTTATAAACGGTGTTAATGCTCCATTTCTCCCTGTCAACGGTCTTCCTTCTCGTATAGACGACAGGATATTTGTTTCTAATTCTTTATAATCTACCAAACCGGTAGTTCTGTTTACTACTTTCTGACTCATTGTCAAACCTCCATTTTTTTATATCAATTTATTACTTTTTTTTCGGTTTGACACAGTTTATTTAACACTCCCACTAATTCACTGGAAATGATAAAGGATCTGAGTAGTAAACATTCATCAGAATTTGAAGGAACAGGTGAAAATAAGCTTGCTAATGGACTAACTTTCCCGAAACCACTTTCTCCTCGCACATCCACACCAAGAAGATATTCTAGAAAATCTCTATCTCCTAAAAAGGAAGATGAGGATGAGAATAAAGAAAATTCAGAGCAACTAAATCACGAAAATCCTAATACAAGTACCGGCAGCCCTAATTTATCGCTTTTAGAGATGCAACAAATAATTCCTATCACACCTTAACGATGTAAGTGCAGGGACCTCCACAGATAAGAGAATTTTAATAAATATATACAAGACTGCTGAAGTTTTGTTCATGAGGGGAGGGGAGTAATGAGCAATTTGTTTAACAAAGCTAACACATTTTATTTTGTAGCTAGTTCCTTAGCTACTCTTACGTTACTTACATCTTTAGCGCTTACTGTAACTTCTAATGTGCCTCTTCCTCTAATTCTTGCTTTAGCTGCATTATCTGTTTTGGTGCTTGCACTTTCGTATAAAATGATTAGTAATAATAAAAAAATAGAGGTTGAGAGAAGTAAATTCGCTCAGAAAGAGCAAGAGTTAGAAAATAAAATAACTCTAGGAAAGGAAGCTGAAAAAGCTGCAAACAAAGAAGTGGAAAAATTAAAACATGAATTAACTCGAGAAAAGCAAAATTTAGACAAGAGAGCAAAAAAATTGGATCAGAAAGTAAATGAGTCAGAAGTTGAGAGAGAATCTCTTCTTGAAGAAAAAAAATCTTTAGAGAAAAGATTAGAAACAGCAAAGAATCGTACGTTTGAAATAGACAATGAATTGGACAAAACAAAAGAGGAAATAGATAAGCCTGTTGCACGAGAAGAAGAATTGCATCTTAAAATCTCGCGTTTACGTGAACAGTTACAAGAAAAAGAAGGTAATCTAGCTGAAAAAGAAAAACGCATGACGGAATTGAAAAGGAAAATAGACAATAATAAACATGCAGAATTAAAAAATGAAGAATTATATAAGGAAATAGAAAAATTATCTAAAGAAAAAGAGGAATTGTGTAAGGAAATAGAAAAATTGTGTAAGGAAAAACATATATTATGTGAAAAAAAAGAAGAATTACATAAAAGACAAGAAGAACTTTGTGTAGAATTAGATGAATTACAATGTAAATTTAAAGAAATTAATCAGAAAAATAAAAACTTATCTCAAGAATTAAAAAGGAAATTTGAAGAGCTATATAAAGCAGATGATTTAATTAAAAATCAATCTTTTGAGTTAGATGGGATAAGAAAAGATTGTAATAACGAAGTGAAAAGTTTAAGAAATTCACTTTTAGAACGAGACAGTCAAATAGAAGATTTTTTGAAAGAGAAAGAAAAACAAGTGAATTTTGTGCAGCTGTTGATAAGATGCGTAACAGACAATATAGAAGAACCTATAAGAAATAATGATGGAAAAGCAATATTAAATACGATTCAAATATTAAAGTTTGCGTTACAAGAAGAATTTGCACGGCTTTTGCCAGACAAAACGCCTTCTTCTTCGCTGGAAGATCTTGTATATGCATCATCGCCAGACGAAACATCTGTTCCTTTACATGCAGGAGATCCTGGATATGGATCCGAGGAAGATTCTGGATATAACAGTCGCTCATCCACCCCGATCAAATTGCCAAATTCACTATTGACAGAATCTTATGAACGTAATCAGAGTGAAGGTATTTGCAAAACATAATAATTAGCTTTATTATAAAAAAAATTATGCAAGATAATGAACCCAATAATATGCGCACTGGATACACAAGACTTAAATAAGGCTATTTCTCTAGCTAATGCTCTGCGTGGTAAAGTTGGCATGGTAAAGCTGGGATTAGAATTTTTTGCTGCTCATGGTCTCTCTGGAGTGCAAGAAGTTGCAAAATGCAATGTACCAATTTTTTTAGATCTGAAATTGTATGATATTCCGAGCACTGTGGCTAAAACAGTTGAAGTAATAAAAGTTCTAAGTGTTGAAATGTTAACTCTGCACATCAGTGGCGGAACAAAAATGCTTGAAGAAGCGCTAAGTGTGGTGCAAGGCACAAAAATAAAGCTGATTGGAGTGACAGTGCTAACTAGTATGAGCAATGAGGATTTAAACGAGCTTGGAGTAGCAAGAGAGGTAAAATCACAGGTAATTTTGCTTGCAAAGCTTGCAAAAAAGATTGGACTCCATGGAATAGTCTGTTCTGCACTAGAAGCTCAAGAAGTGTGCCGAGAATGCGGTGAAGACTTTAAAATTATTACTCCAGGAATTCGTATAGATCCAGGTCATGACGACCAAAAAAGAACAGCAACACCAAGAGAAGCAATAAATTTAGGAGCTGATTATATCGTCATTGGCAGACCCATTACAAAAACTGCAAGTAGTGCAGAATTAATATTGAAATCCCTTATCTAATCGAAGCAGATAAAAAAAAGTTTGAAGCAGATAAAAAAAGTGCTTGACATAAAAAAACGAACATTATATATTGTTGTTGTCTTTTGTTTTACCTCGCTTAATTTAATTACTGGATTAAGCTTACATCACTAAGCGTGGTACAAAGTGCCACGCTATTTTCCGATTTACATTTTCAACAGATAAACAAATGATGTCATGCCAGTGTCTGGGCACATAACTGTACGAATATTCATTTTTGAAGATAAATTGCACAACAGATGATGTCATTCCAGTCTGGAATCCAGAAATTTTGCTTATAACTGAGCTGATGAGCTAAAGGTAGTTGTCTTACGCTAAAACAAACGTTTTTAATTAAGTTGCATAGAAGCTGGATCCCAGTGTCTGGGCACTGGGATGACACCCCACTGGTAGGGAATTGCTCCCAAACTACAATGTTCGTACAGTTATGTGCCCAGACACTGGAATGACATCGTTTACTATGTACCATATTGCAATATTCGTACAACTGTGGGAAACATCTATGGGTGCCATTCCTATTACCTTATTTCCATTCTAATTTTATTTTCAAAGGAGGCTATTATGTCACTTACCGATATCGCTCACCGTATCAATGAACTCGCTTCATCATGGGAGCAATTTAAATTAATAAATGATTGCAAATTAAAAGAAATTGAGAGCAAAGGGCGTGCTGATTCTGCAACGATTGAGCAGCTATGCAAGGTAAATAATGCCATTGATAGTTGCAAAGAGCGTTTAGACTTGATCGAAACTGCAGCTCAACGTCCAGAAGTAAATACAGATTTTAGCACAAGTGATAAATATTTTTCTGATTATATCCGCAAGGGAATGGAAAGCGGTTTATCACACAAAACCCTCAGTGGAGATGATAATGATATCGGAGGGTATCTAGTTACTCCGCATATTGTAAAACGCATAAACAAGCGCGTAACTGATTCGTCCCCAATGCGACAAATATGCTCCAGTCAAAGAATCTCTACTGAAACATTGGATTACATTATAGAAGATTTTGACCGTGCCGGTGCAGGTTGGAGCAGTGAAACAGTAGATGATGAGGACGGTGGCAATAAATCTAAGTATGATTTTGCAAAAGATACGGACACGCCTAAAATCCAAAAGATTTCTATCACGACTTACGAGTTATATGCTCAACCACAGATATCACAAAAGTTACTCGATGATGCGTTTGTCGATGTTGAGAGTTGGCTGGTGGAAAAGATTGCCGAGACTTTTAGTAAGAAAGAAAACGAAGCCTTCATTAAGGGTGATGGCACTTTTCAACCCAAAGGAATTTTAGCTTATGATGATGGAAAGGGCTACAATAAAATAGAGCAAGTTAAAACTGAAAAATTGGATAGCGATTCAATAATGATATTGTATTACTCTCTGGATGAATATTATTCCAAAAATGCATCATTTTTGATGAACAGGAGTACGTTGAAGAATGTTAGGCTACTAAAAGCTCAAACAGGTCAATATCTTTGGCAACCAAGTTTGTCGCTTGAAGCTCCAGATACCTTAATGGGAATACCAGTATATCAATCTGCCGATATGCCACCGGTGCCAAACAATCAGCTACCGGTAATTGCGATGGCAGATTTCAAACAAGCTTATAAGATTGTAGATAACAGAGGAATGAGAATATTACGAGACCCTTATACGAATAAACCTTATGTGAGGTTTTTTGTCACTAAGCGTGTCGGCGGAGAGGTTGTAAACACCAGTGCTATTAAATTGTTGAAAGTTGCGAGCAAGTACTAAAAACTTCTATAGCATCATCTTTAGAGCCGTTTTACTTCTTTTTGTATAGCTCCGCTCCTGTCATCCCATGCCCTCTTCTTGTCATTCCAGTCTGGAATCCAGCCTTTTCATAATCATCAAAACGTTGTATTTTAACATAAAACGGCTACTTTTATGCTTACCAACTTAATAAAATTCCTGGATCCCAGTGTCAAGCACTGGGATGACACCCTCCTGGTAGACAATGTTCATACATCTGTGGGCTTGACCATAAGATCCAGTCTAAAAAATTTGGATCCCAGTGTCACGCACTGGGATGACATCAGCGGTTAATATTTTATATACATTTTATAACTAAACTAGACATTCGTACAGTTGTGTGCGGTATGACGTTGTTACTTATAGCTATACACACAAAAATCATATAGAATTGTAAACGCAGTTTTTTTATTCTGATGCTTTTCAATTCTATAGCTCTGGTTGTCTCTCTATTACTATTTTTCTACATTATTGTAAAAAAACTGAGCGAAAAGAAAGCAAACCTTGAGGATAATTTATGTAAATTAGAGCGTGAGCTTCAAGAAACAAAGCAAACTTTACTTACAAAGAATGAAGAAATAGTTGATTTAAGGGTCAAAAGAGCAGAGCTTGAAGTAACTCTGCAAAAAGAACGTGAGGAAAAGAAAAAGGAAATAGAGTTACTAACAAAAGCAGAGGAGAGATTAACAAACACTTTTAAAGCGCTCTCTCTTGATGCTTTGCAGACAAATAACAATAATTTTCTGAACTTAGCAAAGGAAGTAATCGATAGTAAATTAAAAGAAACAGAAAGCGATTTCAAAAAAAGACAAGCAACGATCAACGAAGTTGTAACGCCAATAAAAGAAAAATTAGAAAAATTCGATAACGAAATACGTGAGCTAGAAAAGGAGAGGGTAGGGGCCTATGAAGGTTTAAAGGAGCAAATTGGAGCGCTGATGAACCAAACTTCTAGCCTTGCTAATGCCTTGAGAAAGCCCCACATTAGAGGAAAATGGGGTGAAATGCAGTTAAAGAGAGTGGTAGAAATGGCGGGAATGATTGAATATTGCGATTTTTTTACTCAGCCGTCAGTGGTTGATAAAAACGAGGATAATTTATTGCGTCCTGATTTAATAATCAAAATGCCATCTGGAAAGCAAATAATAATAGATGCTAAAGTGCCGCTTGATTCTTACATGGATGCTATATCACAAAATGATTTGCAAATACAAAAGGAGAAATTAAAGAATCATTCCCTGGCAATAAAAAAACACATAAATGACTTGGGTAAAAAAGAGTATTGGAATCAATTTGAAAATACGCCAGAACTTGTGGTGCTTTTCTTAACAGGGGAGGGGGTTTTTAGCGCAGCACTGGAATATGAGCCTGCTTTGATAGAGATTGGAGTGGAAAAAAAAGTGATCATTGCAACACCGATCACTCTAATTGCATTGCTGAGAGCAATAGCATATGGATGGAAGCAAGAGATGATAGCTGAAAATGCAAAGAAAATCAGTGAACTAGGTCATATTTTATATGAGCGCATTTGCACAATGGGCGAAAACTTTGATAATTTGCGCAGGAGCTTAAAAAGTGCTGTCGATCATTATAATAAAACTGCTGGTTCGCTTGAAGCAAGGGTGTTTCCTGCTGCCCGAGAATTCAATAAGCTTGGTATACATGCAAAAAATAAAAGTTTAAGTGCTGCAAAGGAATTAGAATCTTTACCACGCAATTTACATACTGAGGAACTGAAAGTGGATTAGACTTCTTACATAACTATTCAAGAGCCAGACCATAGGCGTTTTCCTGCGCTAACATGGAAGTTCTTCTGCTCCACAAACAAATAGTATTGTGCTCAATGCTGCAAATGAAATAGCTATTTATTAATATATTAAGGAAAAAGTTGACTTTTTGTCTAAGATAATATAAAATAAAATAATAGTTGGTGAGGTAAAAATGTCAGTATCAAAAGAGCGTAAGGAATATTTACTAGAAAAGTTTAAATATGCTGCCAAAGAATTTGGCAAATCTGGTACAAAGTCCAATCATAAAACAGTACCAAAAGAACAGCAACTCTCTATTGATTTAGGTAACAAAAAAGTTTTTGGTATTATAAACAGAATTTTACACTGGATAGAAAGTAAATTTACATATTTTTTTCCACGCTATAATTTATTTTCAGAAGTTGGAGTTAAAGGAAGAAAAATTCCTAGAACTAATACAAAGGTTAAGTATTTTAACTCTGATGAACAGTTTGATCAAAGCAAATTTATTGGTGAGGAAGATGGGGAACTAAGGTTATACGACTTAGAAGGCAAGCTATATGATACAACTGATAAAATTAGTAAGGGTAAAAAAGGTTGTGTAGCTTATGTGATCACGCTTGATGGCAGATTGGTAACTCATGAACATATTAATGTTAATAAAAACGAGTGGGCTTATCGTCATTCAACTCTTGCAGGTGGTAGGCCAGTTTTATGTTCTGGTTTAATAAAAGTGGTAAATGGTAAAATAACTTATATAGACAATAATAGTGGGCATTATAAACCAGAATCAGCAAACTTATACAATGCAGTGAAAAAATTAGAAGGTCTATTTTCGAAAGATGCAAAAGTTGTCTGCTTACCATATTGGGTTGGCTTGCAAAAACAAATTCCGTTTATACGCAAAATTATTCCAGCTAAACAAGAGCCAGCAGAGGAATTCTTGAAAAGGATGGAGAAAAAAGGAAAAGATGGATTGACTCAATATGAAAGACATTTTAAAGGGGTAAAAGAATATAATGAACAGTATGAACAAAAGTTGCTTCTTGCAAGCTATAAGTCACCTACAAATGAACTGCCCTGCAAACCAACTATACATAAAAAACACAGGTTGAAATACTCTGAATATATTAACTTACACCTTAATTTTTTGAAAGAGTTCGATGAAAATCCCAAAGTGCAAAAAATGGCAATAGAACACTCAATAAGAAGGATTATTGGAGCAAATTATGGCCATAAACCTACAGTTGCGCTTGCTAAGGCACAGATAGCTAAAGATGGAAAGTTGCAAGAAACGGACGAAATAGTAGGTATAAATGTAACCTTTCACCATGAGAACGATTGTAATAGCTTTGCTAAATTTCTGGATCTCAAAAAGCATAGCTATAATTGCACATCTCATCTGAAGGACAAAGAAATTGATGAGCTTCTTAAATATACATATGACGAAAAAGATAGAGCCACTATAGAAAAATTAATGCCCAATAAACATACAGTTTTTATGAGTACAGACCAGGCTGATAAGTTTATAAAGGACACTTTACAAATTGAAATAGACAGTGTTGAACAATTGGGTATCCGTTTAGTGGAGCGTTAAAACAGATAAACAAAGCAAGACAAAAAGGTAATCAGAGAGTAAATGTGAGAGAACTCTGCAAAAATTTACAGTAAAAAATAGAAAAGTTAGAAGCAAAAAGAATGAAGTGGTATTTTTTGAATGATCCAACCGCTACCATGCTGAATGACAAATACGGCATACGGATACATTTTTTAAAGTAGCCAAGCTACTTTGATGACAGAAACCTAATGATCCAGGATATACTCCTTTGTTAAGGGAGATTGAGCATTTTCGAATATTTCTTGAGTGCTTCCAGACTCAACAATTCTGCCATTATGAAAGAAAATTACACTATCAGATAACTTTTTAGCTTGCTTCATTGAATGAGTTACCATAATTATAGTAAACCTTAATTTCAGCTCTTGTATAAGATTTTCGATTGCATTGGTTGCCATTGGATCAAGAGCGGAGCACGGTTCATCCATTAATAAAATAGTTGGCTTCACTACAATTGCGCGAGCGATGCATAGCCTCTGTTGTTGGCCACCGGATAAATCGAGTGCACTATCTTGCAATCTGTCTTTTAATTCTTCCCATAAGCCAACTTTAGTTAAACTATTTTCCACCATCTCATTCAATTTTTGCTTATCCTTCACCATACCATGCAGTTTTGGCCCATAAGCAACATTGTCATATATTGATTTTGGAAAAGGATTTGGCTTTTGAAATACCATGCCAACTTTTGCTCTGAGTAGCACAACATCCATATCGCGTGAATATATATCACCCAGCCCATCGATATCTAATTCACCAACAGTTTTGCATCCAGGTACATAGTCATTCATATGATTAAAACAACGCAAAAATGTTGATTTACCGCACCCGGATGGTCCGATAAAAGTAGTAACTTTTCTTTTATAAATATTCAAATTTATATCGAATAAAACTTGCTTAGAGCCATACCAGAGATTTAAATCTTTAACAGAGGCACGTGTATTGCTCATATCACATCCTGCATTGAATAGAGCCCCGGAATTTCTCTTTTATTTTCATATAGCCATACTGCTGCTTGAACAGCTCCTCTAGCAAATGTTGTGCGATCAATTGCTTTGTGGTTTAGTTCTATCCGTTCATCAGAATTAACAAACATCACGCTGTGATCTCCTATTACTCCACCTCCACGAGATACTGCAAAACCTATTCCCCCCTTTTTTCTTATGTTTGAACCACTATGTAAATATTGATTGGACTGAAAATCCACTTTTGAAGCGTTAGCAATTGTTTTGCCAAGTTCTATAGCTGTTCCAGATGGTGAATCCTTTTTTAAGTTATGATGCATTTCCCAAATCTCAACGTCATATTCATTACCTAAAAGCTCAGCAGCTTTTTTTACCAATTTCAGCAACACATTAACCCCAACACTCATATTTGCTGACCATAATATTGGAACTTCAGCAGCATATTCTTTCAAATCGACACCTTCTATTCCAGTTGTGCCACTAACCAGCGGTGTTTTAAATTTTACAGCTGCTTTAAGGCAGTCTAACATACATTCTTTAGTTGTAAAATCTATTACAACGTCGGATAACTCAAATATGCCACTAATAGAACTTGTAACCTTGATTCCTAGATTGGCTATAATTGGTCCAATATCTGAATCTATGTACTTACTGCCTGAACGGGCAACAGCACCTGCTATTTCCACTTCGGCATTTGTAATTAATTCATTGAGTATTTTCTTGCCCATTCTGCCTAAGCAGCCTATTACTCCAACTCTGATTTTCATAAAGCTTTTTACGTTTATTAAGAATGTTATGCCTTTTTTTAAGCTCTGTCACTTCTGATCTATATTCTATAGCTGACCCAAGCAACACGTCATGCCGTTGCGGATAGATTCCGCTAACTAGTAGCGGAATGACGATTGTCGGTGAACCTAAGTTACTTTAGCTATAGCTGACCCAAGCAACACGTCATACCGCCGCGGCGCTAACTAGTAGCGGAATGACGGTTTTTCAAATTGTCGGTAAATCTAAGTCAGTTTAGCTATATATGACTCATTTCTTTACTGTAACTTAACAAGAACTGGTCTGTAGCTAATAGTTATTGACAATAAGGGTAATTAACTTTGATAAGAATCTTTTCTGTGTTCAATTGAAGTCTATATGTTCTGGAATATCTATATAGTAAATTATGCGGTAATCGTAGACTACGCTGCCCACTTAAATTATGCCACAAAGGTTTTCCAAGTGTAACCGTTCACAGATTTCCACTTAATTCTTCAATCTCACTAATAGAAAGGCCAGTAAACTTGACAATAGTGTTGACATCAACATTATTAGCCAGCATTGCTTTTGCGACTTCAATTTTCCCTTCAATTTTCCCTTCAATTTTCCCTTTCTCTATACCTTTTTGTATACCTTTCTCTTCAGCAAGATCAAGTCTGTATTCAAGAATGGCTTCTTCTTTCCGTAGATCCATTATTCTTTCTTCGTAAGCTACTAAATCTTTTTCGTTCCAACGAAACTTGTCTAATTCATCATATGCTAGCTTTATTATTGGCGCTTTTTCTGCTATCTCTTTTAAGTCCTCTTCTGTTGTTTCTTCTGCGTATTTAAAAAAGAAACACCACCTTTCTACTATACTTTCTAACTGCTCTACTTTACTTTTTGAAAATTTGGGCAATTCTATAAAGATAAATTGAAAATCTTTTAAGTAATGGCCGTTAGTTTTTATATCACGTATATTGTGAGTAGAAATATAATCAACTTCTTCAGGAAGTAAGTTACAATTTGATATAGCAATAAAGAAGACTTTCTTTAAATCAATGTAGTTGCCAGATTTATCTAATTGTCTTGAGTAGGCTTTAGCGGCATATAATTGAGCGCGTTTTTCGAAGCCCTTGTCTCTAGCAAGCTGCATTTCTGCTATATATCTATTTCCGTGAGAATCCTTGCAGAGAACATCAACAATACTTTGTTTATCAGAGGCAACTTCGGGATCCATAATAGTGCTAAGAAACTCAACTTCTTGTATTGCATTTATCTCAGTAAACCCTAAAATATCGTTCAAAAAGTGGATCAGGATATTCTTATTTTTTTCCGTTCCAAAGATTTTTTTGAAACACAAATCATTGCGAGGATCGAGAAATTTTGAAAGAGCCATGGCAAAAATGCTTGAAAATATTAATAATTATACACTATTATTAACAATTATTCAACCATATTTTTGAAGATAGCTATAGCTATGCTGCCGCGGTATCTCTTAGCACAGATCCCGCTAACAAGTAGCGGGATGACGAGGATGCCGCCGCGAACCGTCATAGCGCCGCGGCGCTAACTAGTAGCGGAATGACGGTTTTTCAAATTGTCGGTAAATCTAAGTCAGTTTAGCTATAGGCAGCAATTTTCTGTATTTATTTTAAATTGAAGAAAGCTCAAATGAAAGATCATGTTTTGCTAAAAATCACAGAATGCAGTCTGGTTACACCTTATTTTTGTTAGCTATAGCAAGTAATTGTATTTGTAATATGACAAATCACCTGCTGAAAAATCATTTTATGATCTAAATCAGTTTTTTTACAGGTAACTTCTAAGCTTATCAATTCTTCCAAAATCTTTTTAAGTTCTGAAAGTTGCAAACTTTTCAAATGAGATTTAAAGCTCTGCAATTGTTTAAAAAACAATGGAGGGCTTAGCTGATCAATCGCAGCCTGCTCACTCATTCCACCTTGCACTGACAGCAAAACGTTTTCAAGGCGTAGGAAATAATTTGATATAATGCGAATTAGCGCTATCGGTGAAAAATTTTCTTGCGATATCAATGCATCAGAAATTCTAATGAAGCGCGACATATCTTTACTTGCTATGGCAGAGCATAGATCATCAAGTGTAGCATAGTCGTTGCCGGAAGTTGAAAAGCATAATTCTATATCAGTAAGTTTTAGGTCTTTTCTATCCCCTAAGTACAAAACTAACTTCTCAAGTTCTGAACATATAGGCAGCTTGCTATGATTAAAGTAAGATTGCAAATGGTAGATTATCTCATTTGTGCATTTTATATCATTTTGTTTTAAGTAACTTGATATAATGTCATAAAGATTGCTGTTGCTGTCCTTATAGCAAGCAATCACACCAAAAATTTTTGAACTCTCCATATAACTTTTAGTCGCAGAATTATATGGAAGATCACTTGCTACCATCATTACATAGTGACCACTTGCGTTATAATCCAATACGTTTTTTAACTCTTTGGATATACCTCCACTCACATTTATCAGCTTAATTAATTTTTTGCTGGTAAACATCGAAATGTTTGCCAATTCAGAAAACAGTAAACCGGGTGACTTATTCACTATTGCAAAATCCATCACCTGAACTGAATACTCATCCAAATTGGCAATTATTTCTTGTACATAAAAACCAACCCTACTGTTATCACTTCCATGAATTAACACACCACTTAAAGCATCAGGTTTCTCTAGGAATTTTTTAACTTTGGATGGTATGACCCTCATGCCATCTATATGATATCATTCTCATTTGATTGTACATGAGTATCCAAAGACTCTGAGTTTTCTTGCGCAATATTGTGCACATCATCTGCCGTACTCTGCACATTATCCGACTCTTCTGTTTTTCCTGTAATATAATTATAAAATTTTTTCACAGGTTGAGATATATATTTGGAAAAAAATCCTTCTTCGCTCATATTGCTTACTCCATAAAATTAACAGCTTATCATTAGCACATAAACAATAATATAGCAAAGACTATTTTGTGCTAAGATAGTGATGTTTTATAATGAGTATATTACAAAATTATTAACATTCGAGACTAAAATCAAGCCAACCTGCTTAATACTAACCTTATAAAATAAGCGATAATTAAATATACGGCTGCAACAAGTATAATTGCAGGTCCAGTTAACAAATCAAAACTTGCAGATAACATCAGACCTGATATCCCAGAAATCACAGAAAAAACTGTTGCAACAATAATCATCTGCATTGGAGTTTTCGAAATGAGCCTTGCAGATGCTGCTGGTATTAGCAAAAATGCAGCAATGAGTAATATTCCTATTAATTGGGCAGCAATTGCTATAAATATAGCAAGAGTGATTAAAAATTCTAGTCTAACAAAATTAACATTAATCTTCTCAACTACTGCTAAATCTTGATTAATTGAAATCATTAACCAATAACGCCATCTAAATATTAATATCAAAGTAACTATTACAGAGATTAAAAAAATCAATATTATATCACTTTGATCGAGCGTTAATATATCACCAAACAGTGAGCTAATAATACTATTATTGCCCGATGGAAGAAAAGACATAAGTATTAAACTCGATGATAAAACTACATTGGTAACAATGTTCAATATCGTATCAGCAGAATATAATCTGTTAAAATTAAGAGAAAGTAGTATAGCAAATGTAATTGCAATGAGCATTATGCTAAGCGATGGGCTAATCTTAAAGATTAAAGCAAGTGCAACACCAAGCAACGAAGAATGGGACAAACTATCACCAAGATAAGATAACCTTTGCCATATCATAAACGATCCTAAAGCGCCTGTTACTAGGCTAATTACGACTACTGCAACTAGACTATTGATGAAAAAGTCCTGGGTAAACATTTCAAGCATGCTATATGGCTATTAGATAACTGACAACAAATCTATCTTCGGATATTAAAACGTTATGGGTTCTGCATGCTGCACCGGTTGTCATAAATTCAAAATTTAAACCTTTTTGTTCCATAAGATAGGACTTCACTGAAGAACTTGGTATATTGCGTGTTTTACCAGTACCTATTATCAAAATTTCTATTTCCTCTGTTAAAAAAGATTTAAAATGTTCCTTGCTATTTATATCACTTTCTTTCAATTTAATCACCTTTTCAGGAAAAACTATAATTGAGCCGCAATATTCTCTATTATTCACCAAAAATTTTCCTTCCCTGTAACCATTTATAAGATTTTTATTCTCGGAAATTAAGGGCATAAAGTCAAACTATTAATTGAGTGTCACATACCCACCATTCTGGTTGCTTTTCTCTGATATTAACTGCAGCAGCTTTTGCATTTTCCTCACTATCGAATATTCCAAAGCATGATACACCACTGCCTGACATGCGAGAAAGTATAGAGCCTTCTTGTGACTCAAGTGTTGATATCACATCCTGAATTTCAGGTACAAGGCTTATTGCTATTTCTTGAAGATCGTTTCTCGTCTCTTTAAGAAACTTCAACAAATCCTTTTCAGCGTCATCGCTCCATTTAATTGGCTCAGAAAATTCTCCTTCATGTTTGGAAAATACCTCTAGTGTGCTCAAAAACTTTTTTTTCGGCTTCACCAGTACTATATTTGTGGGTAGAGAGAATTTTTTTATGGGACACAACTCTTCACCAATACCTCTAACAAAAACTGGCTTGCTATCTATACTCGCAGGAACATCAGCACCAACGCTTAAAGCTATTTCATTTAAAATCGTCCTATCAATCTTCCACAGCTTCCCTAGTATGCGTACCACAGCTCCAGCATCTGAGGAGCCACTGCCCAAACCCGCAGCAATTGGTATATTTTTCACAACCTTTACAATGACTTTAGTTCGCGCAGGAGCATATCTAAGCAATAGATTAACTGCTCTCATTACGGTGTTGTACCTGTTATTAATTCTAAGTTCGGAATTTACAAATTCAACTGTAGAGTTATCGTATCTAGAATCCTTCTCACCTACTTTTATTTCCAAAAAATTAGAGAGATTAGCAAAGACAAATAAACCTTCAATCAAGTGATACCCTGTTTCTTTTTTGTCTACAACATGCAAAAAAAGATTGATTTTTGCAGGCGCCTTTACACAAAAACTTTTCATTATATATCTTCACTAAGATTATTTTTACATTATATGTATAATGCTATTTTAGTCAACTTCTATAAGGTTTTCGCACTTCTGATGAGATCAAATGCCATAAATCCCAATTTCTCTGTATGGGTAAATGCGTCCGCTGGTACAGGCAAAACAAAAATCTTAATAGACAGAGTATTGAGACTTTTATTAGAAAACAAAAGAAATATTCTCTGCTTAACGTTCACCAACGCTGCAGCAAACGAGATGGAGAATCGCATTCACAGCATACTCAGTAAGTGGGCAATATGCTCAGAAAGTGAATTAATAATGGATCTGGAACAACTAGACCTATTGCAAATCAGAAAAAAAGAAACCTGGATCCCAGTGTCAGCTACTTGGATGACAGGGGATGACGCAGAAATAACGGAGAATGATGCTGAGGTGATAGCACCACATAATCACGATTTAAGTGAAAATCCAGTAGCTCACCCTTCGACGTCATCCCAGCACCCCTATTTGTCATCCCAGCACCCCTACTTGTCATCCCAGTGCGTGACACTGGGATCCAGAAAAAATAAAGATTATTTAACAAGAGCAAGAAGGCTTTTCTCTGAATTGGAAAATCTTGGTCTAACTATACAAACCATACACGCTTTCTGTTACAAACTAATTTCCAACTTTCCCATAGAAGCTGGCATCGCCCCAAATTGTACGCTGAGTGAATGTAAAGAATTACATTCCATCATATTCAATAAAGTGCTTCATAACGAAACTGTGCAGGATGATATCAATCTTATTGCGGCTGAATTTGATGAAAATAAGCTACGCGATTTGCTTTATACTTTATGTATAAAAAGATCGATATCAGAAAATGATTCAGAATATATCAAAGATAAACTCAGTGCTCCAGATGAAATTCATGACTTACAGAGTGAAACGACTGAGCACATAAAAAGATTAGCCGAGATATTAAGTGAAGGCAGTAAAAGAGATCAGAGTTATAGTGAAATACTTTATTCTACTGTCATCCCAGTGCTTGACACTGGGATCCAGAAGAAAAGAAGTGTAGATTCCAGCGTCACGCGCTGGAATGACACCAAAATAGAAAACCTAGCCAAGGTATTTCTCAAATCAGAATCGCACGAAAAAAAGAGCATATCATCCATTGCAACAAAAAGTACTTTGGAAAAATTTAGAGATGCAGAGCAAATAATAGAGAGCGTTCAGAATGTAGTGTTTACTCATATAAAAGACATGAACTCTTATCAAGTATTCAAGAGAACCAGTAGCTTACTTGGTATATTTAAAGTATATGTTGATCTATACAGTAGCGAAAAATCAAAAAACGCACTGCTTGACTACAATGATATAATTGGCTTAGCAACAAATCTTCTCAGCAATCCAAACTACAAAGATTGGATATTGTTTAACTTGGATCAAAAAATAGATCACATCCTTGTTGACGAGGCACAAGACAATAGCATCAGCCAATGGAAAATTATAACAAATCTCTGCGATGAATTTTTTGCCGGTAATGATGAAAAGCGAACCTTATTTGTAGTTGGTGACGTAAAACAATCCATATACAGATTTCAAGGAGCAAATCCCCATCTATTCAACTACATGCAACAATACTTTCATACGAAAACTGGTGGCAGAGATTGGATATCATGCCAACTTGAAAAGTCATTTCGTTCAACTCCAGAAGTTTTAATGCTTGTAGATAGAATATTTAATAACTTCCGCGCAGAAATATCTTTTGTTGATAATGAAATAAAACATGTTCCACATAGAGAGAATGACCAAGGATATATTGAAGTTTGGCCAGCGTTACCAAAGTATAAAGAGAAAGAACAGCGAGCTTTACAAATTCCTCTGACATGCAGGGAAAATTATATAATAACAGATCGATTACTTGCTCAAACAATAGCCAACAGAATTCACAATTGGTTAAACGAAGGGCGGATTTTAGTCGCTAAAGATCGCCATATAGAGCCAAGGGACATTGTGATTCTGGTACGGCAACGAAACGTGTTAGTTGATTACATAATAAGCGAACTTAAAAAAGCAAACGTGCCAGTTGTAGGCCGAGATTATTTTAGAATTATGGACTATATAGCCGTGCAGGACTTAATAGCTTTGGCCGAATTTTTACTCCTCCAGGCAAATGATTTAGCTCTTGCAAATGCTTTAAAATCACCGTTATTCAATTTTACCGAGGATGATTTATTTAACATTGCATATGACCGTAAAGAGCATTCACTATGGGAAAGAATTCTCGATTATTCTGTGGTTATCTATAGTGAATTAAACTATCTCATTAACTTATCTCGCATAGAGTCTCCTCTTGCACTATTTACACATATATTGCGTACAGGTAAGAAGAAATTTGCTGCAAGGCTAGGTCTTGAGTGCTTCGAGGTTCTAGACGAATTTATGAACCTTGTGTTGCAATTTGAAAACCCATCTCTTCAAGCGTTTGTTCAGTGGATCAAGGAGAATAACCCGGAGATTAAGAATGATATGCAATCAGAACGCAATGCTGTGCGAATAATGACAATTCACAAATCAAAAGGTCTGCAAGCTCCCATAGTATTTTTGGTTGATACAAACACAGTGCCAAGAAACAGTGAAAGCATTATCTTTGATGGAACGGAAGTGCCATTTTGGTGTGGAAAAAACAATAACGCTTATTGTGATCAAGTAAAAAGAGAGAAAAAACTAGAGGATTATAACGAATATTTGCGTTTATTATACGTAGCACTCACACGTGCTGAAGATGAGTTATACATCTTAAGTAAAGAGCCAGTGCAAAAGGGCTCTTGGTATGATCTAATCACTCAGTATGGAGAACCATATGAAAAGAAACAAGCATACTTACAGCCAATATTTAAAGAAAAAGTTGAAGTGCTATGTGTGAACGCAAACTACCCTTACATTTATAAAAAACGTGATTATTTTGACGTTCCAGTCATTTCCCTTCCGCCAAACCTATCAATGTCATTCCAGCGCCCTCTTTCGTCATTCCAACATCCTTCCTTGTCATCCCAGCGTCCTCCCCTGTCATCCCAGTGCTTGACACTGGGATCCAGTAAAAAAGAAGGAAAATCAGCATCAGCTACTTGGATGACAGATGGTTATACAAGAGGCTTAATAATCCACAGCATATTACAATATATGCCCAAGATAGAAAAAGAAAGGAGAAAAAACTGGGTCAGAAAATATCTTGACAATATAAACACCAGTGAAGATAAGGATGAAATTTACAGTAAAATATTGGCCTTTAATGAAAAATATGGCTATTTGTTTGACTTAGAAGGCAAATCAGAGATTACACTGAGTGGAATAATCGATGGCGAACCAGTATTAGTACGACTAGATAGGCTATGCATAACGCAAGATAAAGCGATCATAATTGACTACAAATCACACCGTAACGTTTCTGTTTCCTTATTAAATGAAATAAAAAAGCAAATGCTGACCTATAAAACCTTAGTACAAGAAATATATCCAAACAAGCAAGTAGAGTGTGTGGTTATTTGGGTGGAAGATTTAACCATTCAATCTGACCTTTAACGAAACTTGATTACAAGAAATAGCTACTACGTCATACCCCGCGGTATCTCTTAGCATAGATCCCTTACTTAACCGTCATACCGCGATTCATTCGCGGTATCTCTAGATCCCGCTAACAAGTAGCGGGATGACGAATTAATTAACTGTCATGCCGCCGCGAACCGTCATGCCACCACTCCTTTCTCGTCATGCCACCACGAACCGTCATACCGCGATTCATTCGCGGTATCTCATCAGCTAACAAGCAGCGGGATGACGAGGCTTATCGTCATGCCGCCGCGAACCGTCATACCGCCACTCCTTTCTCGTCATGCCACCACGAACCGTCATACCGCGATTCATTCGCGGTATCTCATCAGCTAACAAGCAGCGGGATGACAGCAGTCCTACGTCATACCGCTGCGGATAGATCCCGCTAACAAGTAGCGGGATGACGAATTACTTAACTGTCATACCACCGCAAACCGTCATACCGCGATTCATTCGCGGTATCTCATCCGCTAACACGTAGCGGAATGACGAATTACTTAACCGTTATCCTGCTGCTCCTTTCTCGTCATCCCGCTACTCCTTTCCCGTCATACCGCTACTCCTTTCTCGTCATACCGCTACGTGTTAGCGGGATCTCAGCATAGCTATCTTAAAGCTAAGTAATATAAGTCAACCCAGCTAGGATTCTTTTGATTGATCAAATTAATTTTCCACTGCCTTGGCCATTCTTTCAGGCGCCTTTCTCTTGCAATAGCTAAACTTATATCTTCAAACTCTTCAAAATATACAAGTTTATTTACATTATATCTTGATGTAAAACCTGAAACAATTTTGTTTTTGTGTTCCCAAATCCTCTTGATCAAATTTGCAGTTACACCAATATATAATGTGCTATTAGCTTTATTTGTAAGTATATAGATATATGATAACTTCATCTTAATCGTTTATAGCTAAAGTAACTGAGGTTTACCAACATTATACTACACCATCGTGCCACAATAAAACTTACCGTCATCCCGCCGCGCCGCTAACACGTAGCGGGATGACGAGCTTATCGTCATGCCGCCGCGAACCGTCATCCCGCCACGGTATCTCTTAGCCGCTAACACGTAGCGGAATGACGATTGTCGGTAAATCTAAGTTACTGTAGCTATAAAAGCTTTCACAACAACCTATTTTCCTTGAAACTAAAATAGCTACTGAATGTAATAATAATGTGGTCTATTAATTCTATTCCTATACTTTGGTAAGCTTCTGCTAGTTGCCTAGTGAGAGATATATCGCTATTTGAAGGTTGTGTATCTCCGCTTGGATGATTGTGAGATATTACAATGGATGTTGAACCAATCAAAAGTGCGCGCTTGATGATCTCTCTGACATAAAGAGGAGTTTGATCTACTGTACCAACGTTTTGCAGGTCTTCCGCTATTAGACGATACTTTTTATTCATATAGATGACGCGAAAATTTTCCTTATTGAGGCTTCCTATGCTTATTCTTAAATAATCAAGCAATTTTTCCCAGTTATCGATTATAGGCAGGTCTTTTATTTCTTCTCTTGCAGAACGAACAAAGGCTTGTTTCACACAAAAGATGGCAGATATTGCTGCATTGCTGACACCATCAACATTTTGCAGTGCTTCCAGGTCAGCATTAAAAACTTTATTCAAACTGCCAAAATTTTCTATCAAACTCTTTGCTATCGGCTTTACATCAATTCTACTGTATGCTGAATATAAAATGTGCTCTAAAACTTCATAATCAAGTAATGATTGTCCATTATCTAAAATAATTTTCTCTCTTAGGCGCTTTCTATGCCCCTTTTCGTAATTTTTCATCATTAGTGAATTGCTTATCTCTTGTATAATAAGAAGTTAGATTTTTAAGTAAAATATTTAATAAAGCGCATGACGCACAATTGTAAGAACATTCATTTTTAAAGACAGTAAATTGTGTCATCAAAGTAGCTGACGCGAGCTCTACGTCATACCGCAATTCATTCGCGGTATCTCTTAGCATAGATCCCGCTAACAAGCAGCGGGATGACGAAGTTATCGTCATGCCACCGCGAACCGTCATATCGCCGCAGACCGTCATACCGCCGCGGTATCTCTTAGCATAGATCCCGCTAACACGTAGCGGGATGACGAAGTTATCGTCATGCCACCGCGAACCGTCATATCGCCGCAGACCGTCATACCGCCGCGGTATCTCTTAGCATAGATCCCGCTAACAAGCAGCGGGATGACGAAGTTATCGTCATGCCACTGCGAACCGTCATATCGCCGCAGACCGTCATACCGCCGCGGTATCTCTTAGCATAGATCCCGCTAACACGTAGCGGGATGACGAATTACTATCTACACCGTCATACCGCCGCGGTATCTCTTAGCCGCTAACACGTAGCGGGATACTTAACCGTCATACCGCGATTCATTCGCGGTATCTCAGCCGCTAACAAGAGATCCCGCTAACACGTAGCGGGATGACGGTTGTCGTTTAGCCATAAATATTTAAGAAATTTACCAAACGAAAAAAAAGGCAAAAGAAGCCCTAGTCATTGTCTACTTTCAGTATTGGCGTTTTTTAAGTCTTAAACACTGCAATTTAGCTGCTTTTAAATGCAACTCACCTTTGTTTAAATGTTTAAGAAATTTACTAAGCAGAAAAAAAGGCAAAAGAAACCCCGTGTTAGCTAGTTGTCACTCTCTAATCCTGCAAATTGGCGTACTATACTGTCTTAAACGACTTATAAGCGCGTTTCAGCTTATATAGGTAAAAACCCAGAAATGTTGTGAAGACATAAGGTGCACATAGTGCAAAAAATTAAAAATAAGACGCCAACTACGTTGTTTTCTTGCTGTTTAATCTGCACAGATGAAGATAACTGAATACCTTCACTATCATAATAAGGGGGCTGGCGGAGTTTGTCAAGCAAGTTTTATGCAAGAGATCTATTGAAATGCCCCTGTAAAATTATACTATTAATTAGTGCACTGTAAATTTAAAATTATAGATATGTTAAGCAGATTGGTAATTTTGCTATTAGTTTTTATACTTCCTTTTTCTTCATACTCATACCAGTTTAGAACCAAAGCAAAGCAAGCAGTAGTCTTAGATTTAGCTTCAGATTCATTCATTTTTGACCATAATTCTGATGAAAAAATGGCCCCATCTTCAATGAGCAAGCTAATGACTTTATATATAGCCTTCGATTATCTAAAAGCTGGAATAATACACATGGAGGATAAATTTCGAGTAAGCAGAAAAGCGTGGGAAAGAAAAGGCTCTTCTATGTTTTTGAAAGAAGGTCAATCCGTTACGGTGAGGGAATTACTCGAAGGAATTACAATAGTCTCAGGTAATGATGCCTGCATAACACTAGCCGAGGGTATTGCAGGATCAGAAGAGAATTTTGTGGCTGAAATGAATGAGGTTGCACAAAATTTGAACCTGAATGACAGTCATTTTGTCAACTCAAGCGGGTGGCCAGATGGAGATCATTTTATGAGCGCAAAAGACTTGGTAATGCTGGCAAAAAGGATTTTCACTGATTTTCCTGAATATTACGATTTATTTTCTGAACAATATTTGACATATAACGAAATTGCACAAAAGAATAAAAATCTTCTACTTTTTCACGACATTGGGGTTGACGGTTTAAAAACCGGTTATACAAATGCTGGTGGTTATGGCATTGTAGCATCTGCAAAACGAAATGATAGGAGAATTTTTGCTGTCATAAATGGTTTAAACACTGAGAAAGAGCGAATAGAAGAAGCAAAAAGACTGATACAATACTCCTTAAAACATTTTAATACTAAGAAAATATTTGCTAAAGACAGTGTAGTTGAGGAAGTAAATGTTCTCTATGGAAAAGATAAAAAAGTGCCTATTACAGTTGCAAACGATGTTACCATAACTTACAACCGCAAATTGCATGACCAAATTAAGGTGCGTATTGAATATAAAGATATGATACCTGCACCCATTAAAAAAGGTCAAGAAGTGGGCAAAGTTTTTGTAGAAATACCAGGTGTTGAGCAACAAACTACGCCTCTTTATGCAGCAAATGACGTACAGGAATTAAATTTCGTAGAAAAGTTTTTTAGAATGTTATTTTAAGTTTAATATATTGGCTTTCAAAGCAATTTCGAAAGAGAGATCTATTGCACTTTAGTGTAGTTTTAACTAACAATTTCTGTTACAATACAAGATTGAAATGTTACGAAAATGTGCTGGTTATATTTGTTGCTGTCTAGTATCCTAGAGATACTGTGGGCTGTAACGTTAAAGTTTAGTAACAGTTTTACTAAAGTTGTGCCTTCGATTGCAACATTGGTAATTATGATCATTAGCATTTACTTTTTATCTCTTGCAGCATGCTTTCTACCTATTAGAGTATGCTATGCAGTTTCCTCTGGAATATGCACAATTGGAATAACTATAATTGGTGCAACCGCTTTCACAGAGAATATTAATTTATCTCAAGTTTTATGTATCATTTTAATTGTAATAGGAACCATAGGGCTAAAGCTCTCTATTTAAACCTAAAAATTTATGCATGAATTGGATATATTTACTCTTATCGTCACTAATTGAAGTGTTCTGGGTCATAACACTTAAGCATAGTTGTGGATTTACTCATCTCGTACCATCAATAATTAGCATACTCTCCATGGCTCTTAGTACGTATTTACTTTCGCTCGCTATACGTTCTATACCTATCGGAGTATGCTATGCAATTTGGACTGGAGTAGGTGCTATAGGAGCTTCGATACTTGGAGTTTACCTATTTAATGAACCAGTTAATTTATTCGAAGTAATATGCTTTATTTTAGTTACATTCGGGATTATAGGATTAAAATTGTTTGATACTGCAAAACAAACTGTTGATAAAATGGAATAAGAGATCCCACAATTGGAATTATATTAAGGAAATACTTCCTGCACATTCCCATTTACGTTTTGCGCTTCTTTCGTTTCATCCATTTTAGTACTAGGTTCTAACATTCTAACTGTAGTATAAGCTACCGCTAATGCTGCTGCTACAACTGTAACTACTGCTCCTATTACAGGATATAGCCCAGCTGTAATTGTTCCAATTGCAAAAAGTGTTATCGTTATAGCAGTACCAAACAATATTGTTAAACTGAAAGCAACAAGAGATATTTTACCCTGTTGGTCATGTCGTTTCATTCTTTCTTCAGATAAAAGAAAATTCACATGCCGAACTATATAATGATTTTTGTCAAAATCGCTCGGAATTTTATTATCATTATTCTTTGACAAAAGATCTGCTCTTTTGCCTATTAAAGTCTCAATTACCTCTTTGCAACCACGTCGAGCAGCCATATGTAAGGGAGTGCATTTATCTTTATCTACTGCATTAACCTTTGCTCCTGCTCCTATTAGAGCTTTTGCTGTCTCTTCATTCTTGGCATTATGCAAGGGAGTGCGTTTATCTTTATCTAATGCGTTAACATTTGCTCCCGCTCCTATTAGAGTTTTTACTGTCTCTGCATCTTCAGCAAAATGTAAAGGAGTACATCCATATTTATCTGCTGCATTAACATTTGCTCTTGCTTCTACTAGAATTTTTACTATCTCTTTACGGCAAAATTGAGTAGCTATATGCAAGGGAGTGCGTTTATCTTCATCTGCTGCATTAACATTTGCTCCTGCTCCTATTAGAGTTTTTACTGTTTCTTTACAACCATATTGAATAGCCAAATGTAAGGAAGTGCGTCCATCTCTATCTATTGCATCAACATTTGCTCCTTGCTTCTATTAGAGTTTTTACTATCTCTATGCGACCTTTTTTAGCAGCCAAATGTAAAGGAGTATTCCTATATTTATCTACCGCTTTGACATCTCCTTCTCCTTCTATTAGAGTTTTTACTATCTCTATGTAACCTTTTTCAGTAGCCAAATGTAAAGGAGTATACCCATCTTTACTTATTGCATTAACATCTATATCTTCTCTTTTCAATAGGAGATTTACTACTTCTGTTTGACCATTTTCACAAGCCAAATGCAAAGGAGTACATTCATGATTATCTTTTTCATTAACATCTGCTCCGTTGTCTATTAGAGCTCTTATTGTTTTAGTGCAGCCACGGCGAGCAGCCTTACATAAAGGAGTGTCTCCATATCCATTTTTTGCATTAGCATTGATTCCTTCTACTCCCAATAGAGCATTCACCACATTTTCTAAATTATTGTGGATAGCTAAATGCAATAATCCATATTCTACTGCAAATAAGTGGTTTACACCAAAACCAGCTCCTTCCCACTCTTTATATTCATCTGAATATTGTGATAATTTCTCTTTTATCTTCCCAATTACGTTATCTTTACTTAAATTTTTGTCAGCATCAATTGCACTTAGCATTCTTTCCCACTGCTCGTGTTCAATTGTCATAACTTTACTCCTACTTTAACAATATTTTAATTATCATATATTATGACAAGAAAGTTAACCCTACCTAATTTTGCTTAGTAAGCACACTAACTATGAAACAATCTATATTACCATCAAAAACAGAATTTATATTACCCACTTCATGTCCAGTTCTTAAATCCTTCACCATTTGATATGGATGCATAACGTACGATCTGATCTGATTGCCCCAGCCTATATCGCATTTTTTACCATATTCTTCAGCCATCTTTTGTTCTTTTTTTTCCAGTTCAATTTGGTACAAACGTCCTTTAAGTAATTTTAACGCCTCATCCTTATTTCTGTGTTGAGAACGACCATTTTGGCATTGAACTACAACACCAGTTGGAATATGCGTAATGCGTACCGCACTTTCAGTCTTGTTCACGTGCTGACCGCCTGCTCCGGAAGCACGGTAGGTGTCGATCTTTAGATCCTTTTCATCCACAGCAATATCAATTGAATCTTCTATCACTGGAGTTACTCCTACACTTGCAAAACTGGTATGACGTTTACCATTTGCATCAAACGGCGATATTCTAACCAGCCTGTGAATTCCACTTTCACTTTTTGCCCACCCATAAGCTTTTTCTCCAACGATTTTTATCATTGCAGACTTTATACCAACCGACTCTCCTTCTAATTTTTCTACAACTTCAACTTTAAAGTTGTGATAAATTTCTGCCCATCTTACATACATGCGCATCAGCATTTCAGCCCAATCATTGCTCTCTGTTCCACCAGCTCCTGAGTGGATTTCTAAAAAGCAGTTATTGTTATCTGCTTCACCAGTAAATAAGGATTCTGTCTCTTTAAGTTTGATTAATTTCTCTAGCTTAGCTAATTCACTTTCAACTTCAGAGAAAAATTCTTCATCATTCTCATCAATAGCAGACTTCATTAAGCTAATGGCATCGTTGTAATCGCTTTCCAACTTTAAAAACAACTCTACGTCATGCTTAATTTTAGAACGTTCTTTTAAAATTTCTTGTGCCTTTTGATTGTCTTGCCACAGATTATCATTCGACGCTTGGGAATCCAGCTCTTCAAGACGCAACTTTAATTTTTCTATGTCAAAGACACCTCCTGATAAGAGAAATACTTTTATTTAAGCCTTGAAAGTATTCGAAAATTTCTGAATAAGTTTTCATTATACTTTAGATTTTAATATATTTACTATTACTAACAATAACAGCAAACAAAATAGAAATTTAACCATATGATAGTTAATTCAAAATAATTTCATTATACTTTAATGTTTAAGGAAATCAAGTGTGTATATTTATTAAAAAATAAGGTAAAGTAATGAATATTAAAATAAGTTTTCATTATGGTTTAGACAAAAAGGCTATTGATGACTTAATAGAGTCACTTGATAACGAGGAGCTAGAAAATGTTTGTAATATTGTAAAAACGATAGATAGCGTTCAGTTAGCTTATTTTTTATCTACTTCAATCAGTGATCACAGGGAGAAATTAGTTAATATCCTCGATCAACATTTGTTAAGTGATGCCCTAGTGCATGTAGTGCCAGATTTACAAAGAGAGATCATAGAAACATTGGGAATAGAAAATACAGCAAAGTTACTAATGCTCCTTGATGTAGAAGATATAGTAACCATAGTGAAAGATTTGGATAGAAAGTCTATAGAAAACATACTTAACTACTTACCCAATGCAACTCAAAAATTAGTAGAGGAGTTGTTATCATACCCAGAAGAAAGTGCAGGAAGGTTGATACATAAAAATATGGTTATAGCTCCATATTATTGGACGATAAATCAGCTAATGGAATTCTTGCGCAACTATAAAAAAATACCAGAAAGATTTCACCAGATATTCATTATCAACTCAAAATTAGAGCCTATAGGCAGTGTTAATTTAAATAAGGTAATATCTCACTCAGGAGACACAATAATAAAAGAGATAATGGATCATGACATAAAAATCATTAAAACTGGAGTAGACCAAGAGGAAGTAGCAAGAATATTTAAAGATTACTCTCTATTATCGGCTCCGGTAGTAAATAAGAATGGTAAAATTATTGGTGTGATCTTAATTGAAGATGTGATAAAAGTTGTTCAACAAGAAACAGAAGAGGATGTACTCAAAATAAGCGGTGTATCTTCTAAAGCCGATATAAATGCCCCTATACATAAAACTATAATTAAAAGGCTACCTTGGTTACTGTTTAACCTCTTAGCTGCAACAATGTGTTCCATAGTAGTTGGCTTTTTCGATGATGTAATAAAAAGTTTTATAGTACTGCCAATAATCATGCCGATAATTGCATCAATGAGCGGAAATGCAGGATCCCAAACAGTAACGCTAACCATCCGGGCAATCGCAACAAAATATCTAACTGAGCAAAATGCAAAAAGAGTACTGATGAAAGAATTTTTAATAGGTCTTATAAACGGGGTAATTTTATCTACCATTTCACTCGTAGTATTAGCAATAAGATTTCACAATTTCAAAGTGGAGATGATTTTTGTGGTCTCCATGATTATGATGTCAATTATTGCAACGTTCATCGGAACTTTCATTCCTATAATGCTTCACCGTTTAAAGTCTGACCCTGCAGTTTCTTCTTCAATCCTAACATCGGCAACAACTGATATTCTCTCAGCTCTTATGTTTCTTGGTTTAGCTACGATCTTTTTATTAAACAGCTGATACTATCTATAGCTATACCGCGATTTATTCCATAGCTGTACGAACATTCATTTTTAAAGGTAAACTGTACAGCGAATGGTGTCATTCCAGTGCTTGACACTGGAATCTAGCCTTTTCATAATCATCAAAATGTTGTATTTTTACATAAAATGGCTACTTTTATGCTTACCAACTTAATAAAATTCCTGGATCCCAGTGTCTGGGCACTGGGATGACACCCTCCTGATAGACAATGTTCGTACATCTGTAGATTTATTCGCGGTATAGATTCTGCTAACAAGTAGCGGAATGACGGTTTTTCAAATTGTCGTAAGTCAGTTTAGCTATAATATCAAGTTTCACAACTTTACCAACTATTTCTTTCTATTAAATAAGAATAAATTACCTATACAAAAATAGATTGGCAATATTTCAAGTCTACCAAGCAGCATCAAAAACGACAAAAATAATTTTACTTCATTACTGAAAGAAGAATAGTTACCTGAAGGGCCTATTAAATTACTAAATCCCGGGCCAGAATTTGTAAGCGTTGCAGAGACTGAACTGATGCTAGTTATAAAGTCTGCATTGCTTAAGTAAGACATCACTATTGATGAAATGGTAAACGTTAACATGAAAATTGCAAAAAATATAAAGACAGAGTGAACTTCATCATTCTCCAGGGTTTTTCCGTTGAATTTTACCCTATTACCTGCACCTGGGTTTAATAAAAGGCGAAAGTGATTTCCTATAGACTTTAGAAAAATGATCAAACGAAAGATTTTGATGCCACCACTTGAAGAACCACTACATCCACCAACAAAGGTTAGAAAAAAAGCTAAGACTGAAATGAAGCTCCAATCTATATGATTACAGATTGCATAACCAGTTGACGTAATTAAAGAGGTGATGGTAAACGTGCTGTATCTAAATGATAATGACACTCCTAAATCAACATTTTGATACAACCAAAAACAAGCAAATAAAGATGAAACAATAGCTATCTTAACAAAGTAAGAGACCTGTTCATCATAGCAAATGTCTAACCGTCTTATGATTTTTAAATAGCTAAAAAAAGGCAGAGAACCCAAAATCATAAAAATGATCGTTATGACTTCTAACATAGGGTTATTGTAGTGCCCTATAGAATCATTATAGTTAGCAAATCCACCAGTTGATACAGCGGACATTCCGTGACATATTGCGTCAAATAGTGGCATGACAGCCAGATAATAGGAAAATATACATAACAAAATTAGGCCATAATATATTGCTGTAATATGAATTACTACGCTTCGCGTGTTCGGCAACTTCCTTTTTGTAGCATCTGAATATTCAGAATAAAGTAAATTATTTAGGCTGAGAATCTTAAACATAGGAAAAACTGCAATTCCTAAAGTGATTACACCAAAACCCCCCATGCCATGTAGCATTGCTCTCCATAGCAGTATTCCTGGAGATTGTTTTTCAATATCATTAAATATAGTTGCCCCTGTGGTTGTGATGCCAGATATCGTTTCAAATAATGCATCAACATAGCTCAGATTGTCAAAATAGAAAGGAATAGCTGCAAACAAAGACAAGGCAATCCAGGTGCAACTAGTAATTGCAAAAATTGCCGGCATGCCATTTAATTTACCGAGTAAAATAAAAATTACGCCAGATGTGCAGGTAATTATGAATCCAGCGAGAAAATTTTTCCATTCGTAGCTGAGACATTTATTAGTAATAGCAGGAATAAGCATTGCTAAGCTAAATAACAATAGGAATATTCCCACAATAAATACAATTGAACGTAAAGTTTGTAAACGTTGATGATTTTTCATAGAGTTATTTCCTCGCTATACAAAGCCATAAAAGCTACTCTAACGTCAAGCATTTTGTTGGCCTTTATTAACAGTTATTAACAATATACTTGACTTACTTGTAAATATATATGATAATTAAACTTTATAGAAAATAGAGGTAAAATATGACTGAATTAACTGACATACAACAAAAAATTCAAACTTCATTAATTACAGTAATCAGCGAGAACAACCTTAAAATGGTCCAGGAAATATTCAACAGTAATGAAAATGATGATATACAAGCAGCTTTGAGACACGAGGGAGCTCCGACTAGTGAAAAAGATATCATTTTATATTTTGCTATTACTCGCCTTAACGATATAGTTGAAGATAAAGAAAAATTTGAAAAAAGCGTAAAGATCATTGAACTAATTTGGCAGAAAACTAATCAAAAAATTCGTGATTCTGTGTGTGATCATGCAATAGAGAGTTTTGAAAACTCTCTAAGAGAAACTGTCCTTAGTGACATACCTGCTCTTGAAACAGTTATTCAAGAAATGGAAGAGCACAAGAGGGTAATGGATCTTAGTTCAATACTAAGAGATGCAATAAAAAGTCTTAATGTTAATCAAGTTGAAGCAGCATTAGAGAATTGTGGTGAAAATGTACAAAGTGTTTTAGATTGAATAGTATATTGGGTTGATGGAGACGTAGATGCCTTTTTAGTTTATCCTCTGGAAGTTAAATATAGTAAAGAATTGAACCAAGAAGATGTGGAAAAGATAAAAGAAATCTTTGAATTAATGTTTAATGCTGCTTCTCCACAGCTCCTTGGGTATGAGCACCGTGGAAATAACTATGTAATGAGTAAACTTGTAAAGGCACAAAAACGTTTTGCTAAAATACCTGGAGTAGGTGAGCAATGCTTTCAAGATTTGATTCAAAAATTTGAGGAAAAACTTAGTAAAGATACACTAGATAATGCCAAGGCTGATGATCAGATAGCATGGGATAAAGAGTATGCGACTCGATTTTCACAAGAAATCAATCATGATCTGTTTGAGAATGATGAACTTAATGCTTGTATAGATGACACTGATCTAGGTCAAAACCCAGTAATTAACACCGCAAACCCTGAATTAACAAATGAAGCAGATAACAAAACCCCAGAAAAGAACGATACAAACTTCTGGAGTGAACACAAAGGGAAGATTGCTCTAGGTGTTACTGGACTATGCGTAGCTGGTGCTGTTGCAGCCTATGTGCTAGCATATCCTGTAGTTGCACTGGCTTTAACAGTTTTGGCAGCAGTTATATTAATGGGTGCTGGTATTGCTAAGTTTTGTGAGAAATCAGAAAGCCCAAATACGAAAAGCTCGGACCCAGATCTTTCTCAGTGTTGCAACAAAACAAGAACTGCCTAATTAGTAATCCATTGTCATCCCAGCGCGCTGCGCTGGGGTCTGACTACGCTAGACAAAGAATATGTATCCGTTCAGGAAAGCGACAAAATAAGGTAGACAAGGTAGTATAAAAAGATAACCATAAAAGTGAGTTTACAACAAATGGTGTCATGCCAGTGCGTGACACTGGCATCCAGTTGAGCTATTTCAACAAAAATACTGCATTTGAGGTGAACTTTTTTCTCACCAGGACCATTATCTATTACACTTATTTACGAGTATAATAATTAAAGTCTGGATCCCAGTGTCACGCACTGGGATGACAAAAAAAGGAGGCTGCTTGGATGACAGGAGAAGGAAGTGTTGCCGTCACGTTATATCATAAACCTTTGCTGAAGCTTTCTTTATATATTCACTTGAAAGTGGGATTAGACCAAGCCTAGATAGGTACCCATCTTCAATGCCGATCGAATCTATAATTTCTTTTATGAATTCTCTTAATCCATCAACAGTATCCAGGTGTTCTTTCTTTATATAAAGGTATAGAGGTCTTGCTAATATATATTTTCCCGATGATATATTTTCGTAAGTTGGCTCAATTCCTGCAATTGTGCTCCCTTGTATTTTATCTTGATTCCTCATTAAAAAGCTAAAACTAAATATCCCTAAAGCGTTCTTGTTACTTTTCAATTTTTGTATTATTATGTTTTCATTAATTCCAACTTCTATATACCTTCCGTCATCCCTTATATTACCACATGCTTTCTTTCTTTCTTCCTGATCTTTATAATTCTCTTTGAAAATTCTCGAGTTCATGCATGAATATTGATTGAACATAATAGAATTAACCAAAGTTTCGTATGTGCCTGTATTTTGATGTGGACCATAAATTTCAATTTCTGTTTTTGGTAAGGCTTGATTTACATCAGACCAAAACTTCTTATTATTTTTTACTAATTTATCATTTTCTTGAGAATATGCAGATAAAGTTTCAAATAAGTCCTTTTTTGTGAAATCAAATCTATGGCTTTGATTTGAATTTGCAATGACAATTCCATCATAGCCAATGATGATCTCTATCACTTCATTAATTTTATTTCTTTTACATAGTTCTCTTTCTACTTCCTTCATAGGGCGAGATGAAGTGGTGATGTCTGGCGTGTCTTCCCCTATTCCTGAGCAAAACATTTTGAACCCTGATCCACTTCCTATCGATTCCACAACTGGAGTCTTAAAAGAGAATACACGATTGAACTCCTCGGCTACAAATGAGATAAAAGGAAAAACGGTTGAAGATCCAACAATTCTGATGTATTTCCTGGCATCAGCATTTGACAGCGGCGTGAATAATACGAATACAAAAATCAGGAGAAAGTTTCTAAGCATTATTTTTAGTTAAGAACATAAATCTAATTATTGTAATAAAAAATCAAACTGAAAAGCTTTAATTTTCTCTTGTGATTGACCTATAGCTAATCCAATTGACCGCTATTTCAATTGCATGAACATTGTAACAATGGTGTCTGCAAGCAGCTTACTGTACGAACATTGTGATTTGAGAGCAATTTCCACTAGGAGGATGTCATCCCAGTGCCCAGACACTGGGATCCAGTTCTTATTACCTGGTATAAAGTTAAGTTTTCTGGATTCCAGACTGGAATGACATCATTTACCATGTACAATTTGTTAGTTAATAATCCATTGTCATCCCAGCGTCATGCGCATAATTGTATGAACATTGTGATTTGATACAAGCTACTTGCATGACAAAAGCTACAGTTTACATTTAAATTTTATTTTATATTATTGTAAGTATTACACAACTTTAAGGGGCAATTATGGCAGTTATGCCAGATAAATGGATCAGAGAAAAAGCTGAAAATTTTGGAATGATAGAGCCTTTTGTGGATCACAAAAGCAGCAAAGGTGTTATATCTTTCGGACTATCGTCTTATGGGTATGATGCAAGAGTGGATAATAAATTTAAAATTTTTACTAACGTTAATTCAGCCATCGTGGACCCTAAAAATTTCTCTGAGAATAGTTTTATAGATAAAGAAACAGACGTATGCATAATTCCACCAAATAGCTTTGTGCTTGCAAGCACAGTGGAATATTTTCGTATACCAAGAAATGTACTGGTCATTTGTGTTGGTAAATCAACTTACGCAAGGTGTGGAATTATAGTAAACGTTACTCCCTTAGAACCTGGATGGGAAGGTCATGTCACACTCGAATTCTCAAACACCACCCCACTTCCTGCAAAAATTTACGCTAATGAAGGCGCATGCCAATTCGTATTTTTAAGCGGCGAAAGTGAGTGTGAAAAATCATATGATGATATGAAAGGAAAATATATGAATCAGCATGGTATCACTTTGCCGCTGGTAAAGTGATTACTTTAGGTAAAGCAAGATATTGTGCTATTGTACTGAAGATTACTAAGATAAGTTTTAACTAATTTGTCGCATTCTTTATCACCTAAAACTGCACGTGCAGAGTGGTTTTTAAATAACTCTACATAGCTTGAAAAGAAATTTGTAGAAGGATTACTTAAAGCTTCTGCAACTTCTTTTTTTTCTTTATCATTGGAAAGCTGATTAAATAGTTCTTCTCCCTTTTTTTGCAGCTCATTTTCAAATTCCTGCTTTATAGTATTCTTATCTGCTTTTTGCAAGAAGGAAAACTCTTCAAAAATGTACAAGGAAGAGACAATACTGTTGAAGGTACCAGTAAAACATGCACTTGAACCACGACCACCACGCACTCCGTATTCTGTTTGCGATTCTACTAAATGTTTAACCAGTTGATATTTTCTCTGTGATATGCGGGTATTAATATCTATATTATGATCAGCATTTGCTCTAGTTTGATCGTTGCAAGCCTTCCAAGCTAAATTTAAAACTTGCTTCAATGTTAACCCGCTTCCACTATGTGTATCAGGGTTATTTTTTATACGCTCCAAGCACTCAAGTGCATGTTTTTTCTCATCTTCTCTAAGTTGATCTTTATCTGCAGCTTTTTGTGTGCCATTTGCTATGCACTCTAACTGATCAATAAATCCTTCTATTTCCTCTATAAACTTATCATCAACATCAGGCTCGCCATAGTTTTCTTTTAGCTTTTGAACGTTAATATTAATTGCATCATTTACATTAGTATCATGCGTTGTTTGTGGGATACATGCTGCCTCCATAAATGCTTCAGTTCTTTTGCCTCCTGCAAAAAGATATAGCTTACTCAATACCTTGGCGATTAAGAAAAACACCAGGGGAGGAATAAAAAATATTATAAAAAGTACTACAAATAAACCTGTGATTAGCCACCTTACAGGAGCTAGCAGAATTTCTTTTGCTTTTTTTAATTTTGACGGTCTTTGTATGTTGTCTGGTGTATTTACTACTGTTGGCATAATTAGTTTAAGTTAGTATCAATATTTTTAATATACTATATTTTTTCTTATTTTGTCAACTCAAATTTCTACTTCCGCACTTTTTCATTGTTGCTTACAATAATTATAGCTACACGATTTACTCATGTGCTTTTCTTAATTAAAAACTTCAACTATTCATTTTAAGCTATTGAATTTCCTACTATTTAGTGGCAAATTGTCATCCAAGTGGCTGTAAAACGACAAATTCGTCATTCCGCTACTAGTTAGTGGAATCTATACCGCGAATGAATCGCGGTATGACGGTTCGCGGCGGCATAACGATAAGCTCGTCATCCCGCTACTAGTTAGCGGAATCTATGCTAAGAGATACCGCGAATGAATCGCGGTATGACGGTTCGTGGCGGCATGACGTAGAGCCTACATTAACTATAGAAACAAAAAGGAGGATTATCATGTCTACAATAGTTTTATCATCAATTTTTGGTCAAGCAGGCAGCATTTTTGGTCCAATTGGCCAGATTATCGGCTCAGAACTCGGTGCTCTTCTTGGTGCGCAGCTTGATGGTGCGATGTTTAGCCTTGATGCTGAGCAGAAAGTAACGCATGGTGCGAGACTAAAAAATCTGCAAGTTCAAACCTCAACCTATGGAAGGACGATACCAATTATCTATGGCACTGCTCGCATTGCAGGGAACATTATTTGGTCACAGCCAATAAAAGAAGAGGCGATAACCACCAAAAGCAAAATTGGAAGAGGTATGAATGTTGAGTATAATTACTATGCAACGCTTGCAATTGCGATCTGCAAGGGGAAAGTAGAAAAATTAAACAGAATCTGGGCAGATACAACATTACTTAGCTTTGATGAAATAGATTATACTTTTTACCGCGGTACAGAAGACCAAAATCCTGATCCATTTATGTCGTCAATCGAAGGTGTGCCGGCTTATAGGGGAATATCTTACATAGTCATCAAGAATTTTCCTTTAGCAGACTATAATAACCGCGTTCCGGTATTCACATTTGAAGTGCAGACTATATTAAAGCCTAGCGGATTTTCAGTAGTAGAAAATATTCAGAATATCAATATAATACCAGGCTCAGGAGAGTTTGTATATGATACAAAAATACAGAAGAAAATCGCGCAAGAGAAAATAAGCAGCAACCAATATATCCCATATGGGCTGGCACAAAGGGTAAATCATAACAACCACACTAAAAAGAGCGATGCAGTGCTTTCTTTGGATCAATTAAAGGGAGATTTACCAAATGTTGAGTGGGTATCGGTAGTAGTCAATTGGTTTGTGAATGATCTGTGAACATTAAAGATTGTAAAATATACCCTGCAGTTGAATTTCAAGATGATTCCGCAATATTACCTGATGATTGGCAAGTAGGAAGTAGTACCAGAGATGATGCTCAGCTAATTTCAAAAGACGATAATGGAAACCCAAGATATGGTGGCACAGTTAGTGATTCAGAGCTAATAAGATATATAGAAGAGCTACACAGCAGAGGCTACAAGGTGATGCTCTATCCGATGCCCTTACTTGATACAAAGAACAAAGAGTGGCGAGGAAGATTGAGCGGGACTCCTGGGGATATAAGTGATTTTTTTAAGAATCAGTACAACAAATTTATAGAGCATTATGCAAGCATTGCCAAACAAACTAAAGTGGAAGGGTTTATCATTGGTTCTGAATTTGTTGAACTTACCAAAATCAGAGATGAAAAAGGTAATTACCCTGCAGTGGCAGAGCTAGTTAAGCTTGCAAAGCAGATAAAACTTGATCTTGGAAAAGAAGTAACAGTAACTTACGCTGCGGATTGGAGCGAATACCACTCATATGATGGTTGGTATAATATGGATGAACTGTGGTCTTCACAGTACATCGACGTTGTTGGCATAGATGCTTATTTTCCACTGACTGATGGTCCAGAGCCTCCTTTTGGCTATTCTGCGGAAGATGTAATGGGTGGTTGGAGCAGTGGAGTGGGGTATGATTATTTCTATGATTACTCAAAAAGTGAGCCTGAAAAAGTAAAGTATAACGACAGCAGGTATGCGTGGAAAAATATAGAGAAATGGTGGAGTGAAACTCACATAAACCCCGGTGGTAGTAAAACAAAATGGCAACCAAAAATGAAAAAAATATGGTTTACTGAATATGGATTTCCCAGTATGAACGGCTGCACTAATGAGCCAAATGTGTTTGTTGACAAAGGCAGCATAGAGAGCAAATATCCACGATATTCAAACGGAGAGGTGAGCTTTCTTTCACAAAAAATTGCAATTGAAGGAACGCTAAAGAAGTGGCAAAGCTCAGAAATGGTAGAAAAAATGTTTCTCTGGGCATGGGATGCAAGGCCATTTCCTTACTTTCCCAATTTGTGTGATGTGTGGACTGACTGCCATAATTGGCAGACAGGACATTGGATTCAGGGAAAGCTTTCACAGCTTAATATTTCCGATGTTTTATTGGATCTGTTACAAAAAACAGGTTTAAAAAGCAATCAGTTCGATACAGGTGGCGTCAAAGGGTTATTGTCTGGATATGTAATAAATGACCAGCAACCCGTACGTTCAATTATTAAAATGCTGCAAAGTTGCTATTTTTTTGATGTGGTTGAGCAGGGCTCTAAACTGAAATTTGTCCAAAAGGGCAGGGGAGTTACAACTGTAATGCCAATTGGTGAAACGGTTTTCAGTAACAATTCAAAACTTGTTAATATTAGTCAACTGGATTTAAACAATAAAGTTAACGTCGTTTATTTTAATCGCAATTTTGGCTATCCAATTGATGTTAAATATGCTGAGTTGCCAAAGCAAGGCACTGCTGCAACAGTTGAAATACCGCTCATTATGGAGGAGGGAGAGGCGCAAAATATAGCTGAGGTTTTACTTTATTCTTCGTGGCAAGAGAGAAATATATACAATTTCAAGCTGCCGATAAAATATGCGTGGCTTGCGCCAAGTGATGTCATAACGATTTTAGACGGTGAGAAAAAGCATACGGTGAGAATTATAAAAACAAAATTTGAAAGCATGTCCATTCAAGTAAGTGGTGTTGGTTATGACAGCTCCATATATAAGCTTTCTTTTCCTTCAACAAGGTCTCTTATGCTGAAGGAATACCCTCCTTCTCATATCAGCAAAACCATCGTAGAAATGATAGATTTACCGCATGTTAAAGGTAATATTGCAAGCTTTACTTTAATTGGTGAGGAAAGGAATTGGAAGGGAGCAACGCTCTTTATTTCGTACAACGATAAGGATTATAAGCCTATCGCAAGCACAAATAAACAGTCTACTTACGGATATGTAATGGAATCTACCGATGAGGGGCTTGTAATAGTATTACGTTTTGGTAAGCTGCTAGGAATTATCGATTCAAATTCAGCATTAATCGGAAAAGAGATAGTGAAATTCCAGAGTACTAAACTCATAGATAAAAATAAATATAAGCTTAGCAACCTAATTAGAGGGCAAGAAGGTACTAAAGAGTATGAGCATACAGGAGGTGAGAAATTTACCTTACTTGATGATTCAATAATTTCTTTTGAAGTGCAATCAGGGAGAAAATTTTACCTCAAAGCAGTGACTTATGGTGATTCGTTGGATAACACGGAAGCAAAGGTCCTGAACAATTGATGCTCAGTATTTAAACTTAAACCTGAATAATTGAAGATAAAATATTGAAATTTAGGCTTTTTATGATTTTAGCTTAAGATTCCAGTGTCAAAGCACATAACTGTACGAACATTGTGATTTGAATCCACTAGGAGGGTGTCATTCCAGTCTGGAATCCAGCTTTTTCATAATCATCAAAACGTTGTATAAAACGGCTACTTTTATGCTTACCAACTTAATAAAATTCCTGGATCCAAGTAGTCAAGGCACTGGGATGACAAAGGAGGACAGTGTCCGCTACTCGAATGACATCGTTTACTATGTAACATTGTACTTATACTAATGAAAAAAATATATTATAATCAAGTATATTTAATCCAGTAAATCATTAAGTGAAAACAGCTCTTTCGCAAAATATCATCTCTCTTATTATGATATTGTCTGTAGCAATTGTCGATATGGCAACTGACCTATACTCAGTTGCACTACCAAGCATTGCCAATTATTTTAAAGTAGAAGGCAGTGTAGTGCAGCTTACAATTAGCTTGAATCTAGTTGGATTTGCAGTATCTGGATTAATTTATGGTCCATTATCGGACCATTATGGTAGGCGTCCAATGATGCTGATTGGTATGACAATTTTTACTTTAGCAAGTATCATGTGTTATATAGCCGACAGTATTGCGCTCTTGATACTAATTCGCTTCATACAAGGAGCAGGGGCAGGTGTTGCAGGTGTTGTTGGGTATGCAGCAATAAGGGATATGTACTCGGGTAGTGAATACTCGAGAGTAATTTCAAAGTTAAATATGGTAGTGGCACTCTCACCTGGAATAGCTCCAGTGGTGGGCGGTTATATAATTTCACATGGGTATAGTTGGAAATTTTTGTTTTTTATTATATCACTTGCGGCAATTGCTATGCTTATTTTTATTTACTTTAAGTTACAAGAAACACTCATTGTGAATAAAAATGAAACCAGTATAACTAACATAACTACTAATATCTTCAAGCAATACATATCAATATTTAGAAATTATCGTTTCCTTGGGTTTTCAGCCATTCATGGATTAACTTTCATGTGGCTTTGGGCATATGTTGCTAACTACCCGTTCATATTTGAATCAATGGGCATTGAAGTACAGTATTTTGGCTACCTCATATCGATCATAGTCATATTTTACATAATTGGAACTTTAATTAATAGAAGGTATGTACCAAAAGTAGGGGTTAGCAAAATGCTAATAATAGGTTTGGTGTTACCGATAATATCTGATAGTTTATTGGTATATTTTTATTTCGCGGACAAGTTAAATATATTAATTCTTCAAGTTGCCTGGATTCCAGCCAATATTGGGCTTGCATTAGTAATCAGCAATAACGTAACTTCTGCTTTAGAAACGATCAAAGGTATAGGGCTTGGTAGTGCAGTCCTCTCATTCTGCAATATGATGTTTGGGGCTATAGGAATATATATAGTAGGAAAATTTTTTCGCTATGGCATTTTACCAAATTTACTATTAACAATAATATGCTCTACAATTGCAATTCTTATGTACAGCCTGCTCAAATATACTGAAAAACATGGGCATTATTTGCGTGATCCAGGAACATAAAGGTCATAGATTATTAACGGCTTTGCCGTGATAATATAATTTTACAGGAGGTGTGGGATGAGTGATGTAAATGAAGATATAGTAACAGATAATTTTGGAAATACTCCTTTACATTGGTCTGCTCTAAATGGCGAAAAAGATGTAGTAAAAGCCCTATTGGATAAAGGGGCAAATGTTAATGCAAAAAATAATAGTGGATGTACTCCTTTACATTGGGCTGCTGAATATGGCAAAAAAGATGTAGTAAAAGCCCTATTGGATGAAGGGGCAAATGTTAATGCACAAAATGATGAAGGAAAGACTCCTTCCAATTTAGCCACTGATGAAGGAATACAAGATCTATTGCAAAGCGTAAAAAAGGCCAATGATAAACTGCTTAAGGCTGCTGAAAACGGTAATATTGATGATGTAAAAAATCTGTTGGGTAAAGAAGGAAAAGCACAGGTTAATGCAACAGATGATTCTGAAAATACTCCTTTACATTTGGCTGTTGAAAAGAATGACAAAGAGGTAGTAGAAGCCCTACTGAAAGTAAATGGGATCAATGTTAATGCACAAAATAAGGGTGGATGGACTCCTTTACATTTTGCCGTTTTCAATGGCCATCAAGAGGTAGTAGCAGCCCTACTGAAAGTAAATGGGATCAATGTTAATGCACAAAATAAGGGTGGACGGACTCCTTTACATTTTGCTGCTCTAAATGGCTATAAAGATGTAGTAAAAGCCCTATTGGATGAAGGGGCAAATGTTGATGCACAAAATAAGTATGGATGGACTCCTTTACATTTTGCCGTTTTCAATGGCTATAAAGAGGTAGTAGAAGCCCTACTGAAAGTAAATGGGATCAATGTTAATGCATAAAATAAGGGTGGATGGACTCCTTTACATTTTGCTGCTGGAAATGGCGAAAAAGATGTAGTAAAAGCCCTATTGGATAAAGGGGCAAATGTTAATGCACAAAATGATAAAGAAGAGACTCCTTTACATTTTGCTGCTCGAAATAACAACAAAGAGGTAGTAGACGCTCTAATAAAAGCAGGAGCAAATATTAATGTAAAAGATAAAGATGAAAAAACTCCTTTCGATTTAACTACTAACGAAGAAATAAAAACTCTATTTCAAAAAGCCGCAGAAAGCCCTGATGCTGGTTTAATTGATGAGCCATCGACGGATAGTAAAGGGGTTCAAGAAGAAGATGCTGGTACAGAAAAGAAAGAAAAGCAAGAAGGTGATGCTAAATCAGAATCAGACATTGCAGAAAAAGGAACTGGTGTAAGCAACGGTAGTCAACCTACAGGACCTACACAAAATAATGGAGGACAACCCGCCACCAGTGCAGAAAAAGGAACTGATGTAGCAACCGGAAGTGCACAGCCTATTGCTCCCATAGAACCTGCACAAACAGAAGAACAGCCGAGCTCTTTTTTTGGTAGTTTGTTTAGTATACTTATGAAGCCTTTTTCATTAATTGCATCATTTTTTGGTGGGGTTTTTTCATGGTTGTTTGGGTCTGATGAGCCAATACAATCATCATCTGAATCTGACCAACCAGTTGTGTTAGAACCACCGAATAGTTCAGGAGACCATGACATAATATAGCTAAAGGTTTACTAGATTCCAGCGTCACGCGCTGGAATGACATGGTGGGATGCATCCAAGTAGCTGACACTGGTTTCCATCCAAGAGGGCAGTGCCCAGGCACTGGTTCCTTTATGACGGTGTCATCCCAGTACCTTCTCCTGTCATCCCAGTGCGTGACACTGGGATCTCATTTTACTTTATGATGATGTCATGAAAGTAGCTGACATTGGGATCCAGAAGACTTAATTTCAACCAAATAATAAAGGCTAGATCCCAGTACCTTCTCCTGTCATCCCAGTGCGTGACACTGGGATCTCATTTTACTTTATGATGATGTCATGAAAGTAGCTGGCACTGGAATGACAGCAGTCCTACGTCATACCGCCGCGGTATCTCTTAGCATAGATCCCGCTAACAAGTAGCGGGATGACGGTTGTCGGTGAACCTAAGTTACTTTAGCTACAAACGTTAAGAAATTTACCAAACGAAAAAAAGGCAAAAGAAGCCCTAGTCATTGTCTACTTTCAGTATTGGCGTTTTTTAAGTCTTAAACACTGCAATTTAGCTGCTTTTAAATGCAACTCACCTTTGTTTAAATGTTTAAGAAATTTACTAAGCAGAAAAAAAGGCAAAGAAATCCTTTGTTAGCTAGTTGTCACTCTCTAATCCTGCAAATTGGCGTACTATACTGTCTTAAACGACTTATAAGCGCGTTTCAGCTTGTGTAGGTAAAAACCTAGAAATGTTGTGAAGACATAAGGTGCACATAGTGCAAAAAATTAAAAATAAGACGCCAACTACGTTGTTTTCTTGCTGTTTAATCTGCACAGATGAAGATAACTGAATACCTTCAGTTTCATGATAAAGGGGCTGGCAGAGTTTGTCAAGTGGTTTCTATTGAATATATACAGTGGAATGATAAAATTCACACACACATTTTACTACGTGATCAGCGCTGATATTAAAATGCTCATAAAGTGTTTTATAAGGTGCTGATTCTCCAAAGCTTTTCATGCCAATAAATATACCGTTTGAACCTATATATTTATGCCAACCCATTTCACTTCCAGCTTCAATTGCAACTTTGATGCTGTCATTATTTAATATTGCCGCTTTATATTCATCACTTTGCTCATCAAAAAGTCTCCAGCATGGCATAGAAACAACCCTTGTACCTATACCCTTTTCCTGCAATTTCTCCCTTGCTTCAACTGCAATTTCAACCTCGGACCCCGTAGCAAATATTGTCACTTTTAATTCTTTTGAACATTCACACAAAACATATGCACCAAACTTCGATAGATTAGCAGATTGATCGATATCAAAATAGAATTTGCGCATGTAACTTACGTTTTGCCTTGAGAGCGCAAACAGTGCAGGTGATTCTTTTTTTTCGAGTGCAATGCTAACACACTCTAGAGTTTCAACTGCATCGGCTGGCCTAAAAACATATAGATTTGGTATAGCACGAAGAGAGGCTAAATGCTCTATTGGTTGGTGAGTTGGGCCATCTTCTCCCACTCCAATTGAGTCATGAGTCATCACATAGATAACCTGCTGTTTCATCAAAGCTGAAAGACGTATAGCAGGACGACAGTAGTCGGAAAATACCAAAAAAGTGCCACCATAAGGAAGAATCGCGCCGTGAAGTGCCATACCATTCATACATGCTGCCATAGCGTGTTCTCTCACTCCATAGTGGACATAAGAACCACTATAATTATTACTATCTATTACCTGCATGTGCTTATATTTAGTGCAATTTGACCCAGTAAGATCAGCAGAACCGCCGATTAATTCCGGCATATGTTGTGTTAAAAGTTCCATTACCATGCCGAAAGAAGAACGTGTAGCTTCGTTTGGCATTGTCTCGTGTATTTGTTTCTTCAAGTTAGCCAAAACATTATCGATATTGTCTGGTAGACGTTTATCTAGCCGTCTTTGAAGTTCTTTATTTTCACTGGATTCCAGTGTCAAGCACTGGAATGACACCGAATTGCTGTTATCTGGCAGACGCTCATCTAGTCGCCTTTGAAGTTCTGCATGATATCCTTTCATCCCAGCATTCTCTTCTGTCATCCCAGTGCTTGACACTGGGATCCATTCTTTTTCTTCTTCACTGGTCACATGCTGGAATGACAATGAATTGTAATTTTGCCTTGCTCTCTCAACAGTTTTCTTCCAGGCGTTTTTCACATCTTCTGGCACATGGAATGGCTCGTAATTCCAGTTTAATTTCTCTCTCATCTGTTTGATGTCTTCCTCCGAAAAAGCACCACTGTGAGCAGAGGATGTGCCAGCACGGCTTGAAAATTTTCCGATAATAGTTTTGCAGCAGATCATTGTAGGTTTATCAGACTTTTTTGCTTGCTCTATTGCAAGGGATATGGCATCAAAATCATGGCCATCAATTTTGTCAACATTCCATCCATACGCTAAGAAGCGTTTCTCTACATCATCAGAGCAGGAAAGGCAAGTAGCGCCATCTATAGAGATATCATTATCATCAAAAAGGGCTATTAATTTATTCAATTTAAGATGCCCAGCAAGTGATGCTGCTTCATGGCTTATTCCTTCCATAAGACAGCCATCCCCTAGCATTACGTAAGTGTAGTGATTGATTCTGAATTGCTTTTTAAGGATTGATTCAGCAAGTGCCATGCCAACAGCAGCGGCAAACCCCTGACCGAGCGGGCCTGTTGTTGCCTCTACCCCGGAAGTCAAGCCAAACTCTGGATGACCTGGGGTCTTGGATCCCATTTGCCTAAAGTTTTTTAGCTCATCTATGCTAGTATAACCTGTCAAATATAATATTGAGTATAGTAACATTGACCCATGACCGTTTGATAAAACAAAGCGATCTCTATTGAACCATTTAGAATCATCAGGATTATGATTCAGATATTTAGCAAACAAAACAGTTGCAACATCTGCCATGCCAAGTGGCATACCTGGGTGTCCAGAGTTTGCTTTTTGTACTGCATCAATTGATAAAAAACGAATGGCGTTTGCCATAGATTCCAAATGTGAATGATTCATGTGTTAATAGAAAAACTTAAAAATGAAGTATAAAAGATTATATCAGCAAAAACAAGTTGACACTGAATGCTAAAATCCTTAATAATCTAAAGTTAAATCGTGAGAGTTTTTATATGACAACTGTTATCACTAGAAAGTATAGGATTAGCCGTAGACTTGGTGTAAATTTATGGGGTAGAGCTAAAGACCCAGTAAACAAAAGGAAATACCCTCCAGGTCAACATGGTATTCTTGGATTCAAGAAGTTATCCGACTTTGGTAAGCAGTTTGCTGCGCATAAGAAATTTAAGTTTTACTATGCGATTTCAAGTAAGCAGCTCAGACGTACATTTTTAGATGCTTATAACAGAAGGGGTTATACGGCTGATAATTTTATCGGTATTTTAGAATCAAGGCTCAGTTCTGTTTTATACCACTCTGGTCTTGTGCCAACAATTTATGCAGCGAAGCAGCTCATATCTCATAAGCACGTTACAGTTAATGATAAGGTGGTCAACATATCGAGTTATCGAGTGAAACCAGGTGATATAATAAAAATAAGAGAAAGGGCAGCAAAAATCCCTGTAGTAGTAGAGGCTGAACAAAAACAAGAGCGCAAGGCTCCGGATTATTTAGAGACAGATAGTAAAGAGCATTCAGTGAAGTATTTGAGGTCACCTCAATATTCTGAGGTTCCTTATTCAGCAGACATGGAAGTCAATTTAGTAGTAGAGTTTTACTCTAGATAGATAAAAAAAAGCCCGTGTGGCGGAATCGGTAGACGCAGCGGACTTAAAATCCGTGGGTTTTGCGACCTTGGGAGTTCAAGTCTCCCCATGGGCACCAATTTAACTTAGCAGATAAATACAAAAAAGTATGAAATGGCTTGATATAGAAGATATTGTAGAAGCTCTAGAGGAAAAATTTCCAGATGAGAATATAATTAATATCAGATTCACTGAGCTTAAAAAAAAGGTCTTGAGTTTAGAGGAATTTGATGATGATGAAAAACGCTGTAACGAGAAAATACTCGAAGCCATTCAAGCAGCTTGGATTGAGGAAAGATCTTAACAAATAAGAAATAACTATCGCTATTAAAAGTTAGCGCGTGACGCTGGAATCCAGAAAAAAAAGAAAAATGGATCCCAGTATCAAGTACTGGGATGACAACAAAAAAGAAGGAGTCTAAAATTCGGACACCGTATATCATTCATTTTAGACAATACTGTACTTTTTAAATCTAATTTAAAATTCACTCAGGTTAATAATAATTTAACTAATTACAATTAAAACAGCTAGAAGGTTAATTATGAGGCAAAGATGGCAGCACAAAAATTTTTGGATGGAACGTGATTACGACTTGCCTGACAAGTGCTACGTTGAGATAAATTTTACATAAAAATACTGCTTTTTACGGTGTGAGGCTAGAGGTTTGTAAAGTAGTTAGAAGGTTGTCATCCCAGTGTTAGCTACTTGGATTTGGCACTGAGGAAATCCAATGTAGTAGTAAACCTTACTTATTTAGTTATACTAGAAACAAAACAGAAAAATGCTCAAACGTAGCGGTCCAAAAAAATTAAAGTCTATAATTGAAAATTACGCATTAAAATGCATGAAAAATAAGATTAGCAAAAATGAAATACGTCTGATTTTAAACTGGCGAAATATAGTAGGGAAAGAAATAGCAGAGTGTACAAAACCGAAAAAGATCTCATATGCACAGAATGTAAATTCTGGTGTATTGCATCTAGTAGTAACAAATGGCAGTAAAGCATTAGAAATTCAGCATATGATTTCTCTTATAATAGAAAAAATTACGATATTTTTTGGCTACAAAGCAGTATATGGTATAAAAATTAAGCAAGAGAGTATTGACTATTTGACTATATAAGGTAATCTAAGTACATAGAATAATTTGGTATATTGAAGTGAGTAGAGTTTGTGAATTAACAAATAGAAAAAAATCTTTTGGTAATAAGGTATCACATTCGAATCGTAAAACAAAGCGTACCTTTCTTTTAAATTTACATAAGGTTACGTTGACAAGTGATATATTGAATAAAAAGTTTAGATTTCGTGTGGCAACAAGAACTTTGAGAACTATAGATTACAAAGGTGATTTAGATGCTTTTTTGCTCAACACAAGAACGATTAAACTAAGTGAAAAAGCGCAGAAGATAAAAAGAAGGTTGAAAAAAGTTTTAGTAAAGCAAGAGGTAGAGTTAGCCGTTTCAGATGCATAGCAAACCTCAATGGCTCAGAGCAAAAGCTCCGACCGGTGAAGTATTCAATGAAACTTTAAACATCGTTAAACTGCATAACTTACATACGGTATGTGAAGAAGCTGCATGTCCAAATATTGGTGAATGTTGGAATAAACGTCATGCTACTGTGATGATTCTTGGTTCTGTTTGTACTCGTGCTTGTGCATTTTGCAACGTTGCAACTGGCATTCCTGATAAACTAGACCCTCATGAGCCAGAAAATTTAGCAAAAGCGATAAAAAAGTTAAACTTAAAACATGTTGTCATTACCTCTGTTGATCGTGATGATTTACCAGATGGTGGCGCAAATCAGTTTATACAGTGCATAGAAGAAATTAGAAAGATAACTTCAGAAACAACAATAGAGATTTTAACTCCTGATTTTTTAAATAAGAAAGGAGCATTTGAAGCAATTGCTGTTGCATCACCTGATGTCTATAACCATAATATTGAAACAGTGCCGAGATTGTATGCAAAAATAAGACCACGAGCTCGCTATTTTCATTCACTATATTTGTTGAAGATGGTAAAGCAGATTAATCCTAAAGTTTTCACAAAGTCAGGGCTTATGGTTGGTCTTGGAGAAACAAAAGAGGAAATACTTCAGGTTATGGACGATTTGCGCAGTGCTGAGGTTGATTTTATTACAATTGGTCAATATCTACAACCAACTCCAAAACATGCAAAACTTGATAGGTATGTTACCCCAGAGGAATTTGAGCATTATAAATACGTTGCTTACTCCAAAGGTTTCTTAGTGGTTGCATCAAGCCCACTAACTCGGTCATCATACCACGCTGAAGAAGATTTCAACAGGCTCAAGGCCTGTCGTTGACATTTGTGTTAATTCAAATTAATTTTTACTAATTATAAAGGAGTTGAGCGACTTTACGTAATGTCTACTATAAAAATCGAGAAGAAATCACAATTAGTTAAAGAGGTATTCGATTCCGTGGCAAGTCGCTACGACACCATGAATGATATAATGAGCCTCGGAATGCACAGATTATGGAAAGATAAGATGGTAAATAGTGTGCATTTTACAAAAAACTCTAAGATTTTAGATATTGCTGGAGGAACTGGAGATATAGCAATAAGAATAGTAAGAAAAGAGCCAAGTGCTAAGGTTACAGTATGTGACATAAATCAAAATATGCTAAGCAGAGGACGTGATAAAGCTATAAATTCAAACCAAATTAATTTTGATTGGGTATGTGCGAATGCAGAAAGTTTACCATTTGAAGACTCCGAATTTGATTATTGCACAATAGCTTTTGGCATTCGAAATGTTTCTGACCGCAAGAAGGCTTTAAATGAGGCGCACAGGGTATTAAAACCACATGGAAAATTTATCTGCTTAGAATTTGCCCCTATGCACTATCAAAATGAGATATTTACCAAACTTTATGACTTATATTCATTTAAAGTAATTCCTAAAATTGGCAGCATAGTTGCTAAAGACAGGAGTTCTTATGAATATTTAGTGAAGAGCATTAGAGAGTTTCCAACTCAGGCTGATTTTAAAATGGAAATTGAAGAGGTAGGCTTTAAGAATGTTGAGTTTCATAATATGAGCTATGGAATAGTGGCATTACACATTGGAACAAAATGAATATTAAATTCTGGTATAGAACGCTGGATTATTATCTCATCCTTCCAGTGTTTTTTTTGCTCACTATAAGCTTCATTCTTGTTTATTCAGCAAGCCCTGTAATTGCGCAGCGTCTTTCTTTACCACAAGATTATTTTATACGGCGCCATACAATTTATATAGTCCTGTCACTAATTACCCTGGTGACATTTTCTTTTCTCAACACAAGAACTATACTTAACCTCTCATTCGCAGGTTTCATTTTATTTACTATTTTAGTGGCAGTTGCGATAATACTTGGTATAGAGGTAAAAGGTGCGAAACGATGGTTACATATTGTCAAAATTTCAGTTCAACCATCTGAGTTCGTAAGGCCATTTTTTTCTGTTGTTATAGCTAGTATCTTAGCCAGCGGAATGAAGTTTAAAATGCACATATCAATCATAATATTTCTGTTAGTTTTTGTGTTGTTACTTTTGCAACCTGATTTCAGTATGTCCATGCTTTTAACATATTCTTTTATTGGTCAAATGTTTATTGCATGTATACCACTTTTATACTTTCTATGCATAATAGGAATGGCCACAACTGGAACTACAATAGCTTACTTATGCCTTCCACATATAAAGCAAAGGATTTACAATTTTGTCTTTTTTACGCAACGCGATAACTTTCAAGTCACAAAATCATTAGAAGCATTCAAAAGAGGTCAATTAACTGGAGTTGGACCTGGTGAAGGTAGCGTAAAAACCTCTCTTCCTGATTGTCATACAGATTTTGTGTTTTCTGTTTTAGCAGAAGAATTTGGTTTGATTACGTGCTTAGCCACATTGATGTTATTTGGCATCATTTCCGCCCGCTTGCTTTACGTTGCATATAGAGAAAATGAATTATTCAATCTATTGGTGATTCTTGGTATCTCAATTCAATTCATCACACAATTCATAATAAACACAGGGGTAACATTGAGTGTTTTTCCCACCACCGGCATAACCCTGCCACTACTTAGCTATGGTGGTTCTTCTCTTTTATCTTCGAGCATTGCACTTGGCATAATGCTGTCTTTCAGTAGAAATCAAGCTATCGCATTAAAGTTTCGTGAGCGTGTTATGCTTGTGGACTAGTGGTCACCCGCTCACAACTATTATTGGTATCCCTCCAAAATGGGTATCTGTTCAGATGAGTGGCAAGAGATATTATGAAATCTGAAAGAGTTATGCATAGCTGTACAAACATTCATTTTTGAAGACAGCAAATGGTGTCATTCCAGTCTGGAATCCAGAAATTTTGCTTATAACTGAGCTGATCAGCTAAAGGTAGTTGTCTTACGCTAAAACAAACGTTTTTAATTAAGTTGCATAGAACCAGTGTCTGGGCACTGCCCACTGGTGGCCCAAACTACAACGTTCGTACAGTTGTGCGTGGCGCTAACACATAGCGGGATGACAGCAGTCCTACGTCATACCGTCACGGTATCTCTAGATCCCGCTAACACGTAGCGGGATGAAGTTTGTCAGGGTGTCATCCAAGTAGCCTCTTTCTTGTCATCCCAGTGCCCAGACACTGGGATCCAGGAAACTTAATTGCAAGTAATGCATTGGGTTTGGTGAGTATGGGTTTTGCGTTATAGAATGAAGCACTTTTGGTGAATTTGTAAAGAAAACTGGATTCCAGACTAGAATGACACCTACAGACACTCCACTTGTTATTCTAACGCGTGACACTGGAATCTAGATAACAATTAGACCATATTGTCAAGCAATAGGATTACATAAAATACCCTGCATATATTTTCTGCTCATTTGGTGGGCCTTGTTCTTCTTTCACTTCTTCTACTTTAGTACTAGGTTTTAACATCATATATGTGATACCACCAACTGTTAGTGCTGCTGCTGCAATTGCAACCACTGCTGTTACTATAGGTATTAACTCAACTGCAACCGTTCCGGTTACAAAAAGTGCCACTGCTACAGCAGTGCCTAATACTGCGACTGCACCACCTGCAAAAACACCTTTTTTAATCGCTGATGTAGGTTGTTTTTTTTCTGTTTCTTCCAGAAGAGGTGTTGTATCCTTATTATCATCCTTATCTTGCGGTAAATCGTTTTTTTCTTCGTTTAGTTTTTTTAGCTGTTTTTCTTCTTCTTCCAGAAGCTTCTTTATATCACCAGTTCTAGCTAAATCTCTTGGAGTTTTTCCAGAATTATTCTTTAATAAAAGATCTGCTCCTTTTTTTAATAGAACTTTTACTATATCTATATGACACTTGTAAGCAGCCAAATGTAAAGGAGTCCATCCATCTTGATCTTTTGCATTAACATCTGTTCCTTTTGCTATTAGAACTTTCACTGTGTCTACATGACCATTTCTAGCAGCCAAATGTAAAGGAGTGTATCCATCTATATCTTTTGCATTAACATCTGCTCTTTTTGCTATTAGAACTTTTACTGTATCTATATGACCATTTCTAGCAGCATTATGTAGAGGAGTACTTTTAAAATTATCTTCTGCATTAACATCTGTTCCTTTTGCTATTAGAACTTTCACTGTGTCTACATGACCATTTCTAGCAGCCAAATGTAAAGGAGTGTATCCATCTATATCTTTTGCATTAACATCTGCTCTTTTTGCTATTAGAACTTTTACTGTATCTATATGACCATTTCTAGCAGCATTATGTAGAGGAGTACTTTTAAAATTATCTTCTGCATTAACATTTGCTCCGTTTTGTATTAGAGCATTTACTATCTCTATATAACCTTTGTTAGCAGCATCATATAGAGGAGTACTTTTAAAATTATCTTCTGCATTAACATTTGCTCCGTTTTGTATTAGAGCATTTACTACATCTGCATGACCATTTTTAGCAGCTGAATGCAATAACATAAATCGATCATATGCTATTAATGTATCATCTAATGTATCATCTTCAATTTCAAATAGGTAATCTACATCAAAACCAGCTTCTTCCCATTTCTTATATTCTTCTGGATATTTCTTTAATTCCTCTTTTATTTTGTCAATTACGTTGTCTTTACTTAAGCCTTCCTCCTTATCAACTGCGCTTAACATTCTTTTCCACTGCTCATAGTTCATTGTCATAATTTTACCCCTACTTCAATAATATTTTAATTATCATGTATTATGGCAAAAAAATCAACTCATTTCTTCCAAAGGCTCTATATTGAAGATAGAAAGTCCAGAAGCGATGACGTGTGCTAAGGCTTGTACAAGGAACATTCTTGCAGCGGTGAGGTTTAAGTTGTCTTCCAGTATGAACCGCATGTTTAAATCACTCTTGCCATACCCCCATAAAACGTGAAACGCTTCTGCAACTTCAAGTAAGTAGAAAGTAATTCTGTGTGGCTCATAAAGCCTTGCCGCTGTTTCTATCACATTTGGCCACTTTGCTAAGGTTTTTATGAGGAAGAGCTCCCCATCTGTCTTTAAAAGTGAAGGGTCTGCTGTTGGGAGCTCTTTTGGAGCATTACGCATTAACGAATGAGCACGAGCATGCGCATATTGCACGTAAAAAATAGGGTTGTCTTTTGACTGTTCTTTAACTTTAGCAAAATCAAAGTCCAAGACCATATCATTCTTGCGTGTTAACATTATAAAACGAGTTATGTCCCTGCCAACTTCTTCCACTACATCTCTTGCTGTGAGGAAGTTTCCTGATCTTTTGGACATCTTAACAGGTTTGCCATTCTCGAAAAAATTCACAATATTATGCAGTTTTACCTCTATTTTTGCTTGATCATCACTTAGTGCAGAGACAACTGCTTTTAGCCTTTTGATATAACCACTATGATCACTACCGACTGCTACTATCATATTATTAAAACCACGTGATATCTTATCAAAATGGTAAGCGATATCTGAGGCAAAATAAGTCCAACTGCCGTCCTCTTTCTTCAATGCGCGGTCAACGTCATCACCAAATTTTGTAGAGCGAAATAACATTTCTTTTCTGGAAGTCCAGTTTTCACTTTCTTTGCCTTTTGGTTTCTCCAGGTACCCTTCATGCACCAAACCCTTGTCAGACAATATCTTTATACTCTCTTCAATTTTGCCACTTTTTTGTAGCTCATACTCTGAAGTAAAAACATCATGACTTACCCCAAGTAAGTTCATGTCTTCCTTTATGATTTCTAAGATAGAACTTAAAGTATATTCCCTAATCACCTGATTATCTTGCTTTTCTAGAAGCTCCTTGCCATATTTTTTGGCCAGCCCATTCCCTATCGGTTTTAAATATTCACCTGGGTATAAACCTTTTTCAATGCTGATTTTTTCTCCCAGAGCTTCCTTATACCGCAAATATACTGACTTTATTAGTGTATCTATCTGCGCTCCAGCATCATTAATATAGTATTCCTTAGTAACTTTATAACCAACTTTTTTCAATAAATTTGCCAAAACGTCACCAAATACTGCTCCTCTTGCATGACCAATATGCAGTGGACCAGTTGGATTTGCCGATACAAATTCAACATTGATGGCCTGATTGTTCCCTATATCTAGGGTGCCAAACTCTGTTTTTAGCTCATTTATTTGTTTTAAAATTCCATGCCATACTTCTATTTTTAAGTGCATGTTGATGAAACCAGGGCCTGCTATTTCCACTTTTGCAACTTCATCAAAAGGTTTAAATTCTCTTGCTAAGATCCCTGCAATCTCAACTGAATTCCTCTTTTCATGCTTTGCAAGCACCATGGCAACGTTTGTGTAAATATCTCCATGCGCTCTATTGCTTGGAGGCTCTACAATAAAATTTGCCGCACTTGTATTTATGACACCCCTTTGCTTCAACTCATTTAATTTGCTGGAAATTAGAGAGGAAACCTGTTTGAAAATGTTCATTAACTAAAAAGCTATAAGACTTGTAGCAGTATAGTGGATAAATGGAAGGAGTTGAAGGGTTATCTGATGTAATCTATAGCTAAAGTGACTTAGGTTTACCGACAATTTGAAGAACTGTCATTCCGCTACCCGTTAGCGGCCGCGGTGGTATGACGTGTTGCTCCGTGTCAGCTACTTGGATGACACCTATAGCCCTGTCATTCCAATGCGTAACGCTGGAATGACAAAGAAGAATGGGCTATTGGTTTTTCATATGGTTATGCAAAAGCCTAATCTTGCAGTCTTTTCTTTAATGGCACATGTATCAAAATCGTATAAGCTTATACCATTCCCTGTTCAAAATATCATTTATATAAAAAACACTGGCACTACCTACGAAGAATCCCAAATTACTTCTTTGCACAATTCACAATCTCTGCCACCTTCTGTACAATCAGTTATTCTTTCCTTCTGATCAAAAAATGCTCTGCATTCATCAAAAGTTTTATTACTTATTGTTCCATCTTTTCTTACAAGTCTATCTGTTTTCTTGTCAGCAATCATCAGTGATTGACTTTGAGAGAGCACCACCACTGGCTTGCCTCTGTCAATACTGTCAGGGTAGTAATATGCTCTTGTGTTAACTAAATAACTATTGTCAGAAAACATGTCATTCTTACAAGATGCATACCAATCAGGCCAATGATCTTTGTTACCAACTTGGCGTATATTATAAGATTCTTTGCAAGTACTATTCGAAGGAATAGTAACGCACCATGAATTCATAGTTCCTCTCCAAGTGATAAAAGGGTATTCCATGCCATTCTTATTGCAGTCAGTTGCCGTTATACCAAATTGTTTTACATAATAATCATTAGTTTTAATCTTGTCAATAATGTCTGCACTTAAGTCAGGGTATAATTTATTTATTGCCTCTCTTATATAAAGCTTACCATCGTTACTTACGTCAATATAGTTACCATCTTTTTTGCTGTTTTCACATCCTTTTCGGTTACACCCACCATCATCAATTATTTCTTTAGTTTTCTCTTCAAGGTTACACGTTTTTAATATGTCACAATTTAACTTTACCTTTAATTCTTTGTCTATTTTTTTTTCTACTTCCTTTATCAATTCACCCTTAGTCTTATCATCAATCTCACAATTAAGATCTTTCTCTAGTTCATTTTTAATCTTTTCTTTTATTTCATCCTTAGTCTTATCATCAATCTCACAATTAAGATCTTCCTCTAGTTCATTTTTAATCTTTTCTTTTATTTCATCCTTAGTCTTATCATCAATCTCAAATTTAAGATCTTTCTCTAGTTCATTTTTAATCTTTTCTTTTATTTCATCCTTAGTCTTATCATCAATCTCACAATTAAGATCTTCCTCTAGTTCATTTTTAATCTTTTCTTTCAGTTCATTCTTAGTCTTATCATCAATCTCAAACTTAAGATCTTCCTCTAGTTCATTTTTAATCTTTTCTTTCAGTTCATTCTTAGTCTTATCATCAATCTCAAACTTAAGATCTTTCTCTAGTTCATTTTTAATCTTTTCTTTCAGTTCATTCTTAGTCTTATCATCAATCTCAAACTTAAGATCTTTCTCTAGTTCATTTTTAATCTTTTCTTTCAGTTCATTCTTAGTCTTATCATCAATCTCAAACTTAAGATCTTTCTCTAGTTCATTTTTAATCTTTTCTTTCAGTTCATTCTTAGTCTTATCATCAATCTCGGACTTAGGGTCTTTACAATCATCTAGCTTTGTATGTAAATTAATTTTTAACATACGTGGCAGTTGACGTACATGACTTGCATGCTTATAATTTGAATAAGGAAAAGTGTTTTTTAACATAAAATAGCTCCATTAATAAATAAGAATTAACATAAAATGGGGGTGTGTACTAACAATGTACACACCTTGGTTGCCTTTATATAATATGAACAGTATCTTCTGGTACTGACATTTTTTCAGAAAAAAATGCTGGTTCTTTGCGTGAGTCTATTATAGAAGCATTTATCGCATCCACACAAGCTTTGCATTCAGAATTGCTATCACATCCTCCTTTGAGACGATTGTCTGGATCAATTTCAAGGTTGTTGTCAGTTTTATCTATAATTTCTTTACAGTCTGCAAATTTTAAGCCACTAGTTTTCTTAGTAATGGCATCTTTAATCTCTCCAGAAGTTGCGTCAACTGCTATTGTAAGTTTTGAAAAGTCAATTGGTTTTTTAGGTTCTGGACAAGCAGGACACTCAGGACAAGGAGGTATTTTTACCTCAGGACATTTTACCTCAGGACAAGGAGGTATTTTTACATCAGGACATTTTACCTCAGGACAAGGAGGTATTTTTACCTCAGGACATTTTACCTCAGGACGAGGAGGTATTTTTATATCAGGAAGCTGTATATTTAATTCGAGTCTATCATAACACGGATCAAAGTGGTCATGGCAATGTGGGTTAAAGTGGTTATGACAATGTGGATCAAAATTATGATGGTACCGTGGGTCAGTTGTGCAAGCTGTGCGCGTAGGAATACATGAACCAACACGTGGAGATGAGGAAAAATTATAATTCATAAGAATCCTTTAAAAAATAACTATTAGATTATTATAGGATAAAAAAGTTAATGATTTAATAATTTTGAGGCTAAAATTAGCATATACAAACTTACAGTACATTTCAAAATACGACTTTAATGTAGCAGATATTAGAGTTAAAAGTTTTACTATGGTAGAATAATGATAAGATTCCAAGAAGAAGCTGTCAGTAGTCAAATTAGTCGTGTTGCTGAAATAAATTGTAATATATGGTTACTGTGAATAACAAGTAAGCACCTGTTTATTATATTTTCAAGCAAAATGTGAAGCACATGGGAAACCATGTGCTCTTGGAAGCACGTATAGCTAGACGTGCGTTTATGAGTTGTTTAAAAACAATCTTCTAATAAAGAAACCCAAATTCATCACAAGGATTATAACATGTGTCATAATAGTTATGATATGAGTTAAAATGATTGTGGCACGAATTAGTAGCACAAGGTGCGTATGCAGTTGCACAAGCTTGTGCACAGTTCGATACTGGTGCTGGTAAAGCTGGCAAATTATAACCCGTACATGGTAGTTTTGGTAAATTACTGTAATGATAAGTCATAATGATCCTTAAAAAAATACTATAAGATTATTATAAATTAAAATGATTAAAAATTTAATAACTTTAATTATAAATCTAGCATATCAACTAACGATATGATGTAAATTTTCTTTCAATTCCACTGTATCTTCGCCAGTTTTGCATACAACCCGTCTTTACTTATTAGGGAGTCATGAGTCCCTACTTCTTCTACTTTTCCGTGATTAATTACTATAATCTTGTCAGTTTTAAGTGCAGTTGATAGTCTGTGTGTAATTACGATCGTTGTTCTGTTTTGCATTAACTTGCTTAATGCTTTTTGCACGAGGTTCTCACTTTTATAATCAAGGGCAGAGGTTGCTTCATCCAGTATTAAAACCTGAGGGTTTTTGAGTATGGCTCTTGCTATTATAATACGTTGTTTTTGTCCTTCAGAAAGTTTTAATCCTCTTTTTCCTACAAATGTATCAAATTTATCAGGCAGCTTATCAATAAATTCCATCGCATAAGCGCTGATAGCTGCTTGCTTCACTTCTTCATATTCAGCACCAGGTTTGCCATATAGTATATTTTCCATTATTGAGCAAGAGAATATTATGTTATCTTGTGGCACTAAGCCAAACAACAATCTGAGGTCATTTAACGCAATTGACTTAATATTGTGCCCATCGATAGTAATGCTGCCTCTGCTTGGATCATGAAAACGGAGCAGAAGTTTTAAAATGGTGCTTTTACCACTGCCAGATGGTCCAACAATTGATACTACTTGACCTGCCTTTATAGAAAATGATATGTTATTTAACGCTGGCTTATCAGACTGAGATTCATAAAAAAATGTCACGCCATTAAACGAAATTCCTTTTTGAACACTACAAATTTTTATAGGATCATTGGCATCTGCTATAGAGCTTTTCATATTTTTAAATTCAAATAAACGCTCTACTATTCCAAGACCTCGTTGTAAATCACTGATATTATCGCTCAAATTATTTATAGCTCCTGCCGCAAGCGCTGAATAAAACACAAATGAGGAGAGTTCTCCAATAGTTATATTATTGCTTAAGACTTCTTTAATACCAAAAAAGAGCAAAACAACTAGTGAACCTATCACACACGTGATAACTAGAGTTACTAAAATAGCACGCAAGAGTACTAATTTTACGTATGATTTTGATACTGAGTTTAAATACTCTTGAAAACGGATTTTTTCATTTTCTTCGAGTACAAACGACTTGATAGTCACTATAGATCGAAAGTTTTCCTCACTAAATGACGCAAGCTCACTTAATTTATCCTGGGCAAAGCGTGCATAGCTACGCACTTTTTTTCCAAGTGAGGTCATGATAATGAGTAGTATAGGTACTATTGCGGCTGCATACGCAGTTAGGTGCAGATTTGTATATAATAACATGGCAACACTGCCAATTAATATTACAAAATTTCGCAATATGGTGAGTAGGCTGCTATTTATTATTGATTGCAGCACAGAGGTATCAGTAATGAGTGCTGAGATAACATCTTGTACGCCTGTGTTCTCAAAGAAACTTGGTTGCAAGTCAGTGATACTGCTATATAAGTCATATCTGATTCTTGCGATAACTTTCTCGCTGCCAATGCCAATGAAATATAACCGAGTAAATGCAGTGAGAGAAATGGCTAAAACTATAAGTATTGCAACTAATAGTTTGGTAGTAAAATCGTGCTCTGTGCCAGAATCAATTATGTTGCTTAAGCCTCTGCCAAAGAGGAGGATCGTTAAGGCTGAAAATAAAACTGCAATAAAAGCTATGATGAAATAAGATAGATTAGGCTTTATATAGCAAAATAACTCTCTAATATTAGATCGCATCGTATTTTGAAGTTTCTAAAGTTAAGTATATAGATTTTAGTTTCAGGGGAAAGGGGAAAGGTGTAGCACAATAGCTAACGTCATACCGTGTACAAACGTTGCAATTTTTAAGCAAAGTGATGTTGTTCAAGTAGCTGACACTTGGGGTCTATGTTTTTTCTGGTCACACGCTGGAATGACAAAGTGAGCGTGCGTAGGTGTCATCCCAGTACTCCTTTCTCATCATCCCAGTGCCTATTTCTTTGTCATCCGAGTAGCCCCTTTTTTGTCATCCCAGTGCCTATTTCTTTGTCATCCGAGTAGCCCCTTTTTTGTCATCCCAGTGTCTGGGCACTGGGATGACAGCAGTCCTACGTCATACCGCGATTCATTCCTACGTCATACCGCGATTCATTCGCGGTATCTCTTAACATAGATCCCGCTAACAAGCAGCGGGATGACACCTCTCTTTGGCTCTTTTAGCTACAAACATTAAGAAATTTACCAAATGAAAAAAAAGGCAAAGAACTCCCGTGGTGCGAGTTTTGACTCTATATTACTGTAAGTGGCGCTGTAATAATGTGCTGACGCTTAGTTTAAGCGCGTTTTGGCTGAATGTAGAAAAAATTTAAAAGACATGCAGCCGCTATAATTTTATGTAATCCGTCAAAAAATACCCTAAGTTTTTTACTGAATTTTGTCATTGAGCCTGCAGGTCAAAAACAAGTTTTGAGTCATAAATACCCTTATTGTCATAATAAGGGGGCCGGCGGAGTTTGTCAAGTAAGTTTTTTCGTTTCTATTCCCAAGAAAAGTTCGTCATATGGTTATGCAAGAAGTCTATTCGTGTAGTTGTCTAGTTATAAATCACTCACAATTGATATGCTTGAATTATTCTCAGTAAATAAATCAAGCATAATGTTAGGTATTCTACCATCAACTATGTGAACAACTCCAGCACATTCCTCTACCATTTTAGTATATGCCATAAGCCTTCTAATAAATTTTTCTCCTTGAATTTTGCCACAATCAATCGATGCATTTAAATTTTTAACAGATATCTTCCTGCCACCAATTTTATCTATTTCTTCACCTGTATCGCTAAAGGTTATCATTTTAGATGCAGAAACTGCAATTGCAATTGTGCTTGCAGTGCTATCGGCATCAATATGATATGTTTCCCCATTTTTTCCATGACCAATTGGTGCAATAACTGGTATAAAATCTGATTCTTCAATAAAAAATAATATATCAGGATTGATTTCAGTGGGCCTACCGATGAATCCCATGTCTAGTATTTTTTCGATGTTATTTGATCTGTCTTCCTTAAGCGTAGCGCTTATCTTTTCAGCTTTTATTAAGTTGCCGTCTTTTCCACATAATCCAATAGCTGAACCACCAGCAGAATTTATATGCTGAACAATTTTTTTATTAACTGAACCACACAGTGCCATTTCAATGATTTTTATAGTGTCTTTGTCTGTAAGTCTGATACCATTCACAAACTTACTGTCCATACCCAGCATTTTTAACACTGAGTTAATTTCATATTCTCCGTCATGAACTATCACCGGATTTATACCAAGCTGCTTTAATAAGACAACATTATGCACAAAAGTATAGAATAGTGTTTCATCTGAGATCGTTACGCTGCCACATTTAATGACAAAAGTTTCACCCACAAAGCTAGGTATGTTAGATAACACTTCAAGTAATATTTCTGCTTTTTGTTCAAATGATACTTCACCCTTTAAAAATTCACTACTCTTCATTTTTTTATCTTGTAAACTTGAAAAACTCATCTCTTACCTTGGTTATTTTATGCTTAATACGGATGCTTATTTGATGAATTGACACATTCTCATTATTAATCCATTTTTGAGTATCTTCTAGAATGGCATCTAGGCTTTTTTGACTCACTTTATCTATTTTTGTTAGCACAACGTTAAAGTTAATATTATTATATATTAACCAATAAATGAAGTCTTTGTCTATTTCTTTTAATCCTACCTTGCTATCTATCAACACAAACACTCTTCTTAGATTTTTTCTTTGAATTAGATAATACTCAATTAAGTTTAAATATTGTATAATTTCCTCCTTACCTGCATGAGAATAACCATACCCTGGTAGGTCAACAAGTCTGAATTTATCATTGTACATAGAGTAAAAATTTATTTGTCTAGTACATCCAGGTTTAGAGGAAACTCTGGCAGCTTTTTTGCTGTTTATCAGTAAGTTGATCAGACTGGATTTTCCTACATTTGATCTACCAGCAAACGCAATCTCTGGAGCCGACTCATCTGGTAATGATTTCATGTCCGAAGCTCCAAATATGAAATTGCAGCTTGATGTTATCTGTCTTGCCATTATATTCAAGTAGAAGGTAGTAGATATATTATAGTGTTATTGCTTGATATAAGAAATTTTTTATTTCAGTATATATTACTTAGTTAAAATACTAGATCTGTGCTATATGAATATAGAGAATAATTTACAAGACTTAAAGAAAAAATTTAGTGATATAGAAAGGAACTTGGAAAACCCTGCCAATTTAAGTCAAAAAGAATTCATTACTCTTTCAAAGGAATACTCTGAGCTCAGGCCAATAATCAAGATAATTGATGAATATAACACGCTGAAAGAGGAAATTTCAGACTTAGAGGAAATAATGAAAGATGAAAACAGCGAAGGTGATATAAAAGAGTTAGCAAAAGAAGAATTTTTCGAAAAGCACAAGGTATTATTACCAAAAGTAAAAGCAAAACTAAAGTTAGCATTATTGCCTAAAGATGAAGATGACTTAAGAAATGCAATATTGGAAATCAGAGCAGGTACAGGAGGAGAAGAAGCAGCATTATTTGCAGCAATGTTATTTCGTATGTATCAAAAATATGCAGAAAGAAGAAATTGGAAGTTCGAGCCAATAAGCATTTCTAATACAGGTATAGGTGGCTATAAGGAAGCTTCTGCACTCATTAATGGAACAGAAGTTTTTGCAAGGTTGAAATTTGAATCAGGAGCACACAGAGTACAGAGAGTGCCAGAAACTGAATCCTCAGGAAGGTTACATACCTCTGCCGCTACTGTTGCGATATTACCTGAAGTAGAAGAAGTTGACTTTAAAATAGAAGAAAAAGACTTACGAATAGATGTTTATAGATCCAGTGGTCCTGGAGGGCAATCAGTGAATACAACTGACAGCGCAGTAAGGGTCACCCACTTGCCAACAGGGATAATTGTAATACAGCAAGATGAAAAATCGCAGCACAAAAATAAAGCTAAAGCGCTTAAAGTATTGAGGGCAAGGCTATACGAAATTGAAAGACAAAAAAAAGAAATGGAAAGGTCAAAAATGAGAAAAAGTCAGATTGGCTCTGGTGATCGTTCCGAGCGCATAAGAACATATAATTTTCCACAATCAAGAATAACAGACCACAGAATTAATCTAACTTCACATCGGCTAGAGCAGATTATAAAAGAAGGTGAACTAGATGAATTTATTGAGGCATTAATTTCACGTAATGAAGCAGAAAGATTGGCCGGGGAAAGTTAATCGCTCACATCTGTAAAAAGATCATTAATTATACCGGATCTTTTAAAAACAATAAACAGGCAGTAAAAACAAGTTCTAGTACTATCGCGGATAGAACAAGAACAGCTACACTAATTGCTTGACCGTTGTAAACGTAGCTTGTTAAGCCGATAAAAATAGCCATGATAAAAGCTCTAATGAACGAGACTGAAGAAGAAGCTGTGCCTTTAATTTCAGGGAAAACATTTATTGATGCATTAAAAATCACTGGCTGGCAAATTGCACAACCGATAGAAAAAATAATCATAGACAGTGTTACTAAGTAGAAAGAGTGGGGTACAATTATACTGAATATTACAAGCAATAGAGACCCAATAGCACCCACGCTCGTACCAGAAATTACACACCATATTGCTCCAAGTTTCTGTAAGATTTTGCCAGCAAATAGACTAATGAGTGAGAAGCACCCAACTATTGCACCTTGATGTAGTGCATAAATAGTGCTAGATAAACCAAAAGTCTCCATATACAAAAAAGGTCCACAAGTAATGAATGACATATACGCAGCAGAAAAGAGGCTTGACATTAAAGACAACGTAACAAACCTCGGACTAGATAGTAGTTTTCTGTAATCTTTCATTATTTTTTTCAAACTGAAAGCATCGCGATCCTTTTTTGTTTCTGGTAACAGAAAAAGCAGCAAAACCCAAGAGATCAAACAAAGTATTGCAACAGTTGCATAATTACCACGCCATCCTACAATTTCATTAATGAAACTGCCTAACACTGGCGCAATTGCCATGACAACTGTAAGAACAGAATTCATGATTCCAATAAATTTCACCGCTTCGTCGCCTTTGTAGCTGTCTGCAACGATTGCACACAAACACAACTACAGATGTGCTAACACCAATGCCCTGAACAAAGCGAGAAATTAAAAGCCAAAAAATCGACGGTGCAAAAACACAACCAACAGCGCCGATTAATAACAAAGTGTTACCTATGATCATAATCCTTCTTCTGCCATAGCATTCAGACAATGGACCAAAAAACAACCCTCCTATGCAAAAGCCTAGGAAATTATAAGCAATAGTTAATTGAATTGTGCCTTCTGATACGTTAAAATAGTGCACCATATCAGGAAAACTAGGTACGGAAATGTCAATTTCAATGAACTTAGCAATTAGAGACAGGATTAATAGAAAGGGTAGTAACATTTGAAATTTTTAATTAATGAATAAAAATATCACATTTAAAGCGTTGAAAGAAGAACATTTTTTACTGTTATTAAAATGGTTAGAAACACCTCATGTGAAGCTATGGTGGGTAAATTGGACACTAGGGTTAATTAAAGAAAAATATGACAACTATGTTAAAGCCCTTACTCTCTGTCCTAACTTTACTTATTTCCTCTTACTTTTTCAACAGTCCGTCTAAATTACCACAAGCAGTTTAATTTTTCATCATTATTCAAAAATATGCAAGGAGCTTTATAGAAACTTAACATAATTTTATCATAAAAATGTCATTCTTAAGTCTTATGTAAAAACAAATTTTGACACTAAGTGAATCTTTTTTAATTAACTATGAACTGGATAAATTGGAAAATAAATTTTGTTTACTTTTATAATACCTTAAGATCTAATATCACTTTATCAGTCAAAAGCATCACAATAGGCTAGTATGTTCCTTACTCTTTTCCTAAAAATATTACCTATTTATATTACAATATTTATTGGTTATTTATCAGGAAAATGTCTTAAAATTGACAGAAACACTATATCTCAAATACTCTTTTATATAGCTAATCCAATAGTGATTTTATATGGAGTCTCTCATACAGAAGTTAATTTAAAAGTAATTTCTCTGCCGATTTTGATATGGTTTATAGGTAGCACTATGTCCTTATCAGTGTATTATCTTTCTTCTTTTTTATTTAAGGATAACACGAGAAACATATTAGCGTTTAGCTCGGGCAGCACAAGTATGGGGTATTTTGGCCTGCCGATTGCCATGGCTTTGTTTGATGAAGATTCAGTATCTGTATATGTTGTTTGTTATATAGGAATGGCGTTGTTTGAAAATAGCTTAGGATTTTACATAGCTGCAAATGGTATTTATACCGCAAAAGAATGCATATTAAAGTTGTTCAAACTTCCTTCGCTTTATGCGATGGTTCTGGGCTTCTTTTTAAGTATATATGATATACAAATACCTACTTTTTTAACAGATGTTATGATGAATATTAGAAGTACATTTGTCACATTAGGGATGATGCTACTTGGAGTGAGCATTGCAAATATTACAAGCTTTAAAGTAGATTGGAAGCTTGCTTTGATCACTATTACAGCAAAGTACGTATTCTGGCCACTGTTTGTTTTAGGAATTGTCCTTCTAGACAAACATGTTATAGGTGTATACGACGAGAGTATATATAAAGCACTGATGTTGCTGGCTATTATTCCAGTTTCTGGGTCCAGTATAATACTTGCTAATATTTTGAATTATCAACCAGATAAAGCTACTCTGTTGCTTCTAATTAGTACTGCAGTGGGACTATTTTATGTTCCACTAATAATATCATTATTTTTTACTAAACTTATTCTTTTTTGATCAAGCGGTAGATAAAACTTAAATTTACACTAGCTTCTTGCATAATCACATAAAAAACCTACTCTTTTTTGTCATTCCAGCGCGTGACGCTGGAATCTAGTTTCACTTTATGATGGTGTCATGAAAGTAACTGGCACTGGAATCCAGAAAAAAGAATGGTGTCATGAAAGTAGCTGACACTGGTTCACTCTATAATGATGTCATTCCAGTGTCAAGCACTGGAATGACATCATAGGGGCACTGGGATGACAAGAAAGGGGCTTGAATGACAGGAGGTAACGCAAGAAGTCTACTGCTATTCCACGTCAAGAACAACCATAAGTTCATTAGGGTTCACATAACCTAAAGCATTTTTTGCTTGCTCATCAAGCAGATCTAAATCTAAGCTTTTTTCATATAAGCCAAATACTTTATTGTCCAACTTTTCCTTTTCAGAAGAGACATCCTTTAGCAAAAGCTTATTGTACTCAATCTCTTTTTTTAAGTCGATTAACGTCAATAAGCCACGTTTACCTGTAATTGTGCTAATGCTAAAATATAATGTAAGAGAAGAAATGAATAAGGCTGCGCTTAAACACAATAACTTTTGCTTCTTTTTAGGTATAAACACCGTACTTTCACATACAAGAAATGTATAACATGAAAAGGTGAACAAAAAGCTAAGAACCTTGACGCGCTTTACACCTTGGCTTTACCTTGTTTATAATGTAAATCTTACCACCCCTTTTCACAACTTTACAATTTTTATCTCTGTTACGATGAGATTTTAGCGACCCTTTGACTTTCATATCTATAGTAAGAATTAAATTACCTTACATTATGATCACTTACAGAGAGTTAGTCAATTGATAAATTTTTCACATTTTATTAAAATACTGTATAATTGTTGCTGATACTTCTTCGATTGACTTTTGCGTGACATCAATAATTGGCCAGTTATTCTGCTTAAATAGTTCCTCTGCTTCTTTAATTTCCTTTTCTACTTTTCTAGGATTAGCATATATATTATTATCTTCGTTGTTAATTGAAGTAAGTCTATTTTTGCGTATTTCTATTAGCCTACTTACGTCTATTGTTACCCCTATCGTTAGTTTATTTTTTAATTTTGCCAAGTCGACATAAAAGGGTACTCCACTAACAAAAGGAATATTTGCAACCTTATAGCCTCGATAAGCTAAATACGTACTGGTGGGAGATTTTGATGTACGTGAAACTCCAACCAAAATTATATCTGCTTTATCAATATCTTGAATATTTTGCCCATCATCATGATTAATAGTGTAGTTTATTGCCTCAATGCGCTGAAAATATTCGTTATTTATCTCAGTATGCAAGTCAAGCTTTTCGTCTTTTTCAATTTCAAGATAGGACGAAATTTCTCTAATAATATGTGATAATATTGCTCTATAGGGAATTTTCAACTTTATACAGTTATCTTTTAGATATTTTCTTAGCTCATCATCAGTAATAGTGCATATAACAAAATTATGCTCATCACTTTTCCTATTAATTTCCTCCAGAATTTTGTCAATCTGCTCTTCTCCTTTCACAAAAGACCAAACATATTCGATTGTTTCTACAGAACGAAAGTGTTTCAGAGCTGATTTTGCAACTGATATAACAGTTTCACCACTTGAATCTGATACTAAGTGTAAATTAAGCTTTTTAAGGGTCATGTTTTATATAGTGTTATACTAAAAATAATAGCAAGCAATCGGCTACTGAAATTGTGCTAATTTGTTAATCTATGTCAATGCAGAAAAACTATCCTGTTGATAAAACTCAAACTAATTGGTAAATTCTTAACGCAATTATTCTCAAAACGAATGTTTTTATTAAAGCCTACAAATTTCACTTCTTTTTCTAAAAAAGCACTACCTTGGCTTGGGGTTATTTGTTTCGCATGTTTTTTAATTGGAATGTTTTTAGCGTTATTCTTCTCCCCAGAAGATTATAAACAAGGAGAAATTGTACGAATTATGTACATTCATGTGCCTTCTGCATGGCTTGCTCTTGGAATATATGGACTCATTGCATCACTTAGTTTCATTTCATTGGTGTGGAACAATAGCATTGCTAGTGTCTTGGCACATGCTGCTGCTCCTGCAGGGACAGTCTTTTCTGCAATATGCTTAATCACAGGTAGCATCTGGGGAAAAGGAACCTGGGGCACTTGGTGGGTATGGGATGCAAGGCTTACTTCAATGCTAATTTTATTTTTCCTATATGTTGGCTACCTTTCATTGTGGAGCGCTTTTGATAATGAAGCGAGGGCAGAAAAATCAGCAGCAGTATTTGCCATTTTTAGTGCTATAAATATTCCCGTAGTAAAATTTTCTGTGAATTTATGGTCTACTCTCCATCAGCCAGCAAGCATTTTGAGAAGAGGTGGAGTAGCAATAGAAAGTTCTTTGCTGTTGCCACTCATTGTAATGTTTATGTTTTGTGCCACATTTTTTTTAGTAGTGTGGATACTATACTCACTTCACTTAATTAATTTGTACAAAATAAAGAGAGAAATCAGTATGCGGTATTAGGTAGCTTTGTAAGTATACAGGTAAATATGCTAGAGAAAATTAGGTAAAATATCTTTGGTCACTTTAAATACTTGCCTGCTGAAACTGAAGAACGTGCTATGTTATGTGATCTAACTAATTTTAAAAGCAGCAATGACCAACTAACTAGAATAGATCAGGTATTGAATCGAGATCAACTTGAACATTTTACCAACGTTCTTGAAACATATGATGCAACGGCACGTAGTTTTTACGATTAGGTGCATTGTAAAATAGCAACCGTTGCAACCATGAACTCTAAAATATTCAAGGAGCCTACCAGTATCTTTAAAGTAAATGTTCATGTGATTCCACAGATAATTTCTGTTTTTTGATTCTATCTGTCCATTTATCATTTTCTATATCTTGTTTGTTGGTTGCTCTTTTTTCTTGCTCAACAATTGCCTTATCTACCTTCTGATAAATTGCATCAATTGCATTAATTGCATTTTTTTCTTTGTATACTTCGCTTTTCCCTTCAATAATTAACTTAATAAAAGTATTTACAACAGACTGCACTTGATTATGATTAACCTGACCTTTTATCAAAGAAGGTAAAGATCCTAATTCCATTATATGTTGACCTATGTTATTCTTTATACCTTCTGTATGCATTAACTTTATTATTTCATCATCAAACTCTTTCAATACTTCTGATGCTATTTTATCTTGAGTGGAAAGCCCTAAATTATCTGCTACTTCACTTGTTAATAACTCTCTGTTTTCTTTATTATCTTCCAATTTAGCATAATTACTCAACAGATCCATAACTGTAGATACTCTGACTTCAACAATACCATCAACATCTTCATTTCCTAAAGCAACTCCTGATTCCAATAACCTCCCTCTGAGATTTTTGCTTAAAAGATTGATAAACTCTTTATTTGCATCCGATCCTGTAGCAGATATTGTACCATCTAAATAGTTACTTTGAGTACCTAAGCTATGCTCTATTTGTATTTTTGTCTCAGGTTTAAATCCTAATTTTGCACAGAATTTCTGAAAATATTCTTTAATAATGTCAAACAAGCTCTTGCCATTATCTTTATAATTTTTTAACTCTTTAGGAATAGCAAGTGACAATTTACCATCTCTGTATGTTACAAAGTCTTTACCATCTTGAGACTCAAGTGTAAATTCTAATGAGTTAGACAGATCACATATCTTATCACCATGCATAACTTGATTTTTAACAGAGAGTATTGGTAGCCTCATGTCAGATCTAATTCTTACATTATTTTGGTTAGCACAATCAATATTTATTACTTTTTTAGGATTTTCTACTATGAACGACTGTCCAAGTGCAAGTTGGGTTTGTATAAATGGAGCAGCCTCATACCCTGCTTGATTACAATTGGTGACTAGCTCTTCTAAAATAGCATTACTTGGAACTTCTGCTCCAGCGTATCTAAACATTTTTTTGAAAACTTCTTTTGCAAAGGAACGGTAGTCTTTGTTTTCATCTTTCTCTGTTGGTAATAGATGTTGGCCAGCATTGTAAAATTCTTCAAATTCTTTCTTATATGAATCGGTTTTTTGATGATTGGCAGTTTTGGGATTTTCACAGTGATTTTTCCATAGCTCACCCAATGCATTACTTACAAGCTCTTTCTCAATATCTTCGAGTACTGAAGCAACAAAAGCTTTGCCATGATCCGTATCTATTTCTCTTGTTCCTTTTTTGTTAAATATTTCGTCATTATATATATCATCACTATTAAAAAGTTCGCTTTTGTGGTGCTTAGCTCCTTCCTTAAATGCAATAATAAGATTTTTATCTATTTCTTTTCCGTTAATAATAAAATTCATCCTTTGAAAATCTAAGAACATTGTTTCACCAGAATTTGCTAATTCATTATCTTGACCTGCTCTTAATTTACTAAAATTGAACTCTTTAGCTGTGGCCTTTAATCTAACTACTGGACTCTTATTATTTTTTCCTTTTGCCTCTTTCATAAATAACACCTTACTGTAAATATGCTGTAAGTTATATCATATAATGATGAATAGTTTGGTAATATATTAAGAAAATCGACAGTATATTTCTTTATTTAAGAGGTGCAGGAAAGGCGCAGATTTCTCTTTCCATTTGTAGCGTACTGCATTAATATTTATGTATTAATTTAGAAAATAATGATGAATAACATTGTAATTGTTGGTCTGCAATGGGGTGACGAAGGCAAGGGTAAAATAGTAGATTATCTTTCTGGGAATGCAGATGTAGTTGTGAGATTTCAGGGAGGAAATAATGCAGGGCACACTATAGTAATAGATGATGAGGTTTATAAATTAAATTTACTGCCCTCTGCTGTTTTGAGAACGGGCAAAATATCCATCATAGGAAACGGTGTTGCTCTTGATTCACATGCTCTAATCTCAGAAATAGAGTCATTGAAAGTTAAAGGAGTGGACGTAAACTATAACAACTTGATGGTATCCGAGAGCTGTCCATTAATACTTAGCGTACATAAGGACAAGGAAAAGCTATTTGAAGATTTAAACGGAAATCACAAAATTGGTACAACAAACAAAGGGATAGGGCCATGTTATGAAGATAAAGTTGGAAGGAGAGCTATACGCCTTTGTGATTTAGAAAACGCAGATGAGCTCAATAAAAGAGTGGATACTCTTCTGAATTACCACAATGCTATCAGAAAAGGCCTTAACTACCAGGTGGTTAAAAAAGAAGAAATATTAAAAGAAATTCAAGGGATTTCAAAAAAAATTCTTTCATATAAAAAACCTGTGTGGAGGATATTAAATGACTTTGTGAAAGAAGGTAAGAAAATAATATTTGAAGGCGCCCAAGGCACATTTTTAGATATCGACCACGGAACTTACCCTTTTGTTACTTCAAGTAATACTGTAGCGTCGCAAGCAATAACAGGCTCAGGATTAGCCTCCAATGCTTACATTATTGGTGTGGTAAAAGCTTATACAACAAGAGTGGGCAATGGTCCATTCCCTACTGAGCAAAAGAACGAGATTGGAGATAGCTTATTTACTATAGGCAAGGAGCTTGGAACAGTGAGCAATAGAAGAAGGCGCTGCGGATGGTTTGACGCAGTTTTAGTGCGCCAGGCTGTGCAACTTTCTGGAGTTTCAAGCATTGTATTAACCAAATTAGATGTGCTTGATTCTTTTGATACAATTAAAATATGCACTGGTTACAAGTATAGCGGGAAAATGTATGATTATTTACCCGCATCGCATTCAATACAGGAGGAATTAGAGCCAATATATGAAGAGTTTCCTGGCTGGAAAGAAAATACTCAAGGTAAAAGGTCGATTGAAGCATTGCCTATCAATTTAATGAAATATATAGACAAGTTAGAAAAATTAATAGGTGTACCAATTCATCTAATTTCAACTAGTCCAAAAAGAGAGGATGTTATTAAGCTTAAAGATTTCTGAAAACGTCTTTTAACTTTTATCCAATAAAAAAAATACTTGCATAACTCAAAATACTAAGTCTATTATATAAGATATTATTGTAAACTTATAGTGAGTAGTGCATAATGAAAGACAAAAGCTTAAGTTTAACACTTGCAGTTATTTTCAACACAATTAAGTTAATAATAAAAGTTAGTGTAGAACGTGGTTATACAGTTTGATTTTTTTGAATATATGTTAATTGGTATAATGTAAATATAGTTAAAGGAGGTGTGTGATGATTGGAGGTTTGACTAAGGGAGACAAAACAGCAGAGGCAGGAAAAACAAGTGATCAGTCAGAGAATTATGATGTTGAATCAGTTATAAGGGCAGCATCATGTACCTGGTATGCAATACATCGCCTACTGGTGTTGTATGGAGAAGAAAAAGAAAAATTATGTTATTCATCACGGTTTACACTACCTTTTATATCTCTCAAGAACCGTATCAATGAAGTGGAAAAAGAAAATCCTTCCACTAAGGACTCTGCTACAATAAAGTTCTGCCGCTCAATTGCAGAAAATGATAAATTATGCAAAGAATTAAGAAATTTAAATAATCTTGCTGAAAATTTTGCCAATAAAGAATTTGATTCTCAATTAGAGAAGATAATAACAGGTTTTAAACTAAAAGATCTAGAAGACAAGGTAGGCTTCTTAGTACTTTTAAAAGAAGAAAGTGACTTCACTGCTATACAAAAGCTTATAGGGATGAGTGGAGTTTTTATGACCTAATAAACGATAGAGATTTTAAACAAACGTACATAGATAAAGCAGTAACAGAGTCTGCTAATAAGAGCTTTAAGGAAGATATAAATAAATGCATAAAGTTGGCAGAGCAGGGAAAAAAAGCTGCAAGTAAATATTTTGAGAGGAAAGACGTAGAGCTTCAAGCTTATTACACAGAAACTGATAACGCTCATAGAGTTTTGAATGTTAACCTTATTAATTACAATAGAAGTGAGCCAACAAGGATTAGTGACATTTTACAGCAAGAGAAAGATATTAAAGAACTGAATATCTATTGCAATAAAAAACATGAAATATACGCTCATCAAGAAGATAAGAAAAGATATTATGAATTTAAAGAAGGCGCATATTATGAAATGACAAGCACTTGGCCTGTAGAGAATGGATCCAGAATGTGTACCATGATTATGAATGTGAGTAGTAGCGGCATAACTGAAGTACTAAAATTTGATGGTGAAGATTTTGTGTCATCGGAGGAGATCCTAGAATTAATAAAGCAAAATGATGAATTATATATTCAAGGCCTCGTCTTACATGATGCTGTAATGAAATCACTAGAAAAGGGTAAGGCTGCTGATGTTGTACCTACTGCTAATAATAATTTTCAAAATGAATCTATAGTGGCCTATCAAGATAAGGAACCAGGGGGGGAATCGAAAGGTCCAGACCCTAAAGTTGATGATGACAATAGCCTTCCTTCTTCTCCTTCTATTAATAGCAATGCATTAATTCAAACAGAAGTCAATTTACAGCACACTGAAACTCAACCAGAAGTTGCTTCACAACAAATGGATGAATTGATTTTAAATAATCAGATGCTGTCCGAAGAAAACGTTGAATTGAAGCAAGAAGAAGCAGAGTTGCAAGTGATAAATAAAAAGCACCATGAATTAACACAAGAAAATCAGCAACTACAGGAGAAACTAGAAACAACCCAAGCAGAAGATAATCAAACAATTGTAAAAGAGAGGCAGAATAGCGATTTACAAGATAAACTTGGAGAAGAGAGACCAGAATTCGACATTCCAGAAAACGAGTACGAGGAATTTCCAGGAGATACAATGCTTATACTTAAACTCACTGAAGATGAAGATAACGTTAATGTTACACCAGAGAAGAAAAAATTACGCAGATTTTCAAGCGTTGATAGTGGACTTGGTGATGAGCATTATGTATCGGATCAGAGACCTGTAGAAATTGAGCAAGAGCAAAAAAACACAGAATTGCAAACTGAACTGGCACAAAAAGATAAAAAGTTAGCAAGTGCGTTAGCAGAGCTACAAGGGAAAGCACAAGAACTTGAAAGTGTATGTGAAGAAAAAGGAAAGCTAAGGCAAGAGCTGGGAGTTGCTAATGCAAAAAAGGAGGAGTTAAAAAGTGAATTAAAGAAATCGCAAGAAGAACTATATCATGTGCAGGAAGGAAAATCTGATTTAGAGGACAAGTTTAACTATTTAGAACACTTGAATAAGAAGATGGATGGAAACCAAGAACAGCTTTCAGAACAAGTATTAGATCTGCAAAAAAAATTATCATGCTCGGAAGAGGTAACCCAAGAATTAATCAATAAGTTAAAAAGTGCTGAAGCAGAAAAAAAAGAAGTGAATCAGAAACTTGCAGAAGCTGGGCAAAGAATTGAAACATTAAAAAAATGGACTAGCGATTTACAAGATAAACTTGAAAAAAAGGAGCGAGGATCAAAGGCAGAAATAGATGCAATGCGCAAGGAGTTAACGCAGCTTAAAGAAAACCTGAAGAGGAATGAGGAAGAATTTAAAAGTGTGCATGAAGAAAAAAGAAAGCTAGAGGACAAGCTGAAAGTTGTTAATACAGAAAAGAAGGAATTAGAAGAAAAATTAAAAGAACGTGAAAAAGAGATAGACCAAGAAGCACAAATAATGGAGGAAAAGGAGCAGTTTATAAGCAATTTAAAATGTCAAATGCAAGGGTTGGAAAAAGAGCATGAAGATGAGATTAAGGAATTGGAAGAGAACCTTGATGCATTGAGCGACATCATTGCAGGTAAAGTTTTGGATATTGAAGGTCTGATGAAAAAATTACAAAACAGTAAAAAAGAAAAAGAGTTTTTCCGTGGTCAAGTAGAAGAGTTAAGTGAAGAAACGTTTGCTGATAAACAAAAAGGCTTCAACAATCAATTTTATACTCTAACAGGAGACATTTCTAGTGAGCCTGATAATGTTCCACGAAAGAAGATAGAGTTATCCAGATCTTTAAGCTTTGATAGTGAATCTGATAATAAGTCTTATGTTCCACAGGAAGGGGACAATGATAGCGCATATGATAGCAATGAGGAGAATTGTGATAATCATCCTTGTAGTTCAGTTCTAGTCCTAGGGTCCGTAAGTCCTATCAGAGCACAGGCAAGGAGTAGAAACGTAGGTAGGTAGCTCACCTTCCTCTCGCATTATTGTGAAGATGGTTGGGGTTAAGTTGCAAGAGAAATACTTAAGTGGGGTGCAAAAAGTCTTTTGTGTTGATAATAATTTAAAATCTATAGTAGACTGAAAAAGATTATTAAATTATAATATAACATATGATAAAAGACGAGAAATCGAAAACAATTTTTGAAGTGGAAGGGGCAGTAACTGCTTTACTACCTGCAGCAGAATTTAGAGTGAAACTGGATAATGAACATGAGATTATCTGTCATGTATCAGGGAAAGTGAGAAGAAGTAAAATACGCATCATTATCGGGGATAGGGTGTTAGTTGAGATGAGCATTTACGATAGGAATGCGAAAAAAGGTCGGATCATTAGAAGGCTTAAAGGTACAAGTGACAGAACGATCTCTAAATAATCTTATTCTTGCTTCATCATCGAAAAGGCGTATAGCTTTACTAAAACAAATAAATATTGAGCCAGGTTTAATTTTGCCAGCAGACATAGATGAAGCCCCTTTAAAAAAGGAACTTCCGAAGGATTACTCAATCCGTATGGCAAAAAGTAAAGCTGAGAAAATACAAAGTTCAAATCCAAATTACTTTGTGCTTGGTGTTGATACAGTTGTTGCTTGTGGTAGAAGGATATTGCTTAAAGCTGAAAACGTTGAGCAAGCAGAAAAATGCATCCGCTTGTTATCAGGAAGAAGGCATAGAGTATATACCAGTGTGTGTCTATTAACTCCCGATCAATCTAAACAACATATTAGAACTGTGGTTACAATAGTGAAATTTAAACGTCTCAGTGAACAAGAAATTAAGTATTATTTAGCATCAGAAGAGTGGAAAAATAGGGCAGGGGGATGCAATATACAAGGCCTAGCTGGGATGTTCGTATTGTTCTTACGCGGCTCCTACTCTTCCGTTATAGGGTTACCATTACATGAAACCTATTGTTTGCTAAGTAATTATTTTAACCGGGAGTGTTAAATAAACCATACGCGTCAAGTTAAGGCCCAATATAGCACCATTTAAAGTGGGTAGATACCCTTTCGAAATCCCTTAACAAGTGTGCCCAACAAATCTGTCTTTTTTCGTCACTGAAGTAGTGGGAGTGTTAAATAAACTGTGTCAAACCGAAAAAAAAGTAATAAATTGATATAAAAAAATGGAGGTTTGACAATGAGTCAGAAAGTAGTAAACAGAACTACCGGTTTGGTAGATTATAAAGAATTAGAAACAAATATCCTGTCGTCTATACGAGAAGGAAGACCGTTGACAGGGAGAAATGGAGCATTAACACCGTTTATAAAAAAGTTGCTGGAGGTAAGCCTGGAAGGTGAAATAGAAAACCACTTGTCGGCTGAAAGCGAAGAGAATAATCGAAGAAATGGGAGGAATGCAAAGACTTTACGTACAAGCGCAGGGTCATTTGAGCTTTTGACGCCAAGAGATAGGGAAGGAAGTTTCGAACCACAAATAGTCAAAAAAAGGCAAACAAACTTACATCCAGAGCTTGAAACGAAGATTTTGAGCACATTTGCCAGTGGTATGGGCTATAGAGATATAGTGTCACATGTTGAGGAAATTTATGATCACAAAATATCGGCGGCAGAGATATCAAGTATTACTGACAAATTGCTACCAGTAATCAACGAATGGCGTAGTCGCCCGCTGCAGTCTGTATATCCGATAGTTTTCATGGTTTTTTAAAGTCAAAGAGGACGGGCATTGCGTAAGTAAATGCATGTATAACATATTAGGCATAGATCAAAATGGCAAAAAAGAAGTATTAGGTTTTTATTTGGCTGAAAGTGAAGGAGCTAACTTCTGGTTGGGAGTGCTAAATGACCTCAAAGAAAGAGGAGTAGAAGATATCCTTATTGCCTGCGTTGATGGGCTGAAAAGCTTTCCTGCAGCTATAAACAGTGTCTTTCCTAATGCGGAAGTGCAGATGTGTATAGTGCATCAGATACGCAACTCACTGAAGTATGTGGCCAGTAAAGATGCGAAGAGTTTTTTGAGCGATTTAAAGAAGGTATATCAAGCTTCAAGCAAGGAAATTGCCGAGAATTATCTGTTGGAATTGGATGAAAAATGGGGCACAAAGTACCCTATGGTTATAAAATCTTGGCAGAATAATTGGGAAAACTTGTCTGGTTATTTTAAGTATTCTGGTCCAGTTAGGAGGATAATCTACACCACCAATCCCATAGAGGGGCTACATAGGCAAATTAGGAAATTCACTAAGACCAAAGGCTCATTTACCAGCATAAATGCCTTGTATAAGCAGGTATATTGTGCTATAAAGAAGGCAGAGGAAAAGTGGACGATGCCTGTACATGATTGGGCATTAACTATCTCTCAACTTGATGTTTTCTTTCCTGGCAGATTGAAAATTGAGTTGAACTAAAAATGCGGTTTGACACAGTTTATTTAACACTCCCTAAGAAATTACTGGGTTGCTGAGTGTCTTGCTGGTTACTTTTTTCCTCTTCTACATCTACATTACTTTGCTCTACTTCATTTGATTTTTCCACCTCTTGTTCAGGTTTACTTCTGCTTATATCCTCTTTGGATTCTTTTCCTGATTCTGGTTCAGGCTCTTTTCCTGGTTTTGGATCTGTGTCATCCACATCTTCTTCAGACTTACTTCTGCTTATAACTGTCTTATCTAACCATTCGGACATATTCTTGTCTGGATTATGAAAATACATTCGACTTATCTCCTTATTTTCATCAATAGAAATTACTACAGTTGCATTCTGACTTAATGGCCCCTCATTTAATCCATCACATTCACTAATGAGCGATTCATGAGAGTTCTTAATGTCTTTGATAAATTGAAGTTTTTCTTTTTCTGAAAAGTACTCGCATTTTACGTTATAAGTGGTGCCTTTGTATTTAAAACTAAACATCGATCCATGGTCTTTATATTCATCTACTAGTTCATGAATATTCTTGACATTTTGTATAGCTTTAAATTTTTCTTCTTCTGAAAGGTTCTTGTGATATTTATAAAGTGTACCTTTATATTTAAATTGAAACATCGATCCACGGTCTTCATATTCATCTAGTCCAGAATTCTTGACACGTTGTATAATTTGAAATTTCTCTTCTTCTGAAAGATCCTTGAGGTATATACTACCAGTTGTATCTTTATATTTAAATTGAAACATCGATCCATGGTCTTTATATTCATCTACACCCATCTGCTTGCAAATAGCTTTATAATTTTTTTCTTCTACTTCAAGTCCAATTGCATTTGCCATCAGCTGATTATTTATACGGTCTAACTCCTCTACTTTTGCTTCGGAAAGCTTAAATTGAAACACATGACCGAATTCATGGGCTAAAACGTTGTCCGTATAAGCGTCTTTATAGAGCAATACGCTTTCTCCGTTCGTCATCCCACCAGAAATATTGAGCGAAGATTGACTCCGTGAAAACCCAGGAACCAAAGTGCCATATCTCCTATAATCATCTCCATTATTAAAAATATAGGTATGCACAGTAACTTGAATATTACTAGCAATACAAAACTTTGCTTTATATGCTTCATAAGCATTTTTAATATCGAGCTTCATTTGCTCCTGTTCTTGTTGCGATACATTGTCATAATGTATTACGAAATTCAACTTTCCGTATTCAAAATTAAATTGATTAGGCAGCACATCTTGTACTCCTACGTATTTTGTATTCTCACCAAAGTTTCTTGATTGTGCAGTTTTATATAAATTATTATAGTATGTAAAAGAGTTTCCGTTAGGCAACTTAGGTATTTGTGCAATCGTTCTTCCATGGTTATCGTGGAAAGAAATTTTAGAATCACCAATCCTAAAATCCGTTATAGATTGCCCGCAAGTACCATCGTTTGCACAATCGTGATTATCTTTCTTATAAAACCATGCGTTAGTGTATTTTCCCATTTTGATACCTCACTACCAAACCTTACTATATTATTATCTTGGTAAAAATCATAATAATTCGTTAACTTGTATTTTAAATCTGTATATCAAATGTACTTTTCTCATAAAGTGCCAATTGTGAAGCTAATGAACTTTATTTGTTTAAAATTTTGCTGAAATAGCTCTTTTTATACTATGTTTTATATAGCTAAACTGACTTAGATTTACCGACAATTTGAAAAACGACAAATTCGTCATCCCGCTACTAGTTAGCGGAATCTATGCCGAGATACCGCGAATGAATCGCGGTATGAAGGTTCGCGGCGGGATGACGATAAGCTCGTCATCCCGCTACTTGTTAGCGGCTGAGAGATACCGCGGCGGTATGACGTAGGAAAACCTTTCTTAGGTTAGCTATAGTTCGCTATATTATGTGATTTTATTTTCCATAATATACATTATGTAATTTTCAATGCTAATAAAACTACTTCCCAACCTTTTAAACAGCAACTTGTCGAACCTCCAGATTAGTACTTAAGAGAAAGTGTTAAAGTATCTCTTTAAGTATTATATATTAGTATTTGGAGATCATACTTATTATAGATCTCCAAAGTACTCATAACGCGTAAACTATGTATTCCACTGGGTTATCAACCAAGTTATTCACAATGCCGTGAATAACCTCAATATATGCTTAAATAAGAAAATTGGTATTTCGGTAAAAGACAAGGAAGAAGGCTTCTTCCTTCTACTGTTTTTAACTTAACTATATGGCGAATTTCTAAGCAGGTACCTTTTCTTTTTCTTCTTGTGCGTGAGCTTCTTCTAGTCTACCACTAGGTTTTAATACTGCATATGTAATAACGCCAGCAACAATCCCGACTGCCAGCGCAGCAGCTACAGCTATGCCAACTATAGCTAATACTGATAATTGAACACCGGCAACACCACATCCAACACCGACTGCCAATGCAGCTATAACACCACAAGTGATACCAATTCCTATTGCTTTATTAGTTACTTGTTTAGTTTCTATCTCATGTTTCTCTTTCATTTTATCATTAAAACCTTTGGCAAAACCCTTGGCAAAACCCTTGGCAAAACTCTCGACAAAACTCTCGACAAAACTCTCGACAAAATCCCCAAGTTCATCAAAAAGCATTTGCTTGTCTTCAGGCGGCGTCCCATCAAATTTTACAACGTTGGGGAATTCAATATTTATAATCTCAGCATTTAATATTTCATCAAGTGATATATCTTTCTTTGTCATCTCATCAGAAATAACTTTCAAGCCTTCTTGATTCTTAATAACTCTACTATAGTAAAATAGTTTTTTAGTATATCTTTCACCATTTTTGAACTCTATGGTTGTACCACGAGCACTAAGAACTGCTAGTAAATCATCTTTTGAAACTCCTTGTAGAATTTCAGCAACGTTACCATGATCTTTTATTGCGTTCTGTAACCGATCATATAATTTCCTTTGTTCTTCTGTTAAACCAAACATGCAATTACTCCCATAAGTCTACTAAGTTTAATTATTGCATGTTTTATGTAAAAAATCAAATACAAAAAGTCTTATTAGGAATTATCACACACACTCAAACAAGAGAAAGGTGCTTGTGCTCGAAAAAGAACGTTACAAATACATATTTATTCAAACCTTTGCCTTCTTCTCAATATACCTACATATCAAAATGGACAATTCATATAGAATCAGCATTGGTATTGCAAGCCCTACTTGGCTTAATACATCAGGTGGAGTTAAGATTGCAGCGATAATAAAAATTACCACTATCGCGATTCTGCGTTTATTTGACAAACTTTGTGTAGTGAGTAACCCTACTCTCACCATCAATGTGAGTATTACTGGAATTTGAAATGCAGTGCCAAATGCAAACATAAATTGGAGAACGAGGTCTAAATATTCGCTAACTGATGGCATAAACTCTATCGGTATATCGAAGGATTTACCACTGTGTTCGAAGTTGATAAAAAACTTCCAGGCTAAAGGAAATATGTAGTAATAGACTACAGTAGCTCCCGTTACAAATAAAACCGGGGTTGCAATTAAGTATGGCAACAACACTGCCCTTTCACTTTTATATAACCCAGGTGCTAAGAACATATAGAATTGCCATGCAAACACAGGAAAAGAAAACAAAAGTGCGCTCATTATTGCGACTCTAAGATACACAAAAAATGCCTCTGTTAAGTCTGTGTAAATTAAAGAAAAACCTTCGCTATCTTTTGTTGCTTCTATTAAAGGTGCAAGTAAAAAACGGTATATATTTTCCTTAAAGTAGTAACAAAAACCAAAAGTAACGCAAAAAAATAGAAAGCAAAAGATAACTCTTTTTCTGAGTTCCGCAAAGTGCTCACAAAATGAAGCATATTTGTTTGGGTTTCCATTCATACTTTACTATGGCTCAATAATGCTATGTCTAACATTCTCAGCGAAAAAGCCCACTCATTGTCATACCACGCTGCAACTCTACAGATGTCGCCTGTAACATATGTACCAGTTGAATCCACAATTGCGCTATAAGGGTTATGCACAAAGTCTATTGAAACTAAAGGTTCCGTGCATATAGAAAGTACATTTGACATTGGAGAACCCTCTGTCATCCTAGTACCCTCTGATGTCATCCGAGTAGCTGACACTGGGATCCAGAAATTAGATTCCAGCGTCACGCGCTGGAATGACGTAGAGGAGAGAGCTGCATCCTTAAACATTTCATTTATTTCTTTAACGGTCGCTTTCTTATCAGTCGTAAATTTAAAATCAACCATAGAAACATTGCTAACTGGAACTCTGACGGCAGTGCCATCTAGCTTTCCCTTTAATTCAGGAATTACAGAACCGATTGTTTTTGCTGCCCCGGTTGTAGTTGGCACCATAGATAATCCGCAAGCCCTTGCTCTGCATAAGTCTCTATGATTGCCATCAAGAACATTTTGATCATTCGTATAGGCATGTATAGTAGTCATAAAGCCACTTTTTATACCTAGATTAGAGTGTAGGACTTTCACAATCGGAGCAAGGCAATTTGTAGTGCAAGAACCTGCTGATATTACTTTATGCTCTTTTTTGAGCATATCATTATTCACACCATAAACTATAGTTACATCAGCATTTGGAACTGGAGCAGAGACAATCACTTTCTCTGCATTGTGCCTTATTGCTTCTTCACGCTTGTTAAATGCACCAGTACATTCAAGTATTACATCAACATTCCAAGGAATATTTTCAGGGCTCCGTTCTCTATATAAAGAAAATTTTCTGCCATTTATAGATAGCCAATTTTGAGACTCATTAAAGTCAATATCACCACTGAATTTGCCATGAACAGAATCATATTTAATCAAATGTGCATGCTGCTTTGCACTGAGCGATCCATTCACAGCTACAACTTCTATTTGTTTGCTATATTCTTCTATTTCGAAAATAGCACGCAATACGCCTCTGCCTATTCTACCCAGACCATTAATTCCTACACGAATCGTCATCTCTTCATTCAAAAAATTTAATTATAGAGGATATCACTTGATATTTCATTCTATTCTTTTGCTTTTCTATCGATATGAACATTATAGCAAGGAGACAGGGCTAAAAAATTGCTTTACAAACTCCGCCAGCCCCCTTATCATGATAGTGAAGGTATTTAGTTATCTTCATCTGTGCAGATTAAACAGCAAGAAAACAACGTAGTTGGCGTCTTATTTTTAATTTTTTGCACTATGTGCACCTTATGTCTTCACAACATTTCTGGGTTTTTACCCACACAAGCTGAAACGCGCTTATAAGTCGTTTAAGACAGTATAGTACGCCAATTTGCAGGATTAGAGAGTGAACACTAATTACCACGGGGTTTCTTTTGCCTTTTTTTTTGCTTAGTAAATTTCTTAAACATTTTAGTTAAGGTTAGTTGCACTTAAAAGCAGCTAAATTGCAGTGTTTAAGACTTAAAAAACGCCAATACAGAAAATAGACAATGACTAGGGCTTCTTTTGCCTTTTTTTTCGTTTGGTAAATTTCTTAACGTTTGTAGCTAAAAGAGCCCAAGAGAGGTGTCATCCCGCTACTTGTTAGCGGGATCTATGTTAAGAGATACCGCGAATGAATCGCGGTATGACGTAGGACTGCTGTCATCCCAGTGCCCCTATGATGTCATTCCAGTCTGGAATCTAGCCTTTATTATTTGGTTGAAATTAAGTCTTCTGGATCCCAGTGTCAGCTACTTTCATAACATCATCATAAAGTAAAATGAGATCCCAGTGTTAGCTACTTGGATGACAGGGGAAGGTATTAGGATGACACCGTCATAAAGTAAAATGAGATCCCAGTGTCACGCACTGGGATGACATTATAGAGAGGCACTGGGATGACATTATAGAGAGGCACTGGGATGACAGCTACCCTGACAATCGTCATCCCGCTGCTTGTTAGCGGGATCTAGAGATACCGCGGCAGTATGACGGTTCGTGGTGGCATCTCGTTATCCCGCTGCTTGTTAGCGGGATCTAGAGATACCGCGGCGGTATGACGTAGAAGCTATACTTTTATAACCCAGTGTCCAATCTGGATTCCAGTTAGCGTTTTTAGTAACTAAGAAAAGTGCTTCCCCTTTTTAGAGAACTGCATATAATAGATTTGACATTGCAGTGCATTGTGCAAACAAAATTCCCAATACTACAGGAGGCTTTATGAATAAGAAATTTCTCTATTCACCATTGTCAATAAAAAGCATAGGAGAAAACGTTGTATTTTCTGGTTATGCTAGCGTTTTTAATATAGTTGATAAACAAAATGACCTGATCTTACCCGGAGCATTTAAGGAAAATTTAAACAGAAATAAAATAAAACTCCTTTGGCAGCACAATCCAGGTGAACCTATAGGTAATATTATAGATATTTGCGAAAATGATGTTGGCCTGTATATAACCGCACACTTACTTTTGGGCATCCAAAAAGCAAAGGAAGCGTACTTAATGCTCAAAACTGGAGTAATCAATGGACTTTCCATCGGCTATATACCTATAGAGTATGATGTTGATCATAAAAGCGGAGCTAGAGTGTTAAAACAAGTGGAATTATGGGAAGTCAGTTTGGTCACTTTTCCTGCAAACTTAGCTGCTCAGGTAATCAATGTGAAAAATCAGAACAATGAACAGGAAATGTTAGCAAGAGCGATAGAAAAAGCAAATGCTGTACTTACAGACATGTATAGCTCTTCTCATAATAATCCAAACAAGTTAAGATATGGCTCAATTTTTAAAGGTTATAGCAACAAAACGTCATGAAAATCTTGTATATATTGATGAATCTGGAATAGATAATACAGAAGACTACCCATACGGATATTGCAGAAAAGGAGAGAGGTTTCATTCATTAAAATCAGGTAAAAAAACTCAGCGTGTCAGTATGATTGCAGCTCTAAATAAAAGGAAGATCATTGCTCCATTGACCTTTGAAGGATACTGCAATAAGGATGTTTTCGAGGCTTGGTTTGAGCAGTTTTTAACTCCAATTTTAAGGTCTGGCCAAACTGTAATTCTTGATAACGCTACATTCCATAAATCTAAAAAAATAGATAATCTTGCTAGAGGAGTTGGTGCTGAAATTCTTTATCTTCCTCCATATTCTCCAGACTTTAACGAAATTGAGCATAATTGGTTTGCTATAAAGAATAGAGCTAGAAAAAATATCCCTATTTTTAAGTCTTTCCGTCAAGCTGTTGATTCTGCTTTTTTATTCTGACTATTATGAGAAGAGCTATACATTTCTGCTTAAAGTGTATTAGGCGGGCAAAGACTTTACCATAATTTGATACCTGCGTTAGTATTTATTTAACATTTATACTAATATATATAACTTTACTACTGTTAAAATTTTCTGTAAATCGAAGTTAAAAAATAAGGTAATTTTATGCTAAATACTAACAATACGGTTAATTATGAAATTAATGTTAAACGAAAGGAAAAAAAATACAGTTGGTCTACTGTATTTGCTTGGTTGTACTTAAAAACGATTGGACGAATACTACCAAAGAAATGGAACAAATGGGCGGAAAATATTCTATCTAATAAAGTAACATTTCAAGATACGACAATGCAGACCGAATGTGTTGAAACAACGGATAAAAATATTGGAGCTGACTTAAAACCTGAGGTTGCAGAAAAAGGGAGCCAGAGTGAAGTAATAAGTAAGGATGGAGAGGTTCAAACTGAAGAAAATAGTGAGTTCACTGATGAGAGTTGTTTTGATACTATAGTAAATGATGAATTCATTGATGAAGAATACGATAGTATGGAAGAAGTAAGCATAGAGGAGGAAGGTGTAAGTCAGGAACTAGAACTTGAGCGTTTACAAAATGCCTTCTTAAAAAAGGAAAATGAGGATTTGGAATCTAAACTTGCAGAATGCAAAGAAGAGTTGGTAGAGGTGAAAGAAAAAGACACGAAAATAAATAGTTTAATGCGGTTAAATGAAAGATTAGATGAAGATAAAAAGGAAATGGATGCTAAAAATAACGAACAACAGCGCACTATATCTGATCAAGAGAAAAGAATAAGAGAGCAAGAAGCTTTCATTAAATCACTTATCGATAAAAATAAAGATATAAATGAGGCTGTTAAGAAAGACAATGAAGATTTGCAAGCGCAAGTAACAAAACTCAAGGAAAATTTATCTGTAAAAGAGAAGGAGTCAACAGAACAATTGGAGAAGATAAATTGTCTACAGCAAAAAGAAACAGAATTGAAGCAAGAAAGAAAGATGTTGAATTAAAAGACAGAATTAATGCTTTAAATAGTGAAAAAGAGGAGCAGTTAAAAGCTATGAAAGAAGAACGCAAAATGCATGAGGAAAGTCAGCGTGAGTTAGAACGCAAATTAGAGAGCTTGGGAAGTCAATTAAGAACTGCTGAAGTAGAGAAAAAGAGCTCAGAAAATGAGATTGCTAGGTTGCAAGAACAAGTGCAGATCTTAGAAGGAAGTAAAGAATGGGAGTTAGCTGGAATAGGTGATACCTTAAATAAAACTTCTTTGAGCGTGATGGAATTGTTAGCGCAGCAACTACCACTAAATAATCAAGAGCAACAACTACAGGGAAAAAAAGTTGACTTAGAAGATAAATTAAAAATTTTAATCAGTCAGCTAAACGCTACTGAAGAAGAAAAGCAGATCTTAGAAGGAAATAAAGCTGAAGAAATAGAAAGACTAAAGGCAGAATTGGAGAGAAAATTAGAGTCTTCACAAGGGGATAATAAAAAGTTACAAGAGCAAGTTGAACATCTGAATGTAGAATTAGAAAAAGTAAGAAGTGTTGCAATGTCATCTGTTAAAGCGCATACAGACACACTTGGAGAAAATTACGAGTTGAAAATACAGCAAGTTGAAAATTCAACAGCTGAAGATGAACAACAAAATGGGAAGTTAACAGAGAAAGATACACAAGAACAGACAAAAGCTCAAGGATCAAGTATAATAAGCTTAAAGCCAGCATCTACTAAAAAATCACTTAATTATTGGGAGTGTTAAATAAACTGTGTCAAACCGCATTTTTAGTTCAACTCAATTTTCAATCTGCCAGGAAAGAAAACATCAAGTTGAGAGATAGTTAATGCCCAATCATGTACAGGCATCGTCCACTTTTCCTCTGCCTTCTTTATAGCACAATATACCTGCTTATACAAGGCATTTATGCTGGTAAATGAGCCTTTGGTCTTAGTGAATTTCCTAATTTGCCTATGTAGCCCCTCTATGGGATTGGTGGTGTAGATTATCCTCCTAACTGGACCAGAATACTTAAAATAACCAGACAAGTTTTCCCAATTATTCTGCCAAGATTTTATAACCATAGGGTACTTTGTGCCCCATTTTTCATCCAATTCCAACAGATAATTCTCGGCAATTTCCTTGCTTGAAGCTTGATATACCTTCTTTAAATCGCTCAAAAAACTCTTCGCATCTTTACTGGCCACATACTTCAGTGAGTTGCGTATCTGATGCACTATACACATCTGCACTTCCGCATTAGGAAAGACACTGTTTATAGCTGCAGGAAAGCTTTTCAGCCCATCAACGCAGGCAATAAGGATATCTTCTACTCCTCTTTCTTTGAGGTCATTTAGCACTCCCAACCAGAAGTTAGCTCCTTCACTTTCAGCCAAATAAAAACCTAATACTTCTTTTTTGCCATTTTGATCTATGCCTAATATGTTATACATGCATTTACTTACGCAATGCCCGTCCTCTTTGACTTTAAAAAACCATGAAAACTATCGGATATACAGACTGCAGCGGGCGACTACGCCATTCGTTGATTACTGGTAGCAATTTGTCAGTAATACTTGATATCTCTGCCGCCGATATTTTGTGATCATAAATTTCCTCAACATGTGACACTATATCTCTATAGCCCATACCACTGGCAAATGTGCTCAAAATCTTCGTTTCAAGCTCTGGATGTAAGTTTGTTTGCCTTTTTTTGACTATTTGTGGTTCGAAACTTCCTTCCCTATCTCTTGGCGTCAAAAGCTCAAATGACCCTGCGCTTGTACGTAAAGTCTTTGCATTCCTCCCATTTCTTCGATTATTCTCTTCGCTTTCAGCCGACAAGTGGTTTTCTATTTCACCTTCCAGGCTTACCTCCAGCAACTTTTTTATAAACGGTGTTAATGCTCCATTTCTCCCTGTCAACGGTCTTCCTTCTCGTATAGACGACAGGATATTTGTTTCTAATTCTTTATAATCTACCAAACCGGTAGTTCTGTTTACTACTTTCTGACTCATTGTCAAACCTCCATTTTTTTATATCAATTTATTACTTTTTTTTCGGTTTGACACAGTTTATTTAACACTCCCATTTCTTATCCAATATTTTTCCAGCAATTAAATCCGTTATTGATTCTATCTCATCATTCTTTTCATGGTTATTTGGGTCTAAAGAGGAAGAACAATCTGATAACAATCTTTCTTTGCTTAACTTATCAGAAGAACAATCCGATGATAATCTTTCTTTGCTTAAACCTGATGTTAATCACGATGCTGACGAAAATTACGTAGGCAATTACTCAGATTATCACCAACATGATGACCTAATATAGTGAAATAACGAACTTTTATCCCCTACCCTTCTAGTTGTATTTATAACTTTGCAGATATGGGAGGCGATAAAGGGAACTTAAACAACTAGATAAAAAACTAGGTGGATAATTCGGAAATTCTTGCATTTTTTGTCTATAATTTTGTAAAGAAATAACTTTTACTTTATCATAATCAAGTTTCCAGAAAGAGAGTGGTATTGCTTAAATAATTAGATAAAAAACCAGGTGGATCATTCCGAAATTCTTGCATTTTTGTCCATAATTTTGTTAAACAACTTCCCTTTTGGTCATGTCGAACCAAATTTCTTTTTCACACCACCTTTTAAGCCACCGATGACAGCTTCGTTAGTTTTTGTCATAATGCGATCAAACACTCCCAATAACCTCTTTAATAGGTTTGGAGTTAGCGAAGAGATAAGATCAACAGATACGTTATTGTTTTTGTCATCACCACTTGCTTTATAGTCTATTGAAACGATTCCCCTACTTTTCCCGCCAGTAAGAAGTTTCCCAATTATAGGAATTTTTAACAAAGATTTATTAATTGAATATGCTGGTATTACCTGTCCTTCAACTTGGAATTTATAATTTCTAATGTCGAGCTTACCGCTAGTGCTAATGCCTAATTCCGCCCCTTCAAGCCAAGATTCTTCAATTTCGACAGAGCCATCTTTGTATGAGAAAGGTACATTACATTTATAAAAGTATACACCTTCATCCTTTATAGCATTTACAATACCAGGAAGCGAAGACATCGATAATAAAGTAGTGAGTAGTGGAGCATCTTTGATATAAAAATTACTAATAGATAACATGCCATAATGTTCTTCATTTTCTCTTTGAGGAGATAGATAAAGAGAAAGTTTACCATTTTTGACTGATTTACTAATGCCTAAGGAACGCGAAAGTATACCTGCATTATCCGCATATATTTCGAGCCCTATTCCACTGTATTCCGCTAGTATGTTGCTGCTATCTTCTAGAAACTGTCCTGTAAATTGACTTCCATTGCAATTACCTTTAGTACAGGTTACATTCAGCTTAGCATTTTTGATAACGACGCCTTCTTTCATAATTACATTGTCAACATTCATACTAATTTCTATATCTTTGTTTAATCCATTATTGTTTTTGCCAAGCAAGCCTAAAATATCACTCAAATTGATTTTCTCACCATAAATAGTTATGGCATTTTTTTCCTTGCCTGATTCAATTTCTATACTAAAATCATTATCAGGCAATTTAAAACTACTAGAATTTAAATATAAATTTCCATTTCCTACTCTTCCGCTGAATTTTATATCTAGGTCATTTCCTATAACATCTAATTTGTCTACTAACAATTCATCGGCACCTTTTAATTTTACAGAGAACAAAACTTTATTGTGATCTTCAAAACGATTTTTCCACCCAAAATAACTTGAACGTGATTCAAGCTCTGATAAATCCATATTACCATTAACATGTCCCGTCTTATCTTGATTTATCACCGATTCTATATTTGTATTGACATAGCCACCTATATTTTCATCAAAATCAAGTATTTGAGCGGGTAAATCTCCGGTCAAATTCCAGGCAAAACTTTCATTCCTATTGCTACTTTTCAGGTCAAATAATAGCTGTGTGTTATTCACCATACCACTACCATTTAAATCTATAAAGTCACTGCCAAAACTAAGCTTAATGTCATATTTACCAAGACTTGCATTATAGACGGCCAAATTATCAATTTCAAAATGAAAATTTGCTGAGAAGTCTACTTTTTTGTCATCATCATTTAGATTAAAAATGCGAAAATTAAATACAGATTTTGCCATTCCACTTACTTTATCCCTTTCAACCTTCACCACATCATCCAGCTTAAATCTTATAGGCTCATATAAACCATACGCATCACTTACAGCTTGGCCATTAATGGTTAGAACTGAATTTTCCTTATTGAGAGATTTTATTTCAATATCACCACCATTAATAGTGAAATTCTGAAACTTAGCGCTATTTGCAGTAATTTTGAGATCGTTATTCTTGATGATCAAATCACCCTTTAATTCCTTTACTTGCTCAAAATCTTCATCAAATTTTACGCTACCATTTTCTATATCAGCAACAATTACAATGTCTGACAGATCGTCATCAACCAAATTGTTAATTTTGCCATTGAAACTTACAATGGTATTTAAAACATCCCCATTAATATTATCACAATACCAGCTTCTAAATTTACTATTCACTACACCATCTGGTACATAAGTACATAAATCCTTTGCAGCAAACTTGCTAATATTAATTCTAAGCAAAGCATGACTTGTACTAAAGTTCATCTTGCCTATTAAAGAGAGATACGTGTCATTTAACTTAAAATGGAAGTTTTTTACACTAATAATTCCATCACTATATGTTAAATTTATATTTACATTAGTTAAGGCCAAATTTTTGTTCAAATAATTTTCTGTATTCAATACGTATATATTTCCATCTACAATTTCATCCTTTTTATTAATTTTCACTGAGAAGCTTCCTTTGAATCCTATATTTTTGTCCAAATTGTAGCTTTTAACTAATGTAGAAAACTCGCTCAATAGTCCCAATTTTAGATTATAAAATGTCCCGTATACATTTAGCAAATTGTTGCGATTTTTTATTGTAATTGATAAATCATCCAAAAATCCCTTTCCATCTTTTGTATTCACATGAATATCTAAAACATTAAAATCTTCCCCCTTCCCTATATATAATTTATCAATAAAAAATTCATCTTCTGTGCTTTTATCAATAGCGATGTTAGTAAATTCAATTTTTGAATCCGCATTTAAGTCAAAAAAAAATTCCCTTATTGTTTTTAATAGATTTTTTGCACTGCTTTCTGTCATCTTGAAATTCTTCCCTGTCATTCCAGCACTCGTCCTTGTCATTCCAGCACTCGTCCTTGTCATCCAAGTAGCTTGACTACTTGTTTCTTTTTTTCTAGATTCCAGCGTCACGCGCTGGAATGACACCGAAGGAAGGCGGTTACTATTTAAATAATGATTATCCAAAAGGTCTAATGAGTTTTGCGGATTAACATTAGTTTCTTCTCTCTTGATACATACATGCACATTATCAGCTGAAACCTGAGAGAGATTTGTGCTAGCTTTAAATAAGGAACTTAACTTAAAATGTACAAAAAGCTCAGGAACTTTTATAGTAAAATTAGGGTTTGCTATTGCCAAATCTGTAATGACTAAATACGGATCTTTGCCATCTTTCTGCCAAACAACTGAGGTATTCTCCATATTAACGCTTGAGCCAACAAATATTTTTGATATTTTATGTTTAACATAAAAATTAATATAATTAATATTGATTTCTAAAGGCTTTAAAAAAATAAAGAAGCACAATATGAACAATAAAGCTACGGAAAATAATATAGTAATTTTTTTAAGCATCGATTATTGCTTTTCTTGCTAAAATATCAGCCTCCTCATTATATTTATTGCCACTGTGTGCTTTAACCCACTTCCAATCAATTTCGTGTTGTGAAGCAACGTTGTCTAGCTCTTTCCACAATTCCATATTTTTTACTGATTTTTTATTACTTGTTTTCCAGCCATTCATTTTCCACTTATTTATCCACTCTGTTATGCCATGCTTAATATAAAGACTATCCGTATATAAATTAATATTACAAGAAAATTTCAATACTTTTAGCCCATTGATCACCGCTGTTAACTCCATTTTATTGTTTGTGGTATTTTCTTCTCTACCATAAATGTCTTTTCTATAATCTTGAAATAATATGATAGCTGCCCATCCTCCCGCTCCAGGATTACCAGAACACGCCCCATCCGTGTATATTGTCACTTCTTTCTTACTCATCTTTGTTTATATCGGTTAACAAAGTATATAGTTGCTTTTATGAAAGCACAATTTCTAAAGGTAGTTTAAGCTGCACCTTTAAATTTTATTATAGAAACAAAAAAAAGTGTGACAACGAGCATTACCAAAAGGAAAAGTAAAAAATAGTTTTTATGCTTCTGCCGTTCTTTCATAACTAAAATAAATCAATAGAACAAAAAATAATACTGGCGAATAGGGAAAATAGATAAGAAATTGAATAAGAAAACATTTGTTTCTGTGAGTTGTGGTTCTTGAATCTGAGAATTGATATAGCGTACCAAATAAAGATGCAACCTGCAAAAATTGCCATGCTTAGATAAAGTAAAGCCTTTTTCAAAAATAGAGCTGGAAGCAAGCTGGTTAATACCAGCAACACACTATAAATTAATATATATTTTCTTGTTTTTTCCGGACCATAAACAATATTGAACATAGGAATCGATGCTCTTGCATAGTCTTCAGACTTATTTAAAGATAGGGCCCAAAAGTGTGGTGGAGTCCACATAAAAATTACTAAAAATAAAATGAAACTTTCCCAACTGACAGAATTAGTCACAGCTGCCCAGCCAATCATTGGAGGAAAAGCACCTGCTGCACCACCGATAACGATATTCTGTGGAGTACGCCTTTTTAGCCAAATTGTATATACGAAAACGTAAAATAATATGCTAACTGCAAGCAAAGCAGCAGAAATATAGTTTACTGCTATTGCCATGATAAATACTGACAATATTCCAAGAGTTATACCAAATTCAAGCGCACTTTCTGCAAGAATTCTTCCTGAGGGTATAGGGCGGTTTTTTGTCCTTTCCATGAGCAGATCTATGTCTCTGTCATACCACATATTTATAGCACCTGCAGATCCTGAGCCAAGAGCAACACATATAAGAGATATTAGTGCTAGAAAAGGGTGCATACTACCTGGTGTAGTAACCATACCAGCAACTGCAGTAAATACCACAAGATACATTATCCTTGGCTTCAGCAAACGCCAAAAATCCAGTATTGTTGATTCAACATTTAGCAAAACACTTGTGTACATTCTATTTTACCACTGGTGGCTTTTCGAAAGTATGAAAAGGCGGTGGTGAAGATACTGTCCATTCCAAGGTGTCACCTTCCCAAGGATTATCTCCAGCTTTTTTTCCCCATTTAAAGAGATGTATAACTATAAACACAAAAAACATAACTGAAACAAAGGACATATATGAGCCAATTGAGGATATATAATTCCAAGGAATAAACGCATCAGGATAATCAGGTATACGCCTTGGCATGCCAGCTAATCCTAAGAAATGTTGAGGTAAAAAAGTGATATTGGTACTAATAAAAGTAAGCCAAAAGTGGATTTGACCTAAGCGCTCATTATATTGTTTACCCGACATTTTACCAATCCAATAATAAAAGCCAGCAAAAGCTCCAAATAATGCAGCAAGTGACATGACATAATGGAAGTGAGCAACAACATAGTAGGTATCATGCAGAAGCTTATCTATTCCACCATGAGAAAGAATTATTCCCGTTATGCCACCGCCAACAAACATGAAAATAAAACCTAGTGCAAATAGCATAGGGGTCTTAAACTCAATTGCTCCACCCCACATAGTTGCAATCCAGCTAAAGACTTTTACACCAGTTATAACACCGATAAAAATTGTGGTAGTGCTAAAAAATGCAGCAGCGTCAGCACTAAGCCCAACAGTGAACATATGATGAGCCCACACCATAAAGCCAAATACTGCTATACCTATCATAGCATAAACCATCCCTATGTAACCAAATACAGGTCTGTGAGAAAAAGTTGATACAACCTGACTTATGATGCCAAATGCAGGAAAAATAATTACGTAAACTTCTGGATGACCAAAAAACCAAAATAGATGTTGAAATAACACAGGATCTCCGCCACCGGCAGGATCAAAAAAGGAAGTACCAACATTGCGATCAGTAAGAAGCATAGTTATAGCACCGGCAAGCACTGGTAAGGCAACAATCAACATAAATGCTGTTAGCAAGACAGACCAAACAAACAGTGGCATCTTAGTTAATGACATTCCTTTTGTGCGCATGTTAAATATAGTAACTATAAAGTTGATCGCCCCAACAATTGACGACATACCAGCAACATGAAGTGCAAGTATAGCAATGTCAACTCCTGCACTTGGATGGGACATTACCTGTGATAAAGGTGGATATAAAGTCCAACCTGTACCTGGACCTTCACCAATAAACACTGAGAGAATGAGCAAAATAAAAGATGACACTAATAACCAAAAACTTAAATTATTCATACGAGGAAATGCCATATCTGGTGCGCCAATCATGAGAGGTACAAACCAGTTACCAAATCCTCCCATGAGGGCTGGCATTATCATAAAAAACACCATTATCAACGCATGCCCTGTAACCATTACGTTATATAATTGATAATTATTGTTAAGTATATTAATGTGCATTAGATGAGTGCGAATAATCACCGATAATAATCCACCAATAATTCCAGCTAATATGGAAAAAATAATGTACAGTGTCCCTATGTCTTTATGATTAGTGGAAAACAACCAACGCTTTATGCCCTTTGGTATGTCACTCATATCTATACTCCAAATTTAACTCACTAATTTTCTATTTTCAATCCACTTATTAAAATCTTCTTTGCTTACTGCTTCAACAACAATTGGCATAAATCCATGGCCTTGACCACACAATTCATAGCACTGCCCGTAATAAACACCAGACTTTTTGATATTAAACCACGCCTCATTCAGCCTACCTGGTATCGCATCAATTTTTACACCGAAAGCCGGTACTCCCCAGCTGTGTATCACATCTCCTGCTGTAACTTGTAAACGAACGTTAGTATTAATGGGTAAAACGATGTTGTTATCAACAGAGAATAGCTTTAAATCTCCTTCGATAAAGTCTTCTTTTCCCTTAATATAACTATCAAATGACACACCTTGATATTCTGGATATTGGTAACTCCAATACCATTGATGGCCAATAACTTTCAGTGTTATATCAGCTTTCGGTATTTCTTCCTGTAGCTTCAGTAATTTAGCGTTTTCAAAGGCTAATATACCAGCAATAATCGTTGGTATAACAAACCAAACAATTTCTAAAAGGACATTGTGGTTAGTTTGGCTTACGTTTGCCACTTTGCTTTTACGAAAGCGAAATACTACATAAGCAAGCAGCGCCCACACAAAAAGCATTATTGCAACCATCACAACCATTACAAACGAATGTGACCTAACTACAGCCTCCATTACTTCAGTTGCAGGAGCAGGAAATCCAAATTGCCAGGAAGTAGGAGCAGAGGCAACAGATATATTTGAGTAAAATATTATCAATAGTGCAAATAACTTCACCATATCTTTTGTTTGTTTGCTATAAAACTAAATGATATACTGTATAATAGCATATATAAACTTACTATGCAAATAGAGATTAGTGATGGTTAATAATTTTTTAGCATTCAATAAGTATAATAGTACAATACTAATTTGAGGAAAAAAGCATTTACATAAATCTATTGTAAGGAAAAATATTATAATATTTTAAATTAAGTATTTACTTTAAGTAAATTCTATAATAAGTTTAATAGTGTCTGTTACTGCTAATAACCCTCTAGCCTCACACCTAAAAGCAGTAACAGACACTATTAAACTTTATGACAAGTTTATAATTTGCAAGATCAAAATCTTACAAGTTCCTTTATTTTATTATACATTGCAGTTTGTTAATTAACTTTTAATGCCTATGGTAGCATTTACAGCTTGGACCAAAGATTTACGCATTATAGAAAATAATTATAAAAAAACACACTATATTTGTATACCATACAAACTTTTTTCATTCTGCATAGCTGAGTTACTAGATTCTGTAAACGAAATCTTTAGAGAAGCCAAATAGAGCTACCTTTCTATAAAAGACCTATCGACTGTTGCAATTATAGGTGTAAACAAGAATGATAAAAGAGTACGGGATTGAGTAACTATGTACACTTCTGCTGGCATACCAGGGTATAGGTATACATTTTTAAATTGAGCAAGCTCTGACTTTGGTATCACCACGCGCACTGAATAATAACGCCCTAGTCTTGGATCATCAAGAGCATCAGGAGAAATATGGCTTACTATACCACTAATTAAACTTAAACGACGTGCACTGTAAGCACTCAGCCGGACTTTAACCTTTAGCCCTTCTAGCCCATCAATAGAGACTATGTTGCTATCTTTCTTTTGTGCTGACAGTACCTCTTCTATGTTTCTGGTCTGAATTTTAGCATCTATTATTAGGTCATCATCCGATGGCACTACGCTCATGATTGGAACTCCAGATTGTATAACACCACCTTCAGTATGGTATCTTATATCTGTGACTATCCCATCTTGAGGGGATTTAATTATTGTACGTGCTAATGAATCTTCAGCAACCATCAGCCTCTCTTTCAAGTCTGCAATAGACGTACTAACTTCCTTAAGTTCAGCGTTTGCTCTTTCTTGAGAATCATTTCTCACGTTTATAATTTCTAATTCATTCTCTCCAATTTTTTGCTGCACTTGAGATATTGCAGAACGGTAATGTCCAACTCTGCCTTCAATTTCAGCAAACTGTTTTTCTAAAGCTAAAATGTGTGGTTTGCTTATATGGCCACTATCAAGTAATTGTCTTTTTGTTTCCAACTCCTCAGTTATCAAGTCATATTGCTTATGAGCTGCATTTAGTTGAAAGTTTAGCCCAGCTAATTCATCATTTAACTGCTTTATACGTTGTTGCAGTATGTCTGTTTTTCCCAATATGCTCTTTCTCTGAGAGTTGAACAACTTTACTTGATTCTTTATCGCTTTATTTACAAGTTCATCGTGAGATAATTTTTTAACCTCATCAGGAAACTCGAGCGTGTCTAAATCTCCTCTGATTGCAATAAGCCTTGCTTCTGTTGCTAAAAATGATAAGAGCTTCTCTTTGATAATACTTAAATTCGCCTTCTCGTTAACATCACTCAACAAAACTAGAGGCTCATCTTTTTTAACTGCTTGGCTCTCTTTGACTAAAATTTTGCTTATTATTCCTCCGCCCAAGTGTTGAACTATTTTCCTATTTGAAGATACAATAACTTCTCCACTTGCATGCACCGCACCGTCAATTGGAGCTATAGCCGACCAAATACCACCTATCCCAAAAAAGATGAGTATTACTACCAGACCAAAAAATAGTGGTCCCCATGTTACTCTCAGAACTTCATTTACGTTATTACTTTCGCGTTTTAAAATAAAATTTATCACTGCATCAATCAATGCAAACGTCTTATCCAAAAATTTTGGGTACTTCTTCTTTTTATTTTTTGCTCCTTGCATATTTATATTATCACTATGGCCAATCAGGCCTGTCAAAGAAAATCCAGCGCTAAGCTTTTTTAACTTACTTATCATAATACTACTGTGAATTTGTGTTAACTCAAGATAACACACAAAAACAAAGAATCTATAATTTAGGCATTCCATTTAGACTGCAGAGCACCAGAATAAACTATTTAGTAACAATTCCTGCATCAACTATGTTTTTAAAATTTTTTGACGTTTAACTTTATTATAACTTTTCCTTTATTTTGTGAATATCTGAGTTACTTATATTATGTAAGAAATCTATTGCCAACCAGTCGATATTCTGTTAGGAATTAAGATAATATAAAGTTATTATGTTTAGATTGGAAAGTAGAAAGTTCCTGATCACTGGCGCATCAGGCGGAATAGGGCAAGCAATTGTAAAAATTATGCACAAAGCCGGAGCAACTTTATGTATTTCTGGCACAAAAAAAGAAGTGCTCGAAGAAGTTGCTAAACAATATGAAAAAAATATGCACATACTCCCTTGTGACTTATCAAATGCTGAGGAAGTAAATCAACTAGTAAATAGAGCAAGTGAGTTGATGGAAGGCTTTGACGGGCTTATATGCAATGCGGGCATTACGCGAGACAGTTTATTATTGAGAATGACAGATGAAGCATGGCAAAAAGTAATTGATATTAACTTGAGCTCTACATTTAAGCTGAGTAGAGAAGCATGTAAGAGACTAATTAAGAATAATTGGGGAAGAATTATAAATATTTCCTCAATAATAGGGCTGACAGGAAACGCCGGGCAAGCAAATTATGCAGCGTCTAAAGCTGGAATAATAGCTATGAGCAAATCTATAGCAAAAGAAGTTGCAAGTCGTAATATAACAGTAAATTGTATTGCTCCTGGGTTTATAGATACTAAAATGACTGAAGTTTTAAATGAAGGACAAAAGGGAAAAATATTAGATAATATTCCAATGAAAAGAATGGGAACAGGGGAAGAAATAGCAGCAGGGGTCTTATTTTTAGCAAGTGATGAAGCAAAATATATAACAGGGCATGTGCTTAACATTAATGGTGGGTTATTTATGTAGCAACACTTATGTATAGACAAATTATAATTTTTACTTTAAAATAAAAATATGTGTAGGTTTGCGTTTGCGTTAATTTATTATTTAAAGGCAAGAAAATGAGCTCTATAATAAAAAGATTTTTTAGTGTTTTTTGTGTAGTATTACTTTTCTCTTTCTCAGGTTATGCAGCTACCACTGATCCTGATATGGATGACACAACTAAAGTAATATGCAATATTATTGGTTACGTTTGGGGAATAGGCGGTCCACTTATGACGGTAGTAATAATTGGTGCAGCTTTGCTTGCAATATTTGGCAGGATGCCGTGGCCAGCCCTCTTTGCTCTAGGCATGTTCTGTGGTGTATTTTTTGGCGCTAAAACTATCATAACGAAAATTATGCCCAACGTAAGTGATGAAGCAAAAGCTATGTTGGAAAAGTGTGGAAAATAACCCATAAAAGTGCAGAAATGCTTTTTTGTTATCCATTAAATCGCTTCATATCTTCAACTTGCAACAAATAAGGACTATCTTTTGGTAGAGTTTTAACAGCTAGCTCAGCATATTTTGTAAATTGCTTTAAATCACCTTCAATACAAGCCTTTTTTGTCAAGGCAAAATAATGCATTGCCGTATCAGCTTCACATTTATATGCAATGCTTAAATATTTCCAGACAAAAGCGTTATTTGGTTCTACATTCAAAATCTGCTCCAGGTAAAAAATCGCCTTTTTTGCATCACCGTGTAATAATAAAGTATGAGATAATGCAAGTTTCACTAAATAACTGTTTTTCTCAGATAAATACCTAAGCGATTCCTCATACATTTTTATTGCTTCACTTAAATTTCCGGCCTTGTATAGCATTTCTGCTTTTAATTCATATAGGTATGGGTCATTGCGTGACTCTTGAATCAATGAATTAACTTTAGCAATAGCCTCTTCTATCTTTCCTTGCCTATAGCAAACTATAGCATTTACATACTCAGAATTATTTTCATATTTATTAGATAACACATGAATAGGAACAAAGAAAGAGTCTAACTTTGCAACCACACGCTCAAACTTTAGTAACTTATCCGCAAAAATTGGTTTTACGTTGTTTTTGACCTTATAATTTTGTACAGCAAATATGCGTTTCTCACTAAGTGGGTGAGTGCGGAAATATTCCTCGGTGTTCTCATGCTCAATACTTTTAAAATAATCAAAAATCTCTTTCATACCTGAATTATCATAGCCAGATTCATCAAGGTACCTTAAAGCATAGCTATCTGCTACACTTTCTTGCTCTTGAGAATAGTTAAAAAATAGCCCTGAACTGAGTGCTACACCACTAAGCAAAATTGCACCAGCAACCTGAGGGTTAATGATAATACTAGAAACTAATCCTACCATATAACTAATCATTGCTATCGATTGAAAATAACCCATAGCACTACTCATTTGCAATATATGACCAGCAGATATGTGAGCAATCTCATGTGCTAATATACCAAGCAGGACATAAGGTTTAGCCGAGTATTGTAAAAGTCCTAAATGAATGAAGATACTGTTGTTGTTAATTACAAAAGCATTAATCGAATTATCATTAATTATAAAAACTTTCATTCGGTCACTATCAATGTTTGCAGCGAAAAATAAAGGTTGCGCTAGCTCTTTCACTATTGCTTCCACTTCACTATCTCTAATAATGTTAATAGAGTAAGCATTATTATAATATGCAAAAAAGAACAATAAGGTCAAAAACTTAGCAATTCTAAACATGGAAATTCTGTGCTTGTATAATTTATAGGAATTCTATATTTTAACACTTAAATTATACAAATTTATAAACGCTAGTTTAATTTTTTAACGTAACTGATAAGTTTGTCGATGGTAGTTAACTTAATTTTATGTTGTTCAGCAAATTTAAGTAACTGAGGTAAGCGCATCATAGAGCCATCATCATTCACTAATTCACAAATAACTGCTGAATGATCAAACCCTACTAACTTCGCCATTTCAACACTCGCTTCAGTATGACCAGCACGTTGTGCCACCCCACCTTTATGTGCAATTACAGGAAAAACATGACCTGGAGTTATGATGTCATCCTGAGTGCCATCCTTGTTGATAGCAGCATGTATAGTTTTCGTTCTATCCTCTGCTGAAACACCGGTTGTAATGCCATAACGTGCATCAATTGATGTAGTAAATGCGGTATGATTTTCACCAATATTTTTCTTTTCCATGAAATTAAGGCCCAACCTCTTCATGTGAAATTTAGTCATTGCTAAGCACACAACCCCTGTACCGTACCTAACCATAAAAGCCATATGTTCTGGTTTTACTTTTTCAGCTAAGACAACCAAATCACCTTCATTCTCTCTACTTTCATCATCAACTAAAATGAATAATTTACCGGAACGAGCATCCTCTAATACATCTTCCACAGAAGAAATACCGGGTAGACTCATTGAAGCATAAGTGGCCTGTACCATAATAATTTACTTAAATTCAATCTTAACTATTTTATACAATTTCTCTCCATTTGGCACTGTCACTTCCACATACTCACCGACTTTTTTGCCGATTAAGGCACTCCCAAGTGGTGAACTAGTAGATATTAACTGCTTTGAAACATCAGCTTCATATTCGCCTACAACCTTATAAACATATTCCACTTCACCGTTATTATCACTTAACATGCTTAATGTCACAGTTGCACCAAACATTACTGAATCACCAGACAAATTTTTTACTTCTATTACTTCCGCATGTGAGAGCTTACTTTCTATCTCCATTATACGGCCTTCAATAAAACCTAACCTTTCCCGTGCTGCATGATACTCTGCATTTTCAGACAAATCACCTTGATCACGAGCATCAGAAATAGCCTGTATCACAGAAGGTTTTTCTTCCTTTAATTTTTCAAGTTCGGCTTGCATATTCTCAAAACCTTCCCTCGTCATAGGAAATTTATTAATAATGGATGAAGCCATAATCACCACCTAAACGCAATTAAATTGAGTAACGAAATTACTCACAATGTTAAAAATATCACCTTTTATATCATCACTCATGTCATTTGACAACTTTTTTAAAACCCCAGGGTGTACAGTATGAAAATAATTAATAAGATCATGTTCAAATTTATTAATGTAACTTATTTGTATTTTACTTAACTGATTATATAGGTTAGAAAAAATATACATCAGCACTACTTGCTCTTCTATTGACATAGGTAAATGTTGTTTTTGCTTTAATAACTCGACAAGATATTTACCCTTATTCAAGGATAATTGAACACTAGCATCAAGATCAGAACCAAATTTTGCAAAATCTTCTAATTCTCTATACTGAGCTAAGCTTAGCTTTATAGAACTAGCAACTTTCTTCACAGACTTTAGTTGTGCAGCAGAACCAACCCGTGAAACTGACAAACCTATATTTACTGCAGGTCGAAATCCTTTATAAAATAATTCAGACTCAAGAAAGATCTGCCCATCGGTAATTGAAATAACATTTGTTGGCACATATGCAGATACATCACCAGCTTGAGTTTCGACAATCGGCAAAGCAGTTAAAGACCCCTGCCCTTTTTTATCAGACATTTTAGCAGCTCTTTCAAGCAAGCGAGAATGTACATAGAATATATCTCCAGGGTAAGCTTCACGACCAGGAGGACGTCTGAGCAATAAAGACATCTGCCTATATGCCACAGCATGCTTAGATAAATCATCATATATAATCAAACAATGCATTCCATTGTCACGGAAAAATTCCCCAATAGTGCAACCAGCATAAGGTGCTAAAAATTGCATAGGCGCACAGTCAGATGCACTAGCCACAACTACAGTTGTATACTCTAATGCTCCGCTTTCTTTCAGCTTATTTACCACTTTTGCTACTGTTGAAATTTTTTGTCCAATAGCAACATAAACACAGTAAATTTTTTGATTTTCGTTTACCTCATCGTTAATCTTCTTCTGATTGATAATAGTATCAAGCGCAATAGTAGTTTTACCAATTTGTCTATCGCCAATAATCAATTCACGCTGCCCTCTACCTATTGGAATTAGCAAATCTATAATTTTAATTCCTGTTTGTAGTGGCTCATGCACAGACTTACGATCAATAATGCCTGGCGCTTTAGATTCTATATCCATTCTGTTTTTGGCTCTAATTTCCCCACCGTCGTCTATAGGATGGCCCAACGCATTTACAACTCTCCCTAACAATTCATGCCCTATAGGCACCTGCACAACATCACCACTACATTTTACAACGTCCCCTTCTTTCACATCACGGTCATTACCAAGCACAACTATTCCAGCCGTATCATGATCTAAATCAAGAACTATTCCTTCTACACCGCTTGCAAAAAATACCTTTTCACCGAATTTTGCTTTTTCCAGCCCATAAACCAATGCGATACCATCTGTTACTGAAATTACTTCACCTATATTTTCCCGCTTTATAGGATTATCAAACGTCTCAACTTTTTCCCTTATTACACTTGCTATCTCAGAAACATTCATACTGTTCTTCATACAAAATTCCTTACTTTTAATATTTCCATTTTACTTAAGTCAACTAACCTATCTAAGTAACTTTTTAGCGAAGCATCGATCAAATTAAAACCATACCTAACTACGAAGCCACCTAGTATAGAAGGGTCAACCACATTGCTTACTTTTATTATTTTACCAAGAAAGCTCAAAGATTCAGTAATTATTTTTATATCAGATTCCTTTAAAGCTTCTGCTGACTTTATAGTAATTTCGAATTCATTTTCATTTTCTTTTGCAAGACTTAAGAATTTTTCTAATATAAGGATCAATAAACTAGAGCGTTTGTTTGCAAATATAACCATAATAAATTTTACTAAATTTTCACTCAAGTGCTCATTTATAGAAAGCATCACTTCTTTTTTGTGTGCAAAAGAAATCATAGGATGAGATAGGTACACAAAAACATCACGTTGATCCTTAAAAAAAGCCAATAAAAATTCTACTTCTTTCCTTATAATACCTAACCTGCTTCCTGAGACATGAAACAGCACTCTAGCGTAAGATGAAACTAAATTATTGTATTGGGTCTTTTTCATATTAAATCCAGTAAATCTAAATTAATTCAGCTACAAACCTTCCATTCTTCAATCCAAGCATTTTTTATATAAACAGGTCCTCTCTTTAAGGAAAGAAAACATAAATCATATCTGACTGAATAATCTAAAAAACTAAGGTTTGTACTTAAGAAATACTTAGAAGAATTTATAATAGACTGACATTGAAGATGAGATATCGGTATTTCTTTTCCAAGTAAACTTGTTTTAACTTCTATAAAAATCAGCTCCTTTTTTTTAGATACAATTAAGTCAATTTCACCGAACTTACAACGGTAACGGCGTTTTATAACATTATACCATTTCAGCTTTAAATATGCCAAAACTAACAATTCGCCAAAGTAACCTACAAAGTAGCGTAACCTACTTACCATAAGAAGAACAATTATGATAATAATTAACTTTGTGTAACTACTTTGCCTCCTTCTCTATTTTTACTATAAACCTTACCTCTTGCTGCAATATCCCTATTAACCAGTTCTATCACTGCCATTGAAGCGCAATCACCCTTTCGAGTGCTAAATTTTATTATTCTAGAATACCCACCTTTACGATCTTGATAACGGCTGGCTAAGACGTTTAATAACTTATCAACTGCTAACTTACTATTATGAAGGCGTGAAAGCAAAAGTCTTCTACCATGTAAAGTATTCTTATTCTTAGCAATTGTAATAAACTTTTCGACATATGGACGAAGTTCCTTAGCTTTTGGTAAAGTAGTTACAATCTGCTCATGGTTAATTAATGAGATAGATAGATTCTTTAACGTCGATAATCTATGTTCAGTGCAACGAGATAGTTTACGTTTTTTTATTCCATGTTTCATATATCACCTAATCTTCATCAGTATGTTGTTTAGCCAACTCATCTATATCCTTAGGCGGCCAGTTTAGCACATTCATACCCAAAGACAAGCCAAAATTAGCCAAAACTGCCTTAATCTCATTCAAAGACTTCCTGCCAAAATTAGCAGTTCTTAACATTTCACCTTCTGTCTTTTGCACAAGATCACCTATATAAGTGATGTTTTCGTTTTTCAGACAGTTATGAGACCTGACAGATAATTCCATTTCATCTACCTTACGCAATAAGACAGGGTCATAACCCAAATCTTTAGCACCACTAGACGAAGAAACCTGCGATTTTTTATAACTTACATCAGAACTAATAAAGGGCTGAAGTTGCTCCTGTAATATTCTTGCAGCAGAGTCAACAGCTTGACTTGGAGAGATTGTACCATCAGTTTCAATTGACAATATCAGCTTATCCTTATCAGTCACTTGGCCAACACGACTATTCTCTACCCTGTACGAAACCCTGTTGACAGGGCTATACAAAGCATTAACTGGAATAAAACCAATTAAATCCTGTTCACTCATAAGCTTCAAAAGTTCATTTTCTTTATACTTAGTTACAGGAAGATAACCTTTTCCGCTAGCCACATATATGGTCATGTTAAGCTCTACATTTTGCCCCAGCGTACATATTAACAAATCTTTATTAACAATAGAGCATTGATCATCAGTTTCTATCATCCCAGCTAATACCTGGCAAGGCCCTTTAGCGTTTAAATTTAAGCATTTATTAGAAGCACCATTTAATTTACAACTCAACATGCCCATATTTAATACTATATCAGTTACGTCTTCTCTTACCCCTTGAATTGAAGTAAACTCATGAGTTATACCTTCAATTTTTATTCCATAAACAGCACTACCTTTAAGAGAAGATAACATTACACGTCTTAATGCATTACCTAATGTTAAAGCAAAACCACTTTCCAACGGTTCTAGGACTATATCACCTTTTTCACTTGAATCATCTGATATTACCTTAACTGAACTAGGTTTAATCAATTTATCTAAATTGCTACAGAGAGAAACATTATTATTATAATACATAAAACAACCTTTTCAAATATCCTATACTCTTCTTTTTTTTCTTAACCTGCATCCATTATGAGGAATTGCGGTTTTATCTGCAATTGAAGTCACAGTCAACCCACAGCTCTGAAGTGCTTTAACCGCAGCTTCGGTACCAAAGCCAGGACCACGAATTATTACAGAGACAACCTTCATACCAAATCTCTCCATTGCATTCTTCGCAGCAGCCTCCGCAGCCTTACCTGCAGCATAAGGTGTGGATTTTCTCGAACCTGAAAAACCACATGCACCCACAGAAGTTTGACATAGCGTATTACCATGAACATCAGTTACATTTACAAAAGTATTATTAAAAGTTGCACGAATATGAACAACACCAGTAATAAACTCCTTTGTACTCTTACCAACCGTTTTGACTTTTTTCATTAAAACTCACAATAATAATAAATTTTATTTTTTCCCAGCAATAGGCAACCGAGATCTACCTTTACGAGTCTTAGCATTAGTATGAGTCCTTTGCCCTCTCACAGGTAAACCTTTTCTATGTCTCACTCCTCTATAGCATCCCATTTCCACTAAAGATTTTATGTTCATAGCCACTTCTTTTCTGAGCTCACCTTCTATAACATAATTTTGTCTAATGAAACTGCTGATCTTTTCTATATCTTCATCTCGTAATTCTGAAACACGTTTGCGCTTATCAACTTCACAAGCGTGACAAATTACATTCGCAGTAGCAATACCTATACCATATATATAAGTTAATGCAAAAGGAACACATTTCCTCACTGGAATATTTATGCCTGCAATACGTGCCACTGGTACCTCGATACTTTATTAATAACAACTCTTAATTTATACCATAAAACAACTCAGAGTCAAACCAAATTACAAGAAATTTTACTTTCAATCTCTTGCGTTACCTCATCAACACTCAAATTAGCGTCAATTGTTAATAATTTGCCTTTATAATACTCGCGTAAACCTTTCATTTGAAGGTGATATTCACTTATTCTCTTATTAATTGCAGACATATCAGCATCATCAATTCTTTTCTCTAACCTCGTACTTTTACATTTAGCACAAGTAGTACTCTTAAAAGAAGATACACTATATATGCTTTTACAGTCCAAACACGCGAGACGATTTTTTAATCTATCGATTGCAATATTATCGTCAAGCTGCAGTTCAATTACAATATCAACATCCCTATTATATTTTTCTTGCAAAACTTGAGTCAAAAAATGAGCCTGGTTTAAATTTCTCGGAAAACCATCTAATAAGCAATTATCATCCATTAATGCAAGCTGGTCATGCAATAATCCACATATAATTTCATCTTGAATTAAATTACCAGATTCCACGGTACCCTTTATTTTTTTACCTAACTCACTGCCATTAGATATAATATTCCTTAATAAATCCCCCACTGAAATTAATTTTAAATTATATTTTGCTATTAACAAGCTTGACTGAGTACCTTTACCAGAACCTGGAGGACCAAAAATCGTAATGATCATCTTACTTTCCTCGTTTTAGACTCATATTTCTTTATCCAGCTATCGTACCTATTCGAAAAAATATAAGATTGTATTTGCATAATAGTATCAGTAATAACGTTCACTATAATCAGTAGACTCGTCCCACCAAAAATAAATGGTATATCATAATAATATCTCATAACTTCAGGTACAGTACATATGACTAACAAATACGCAGAGCCAATGAATGTCAACTTAAAAACTATATCTTGAAGGTAATCAGAAGTATGTTTCCCAGGCCTTCTACCAGGTATAAAACCACCATTTTTTTTAAGAAAATCTGCGTTTTCCTCTGGATTAAATATAAAATTGGTATAGAAAAAATTAAAAAATACTATCAGCACCAAATAGGCTACAATATATACTACTTTATTTGCCATAAAGTAATTTAAAATAAAATCAGAAAAAGCGTGCCCCTTATAGAAATTTGCAATTGAAATAGGTGTCAATAAAATTGCATTAGCAAAAATGGTTGGTACTACACCAGATAAATTAATCTTCAATGGAATATAAGTAAAATCGTCATTATGTAATCTTTTAAATTGCTTTTTAGGATGTTGAACAATAACTTTTCTATAAGAAGACTCTACAAAAATGACTAAGACTAGCAGCAAAAAAAACAATACCAAAACAAAAAGGATAATAAATAACGATACGCTACCGTTTTTATTTAATGTTAACAGAGATGACAAAGCGCTGTGTAACTCTGATATTATGCCCGTGAAAATGATTAATGAGATACCATTGCCTATACCGCTAGCACTGATTCGTTCACCAAGCCATATTAAAAGCATAGTTCCACCTAAAAGGCTGAAAACACCTATTGTACGAAACATAACACCAGGTTCGATTACAACCAATACCCCTTCCCTATTCATCCCTTCCAATCCAACCAAAATTGGAATTGATTGAAATACACAAATTACTATGGTCAGGTAGCGTATATAAGAATTCATCTTTCTACGGCCTGACTCTCCATCATTCTTAACTTCCTTCATTCCTTTAATCGCAGAAGAAAGCAACTGAATAATGATAGAAGCCATTATATATGGCATAACATTCAATGCTAGAATTGTCATTCTAGCCAATGCACCACCAGAAAATAAATTAAATACTCCAAAAACACCTGAGCCCTCTTTGGGAAATATATCATTAATTACATCAAGATTAATTCCAGGAATAGGCACATAAGTACCCAAGCGATAGCAAATTAAAGCTATTAGCGTAAAAAATATACGTTTTAATAAATCGCCTTTATATAACAACGTAGGATCCAAGCTATTAAATGCGGATTTATTGCCCATGATTTACGATAGTATTTCCACACTACCACCAACTGAAGCTACAGATTTTTTTGCAGCTTCTGACGCAAAATCAACATGAAACACAAATTTTTCGCTCAACTTACCTTTATTAAGAAGTTTAATTTTATCCTTAATAGACTTTATAAAACCTAATCTATACAGCCTCTCCTTATCTATAACAGAGTCTTTCACTATTTTTTTAGCTTCCATTAAGCGCTGTATATCGCCAACATTAATTATAGAATATATGTTCCTACGTATAGGCTTAAAACCTCTTTTAGGCAAACGAGTATATATAGACTGTTGTCCACCCTCAAAACCATTTATGGAAACTCCACTTCTAGCCTTTTGCCCTTTATGCCCTCTACCGGATGTTTTACCTTTACCACAACCGATACCTCTACCCAGCAACTTAGGCTTCTTTTTCTTAGATAACTTAGTAAATATAGAGTTTAATTTTACAGCATTATTCATACTTTACCTGTTTCCAACTATCTCGCTAATCTTTTTGCCTCTTTTGCTTGCTACCTGACGAGGAGATAACATACTATCAAAAGCCTTAAATACCGCACATATAACATTATGAGGATTATTTGATCTAGTGGATTTAGCTACCACATCCTTTATACCTAACACCTCAAAAACTGATCTAATCGCTCCACCAGCAATAATACCTGTTCCGGCTCTTGCGGTTCTTAAAACTATCTCACCAGAACAAAATTTAGCTTTAATATCATGATGCAAAGTTCTACCTTCACGCAAGTACACTCTAATCATCGATTTCTTTGCAGCATTTACAGCTTTGACTCTTGCTTCAGCAACTTCTGCGTGCTTACCTATTCCACATCCTACCCTACCCTTCCCATCACCAACAACAACCAAAATTGAAAATGAAAATCTTCTGCCACCTTTGGTAACCGTTGTTACTCTTCGTACCGAAACTAAAAGCTCTGATAAATCATTATTATTTTGTAAATTCTTTATAGCCATATTCAAAACCTTCTAAAACTCAAATCCAGAACTTCTTAAAGCCTCAGCAAATTGAGAAACTAATCCTGTATATTTATACGCTCCACGATCAAATACTAGCTTTTGTTCTAATTTCAGACCAGATAAGCGCTCAATCATTAAAGAAGAAACCTGTTTTATAGTTTCAGCATTGACTTTTCCTTTACATACATCCTTAATTTTAGCATCGAAAGTAGAAGCTGAAGTGAGAGTTACTCCTTTTACATCATTAATTAACTGGACATAAAAATGCCTATTAGATTTAAATATGGATATACGCAAACGTTCAGCGCTCTTGTCAAGCTTCGCTCTATTACGCAACTTCCTTTTTTCATAGTTACTTAAAAAATTATATAACCTTCTCATCTTAATTACTTCTTTTTACTTACAACTTTACGCAACATAAATTTACCCTTTATTACAATACCCTTACCTTTATAAGGATCGTACTTCCTAATCCTGCATATATCAGATGCCACCATATAGACTTTTTGCTTATCCATACCACTAACTACTAAGTGAGTTGGCTTTATGCACTTAATCTCAACATCTTTAGGCACTTTATATTTAACATTATGGCTATAACCAAGATACAAAGTCAAATACTTACCATCACACTCTGCCTTATATCCAACACCATTAATCTCAAGATTAACAGAAAAACCATCAACCATGCCGTTAATAATATTATTAATATTACTCCTATAAGTGCCCCACATAGGCTTTATTTCATCATAATCATCTTTATCTTGATCCACAGAAAGGAGTAGCTGATTATCAACAATCCGGCACACAACATCACTGATTAAGCTAAGCTCTTTTTCAGCCTTAGCACTCTTTATTAACATCCTACCATTATTATATTCAACTGAAATACCAGCAGGAATATTGATAGGAGCAGCACCTATACGAGACATGAATTTCTCCTATTATTTAAAACACACGACACAAAACTTCTCCACCAACCTTTAACTTATGTGCATTATAATCAGTCATCACTCCTTTGGGTGTCGATATAATAAAAATACCAAGACCATTATATGCTTTAGAAATGTCCTTATACTTAGAATAACAACGACAACCAGGCTTTGACACCCTAACTATGTCACTAATTACAGGTGACTTCTCATAATACTTCAATTTTACAATGAAAGAAGGTAAATTATCTACAACTTGCTTTTCATAATCAAGGATATACCCTTCATCTTTTAAAATCTTCAGTATAGAAGAATTCACTTTAGAAAACAACACTCTTGTTGTTCTATGCATTGCCAATTGAGCATTACGTATCCTTGTTAAAAAATCACCAATACTATCAGATAACGCCACAATATACTCCTTATATTATATTTACCAACTAGACTTTGTAACTCCTGGAACTTGCCCAAAAGAACATAAATCACGCAAAACAATTCTACATAAACCAAATTTTCTATATACTCCTCTTGGTCTCCCAGTTAAAGCACACCTATTTCTAATTTTGGTTTTAGAAGAATTTCTAGGCAATTTTTTAATTAATTTATTTTGAGCTGTAAACCTTTCTACAATAGACAAATTCTTATTATTTATTATAGATTTCAATTTCTCTCTTTTTTCTTTATATTGATCGCACAGCTTTATTCTGCGAAGATTTCTTTCTATCATAGATTTTTTTGCCATATATTTCTCCTCTCAATTAATCAAAAAAAGGAAATTTAAGAGCCAGTAATAATTCCTTTGCTTCCTTATCACTAACTGCACTTGTTATAATATTAATATCCATACCTCTAATTTTACTTATTTTATCATAGTCTATTTCTAAAAACGAGATATGTTCCTTTATACCAAAGGAAAAATTACCATTACCGTCAAATTGCTTCACACTAAATCCTCTAAAATCTTTTTCCCTTGGCAAAGCAATATATATCAATCTTTCTAAAAACTCATACATTTTATCTCTACGCAAAGTTACTTTGCAACCTACTGTAGCACCTTTTCTGATCTTGAAGCCAGAAATAGATTTTTTTGCAAAAGTTGATAAAGGCTTCTGCCCAGCAATCAAATATAGGCTATCAAGTGGTTCATTTATTGCTTTACTATCTGTAGCAGCATCTCCAACGCCCATATTGATACACACCTTGACAAGTTTAGGCACTTGCATGATATTGCCGTAATTAAACTTATCCTTTAAGGACTTTACTATGCTATCTTTATACAATTCTTTAAACATATCAACCTAATCTATCACTTCTCCAGAAACTTTTGCAAAACGCACTTTTCTACCGCCTATAACCTTAAACCCCACTCTAGTTGGAGTTTTATATTTAGGGTCTAATGTTGCAACGTTGGATATATCAATAGCTAACTCTTTATTTAATATACCACCACTACTACCAGCTTTTGGTTTAGTGTGTCTCTTATGTACATTTACCCCAGAAACAATTACTTTCTTTTTAGCATCACATGCCACAACTTTAATCACTTTACCAATTTTTCCCTTATCTCTACCAGTTAAAACTATAACGTCGTCACCACTTTTTATTTTAGCACTCATTATAAAACCTCAACAGCTAATGACATTATCTTCATAAAAGAACCAGATGATAACTTTTTTACCGGACCAAATACCCGAGTGCCAAGTGGTTCACCTTGATCGTTAATCAAAACTACAGCATTGCTAGAAAAACGAATTACAGAACCATCAGATTTTCTAATAGGGCTTTTCACCCTCACCACAACTGCTCTATATACTTTTCCCTTCTCAACCTTCCCTCTTGGAGTAATAGATTTAGTAGATACAATAACTGTGTCACCTATAGATGCAGACTTTCTACCACCCAATAAACCAATACAAAGCACTGCACGCGCACCAGAATTATCAGCTACTTCCAACAATGTATTTTTTTGAATCATATAAATATCCTATTCAATGTGAGCTATTAACAACAACCCATTTTTTAGTAGTAGAAATAGGCTTGTGTTCTTGTATTAAAACCTTGTCCCCTTCTTTACAACTATTATTCTCATCATGTGCTGTATACTTCTTGTATTTTTTTATAACCTTTTTATACAGCTGATCCTTATACACTTGTAATACCGAAACCTTTACAGTCTTATCACACTTAGCCTTAGTTACAGTACCACAAAAAACCTTTTTAGGCATTCTTTTCCTCTCTTCTTCTTTTATTTAATGTAGTTAGAATACGAGCTATGCTCTTTCTTATTAAGCTAAAACGCGAAATATTGTTGCACTGCCCCAACTTCTTTTGAAAAACCAAATTAACAAACTCTTTTCTCAAATTTACAAGAATTTCATGCAATTCTTGTGAAGACCTCGATTCAATGTCAGCTATATCCATTGCAACTCCATTTAATTATGATTAGATACAAATTTACACTTCATAGGAAGCTTAGCGGTTGCCTTTTCAAGCGCCAATCTTGCTAAATGCATGGGAACATCACTGCTAATCTCAAACAACATTCTACCGGGCTTAGCTTTAAACACCCAAAATTCAACACTACCTTTTCCCTTACCCATACGTACATCTGCCGGCTTTTTACTAACAGGGGTATCAGGAAAAATTCTTATCCACACTTTACCAGAGCGTTTTAATGTTCTAGATATTACACGCCTTGCAGTTTCAATATGCTTAGACTGAATCCTACCTGCTTCTACAGCTTTTAAGCCATAATCTCCAAAAGATAATGTGCTACCACCTTTTGTATTACCCTTAATTCGCCCCTTAAATACCTTCTTATATTTACTCTTTTTGGGAACAAACATCTCAATATACCTTAATTACCAATATAAACCCAAACCTTAACTCCTATAATACCATATATAGTTTTTGCTTCACAAAAAGCATAATCTATATTAGCACGTAAAGTGTGTAAAGGCAAACGACCTTCTTTATACCATTCAGTACGAGCTATCTCAGCTCCGCCAAGGCGCCCAGAACAACTTACTTTAATACCTCTAGCACCCATCCTCAAACAACTTTGAATAGCTTTTTTCATCGCTCTTCTAAATGAAACCCTTTTTTCTAACTGTTGTGCAATGCTGCTTGATATTAAAACTGCATCTATTTCAGACCTTTTAACTCCTACTACATTCACTTCCACATTATTTTTTACTTTTTCAGCTATTTTTTGCTTTATCTTCTCAATATCTGAGCCTTTCTTACCTATTATCACTCCAGGTCTAGAAGAATGTATTATTACAGACACCAAATCGATTGTATGCTCTATAATTACTTTAGAAACACCAGCATGCTTAAAAGATTCATTTATATAACTGCGAATAGATAAATCTTGATGCAACCCTTGTTTATAACCCTTCTCAGCATACCAAACAGATGACCAAGTATTAATTATTTTTAACCTAAATCCTTTAGGATTAACGTTTCCCATACTTTTGCACTTTCCTTATTAATTTTCTATTTTTATGAATCATATAATTTCTCCCAATTTTACAGTTATATTACTATAACGTTTACTAACTCTATTAGCTCTACCCATAGCTTTTGGACATACCCTACGCAAAGTAAGAGACTTACCTATTGAAATTTCTTTTATATATAAATTATCGATATCCAATCCATAATTATATTGAGCATTAGCAATCGCAGAATTTAATACCTTCCTTATAAGACCCGCAGCTTTCTTTTCACAAAATCTTAATTGCACAGTGGCAAAAGAAACTTTTTTATTACGTACTAAACCAGCAACCAAATTCAATTTACGAGGAGTTGATTTTAAAACCCTAGAACCAGCTTTAACTATTACATCTCTGTTTTTCATATCAATTACCTTCTTGTCGCCTTTTTATCACCACTATGCCCAGTAAATTTACGAGTGGGCGAAAATTCACCAAACTTATGACCTATCATATTCTGATCATTAACATTAACAGGAATGTAATCCTTACCATTATAAACAGCAAACTTTAAACCTAAACAATTAGGAAGAATTACAGAAGCCCTGGAATGAACTTTTATAGCCATGTTAACAAACCCCTTGTTTAAAGCATTATTCACCGACTTTAATATAGAAGGATGACAAAAAGGAGGCTTCCACGTAGATCTACTCATAAACTAACCTTTCAATTGTTTTATATACTTATCACTAGATTTATTTTTCCTCCGAGTTTTCTTTCCTTTTGTTGCAACACCCCAAGGAGTAACAGGATGACGACCACCAGAGGTTTTTCCTTCCCCACCTCCATGAGGATGGTCAACCGGATTCATTGCAACCCCACGCACAGTAGGTCTAATTCCAAGCCACCTACTTCTTCCAGCTTTACCCAGCTTTCTATTCTTATGGTCAGGGTTAGATACTACACCAATAGTAGCCTTGCAAGAAGATAAAATCAACCTAATTTGACCAGACCTGAGTCGTAATAAAACATATTGGCCATCACGACCAACAATTTGCGCATAACAACCAGCAGCTCTAGCAATCGCAGCACCATTACCTGGCTTCAGCTCAACATTATGAACGAAAGAACCAACAGGTATATACTTGAGTAGCAAACAATTACCTGGCAAAATATCAGCATCATTTCCAGCTGTAACAATATCACCAGGCTTCATACCTTGAGGAGCTAATATATAAGACTTAATATCATCTTCCTTATATGATATTAACGCTAAAAACCCACTTCTATTTGGATCATACTCTATTTTTTCAACTATACCCTGACCACTTCTATTACGCTTAAAATCTATAACTCTATACTTCTTTTTGTGACCACCACCCCTATGACGAGTTGTAATTCTACCATAATTATTTCTTCCACCACTGGACTTTTTACCGGATGTAAGAGACTTTTCTGGCTCATCTTTTGATAAACCAACTTTACTTACTAACACAGTCCCACGAGAAGACGGAGTAACAGGATTAAAAAATTTCATACCCATATTAAACGCTCATTATATCTAATTTTTGACCATCTATCAAAGAAAAATAAACTTTCTTTTTCTGTTTTTCACAACCAATCACACCCCTGAAACGCCTATATTTAGGCTTAATTCTAACAACATTTATAGAAGAAATTTTAACATCAAATAGAGACTCTATTGCCAACTTTATTTGACGCTTATTTACATTTACAAAAACATACAAAGAATATTTATTAAACTTCTCCCTCAAAAAAGAGGCCTTTTCTGTAATTATAGGAGATTTTATTATATTATTATATTTGATCATAACAATCTACCTTCAAGATGCTTTAAAGTATCCTTTGTCAACATCACGCATTCGTGATTCAATATATCAAAGACATTTAACCCAATAGGTTTGATTAAGTCTACATAATGCAAGTTTCTAACAGCACGCAACAAATCATCTCCATAATCACCAACTATCAAAAAGGAAGAAAATTTAAAATTTTTAATACATTTACACATTTCAGACGTTTTCTTCACATCAATATTTAAATTATCCAGAATAATCACTTGATTATTTAAATACTTTAGAGATAAAGCAATTTTTAAACCAAATTTGCGTACCTTCTTATTAAGAGAATAAGTATGACTCCTCACAACAGGGCCGAAAATAATCCCACCACCTCTAAATTGAGGAGATCGCAAGCTCCCTTGTCTTGCCCTACCGGTACGTTTTTGACCATAAGGTTTAGCTGTTGTACCAGAGACATCACTGATACCTTTTGTTTTATGAGTACCAGCTCTTCTCTTCGCTAATTGCCATCTCACTATATCATGCAAAATACTCAATTTTTGCTTAGCAGAAAATATCAAAGGATTGAGCTGAGCAGTACCTACATTATTATTAGATAGATTAACTAAATTACATTCCATAACTAACTTACCAAATTACTAGCATCATCATTTACATCTAACAGTAAACCTACCGGAAAAGGAACATCTTTATGTAAAGATTTTTTAACTGCATCTCTTACAAAAACATAGGAATTTTTAAACCCAGGAACATTATTACCCTTCACAGCAATTATACTATTTTCATGATCAATGGATAATATCTTCATATTTTGTGCAGTTATTCTGCTGTTACCTAAATGACCAGCCATTTTCTTTCCTTTGAATACTCTACCAGGATCCTGACATTGACCAGTGGAACCTTGTGATCTGTGAGCAATAGAAACACCATGAGATGCCCTAAGCCCACTGAAGTTATGCCGCTTCATCACACCAGCAAATCCTTTACCTATAGAATAACCCGTAATATCAAGATATTGACCAACCACAAAATGATTGATTCCCACTTTTTTACCACATTCTATTCCCGACAGGTCATTTAATCTACTTTCGTATAACTTACATTTATTATTTATACCCTTTTTCTTTAAATATTCCAACTGAGGTTTTGCTATATTTTTAAAATCTCCTGTGCCTAAAATGACTGAATTATAGCCACATTTATCTTGTCCTTTTATATCAACAATATAAGTTTCGCTGAGATGCAATAAAGTTACAGCCATGCGACTATTGTCAGAATACATAGCAGTATGACCAATATTCATCATTAGTAAACCAATTCTCCTCAGCGAATTTATTCTCTTCATTTCCTTCTCCTAAACCTTAACTTCCTTGACTTTTAAATCCACTTCTACGCCAGCAGAAAAAGATAAACCTGTAAGCATCTGCATCATAGTAGGAGTAAGATCATGTAAAACAATCAAACGCCTAGAAGTTCTCATTTCAAACTGTTCACGAGATTTTTTATCAACGTGAGGAGATCTATTAACAATAAATTTAGAATCTTTTCTTGGCAACGCAATCGGACCAGATAATTTTGCATTGGACCGCTTTAATTCATCAACAAATTTTCGAACACACTCCTCCAATAAAGAACAATCGAAAGCCTTAATGTTAATATATATATCTTGCTTCATCTTAGTTACTACTCTCACTCCAAAATTTCAGAAACAACACCAGAACCAACAGTTCTACCGCCTTCTCTTATCGCAAAACGCAATCCCTTATCCATTGCTATCGGTACTTGCAATTCTACTTCTACACTCACATTATCTCCTGGCATTACCATCTCCTTCCCATCTAGCAATTTTATGCTCCCAGTTACATCCGTTGTCCTTAAATAAAACTGTGGCTGGTAATTCGCAAAAAATGGTGTATGCCTTCCTCCTTCCTCTTTCTTTAATATATAAACCTCCGCCCTAAACTTTCTATGCGGCGTTATCGTCCCCGGTTTTGCTAATACTTGCCCTCTCTCCACTTCTTCTCTTTTTGTTCCTCTTAACAATATTCCTACATTGAGTCCTGCACTCCCCTTATCCAGCAACTTCTTAAACATTTCTACACCTGTGCATATCGTCTTTTGCGTCGCTTTCAGACCTATTATCTCTATCTCTTCTCCCGTCTTTATCTCTCCCTTCTCTATCCTTCCTGTTACCACCGTTCCTCGCCCCGATATCGAAAATACATCCTCGATTGGCAATAAAAATGGTAAATCCACAGGCCTTGGTGGAACTGCCACATACTCATCTAACTTTTCCATCAATTTATCTATTGATTTCTTTCCATATTCGCTACTGTCATCCTCCAGCGCTTTCAATGCAGACCCCACTACCACAGGCACTTCATCCCCTGGAAATCCGTATTTATTCAGCAATTCCCTCACTTCCATTTCTACCAAATCTATCATATCAGCATCAGCAACATCAGCTTTATTTATATACACCACGATATATCCAACACCTACCTGCTTCGCTAGCAATATATGCTCTCTCGTTTGTGGCATTGGCCCATCAACCCCCGACACTACCAATATCGCCGCATCCATCTGTGCTGCACCTACTATCATGTTCTTTACATAGTCAGCATGTCCAGGACAATCAACGTGTGCATAATGCCTTTTTTCCGTCTGATACTCAACATGCGCTGTTGCTATCGTTATCCCCCTTTTCCTTTCTTCTGGCGCCTTATCTATCTGATCGTACGCTACAAAATTTCCATAATGCTTTGTTATCGCCGCTGTTAACGTTGTCTTCCCATGATCCACATGTCCTATTGTTCCCACATTTACATGCGGCTTTCCAAATGCTTCCACTACTGCTGTCATAATTTAAACTTTTCTACCTAAAATACAAATACATCAATAAATAATATGTTGATTTTATAAAAATACAACAAAAAAAAGAGCGGATAGTGGGAATCGAACCCACGTCACTAGCTTGGAAGGCTAGAGCTCTACCATTGAGCTATACCCGCACAATGGAGGAGGTAGGATTCGAACCTACGTACGCAATGCGGACAGATTTACAGTCTGTTACCTTTAACCACTCGGTCACTCCTCCACAAAAATTTGTTAAGAGAACGCTATTTTAGTACCTTAACTCAAGCTTTTATTGTATTTAATACTAAACGCCTAAAATTAAAAAATCAAGCAATAAAACCTACCCTGATTAAAATCATGCAGATTTCATTTTATACAACACAATATTGCCAATAAAACGTCTAAATAAATAATGCGAATCATGCGTACCTGGCGCTTCTTCTGGATGATATTGCACAGAAAAGACTAAGTAATCCTTCATCATTATCCCCTCTACACTATTATCAAATAGAGAAATGTGAGTAATTTCAACATTACTTGGAAGAGAAGCTGAATCAACAACGAAACCATGGTTTTGGCTAGTGATCTCAACTTTTCCACTAATTACATCATAAACTGGATGGTTACTCCCTCGGTGACCAATATCCATCTTGATGGTCTTTGCTCCCAAAGTAATCGCAAGTAATTGATGACCCATGCATATGCCAAAAATTGGTATTTTAGATTTTATAATAATGTCTATCTCTGAAACTACACTTTCTCCTATTTCTTGCGGATCACCAGGACCATTTGAAAGCACTATACCATCTGGATTCATACTCAACACTTTTTGAGCAAAACCTGTGCTTGGTCTGATTAATTCAACTGTACAACCAAGTTCTATTAAGCGTGAAACTATACTGATTTTTACGCCAAAATCAACGATTACAACCCTATATTTTGCATTAAGGTCACTTTTAAAATTACTATGCAAGCTGACTTTATTGGTTATTTCTATCCCATTTACAGATTTGTATTCCTTCAATTTGTCCAACACATGCGTCTCGCTTGACGGGCATATCATTCCACTTTGAGATCCATGTTTTCTCAAATGTCTCGTTAAAGCTCTAGTATCAATTCCTGATATCCCAACCACGTTATTTTTCTCTAACCAATCATTTAAACTGATATATGAAGAAGGGTGGGACATAGAAGAAAGTTCACGCATAACCACACCACTTGCAAAAATTTTCTCTCCTTCATTATCTTTATGGTTTATTCCAATGTTACCAATATGAGGAAAAGTGAACGTTATAATTTGATCAGCAAAAGAAGGATCAGTTATAGTATGCTGATAACCGGTCATACCAGTGGTAAAACAGACCTCACCTATGCACTTGCCTTTTTTACCTACTGATTTTCCCCAAAAGCACTTGCCATCTTGTAAAATTAAAACTGCGTCCTGCACTTCATTATCTATTTAACTGATTCAAAACAGTATACAAGAATTTCAAATAATACGTAACTCTTTCTAAAATTCCAAATTTAACCACGAGGCGGCGAAGAACAACATGAAAAAAACTTTTAACGCGCCCTTTCATAAAATATGTTGACTATCTCCGTATTTTATATTAGGTATACTCCGGCAGTTATGAAATGGAGGTTTATTATATCAAATGAAATCCAACCTAAAAATAAGTTACTAATTGTAGGAGCTGGCTTACTATTCTTTGCGATGGTGTTCCCATCATTTTTTCTCTTAGCAAAAATAGCCATAGGATTAGCTATGATCGCAATTGCAACAATCGCGGTAAAAATTTTCTCAAAAACAATATCAAACGCTCTTGAAAAAGAAAAAGTAGATCAGAATCAGGCAGCACAACAAACAACACAAAGTAAAATTATAAACCTAGCTATTGGATTAACATTTATATTTGCAGGAGGATTATCAATGCTCATTATAGCAAAAACTGGCTTAATTGCAGCATGTGCAGCTATAACTGCTTTAGCTCTACACGAATATGTTAAAAATGAAAAAATAGGAAAAGAGATAAATGATAAATTCGATAAGGTAGCTGACGATACAATCAATTTTATTGTTAGCAATGTTGAAAAACTTATTCCAACAAAGCCGCCAGGCATAACAGCCTAAACTGTCTCCGTTCAGCAGAGTGGTTTAAGAAACAATAGATAGAAGGTTTTGAAAAGGGTTCAGCCTTCTTTTTATGTCCGCCTTGAGGAACTTCTTGTACAATTAGTTTCTCTTGAGAAAATGAATCTAACATTTTAACACTCCCTTTAACTCTTACATCATATATTGAAAAATAATTAACCTAACTTATAACTTGCACCTTTATCAGCTTGTTAGGTAGAATTATTAAAGAATTAGTTGAATAGGTATTATGATTCAATTCAACTCCATCCACAAGTTCTCCGCTTGTTACTCCAGTTGCAATAAACACTGATTCACCTCTTGTCATATCTTTTATGGTGTAGATTTTTTCTGGGTCATCAATATTTAAATTTTTTGCTCTTTCTCTTAACTGATCTGTGTCAAATATTAATCTTCCCTCCATCTGTCCACCGATTGAACTCAGCGCTGCAGCCGCAAGCACCCCTTCTGGTGCCCCTCCTATTCCGATATACATATCGTGATTGCCATTTACTAGTGAAACTACGGCCGCAACATCACCATCATCTATTAGTTTAACTTTTGCTCCTAACTCCCTGATTTTCACTATTAATTCATCATGTCTTTCACGATTAAGTATAGTTACTGTAAGATCATTTACTTTACATCCTTTTGCCTTGGCTAAATTGTCTAGATTCTTTTCAATGCTATTTTTTAGTGAGACTACACCCTCTGGGAGATTTTTTCCTACTGCTATCTTTTCCATATAAACATCAGGTGCATGTAAAAAATTACCTTTTTTCGTTGCAGCAAGAACGGACATTGCCCCTTGTTTATGGTGAGCGCAGATTGTGGTGCCCTCAAGTGGGTCAACAGCAATGTCGATTTCAGGACCATTTCCAGTGCCAACCTTCTCGCCAATATACAGCATTGGTGATGAATCTCTCTCACCTTCACCAATTACGATAGTACCATTTATTTCCATTGAATTTAATACTGTACGCATTGCATCAACTGCAACCTGATCAGCCTTTTTTTCATCGCCGAAGCCTGCTAGTTTATATGCAGCAAGTGCTGCAGCTTCGGTCACTTTAACTAATTTATAGGCTAAATCTTCCATCATTTGCTTTAAGAACTATATTCAATATATATCATGCTACTTGAAACTGCAATATGTCTTGACTGGTTGTGGGAAAGTTGCTATAATAAACTAACATATAGTAGTAGGTTTAGTTATGGCATATAGTAATGATGATATTAGAGAGTTGTATCGAAAGATAGCTACAATTGTAAAATATGATGATAAGGGAATTGCTAGTCTTAAAGATTTGCAAAAGGAACCAAAGTGGAAAGAAGTTAATTTTCAAGATAAGTGTGAAGGAGACAATTTATTAGGAGACTTACTTCTAAAACATGCAACCGAACATAACAACCCACGCGTTAAGGATCTTTTTCTTAGAAATGGGTTCAAGATTCCTCAACAAGAACAGATAACTACAGAGGTAAATGAGGAAAGAGAACCTGATGTAGAAGAAAATGGAGCAGGCAGCAATGCAGCAGATTCTAATAACTCCAGAGGTAGTCAATTTGCTACGTCATACAACAAGATAAAGGAAATTGTAACTAATAACCCTAGTATAACTGCTCAGGAATTTGGTGAGAAGCTTAAAAAAGAGAAAATAGATATAAAAATAACAAACCAGGATGGTTGGACTTTGCTTTATTATGCTGTTCGTTCAGAAGGGCCTAGTATTACCGGCGATCGCAGTATATTCCTAAGGGTTGTTGGATTGCTCACAAATTCAGACATTAAAGTCAATGGTATTCAAGATACGGCTTATACTTTATTAGATCATGCCGCAATAAAAAAACAAGCTGACGTTGTAAAGATACTTTTGAATAGTGGCAAATTTAATGAAGAAGAAAAATTTAACGCTCTGCGTCTTGCTATTGTTCAAGGTAATGTCCAAGAAGTTGGGGTATTTTTAGGTTATGTAAATGATGAAAGCAGACGAGCAGCTGTAGAGTTGGCTATAAATAATAGACAAAAAGAAATTACTCAGGTGCTTTTAAACTTTATTGTACCAGAAACACCTAATGTAGAAAAAAACGGAGCAAAACCTTGCAGCAGTAATGGGAACATTGGTAGTAGACCTGTAAATACACCAAATGGCCAGCTAAATCATAATAACGAAAATAAAACGCCTGTATCAACAAGGACTGACCAAACTGCCACACCAAATAATGATAATAAAGCTAACGGCTTCGTAGATGCTCAATTTTCTGTGCCAAATGAAAAAGAAACTAAATATAAAGAAAGCAAGGAAAATTTTTATACCTCATTAACAAAAGATGTTGTTGGAGTTGTTGTTAAAGGGTTATTCATTGCTGCTGCTGTGATGGTTCCATCTGTGGCTGGTGCGGTGGTTTGTGGTGTTATAGCTGCTTTGGTTGCAACATATATCGGATTACATGTAAAAAATTCTACATTACCAAGCTATAGAGAAATGGAAAAAAATAAAGTTGAACACGTGAGTTCAGGTATAAAAAAGGGGTGATTTAAGAGAAATCTTTGCCAAGCAGGATGTCATCCCAGTGCCCTGACTACTTGGATCCAGAAAACTTAACTTTAAATAAGTGGCTGCATAATAAAGACTAGATTCCAGTGTCAGCTACTTGGATGACACCTCTCTTGGGCTCTTTTAACCATAAACATTTAAGAAATTTACCAAATGAAAAGAAAGGCAAAAGAAACCCCGGTTAATATCTATTTAAAAACATTGGCGTTTTTTTATGTTTTAAACGTCTAATAACCGCGACTCAGCTGCTTTTAAATGCAACTCACCTTAGTTTAAATGTTTAAGAAATTTACTAAGCAGAAAAAAAGGTAAAAGAAATCCCGTGTTAGCTAGTTGTCACTCTCTAATCCTGCAAATTGGCGTTCTATACTGTCTTAAACGCTTTATAAGCGCGTTTCAGCTTATATAGCTAGAAATGTTGTGAAGACATAAGGTGCGCATAGTACAAAAAATTAAAAATAAGACGCCAATTACGTAATACTGGACTCCTGATATAATGTTGAACATTTTTTTTCTGCATTTCCGCCAGGGCAAGTTCTTGAAATCGAAACACTATATGTATATTATCGTGATCAATTTCAACGCGTTTGACTAATGCTCTAATTATATTAAGCTTAGCCTCCCAATCTGCTTGACCAAGTTCTGATTCAACCACAGAGGCAAAAACTTTTATACTACTTATGATAAAATCTATTTCCCTCTGTAGTTCCTTTTCATCAACCACCTCTTCCTTCTGGTTTCTCATTGCTTTTAACTTCTTCTCTATTTCCTCAGCTTCTAGATCATATTCCTCCTGAGTTATGCGTTCTCGAACATAGACATAATTTAGTCTTTTGATACCTTGTTCTAATTTGCTTATTTCTTTTTCAATCTCATCATTTGGTTGCTTATTTTTATGTTCTAAAAGCATAAGTTGATGTTCTTTTGCAACTTTATCCGTGTCTTTCAATACCTTCTTCATTTCTTCCCATATAACTGGTTCTAGTATCTCCATGCGTATTGATTTGTTGCTACATACTCTAGTCCCGCCAAAACGGCTTGCATCTGTACCAGTACAACGATAGTAGCTCCTTCCTCCCTTAGCGTTTTTTGCTGCATAGTAGGCATATTTGCAACACTGACATACCATTAGTCCTTGTAATAGGTGCCTTCTTCCACTTCGTTGTATTCTTGATCTCTTTCTATTTTCATCAAGTTGTTTTTGTACTATATCGAATAATTCCTCTTCAATTATCCTTGGTATTGTTATTTTTATCCAATTCTCCTCATCAGTACGATAAACAGAATAGTTCCTTTTGCGCACTTTCCATCTTGCCCTCACTGCTTTTCTTATTGGCCCTACCTTCGACTTACCAAATGCCGCTTCTCCTTTGTACGCTTGATTTCTTAATATTCTATGGATTGTACATACGTTCCACACTCCCTTGCGGATGATGATCCCTCGTGTTTCAAGTTGCTTTATTGCTGCAGCTTTTTGCTCTTCAGTTATATTTGTTAACTGTAGCCTTTTATCCTCTCTTAGTTCTTTTGATAATATTTGCTGTTCTGTTTTTTGCTCTGCAGCTTGCATAAAACACCTTATCTTGACAATTAATGCCATTTATATTGAACAATTACATAATGTGCAAACATTTTTTTACATAATTTAATTTGTAGAAAGTTTTGCCTCAAATGCCTTTTAATTGACTCTCTTCTACAGGGTAGTCATAATGTATTATTTAATTAAAGAGAGAGGGTGATTATGGAGCCGCTACATGAAATACTGGAAGTATTAAATAATGATCAAGATTTAAACTCGAATAATATAGTTAAAAAGATAAAGAAAAAACTAGAAGAGAAAAGCAAACTAGATAGTGGATTTGAAGGAGCATTAGCAAAGGAAGAATATAATGTATGGAAAGAAAGTAAGTTTTCATTAGACTGCCAATTTACTACTAATATTGCTAGTTGGCAAGGTACATTACTGCATGTAGCTGCTAAACATGGCCATACGAACATAATAAAAATTCTGATAGAAAGTGGTGCAGATGTTGATGGCAAGCATAGCCATACTCCTTTACATGCAGCTGCTGAAAGTAATCAGCTAGAAGCAGCAAGGATTCTAATAAAAAACGGCGCAAATGTTCATACAAAAGATATCTGGGAATGTACTCCTTTACATTATGCTGCAGTTAGTGGTAGTGAATCTATAATACGGCTTCTCATACAAAATGGTGCAGATCCTTGGGTGAAGGATAAAAATAGTGAAACTCCAGTATATAGCTATGTATACGGGCGTGCATGGCTCCTTTCACCTCTTACTATTACCCACAAATATAAATGTTTGTTGCATAGCTCTTAATGGCATAACTTTTGCTTGAAATAACTGTTTATATGGTGCAATTTACAGCTTTTAGTTGCTAAAATTATAACTCTTAGTTTAATAATTTTAATCCAATAAGCTTTCAGGTTAATAAAATTAAATTATTTGAGTAAATACAATACTATGTTTTTATTTGTGGGTAATAGTAAGCTTTCACCTGGGTCTGGTGATGGGTGTTTAGCACAATTTGAAAAAGCACGCAATGGAGGCCTCTTTGTTCGTTATTCAACACTGTTACTAGGCGCTGTAGCAGCAATAACACTTTTCACAACTGGCAATATTACACCAGATGCACCACGTATAATAGGCGCAGCAGCTTTAGTTACAGTAGCAGCACTTGCAGCTGGTCGTATTACATATGAAGCGTTTAAACCCAGTACTAAAATGGCAAAAGTAGAATATGAGCGTTTTGTAGCAGCACAGCAATCACCACAGTAGTCTATTTCTAAATAAAAAAACTGTTACATTATATCTCATATTATGGTAAGCCTAGCATTAGGTGGTTCATATGAGGTAAAAATGAAAAACATTATCATCGCAGGCTCTGGTCCTGTTGGTTCATCTGTCCATCTCAGCCATAATTCTTGCACTTTTTTCCGAAACTCTGCATCTTTAGCTTTTGATTGCGGTTTTATTCCTGTTCCAACGCAATTACTCACTATCGTATCGATTATGTTTGCTGCATAGGAGTTCTTTCTTACCATATCACGAGACCGACTGCGTAAGTGTTCAAGGCTTTGGGAAAGTAAGCTATTTATACTTCCTGAATCTGGTTGAAAGTGCAATAATCTCCTTCCTGAACCTCCATGCTGAACCTTTAGACTTTGGTGGTTTGCGGAATAATTGCTTGAATGATTTTAGTAGCATTACTTTTCCTTATCTGAAACTTTCGATAATTCAGCTTCTAACTCTTCTATTGTTGGCAAAGCTGTTTTGATGTTTTCTGGTAGATTTTCAGTTATTCGATATTCCGCTAATCCTATTGGTTTATTTATGTCTTTGAGTGTATATTTAGCAAGTACATCGTCTTTAGATTTACATAAGATTAACCCTATAGAAGGTTGATCTGTCGAGTGCTTCAGTAAATCGTCAACTGCGGAAAGATAAAAATTCATTTTACCTGCATACTCTGGTTTAAAATCTTTATCTTTTAGTTCAATTACTATGAAGCAACGTAACTTTAAATGATAGAATAATAAATCAATATAAAAGTCTTTATTACCAACATCTAAATGAAATTGTCTACCAACAAATGCAAATCCCTCACCGAGTTCTAACAGAAATTTTTCCATATGCCCTACAAGTCCCTTTTCTACTTCTCTTTCGTGAGCATCCTTACCTATACTTAAAAAATCAAAAATATATGGATCTTTTAATGTGTAATGTGCTAGATCGGATTGTGGAGATGGTAATTTTTCTTCAAAGTTAGTAATAGCTTTCCCTTGACGTTTATGTAGACCAAGCTCTATCTGCATCACCATAATGTTACGTGACCAGCCATGTTCAATAGCTTCTTTTATGTAGAATAGCCTCGCTTCTTTGTCCTGAACTAAGTCCATTAGAAATACATTATGTCCCCACGGCAATTGGGCAACAAGTTGTTGCCCAAATTCAATATCTTGATACTCCACTGCAAATTGACGCATATATTTCAAGTTTCTCGTGCTAAAACCTTTCATTTCCGGGAATTCAGCCTTTAAGTCTCTACTTAACTGCTCAATTACTTTAGATCCCCAACTCTGACTCTTTTGTTTTTCTAGAATCCGCGTTCCAATATAATGATAAAGCAGTAGCAGTTCTTTATTTACTGTTCTTGCTGCCTTATAACGACTAATAGCAATATGTTCTTTCAACTGCTCTAAAAATTCTGTATATTCTTTTCCTATAATTTTTGTCATAGTGTTCCTTTCAACGATTTTTATCATTATATGATCCCTTTATTCGTTGCAATAACAATCTTTCTCTTCGGCTTCACACCTGCAACTTTTAACTCTGCTTTGATTCGTTGCCTGAGCTCCAATAAATCCTTTATTTGAACTTCCCCGTACCGAACTACATGGTCACCATATGCAATTGAGACAACCCTTTCCCCGCTTTGCAGCTTCTTTATCGCTTCTTCAACTTGGGCTAAATATTCACTGCTGTACATTCTTCTCACCCAGCCATCTACTCTTTCTTACCTTTTTAGGCTTTTTAGTTTTTTCACCTACTAAACTCTCCCATTTACTCTCTGGCCATCTATCAATCCCCAGGGCAATAGACGCAGCTCTTGCGTAAACTCTGCAATCTAGTACTTCATTTCGGTCTCTTATCTTTTGCCACTCTTGTTTGGTATATCCTTTTACTACCTTGGTAATTAGTTGCTCTGCGGTTAGCTGTTTAAAATACTCAGGTGTATACTCTGGAAAATGACAATACCCCGGCGCCCCTTCTGTTAAAACATTAAGTAGCTGAAAAAGCTCTGACTTTAATATCGATACCCCAACTGGCCACAGCTTCATTCCTCTCTTTAGCTTTTGTCCGCTAACTGTTACATCAACTCTACTTGGGCTGCTAAGTGGCACTAGCGCTTTGTTTGCCCCTTTCACTGCCATTACTCTCCCAGAGCCCTGGTGACCTCTTACCCAGTTGTATACCTCTTGTGTTGCATACCCAGCATCTACCGCCATCATGCTTATCATGTATTCAAGACCATTTTCACCGATAAAATGATGATTTAATAATTCCGAAAGTTTTCCCCATACTTCTTCTCCTCCCGGATCTCCTTCAAATACTTGGTAGTCTATTGACCAACTTTCTCGATTTCTTCCCCATGCTAGAATTTCTGCCTCTAAACGATCTTTTTGTACATCAACCCCTGCCGTTAACACTACTTTGCCACACTTGCATTGCCTTTACCGGTGATAAAACGTTTTATCGTCTTGACAGGTACACCTTGATAAGGTATATGATGCTTTTCACACCAAGCAGCTAAAACAGCAAAGAAACCACCATAACAATGCGCAGCATCAGTTCCAAGGTGTCTCCTTACCTCCTCAAAGTACACTGTAGAAATGTCTTTCAAGGAATTAAGCCAATTACTAAAACTTAAAAAGCACATGCCACCTCCGCTGAAACGGCTAGAGTGAAAACTCTCACTGCCACTTTGGATTACTCCATCTGTAAGAATTGCCCAGCCGGTTTGCTTGCCGAGGTCGAGTGTTAGGATTGACATAACTGGAAATTTTCATCTAGAGACAGCAAATATATGCATGTAATATATATACGTAAATTCTCAGAAATTCGTCCAAAAAATGTGAAAAAAAGTTAAAATAATTTTAAGGCAGCTAATTACGTTTTTTACAACAGAAGTCTTCGCTATTTGAGTTGTTTCCATTTTGGAAATAACTGTTTGTCGGGATTTTAAAGAGGTTACATGGGTTTTTGATAAAGGTGCTTATCTCTCTATCCAAATCACTAATAACGCTATAACAATCCTCTAAAACGTTTTAAAGAATTGGGTTGCAGTAGAGACAATTGAAATGGGCTATGTAAAACTGTATCTTTTTGGTTTTAATTTCAAGAGCCTCCCTTCAGAAAGCCCTATATCTCTGCTTTTTTTGACTACTACAAAAGAAGCTTTTCTGTTGGAGACATAAATTTTGATCTTTGTCTCTATTTTGAACTATTGAGCGGTAGTTATCTGGTTCTTTACATTAAATAACTCAGATATATTATAGTGCATTTTTTATATTAACTAAATCTCTTAACCGGTCATTGTTAAATTCTGTAATCCAACTCTCGCCACTACTTATAGTTAGGTTTGCCAATTCCTTCTTGCTTTGAATCATCTCATCAATACGCTCTTCAAATGTACCTGTTGAAAGTAGCCTGTACACTATAACATTACGTTCTTGCCCGATACGATAGGCCCGATCTGTTGCTTGTGCTTCCACTGCTGGGTTCCACCATAAGTCATAATGTATTACATGATTTGCTGCTGTTAAATTAAGTCCTGTTCCTCCAGCTTTTAAAGACACTATAAGAATGTTGGACTGGAATAAGTTTTGAAAGTCATTAACCATTTCGTCTCGTGCTTTACGGGACAGTCTTCCATGTAAAAATGGCACTTTTGATTCAAACCTTTCTTCAAGCAATTTAGATATAATTTCACCCATTTCAGTGTATTGAGTAAATATCAATGATTTTTCTGCAACTTCACCAATACTAATCAATATTTCCTCAAGCATCTGCATTTTACCGGATTGTTCAATACTCGCACGCTTTTTCTTGCCAAACTGTGATGGATGGTTACAAATTTGCTTTAAAGCATTGATAAGTTTAAAGATTAGTCCCTTACGTTCAATTCCTTCACTTTTTTCTATTTTTCCCATATTCGCATCAACAACTTCTTGGTAAAGAGCCGCTTGCTCTGGAGTGAGAAAACAATAACAATTACTCTCAATTTTATCTGGTAAATCCTGAATAATGCTTTTATCGCTCTTAAGTTTACGTAACATAAAAGGGCTAGTTATTTTCATGAACCTTTCTAGGCAAGATTTATCTCTCTCTTTCTCAATTGGTATTGCAAAGTTGGTCTTAAACTGGGTAGCACTACCTAGGTAAGATTTATTGGTAAAATCAAAAATACTCCAATACTCTAGCAGTCTATTCTCAACAGGTGTACCACTCATAGCTATTCTACATTTTGCTTTTATAGCTTTAATTGCTCTGGTTTGGTCAGCGTCACGGTTCTTAATATTTTGTGCTTCATCAATTACGAGCAAAAACCATCCAACTTTGTCAAGTTCTCTCTTATCGCTACGTGCAATACCATAAGATGTTAGAGCCACATCATAATCACTTGCTAATTCTCGATTTTGTCCGTGATAGATGAAAAGCTTTAATTCTGGTGCAAAACGTTCCATCTCTCGTTGCCAATTACTTAATATGCTTGTTGGAGCTACTATCAAAACTCTATCCCGATTTAAAAATCCTGCATTTTTACAATATAGAATAGCTGCAATAACTTGTATAGTCTTACCAAGACCCATATCATCAGCAATTATGCTACCAAACCCACTTTCTATGTTCTGTACAAGCCAGCTAAATCCGCGTTCTTGATATGGGCGCAATTGTGCTGTCAGATTGTTTGGCGTAGTTACAGGTGTATAAGTGTTAAGTTTTTTAAACAAGCTTGTAAGCTGCTGGTCAAATGCTACTTTAGTTTCATCCAACTCACCTGTTAAAACAGCTTGCACGAGTTCTGCTCGATTGAGAGAATTAGGTAGCTTATCAAGTTTCTTTAGTAAACCTCCTACTTGTTTGTCATCTAGAAGTACATACTGATCCATAATACGCACAAGTTTACGAGAGTTTTTTAGTAGCCTCTTAAACTCTGAAATACTAAACTTCTTATCACCTATTGCTACTCTCCAATCAAACTTTAATATGTCCTCAAACATCATGAAGATTTCGTGATTATCATCATCTTCTTCTTTTATTTCATCTTTAGTAGACAAGTTAAGACTTAATTGCGGTTTGAAGACTTTTTGCAAGGATTCTGGTAAAACAGCTACAATGCCAATCGTTCTTAATATCGGCAAAGTGTCTGTAAACACTGATGAGAAACGATCTAAGTATAGAAATAATGTACGATTACTGTTGATTGATTTTTCTAATTCTGGTATATGCTCAAGCAAAAATGCAAGGTCAGATAAAATACTCAGTCTTAATTCTTTATTTTGATTAGGAAGTGCCTTATCTAATTTCATCGGTGGCTCTGTACCGTCCAGAGATATCTGTACGTCAAGTTCAAATCTGTCGTAATGATCCCGTATAATTAAATGAAATTTGTATGGTTCACCTGCTAAGTAAAGGTGTGACAACCAGACATTAATTATTTGCGATTTTTCTTTGTCGATTAGTCCATGAAACTTTTGATACTTGCCAGTGAAAAACAGTCTAAAGATGTTCACATATTTATATTCATCAAGTGATACAGGAAAATTGTTTGTTATATATCCTAAAAGGATGAGAGAAGTAGCAACATTTACCTGTTCCTCTGGTTCTATAGCACGTCCCTTGTACTGCACCAATAGAGGCGGACAAATAGATGATATCTTGCTATGAATTTCCTTAACTGATTCATTAAACAACGCAGGAATCCATCTCATTATAATTTCTTCTCTTTTGTTTTGTAATACTTGTGGTATTAGCGCTGACTTTTCCATCAGCATATGTGCAAACTGTGAAATCATATGCATGAAGCGAAGTTCAGGATTAAGCCTGTGAAGTAACGAATTAGGAATGTCGTTTAAAAATTGTGCTACATTTTTTGGTAAATTTTTATCGGTTGCAAATAACTTACTTATACCATTGTTTACCTGAATCAGTTGATAACGATCATCAATAAATAGTTGAAATGTTTGCCAATGTTCGATATGCACCCATTTCTCAATAAACAGTTCTTCTTCTGTAAAAGACTGATTTCCTGTGGGATATCTTTGCCAATGCTTATAAGCTGTTTGCAAGGTATGGCAAAAGTTTTTCTCAAAAAAAAGCGGATTATTCGTCAAAATACTGCAAACACAATTAGCAAGGTCAGGAATAGTTGATAAGTCAATGTTATCTAAAATTACTTGATTGGAAGTTGCTTGATCGCATGGTTTAAATACATCATCAAGCGTTAAGATTTTTTGAACATCTCCTAATTTTCCATCCCAAAAATCATCAATGAATGCTAGTAAGTTACAATTACGAATATTAAAAGCCAATAAAGGATTTCTATCAATCTCTTTAGCAATAAGATAAATTACAGCAGCAATATGCTTACAAGGTACAGCCCAATCAGGACAATTGCATCTTGCATTTATTTCTTTCCGCTCTGAAGTAAACAATTTCGTACCAAGATCATTGAGCTTATCAAGCAAATTGATCGTTCTTACTTCTCTCCATTTTAAAGAAAACAATTTAGTGTAAAAATTATTGAGTTTATCAAACAAGCTGATTGTTTTTATTTCTTTCCATTTTGAGGGAAACAACTTAATGCCAGAATCATTGAGTTTATCAAGTAAGCTGCTCGGTAACCGTCTGTTTATTAACCGAGATAATATAGCTGGTGAAGTTTTTATAATTTGATGAATGGCATGCTTCTCTGAAGCATTGAATTCTCTTAGTATAACTTCAACTCTATATGATTGACCCGAACCATAAACTTTAGCTACGATTACATTACTATTAATTTTAATACCAGAGACTCTCCCATCATTGGCATAGGTTCTACCACGTTGTAATCGATTATCGCAGTCAACTCCACCAAGGCATTGAAGCCACTTCTTACTCCACCATGTTCTTCCATAAATAGTCATTTTATAAAATCGTATATTTCAATATAAATAAATTGAATATTAATCTTATAGATAATTTTTCTAAATATATCAAACCCACCTTAAACAACTATAGTGTTTCTTCAGAGCAAGCTACCAATTTTAGAACGGTTTAACATCAATTACTACTATAAAACGCCAACAGAAATAAGTTAAAATAAGCATTTGTTTGTTGCTATAGATCAAATTTACTTATGTTGAGCTGCATAAAAGTGCAACCAAGACTATACAAAAAGACTTAAAACTCTCAAAACCTTATGAATTTATATGTAGCTTGGCAAAATTAATGTTTAGTGGTATACTTAAGAAGTTATATTAATAGGGGTAATATATTGGTTATTCAAACTAATTCTTTAACATCAAGTACTGCAAGTTTGCCAACTGAAGATTCAAGTTGGGTTAATGTAAATCAAGAGGAAGCTGAAGTTAAGGAGCATCACCATTCTGAAGGTTCAGATATTGAAGTAGAAGATTTATTTGTTGTAGTTCCTGAAAGTTTAACTTTTGCTAAAATAATAAATATTCTAAATAATGCCATAGAGTATAATAATTATAAAGAATTAGATACGATTGTACGAAGCATTGAAGATTATGATGGTCAACCTGTTAAATTAGATAATGAAAATCTCAAAAATTTCTGTTTAAATCAACTTAACTTGGACTTAGAAAAGAGAAGCGATCACCGACATATATATTCAAATATACTGTCACAATATAGTTTTGATCAAGTAAAATGCAATTATAGTTATCCAGTAAAAGAGCTGGTACTTTTAGCAATTGCAGCTAATGACAAACTTGCAGAAAAATACCAGGACATACTTTTTGCTGAAGGAAATTTGAGTCTTTTACCTCTACTTATTGGCAGTCAAAAATATATTGCAGCTTTTATAGAGAGATTTCCTGACCTTTATATTGAATTAAAAGATCAAGTTGTACAACTTAACGAGCTCAACAAGATTGGCTTTTTCTCAATTATAGCGCTAAGAAAAGAGCAGAATTTATTGAACTCAGTTCTTGTAGAAGATGTCTTAGGAGATCTTAAAGCAGTATTGCAAGAAGGTAGCCCTGACTCTTTATATGGTGTACTTGAAACAGCATCTCTCGCTAAAAATAAAGACTTTATGAAGATAGTACTGGATTCACTTGAAAGATATATTGATGATCAGGCTAAAAAAGATCTATTAAAAAAGTGTATTGTTACTTTTTTAGAAACTGTAATAAGCCAGGAGCATGTTTCAATTGTTGAGTACTTGTGCAGAGAACGTATTGAAAAGAAAGGTTCAATAATTCAAGAAATCTATAAAGAAGCATTTGCAGATGAGAAAATTATTGAACAAATTAAAAACCAGGTTCTAAAAAATATTGATAGTGCAGGTAATGGACGTAAGGAAAAAAAACAAAAAATTTATGACCTAGTTTTGCAAGCCGCCTCATGTACTGGCAGTACAGATTTTATAATAAAAGTACTAGATTTAATTAAAAATGATTCCAAATTTTCAGGCGATACAGATAGGCAGACCTTCTTGCAAAATAGTCTAGTTACTATTTTAGATAATGTTATACGTGAAAAACATTCCTCAATTATTCAAAATGTGTACACAAATTTTATATTGAAACTCGCTGAAAATTCAGGAGTGGAGTTTTTAACCATCCAACAAAGATATCAAAACGCTTGTCATACTTTTATAAGTGTAGATAATAATGTTGCCGGTCAGTTTAATGAGGAACTTAATGAAGATGATTCAAATCTAGAACAAGATAAATTTGAAATAACTGATATTCAAGAAGAGCAAAGGCCAGGTATTTTAGGACCAAATAAAACTGAAATTGCAGGATTTAGCCAAGAGAAGTTATTAGAAATCATCAATTTTGTTAAGATAGGCTATTATGTTAGTGATTATAACCTTAATAGTCAAAAGTTTTCTGAGTTAGAGGAAAGATCTTATAAAGTTCCAGTTAAACTTAAGGAAGAAGGATATAAAATTGTTCAGTTTTATAACGTGAATGATGGTAAACAATATCGACATGCTGGTTACGTTTTTATAAAAGATAAGGAAATAACTATAGTTTACCGCGGTAGTCGTAATCTCTTTGACTATATTACAGATATTAGAATACCTTTAATTTGTGCACCTGGGCTTTTACCTGAAGGTGGAAAGATCCACTCAGGTTTTTATTCTTTATTTAAGGATTCTTGGGGCAGTGTTTATGAGATACTAAGAGGGTATGCTAATGATCAAAAGTTAGAAATTAAAGATTTTAAAATTAACCTTACAGGTCATAGTATGGGAGGTGCCATTGCCACCATATCTGCTCTATGTTTAAGTGTAAGAGAGGGTGCAGAAGATTTGCATGTTGCAACTTTTGCTTCTCCAAGGGTTTTTGACCCTTCTGCTGCTAAGGTTTATGAAGAGCGCCTTGGAAAGAAAACTATTAGAGTAGTTAATCAATCAGATTTCATACCTTCATTACCATCTGGTTCTATGGGTTATAAGCACGTGGGTGAACAATTAAGGGCAACTAGTGATTCTTATGCCCATTCATTAGACATATATCGCAATCTTATTATAAATATTGAACCTGACCAATTTAAGTCTGATAATAGTGTATCTATATACTATTATCCTTCTTACCTTGTTACAGCATTCTATAATGTATTCACTGCACCAAGTTACCTCATTCCAAATACCCATTCAAATGGTGATGAGCAGTATTTTAAACAAGTAAAGAACAAACATAAAGATGCTTCACTTTCTGAAATGATGAAATATTCTGGATCTAGTAATGAACAGAAAGTAGTAATTTATGAGGATTCTGAACCTGGTGAAGACGGGTTTATAACTTTTGTGATGCCATCTTTACCTAGACATGAAAGAGGTGAAGGGTTAAAAGTTAACGTTCCTGATATTGCTTTTTTTGTTAACAGTAATTATTATCTCAGTGGAGACACTATTAGTCTGAGGCTATTGAAAACCTTAATTGATAACTATCCAGGAAGCTTGGCACTTATGAAGAAAGAGAAAAAGAGTAATAAACTTAATGGAGGTTCTTCTTCTACCGCAGCTATCTCAACGTTAACAATAGCTGAAGTTTCTTCAACGAATTCATCTTTAGGTGATCATAGCAATAATAATGTACAAATCGCAGTGCAGAGTGATGAGAATCAGCAAATGAATGCTGAAAAAGCTGGTAGCAGTAACACTCCAGGAATTCCTGAACAAATACTTGTACCAAGTAATGAAAAAGAGCTTGTAGCAAGTACAGGTTACGGTATGGGAGATGTCATTACCAAAACAGGAAATGCAGGAGATTTGCGTGTTGCAACTTTGGGTACTCAACAGGTTGTTCCTCATGGTGGTGCTAAAATTCTTAACAAGTTTTATAAAAAGAATGCTACTGGGCTTTCAGTCGAGTTTATTGCTGGTAATATTAGTGAGATAGTACAGAAGTTTCTTAACGCTGGGATATCACAAGTCGTAGTTTCTACCTCCACTGGTAGTTCCGTATCCTTGGGTTTTAATGATATTAGTAAAGCAAGTCAAGGAGGACTTCAAAAAATAGCAAAAGCACTTATGGACTTGTTTACAAGAGGTGAATCTAATAGTAGAACTGTCAATGCTATTACTAATTTTTCTACTGTTAAAACACCAGCCTTAGAACAAGAAAATAATACTCATGGCAATGATCAACAACCAAGTGATTCTGTTTCTAATATTCAAAGTGATGATGTAGAAGTCGGTAGCACTACTATAAATGATCAATCAACCTCTATTATCAGTAGCGATGGTGAGGATAAACAAATTCCTGTTCAACAAGCAATTCCTATAGTTCTCAAGAAATCAGAAGAACTTGCTGCACAAACTGCTCAAGATATATCAGTTGGAGATGATGTAGCAGCTTCCGTTATTAGTAATGATAATCATAGTGATTCAAGTGAAATTCAGTTACAAGCTACTGTTCAACAATTTATTAATAAAGATGGTACTGCACCATCTGTTCAACTAGCTGCACCTAAAAGTTTAGATAAGAATAGTGGTAAAAAAGATACACAACCAAAACTAATACCAACAGGGGTACCTTTAGTAGCTAGTAAAGACTCTAACCAAGTAAATAATGTTCAAGGTAACAGCAAACAACCCAGTTATCCAGACAAAAACAACCCTGCTCCACAAAATGCAAAAAGTAAGTTGCCTGTGATAGCTGCTGCTATGTTAGCAATAACCGGAGTTGCTACAGGGATAGCTATTGCAGTTTACTTGGAAATGCTAATGGTAGGAATAGCAGTTGGAGCTTGTTGTCTAGTTGCAGCTACAATCATATATTACTGTAACAGACCTTCAAATTTAGTTGAACCTCCAGCTAGTTGTAATAGGCCTTCAAGTTTACTTGAGGGTAGTAATGTTAAACCTCCAGCTAGTGCATCCATTGTATAATAAGTTGAAGAATAAATATAGTAGTTTACCATTTAATAATTAATTATCATCATGTTAATTATTGTAAAATAAGAACCAAAGCCTGATTTAAAATGCGTACTCGATAAATACTTCGGCGAAAGTACTCAGGTACTTTGCCTATTCTTTAATTGGTGGAGCAGAAAAGACTCAATTTGAAGTATTAAACAAGTTAAAAGAGCTAGGATTCTGTGTTAATGAGTATAAATTTTTAGCAAACAATGTGGACGAAATGCTGGGGTTTTATAACAGAATCTGTGATAATCGCCATGAATTAGGTTACGATGTCGACGGGGTAGTCTATAAAATTAATAACTTACAGTTGCAAGAACATCTTGAAAATACTAACAAGGCACCACGTGAATCTACAGCACACAAACTTCCTGCAACTCAAGGAAAAACCAAGATAAAGAAGATATCAGTACAAGTAGGCAAAACAGGTCAATTAACTCCAATCGCTGAATTAGTTCCGATAAATATAGGAGGGGTTCTCATTACTAGGGTAAATCTGTATAATAAAGATGAAATTAAGCGCAAAGACATAAGGGAAGGTGATATCGTAGTAGTAGAACGAGCTGGAGATGTTATTTCCCGCATTGTAGAAGTGGATAAAAAGTCTCGTTCTCGGAATACACCAAAGTTTATATTTCCTGATACTTGCCCGGAATGCGGAAGTGCAGTAGATATATTTAAAGATGAAGCTACAGCTAGATGTTCCGGAGAAAACGGTTGCCAAGCACAGCAAATAGGAAAGTTAAAATATTTTGTGGAAGTTCTTGACATTAAAGGTTTTGGCAGTAACCAAGTGGAGTTCCTTTATGACCTTGGTTTGATAAGGAAAATATCTGACATTTTTGCTCTCGAAGAAAAACTCAAAAATTTCAACTTAAGTGAACAAGAGGGATGGGGTGAAAAATCAATATCTAATTTATTGAACTCAATCAACAGCAGAAGAACTGTAACGCTTGAAAAGTTTATAACTTCTTTGGGAATTAGACTTGTAGGACCACACGTAGCAAAAATACTAGCTAATCATTACAAATCTTATGATGGTTGGTATGAAGTTATGGCTCAATTACCTTATGATAGAGAAGCTCCTGATAAATTAATGAGCATAATAGGCATAGGCGAAGAAACTATAACTTCCTTGGAGGAATTTTTCTCTGATGAGGATAATATTGAAATGGTAAATGACCTTGCTGCTCAGTTAAATATTCTGCCTGTGGTTGCTAATACTAGCAATTCCATTTTTAATGGCAAAACAGTAGTTTTTACTGGAAAACTTTCAAAAATGGAAAGAAATGAAGCGCAAGCACTAATGGAATCTTTAGGCGCAATTGTGAGTTCAAATGTATCGCCTAAAACGGACTTCTTGGTTGTCGGTGAAAAACCTGGTCAAAGTATAAAAAAGCTTTAGAACTAGGTGTTAAAATTTTAACTGAGAAAGAATGGCTTTTTCATCATAAAAGAAACACTTAGACCAGTTCAGAATGGCCTTTATATGTATAACTTCAATTTTGGGGGCATAACTACTTAATTTCATCGCCAGGTTAGTCTCTTACACCAAAAATAAGTGTTTTTAGAGCTCTTTATAGCTCATGAATTCATTTGCAGGGGTTTTTAGGCGCTTTATGAGGGGGTTATAAAAAGATCTACAAAAAAAGGACCTCTAAGGTGCGTAGTAGTATTCTAAAGCCATCTATGGGAGACATTTTTTTCATCAACGCATTCAAAACTTAAAAAAATAAACTAAAAATAAAGAAGTTGAATATTTTTTCAGAATTATGTATAATTATTAATGCTTTTTAGGTACCCTTGCTATGGCTCTTTCGAAGTTTCTCGATCCAAAGAATGATGTCGCCTTTCGCCGTATCTTTGGTACTGAAAAGAATAAAGATATCCTCATTCACTTCCTCAATGATATTCTGGGTTTTGCTGGCAAAAATGCAATACAGGATATAGAGTTTTTAAGTACTATTCAAGACCCTGATATCGCCGCTAAAAAGCAAAGTATTGTTGATGTTCTCTGTAGAGATTCTACAGGTGCTCAATACATTTGCGAGATGGTGCGACCTGAAAGTCTTCGGTCATATTGTTTAAAGGGAGAGGAATTCCTTCAGAAAGAAACTGAAAGAGTTCTAAAACTTATTAAACCAGATGTTTTGCCATCTGAGTCTACGCATCAGTGCGAATCGGGTAACCGGTTGGTGCCGAGCGATGCGGACAATGAACCTCCTCTTGAAAAAGAAGATGCGTAATCGTAAGAGGAGCATAAACTACAAGCATCATGTGGTTGGAGGGCTAGGCTAGTGGTATGGTGAACGTAAGTGAAGCTTCGTAAGTATCGTAAAAATTGAAGAGCTAAAGATGCTGATAAGCTCTGACCAAAAGGTAATGTGGATAAGTTACATTTTTCATCTCTAGATGTACGCAAATAATAACTCCACCGGTATAGAGAAGTCACCTAACCCACTGTTGTATGACAGAAGGAACAGGGTAAGCCTGTATTTCCGCCTATATGGCAAGCAAACCGCAAGGAACGCTGATGAAAATGCAGGTAAAGGAAAATGGAGAAAGCGAATGCCATTTTGTAACGAAATGGATAGAATTTGTAACATTAATTCGCGTGAAAACGAGCAGACTTCCATTTGGTCCCTCGTGACAAGAAACTTTGTCAACCACTTAAGGTAGGAAAGCAGATGATTACAAGTAAAACTGTAAGTGCACCTACCAACAGCTCCGAAGCATGGAACCAGTTGCCATGGAAGAAATGCCAAAAGGTTGTTATGAGGCTACAAAGGCGTATTGTTAAGGCTGTTCAAGAAGGAAGATGGAGTAAGGTAAAATCTTTACAACATCTCTTAACACGCTCTTTTAGTGGAAAAGCTTTAGCCATTAAAAGAGTAACTGAAAACCAAGGAAAAACACAGCAGGTGTAGATCGTCAACTATGGTCAACTTACAATGCTAAATTTCAAGGAATAAAGCAGTTAAAACAAAGAGGGTATAAACCTTCTCCGCTAAAACGAATTTATATCAGTAAATCTAATGGCAAAAGAAGACCTCTTGGAATACCCACGATAAAAGATAGAGCATATTCAAAAGGGTTCGATTTTCTCGGTTGTAATGTACGTAGATACAGCAAGAAATTAATTATTACGCCTTCGAAGGAAAGTGTTAAGAGGTTTCTTAAAAAAGCGCGTGCATTAATAAAAGCAAATATAGGTAGTTCACAAGCTGTAGTAATTAAATCACTCAATCCTCTACTAAGAGGATGGGGAAACTATTACCGTCATGTGTGTGCTAAAAAAGCGTTTAGTAAGATCGACAATGAAATTTGGCATAGTTTATGGAAATGGGCAAAGAAAAGACATCCCCGTAAAGGGTTACGTTGGATAAAGAATCGCTACTTCAAAGTAACGAATCATCGTCAATGGGTCTTTGCTACTTCTGTATGCAAGAACAAACCAAAGGAAATAAGGTTTATGAGCTTACTCAAACTAAGCGATATTCCTATTAGACGTCATATTAAAATCAGGGCGGATGCAAATCCACTTGACTTAAAATGGAAAAAGTATTTTGATAAAAGAGTGAAACGAACAAGAATGTTAGCAAGCTCTTTCTCAAGAGAAGGTTCTCTACTGTTAGTGTCACCACTAAAGATGCTGTTTTCCGAGGAATCATGAAAGACAAGCCGGTTCGAGAAAAGAAGAACTTAGATAAGGGGCTCAAGCGCAGTGCTGGGAAACCTGCATGCTGCGTTTCTAAGGGAGGGAGTAGTAGTAATACTACTTCCTTACCTAACCAGGTCGCTAAAACTAAAGGCTTTGAAAAACGCGCTCAATACTATGCAGCTAAAGCTTATTCAAGACAAGCTGATAAGGGCGATCAATACCATAACCTTAAGGAAATTATCTTCATTGCTATAGCAGATTGTGTACTGTTTCCTAATAAATCTGAGTACAAATCAAAGCATACTATTCGAGATGAAGACACTAATGAACACGATCTAAAAGATTTTTATTTTATATTTATTGAATTGCCAAAATTTCCGAAAACAAAAGAAGATCAGTTAGAAAATATAGTTGAAAAATGGATATACTTCTTTAAATATGCAGATGAGACTAGTGAAGAAGAGCTGGAAAAAATAATAGGTAGTGATGTAATAATTAAAAAGGCCTATGAAGAGCTAAATAGATTCAATTGGTCAGAGAAAGAATTTATTGCCTACGAACAGGAAATAAAACGTATTCTTGATGAACAGGCTGTCCTCGCTCAAAAACTCGATGATGCTAAACAAGAAGGTAGACAAGAAGGTAGACAAGAGGGCATCCAAATCGGCGAAGAAAAAGGTGAAATGAAAGCTAAAATAGCAGTTGCAAAGAATCTACTTAAAGCAGGGGTTTCTATTGATATTATAGCTCAAACTACTGGTCTTACAGTTAACGAAGTCAAAGACTTAAGCTAATTCTATCTTTGGGTGTATAGATGAACATCTTTATACTAGATGAAAACCCAGCAATTGCGGCTCAAATGTTATGTGATAAGCATATAGTAAAAATGCCATTAGAAACTGCTCAATTATTGAGTAATGTTTTTTCAACAGCATTGAAAGTGCCAAATCCTTTTGTCAGTATCATAAATCAGAATATAGAAGTCCCATATAAACTGACTCACAACAATCATCCTTGTTCTTTGTGGGCTAGGCAATCGAAAGGGAATTTTTGTTGGTTGATAGAGTACGGAAGAGAATTATGTAAAGAGTACACTTGGCGATACAAAAGAAAGCATAAATCAGAGGAAGTAATAAATTGGTGTGATAGTAATAAGGATTTACTCATTTTTCGATCAACTGATATGCAAGCTTTTATACAAGCACTGCCGGATCAGTATAAATGCAGCAGTTCTGTGGAAGCTTATAGGAGATATTATCTCAAGGAAAAGATGAGATTTGCTAAGTGGGAAAATGGCAGAGGAGCACCAGATTGGATAATAGGAAATCCTGCTACGTAATACCACAGCTAATACAGCTCATAAATAGAGAAGCCATCCAAATCGGACATGAAAAAGGCATCCTAATCGGCGAAGAAAAAGGTGAAATGAAAGCTAAAATAGCAGTGGCAAAAAATTCACTTAAGGCCGTTGTCTCTATAGATGTTATAGCTGAAATCACCGGACTTTCCCTTGACGAAATCAAACAGACTTTCTGATCAATCAACATTAGTTAGAGAAACAGTAGGAGCAAGTAGCCACAAAAAATGCAAACACCTGCTCCTTCCTTCACTCAGGCTCTATCTGATCAATTCAGTAGAATTAGTTGTAATTGATACGTTATTTAAATTGGTTCTAGGACCAGATAGAGCTACAGCTTTATTAGTACTTACTGATGAAGGATCAACATTTGCTTTGTCCAGTAAAGGCATCATTTCTTTCTGCAACATTTGCTCGATTTTACCTTTAAAAGACATTGAGAATTTCTCCTTTTGCTCTAATGCTGGACAAGCTTTTTCTGCATATGAGTACAGCATACCTGAGATTTCATGATAGTTTCCCGCTATGACTTTCTTAAGTACACTTAATTGTACTTCTTGAAAATTAATTTTTAATTGTTGTACCGATATACCACAACGAAAAGCTGCTTGTTTTAGTTCTGCTTCAAACTTATCTACGATATTTAATGAATAGCCTTGTGCCTCTTGCAAAGAAATCTGTTTATCTGCTGAAGAAGTATACATTTGTCTTTTACCTCTCTTGGCCAGCAACATATCAGCTAATAGTATTCTTCCATTTATATCAGATTGTGCTGAAATGCTTCTAATGTCTGGCACCACTTTAGTTTTATCGTCAATTCCTTTTACAAATTCTTTATTTACTAAAGGCGCTGATAATAGAGTCTGCTTGTTGGAAACGCTTTGAAAAGATAATCGACTCATTATGTTTACAAACCAACCTCGGATCTGGAACAAAAGTGGTTTTAAATAAGGTTGATTGATAGAACGACGGCTACGGTTCCCATTCTCTACTTCCATCGAAGAGTTTGCTACTTGAATTGTTTTGTAGTTTCTTTCCTTTACCAAACAATACGTTCGAACTTTTCTATATAATAATTCTACTATACTATAAAGTCAGCTATATTAACCTACTTTTGCCACATTTAGATATGAACTAATTTGTTTGGCTTTGTTGCAACAATTTTGCGTTTTTATTTTCACAACGCTGCTTTTATTTAAATTGTTCTCACAAAGGTAGGTACTTTTTTGTGATTTTTGGAAAAGTAAATGAACAAATTTTTTGTGACGCTAAAGGGACTTGTGTTTTTATAAAAGTAATACTTTTTATGATAAAAAGAGCATACAAAATAATAGCCACAAATCCAAGTTTTTCACAAACTTTAAAACTCTTATCTCCTACAAGAAGGTCCTGCAATTGGTTCATTAGTTACATTGTTAAATACAGAGCTTGGCGCCTGCATATCTTGCAAAACAGTACTGTTATCAACTTCTATTACTACCTTCTCTACCATTTCTTCAACTATTTCATTAATAGTCAAAAAGTTTCTTATAACTACTTCTATCAATTCATCACTAACAGCGCCTTCTCTTACAACTCGTTCTTCATTAAACTTTATTCCTTCCATTATTGCACCTAGCACCTGCTCTAGAGAAAAGTTGTACTCCATAATACACTTCACAATCTTCCGTTTAATCTTTCTTTGATCTTTCAATATTGCCTTCCCTAATTTACTATCCATGTTGAAGTCAGATAACCTTTTCGTAAAAAGATCACTTACCTCCTCAGTAAGTTCTGCTTTGTGTTTTGCTTGTCTTAATTCTTCTTCTGATTTCTCTCGTTCTTCTTTCAATTGCTTAGATTCTTCTCTTTGCCTTTGGAAAGCTGTTTTCTTGCTTTGAAATCTATTACTCAATAATTCCTCTAAGCGTTTTAACATGAATACTATTACATTTCCTATTTCTTCTTTAGTCGGTACTTTACCTACCTTCGATTCCTTATAGGATCTCTTTACCTCTTCATTTAATTCATTATCATCATTCTTAACATAGGAATTTACCATAGCTCTTGTATGAAATAGTAATTCTCTGTAGGATAACTTATCCTCCTTTATGTTATCTTTATAAGATAATTGATTTTTCTTCTCTATTCTCTCTTCATGCGATGATTCACCCTCTACCTCTTCTTTGCTTTTTTCTTTCAAAACTTCCTTGCTATCTTTACTTTCTTTCAGTATGGAACTTATCTTATCAAGAGCATCTGAGTCGAAACGATAACCCTGAAGACTATAGCAATTCTTTTTGTCCTTAAGTAGTTTAGTAGCAAACTTATATTATGCTTCCATCAAAGTAAAATAGTCTAACATAGGTAGTACAAAATTCTCATCTGGATTCACGCCATAAGATTGCCCTACTAGCATTTCATATTGTTCCTTGCTCTCTTTAAGAACTTTTCTACTGCTTCCTTTATTACCTCAAGCAACTCAGATTTTTCACAACGAGCATTCAAAGACTCTAAGTAATCTACCCAACGTTTATAATATTCCTCCACATACCCATTATAAGCACTATCAAACTCCTTCCATCTTACTTCTATAACGTTGCTTAAAGACTCAATTTCTTTATATGTTATGTTCTTTATTGCCAACAACTTTTCACAAAGGAATTCAACAGATGCCTTTGCATCTTTTAAGTACCTATTTCTTGCCCTCATCAAAAATTCTTCTTCCTGATCAGCCAAGCGACTCAACTCAAACAAAGCAGACATTCCATCTATGGACGACACCTTTACTACTCTAGATATATCTTTTTCATCACTACTTAATGTGCTTAATGGTATGCGGTTATACATTCCATACAATAAGTAACAGTCTTTATTGAGAATAAACGTCTCATCCTGCATGATGTATGAATGTATATTCCTCAGAGCTTTTGTAGTCTGGTTAATTATTTTTTGCATTTCTTCATCTTTAACTTTTCCCTTGTCTGGATGGTGCTTTAATGATAAGTTCCTAAATTGTTTAATAAGACTTTCAAAATATTTGTTATGTTCCTCTTCACTCTTTGTTTTTTTTCTCACTCCACCCAAGCTTTTATCAAGATAAAATGGCATCCACTTTTTTTGCAATAAATCAAGTGCCTGACTTAAACTCAATTCTTTGTTATCAACTCTACATATGGTCCTGACTAATTTATCAATCCTACTTGCCTCTTCTAACCTATTTTCTTCCCTATATGCTTCCTGTGCAGTTTCAGGTACTTTTTCATCACTAGAAATAAGATTGTTGCTTTGTAGTAATTTTTTACATGAACCTGTTATATCAAACCCTAATACCATTTTCCCTCCAAGTTTATGATAACTATAAAGATAACTTAGCCTTGCAACGTAAAGTTGATGCAACGCAACGTTAGTAAATAAGGAATAGATTAAGCGTGAAGCAATCGAGTAATCATTGTAGTTCACTGCTCTATTTATTTGTTCTTCAGTGATCGTAATATCCTCTATCTGTTTACTCCATGGCCACCACCAATACTGCGGCATTCTCTCTAGTGCTTTCAGCAATTTAACACAATCCTCTTGGCTTACCACCCCAGCCTTTCTTTTTGTCATTTGATAGTCAACGGCAAGTGTAGTTATAATCCCTAGTACTATTAGGCTAGAAGTTACTACTGCAGCAAGATATACCCTGCGTGTTGATACAAATGAAACAAGCCCAGCAGAAAAAGCAACTATAGGAGTGAAAAAAGCTCCAACTCTTATATAGTCTGTGCGATAATCCCTTATCCTATATAACTCATCAAATAAAATTGGACCAAACTCCCATCCAAATAACCGATACTTTCTACGACTAGATAAGAACTCAACAACATTTTTTTGCCACTCAGGCAAACTGGATGCATGTTTCATCAATTTCTCCCCATTCCTATATTTGCACCATCCGAAACAATGAAGCTCTATCAAACCCACGTCCATATTTAATCTGAAGTTCTTTTGCAAGTTGGGAGATGATTCGTTTGCCATAGTCTGCACGTTTGTGCTTTAAGATATCTTGACCAATTCTGAAGCCAATTTCCCAATTTAACAATACTAGAGTAGAATTGAAATGTGTAGCAAGATGATTCTTTGCTCTATCTATTAAATTACTAATATCCCCTAATAAGCTAGTAGTGATATCCATCAACGCTATTTTCAATAAAGAACCATTATGGCACAAAAACTTATGTATGCAAGAGGTTACTTTCACCCCGAAAAAACATTACTACTTCCTCTTATTACCTTAAATCCACAGGAAAATCTCGCTTGAGTGAGGCTATATCTACACACTACGTTTTCTTTATTTTGCTTATAACTTCCACAAGCAGTGCAAACATAAATGAAGAATACAAATATCCTTTTGGTAATTCTATATGAAATCCATGAAGTATGAGGTACACACCGACAAGTAAAATAAATAAGATAGCAATTACTTTTAACCTGGGTTAGATTTGATTAACTGGGCGGTATAACTTGATAAAAACAGCATTGCTAGCATGGAAAATGTAAATGCTGTAGCAATTATTATCATGTTATAAGTTAATGCTATAGCAGTTAATATCGAATCAACTGAAAAAACTAAATCTATTAATATAATTTGTAGCACAACTAAAAAAAATTTTGATTTAACGTTTGCTTTCTTTTTATTTTTCTTACATACAAAGATGTCATCCCATAACTCCATAGAGCTTTTAACAATAAGGAATAATCCCCCTGCGATCATAAGTAAATCCCTTGCTGAAATATTTAGCGATGCAGTGTGAAATATAGGTTTTTGCATTGACAATATAGATGATGTAAAAAATAGTATTACAAAACGCATTAATAGCGCTAATCCAAGGCCCATAAGGCGCACTCTTTCTCTCAGCGCATTTGGTACCTTATCTATTGCTAGAGAAATAAAGATTAAATTGTCTACACTAAGTATAGTTTCAAGTAGTGTAAGTGTCAGTAAAGTCCAAGCATCAGCTAGCATTTTTGTCCCAAATTCGGCTCTTCTTACTCTACAATAGATGTGTAAAAATTAAGTGACTTCACTCAGAAGTTTTATAGCAGCTCTCCAGAAAAACAGGATAACTGCTAATATAAAGTTCAGCAGCTTCTTCTATTTTTGTTTTTGAGCAAAATCGACAATAAGAGAGTTTCTTATTTTCATGCACGCAAATAAGATAAAGCCTTATTTTCATTTTTGACTTTATTTGAAAATAATATATACTATAAAAATAGTGTACTAGGTTGAATGAATATATATTAAAGGATCACCATCAGGCAAAGTATTCGCTGGTTATCAGGCATTTATACCTAACCCCTTGCCACCAAAATTTGAATGGGACAATGATTTAGTTAATAGTCTTTCCAGAGCAGATCATATTTTGGGTATGTTATCCAGGGAAGGAGCTAAATTGCCTAACCCTCATCTTCTCATACGACCCTTTATAGCACGTGAAGCAGTTCTTTCAAGTAGAATCGAGGGAACTCAAGCAACTCTTGGTGAAATTTTGGCTCAAGAAGCAGGTGCTAATGTAGATCGCAATCCCGATGATTTACAAGAAGTACGCAATTATATATCAGCGCTCGATTATGGACTAAAACGTTTACAATCTTTTCCACTGTCGCTTCAGTTGGTTAAAGAAATTCACGGAAAACTTATGCAAGGTGTAAGAGGTTCTCACGCAACTCCAGGAGAATTTCGCCGAGTGCAAAATTGGATTGGAAGCCCAGGATGTACAATAGACACAGCAAAATATGTGCCACCAATGCCAGGTGAATTGATGGGTTGCTTGGACTCTTTTGAAAAATTTTTACATGATAGAACATTACCCCCACTTATACATATAGCTCTATGTCATTATCAATTTAAAGCGATTCACCCATTCTTGGACGGCAATGGACGTATTGGACGTTTATTAATAACATTACTTCTGATCGAAAGAAAATTATTACCATTACCTCTGTTATACTTAAGTGCATTTTTTGAAGCTACAAAAAGTGAGTATTATGACCAACTTTACAATATAAGCAACAGAGGCACGTGGCATGATTGGTTCTCTTATTTCTTAAATGGTGTAGTACTGCAATCATTGGATGCATTGTCAAGAGCAGAACGAATTAACATTTTGATTGCAAATTGGCAAACTGAAGTTAGTTCTAAAACTGAGGGAGTTGCGAGTGGTATTGTAAGGTATCTCGCTGTAAACCCTTACTTTACTATAAGGAAAGTGGTTGAAAACTTAGGTGTCGTATTTACAACAGCCCAAAGAGCAATCGTAAAGCTTGAAGATTTAGGCATCGTTTCACAAACTTCTCAAGGAAAGAGAGATCGGGTTTATTGTGCAACTGATATTTTGAATATTCTAGAAGAACCAACTAAGATTACAGAGAACTTCGATAGCACATTGTAGCTATTGTGATGAATAAATTCAGCAAACAGCAAGCTTAAAGAGTCTGATCCAATGGACATGCTGAACAAAAAGTAAGGAGCTCCTTTTGGAGAATTATATTAACTTATTAATTAATTGCTTGACTTTTAGCAGGATTTATTATATTATTTATTAATGAGTAATGCAATCAAATCAAGGAGGATAGCATGACTGGTGACGATAACAGAAAAACTTTACAATCGATAATTGCTAGCGAAAATCACAGTATAAATAGAGTTGGAAAGTTAAAAGATTTCCTTAAACAAAACAAAGAAATAACTATTAATAAAGACACATTTGCATGTGCTTTACGATACCAAAAAACTACAAAGGAAGCAATAGTACACGAAATTCTGCTTCATTTTATACAAAATCCTGGCGAGCAATCACTAGAACAAGTGATACAATGCTTAGATAGAGCAATAAAACCTAGGATATATGCAAAAAACAACCCAATAAGAAATCTAGATGAGGAACTTCGTACTCATATAAACTTTAAAGATGAAAAGGGAAATACATTACTACATCATGCAGTTATAGGTAAGAAAACTGAAGAAATAATCACCCTTCTTGTTACATATAGTGCAAATCCTTTGATACAAAACGCGGATAATAAAATTCCTTTAGATTTAGCTCAAGGAGAAACAAAAAAAGTGCTTATTAAAAGTATGAAAGAACAAGCTAATACGAAAAAAGAAAGCGCTATGATAGGCAGTTTGGTGCCTGGCGTAATAATTGGTGGTTTTCTTGGTGTTGTACTTGGAGCTGGTGTGTGTGTGTTGCAGTAAGTCTTTCTGGTGGTATGATACTAGGTGTAATGATAGCACCTGTTCTTGTTGCTAGTATAGCTGTTGGGCTGGCCATGTATTTTTTGAGTCAAGACTATGAACAGGCTAAAGCGATAGAAAAAACTATTAGCACTGTTAGCTCTGAAATATCTGTTGATGGTGCAAAAAGAAGGGCCACAACCTACGTATAGCTGACCCAAGCAACACGTCATACCGCGATTCATTCGCGGTATAGATTCCGCTAACTAGTAGCGGAATGACGAATGTGTCGTTTTTCAAATTGTCGTAAGTCACTTTAGCTATAATACACACAAGGAGGGTGTCATCCCAGCGCCCCTATGATGTCATCCCAGTGCTTGACACTGGGATCCAGAAAAGTTTGCTTGTTCACAAGCAAACTAGCATGGAAAGTAGCTGATCTTACACTAAATGAATGTTTTTGATGAGGTTGCATAGAAGCTGGATTCCAGTGTCAAGCACTGGAATGACACCATTTGCTGTGCAATTTACCTTCAAAAATGAATGTTCGTACAGCTATGCGCGGTATAGATTCCGCTAACTAGTAGCGGAATGACGAATTTGTCGTTTTTCAAATTGTCGTAAGTCACTTTAGCTATAATACATACAAGGAGGGTGTCATCCAAGTGTCCTGACTACTTGGATCCAAGAAATTTAATTGTTTTAAATTTTCCCCTCTATACACCTATCTAAAATTTATGTTATTCACATGTGCAATATAATCTATAATAACATTGAATTTATTACCAATACAATATATTAAAAAATATTATGAGCTTCGTAAGAGAAAAAAACACCCCTGTGATGGAGCAATATTTGAACCTGAAAGCTCAATACAAGGATCATCTGCTATTTTATAGGCTAGGAGATTTTTATGAGTTGTTTTTCGATGATGCTATTAAAGCTGCGAAATTGCTGAATATAGTGCTAACCAAGAGGGGCAATTCAAATGGGCAAGAAATACCAATGTGTGGAGTGCCAGCACACAGTAGCGAATCTTACCTACACAAGCTAATAGATTTAGGATTCAAAGTAGCAATCTGTGACCAATTAGAAACTGCTGATGAAGCAAAAAAGAGGGGCTATAAATCCATAGTAAAACGTGATGTAGTACGAGTTGTAACTCCAGGTACAATTATAGAAGATTCGCTACTGGAGGATAAAAGCAATAATTATCTCGCATCCATAGTTGAACAAAATGACGAATATGCTATTAGTTGGCTTGAATTATCAACGGGAAAATTTTTTCACACTTTAACGAATTTGAAAGCTCTAGATAGTGATTTATTGCGTATATCACCAAGAGAATTATTAATTTCTGAAAAATTCACTGAGGACGAAAAAATTAGATCGATTTTAAAAAATTATAAAATATCAATTACACAACACGCACAGAGTTTTTTTGAGTATAGTAAATCTCACAGAACGTTATGCGAGTTTTATAAAATCAGGGAACTTGGGAGTATAGGAAATTTCAGCAAAGTAGAAATCATGGCGTGCGGTGCACTGCTTGAATATGTCAGAGTAACACAAAGGGGCTCCATTCCAAGGCTTGAATTCCCAAAAACCTATAAGCAACAAAATTTCATGCTTATTGATGCTTCAGCAAGGAGAAATCTTGAGTTGTTTTCAACTCAATTTGGTGAAAAGAAAGGTTCACTAATTTCAGTTATTGATCACACAGTTACAGCCTCTGGTGGACGCCTGCTCAAACAAATGCTCGCTTCACCACTTGCTTGCTCCAAGGCAATCAATTTGAGGCTCAGCACCGCTCAATTTTTTGTAAATAATCATGAGCCACGCAGAAAAATACGAGAAATATTATCTAACATTCCAGATATTGAGAGGTCTTTATCGCGCTTAATACTAGGGCGTGGTTCACCAAAGGATATGAACCTATTAAAAATAGGCCTAGAAAAAACTTTAGAGTTGTCTGAGTTCTTATGTAAAATTGAATCAGGTGAAAATGGATCTCTCCCACAACAATATGTCATCCAAGTAGCTGACACTGAAATCCAGATGCAGATTCCAGCGTCACGCGCTGGAATGACAGTAAAATCAGACGAGAGTGAACTAAGCACAATACATAAAAGTCTTGGTAATCATAAAGATCTATTCGAGCTTCTAAACAGCGCTATACTTGATAATAACCTCAGTTCCGTGAAAGAAGGAGGATTTATCAATCCAAAATACAACTCAGAATTATCTGAGTTATCTTATATATTGAACAACAGTAACAAGTTGGTAACTAAGCTCCGTGAGTCTTATCGCGACCTAACTGGCATTGCCGCACTCAAAATATTACACAACAATATACTTGGTTATTACGTTGAAGTGTCAGCAAATCACAAAATAACTTCGGACATATTTATTCATAGGCAAAGCTTAGCAAATAGCATGCGCTACACTACTAATGAATTGAAAGAACTAGAAAATAAAATTCTTACGGCACGTGATGCTGCAATCAGCTTAGAAGTGAAAATTTTTAGTGAACTGTGTAGTGAAGTCGCTAAAGAATCTGAAAAAATTGCTCTTGCTGCAAATGCTTTGGCAAAACTTGATATTAGAGCCATTTTTGCGGAGCTTGCAGTGCAAAATAATTACGTAAAACCCATTATCGATGACAGTAAAGAGTTCAATATTCGCAATGGAAGACATCCAGTGGTTGAAGTTAACGATAAATTCATTGCAAATAGCATCAATTTAGCTGGTATACATCTAATTACTGGTCCTAATATGGCTGGAAAAAGCACTTTCTTGAGGCAAAACGCTCTCATTGCAGTTTTAGCTCACATGGGATCATTTGTGCCAGCAGAGAGTGCGCATATTGGAGTGATTGACAAGATATTTAGCAGGGTTGGTGCAACAGATAATATAACAGCTGGTTATTCTACCTTCATGGTAGAGATGATCGAAACAGCAACGATAGTAAATCAGGCAACAGATCGTTCCTTGGTGATACTTGATGAAATTGGTAGGGGCACAGGAGTGTATGATGGCTTATCTATTGCTCAGGCGGTGATTGAACATATTCACAATGTAAATAAGTGCCGCGCCATTTTTGCAACTCATTATCATGAATTAACTAAAGTAAGCAAATACTTGAAGAACGTGAAATGTTTTTGTGTAAAAATAAGAGAGTGGAACGGAGAGGTTATCTTTCTACATGAAGTAATTGAAGGCATTGCAGATGAGTCATATGGAATACATGTAGCAAAACTTGCTGGTTTTCCTGATTCTGTTTTAAATAGAGCAAGTGAAGTATTTGAGGAGCTAAAGGCTTAAGAGGAAATTCTGATCTTACCCAGAAAAAGTAGAGAGAACCCTATGATATTATTTTTTGTAACATTGTTATACACGTCATGATAAGGGGGCTGGCAAAACGTGTCAAGTAAGTTTTTCGTTTCTATGTTATCCGCTACTTGGATGACAGAAAAGAGTGCTGGGATGACAGGAGGCAATGTAACCTCATTAAAAACTTAATTTCAGTCCAGTCAAGAGCACATAACCAGAGTTGCTATTTTCTACTTCAGGCTCTTTGGTACTAAATTTTACAATATCGAAATAGTATGAAGTGCCCATAAAAAATGGATATTCAAGGCTTAAAGCATATGATGTTAACTCGTTTGCTGCAATATCCCTACCACTATTGAAATATGTTAAGCTCAATTTGCGAGAATCAGAATGGTAAGCAATACCTGCATTCATATAATACGTATTATTTATTTCAGGATTACGCTTCTCACCAGATTTACCGCCATTACCATACGAAAAAATGCAATCAAGATCGAACAATTTTAGCTTCAAACCAAAATTCCAGTGCAGTAATTGATTACGACATTCATAATTTTTAGAAGTTCCATCTGAGCAATCAGTTAAATTTTCTCTTGCAAATTCACCAGTTAAGGCAGTAGTAAAATTTATATCATCTGATAGGCCATTTTTATAGGAAAGGCCAGCAGCAATTAAATTGCTGTACTGTAAGTTATTTTTTCCTGGGACATAACTGAACCCGAGTTGAAAGTTATAGATTTCAGGGGAGATGTAGTTAATTGATGATTGTTTTAACCCTAGTTCGAGTCCATTATAATTACTGTAAATGTTGGGTTTTACCCAAAATACCTTGTCTTTATCATATCCAGGGCCATTATCTCTGTTTTCGTTACCACGCAAATTTGCATAGTTTGTCCAATGACCATTTACTCCTCCAGCAGCTGTATAAATTTTTGAAGTGTTAATTAACATGCCCTGACTAACTAAACTTCTTTTACCATATTCAACTGATCCAAGCACCTGATTTTTAATGATGAAATACCATTCCTTCATGTCTAACTTTTCTATGTCTAACGCTTTTAGGTTTGCAATACCAGAAACTCCTGCCTTAACATTAAACCCCATTTGAGTATTTGGATAAACTTGCTGTAAATAAAGAAAGCGCAAGTATGAATAACTTGAAGTTTTAGCCTTAGCATTGAAAGAACCTCTGTTGAAGGCGTAGCCGAATCTCAAATCTATTTTTCCGTCTAGTTCTACATAAAATATTTCCTTATCCAAAATTGTTCTAGAGCTAGCACTACTCTGCAAAAATAATGATGAAAGCAGTGCTACCAGGTAGTACCTTAACTTCATAAATAAACTTAAATTTTTATAAAAATTTAAGTTTAAACTCAATATAAATAAAAAACAACTTTTCAGAAGGCGCCGCTGGTAGATTTTGCTGCCCGTTTTTGAGATATATTCCCATAAATTATTGATACACTTGGTAATTTTCGCTTTAATAACTGCTTATTAATGGCAGAATGTATACGATTAATTATTTTAGACGTACTTTTTACATCGCAGTTAATCAAAACAAAAAGCACTTTATTCTCATCAATATACCCTAGAAAATCATCACTACGGCAATTTTTACAAAAATGTTCTATGATAACTTTCAGTGCATCATTTGTCTCACTACAGCTACTATTTAAGCCAATCACTCCTATAGCTGCATTAATTTGATGTTGAAAGGCAAAATTTAATATAACGTATAACTCTAGAATAGTAGACTCATTGTTTGGTATATCGAATAAGTCATGGTTTTTATATTTTTTACCCATTAGATATTCATCTCTAAAGATTCCTAATTTATGAGACAAGCTGATATCATGTATCAATAGCTCATAATTTATTTTATTACTAGCAAATTGTGCAGTGCGGAAAACTTTTACTTTTGTCTTTATATCTTCTCCTTTAGCATCAGTTAAGGAAAAACCTATCACTTTAGGTAATACATCAAGTAAATCGTGTCCATTTTCGGTATACTCTAAATAATTCTTCATGTCGTCAGCTGCTCTTGCACTTAAAATATTGATTAACGGCTTATTAAGTAAATTCCCTTCCTCGTATTTTAACAAATTCCTTGCGGCTTGATTGAGCCCTAAAATTAATACGTTTTTTTTCTTATTATCCTGACAAACAGATACTACAGCATCATCTTTCCTTCTTGCAGTTATGAAATCATCCATACTTTCATTCTATACAGCATATTTATAAGTATAATAAGATTATATTAAAATTTACTTACTTATTAATATGCTTGATTAGATATAGATAAAATGTCATACGGGATGGCTTTGTTAGCTATTTTAGGTGGTAATAAATGGATAGTCAAGCAAAGTTACAAATGTAATTTTGCTTGACTTATCCGTTTTTTTTATATCTTTATTACAATCATAACCTCTAGCCCTGAGTTATACCCCTTTGTTACATTGTATTAGATGGAAGTAGAACAAGTCACGTTTAGTTGTTCTGAAAGATCTACTATAGCTAACTGAAAAAAGATTACCCCAGAAGGGATAAAAAGGTATAAAATGGCTTTAGATAAGGTAGAATGATGCCAAAGTGAGAATCTGAGGGGACGTGTTTTGAAAGTAGGTAGCTTGTGCTGTTTACCCAGTCTTACCAGTGTGGGGTTTAGCTATCCTTGGCGTTAATTCTCTCGTATGTTTTGCTGGTGGTTTAGCTTTTCATATGAAGCATGAGAAAGAATCAGACAATATTGAGGAGGCTGAAGAAGCAGTTAGGAATTATGGACCACCTCCTCCTTATAGTGAATTTAATAATTCTAATTCGGAACAGCAGTTTGGGAATTGTGAGGGGTTCTAAACCCACAACTATACGAACATTGCAATTTCAGATCCCAGTGCCTTGACTACAAATGTTCGTATAGTTGTGAGCTTGACCATAAAATGATTCTTAAGAAAACAAATGCAATTTTTTGCAGGTTTCACGTATGATAAAAATTAACAGTTTTATTTTTAGCCAAATTAATTGAATCAAGCTACAAAACCTGCTAAAGTTAACTTTATGAAAGCACCCTTAGCTCAGTTGGATTAGAGCATTTGACTACGGATCAAAAGGTCGGGCGTTCAAGTCGCTCAGGGTGCACCACATTTTATAGGAAACAGAAGTCACACTTGAAATTAATATATGCAATACCTATCTTTAAAGGTTAAACACTAAACTATTATATATGAGCAAAAAAGACTACTATGATCTGCTGGAAGTAGGAAGAAATGCCAGTATTGATGAGATAAAAAAAGCGTATAAAAAATTAGCGTTAAAATATCATCCTGATAGAAATCCTGGCAATCAAGAAGCAGAGGAAAAATTTAAAGAAGTAACAGCTGCATATGAAGTTCTATCTGACTCTGAGAAAAGGGCAAGCTATGACCGTTATGGCCACGAAGGTGCTTCTGGTGGGTTTCAAGGCTTTAGCTCTGCAGGAGATTTTAGCGACATATTCAATGACTTCTTTGGTGGAGGATTCGGTGGTGGTGCAAGTAGATCAAGAGCAAAGAGGAGCACAACAGGAGTGTCTGGAGCAGACCTACGTTATGATCTTGAAATTACCTTAGAAGATGCATTTAAAGGAATACAAGCGCCTATACATTATGTGACAAATGTAAAATGTGACACATGCCAAGGCACAGGTAGCGAAGGAGCAATTAAACCAGTTCAGTGCCCCACATGCCAGGGAAGCGGTAGGATTAGAACTCAACAAGGCTTTTTTACCATCGAAAGAACATGTACTACATGCTATGGGGAAGGAGAAATAATACAAAATAAATGTAAGAAATGTGGTGGAAGTGGACGTAGAAGAGATGAAGTAAATATATCCGTTTCAATTCCAAAGGGCATAGAAGAAGGAGCTAAGGTAAGGATAAGTGGTAAAGGAGAAGCTGGAGCAAGAGGTGGAAAAAGTGGAGATTTATACGTATACGTGAAAATAGCTCCCCATAAAATCTTTACTCGAAATAAGGCAGATTTACACTGTAAAGTACCTATAAGAATGACACTAGCTGTGCTTGGTGGTGAAATTGATGTTCAGTCAATTGATGGAGCTAAAACAAAAGTAAAAGTTCCAGAGAGCACTCAAACTGGTACCAAGTTACGTTGTAAGGAGAAGGGTATGCCGCATATGAGTTCACATGTTCGCGGTGATTTGTATGTACAGGTAATAGTTGAAACCTTAAATCTAAAAAGTTTAACCAAAAAGCAAATTGAGCTATTAAAAGCGTTTGAAGAAGAGGAAAATGCAAATGTACAACAACGATCTGAAGGGTTTTTTAGTAAAGTAAAAAAAAAATAAGAAATCTGCTAAATGACATGAAGGAGTAACTGTTTACGGGTTTTCATTTAATCCTGCAATTCTTTGACCTTATTAATGGAAAACTTAACAATAGTGTTGATATCAACATTATTAGCCAACAGAAACTTCTTAGTTCCTTAAAATTATGTAAAAGCAATAAATTTCTTTATTTAAGGTCGAAGTTTTGCTATTCTCAGGTTTTAATAATTTAAATTTAATGAATATAAACAAAAATGAGTTTTTATTTCTTCCGCTTGGGGGAGTAGGAAGAATCGGGATGAATGTTAGCCTATATCATTATCAAGGTAAGTGGATTATGATCGACCTTGGTGTTGGTTTTGCAGATGAAACTATGCCAGGTGTTGAGCTGCTCATTGCTGATGTAGATTTTATTGCTCAAAGAAAAAAAGATTTGCTTGGAATAATAATTACACATGCACATGAGGACCACTGCGGTGCAGTGCCCCACTTGTGGGAAGAGTTGCAGTGCCCCATATATACAACAAAGTTTACGGTTAATTTTCTTAGGGAGAAACTAAAGGAGTTTCGATTAGAAGATACAGTACCTGTGAAAGAGGTGGACATAAATGGCAGCACAAATTTGGGTCCTTTTACCGTCGAGTTTATAAATATAACTCATTCAATTCCTGAGGCAAATTCAATATTAATTAGCACTGAAATGGGTAGTGCACTCCATACCGGAGACTGGAAATTTGATCCAAAACCTGTTGTTGGATTAACTTCTAATATAGAGCGTCTAAAAGAAATTGGCGATAAAGGTGACCTGCTTGCAGCAATTTGCGATTCAACCAATATATTAAGCAAGCATCACCCTGAGTCAGAAGGTGAAATTTATAATAACATTTATAACATAATAAAGCGGTCTAAAAAATTAGTTGCTGTTTCGCTATTTGCTTCAAATGTGGCACGAATTGAAACGATAAGCCAAGCTGCAAAAGCACTAAATAGAAAAGTAGTTTTACTTGGTAGATCTTTATGGAGAATAGTGAAGGTTGCGCAAGATAGTGGTTATTTAACTGATTCTCCTCAGTTTCTTGAAGCAAAGGAAGCAGTAAATTTTCCAAGGGAAAAACTGGTGCTACTTTGCACAGGTTGTCAAGGTGAGCCACTGGCAGCAACTTCAAGGCTTGCTAATAAGAGTCATCAAGCATTTAAAATGCAGCAAGGTGATACCATGATCTTTTCGTCAAAAATCATTCCTGGAAATGAAACTCGTGCGCACAACATGCTCAATGCCTTTATTGAGATGGGGGCAGAAGTTGTTACTGAAAAAACAGAGCATGTTCATGCTTCTGGGCATCCAACAAGAGAAGAGCTAAAGGAAATGTATTCTTTAATAAAACCGAAGATGTCTATTCCAGTTCACGGCGAATATATTCACACGCATGCACATGTAAAATTTGCTAAAGAGTGCGGTGTGGCAAAAGCAATAATGATTGCACCAGGTGATATTGTTAATTTGGAGAACGGAGAAAAAGTTGATTCAATCGATGTTGACTACTTTGGTATTGATGGTATGCTGCTACGTCATCCGGAGAGCAGTGTTATAAAAATGCGTAAAAGAATGAGAGATGCCGGAGTTATTGTGGTAATAGCAGTTGTAAACAAGAAAAATAAATTGCTTACTAAACCGAAAGTATTTGTACCTGGTGTTTTTGAAGTGCTAGAAGATGCAGCTATTATACAGAAAATTGTCAAGAAAGTTGAGTCGTTGTTTAGTTTGCAGCCAACAAAAAAAATTAAAAATAAGATTGAAAGTTCAATATTGAGTATCTTAAAGGAATATTTACTAAAAAGACCTATAATTGAAGTCCAGATAGAACAGGTATGAAATGAAAGAATGAAGTTATTCGTTCAATTAATATTGCTTGTTTCGTTATTTATTCCTTATTTTACAAAAGCTGCTTTATATGTTGATATAAAAAAAAGCAGTGTTGGTAACATTGGTCTTGTTGTATCTAAATGTACATGTAAAACAGCGCTGGAAAGCGAATTAAGCGAAAATATTGCAAAGGTAATAGGAACAAATTTATCTAATTGTGGCTTATTTAATGTAAAACGTGGCACGGAAGCTGAATTTAAATCTTGGAAAAGCGATACTGTAGTCACAGTAAGTTTAAGCGAAGTATCTGGTAGTGCATTAGAGCTATCATTTCGTTTATTTGACACTTTTACAAAAAGAGAATTACTTACTCAGTCAGTTGTTTTTCCAGCAAAAGACTGGAGAAAAATTGGTCACCTCGTTTCGGATGTGATACATGATAGATTGATTGGTGAGAAAGGGCATTTCAACACAAAAATCACGTATATCGCTGAAGAAAAAGATAGCAACTACAAATCTGTGCGTAAAATTGCTGTGATGAATCAAGATGGAAGTAATATAAAATACTTAACAAATGGCGATAGATTTGTGTCAACACCGAGATTCTCACCAAATGGAAAGGGTATTGTTTATATCTCATACGCAAATGGTAAAAGTTATATAGTATTAAAAAATTTAAAAGACCACACTGAATCAATAATCAGCGCATTTGAAGGAGTTATTTCTGCACCAAGATTTTCTCCTGATGGTAAATCTCTTTTAATTTCCCACTCATTGGGTGGTGAAACGAATATATTATCTTTGGATTTAAGTAGTAAACGGACAAAAAAAATTACTAAAGGTTCAGCTATAAGCACTTCTCCCTCTTTTTCTCCAGATCAAAAGTATATGGTTTTTAGTTCCGATATGAGTGGGAGTCAGCAGCTGTATGTTATCGATTTTACTAACAAAAGTAAAAAACCTAAAAGAATTAGTTTTGGAAGTGGAAGATATGCTACGCCTGTTTGGTCGCCAAAAGGAGATCTGATAGCTTTCACAAAGATTCAGTCAGGAAAATTTTACATAGGAGTTATGAAGCCAGATGGCAAAGAAGAACGTCTACTTTCAGAAGGGCATAAAATTGAATCTCCGGCATGGCTACCAAATGGTAGAGAAATCATTTTCACAAGAACAGAATCACCAAGCAACTCTAAACTATATTTAGTAGACTTAGTAAAGAAAAATCAAAAAATGGTTTCCACTCCCACAAATGCTTCTTTACCGGATTGGTCTTATTCTTGAACTACTGAGCTGCATGCTCCACAGCATTGATTTATTGCCACATTAACAAGATATCCCGCTACACCACCTACTATAGTACCAGCGATTCCTGACAACACAACAGTTGCAATTACTCCAATAGCAGCAATTTCAGGTATAATTCCCATTGTAGCCATTGTGGCTCCTATAGCGCCAAACAATAATGCTGAGCTTATAATTATCCAGCTCCTCCCTGAAGATTGTTTTTGTGGAGAATTATGTATTAAGATGTATATGAACAAGTAGAGAGAGCAAGCAAAGTTTTGCATATTGATGAAACTAGCCATTATTCTAAAGGTAAACTTGGCTGGTGCTGGGTGTTTGCTAATAATGAAGCAAGCCTTATTAAATTAGCAGACACAAGAGGAGTTAAGTTTCTAGAGAGTAGTACATTTTCTAGTTATAAGAATTTGGTTGTTACCTATAGGTATGCGGTTTACAACTACTTCGGGAGTGTTAAATAAACTGTGTCAAACCGCATTTTTAGTTCAACTCAATTTTCAATCTGCCAGGAAAGAAAACATCAAGTTGAGAGATAGTTAATGCCCAATCATGTACAGGCATCGTCCACTTTTCCTCTGCCTTCTTTATAGCACAATATACCTGCTTATACAAGGCATTTATGCTGGTAAATGAGCCTTTGGTCTTAGTGAATTTCCTAATTTGCCTATGTAGCCCCTCTATGGGATTGGTGGTGTAGATTATCCTCCTAACTGGACCAGAATACTTAAAATAACCAGACAAGTTTTCCCAATTATTCTGCCAAGATTTTATAACCATAGGGTACTTTGTGCCCCATTTTTCATCCAATTCCAACAGATAATTCTCGGCAATTTCCTTGCTTGAAGCTTGATATACCTTCTTTAAATCGCTCAAAAAACTCTTCGCATCTTTACTGGCCACATACTTCAGTGAGTTGCGTATCTGATGCACTATACACATCTGCACTTCCGCATTAGGAAAGACACTGTTTATAGCTGCAGGAAAGCTTTTCAGCCCATCAACGCAGGCAATAAGGATATCTTCTACTCCTCTTTCTTTGAGGTCATTTAGCACTCCCAACCAGAAGTTAGCTCCTTCACTTTCAGCCAAATAAAAACCTAATACTTCTTTTTTGCCATTTTGATCTATGCCTAATATGTTATACATGCATTTACTTACGCAATGCCCGTCCTCTTTGACTTTAAAAAACCATGAAAACTATCGGATATACAGACTGCAGCGGGCGACTACGCCATTCGTTGATTACTGGTAGCAATTTGTCAGTAATACTTGATATCTCTGCCACCGATATTTTGTGATCATAAATTTCCTCAACATGTGACACTATATCTCTATAGCCCATACCACTGGCAAATGTGCTCAAAATCTTCGTTTCAAGCTCTGGATGTAAGTTTGTTTGCCTTTTTTTGACTATTTGTGGTTCGAAACTTCCTTCCCTATCTCTTGGCGTCAAAAGCTCAAATGACCCTGCGCTTGTACGTAAAGTCTTTGCATTCCTCCCATTTCTTCGATTATTCTCTTCGCTTTCAGCCGACAAGTGGTTTTCTATTTCACCTTCCAGGCTTACCTCCAGCAACTTTTTTATAAACGGTGTTAATGCTCCATCTCTTCCTGTCAACGGTCTTCCTTCTCGTATAGACGACAGGATATTTGTTTCTAATTCTTTATAATCTACCAAACCGGTAGTTCTGTTTACTACTTTCTGACTCATTGTCAAACCTCCATTTTTTTATATCAATTTATTACTTTTTTTTCGGTTTGACACAGTTTATTTAACACTCCCTAATTATTCTATGAAATCAACTCAGTCAAACGTTTCAAAGGTTTTCTATAAGCTTTTTAGGGATAAGAATCTTGATGACTTTTTATCTAGGAAAAACGAGGAGTTAAAAAAAGGTTTTCCTGAATTTAAAGAAAAGCACTTTTGCCATAACGTGCTTGATGAAACCATAAAATCTCTATCAAATAAAAATAGTGGAAAATTTGAAAGTAAAGAATTACTTAAATTATTAGAAAGTAATTTAAAACAATCCGCAAGGGAGATCATAGAAGCCAAGGTTAAAGAAGTTGTCAACAAACATTGTAACATTGGAGAAAATGTAGGTAAAGAACCACGAGATGGCACGTTAAAAGCCAAGTTGTCATCTTCTGTTGTAAAATGTGTAAAAAAATTAGAATTTAACAAACAAGAAGGGGTAAATAAGATTGTAGACTCTATCTTGCACAGCTTTAATAGCAAGAATAATAATAATAACGACTCAGGAGAATTACTTAAAGAAATTGTTACAGGAAAATTAACAGAGGCTAAAATGAAATGTTTTTCAAATAAGATTCAAGAGTTACAACTGACACCAAGTATAAGAGATAAATTTTTATCTCCAGATCAGAAAATGTGTAATCAAACTCAAGGAGGAGTAAACGAATACCAATTAACAGAAAAAGCTAAAAAAGAATACACACCTAATTCCTCGATGAGTCACACTAATATTGCAAGCATACATTCATTGAACAGTTGGAAAGCAGTTAGAGTAGGCTCTTAGCATAAAGCACCAGCTCCTCTTTTGTTAAAGTGTAGGAGCTGTCTTCCCAATGTTGTTTTAGCAATTCCAAGCTCCTACCTAAACTTTTTCCTGGCTGGTGACCTATACTTATTAAATCATCGCCAGATAAAGGAAATTTTGGAATATTGAATGTATTAGCAAACGAAATGTATTTATCAACATTTTCTCCAGACTCAACACCACAAATTTTTACTAAATCACAATATAATTCTCTACCAAATAAAGATATGTATTTTTTTTGCTCTTTTTCTGAAAGTTCTGTTTTGATATCGTTGGATAGTAAAAATAGCAGCTTTTTCTTTTGCTTGTTTGAAAGACGTAAAAATTTGCTTACATATTCTCCAAGACTTAGCCTGTCATTTTTGGTGGTCCTAAGGAGTAACGCTAATTTTACTAGTGCATCAGTGCCGAAAAGAAGTGACGAAGACAGAATTTCGCATTTTACTTCTTTTGGGATAATCTTTTGCAAAACATCAGATTCTTGCATGCTCTTAAGTGTTGGAAAAGAATCATTGCACTCCAGCAATTTAAGTATTTCATCTCTTATTCTCTCTCCAGAGAGGTTTTGGATCATATGCGAATGCTTTTTGCATACGCTTAGTATTTCATCACTCAAATCTCCGACACATATTTTTGCATGAAAACGAAATGCTCTTAAAATACGTAGATAGTCTTCTTCAATTCTATCTTCAGCGTTGCCTATAAAGTTTAACCTTCGCGCCTTTAAGTCCTCTATACCACCAAAGTAATCATATATATGGCCATGCTTATCTGCATATAGAGCGTTAAATGTAAAGTCACGCCTTGAAGCATCAGCTTGCCAATTATTAGTAAATTCTACTTTCGCATGCCTGCCATCACATTTCACATCATGCCTTAATGTTGTAATTTCAAAAGACCTCTGATTTAAGATCGCAGTTATAGTTCCATGTTTTAAGCCAGTTGGAATAGTTTTTATATTACGGAGTTTTAGCGCTTTCATCACCTGATCAGGAAGCAAATTGGTAGCGAGATCAATATCATGGACATCACGCTGCAAAATTGAGTCTCTCACACACCCGCCGACAAGCCTAGCCTCACCACCAAATTTCTCTATGGCATCGATGATTAAACTAGTTTCATGGTCAACTTGCATTTAGGTTAGTATGTACTGCAAGTTCATATTATATGAAATGCTTGCAAAAGCCCTATATAAAAATATACAGGGCTATGAAAATTTACTTTACAAGTATTGGTTGCTGATGATGAAATGCTTTTTCCACCCTTGTTTCTTCAATACCACACGATGGGTTCAAAGAGTCTTGCTCTTCAGAGCGCTCTATGTATTGCTTTATATCACTAACGCACTGCCCTACAACAACATCAATTTTTCTATCAGCATTTTCTGCCAATAACTCATCAAATCTCTTCTCAACCTTTGCTCTCTCAGAGATATCCTTTGAAACGTTACAATATTCCAAGATCTCATCTACCTGAAGTTTTTTTGCTAATAGAAAGTCTTCTTGCTCTTGCTGCTGTCTTATTAATTCTTGAGTTACAATTTCAGCTCTAGAGTAATGATTCCCTCCAAGATATATTGTTTCTCGCTCTTTACTACCCCATAACTCGTCATTTAATTTATAACTCTCACGATTAAATACCTGATTTAACTGATCATCATTATTTATCATTTGTGGATCTGGCTCAAACTTTTTTTGCTCCTCGCTATTATTATCTTTGTAGTAGACATTAATTTCAATGTTAGCTAAAGAAGCTAACATACTAATTTCTCCAATGAAAGGAAAATAACTTTTACTTTCTATTGCTTCTAGATAGGCTTGATAGAGTTCAGGTTTGTCAAGAAATGAGCGTGTAATAAATTCACTGTTATATTGGACATCGTACTCATTTTCACCAAGGGCCTCTGCATATTCTCTTAAATCACGCATAGCTTGATCATGCGATATATTAAATTTGCTAACAGCTTTACTTACTAACCTCTTCACATTACCTTCAGCATTTTTAATTTTCCTATTTGTTTGCTCAACCAACTCCTTTATTCTATCAGACTTACCAGTTAAATCCCCTGGCTTGTTTAAAAACATATTAAAAACATTTTCTAGATGATCTCTTAAAGGAGCTGGCATACTTGCATCATCCAATGACTCAAACTGACTTAAAAATTTGTGCCATTCCATTCTCATATCTTGCGCTCTTTCAGCTTTATATGGACCAGAGCTATTATCACCAAACACAGCATGAAAAAAACAATTGCCATCGCCCGCAGTATTATACTTAACTACTTGGCTATTAGTTGGTAATTTCCGTTCCCTAGATTGAAGCATAATTTTTACCTTAATTTAAGCTATATATTACCATACCAACAAAACTGTAAATAAGTAACTAATTAAGTATAGCAGAAATTCTTAAATTGTGCAATAATTATGGCTTTAAATAGCAAATATGAGCTTTAACTGTGGTATAGTTGGGTTACCAAACATAGGAAAATCAACCTTATTTAATGCACTTACAGAGTCAAGTGCAGCCGAAGCTGCAAATTATCCTTTTTGCACAATCGAGCCAAATATAGGCAAGATTTCGATAAAAGATCAGCGTTTGAAACAAATCGCAGCAATTGCCGGTTCAGAGAAGATAATTTATAATCAATTAGAAGTTGTGGATATTGCAGGTCTTGTAAAGGGCGCAAGCAAAGGTGAAGGACTCGGCAATAAATTTTTAAGCCATATCAGAGAAGTTGATGCCATCGTGCATCTGCTCAGGTGCTTTACGGATGACGATATCAGCCATGTACACAGTAAAATAGATCCAATATCAGATGCTGAAGTGGTGGAAATGGAATTAATCCTAGCTGATATTGACAGCATAGAAAAAAGGCTTCCTCAATTGGAAAAGAAAGCAAAACAAGGTGATAAAGAGCTAAAGAGACAACTTGAATTAATGCAAGAGGTATTAGCTACTTTAAAACTCGGTAAACCTGCAAGAAGTTTGGAAAACATGGACGAAGCCGAGATGAAGTCGCTTCAATTGCTCACAACAAAGCCCGTTATGTACGTTTGCAATGTTGAAGATACAAATGTTATAACTGGCAATGAATTATCTAGAAAGGTAGAGAGAATGGCGGAGGAAAATAAAAGCAAATTTTATTGCATTTCAGCAAAACTTGAAGCAGATATTGCAAATCTTGATAGTGAAGAGGAAAAACAGAGTTTTTTATCAGAATTTGGCTTACAAGAATCAGGCCTTGATGGGGTAGCGCGTATTATGTATGAAGTGCTGAGTATGATAACTTTCTTTACTGTGGGCCCCAAAGAAGCACGGGCATGGCCAGTAAAAATAGGATCAACAGCTGATAAGGCAGCAGGTGTAATCCACACTGATTTTGAGAAAGGCTTCATAAAAGCAGAAACTATAAGCTTTGCAGACTACATAAAGTATGGAAGTGAATCAGCTTGCAAAGACGCAGGAAAAATTCGCTTTGAAGGCAGAGATTATATCGTACAAGATGGTGATATAATGCACTTTAGGTTTAATGTGTAGTTTATTATGCAGCCACTTATTTAAAGTTAAGTTTTCTGGATCCCAGTGTCTGGGCACTGGGATGACAAGAAAGGGAGCACTGGAATTTTTGTTTCAATATTTGTACATTAGCCATGCATCTGAACAGATACCTCTCCTAAACGGATACACTGTAGAAGGAGAGTTTCTTCTCCCCAGTAAAGACTAGATTCCAGACTGGAATGACAGCAGTCCTACGTCATACCGCGATTCATTCGCGGTATCTCTTAGCATAGATCCCGCTAACAAGTAGCGGGATGACGGTTGTCAGGGTGTCATGCAAGTAGCTGACACTGGTTCCTTTATGACGGCAGTGCTCGACACTGGAATCCAGCTTTTAATACAACCCCTCACCAAAAATATTGTGTTTTAACATAAGGTTAGCTACTTTTATACTCACCAACTTAATCTCTAATCAAAATTCCTGGATCCAAGTAGTCAGGGCACTGGGATGACATCCTCCCTAGCGGAGATTGCTCTCAAATCACAATGTTCGTACAGTAAGCACTGACCACTTTGCTTCAATATTTGCGATGCCCCTGAACAGATACAAAAAATCTATTGTTTTTTTATAAATTAAATCCTAAGGCATTTTTTACTGTAGATTAATCATTTGATTATAGTATCATCTTAATTAAGCTTATGCTTGGAATATTTATGAAGAGTATTTTATACTTTGTATTATTAGTTGTTGTATTTGGATCACTGAGCCTATTTGCTGTAGAGCAATTTGAAGAAAAGAAAATTGAATCAGTTCATAAAAACGAAAATGTAGGTGTAAGGAAGCAAGATAGGACAAATCAAAAAGATGAGCTGAAAAGCAACGTCGATGCTAAACAAACACAAGAGGCTGAGAGCAAAAGAGTAACCGATAAAGAGAAGCTGCAACACAACGAGAATAAAGCTTCTGTGGTTGAAAAAACTATAAGTGAAGGTGAAAGGATTGATAAAGGTTTGCCAAATGACCAGCTAGAAGAAAGTACAGGCGAATTTGCTCGAAATTTACCAAATGTGGCCAATAAAGAAGTGAATAAAGATTTGAAACCAGAGCCTTTGCCTTTAAGTGCTGATTTAAATGAGAATACAACTGACCCGCAAAAAAATCTACAAGCTGATCAGAAGATTGATATAAAAGATAATGAACTTTCAAAAAGTGATGCGAGTCAATTATTAGAGGGAAAAAAAGAAAAAGTAGAGAATCAGTTTGAAGAAAAAAAAGTGAAAGAAACAAACAATAATTCTAAGGACCGCAATAGAGTAAAACCTATAACTAAAAAAGATGAAGAAGAGCAAAGTGAAAAGAAAAATTTACAAAAATGGACAAAGCTAAACAGAGAAGCAATAAAAGAATGGGGTCATAAAGATATACAAAGCAAGTCAATATATAAACGACAATATGATAGCCTTAATGAGCATCTTCCTACAACTGTATTTATTGATGATTACAGTAAGCAATTTTTTTACTGTATTAAGAAAAATAACTTACCTTGCTTAAGAGGAATAATGAGTAAGCTAGAAAAAATTGGATTAACAACTCAAGAGATACTAAGGTTTAGAAATAAATTGGGTGATACTCCTCTCATTTATTCAGTTAAACAAGGTGAGGTAGACATAGTGCGCTTTCTCTTATTACAAGGCGCTGATCTTAGAGTAGTTAATAATAATTTTCAATCCCCAATTGATATAGCAATCGAAAAAAAGCAGATCAATATAATAAATGCGATTGCCGAAATGATGCCACACCTTTTGGAGGATAGAAAAATAGACAATAAAGAAAGCTCAGCAATTTACGATTGGGCTGTGAAAACGAAAGAAAACAATGAGTCGCAGTGCGATAAGCAAGATGATTAGATTTTTGATATTAATTTTAGTTGGTCATTTATGTTATGGAAACGAAACAAATGATGAAAAAAATCAGATTAGTGATTTTTTAAACGCTCTACATGATGCAAAATACGTATCTTACAGTAAAAAAGACTTTGCTGAATTTTTGGTGCAGTGCCACAAAGAGGGCGTGCCAGAAGATTTTAAGAAAGGTTTTGGCTCTAACTTAAATGGAGCTAATTTTAGCCAATTGTACCTAAGTGGATCTGTTTTTGATGGAGTAAGTCTGATTGGTGCTGATTTTTCTAACACCGATTTATCCGACGTGTCTTTCATTGATGTTGATTTACGTGGTGCTAATTTCTCCAATGCTAATTTACGTGGCATTAAAATAAAAGGTACAAATTTGAGTTTTACAAAATTTGTTTCTGCAAACTTAACAGATATCGTATTTGATCAGTCTCATGTTAGTTATGCTGATTTTATCAGTTCCGATCTCAAAAAAGTAAGTATGCACAATGTAATTGGTTTGCATACTAATTTCTCGAATGTGCAAATGAATCTCTCCAACTTATCAAACTCGAATGTTAGCTACGTAAATTTTAATGATAGTGAAATAAACGATACTGTTATGCAGAAAAATAACCTTGATAATGCAAGTTTCTTTGGAGTGGATGCATATAAATTAAAGATACAATTTTCTTCATTAAAAAATGCTAACATATATGGTGCAGAGTTAAAAGAATCAGACTTTACAGGTAGCAATCTTTCCGATGCCTGCCTTAATTCTTCTATCATAATTAACAGTAACTTCGACGAAGCTAATTTAAGCAACACACAAATTTCCTATGTGAATGACGATAATTCAAGTTTTGTTCAATCTATACTAAATGGTTCCAAGATAAAACATGTATATGTTTCTGGAGCAAGTCTTCAGGATGCTGATTTATCCAATATTGATTTTAGTTTTAGTGAACTGCATCAAGTTAATGTCTCTAATGCTGACATTCGTCACGGAAAGTTTCATAATACTAAAGTTGCGAATTCTAACATGAATGGCTCATTTTTTGACCATTCACTATTCACCTTTGCGAAGATAGAAGATTCAGACCTTTCTACAACTTCAATGTATAAGATAAAAATCCAAGACTCTCAAGTTTATAACAGTACACTTTTTCACCATAATATTGATTCCAGTGAAATAGAAAATTCAACATTCTTTAATTTATTAGCTGATAATTCGAGCTGGTCCAATTTAAAAGTAACTAATTCAAATTTTATTGAAAGCGATTTCAGATCTTCTTTGCTTCACGCTAATGCCTTTAGGAAAACTAGCTTTTTTCTTAGCAATTTGAGCAATTCAACAATTAGTGATATGTCTTTTCACTCTTCAAGCATATATAAAAGTTCAGTTGCTGATGCTCATTTAACAGATTGCAAGTTTGATAATTCAATTTTGATTGACAATCAAGGGCAGAAAAAACTTGCAGGGTTAGAAAATGCTATAACTTCAATTGGAGATTTGCAAGAGAAAATATCACAGGGTGAAAAATTTAATGTAAATTATTCTTACTTTGAATTTAAGAATATGAATTTAGAAAATGCTGATTTTTCTAATTCAACATTGAGTAGAGCAAAGTTTGTAAACGTTAATTTGAATAAGGCAAATCTTGAAAAAACCGATTTGCGCTATACTGTCTTTGATAACTCTTCTCTCATTGGCACCAACTTATCAAATTCTAATTTAGAAGGTTCTAGCTTTTTAAACTCTGATCCAAAAAGCGCCATGTTAAAAAATGCAAAGAAAAATGACCATAAAAAGTGAGGGCATATTATTGGTTCTATCCTCTCCTTCTGGAGCTGGAAAAACTACTATATCAGAAAAATTACTTGAGCGATCAACTAATTTAGTTAGGTCTGTTTCTACGACTACGCGCAAGCCTCGCTCTGGCGAAATAAATGGAAAAGACTATTTTTTCGTTACCGAAGAAAAATTTCACGAGTTATGCGAAGCTGGTCAGATGCTTGAATACGCCAAAGTTTTTGAGAATTTTTATGGTATACCAAGAGATTTTATAGAGCAAAACTTAAGCAGTGGAATAAGCGTTTTACTAAGCATAGACTGGCAAGGGGCATTTCACTTATTCAAGCTCATGAGAAAAAAAGTTGTAAGTGTTTTTATACTTCCCCCTTCAATGGAAGAGCTGAGGTTACGCCTGCAAAAGCGTAATAGCAACAGTGCGGATGAAATAGAGCGCAGATTAGCCGAAGCTCAAAAAGAGATAAGCAAACGTGATAAATATGATTATGTAATAATCAATGATGATATTGATAAAAGTGTAGAAGAGATAAGCTCCATACTAAATAAAGAAAGACTTAAAAAACTAAAAGAAAAACCAAGTCTGGAAGATTTATAAAAGCATCGATCTGCAGCTATAGTTTCTTATCCTATAGCTATACCGCCGCGAACCGTCATACCGCCGCGGTATCTCAGCATAGATTCCGCTAACACGTAGCGGACCGTCATACCGCCGCGGCGCTAACGAGTAGCGGAATGACGGTTTTTCAAATTGTCGTAAGTCAGTTTAGCTATATTTTAGCCAGTAGCACGTTTTGCAGTTACTCACTTTAGCTATATTTATTATTTTTTAAGATTAAATGGTTAAAATAGTAGACAACTGTTCAAGTGAGGATTTGACTATGATAACAGATTTTCTAATAGAAACTAGTTTTCTGCCTTTCCACCTATATTTTGATCACATATACAACGTTTAGCTCAATTTAAAAGTCAAACTTCTTGGTTGTTAGTTTAGTGCTGACAACTTAAATAGCTTTTAATATTGGGGTTTTAGTATGGGTATAGATCTAAGCGCACTAGCTACTAATGCAGATAAGTTAGACGAATGCATAGATAAAAATAAAAAGCGAGAGCAGGATAGAAAAGACGAGCAATTGTATGGCACTATAGAGAGAAAGGTAAAAAAAGAAAAACACAAGCGTGAAAAACCAAGAGGTCAAGATGGAACCCTCAAGAAGTGCAAAAGGTTATTTGAGGAAGGTGCTAGCTCTGAAGTATTAACTAAATTAGAAGAATCACTTAGAGAACAAGAAAAATATTATAGGTATTATGTCCAATGCTTCCTTCCAGTGCTAGATGAAGTAATAGAACGATCGAAAAAAACACCAAATGAAACAAAAGAGCGAGTAAAGCAAGCAATTTCAGAAATTACTTATAATAGCAAATATTGTTTTACCCACAACCAAAATGATCGTAGGGACAGTGAAACAGAGAGTGGCTACGGTAGCGATGTTGAAGATGATCATGAAGTAGAAATAAGCAACGGAATAACGAATAATAATGTTCAATTACTAAAAGCGATCAAAAATGGAAATAACAGGAAATTTAGAAAATATCTAAAAGATTGTACGGATATTAGCAGCATAAAAGATGAAAAAGGAAATAATGTTTTACACCTTATTGCATCGCTCGAAAAGAAACAGAAATGCAAGTTTCTGGGTATCCTAATAAAAACGGTCACCAAGGAAGATTTAGCACAACTCATTAATAGTGAAAATCAGGACGCTCTTCAGGTGGCACTAATTAACAAGATAACAAAAGAAAAACATGAGTCTCATACGATCCAAAATAATGATAACACACTTAAGTTTCTTACAAAATTGTTAGAGCATGGAGCCAGCTCTGATAATTTAGGATTATCTACAAAAGAATTACAAGGCTTAAAAGAAGAGCAAAAGACATACTATCGTAATTTCTTAGAAAAATTAGCAGAGCAAGGAAAGAAATCTAAATTAAAGCCAGAAATAAAAATCAATACAGAAGCAAAAATTAAAGAAATTATACCACGTACCATAAATACTCCAGATAGTAATGATAATTATCAATTACATTTAGCAATTAAAAATAATGATAAAGAACTTTTTAAAGAACTATTGCAAAAAGGGGCAGATATTAGCCTTAAAGACACAGATGATAATAATGCTTTACACTTGATTGTTAAACCTGAAACAAAACAAAAACTTAAACTTCTCCATATATTGCTAGAAGCAAGCCAAAAAGAACAATTTATAAAAGCTGTAAATGATAAAAAAGAAGGGCAAACACCGCTCCATCTGGTACTCCAGCGCATACAAGAGAAGAGTGAGAACCGATCACTTAAGAAATTTGAAAAAACAAATAGATATAAAGCCTTAGAGTTATTTTTACAAAACGGTGCAGATATTACCGTGCAAGATAAAGATGAAAAAAATGCTCTGCACTATATTGCTTCATTCAAAGGAGAACAAAAAGTTACATGTTTAGAGTTGATTTTAAATTCGGTGGAAAAAGAGAAATTTAGTAAAACTGCAAACGCCACTAACGAAAAAGAACGCACACCACTACAAGTAGCGCTCATTACTAAGACGACAAAAGATAAACATAATTTGGTCAATCCTAAGAGCCGTGATAACACGATCAAGTTTTGTGTAAAATTAGTGCAAAATGGTGTTGACCCAAAGCAGTTAATACTACCCGAAAGATTATGGAGCAAAGAGTATTATAAAATTATAAAAGGAATAGAGAAATCAATTGGTAGAGCGCTTATTCCAGATGATATGAGAACTGAACTGAAGTGCAATTTTGGCAAGAAGTTAAAAGCACGCGATATTGTGAAGTATGTCAATAATGTTGTTTGTAAAGTAGTGACAACGCTTGTATTTACTGCTTTAGCCTGTGCGGTAATATTCAGCGCTTCTCAAGGAAGTATTACAATTGCAACTGCCTCATCTATTATAGCAGTTATTGGAGTTTGTTATCTTATTTACTTAAATTTAGAAAATATTTATGAAGGATTTGGAAAAATTAAAGGAAAGTTTACTGAAGAAAAGCAACTTACACTTCAAGATAACGCACCAAAAAATGATACACAATGCAATAACTCTGTTAAGGATATAGAAAATAAGTCCAACGATTTAGAAGAGCAAGAGGTACAAAAATCATCAAGTCAATCAGAATATACAGAAAACCCAGCTACTAAAATGAGCGATGTATCAATACTACGTCAATTCATAAATAAGCTAGTAGGGAACGTTCTATAGCTAGCTACAATTTGATATGCCGTCATTCCGCTACTCGTTAGCGCCGCGGTATAGCACATTTTGCACCTGTTCACTTTAGCTATATACCAATATTTATCCTTTCTTAAAACTAAACATTTAAAATAGTAGATAATCGTTGAAGTGAGGTTTAACTATGATACTAGCAGAAACGCTCTTCTGCCTGTATTTCAATTACATATACAACATTTTAAAATTTAAATCTAGCTTTTTAGTTGTTAGTTCTCAATCTCAAATTGTTGACACTTACAACTACAAAGATACACAAATAGTTAGTTTTTAGTGAGGCTTTGGTATGACAAAAGAAAATTCTACATCTAGTGAGTTAGTACACAACAATGAATTATTGAGCATTATAACGAAAAAAGTAACAAAAGGAAAGCACAAACACCTACACCCAGAAGTTGGGAAAGACAAGACTCTCAACAAATGCAAGGGATTGTTCAAGGAAGGGGCTAGTCCTAAGATATTAACCGAAGTATTAACCAAATTAGGAGAATCACCTGAAGAACAAGAAAAATATTATAAGTATTATACTCAACACTTCCTTCCAGCATTGAAAAAAGAAATCAAACAGTCAAAAAAACTAGACCCAACAAAAAAAGAGGAAATAGAACAAGTAATTTCAGAAGCTATTAACAAGAGCAGCAAAAAAGATCATCCTGATAACGTTGATCAAAATGAAATTGGTCGTAGAGGGAGTATGGAGAGTGAAACCGAAAGCGGCAACAGTAGCGATGCTGAAGATGATCATAACGCTAGTAAGAAGCATTCAATCAGTAGTGCTAACACAATAAGTGAAGGGCAAGGAGTAGAGAAAGACAACGGGATGACGATTGACAATGGAGACAGTGGAATCGAAAGCGGCAACAGTAGCGAAGCTGAAGATGATCCTGCTGATGAGAAAGACCACATTTCGGGTATACCAATTTCCTACACAGCAAATGAAAACCAAGAAGTGGAGAAAACCAACGGGATAACGAACAGCAATGTTCAATATACTGATGAGGAACAGCCAATATTCAAAGCAATTAAAAATGGAAATCGCAAGAAATTTTAAGAATATCTGAAAGGTTGTAAGGATATTAGCAGTGCAAAAGATGAAAAGGAAAATAATATTTTACACCTAATAGTTACACAATTAGAGAAAAAACAAAAGTTTGATTTTTTAAATACAGTACTAGATGTGAGTAAGAAGGAAGGAAAAGAGGAAGGAAAAGAGGAAGGAAAAGAGCAACTTAAAGCACAACTTGAAAAAGCTGTAAACGATAAAAATGGCAACGGTCAAACACCACTGCAAGCATTGTTACTTAGTAAAGTAACAAAAGAAAAACATAGTTTTGAGACTACACCTAGAAAAACTTTAACACCTTTTAAAAAACTTATACCACACTACGACAATACAATAGTATCTGCTATACAATTGCTCAAATTAGGAGCAAATATTGATGATTTGCAGTTGTCTAAAGAAGAATTACAGGAGTTAAGCGAAAAACAAAAAATATATTATCTTAACTTCTTAGAAAAATTGGCAGAGTCAGTAAAGAAGTCTGAATTAGAACCAGAAATAAAAACCAATACAGAAACAAAAATTAAAGAAATTATAGGGTATACCATAAATACTCCAGATAGTAATCCATTACATTCAGCAATTGAAAATAATGATAAAAAACTTTTTGAGGAGTTACTACAGAAAGGGGCGGATATTAGCCTGAAAGACACAAATGGCAACAATGCTTTACATCATATTGCTTTACTTAAAGGAGAGCAAAAAGTTGCATATTTGGAGTTGATTTTGAATTTAGTAGAAAAAGAAGTGATATCTCAAGATAAATTGAGAGAAGCTATGAATGCTACCAACCAGAAAGAAGACACGCCTCTACAAGCGGTGCTAAAAACAAAAGCAAGGAAAGAAAAAATTGAATATCTAAAGCAAGGAACAATTTTTGATTCAACAGTTAGTTGTAGCAATACAACAAAGTTTTGTGCAATGCTGCTAGAAATGGGCGCTGATCCCTGTTCTCTAGAGTTGGAAGGTCAAACATTTGATACTAAAAAGTATTATCTAACTTTACTTAATTTAAAAGAATATCCAAGAATTACACAAGAAGCACAAAAAAAGGTTAGAGAGCTAAAGGAGAAACTCGAGGAAAAATACCACTGTAAAACTGCTTCAAAAAAATGTCAGTCTGGCATTGAAAAAGCAGGTTCTTTTATAGAAAAAACAGCATCTACTACAGGAAAAGCAGTATCTGCTGCTGGAAAGTACATAGATCCAGCAAAGAGAACCCGTCAAACATTAATATCCATAACAACGGTTATTTTCATTTCAGCTGTAGCATATGGTGTCTCTCAGGGTTACATTGGGGCCCTTGCCGCTTTATTCCTCGCAGCTATTGCTATAGCTACATGTCTTGCTCTCACTTTAGGGTTTAGTGGTGTTAAGAAATGTTTTGAAAAACTAACTAATAAAACAAAGAACTCTACTGACAATGACCGACAGACAAAGCGTGCAAGAAATCCAAAAAGAAAGATACATCAACAAAATCTCCCGCAGATGGGTTAACAATATAACTAGTATACCCTCTTTTCCGGAGCGATGAAGTCAATTTCATCGCTCAGAGTTTTTTCAGCCACTTTTTTATAATCAATTTTTACGTTAATTTGACCTTTCTTTTCTTCAAGCCACGCTATGGTGTGTTTCATCCAGTTTTTATCATCACGCTCAGGAAAATCTTCACGAGCATGAGCACCTCTACTCTCCTCTCGATTGGCTGCGCATTCCATGGTAATAACCGCTTGTGGGATCATGTTAGCAAGCTCCAGTGCTTCAACTAAATCACTGTTCCATATCATACTGCGATCCTCAAGTGAAACATCAGGCATCATTTTTGCTACCTTTTTTATAGCTTTTTTACCTTCTTCTAAAACTTCAGCAACACGGAACACTGATGCGTACTTTTGCATAGTGTTCTGCATTTCGCTGCGTATTTTTGCTACTTTGAGCTTCCCAGAAGCAAATCGCATTTTATTAAACCTACCTATTATCCAATCTGTACAATCTGAGCTCAATTTTTTATGTGGTGTACCGGATTTTAGTTTCTCTTTTGTTCTGAGCGCTGCAGCTCTACCAAAAACCACAAGATCAAGAAGTGAGTTAGAACCAAGTCGATTTGCACCGTGCACAGAGACACATGCAGCTTCTCCAATTGCAAATAGTCCATCTACCACTTCTTCCTTACCTTGCTTCAGCGTGATCACTTCTCCATGATAATTGGTTGGAATGCCGCCCATGTTGTAGTGAACAGTTGGAATAACAGGTATTGGATCTTTAGTGACATCAACTCCAGCAAAAGTTCTTGCGGTTTCGCTGATGCCCGGCAATCTGAGTTTTATTACTTCCGGATCAAGATGCGCTATAGTTAAATACATGTGATCTTTTTTCGGTCCAACTCCCCTTCCCTCTCTAATTTCAATTGTTATTGCACGACTTACCACATCACGGGAAGCTAAATCTTTTGCTTTTGGTGCGTAACGTTCCATAAACTTTTCGCCCTGAGAATTAACGAGGTACCCCCCTTCTCCACGGCACCCTTCTGTCATCAAGCACCCTGAGCCATATATTCCTGTTGGATGAAATTGTACAAATTCCATATCTTCAAGTGGTAACCCAGCTCTCACCACCATGCCATTACCATCACCTGTGCAGGTATGCGCACTTGTTGCAGAGAAATAAACACGTCCATATCCACCTGTTGCTAGCACCACCGAATGTGCGCGAAATCTATGTAATGTGCCGTCGCATAGCGACCAAGCAAGAACTCCGCAGCATGCTCCGGTTTCGCTATCCATAATTAAATCAATCACAAAGTATTCAACAAAAAATTCAGCGTTGAATTTAAGACACTGCTGATATAGAGTGTGAAGGATTGCGTGCCCAGTTTTATCTGCCGCTGCACAAGTGCGCTGCGCTGATTTTCCTTTACCAAAGTGAGTTGTCATTCCACCAAAAGAGCGCTGGTATATTTTGCCATCTTCTGTACGAGAAAAAGGTACGCCAAAATTTTCAAGTTCAATAACAGCTTTAGCAGCGTTTTTACACATATATTCTATTGCATCTTGATCACCAAGCCAGTCTGAACCTTTTATTGTGTCATATGCATGCCAGCGCCAATCGTCTTCACCAATATTACCTAAAGCTGCACTAATTCCGCCTTGTGCTGCAACTGTATGACTTCGTGTAGGGAAAATTTTAGAAATGCAGGCAACTGAAAAATTAGTTGCAGCCATCCCAAGCGTTGCTCTGAGCCCTGCTCCACCTGCACCCACTACTACCACATCATACTCATGTTCTATGATCTCATACGCTGACTTATCCATATTTGCTTATTTTATCATTACAGGCTTATGATATCACAGAAGTAGAAAAAATCTATACAAGTTTTCTATAGCTAATACCAATTCTCATTATTAGTGAACCACTTTTTCATCCAATAATTTTGATCTTAATGCCATTTAAACCTCGCTATTTTACTTACTTCAGGTGGAACATACAATAAAATGGTTGAGTCTTTATCTGGCTTGCATCCATCGGTAGTTATTACACTAAATAAACAGGAAGTTGGTGGAATGATAAAAGAAACGATTACTCAAAAATTTTCTGAAATGGCCAGGGAAAACCTTGGCAATTTCTCTGAGGAAGAGCAGGAAAAGATTCGTAATGAGTTGCCGGAATTATCGTCTGAAACAGTAAGATAGCTACACGCTTAGCTCTTGAGAAAAAGTGTCAGGGGTTTAGCAGTGGACTAGATAATGATAAAAAGGAGGAAATACTAGGAGAATGTATGAGTAATTTATCCTATGTTGAACTGGAGAATCAAAACGAAGTGGTAAGGTAAATTATATTTCATTAAAGTCATTTATCTTGAAACATAAGCAGGATTTTGTATAGTTGTTTCAATTTGGGTCTGTATATTGAAACAATGCGTGAAAATGACAGGTCATTGTACAAGAGGTACCTAATTTGCCGACAAGAATGCTAGATAAAGAAATTTACATTTCAATTATTTCATAATTTCTGTATAATCTTACAAGCTCAATTGGTATATTATGAAGATAATAATAGGTAATGCTAGTAAAGAATTAGGGGAATCAGTAGTTAACCGGCTAGATGTTCAACCATCCTCTGCTTGGATATCAAAGTTTACCGATGGCGAGGTAAATGTAGAAGTAGCAAATGATCTATATAATCAAGAAGTATACATAGTACAATCTCTTTCTCCCCCTGTGAATGATAACCTTATGGAGCTTCTGCTTATAATTGATGCAGTAAATAGATTAGGAGCCAAAAGGATAGTAGTAATTATTCCTTATTATGGATATAGCAGACAAGATAGAATTATCAAGAACAATGATATGCAATCTGCTTTAAATGCCAAATTAGTTGCAAATCTTATTCAAACTGCAGGTGCAAGTAGTGTTGCAGTGATTGATTTGCACTCAAGTCAAATTGAAGGATTCTTTGATGTACCGATAACTAATTTGAACTGCTTTGAAGCATTTGTTGACTGTATACACACGGAAAATTTGGCAATTGTTGCACCTGATGTTGGAGCAATTGGCAGAGCACGTGCTTTTGCAAAGACTTTAGAGGAAAAGTACAAGATAGGGTTAAGTGATAAGATTATTATAGTAGATAAATATAGGGAGAAAGCAGTCACATCTCAAGTAATGAACATAATAGGAGAAGTTGCGAATAAAAATTGTGTCATTGTTGATGATATAGTTGACTCTGGTGGAACATTGTGTAATGCAGCCCTTGCTTTAAAAAATTGCGGAGCAAAGTCCGTAATTTCATGCATCACACATGGCGTGCTTTCAGGAAGTGCAGTTGAAAAAATTTCTTCCTCTTCTTTAGATAAATTAGTGATTACGGATACTATACTTCACAAACTTGAAAAAACTGGTAAAATAGAAGTTGTTTCGGTCGTAGATATTTTAACTCACTTCATCCAAGGAGGTAAAGATGCCAGCTAAGTCAACAGAAGACGTTATTACTTCACTAATAGAATTTGCAAATAAGAGAAAAATAACAATTACCAAGGAAGAAATGCTTAAAATTGCACAGCTTGTAAGGATTAAGTTATCAAATGACGAGATTGATCACTACTCCAAAGAACTGACAATGCTGGATTGGATACATGATACTTTATTACAAGTTAATACTGAAGGTGTTTCTCCTATGCGTTATGGCAGTATAGACAAGGACATTCATGTACGCGATGATGTTATAAATTCTCAAAACATTAAAGAAGAGATATTGTCCAATACAAAACCTGAGCATGGGTATTTCGTAGTGCCAAAGGTTATAAACGATTAAGGTAAAATAAGGCTCATATCAATTCTATAATAGATCTACTTTCAAAGTATCCGTTCAGCAGAGTGGCAAAACAGATATAGCTAACCCAAGAAGGTTTCCCTACGTCATACCGCCGCGGCGCTAACAAGTAGCGGAATAACGAATTTGTTGTTTTTCAAATTGTAGGTAAACCTAAGCCACTTTAGCTATAGTTTACTTGCCCCATGATTTTCTTTATTATCAGATATTGCTTTAAATAATATGGAGGGGTAAGTTGTCAGCAATTGCCATCATTGATTTTGGTTCACGTACGATATCGGTAGTTAACATTAGCTACCTGAGGGTCAGAGTCGCCTTTCTTAAAGATATTTTAAGTATACTAGATGTATTATTGATACGTGATAATAAAACTGGGGGTTTTTATGGAAACATCTGAATTAACTTTACTCGACTTACAGGATTTGCTTGAAAGTTTGAAAAGGCATGTGCGTAGTGAAGTAGAAAAATATGTAGACAAAAGGGTAGAAGAAGTCAAAGATGAGGCAGTAACATATATAATAAATAAAGTATTAAACAATATGGTGGGTAATGAGCCACTAAATGAGCTCAAAATAGATAAACCTAAAGAAATTGTGCAAGTTGATGATGATGGCTTAACGCAAAATCAAAAAGTTATTAAAGCTCTTTTTATAGGTAGAACACTTGTTGGAGAATATAAAAAGAAAATGTATGAAGTTACAGTCAGTAATGAGGGAAAGTTTATTTACAATGGGGAAGAATATAGTGCTCCTTCTACGGCTGGCACAAGAATTACCGGTAAAAGTTGCAACGGTTGGGATTTTTTTAAAGTATGCCTTGACCCCAAAGAAAAACTGAGGACTCTGAGTCACCGCCGTGCAAAGTTTCTATCAACTCAAAATAAATCATAGCTAACGTTTAAGTCATACATCAAAGCTTTTAAGAGGTCTTAGTTTACTTACTTCTTTATTTTCTTTATTATCAGATATCACTTTTAAATAATATGGAGGAGCAAATTGTCAGCAATTGCCATTATTGATTTTGGTTCACAATTTACACAGCTTATCGCAAGACAAGTCAGGGAAATGGGTGTGTATTGCGAAATATTTCCAAGCAACATCAGTTTTGAAACAATATCAAAATTCAATGGGTTTATTCTCTCTGGAGGACCACAATCTGTAAATGATGATTGTTCTGAAACAAGTAGAGTAGTACATGAAATTATAAAACTTAATAAGGCAACAAACGTTCCTATACTTGGAATATGCTATGGACAGCAACTCATTTGTCATTATTTTGGAGCAAAAGTAAAAGAGAGTTTCAAACAGGAGTTTGGCAGAACTAAAATCAAGATACTAAAAGAATCCCCCATTATAAAGGATACCTGGGATGTTAATTCTGAAGTGGATGTATTAATGAACCATGCGGACAGTGTTGATACTATACCACAGGGATTTACTGTTATCGCATCAGGTGTGATAAATCAAACAATTGCAATAATTGTCAACGAACAGCGGAAGATTTACTGTACTCAGTTCCATCCTGAAGTGAGGCCCACAACAAATGGCAGTAAATTGCTCTCTAACTTCTTGGATATTGCAAATTGCGAGAGAGACTGGACAATGAAATCGTTTATTGAAAAGCAGAAGGAAAAAATCAAAAATGTAGTAGGAGAGAAAAAAGTAATCGCTGCAGTAAGTGGTGGGGTTGATTCAAGTGTTGCAGCGGCTCTCACACATAAAGCTATAGGAAAACAATTGAACTGTATTTTTATCGATACTGGGTTGTTACGCAAGAACCAGACCATTGCTATGTTGAAAGAAATTCCGATAAACTACGTTGATAAATCAAATTTATTTTTGAGTAGGTTAAAGGGAATAACTGATCCAGAAAAAAAGCGAAAAATTATCGGTAACGCTTTCATTGAAGTGTTTGAAGAAGAAGCAAAAAAAATAGGTGATGTGGATTTTTTGATGCAAGGTACCATCTACTCTGATATAGTTGAGTCAGGGCATGCCTCAGACAACACTAGTACAATTAAGTCTCACCATAATGTTGGTGGGTTGCCAGAAAAGATGAACCTGAAGCTAGTAGAGCCTTTACGCTACCTCTTTAAAGATGAGGTAAGGCTACTTGGAAAAGAAATTGGGCTTTCAGACGAGATAATATTTCAACATCCATTTCCTGGACCCGGACTTGCAGTGAGGATTATAAGTGAAGTCGATGAAGAAAAGGTGCGAATATTGCAAGAAGTAGATGAAATATATATTAATACGATGAAAAATTACGATCTATACGATAAGATATGGCAAGCTTTTGCTGTATTATTACCAATAAAAACTGTAGGCGTCATGGGAGATGGTCGTACATACGGATATGTTTGTGCTTTAAGGGCTGTAACATCGTCCGATGGTATGACGGCTGATGCATTTCCATTTGAAGATAAGGATCAGCATTCGCTAGTGTTTTGGGACTTTTTACAGAATGTTGGCAGTATAATTGTTAATAACGTTTCCGGAGTAAATAGAGTTGTCTATGACTTAACTTCTAAACCACCAGCAACCATTGAGTGGGAGTAAATCAAAAAGTCTAGTCATACCGCAGCGGGATCTAGAGATACCGCGGCGGTATGACGTAGGATTGCTGTCATCCCGCTTTGTTAGCGGTTGAGATACCGTGAATAAATCACGGTATGACGTTAAGTAACTCGTCATCCCGCTACGTGTTAGCGGGATCTAGAGATACTGCGGCGGAATGACGAATTTGTTGTTTTTCAAATTGTAGGTAAACCTAAAGCTATAGAAAAAAAGAAGAACCAGTTTCTTAGTTCTTCATTGACATAATCCACTTCATATGCCATAATAAAATTTTATATCTTGGAGAAGGAAATGACATTAAGGTTAATACTACAAGAAGTCAACAGTAGTCCAGATCTGAGTAAGGAAAATTTAATTGATAGAATTAAAGATAAGCTGCAGCAGGAAAATCAACTTATATATGATGAGTGGAAAAAAAGCGAATTTGATATAAATTACACGTTTATAATACTCAAGTGCAATTTATTACTTACAGCAGCTGAAAATGGCTATGAAAAAGTAGTAAGATACTTAACAAAAAACGGAGCTAATGTTAATGTACAAGATGAATGGGAAAAAACCTCCTTACATTATTCTGCTCAGCATGGGCATACACAAGTAGTAGAAGTTTTGCTAGAAGAAGGAGCAGGCGTTAATGCACAAGATGAAGATAAAGGGACTCCTTTGCATTATGCTGCCAAACACGGGCATACAAAGACAGTGAAACTTCTACTAAAAAATGGAGCTAATATCAATCTACAAGATGAAGGTGAAAGAACTCCTTTGCATTATGCTGCTGAGCACGGGCATATAAAGACAGTGAAACTTCTACTAAAAAATGGAGCTAATATCAATCTACAAGATGAAGGTGAAAGAACTCCTTTGCATTATGCTGCTGAGCACGGGCATATAAAGACAGTGAAACTTCTACTAAAAAATGGAGCTAATATCAATCTACAAAATAAAAATAGATATACCCCTTTGAGTTGTGCTTGGCATAGTAAATATCCAGAAATGGCAAAACTTCTGCTAAATTATGGTGCAGACCCATCATGTATACATAGGCCTAAAGCTACAAAAGCAGGAGCCGTTGGGGTTGTTATATCTGCTGTTGTAGTTCCATTAGGACTCGTTTACGCTACTGCATTATCTGCACTAGCAATAGTTGGAATTACTGTGGCATCTGCACTGATCGTTGGTGGAATTTCCTATGGGGTTGCGTATAAGTCATCAGAGCATTCATTAAACAGTAAGCTAAGTGAGGTTAGCTGCAGTAATGTTGATGGAAATAAACAAACTGTACAACCATAGTTACTAATTTACCACAGTAACCGCGCCGTGGCAGTGCTTGTATTTCTTTCCGGAGTTGCAAGGACATTTGTCGTTTCTTGAGACTTTGGAAAGTCTGCTATTTCTAGCAGAATGTAACCTATTGCCTATCTCTTGGTTGTCTGCCAACTTAAAGTGTGCTAAGCGATGAATGGTGAGTTCCTTCCATTTTTCAAGCATTGACTCAAACATCAAGAAAGCTTCGCGTTTAAATTCATTCAGTGGATCTTTCTGCCCCATGGCACGTAAGCTTATGCTTTGTCTTAAGCTTTCTAAAGTTGAAAGGTGTTCCCTCCATAAATGATCAAGTGTCATTATCATCATTTGCTTCACGATCGTATTCCACAAATCTGTAGTGTGCTGACTGTTGAAATATTTTTCTTTCTCAGTAAAAAATTCTTGTATCTTATCATTTATATAATTCAAAGCTTCTTGTTTGTTTAAAAACTTTGCTAAATCTTCTTTATCAAGCGTTATTCCATACTTTGTATGGAATTCTTTGACTATATCTTCAATATAATCCTCATAATAGCCACTTTGGATTATACCTTCTACTATGCTCTCATTTACTTCGCTATATACTTCAAGTAAATCATTAATTTCGTTGCCTAAGATATTGTTTCTCTGCTTAAAAATAACTTTACGTTGGTTGTTGATTACGTCATCAAACTTAAGCAAAGACTTCCGCACATCATAGTTTCTAGCTTCAACTTTCTTCTGCGCCTTCTCAAGTGCCTTATTGATCCATGGATGATGAATAGCTTCGTTATTCTTTAACCCTACTTTTTGTAAAAAGCTTCTCATTCTATCAGAACCAAATATTCTCATTAGGTCATCTTCAAGCGATAAAAAGAACTTAGAAAGTCCAGGATCCCCCTGACGACCAGAACGGCCGCGTAATTGATCATCTATTCTCCTGCTTTCATGTCTTTCGGTTCCAACCACGCATAAACCACCAGCTTTTATAGCAATTTCCTTATCTTTTTTTACTCTTTCGACTATTTCTTGGTATTTTTTTTCTCTTTCATCAGCATTTTTTATCTTCTTTAGCTCTACCTTTGCAATCATTTCAGCGTTTCCACCGAGTTGAATATCAGTTCCACGTCCTGCCATGTTAGTTGCTATAGTGATACTACCTGGCACTCCAGCTTGTGCTATTATGTACGCCTCTTGTTCATGATAACGAGCATTCAATACTGAATGCTTAAGAGAATGGCTTTGCAAAAGCGCAGAAAGCTTCTCAGAGTTTTCGATGCTTACCGTGCCAACAAGGACCGGTTGAAGGCATTTGTGGCATTCTTCTATAAACTTCAACACAGCATTAAATTTTTCTTTTCCTGTGCCATAAATTTCATCATCAATATCAACTCTTTTTACAGGTACATTGGTTGGAATTTTTACTACATTTAGTCTGTATATATCACGAAACTCTTCTGCCTCTGTTGCTGCTGTTCCAGTCATTCCGGAAAGTTTATTGTACATACGAAAGTAATTCTGAAATGTGACCGATGCTAAAGTTTGGTTTTCATGCTGAATTTCAAGATTTTCCTTCGCTTCAAGTGCCTGATGAAGACCATCGGAATATCTCCTGCCCTCCATCATACGCCCAGTAAATTCATCAATAATCACTACCTTGCCATCCTTTACTATATAATCTTTATCAGCAGTAAACAGCTTATGTGCACGTAATGCTTGGTCTATATAATGAGTCATTATCATGCTGTCAGTATCATAGAGCGAGGAATTTTCAGGAATGAGATTGTATGACCTGAGTAGTTCTTCCACTCGTGAAATACCATCTTCAGTAAGGAACACTGCCCTACCCTTTTCATCCACCTCATAATCAGAGTCAACTAATTTGGTTACTATTTTATTGATATGCTTATATATCTGATTGTTTTCCTCAATCTGGCCAGAAATAATAAGCGGAGTGCGAGCTTCATCAATGAGTATTGAGTCTACTTCATCAACTATTCCGTAGTGAAAGCCTCTCTGAACCATATCTTCTTGAGAAAATTTCATATTGTCTCGCAGGTAATCAAAGGCAAGCTCGTTATTTGTGGAATACACGATATCTGCACTGTAAGCCTCTTTTCTCTCTTCGTCTGTCAAGTTATTCGTGATAAACGCAACAGAAACCCCAAGAGAATTATATAATTTGCTCATCCACTCTGTGTCTCGTTTCGCAAGGTAGTCGTTAACAGTTACGACGTGCACGCCTTTCCCTTCTAAAGAATTAAGGTATGCAGCTAAAGTTGCAACGAGTGTCTTTCCCTCTCCTGTTTTCATTTCTGATATCATGCCGTTATGGAGCACCATTCCACCAATCAACTGAACATCAAAGTGCCTCATGTTAAGAAACCTGCGAGAGGCTTCACGCACAACTGCAAATGCAGGTACGAGAAGATCATTTAACGTTTTCCCATTTTTCAATTCCTGTTTGAATTCTTGAGTTTTACCAGCAAGCTCCTCATCAGATAAGCTCTGCATTTCTGTTTCTAATGCATTTATTTGCTGAACAATTTTCCTAAAGGATTTTATTATCTTCTTGTTTGTTGACCCAAATATCTTTCTTATAAAAAAGAATGACAACGTAAAAATGAAAAATATAAGAATGGCTGTCAAAGTTAGCGGAGAATCTAGCATAAACTTAAGTAACGTCTTATTTAATATGAGATTATATTACTAAATGCAGCCTACAGCAATGACATATTAGATTCGGAAGGATTTTATTATCTTCTTGTTTGTTGACCCAAATATCTTTCTTATAAAAAAGAATGACAACGTAAAAATGAAAAATATAAGAATGGCTGTCAAAATTAGCGGAGAATCTAGCATAAACTTAAGTAACGTCTTATTTAATATGAGATTATATTACTAAATGCAGCCTACAGCAATGACATATTAGATTCGGGGAGTCTTTTCAAATTAAGAACCTATCACAGGCATTGTTTAGTTTGCTGAAAATAGTTGTTCGTTTAAGTTGTTAGTTATGCTAGATTAAGAGTAATTCACTTGAGAACAGCAAAGAAAGGTAGGTATGCAAAAATAGGACTGAAAATCTTTGGTTAAACTAAGCTTCTTCATTTAGAATTTCATTAATAATTTTCTGTTGTTTCATAACTTCTGTTGTCTTCCAGTCGCGCATTGTAATTAGTGCCTTCCATAAAGCCCAGCCGCTTGCTCTGGCCCACGTGTCTGGATCTAAATATAGATGTGACTTGAAGATTCTCCGATTTTCGTTGTTCAAAAGTGTCCAGGCAATTACCAAGTCACAGGCTGGATCGCCGACACCCACACATCCAAAATCGATTACAGCAGCTACACATCCATCTTTCGCTAGGATATTCCCGCTTGCAAAGTCACCATGAATCCATACTGGATTCTTGTTCCATCTTGAGCTTATAGCTTTTTCCCAAAAGGACATTATAGTTCTAGCATCAATAAAACCTTGCAATTCCTTAATGGCCGATCTTACCTCTGTGTCATAGACTGATACGTGATCGCCGCGCCAGAAGTTATGGAGTCCAGGATTAGGGCCTCCTTTAACATCAATTTTATGTAACTCATTCAAAAATTGTGCAAGCTGAGAAGCAATAATCTGTAAATCCAGATCATCTATAGACAATGCATTTATGCTTTCCCCTTCGATCCACTTATATATTGACCAATTCCAGGGATAATGCTTTGATGGTTGTCCCATTGCAAGTGGCTTAGGAATAGAAAATGACAAATGTGGTGCAAGTATCTCAAGCCATTTTTGCTCCTTTAGAACTTGTAGCGCATAATCTTCTGCGCTTGGTAGCCTGATCAACATCTCTTCACCCAAGCGAAAAGTTCTATTGTCTATACCACTGAGTTCAACAGGTTTGATCTCTAAGTGAGCCCACTTTGGAAATTGCTGTGCAACAAGTTCGGTAACAAGTAATAACCAAGAGCGACTATCAATTTTTGATGCCATTTGCCGATTTTTCCTATTTTACCATCCGCCTTAGAAACCTTCTGATTCTAGAAAAACTTGCTTGTCATTTTTAATTGCTGACATTGTTTAAGTTAATACCAATTTACACTTCCAAAACTAATCTATTTGGATCTTCTATATAATTTTTTATTTTGACAAGGAAAGTAACTGCTCCTTTGCCATCAACTATTCTGTGGTCGTAAGAGAGAGCAATGTACATCATCGGTCTGATTTCTACTGCATTACCAACAGCAACTGGCCTGTTTTGTATCGAATGCATTCCAAGTATTCCAGATTGCGGAGGGTTTATTATCGGAGTGGAAAGAAGTGAACCGTATACTCCACCGTTTGAAATAGTAAATGTTGCACCTTCCATTTCTGATACTTGTAATTTGCCTTCTCGTGCTTTTTTGCCAAGAGCAACTAAAGTCAACTCAATTTCTGCAAATGACATCTGATCAGCACTCCGAATAACAGGTACAACAAGGCCTTTGTCAGTGCCAACAGCAACACCTATGTCATAGTAATGTTTATATATGATTTCATCGCCTGAGATTTCAGCGTTAATTTCAGGGATCTCTTTCAGTGCTTGCACTGCTGCCTTTATAAAAAACGACATGAAACCAAGTTTTATTCCATATTTTTTTTCAAAGGCATCCTTATATTTTGCTCTTAGATCCATGACATTTTTCATGTCAATTTCATTGAACGTGGTCAGTATTGCAGCAGTATTTTGCGATGCTTTCAAACGAGCGGCAATTACTTGCCTTATTTTACTCATTTTTACTCGTTCCTCTCTTTGCTCTCCACTTACTACACTTTTTGGCAATTCATATTGTTTTATTGCAGGCTGTTCTGTTTTGTTTATATGGCCTATTACATCTGCTTTTGTTATCCTATCTCCCATGCCAGTTCCTTTGACACTTTCTGCGCTGATTGCATTTTCCTCCATAATTTTACGAGCTGACGGAGCATCTTTTTTGGCAGAACTTTCGCTTTTATCTTCTTTTCTCGCTTCCTCTTTTACTTCCCCCACGGAAAACTTCGCTAACAATTGATCAGGACTTATTACATCATCTTCCTTTACGAGAAATTCAGTTATTTGCCCTGAAGCTTCTGCAGTTAATTCGAGTGCTGTTTTGTCAGTCTCAATTTCAAAGATCAAGTCATCTACTTTTACTGCTTCTCCAATATTTTTCTTTATTTTTACTATACCTTCCGTAACTGACTCACCACCAAGAGTTTTTGGCGCTCTGATTTCTATAATTTTGCTCATAAAACAACTTCCGTATAAAACTTTCTATAGATTTATACATGAAAAGAGACATGTAATAAACTAATAAATTCATTGAGGCTTTTATCATTTAGAAGTGACAAACGGATAATATACTCCCAAATGTCATTCCAGCGCGTGATGCTAGGCCATCTTGACACATTTCGCCAACCCCGTCTCTCGGCTATGGTATTGCTAATCAAACAATGACTATGCAAAAGACCTAATAACATGTATAATCCATAAATAATTTTTGAGGTAGATTGTGAAACTAGGTGTTAATATTGATCACGTTGCAACCCTCCGCAACGCACGCGGAACTTCCTACCCAGATCTATTGAAAGCAGCAGAAATAGCCATTGACGCTGGAGCAGACTTTATTACTGTACACTTACGAAAAGATAGAAGGCATATTAGAGATGAAGACGTATTTAACCTAAAAAAAAGCATTAGCACTGAGCTAAATCTTGAAATTGCAGCAACGGAAGAAATGCTTAAAATAGCAAAAAAGGTAAAACCCTATTCGATTAGTATAGTACCAGAAAAAAGAGAAGAATTAACAACCGAAGGTGGCCTGGATATCATTAATATGCACAGCAAACTTTCTAGTATAATAGAGGAAATGCATAGCTCTAGCATAAAAGTCTCACTGTTTATCGATCCAAATATTAATCAACTAAAATATCTTGAGAAGCTAGAGATAAAACCTGACATAATAGAAATTCATACAGGGGATTACTGTGATAATCCATCAGAGAAAAAGTTACAGTTAATTACTAATGCTGCAGAGTACGTCAATAAATTAGGAATAGAATGCCACGCAGGACATGGCATAACTTATAAACACGCTAAGAAGATGACAAGAATACCTCACATCTCAGCTCTTAACATAGGCCACTATTTAATTAGCGAAGCTGTATTTTATGGCTTACACAGCGTAGTAAAAACAATGAAAATGATAATGTCTAACTAACTGCTGCTTTTTCCTTCTCATTTAAAATACTTAAAAGAGTTTGGCTTGCTTTAAATTTTACCCTTGTCTTTTCAGGAACAGTCATGATCTCACCATTTTGGGGGTTACGACATTGTTTCTCCTGACTTATAGCAGTAGAAAATGTTCCTATTCCATGCAAACGTATTTCACCTTTCCCATGCAGCTCATCCTTTATTATTTTAATAAACGCATCATGAATCTTGCTCAAATCAGATTTTGTTATATCTATATTCTGACCAGAACAATCTTCCTTTAATTGTTTTATTATATCTTCTTTACTCATAAATTACCTTAATATTGAAAAATCACACAAATAGCATATTATGTTGACACCGATAGTCAACTAAATTCATCACAAAAATAGAGGATATTATACACTTTTGCAAATATTTGTATAATACTTACAAAAAAACACCACTATGAAATAACTATCTCTTAGAAAATTGACACTTTTTCCGAGCTTTATGTTGACCATATTTCTTACGTTCAACAACACGCGAATCTCTAGTTAAGAACTCACCATTACGTAATATAGAATGCAAATCTTGGCTTACACTACTTAAAGCTCTGCTTATTCCATGAGCTAGAGCACCTGCTTGACCAGATAGCCCTCCACCTTTTACAGTTGCGAATACATCATATTTGTCTAACGTAGAAGTTGCTACAAATGGCATTTTCACTATTTGGCACACTGACTCTCTTTTAAAATAAGAAATTAGATCGCCTTTTTTGTTAACACTAAATTTTCCACTTCCCGGCTTTATCCATACTCTTGCTGCAGATTCTTTTCTTCGGCCTGTAGCATATAAACGACCAAGCGAATCAACTGCTGATTTAATTGTCTTTTCTGACCAATCATTATTATTTATTGTAAAACTCTTCATTTTTACTCCATTACTTTTTATTTTTACGATTCAAAGAGGCAAAATCTATCTTTTCAGGTTGCTGCCCTTGATGCTTATGCTCTGAACCAGAATAAACATACAAATTTTCAAAGCGTCTACGCGCCATAGGGCCATCATCAAGCATCCTTTTCACTGCCATTTTTATTACACGCTCAGGAAATTTGCCATTTAAAATATTATCTGGAGTAGTTTTCTTCAAACCACCAGAATAACCTGTATGCTTATAGTAAATTTTATCTTTAAGCTTCTTCCCGGTAAAATGCACCTTTTCTGCGTTGATAATAATTACATTATCGCCACAATCCATATGAGGTGTATACTCAGGTTTATGCTTTCCACGCAATAGTGTCGCTACAAATGCTGCAAGCCTTCCTACCACTAATCCTTCTGCATCTATGACAAACCATTTTTTGTCGATTTGTTTCTCTTTTAAGAAAAAAGTTTTCATTTTAATTTAACTAAACAATAGTAAGCTACTATATACTTAATTTCTCAATAGTGTCAACAATATTAGTTATTGATTATTAAAGTAATTTATGTTAGTAATTGAGCTGCGCAACCAATATGCACAGGAAGTAGAATGTTTCGATTGATTATTACACTTGCGATAATTTTTGGTACTATAAGTTGCTATGCAACCGATGTGGGAGAAGTTATAAGCAAAGCGATCAAAAATAGCTCAAAAATAAAGTCTCAATTTTACCAATATAAAAGCGCAGAAAAACAGCTTAAGTCTTCTGGGTTAGCTGGATTTTTACCTGACATTAGTTTGCAGTACAATTTTGATAGTAATTTTAATCTTTATAATCAACCTAATTTACCTGGAAAACGTCTGATATTAAGCCAAAGGATAATAGATGGAGGTGGCACCTTTGCCACATTCAGTCGATCAAGTCATCTTCTCAAAGCAGAAAAAATGCGATTTCAGCAATTAAAACAAGAGGTTGCACTTAATGCTGTGAAAGCATATGTTGGTGTTTTACAAAAGACAGAAATATTAAAGCTCAGAGAACATAAAGAACGCGTTTCTTTGGAACATTTGTCAGCTATGAAAAAACGCTTTTCCCTTGGAGAAGTTACTAACGCTGAAGTTTTGCTAGCAAAAGCAAAATTTTCGTCTTCTATATCCGAAAGAGTTGATGCTGAAGGTAAATTAAAATTGGCAAATATTGCTTATTATCATTTGATTGGCGAAGATGCTGATGACCTTTCTGAAGCTAATGATAAACTACCTTCTGTCCCAGAGCTAAATGAATGTTTACAATTAGCAAAAACCAATAATTTATCTCTAAAAGCAGCAGTTTATCAAAAAAGAGCAGCCGGAATGGAAGTGATCGCTGAAAGCTCCAAGTGGCTTCCTTCTTTAAATCTAAGCGCAAGCAAAAATTTTGGGAAGGATGGTGTAAAATTAGACAAGCTATTAGAAAATGTTCATATAGTTTTTACTCTTGATGTTCCAATCTTTAAAAAAGGAGCGAATGCTTTTGGTGTCAGTAAAGCTAAAATGGATGCAAAAAAATCTACCTACGATTATTATGAAACGGTAAAAAATATAGAACAAGAAGTTGTAAATGCTTGGAATAATGTGCTAACAGCAAAAGCCATTATTAAAGCAAGTCAAGAAGCGGAAAAAGCAGCAGCTTTAGCATTGGAAGGAGTTGAGCAAGAGGTAAACTTAAGTTTAAAGAGTACATCTGACCTTTTGGACACTGAAGATGCATTATTTAAAGCACGTTCAGACTTAGTTGAAGCAAAAAGCAATTATGTAACTAGTGTTTATAATTTGCTTTTTATAATAAATAGTATAAATCTCTAAATTTAATGGTATTAGCACTATGCATGATGAACAAGGCAATCAATCTGTAAAAGATATTCTAGAAGATATAAAAAAAGCTATATCGGGTAAAAACGCAAGTAACGATAAAGCAGAAATAAAGGATGAAAATGATGATGTGCTATGCCTTGAAGAAGAGTATCCAGAAGACATAGAAGAAGATGGCAAAAAAGAAAATGGTAAAGAAGAGAACATTGATAATGATGACCAAAGTGAGGAAATGGCTTGCAACAACCAATTTAATGGCCATAGCTACAATTCAGAAGAAAAAAAAGACATTGATTTGTACGATAATATCCAAATGAGTAATAACAAAGCGAGTAATAGCGGCTTACAAGCGCAAAATAATGATCATCTAATTTTAAAAGAGAATATGGAAGAGATCAAAGCGCTGCTTGGAAAAATGCAAAACGAATTGCAGCATAAACAACAAAAAAGAGCGAATCTTACTGTTGAAGAATTAGTTACATCTCTTTTAAAACCTCAGCTCTCAGAATGGCTGAATAAATATCTACATGCACTGGTAAAAGAAGTAGTTGAAAAAGAGCTCAAAGATATAATCAATAATAAGTAGGGTATTAGCAATAAAAACTAGAGTAAAGACGGCTAGAGGCAGAAAACTATCTTCAACAAGGTGGCTACATCGTCATTTGAATGATCAGTATGTGCGAAAAACTAGCAAGGATGGTTATAGGTCACGCTCAGCATATAAGCTGGTAGAAATGGATAATAAATTTAAATTATTCCAAGAAGGGCAAAAAATTATTGATCTTGGTGCTTCTCCTGGTGGATGGTCACAAGTCGCGTCTCAGAAAGGTGCAAATGTAGTTGCTCTTGACATGAAACCAATGAACGCAATTAATGGAGTAGAGTTTATACAATGTGATATTATCAATGGGCTTGAAATTTTAAGAGAAAAATTCAAGGATCAAAAATTTGATGTAATTTTATCTGACATGGCGCCCGAATCTTGTGGTTTAAAATCGTTGGATCATATCAGAATTATGCTTTTATGTGAGGCAGCGCTCAATTTTGCAAAGCATTTCTTGAGCCATGGTGGCACGTTTGTAGTAAAAATTTTCCAAGGAGAATCTGATAAAGATTTTTGTAACAAGCTAAAAAAAATGTTTAAAACAGTAAAATATTTTAAACCAAAGTCAAGTAGATCTGAATCTACAGAAATGTATTTGGTAAGTTTAGGCTTTATTGGCAGCAGACCTCCTATATAATATTAACCCAGGTAGCCCGCAGAAGTGAAAAAACTTCCTTGACAAACTCCGCCAGCCCCCTTATCATGAAACTGAAGCTATTTATTTATCTTCTCTGTACAGATTAAATGACAAAAAAACTCACGTATCTGGCGTCTCATGTTTAATTTTTTGCACTATGTGCACTCTATGTCTTTATCAAATTTCTAGGTTTTTACCTATACAAGCTGAAATACGCTATTTAAAACATCAAAAAACGCCAACTTAAAAAATGGATAGTGAATAATTAGCTACCTTAGGGTTTCTTTTGCCTTTTTTTCTGTTTAGTAAATTTCTTAATGTTGATAATTTAGATTAGTTGCGGCTTAAAAGCAACTGAATCGCGGTTATTAAACGTTTAGAATAAAAAAACGCCATACTTGAAAGTATAATGTAAGTAATTAGCCAACCATGGGGCTTCTTTTGCCTTTTTTTCTACTTGGTAAATTTCTTAATGTTTGTAGCTAAACGACAATCGTCATCCCGCTGCTTGTTAGCGGGATCTATTCTAAGGAGATACCGCGGCGGTATGACGGGTTAAGTAGGGTGTCATTCCAGTGCTCCTTTTTTTGTCATCCCAGTGCGTGACACTGGGATCTAGCCTTTATTATTTGGTTGTCTTCTGGATTCCAGTGTCAGCTACTTTCATGACATCATCATAAAGTAAAATGAGATCCCAGTGTCACGCACTGGGATGACAGAAGAAGGTGCTGGGATGACAGGGGAGTTGAATGACAACGAATTGGAAGAAAATGTTTATGACTAATTTTTAGATCAAACATCGAATTTCGACAAACTTAACTTTTTTGTGAGACTATTCAGCAATAATAAATAAATTGAGAGGAAAGGTTGTGGCAATAGAAAAGGAAAAGTTTTTTGAAATAATACGCAATGTGAGTGAGAGTAAAGGTTTGAATAAGGATAATTTGCTTGAAAGGATAGGGAGTAAGCTAAAAGGTGTAAACCCAGAAGCATATAGCACTTATAACAATTTGAAGATAGATAAGCTATTCATGATACAAGATTTAGATAAAATTGCAAGTTACACATTGTTACATCTTGCTGTGGAATGTAACAGTGTACCAATAGTAAAACTCCTACTAGAAAAGAAAGTAAAAGTTGATGAACAAATATCGGGTGATTTTAATTCTAAATTCACTGCTTTGCACATTGCTGCTTTGCATGGTCATCAAGAGATGGTTCAGCTTTTATTAGATGCTAACGCAAATCCTTTACTAAAAGATAGTCAAGGCCGAACTCCAAGAGATATGGTTAGCAATATACCAAATAAGGATATCATAGTAGAAATGTTAAAGGAAGGAGAACAACGTTATGCTGAGGCAAGAAAGAAAAGACTAACTTATGGACAAGGCACTTTACCGCAGCCTAATAATAAAACTCCAGGAAATTTAGCTGTGGGCGGAAATAAAATAACTGCTGCAGTGCAAGCATGGAATGCAAAAGGTCAGGGAGAGAACAATGGAACTACACCAAACAACAGAAAAATCTATGTACAAAATGAGAATGAACAGACTTCTTCAAACTCAATCATTAATGAAAACAATACAGACAAAGTAGGTGATACATTAGAAAGAGAACAGGCTAAAAGAGATGCTGTGGCGCAAAAGTTGCAAGAGGCAGAACAACGACTTGCCAATAATCAGAAGCGCATAGAACAAACTTATTTGCACAATCAACACACAGAACAGCAGTATACTATACATAATGGGGAACAGATCTCTTTAGATTCGACTATTGATGAAAGTAATAGTAGTGACAGTGGAATAAATACTTCCACAGAAGACATCGGTAAAGAGTTAGAAAAACACAATACACAGGATGAAAATGGATTGACTCTTTTACATCGTGCTGCTGGAAACAATAATAAAGAATCAGTGAAACTTTTGTTAGAATATGGAGCAAAAGTTGATGTACAGAGTAAAGATGGCCATACCCCTTTACACTATGCTGCTGTACTTGGTTATGTGGAGATTGCAGAATATCTAATAGATAAAGGAGCAGATGTTGATGCACAAGATAAAGCTGAGTATACTCCATTATATTACGCTCTTGCAAATGACAATAAAGAATTAGCAAAACTTTTGATAAAACATGGAGCAGATCGCTCATTGATAAAGGATGAAGGCCTAATAATAGATAGACTAAACAGTATGTGTGGTCAGCTATCTGAGGTTGTATCTGGTACTTCTTCCCATTCCAAAACACACAATGCAACGGAAACTCCAGAAGAAACAGAAAAGGTTAAAAAACGTAAAGTTAAATTAAAAAAATTATGTGCTCAGCTAAAGGAAGAGAATCAATCACTAAAACAAAAAATACAAGAGCTAGGAAATGAAAACGCAACGCTTAAGGGTGGACTAGGCAAAACAAAAACTAAAACAAATGAAGTACCATTAGAAAAAGCGCAAAAGGAACTAGAAGTATTGAGAAATTGTGTCACTGGACATGGAACTAGGCTGGAAGCACTTAATAAACTCGACGAAGAGAATCAATCACTAAAACAAAAAATACAAGAGCTAGGAAATGAAAACGCAACGCTTAATAGTGAATTAGAAAAAACAAAAACTAAAACAAATGAAGTGTCACTAGAAAAAGCGCACAAAGTACTAGCAGAACTAAAGGATGACGTAGCTGGACATGAGGCTAGGCTGAAAACACTTAATAAACTCGACGAAGAGAATCAATCACTAAAACAAAAAATACAAGAGCTAGGAAATGAAAACGCAACGCTTAAGGATAAATTAGACAAAACAGAAAGTCAGTATTCTAAAGCAGAAGCGTTGTTAGAAAAAACGCAAAAGGAACTAGAAGAATCAAAAAGTTGCATAGCTGGACATGAGACTAAGTTGAAACAACTCAATAAAGAGAATGAATTACTAAAACAAGAAATAAAAAATCTGAAAAATGAAAACACACCACTTAAGGGTGAATTAGGCAAAACTAAAACAAATGAAGTGTCGCTAGAAAAAGTAGGAAAAAGACAATTTTCCCCAAAAGTTGTCTATGCGAGCCTTGCAGCTATGTTAGTAGTAGGTGCTGCTCTTAGTATTGCTTCTGGATTGTCTGCTCTATTAATAGTTGCAGCTTCTATGGTATCTGCACTGATAGCCGGTGGCATTACATACACAATATCAAAACCCATCGCTCCTGACACTGAATTGAAAGAAGTGGATATTCAAGGTTCAGCACGACAGTGTTTGTAAAACTTAGCACCTACATCTGTACGAACATTGTCCAAGGAGGTAATGTTCGTACAGTTATGTGTCAGCTACTTGCATGACACCCTGGCAATCGTCATCCCGCTACTTGTTAGCGGGATCTAGAGATACCGTGACGGTATGACGGTTAATTGTTCCGCGCGGGATGACAAGAAAGGAGCAGCAGGATACCATGTCATTCCAGCGCATGACGCTGGAATCTAGTAAAAAGTATTTGCAAGTTACACAGTAGTGTGAATTTTTTACTTCGGTAGTTTTTCATTATCATTATAATCATAATAGTAGTTGAGTTTAATTGATATGAAAACTTTTACGAAAAATTTTAAAAATAACGAAAAAAAGCTAGAGGAGTTTAATAAGGAAATTGAAGATATAACAACTATAGCTCAAGATAAATTTGCACATGAACTTGAAAATATCGCATATGACAGTGTGCAAAAATTTTGCAGTCTGCTTGCTAAAGAGTTAAACTCCATCTTCAATAATATTCATTCTCAAAATTTTAATCTACTAAAATCCAGCCTAGTTGAATATGCTATAAGTTCAAATTTTATCAATAAAAAAGGAGAAACAGCTTTAATACGTTCTCTTCTTAATATATTCATACGATAAAGAATTTATAGCATAATCGTGGTGTCATGAAAGTAGCTCTGTACGAACATTTGTTTGCGAAGAAATATTATAGCCGGTTTTGCCTCAAACACAAAGATGTCATCCCAGTGCCATGACTACTTGGATCCAGAAATTTTGATTAGAGATTAAGTTGGTGAGCACGAAAGTGACTAACCTTATATTAAAAATAACATCTTTGACAGTGAAAGGCTGGATTCCAGTGTCAAGCACTGCCATCATAAAGAAACCAGTGTCAGCCACTTGGATGACACCGTCATAAAGGAACCAGTGCTCCTTTTTTTGTCATCCCAGTGCGTGACACTGGGATGACAGAAGAAGGTGCTGGGATGACAAAATAAGGAGCGTTAGAATGACAAAAATATATTTATAAGGAGGGTTATCATGTCAACAAGATCTACTTCACCAAGAATACATGTGCAACGTAAATCTAAGCCTGAATCTTTTCCAGTTACTTTAGAAGAGGTTAAATCTTTTTTACGCATTGAGAACGATCAAGATGATAAGTTGATTTCAGATCTAATTTTTATGGCAACTGATTATGCTGAGTGGCATATGGAAAAGTCACTGGTGAAACAAACATGGCAAGTTTCATATGAAGATTATGTACCTCGTAGGATCTATTTAAGCTATGGCCCTGTGAGTAAGATAGTATTGGCTACTGCAATGATGTCTAAAGGTCAAGAGAAGAGAACACTTAAGTATTATTTTAGTGATGTAGGGGGCTACGTTGAGTTTTTCAATTATTTGAATGCAATAAGAGTTGATGTTGTATACGAGGCTGGCTGTGACAATGTTCCTGAGCAGATAAAACTAGGTATTATGCGGCATGTTTCTGCTATTTACAAAGATCGTGAATCGGGGGTAAGTAGCCATTTGTCTGAAGTGAAGAAGGTGTATTCTCCATTTCGCGAACCAAAGGTTGTTTTGTAGCTCTTTCTTGTCATCCAAACTGGGCTACCTACGTCATACCGTCACGGTATCTCACATAGATCCCGCTAACAAGTAGCGGGATGACAGCAGTCCTACGTCAGTCACGGTATCTCGGCTGCTAACAAGCAGCGGGATGACGAGATAAATACCGTCATACCGCGATTCATTCGCGGTATCTCAGCCGCTAACACGTAGCGGAATGACAGCAGTCCTACGTCATACCGTCACGGTATCTCACATAGATCCCTCTAACAAGCAGCGGGATGACGAGTTTGTATCGGGAAACGCTGCTTATGTTTTAGCTATATATCTTTCGAGGATTAATCATGGAAAAAATTCAAGCTATAAACGAGTTGTACAATAGTATTTATGCAGCACTAAAAGCAAACTCTGATTTAAGGAAATATGTTACTAACATTTATGACTACTTACCTAAACAGGTCACCATTCCTTACCTGAGATTGCATGTAGTGAATTATAATAATCTGCACATGCTGTCCAATTTTGCTACAAAGGCAAGATTTTCATGCGACATATATACCCATCATATAGGCAGTATGTTTGCCATTATAAGGCATATTAACTTGATACTTAAGAGTATTAAATATTCTGATAATGAAACTATTTTGGAAAGTAATTGTGCTATTAGTCAGCGCGATGAAATTTTACATTCAACAATTAATTTTGATATTTTAATGAAAGGAGGCGATAATGAGCAAATTACAGCTAAAAATTAAAGATCATGACAATAATTTTATTGTGTTAAATAATATACGAAACCTAAGGTTTACTTTGCGTAATAACAGAGAAGAGGTGAAAGATATTTCTTCTTTTGGCTGGAGAAAAGTGCTCGATTGTGCTGGAAGCAGACACATTACGATAAAAATTAATGGAATTTTAGACTCTGTATTAGCTGATGAATTATTACGTAATTCTGCTATATTAAACTCTAATAATGATTATGAAATTAATTTTAACACTAAGGAAAAGATCAGATTACGGTGTTCAGTTGAACTGTATGAGAGATATTATGACCCCGCTGCTTTTGACAGTTTTACTGTAATTTTAGCGAGTGCTGAAGTTGTAAACGCTTTTCATTAATGTTAATTTAATTTTTTCATATACAATAGTAACTGGTGAGAATTTTAACTAAATTAAAAAAAATCATGAACGACGAAAACCTTTTCGAGGAAGACGGTGGTAATATTGAAGAAAATAACAATGACAGAAGAGAGAGAAGTTTAGAAAATGAAAATCAAGAAGAACAATACAAAGAGGAAGATAAGCAATACATAATACAGTATATTCAAGACTATTTAAAAGTTTTTGAGGATATTCTAAATCAGATCGACGAAGGAATTGATAATTTGGATAGTTACGAAAGGACTATGCAAATAAAGCGAAGCATAGACAGGCTCATAGAGACTTTATATAGTCAGGCTGCGTCTGAAGATATTGATGCAGAATTTGAAACCACAAAGCATACTCGCGATAAATCAGAATCTATGAAAAGGGTTAGAGAGAAAAGAAGGAAGCAAGCAATAGAAGAAGTATTAAGTAGCATGTTTGCCCAGCAACAAAAGGAGCTAATGAACGCTAAACACTTAAGTCATGGACATGAAACAGCACATGATGATGAAGCAAAAAAACGAGTGAAGTCTTCAATCAGGGGAGTGTTGTTTTCGGTGATTGCTCATAGGATGGATCCAAGAAGGAGAGCAAGAGAAACTGCTGACGATAACGAAAAGCAAGCTCATATATATGGCAGGGAAGCAGTTGGTGGAGCTTTAGGTGCATTGTTAAAAACATTTTTAACAGCAGTTACTGCCGTTGTGCGCGAAATTGCTAAGCCACTTCAGCATATCAGCAAACAGGAAACATCTTTTGCAAAACAAGTTGAAGAAAGCAGAAACGCAGATTCACAAAAAGGTCGATCTGTGTAGACTTTTCCTTGTAATAATCTTTCGATTCTACTGTCTGTTAATTCATAATTAGGGTTATATAGCTAACTGAAAAAAGGTTACCCCAGAAGGGATAAAAAGGTATAAAATGGCTTTAGATAAGGTAGAATGATGCCAAAGTGAGGATCTGAGGGAACGTGTTTTGAAAGTAGTAGACGAGAAAAAAATGACTATGGAGAAGATAATCAAGAGAAAAGATAATTGAAAAATTTGGCAATATGTGCAAAGACAAAGATACTCGCCGGATTTAAATCCAATTGAAAAGTTATGGTTTGCCATCAAGCATGCCATAAGAAAAGCTCTGCAGAACTTTTGGCCCGATATCAATTCGGCTATTGATTTTAGCACTCGGGGAAACCTTACTTGGGTTAGCTATAGTTTGCTTGCTCACAAGCAAACTTTCCTGGATCCAAGTAGTCAAGCTACTCGGATGACATCCTCCCTAGTGAATATTGCTCTTAATTTGTAACTAACCCAAGCCATAAATATTAAGAAATTTACCAAACGAAAAAAAAGACAAAGAACTCCCGTGGTGCGAGTTTTGACCCTATAATAATTTAAACTGGCGCTGTAATAATGTGCTAACGCTTAAAATAAGCGCGATTTGGCTGAATGTAGAAAAAATTTAAAAGACATGCAGCCGCTATAATTTTATGTAATCCGCCAAAAAATACCCTAAGTTTTTTACTGAATTTTGTCATTGAGCCTGCAGGTCAAAAACAAGTTTTGAGTCATAAATACCCTTATTGTCATAATAAGGGGGCTGGCGGAGTTTGTCAAGGAAGTTTTTTGTTTCCACTGAATGACAGTTGTGGCTTGGGAGGTAGTACAAGAAATCTGTTATTTTAATTGTGTGAAATTTAGTTTTGTGTTTCATAATATTATACAATCAAATTGATAAAAGCTGTATTATCTCCTTGCAGCATTAAGTGTATATTTTTTGCTATTTTTTCCACTAAGGGAGTAACGTTATCAAAATTTGAAAATTTTGATAATACATAATCTGCTAAGCTTTTTTCATCTTCAGGTCTACCCACTCCAAATCTCAAGCACCAATAATCATTACCAATAAAACTATCTATGGATTTAAGTCCATTATGTCCAGCAGAGCTACCACCTTTCTTTATTTTTATTCTTCCAATTTCCAAATCAGCGTCATCGTGTATGACAACGATATTATCTAGCGATAATTTGTAAAAGTTTCGTATTTTTGCAACAGGGATGCCTGAATTATTCATAAATGAATAAGGCTTTATTAACATGATTTTATTATCATTAATTATGCCAGAGGTTATTAGATAATCGGCTTTTTTAGAAAACGACTGGAAATTCCAATATTTGTAAATTTTATCAACTACGATGAAGCCGATATTATGATGAGTTAACTCATATTGACCACCAGGGTTACCAAGTCCAACTATCAGATGCACTATTACTCTGTTTCTGCTTGAGGTTCTTCAACGTCACTATCGGCAGCAGAAATTGTAACAATAGTAAAATTTTCTTCTTCATGAGCTACAAACTTAACACCTTCTGGTAATTTTACATCATTAATATGTATAGACTGGCCAATCATTTTACCGGATAAATCAACTTCAATAACCTGAGGTATTTTATCAGGAGAGCATTTAACAGCAATAGAACGACACAAAACATTAAGCACTCCACCTAACTTGATCCCTGGAGCTTTACTTTCATTCACAAATGATAGAGGTATGTCTATTTTAATTTCGCTGCCTTTATCAACAAATTGAAAATCAACATGTTGCACAGTATCCTTTACTACATGCAATTGGATATCGCGAACAAGAGCATATTCCTTTTTGCCCGAAATATTCAGCTCTATCAAATGTGCAGAAAGAGAGCCTGATTTATATTGCTTCGTGAATTCCTTTGCAGACAATGTTAAATTTACATTATCATGACCCTTCCCATATATGATTCCAGGGATGTTTCCTTTCTTCCTTAGAGAATGCATCGCTTTTGTTTTTGTTATATCACGTAACTCTGCATTAATTGTTACTATTTCTTGTTGCGTCATCGATTACTCCTATTCAGCTAATCCTTTTAATATAATTTAATAATAATATAACATAAAAATATTTATTTCAAACTTCATTCTTTCATACTAATTGTTTGTGAAAGGATTTATTTAGATGTATATTTAAGCTTATTTAACAAGAACTATGGGCATTGATGATAAAGTAGTTTTTAGGATTTATAAACCAACAAAAACTGCAACACAATCTGGTTTAGGTAATACAAATCTCTGGCACCTAAAAATTGAATCTGGTTCTTACTACATTGAACCTTTAATGGGGTGGGTTGGCTCAAAAGATCCAAAAAAACAGATTGTATTAAAGTTTGATTCTCTTGAAAAAGCAGTATTCTACGCAAAAAAACGCAACGTTAAATACGTAATTGAAATGCCAAAAAATGTTAAGAGGCTGCCAAAATCTTACGCAAGCAATTTCATACTAAAGTAAGTTGCACAACAAAGGGAGTGTTAAATAAACTGTGTCAAACCGAAAAAAAAGTAATAAATTGATATAAAAAAATGGAGGTTTGACAATGAGTCAGAAAGTAGTAAACAGAACTACCGGTTTGGTAGATTATAAAGAATTAGAAACAAATATCCTGTCGTCTATACGAGAAGGAAGACCGTTGACAGGAAGAGATGGAGCATTAACACCGTTTATAAAAAAGTTGCTGGAGGTAAGCCTGGAAGGTGAAATAGAAAACCACTTGTCGGCTGAAAGCGAAGAGAATAATCGAAGAAATGGGAGGAATGCAAAGACTTTACGTACAAGCGCAGGGTCATTTGAGCTTTTGACGCCAAGAGATAGGGAAGGAAGTTTCGAACCACAAATAGTCAAAAAAAGGCAAACAAACTTACATCCAGAGCTTGAAACGAAGATTTTGAGCACATTTGCCAGTGGTATGGGCTATAGAGATATAGTGTCACATGTTGAGGAAATTTATGATCACAAAATATCGGTGGCAGAGATATCAAGTATTACTGACAAATTGCTACCAGTAATCAACGAATGGCGTAGTCGCCCGCTGCAGTCTGTATATCCGATAGTTTTCATGGTTTTTTAAAGTCAAAGAGGACGGGCATTGCGTAAGTAAATGCATGTATAACATATTAGGCATAGATCAAAATGGCAAAAAAGAAGTATTAGGTTTTTATTTGGCTGAAAGTGAAGGAGCTAACTTCTGGTTGGGAGTGCTAAATGACCTCAAAGAAAGAGGAGTAGAAGATATCCTTATTGCCTGCGTTGATGGGCTGAAAAGCTTTCCTGCAGCTATAAACAGTGTCTTTCCTAATGCGGAAGTGCAGATGTGTATAGTGCATCAGATACGCAACTCACTGAAGTATGTGGCCAGTAAAGATGCGAAGAGTTTTTTGAGCGATTTAAAGAAGGTATATCAAGCTTCAAGCAAGGAAATTGCCGAGAATTATCTGTTGGAATTGGATGAAAAATGGGGCACAAAGTACCCTATGGTTATAAAATCTTGGCAGAATAATTGGGAAAACTTGTCTGGTTATTTTAAGTATTCTGGTCCAGTTAGGAGGATAATCTACACCACCAATCCCATAGAGGGGCTACATAGGCAAATTAGGAAATTCACTAAGACCAAAATTTAACACTCCCGAATTAGTTGCTTCTTGTACTGCATTTTCTTGTAATAAAATTCGTTCCAGCATGCTTAGCGTTTCCTCGTACTTGTTAATATTTTCGTTGAACTTCTTTTCCGCTTCTAGAGCTTTATTAAAAAGAGTTTTATCAATATTAGAATTTTCAGATGAGTGCTTTTTGTTTTGTTTATGTAAACCAATATTTCTACTTGTCATATTGAGGGATGCCTTTAGATCCTCTATTTCTTTTGTTATCTTTTTTTCTAACTCCTCATTTTTATTTTCATCTCCCCCTTTTCCTTCTGATTCATCATACAGTTCTTCTCCTGATTCATCATATAGTTCTTCTTGTGATTCTAACTGTTTCTTTAACCACTCTATTTCCTCATTTAGCCTTTCAATTTCGCTTTCTAAACCCTGCTTTTCTCGAGTTAATTTATTTAATTGATTCTTCACTTCTTTGTTTGCAGCTTCTTCAGCTTCCTTTCCTAGAGTTATTTTATTTTCTAACTCTTGTACCTTACTCTCAAATTGTTGTTTTACGCTTTCTAACTCTTGCTCTTTTTCAGCAAATTTATTTTTCTCAACCTCTATTTTCTTATTATTACTAATCATCTTGCATGAAAGTGCGAGTATCAAAGTAGATAGTATAGATAAACTCAAGGCAACAGGAAGAGCTACATTAAAGACTGTAACTGAAGACAAGAACTCAACATAAGGGGCAACAGCAAGTGTCCCAGATGCAAGCAATACCAAAGTAGCAAAAGCACCAGCTATAAGATATGGTGCATTGGCTTTATTATATAAATCCCCCATTATTATTCCTTCACAACTAAAGTATTATAATAGCATAAATGTCAAGGGAAGTAAAGCTATACAAATCAGTATAAGTCTATATTCACTATGTATTTCCCGTCTTCAGTTTCAAGCTCAGACTGCATCCACTCTATCATTTCCGCATTGCAAACTGCTTGTAGGTCATTCTGCGCGGATTGATTCAATTTGTCCTCTCGTAGATCTGCTTTTATCACTAATTTCTTTATCAAATGCTTAACTGATACATTATTATCTGCTTTTATCTTTCTGATAATGTTTAATATCTGCACGCAATTGTCTCCCATTTCCTCTGAATATTTATCGTAGATAAGCTCTTCTAATTTTGGCCAATTACTTTGATTGTGTACAGAATTATAACTATACAACTGGTGGTATATCTCTTCTGTAATGTAAGGCAAAAAAGGTGCAAATAACCGCAAAATAACATTTAACACATACGCCAAGCTTTGTTTTGCACTTAAGGTTGCTTCACTGCTTCCGTACGCGCGTTTTTTTACTAATTCCAAGTAGTTATCACAAAAATCCTTCCAAAAAAATTCCTCTATTACGCCCAAAGCTTCGCAGTATTCAAACTGTAATAGGTTATTCGTTGCTCTTTCTATAACTTTGTATAACTTAGACAATATCCACTTATCTATTGTCTCGTGAGCAGAATTTATGCTCATTACTTGATGCTTTTCCATGAACATGGAAACAAACTTGCTAGCGTTCCAAAGTTTTGTAACTAGGCGCTTGCCAATTTTAAATATATTTTCAGAGTAGACTGTATCAACTCCAAGCCTTGAGTTCGCTGCCCAATAGCGTACTACATCAGCTCCATAAGTTTCAAGTATTACATGAGGAGTGATGATGTTACCTTTTGATTTACTCATCTTTTTCTTATCATCGGCTAAACACCAACCGCTGATCATAATGTTTTTCCAAGGTAAAGAATCTGCATGATAATGTGCCTTTAAAATAGTACAAAAAGCCCAAGTTCTTATTATCTCATGGCTCTGGCTGCGCAGATCTGCAGGAAATATTGTATTATAGCGATGATTTGGTAAGCTAAACTCACTGTTTACTGCCAGTGCACTTAGTTGAGGAGTAATTGAACTTGTGGCCCAGGTATCCATTACATCTTGATCTGGGATAACCTCTTCTTTGCTATACCCTTTTGGCAAATCTTTGAGTGGATCTATAGGTAGGTCCTTTATCTCAGCTAGAATAATTTTACCTTCTTCTCCCTTACGTTTGGAATACCACGCTGGAAATGGCACACCAAAATAGCGCTGCCTTGAGATGCACCAGTCCCAATTTAGCCCTTCTATCCACACTTCCATGCGTTTACGCATATTGCTTGGATGCCAATTGCATTCTTTTACTTTATCTAATACTTGAGCTTTTTGCTCTAAGGTCTTGATAAACCATTGATAAGTAGGCAATATCTCAAGTGGTGCACCAGACCTTTCTGCGCACTTAACAGAATGAGAAATGCTAGTGCTTTCTATTAGTAACTCCTTCTCAGTTAGGATTTCGATCATCCTCTTTCTTGCTGCTGTAACTTTCAATCCATTGATTTCATTGTAGATTCCAGCGTCACGCGCTGGAATGACGCCGGGGTGTGGTGGAATGACGTCTTCTTTTGTCATCTGAGTAGCCCTTTCTCCTGTCATCCGAGTAGCCCCTATGGTGTCATCCCAGTGCCCAGACACTGGGATCCATTCTTCTATTTCCTGGATTCCAGTGCCACCTATGGTGTCATCCCAGTGCCCAGACACTGGGATCCATGCTCTTTCCTTCTGACCATGTGGTGGATGCAGGTTCATCCTCCCATCCTGATCGATGATAATTTTCATCGGCAGATTATGCTTTTGCTGCCAATATATGTCGAGCTCATCACCGAATGTACAACACATAACAAGCCCAGTGCCTTTATCTACTTTAACCTTATCATCAGCTATTATTGGAACTTTTTCCTTTGTTATTGGCGCTACGGCTGTTTTGCCAATCAGATGGGTATAGCGTGCATCCTCTGGGTGGCAAAAAACTGCAACGCATGCGGGAAGTAACTCAGGTCGCGTAGTTGCAATATTGATCTGCTCATTTTCGTGAGTAGAGAAAACTATCGTGTTTAAGGATGACTCAAAAACTTTATCTTCTATTTCTGCTTGCGCAATTGCGGTTTTATCAACCGGATCCCAAAGAATAGGTTGCATTTTTCTATATGCATACCCTTTATTATATAGATCGATAAACGACATTTGAGAAAGTGTCACAGTTTCCTTGCTGATCGTGTGATATTCCAAACTCCAGTCATAACTAATGCCGACCGATTTAAATAGTTCCTTAAATTCTTGCTTTGATTTTTCAATAACTTCATGGCACATCTCTATAAATTTTTCTCTGCCAACTTCTTTTGCACGGGTTTTATAGGTTTGTTCAACCAATCTTTCAGTGGGGAGCCCATTATCATCAAACCCAATTGGATAAAACACATCTTTTCCCAGCATGCGCTGAAACCTTGCAATAAAGTCTGTGTGGCAATAGCTAAATATATGGCCGATATGCAATTTACCCGATATTGTTGGTGGAGGTGTGTCTATAGTGAAAGTGTTATCCTTTTCACCATTCCATTTATAAACTTTACTACCTTCCCATAATATGTTGCATTTGTCTTCAACTTCTTTAAAGCCGTATTTTTCTTTTAACATAAATATTTCTCAATTTTAAACCTTAAGCTAGCAACGTCATACCGCGATTCATTCGCGGTATCTCAGCCGCTAACACGTAGCAAGATACTTAACCGTCATACCGCCGCGGTATCTCTTAGCATAGATCCCGCTAACAAGTAGCGGGATGACGAGGTTATCGTCATACCACCACGAACCGTCATACCGCGATTCATTCGCGGTATCTAAGCCGCTAACACGTAGCAGGATACTTAACCGTCATACCGCCGCGGTATCTCTTAGCATAGATCCCGCTAACAAGCAGCGGGATGACGATTGTCGATAAACCTAAATTACTTTAGCTATAGCACAATTAAGTAAATACGGCAATTTTACGCCAAAATTTTTTGTTTACGAACATAAATTTTCTATGCTATAATAAAAATATTACTTGACCTTAGGTTCTAAAGGTATTATGTAATGTTAATTATATATATTGAGGTTCGTTATGATAGGATTTGAAAGATTAGCAGGGATTTTGGGTGCTTTAGATAAGAATGGTCATAATCTGGATGCTACAAAAAAAGAAGAGCTGAGAGTTTTCCTTAAAGGAGTGTTGGAAGGTAAAGAGGAAGAAACTTCAGAAAACATAGTAAGTGCATTCAGAGAGAAACTAAAAACAGAAGCTAAAGATGAACTTAAAGCTGATGAGGCAATAAAAACTGAAGCTAAAGATGAACTCAAAGCTGATCAAGCAACAATAACGGCTGCAAAAGCTGAACTGAAAACTGATCAAGCAACAATAACGGCTGCAAAAGCTGAACTCAAAGCTGATCAAGCAACAATAACGGCTGCAAAAGCTGAACTAAAAACCGAAAAGCTAAAAACTGAAGCTAAAAATGAACTATCAAATGAAATGCAAGAAAAAGTAAATAAACTTGAGCAGATAGAGAAGGAAAAAACAGACTTACAAACTCAATTGGGTGCAGCTAATACGCAAAAAACAGAATTAGAAAAACAATTAAGTAAGAAAGGCGAAGAATTAGAAGCTGAAAAGCTGAAAGCTGAGCAGGAAAAAACAGAATTACAAGCTAAATTCGATCAAGAAAAACAAGCACTAGAAGCTAAAAACAAAACAACTGAGCAACCAAAACAAGGCAATGGAGCACGGTACACCGCTACTGTTGGTATGGGTCTTGCTGCTGGACTGATAGCATTTACTGCACTTGGACGTACAGTTAGGTTAGAGATGTTAGTAATGATTGGTATAGCATTAGCATCTGCACTCGTAGCTGGTAGTATTACATATGTAGCATTACCTAGTACTCAAGTAGATGGAGCGAAAGCACAAGAAGTAAATGAGAATGGGAAAAAGAAGTAACAAAGGCACTGAGCTGAAACCGTCATAAAGGAACCAGCGTCAGCTACTTGGATGACAAGAAGAGGGCGCTGGGATGAAATCATTATAGAGTGAACCAGTGTCACACTACTAGGATGACATCCTGACAATCGTCATACCGCTACTTGTTAGCGGGATGACAAGAAAGGAGCAGCAGGATGACGCCTCACCATGTCATTTGAGTAGCGGACACTGGAATGGCTTTGTTGCATCGCTAGCTATGATGGATTAAAGATAAAAAAGATGGAGAATATCAGTAGCTTATTATTCTGGTGTTTATAACAAGAACGGTCAGTGAATACCTAAATTTTAACAATCTCAATTATCACACACCATAATAAAACAGTCAACTTCACATGCTTAGGTTGCAAAATCCCAAAAAGCAGCCAGAATAGAATAAGCAAACATTTACGAATTAAATTTAGTGGATAATCACCAAACAAGGGTATTGATATCAACCATACTCTGCAGAATCGCAATATGGTATGACTACATGCTCTTCACTGATTTGATTAACATAATTAGCAGAGAGTTTTGTTTTGCAAAAGATGTCTACAGTAACATACTGCAATTATTTGGAATTGTAGGGCTAGGTGCAATTGTAAGGCCACTTGGTGCATTCATATTTGGTCACGTTGGTGACAGGTATGGAAGAAGGATAGCATTAATAATTACTATCTTGCTAATATCGATACCATCAAGTCTCATTGCATTTATTCCAAGTCACAATCAAGTAGGTATAATTTCTACTATATTGCTTCTTGCAATCCATGTGGCACAAGGAATTGCACTTGGTGGTGAACAGGGAAGTTCTGTTTATCTTATAGAACATTTATCCAGTAGGAAAGAGAACTTAGGAATGTATTTTGGAATAATGGGCTGTGGTCGCTCCATTGGTGTCTTGCTTTCTGCGGTGATAGTAATTATCTGCAAAAAAACTACTGATTTTTGTACCTGGGGTTGGAGATTGCCATTTGTTTTCTCAGCTATTTTAGGATTAATTAGCGCGTATAGCATATACACATTGGGAGAAACTCCAGCATATGAAAAAAATCGAAAACAAAGAAATTTACCTGATTTGCCAATAATAGAGCTTATAAAGCGCCACAAGAGAGCTCTTATACTTGCTATTTTAATATCTGTACCTGTTAATGTTGCTGTCGGATTTACCATATTTCTTCGAACACTCGCAAAGGAAATAGCATCAGTGGATGTGTATGTAACGACATATATCAACGAAATTGTGCTCATTATAACCAGTGTATTAATGCCGATATCTTCAATAGCGTTTGGAATGTTGGCTGATAAAGTTGGAAAAGAGCGCACTGCAATCTTATTTATAGCAATTACAATGGCACTATGTTGTCCTGCGTTATCTATTGCATATTACTACAAAAATTACCTTATAATTATGCTTAGTGTAATGGCTCTTTCTATAATAGAAAGAGGTATAGTTCCCATAGGAATAGTTGCATCTGAACTCTTTCCCACCAATGTTAGATTTAGTGGTGTGAGCTTATCACGCAACATCTCTTATGCGTTACATGGAGGATTTACTCCTATGGTTTGTATTTGGTTGACTGTAACATTTCCTCAAACAAACCTTGCTGCTGGGCTTTATATAGTCTTCTGCTTGTTGATCAGTGTGGTAGCAATATTGCAAATAAAACCGCAAGATAAAAAATGTGATTGGTCTTAGTTTTCTCTTATGTGATTTGATAGTGATCTCCACCGGAAAAGGGTTTCATCTAAGTAGCTGACACCCTGACAACCGTCATCCTGCTGCTTGTTAGCGGGATCTAGAGATACCGTAACGGTATGACGTAGGACTGCTGTCATTCCAGTCTGGAATCCAGAAAAAAGGGGCTACTTGGATGACACCCTGACAACCGTCATCCCGCTGCTTGTTAGCGGGATCTATGTTAAGAGATACCGCGAATGAATCGCGGTATGACGTAGGACTGCTGTCATCCCAGTGCCCAGACACTGGGATCCAGGAATTTTATTAAGTTGGTAAGCATAAAAATAGCTGTTTTACGTTAAAATACAATGTTTTTGATGATTATGGAAAGGCTGGATCCCAGTGTCAAGCACTGGGATGACACCATTTGTTGTAAACTCACTTTTACTCTATGGTTATACTACCTTGCCGCTATCCTGAACGGATACAAAGTAAGTTTTATTGTGATGTGCTCATCTGTAAAAAATAAGACTTAATCTCACTGTTGATCATGGATTTTAAGTTGTGCTAACACACTGCGGCCATTTAAAGAGTCAAGATTTTTAACCTGGCTAGCCAGTATTAAAGAGTTATTTTTTAGGTATTTCTTTACAAGGCTTGCAAGTCTTTTTGGATTATTCAAATAGCTCCACTCTGCTTGTAAAACTTTTATATCACTTTGTACTAAACTAATTTCACTTTTTATTTTTATTAGCTCTCTATTTAATGACTGAACATGTAGTTTTATCTTAAATAGTCCTACAATGCTAAGAAAAAACATAACTATTGAGATGATGCAGAAAGTTCTCATGACAACTTCTGTATAGCTCTTAGTTTTGCTGAGCGTGAACGCGGATTTGCACTTACTTCTTCTATACTTGCTTTGATCACTTTTTTATTTAGAAGAGAGAATGTCTTACAATCAGTAGATCTTGGCTCACATAGATCTTTAAAAAAAGTTTTGACTATACGATCTTCCAAAGAATGAAAGGTGACAACAATTAATTTGCCATTCTCATTTAAAATTTCAGATGCAGCTTTAATGCCCCTCTCAAGTTCTCCCAGCTCATCGTTTACCCATATTCTGATTGCCTGAAATGTTCTGGTTGCAGGATCAATTTTGCTTTTTCCACGGAACACCACAGAACGTACAATGTTCGCAAGCTCAAATGTAGTTTTGATAGTTTTCTTCTTCCGTGCACTTACTATTGCTCTTGCGATTTTGCGAGAATGATGCTCTCCTCCGTAGTTATATATAGTATTTGCAATTTCTTCTTCGCGTAAAGCGTTAACAAACGTTGAAGCGTTTATATAAGAAGAGTTATCCATGCTCATATCGAGTGGACCATCATGTAAAAATGAGAACCCTCTATCTCCGTTATCAAGCTGCATAGATGAAACTCCGATGTCAAAAACCACCCCATCCACTCCGTTTGATTTCATTCCAGCGCGTGACCAGTTATTTTTTCCAGTATCAAGTACTGGGATGACAGGAGATGGCTCAACGCTGCTTAGTATACTTTTAATATTACTAAACTTCTCAATGAATAGTTTTATTCTATCGGGATATCTAACGCTTAAATCATCATAAAACTTAGTTACCGTTTCATCTCTATCAATTGCATATACCTTGCAATCAGCTGACTCCAATATTGCTTTGCTATACCCTCCAGCTCCAAATGTGGCGTCCACGTATATACCACCATCCTGCGGTGATAGTAGTGATAGCATCTCTTTTAACAAAACTGGAGTGTGTGTCATAGTGCTCCATCAAAAGACTCTGTGCATACAAATAAAAATAGCTTCCCACTAAAACATATGGAAATATATAGGCAATAATATAAAAATACTTGAATATAGTCAATGATATAAAAATATTAAGATTTAATAAGATACTATTATTAATATAATGTTCAAATTTTTCTATTATATAAAAAAAAGTAATGTATATTACTAAATACTAAACAAACTATAGAAAATTATGCAGCAAATAACAAAAGTAATATTTTCAAGTTTGATTTGTAACACTTTATTGTGGTATGACCACATGCTTTTTGGCCACTTAATAAACATAATAGGTGGTGTGTTTTTTCCATCGGATGATCAACTAACCAGCGTATTGAAGGCTTTTGGAGTGTTTGCAGTGGGTTTCTTAATGAGACCAGTCGGCGCTGCTATATTTGGTCACATTGGTGATAAGCATGGCAGAAGAGTTGCCTTATTGCTCTCGATTATATTAATGACTTTATCAACCGTATTAATTGCTTTTGTTCCAGGTTATCAAAGCATTGGAATACTAGCGTCAATGCTGGTAGTTTTTTAAGATTATTGCAGGGTATATCCCTTGGAGGAGAAGCAGGAAATGCACCATTTTTAATAGAAAACGCTCCTAAAAATAAAAAAGGATTTTTTGGCAGCATTGAAGTATTAAGCGCAATTTTTGGTTCAGTATTAAGCCTGATAGCAGTACTCATATGCAAAAAAGTATCTGATTTTGAATCTTGGGGGTGGAGATTACCTTTCATTTTCAGTTTAGCAATGGGATTAATCAGCATATATATGAGATATATACTTGATGAAAGCCCAGAGTATAAAAGACAGAAAAATCCATCTAAACTGCCATTAAAAGAGTTATTGAATAGCTATAAAAAACCTTTTCTGATATCAGTTGGGGTTGATATAGTTGAAAACTCATCTCTTTACATATATCTGGTATTTTTCAATGTGCTTACATCAACAATAAATACTCATTTTAACCATATGGTAGAAATACTGAGTCAAATTGCGCTCGGAGGATTGACAATATTGTTTGCAATACTTTCTGATAAGGTAGGAAGAGAAAAAGTTATGAAATTTTCATTTATAGCTTTTGTAATAGTGAGTTATCCAGTTTTCTCAATGTTATGTAGTGGCAATTACTTACTCACTTTTACGGCACATATTCTTTTTATAATTCCAATAGCTGCATCGCTTGGTCCTGTCAGTGCATTTATGTGTGAATTATTTCCAACAAAGGTTCGGTACAGCGGATTTGGCTTGTCAAGAAATATAGCTGCTGGATTTTTTGGTGGCCTTGCACCATTTATATGCACAACAATTATCAAAGTTACAGGACAAGAGACTTCAGCTAGTTTTTACATGATTTTCTGTGCATTAATTGGGCTAGTTGCTATATCGCAAATTAAGGATTAGCTTTCTTCAAGATCCAAGTATAGTTGCAGTATAGCAGAGTTTAAAAAAATCTAATTATATGGTGGGAAGTGCCAATTTTTAGGTGATAATGTGAATATTTCAGCACCATCTTTAGTTACTCCGAGCGTATGTTCAAATTGAGCAGAAAGTGAAAGATCGCGTGTTGTCACTGTCCAGTCATCGATTTTACTGAGCAGAGTCTCATGTTTTCCAGCATTAATCATTGGCTCTATTGTAAAAAACATACCTTCCTTCAAGATGAGATTTTCATCTTGATCATAGAAATGCACTACATTTGGTGGAGCATGAAAGACTTTTCCTATACCATGTCCGCAGTAGCTGCGTACGATAGAATATCCAAAATCTCTAATATATTTCTCTATAGCAAGCCCTATTTCATTTAACTTATTGCCGGGTTTAACTTGTTTAATTGCTTCCATCAATGCATGATAAGTAGCGTCACACAAACGTTTTGCTTTTATTGATGGCTTGCCAACCCAAAACATGCGACTTGTATCACCATGCCAACCATTTAAAATCACCGTGACATCAATATTTAAAATATCTCCATCTTTAAGCGTTTTATCATCGGGAACACCATGGCACACAACTGCATTTTTTGAAGTGCAAATCGATTTTGGATACCCCCTATAGTTTAGTGGTGCTGGAATTGCACCTGCATTAATTATAAAATCATGACATAGATCATTTAACTCATTAGTTGTCACCCCTACCTTTACGTACGGTGCAATGAAATCAAGAGTTTCAGCAGCAAGCCTGCCAGCCTTGCGCATAAATTCAAAATCTTCTTGTGAGTGTATAGTTATGTTCATATTTTCCATGTCTTATTGTAATTGGTACGCTTACTTGCAAGTACATAAATGTAATAACTTTACGTATTATGAAAATAAGCCCTATGGATCCTAGTGTCAAGTCATTTGTATGAAAGGTGGTCAAGCAAGAAGTCTATTTAATAATCTGAACTATACAACTACTATCTCAGGATAATCTGAAGGTTTTTTGTGATAGTAATCGATGCTATTAGAATTCACCTCAATGTAAGTATTGTAGATACGATTCTCAAAACCACCTCTCTCTTGTTTTTTAGAGATACGCTTTTCTTCAATTTGTTCTATAGATAGTCCACTTTCTTTGCCTAATGCATGTATGACATCAAGTAAATCAGCTAACTCTTCAAGGTTTTCATCTGAGGTTTTAGAGGCAATAACTTCCTTTACTTCTTCTAAAAGTTTATCTTTGAGACGTTCAATGTATTCATCTTTTTCCATCACCCTCTCATAAACAATAATTCCATGGGAACGTATAATTTCAGTTGTATGATCACGAACAAGTTTATTAATTTTGAAACAATGTTTTTTATTCATAATGTTTCCTTTGACAGATATAAGAATTTCATTCAGTAAAATTAAACTGTAACTTTTGATTTAACCCAATGGTACAACTTACTTATTTTACCATCTTGACCGAGCATTCCAGAGTTATTCTTATAAAAAGTTTCAACTATTAGCTTTATAGAACCTATAGCAGCAGAAAATACAGGATTTTTATCATATTCGCCATCAAGACCGCTACAAGACTCAGGGCACCCAATTCGAACTTGCTTATTGAATATATAGCCTGCAATTTCCTTCATGCTTGTGAGTTGACTAGTTCCACCTGTGATCACTACTTTATTAATTGGATCTTTCTGCTCTTGAAATTGCTCTCTTACCATTTCAAGTATTTCTTCAACTCTTGGTCTTATGATGTTAATAAGCTCAGATTTGAATACTTGAGTAGGTTCATCATTTTCACTATTTTGGACTGTAATATATTCGTTCTCATCTATTGAAGTTACGATAGTGCTACCATACAGTATTTTTATATACTCTGCACGTTCTATGCTTGTGCATAGCCCGTAAGCAATATCTCGAGTGATATGAACGCCACCAATTGGAACGCTGCTTGCATACACAAGTTTCCCTCTTTTGAAAATTCCAATTGCAGTGCACCCACCGCCTATATCAACAATAGCAGTCCCGAGCTCTTTTTCATCTTCACTCAGACAGGCAAGACCTGCAGAATATGCAGAAGCAATACAACCTGCCATATTTAATCCACCATTATTGGTAATACAGTTTTCAATATTGGTAAGCGCTGGACGCGAAGCAGTGACAACATTAACATCAGCAGATAGTCTTTTTCCGTACAATCCACCAACTTCTTTTATGTCAGTCATGTCATCTAAGTGATATTTCAGTGGTATATTGTGAATGATAACATTTTCTTCAATATATTTCTCAAACGTCTGAAAAACTACACGTTTTATATCCCGGTCAGAAATTTCATGATTAGCTGCAATAATTTCATTATGTACATTAAAAGATGAGATGCCACATCCAGCAATGTTCACATATATCTGGTCTATAGTTTCCTCTGACACTTGCTCAGCTAAACCTATAGTTGATGAGATGGAGTAATTTGCGTGTTTTACATTAGTTATCGACCCACCATTTACACCTTCTGCAATCTTATAGCCCGTTCCTGTCACTTTATAGCTGAAGTTGCCATTTATTTTAACGATTAGACAAATAATCTTTGTTGTACCTATGTCTAAAACAGCAAAAACGTTTCTCTTTGGTTTTGCTATTACTGCAGAGTACATTAGTTAACCTTATTACGCAATTTCATTTAAATTGTAGCTTTCTTTAATAATTTATATTTCTATTATAGATATAGCAACATTTTAATATACACTAAATTCTGGACAAAAGGAAAAGCAAAACATAGAATTATAATTTTTATGTCCATATTACCAATTGTAATTGCCCCTGATGAAAGACTAATCACACGTGCCAGTGAAGTAACAGATATAAACGATAAAATTAAAGAATTAGTAAACGACATGTTCGAAACTGTGTACGATGCAGAAGGTCTTGGCCTTGCTGCAGTGCAAGTTGGAGTGCTGAGGAGAGTTTTTGTTATGGACATTCAGCTCTCTCGAGCTGAAGACGAGCCAGTAGGGTATGAATCGACTGGCAAATTTTACATGATTAACCCTGAAATTACGGAATTATCCGATGAACAAGTAATTCTCAAAGAAGGGTGCCTTTCAATTCCAGAGCAAAGCTATGAAATTAAGCGTCCAAAATATTTGACTGTGAAATATAAGGATTTAAATAATGAGGAACAGACGCTAAAAGCTTGCGGCTGGCTCGCAAGGTGTATTCAGCATGAGCTAGATCACTTAAATGGCATATTATATATTAGACATTTATCTAAATTAAAGTATGATATGGCCATGAAAAAAGCACAAAAGGTTAAAAAGCATTATGAGCAATGAAGACCTAGAATTATTAAAATTTTACCATGAAGTGGGTGTTGATTGCACACTAACAGAGGGTGAAGAGGAAAAAAAGTTGGAGAGCAAAGAGGGTGTGCAACCCTCTGTTATCCAAACTGGGACCCAGAAGAAAGATGCAGATACGCGCTGGGGTGACACTAAAGATGGAAAAGACATATTTCCAAGTGATTGGATAATTGAAGCAAGGAAACTTGCAAGTAAATGTAGTAGTGTGGATGAACTAAGAAGTGCAGTTGAATCATTTGAAGGTTGTGAGATAAAAAAAACTGCAACTAATACTGTTTTTTCCGATGGTAATCCAAACGCAAAAATTATGCTCGTTGGTGAAGCTCCAGGAGCAAATGAAGACCTTCAAGGCATACCATTTTGTGGTGCAAGTGGAATATTGCTCGATAAAATGTTAAATGCAATCAATCTTGATCGCACTAAGGTATACATAAGCAATACCGTATTTTGGCGCCCACCTGGCAATAGAAAGCCAACCGACCTAGAGCTTGATATGTGCAGACCATTTGTTGAGAAGCATGTTGCACTGGTTTCACCGCAAATTCTAATTTTGGTCGGGGGAATTGCGTGTTATAGCCTTCTTGACAGCACAAAAACTATATCGAATTTGCGTGGTAGATTTCATACGTACACTAACCAATATTTATCTCACTCAATCACTACAGCTGCTATATTTCACCCAGCTTACCTACTGCGTCAGCCAATGCAAAAACGTTTAGCCTGGGAGGATTTAAAGAAGATTAGGGAGTATCTTAATAATACCAATAACTGTACGAATACTTAACACCACTGGTGTCAAGAAGTAGCCCGCAGAAACGAAAAAACTTACTTGACAAGTTTCGTCAGCCCCCTTATCATGAAACTGAAGCTATTTCATTTAACTTCGCAATCTGTGCAGATTAAAACGACAAGAAAACTTGTATTTGTCGTACTATGCTTAATTTTTTGCACGATGACACTCTCGCATATAAACTCACTACTTTCATTTGTTTCTTTCTCTCTATTTTCTTTTTTTCTCTTTATCAATCTCTCTATCAGTTGCCCGTATACATCCGATAAGCGTTTATCTGCTAACTCATCAGGCTCATATCGACAGGTAACAGTTAATGTTCTTTTTCTCATAGTTTCTCCTGTAAATGTTTTCATAGTTCAGGCACTCCTTTTTTCCATAAATCCATTTATCAGCTATTCTTGCGAAAAAGACGCAACTGTTAACCTTCGTTTTGTTTTACTTTTATGCACAATTTTGGAAACACATAGCGCTATCTTTCATCAATTAAGCTCTCTTCCAAATCATCAAGCTCCTCTTTTCCCTCTAATGATCTTCTTTTCCAAATGACACGTTCGAACTTTTCTTATAATAATTTTACTATACCACAAAACTAGCTATATTGGCCTACTTTTACCATATTTATATACGAACCAATTTGCTTAACTTCGTTGCAACAATTTCAACCTTCTATTTTCACAACCTTATTTTTACCAAACAAGCTCTCACAAAGATACGTACTTTTTTGCGGTTTTAGAAAAAGTAAATGAACAAATTTTTTGTGACGCTACAGAGTCTGGTATTTTCTACAAATTTTCACGTAATTTGTTAACAAAATTGACAATCACTGAAATACTGGCTAAAATATTTATATGATAATTTTAGTAAGGAGAAGAAATGGATTTTAATGAACATGTTAAGTACGGTGTCCTTTATTGTCATTGCGCCGTAAACGTAAGTGAACTAGTAAGCTTTTTACAAAATAGAACAGACGTTACAAAACTTAGTTTGCACAGAGCAGAAATTGGCAATGAAGTTGCAAAAGCTTTAGCTAATCTTACAAATCTTACTACACTTGATTTGAAATATAACAATATTGGCAATGAAGGTGCAAAAGCTTTAGCTAGTCTTACAAACCTTACTAAACTTGAATTATCTGATAACAATATTGGTGATGAAGGTGCAAAAGCTTTAGCTAGTCTTACAAACCTTACTACACTTGATTTGACATGTAACAATATTGGTGATGAAGGTGCAAAAGCTTTAGCTAGTCTTACGAATCTTACTAAACTTGATTTGAAATATAACAATATTGGTGATGAAGGTGCAAAAGCTTTAGCTAGTCTTACGAATCTTACTAAACTTGAATTATCTGATAACAACATTGGTGATGAAGGTGCAAAAGGGTTAGCTGAAGGTAATTTTACAAATCTTACTAAACTTGAATTATCTGATAACAATATTGGTGATGAAGGTGCAAAAGGGTTAGCTGAAGGTAATTTTACAAATCTTGAATGGCTTGGGTTAGGTAGTAACAAAATTGGTGATGAAGGTGCAAAAGGGTTAGCTGAAGGTAATTTTACAAATCTTGAATGGCTTGGGTTAGGTAGTAACAAAATTGGTGATGAAGGTGCAAAAGCTTTAGCTAGTCTTACGAATCTTACTAAACTTGATTTGAAATATAACAATATTGGTGATGAAGGTGCAAAAGCTTTAGCTAGTCTTATGAATCTTACTAAACTTGAATTATCTGATAACAACATTGGTGATGAAGGTGCAAATGAGTTAGCTAATCTTATACATTGCGGGATAGGTTTTAAAAGACACCCTAAATTACAAATAAAATCTAAAAACAACAACAAATACTATGTTTGTGGCGGTATAGCAATTGGTTTGTTTTTAGGTTTGAGCATAGCATATCTTGCAGGAGCTGCTACTTTAACTCCTGTTGGTGCTGTTGCGGTGTTTCTTGTAGCTGCAGTAATTGGTGCATTAGTAGGTTATGGTGTTGGAAAGTTTTGCGAGAGAGTTAGTGAGGAAAAGCAAGAAGATCCCGATATAGGTACGTGTGATGCTGTTAAGAGCGTCCTTTCTAGTGTATGGACTACTGGGCACAATAAATCGCCAGTGTATTCTTAAATCTTGATTCAAATTATCAGCATATGCACAAGCTTTAAGTAACCTAAAGTCCAATATGTTGGCCTATTTTCATCCTATTTAGACACATACTAGCAATGATAGTTTCGCGTTTTTAGAAAGAATTAAAGCAGTCAAACAAGCATGTAGTACCTAAAGATACATTTCTTTGAAGATTTATGTACTTTTTTTTTCAACACTTTCCCAAACTAATTCCCATTTCTAGTTGCTTTTTAAGATTAGGAATAACTTATGATTGGTTCTGATATTCTGAAGTAAAAAAAACTTGACATACGAAATAATGTTTGTATTTTTACCATATTGTTTTCATATATTGTACTTTTTAGACTAGGAGGTATATATGGGTTTTCTAGATAAGCCAGTTATTGAAGAAATAGCATCAACAGAAATACCTAGTATAAGTAGATTATTTGCTACTTTTATCCCTTCTGCTTTGTCGATCTTTTCTCTGTAGATTTGCCTTCTTTCGGACAAAAATTCTATTAGTATGTTCAGTTCATCTCTTGATTCCTGATTATCAATTCTTTTGAATTCTCTCGTTAAACTTAATAGCTCATTTTCCGCTTCCTCGTCTTCACCTTCATAGTAATCTTCTTCCGTTATTAGATCTTCAGCATCCACTGATAATATTTCTGCAACTTTACACGCCACCTCGCTTAAAAAGGTACTCTTCCCTTGTTCATAGTTATGTATTTGTGAACGTGCTACACCTAGCTCTTTTGCCAATTCCTCTTGAGTATATTCTCTTATTATCCTCCATTTCTTCATCTCTTGTCCTTCCTTGTAACGCTTACAGACAACTAGCTCTTTATTATTATATTCATTTGTTGATAAGCCTGTTGCTCGGTAGATAATATCAGCATCAAATTCTAACTTGAGCATATTTTTTGCCATTCTTATTCTTGCTGCTTTTACATCACTTTCCTCTTGAGCTCGAATAAATTTGGTTAATGGATTAATTGCCTTGCGCGGTTCTCTCCCCTTTGTTTTCATGTATTTTCCCATGAAATCGTACGTCTCTTGCGCCTTATCTTTATCAAAACAACTGTCTTCTCTTGGTGGAGGAAGTAGATTACTAATAGGAACTGACAATGCCTTTGCTATACGTTTTAACTTTTCAGTTGGAATGCCACATTTTCCTTTTACATACCTTAGCAGCGTATAGTATTCTATACCTGTTTTATTTGCTAAATCTTTTTGGGTATATTTTCGCTTTAATATCCAGCTTCTTATATTTTGTGCTATTTTGTACCTTATGGAGATAGTAGTACGTTTTGCCATGCCGCTAACAGAAATAAACTACACATTATTACACAGGTTAGCATAAATTTACTATGAAAGGACCTCTAAGGTGCGTAGTAGTATTCTAAAGCCACCTATGGGAGACATTTTTTTCATCAACGCATTCAAAACTTAAAAAAATAAACTAAAAATAAAGAAGTTGAATATTTTTTCAGAATTGTGTATAATTATTAATGCTTTTTAGGTTAGTTCGTTATGGCTCTTTCGAAGTTTCTCGATCCAAAGAATGATGGTGTGCTGCAGCAACAAACAGGGTAATGTTTGTGAGAAGCTTTATTGAAGATGAAGGAAGGTCCTTCGAAATCGGTTTTCAGGAGCAGGTTTCAAACCACCTTAAGTGGCTCTATTTAAGAGATAGGGTCATAAGCGTTAAGGAAAAATCAGCGTAAGAGCTGGAAGGTGTGGATCAGAAAGGCGAACGTAAGTGAACCACTGATGAACGTGTCGAAAAGGGAAGTGAACATCGAAAGGAGGAGTGAGTTGTTCTCCTCTTAAAAGCGTACAAGGAACCTGATTACTGTGTAGGCGGTGTTCGGCATAAAGGTGGCGTGAGTCTGATCTGGGCTTTAATAAGGAACTGCAGGAACCAGTCGATTTGATGCAAAGCGAGACAAGCAAGAGGCAAATCCTCAAGCTTTAGAGTAGCGATACAAATCACTGGGGCGGATCAACTCGTAGTAGTGAAGAAGTGGTTGTAATGACCATGGAGCGAAGGGGTTGAACTAGTCGACTTTAGTAAATCATTCAACTTGAAGGAGGATGAAAATGATTGAACGAACAAAGCCTTTTGATATACCGAAATCTCTAGTGTTTATGGCTTATAAAAGAGTTAAAGAAAACAGAGGAGGAGCAGGTATTGATGATCTAACAATTGAAAAGTTTGATCAAGACTTAAGCAAGAACCTTTACAGGCTATGGAATAGGCTATCATCTGGTAGTTATTTTCCACCTGCAGTTAAGGCTTGTGATATAACCAAGGCAGATGGAGGGACAAGGACACTTGGAATACCAACTGTCTCGGATCGTATAGCACAGGAAGTTGTAAGAAGTGTTTTAGAACCAGAACTTGAGAAGGTATTTGATGAGGATTCATATGTTTATAGGCCAAATAAATCAGCATTAGATGCCATAGGACAAACCAGGAAGCGATGCTTCGACCAAAATTGGTTAATAGAGTTTGACATCAAGGGAATGTATGATAACATAGACCACAATCTACTGATGAAAGCAGTCAGAAAGCACACTACAAACAAATGGGTTCTCTTATACATACAAAGATGGCTAAGTGCAGATATACAACTTGAAGATGGAACAAAGATAAAGCGTCTCAGCGGAGTGCCGCAGGGAGGTGTAGTTAGTCCTATCTTAAGTAACCTATTCATGCACTACAGCTTTGATGTGTGGATGAGAAGAAAATATCCAAGTGTAAAGTGGGCAAGATATGCTGATGATGGTGTTATACATTGTGTAAGCAAGATCCAAGCACAACTAATTTTAAGTCAACTTGAGCAGAGACTGAAGACTTGCAAGCTGGAAATAAAACATACAAAGACCAAAATCATCTACTGTCAAGATGGAAAACGAAAGGATAGTCATGAGAATGTGTCATTTACATTCCTAGGATATGAATTTCGCAAAAGGCTTGTAAGAAATAGAAAAGATGGTAGTCTATTTGTAAGTTTTACTCCAACCGTAAGTAAAGAAAGTCTGAGAAAGATGAAGAAAGAAATTAGAGGCTGGAAATCTGCTAGAAGAACAAACTTGGAAATAGAAGATATATCACGAATATGTAATCCAATTCTAAGGGGTTGGTTTAACTATTACGGGAAGTATCACATAACTGCGCTAGAGGACATAATAAGAATGTTTAATAGGAAACTCAGAAAGTGGTTTCAGACAAAGTACAAGAAGCTGAGTAGGCATAAAACCAAAGCAGCTAAGTTACTAGAAAGAATCGCAAAGAGTAGACTAAATCTTTTTGTGCACTGGAAATTAAGTATAGGGTTAGGGCAATGACTAGTGGGAGCTTTATGAGACGCGAGTGTGCGCCGTGGTACGCATTAAGAAATACTTAGCAGAGCTAAGCGGGGTTCAGAATAAATGGCCTCGAGGTGAACAACTAACTTTAACCCGAAAGGGAAGGAGGACAAGAGCATGTATGTAAAGCGAGAGTTATCTGAAGATGTGTAAGATAACGGCTTGCAACACCTGATCAATATGGTTAAAGCTAAACTGCTTGAATTCTAATCTTCAGGGGTGGGACTTCACATCCATGGGTATCGCATTTAAAACCCCATGTCTACGGTAAGCACAGATTAAACTTTCGTTTGTGTGACATTCTGGCTGTAGAACGATAAGTAGTGAACTTATTTAAGAGGATGAATGGAAAACCTAAGTTGATCTAGAACAGTTCTTAGTGACGGAACATGGGATGACCTAAGGAACGCGAGTTCTATGGTTACGGAGTCATCGTAGTAGTCGTGAAAGTAACGAATCACCGGGGAGCGTGGGAAAGCCACATACAGGGCAAAGGGTGACAGATAATTGAATGTTGAAATTGGGAGGTACGCAAGATGCGGAAAGCTGAAACAATACTTAACATTATACGTGAACGTGGACAAAGAAATTTGCCGGTTAAAAACGTATATCGCCTACTTTATCAGCGTGATCTTTACCTTCGAGCGTATGGCAAACTTTGTCGTAATAAAGGTGCTATGACAGAAGGTGTGACAACTGAAACAGTTGATGGTATGTCTTTGGAGAAAATCGATAAAATCATAGAGGATTTACGCTATGAGCGATATCGGTGGACACCAGTAAAACGTATCTATATTTTAAAGAAGAGTGGTAAACGCAGGCCGTTAGGATTGCCAACATGGTCAAATAAGTTACTTCAAGAAGTAATCCGATTAATATTGGAAGCCTACTATGAGCCTAAATTTAGTGAATGTTCACATGGATTTCGACCAAAGCGTGGATGCCACACTGCATTAAGAGCAGTAATGCAAAAAGGCAGAGGTACAAAATGGTTTATAGAGGGAGATCTCAGTGCATGTTATGACTCAATTGATCATACTATGTTGTTGAAAATACTGAGTGAAAGCTTCCAAGATAACCGTTTTATTCAGCTAATCAATCGACTGCTAAAAGCAGGATATATGGAAAATTGGAAGTACAATAAGAGTCATAGTGGGGTACCACAAGGTTCTATTATTGGTCCAATTTTGAGTAACATATTACTCGATCGGTTAGATAAACATGTGGAACATATACTAATACCATCAAATAACCGAGGTAAGCGAAGAAAGACAAATCCAAAATATTTAAGGTTAACCATGCAAGTATCGATGATGAGAAAACAAGGGAACTGGGATCAAGCAAAACAACTGCGTCAATTAGTGCAGGGTATGCCATCTAAGGATTCTTGTGATCTAAATTATCGACGTCTTTGGTATGTTAGGTATGCTGATGATATTCTGGTAGGGTTTGCAGGACCAAAAAATGAAGCTGAACAAATTAAAAATGAGATTGCTAAATTCCTCAATGAGGAGCTCAAACTTATGCTTAATGAAGATAAAACGCTTATTACACACGCGTGTGATAGCAAAGCCAATTTTTTAGGTTATAAAATACACGTCTTGCATGCAGATGATAAACATGATCATCGGACACAACGATGTATTAATGGTAGTATTGGGTTACGTGTACCACATCATATAAAGCAGAAAAAGTGTTCTGAATATATGCGTTGTGGAAAGCCTATACATTTACCTCAACGTACACTTGATACAGCTTACAGTATTGTTGCTCAGTATCAAACTGAATATCGAGGAATTGTACAATATTACAAAATGGCCTACAACCTTCACACACTAAGTTATTTGAAGTATGTGATGGAAGTATCATTAGTAAAGACTTTAGCATCTAAATACAAAACAACTTGCAGGAAAATTTATAGAAAATTTGGTGCAATGATTGAAAACGACGAAGGTGAAAAACGAAAAGTCATCCAAGTCAGAGTAGATCGTTTACCATCAAAGATACCATTAATTACACACTTTGGTGCTGTGTCACTAAAATGGAATAAATGGGTAAGTATAAGTGATAACCTTATACCAATATGGAATAAGCGTAGTGAAATAGAGCAAAGACTATTGGCACAAACTTGTGAATTATGTAAATCACAAGAGCAGATTGAAGTACATCACGTACGTAAACTTGCTGATTTGCTAGGTAAACGTAATACTGAGCTACCGAAATGGAAAAAGAGAATGATTGAACGACAGAGGAAGACTCTTGTTGTTTGTCATGAATGCCATAAGAAAATCCAATATGGAAAATATGATGGTGACTCCTTAAAACGTTAGATTATTGGAGAGCCACGTGATACGGAAACGATCATGCGTGGTTCGGAGAGGGGTTGTTGGAAAAGTACTTAACAAGTAACTCGCTGGCTGCCCACTCTACTTCATGCACAGTTCTGTGAGAGGCTGGCGGGGAAGGTCCGCTGGTCTACTCTCCCTATAGAAACTCTCATCGCTGCCTTTTTGTTAACAGTGGTATTAGACTTCAAGTTACTGCAAAAAATGTTTTAAAACATAATTGACTTTATCTAGTTAATACTCCAAATTATAAAAAACAGATAGTTCTATGATGACAAGTCTATTACAAGGCAAAAAGGGGTTAATAACTGGAATAACAAATAAGAGATCGATAGCATGCGGTATAGCAAAAGCTCTCTCAGAGCACGGGGCAGAACTTGCAATCACCTACCAGAATGAAATAATAAAAGAAAAACTATCACCAATAGCAGATGAATTAAATGTGGAGCTAATATTACACTGTGACGTTTCAAATGAAAAAATCATAGATAACGCTTTTGAAATAATAGAGAAAAAATGGGGTACTCTTGACTTTTTGGTGCATGCAATAGCATTCTCCGATAAAAATGAGTTAGATGGTAAATATGTCAATACTTCACTGAATAACTTCCTCAATGCAATGCATATATCGTGCTATTCTTTCACTGCTTTAGCGCAAAGAGCTGAAAAAATGATGTCAGGTGGTGGTAGTTTACTTACTTTATCTTATTATGGCGCTGAAAAAGTTATGCCAAATTATAACGTTATGGGTTTATGTAAAGCAGCACTTGAAGCAAGTGTAAAATATATAGCATGTGATCTCGGGCCACAAAATATCAGAGTAAATGCAATTTCCGCTGGTCCAATCAGAACTTTAGCATCTTCTGGAATAAGCGATTTTCACTTCATATCAGAATGGAATAGAAATAATTCTCCGCTTAGACGCAATGTTACAATAGAGGATGTTGGCAAGGCAGCGTTATACTTATTAAGCGACTTAAGTAGTGGCACTACTGGAGAAATTTTGCACGTCGATTCAGGATATAACGTTGTGGGAATGAAGGTGGTTGACTAACAAAGCACTAGTTCCTTCGGGTTCATACACAACTCTATCAGGAGTTTTGTGACTGTGATTGCAGAAAACATCGAACATAAAATTCCTATTGATAAAGTGACAGAAAAGCCTCTAATTGCTCCGCTGCCAATAATGAACATTATTCCTGCAGCAATGAGTGTTGTGATATTTGAATCCAGTATTGTCTTTATAGCGTTTTTAAACCCTTCTTCAATAGCACGTTCCACTCTCTTGCCAGATTTGATTTCCTCGCGAATTCGCTCAAATATTAAAACATTTGCATCCACCGCCATACCGACAGTGAGTGCAATACCTGCAATTCCAGGTAAAGTTAGAGTTGCTTCAAGCAGAGTGAGAATTGATAATATAAGAATTACATTAGAAAAAAGCGCAACAGAAGCTAATATACCTAATTTGCCGTAAGTGATAATTATAAATAAAGCCACGGCTATAATAGAGATTGTTGCTGCCATTTCCCCTGCCTTTATTGATTCTTCTCCAAGGCTTGGGCCAATGTTTTTTTCTTCAATTATTTTAAGTGGTGCTGGCAGTGCTCCAGATTTTAAAAGTATTGCAAGTTCGCTTGCTTGTTTTTCAGTGAAATTACCGCTAATTTCTCCCTCTCCATTTAAAATTGGCTCACGTATTGTAGGTACTGTTAAGACTGTGTTATCCAGAACAATTGCAAAAGGTTTTCCCACATTTTCTTTAGTGATTTTCGCGAATCTTTTACTCGCTATGCTGTCAAATTTAAAATGCACTGTTGGTTTACCTAAGTGACCAAATCTAACTGATGCGTTAACCAGCGAATCGCCACCTATTTCAGTTTTGCGGAATATTGGATAAGAATTACCTAAAGAATCCTTGAGCATGACAGTAGTTTCGTGATCTATATCCTGCACCTTGGCTATGTTAGTGTTTGCCAAATGAAAAGCTAGCTTAGCAGTTTTGCCAAGCAGAGATTTTATCTGCTCGGTGTCTTCTACTCCAGGCACCTGCACTAATATTTTATTCTGCCCTTGTTTTTGAACGCTGACTTCCTTTGTGCCAAGTTTGTCCAAACGGCGCTGGACATTGTTTATTGATTCTGCAGCTACTTCACTGATCAAAGAATTTTTATAATGGGGTTTATACGAAATGAGAATTGAAGAATCTTTTCTATTTAGCTCTAAATTTGGATTTATCGCATTAATCAACACAGATGCTTTTTTATAATCATCAATATTATTTAAAGTTACAATTACTTGTTCGCTATTTTGTACGTTAGATTCAATATTTTTTGTTAGCAATGTCTCTTTTATCTCACCTGCTAGCATGCCTAGCTTTTCCTTAAAATAGAAGTCTAAGTCTATGTTTAGAAGCAAAGATGCCCCTCCTTTCAGGTCAAGGCCTAAGTTTATTCTTTTTTTCGAAATAAAAAGCTTATTATCAAAGAAATTTGGCAGTGTTATGTATAAAGCAAATAAACAGATGCATAATACTGAAAAAGATTTGACTATAAGCCTGTTGTACATAAGTTGTAGGTTTAAAATTGCAGTGTAAGTTAAAAATAGATTTTTGTAAAATTCTCTATTGCCCAAATAACCTATCCAAGTAGCTATAGAAACAAAAAAACTTCCTTGACAAACTCCGCCAGCCCCCTTATCATGGTACTGAAGGTATTCAGTTATCTTCATCTGTGCAGATTAAACAGCAAGAAAACAACGTAGTTGGCGTCTTATTTTTAATTTTTTGCACTATGTGCACCTTATGTCTTCACAACATTTCTAGGTTTTTACCTATATAAGCTGAAACGCGCTTATAAGTCGTTTAAGACAGTATAGTACGCCAATTTGCAGGATTAGAGAGTGAACACTAATTACCACGGGGTTTCTTTTGCCTTTTTTTCTGCTTAGTAAATTTCTTAAACATTTTAGTTAAGGTTAGTTGCACTTAAAAGCAGCTAAATTGCAGTGTTTAAGACTTAAAAAACGCCAATACTGAAAGTAGACAATGACTAGGGCTTCTTTTGCCTTTTTTTTCGTTTGGTAAATTTCTTAAATATTTATGGCTAAACGACAACCGTCATCCCGCTGCTTGTTAGCGGGATCTAGAGATACCGCGAATGAATCGCGGTATGACGGTTCGCGGCGGCATGATGATAAGCTCGTCATCCCGCTACGTGTTAGCGGCTAAGAGATACCGCGGCGGTATGACGGTGTAGATAGTAATTCGTCATCCCGCTACGTGTTAGCGGGATCTCTTGTTAGCGGCTGAGATACCGCGAATGAATCGCGGTATGACGGTTCGCGGTGGCATGACGATAAGCCTCGTCATCCCGCTACGTGTTAGCGGCTAAGAGATACCGCAGCGGTATGACGGTGTAGATAGTAATTCGTCATCCCGCTACGTGTTAGCGGGATCTCTTGTTAGCGGCTGAGATACCGCGAATGAATCGCGGTATGACGGTTAAGTAGGGTGTCATTCCAGTCTGGGATCCAGTCTTTATTATGCAGCCACTTGGTTAAAATTAAGTTTTCTGGATCCCAGTGTCTGGGCACTGGGATGACAAGAAAGAGGCTACTTGGATGACACCCTGACAATCGTCATCCCGCTGCTTGTTAGCGGGATCTATGTGAGATACCGCGGCGGTATGACGTAGGACTGCTGTCATGCAAGTACTAGAATCCAGTAAGCTTATTTATGCATATAAAAGGTTATTATTTTGTAAAGGCAAAGTTGCTTTTGGTTTTAAGTTAAAGTACAATAAATGCAAAGGCTCATATGATGAATTAAACTCGATCCAAGTAGTCAGCTACTCGGATGACATCAGAGAGATGGTAACCGAAGTTCATGCGATACACGCTACCAAAGTGTTTAAATAATTAATTAGGTTAAGGTTTGGTATTCAAACAGTCATACATATGCTAGTCAAAATAGGTACCAGAGGAAGCAAGCTTGCAGTTGCCCAGGCTTTGGAAGCAAAACAAAAGTTGCTGGACTCTTTTCCTAACTTATCTATTGAAATTGTTAAGATAAAAACTTCTGGAGATAAGTATGCAAACGCAAATCTTGCTGAAATAGGAGGTAAAGGATTATTCATTAAAGAAATTGAGGCTGAATTGCTCGAAAATAATATAGATATGGCAGTTCATTCGCTAAAGGATGTGCCTGCGTTTTTCTCAGGGGGTTTAACAATTCCTTGTGTTTTAGAAAGGCTAAGTCCATGCGATGCGTTTATTTCTCATAAACACAATAGCCTTGAGTCTTTGCCACAGCAGGCTACTATTGCCACTTCTTCAATAAGAAGAAAAGTTCAGTTGTTAAATGTTAGACCAGATCTAAATATAATATCGCTACGTGGAAATGTAACAACTAGATTGCAAAATCAAAGTTTTGATGGAATAATTCTAGCTGAAGCAGGACTCATAAGATTAGAAAAGAATCACTTAATTACAGAGGTATTGCCACCAAAAGTTATGTTAAGTGCAGTGGGACAGGGAGCGATTTGTATTCAATGTAGAAGGAATGATGTAAAAATTATCGATCTTGTAGAGAAAATTAATAATAATATGTCTTTTATAAGAGTGAAATCAGAGCGCAGTTTTATGAAGACAGTGAATGGTTCATGTTTTACACCACTTGCAGCTTTTGCTGAATATGTGAACGAAAATATGCTACACCTTTGTTGTATGTTAGCAAGTGGAAAAAATATATACTTCACTGAGCGCACTTCATTTATAGAAGATGCGGAGAAAATGGGTATGGATGCAGGACTAGAGTTGAAATCAAAATGCTTATAAGCTTACCTAAAGTACGTGGAATCTATCGTTATGACATCTTAATGTCTAAAGCGACGTGGTTAAACGTCGGTGGACGAGCTGATGTGTTATTTAAACCATGTGATATTGAAGATTTAACATACTTGATTAAAAATACTGAACTGCCAGTTAGCGTTATTGGTGCAACATCCAACATAATAGTACGAGATAGTGGCATTCGAGGAATAACAATAAAATTAGGTAAGGAGTTTGCATATATTAAAAGTAAGGGTAACAACTCCATTGTTGCAGGTGGTGCTGCGCTGCTCAGGAACCTTGCTTACTTTGCAGGAGAGCAACAAATTAGTGGACTCGAGTTTCTAGTTGGAATTCCAGGAACAGTTGGTGGCGGAATAGAAATGAATGCAGGTGCGTATGGTAGTGACATCGCAAGCGTTGTACAATCCATAAAAGCAGTGAACCTAGAGGATGGAAACCTATATGAGTTCTCCAGCAAAGAAATGGGATATTTTTATCGTGGACATAGCTTAAAAGGAAATTGGATTTTTGTTGAAGCTGAGTTTAAAGGAGTAAACTCAGAGCATGAGCTTATATTGCAAAGGTTAAAAGAAATTGTTGAGAAAAAAAATAAAAGCCAGCCAATAAGAGGAAAAACTGCTGGGTGCATATTCAAAAATCCAAAAAACTACCGAGCATGGGAGTTAATTGATAAATCTGGCTGCCTAGGGTTAAATATTGGTGGAGCTAGAATCTCTAAGAAACATTGTAACTTCTTGCTCAATTACGATAATGCAACTGCATCTGACTTGGAAAACCTTGGCAACAGAGTAAAAGATGCAGTGAAGGATAAATTTAATGTTGAACTTGAGTGGGAAATAAGGGTTTTGGGTGGCTATTAAACAGTTTTTATAGCTGCTGTATATTCTAATCTTTCCTAATGACTCAGCATGATCGTAACCTTTCACACTTAATTAAACAGACTAAATTCTGTAATTTTGGGATGTTGAAAAATTTACCTTACGTTGTTATTCCAGCGCATAACGCTGAAATCCAGATTTATAGAAACGAAAAAACTTGCTTGACAAGTTTCGCCGGCCCCCTTATTATGACAATGAAGGTATTCAGTTATCTTCATCTGTGCAGATTAAACAGCAAGAAAACAACGTAGTTGGCGTCTTATTTTTAATTTTTTGCACTATGTGCACCTTATGTCTTCACAACATTTCTAGGTTTTTACCTATATAAGCTGAAACGCGCTTATAAGTCGTTTAAGACAGTATAGTACGCCAATTTGCAGGATTAGGAAGTGAACACTAATTACCACGGGGTTTCTTTTGCCTTTTTTTCCATTTGGTAAGTTTCTTAATGTTTGTAGCTAAACGACAACCGTCATCCCGCTACGTGTTAGCGGGATCTCTTGTTAGCGGCTGAGATACCGCGAATGAATCGCGGTATGACGGTTAAGTATCCCGCTACGTGTTAGCGGCTAAGAGATACCGCGGCGGTATGATGGTTCGCGGCGGTATAGTATAGCTCTTCTCATAATAGTCAGAATAAAAAAGCAGAATCAACAGCTTGACGGAAAGACTTAAAAATAGGGATATTTTTTCTAGCTCTATTCTTTATAGCAAACCAATTATGCTCAATTTCGTTAAAGTCTGGAGAATATGGAGGAAGATAAAGAATTTCAGCACCAACTCCTCTAGCAAGATTATCTATTTTTTTAGATTTATGGAATGTAGCGTTATCAAGAATTACAGTTTGGCCAGACCTTAAAATTGGAGTTAAAAACTGCTCAAACCAAGCCTCGAAAACATCCTTATTGCAGTATCCTTCAAAGGTCAATGGAGCAATGATCTTCCTTTTATTTAGAGCTGCAATCATACTGACACGCTGAGTTTTTTTACCTGATTTTAATGAATGAAACCTCTCTCCTTTTCTGCAATATCCGTATGGGTAGTCTTCTGTATTATCTATTCCAGATTCATCAATATATACAAGATTTTCATGACGTTTTGTTGCTATAACCTTTAAAAATTGAGCTCGCTTTCCTTCATTTCTTTCTTTATATCCGTAGGTCTTTTTTTCTTGTAAATCCAATATTTTTAAGTGCGCGGTGAATCGTTTGTCGACTGATATTACCCCAGAGTTTAGCCATCTCTGACTGAGTTTTGCCACCATGGTTTTTTGCAAATTTGGTAAAAACATTCCAGTCAGTAATTTTATGGTTATATCCTACGCTTCCAGGCTTTTTTGACTGAAAATCTCCCGTTTCCTTACGCCTTTTCTGCCACTCATATAGAGTCGTTTTTCCAATTTTAAATCTCTCTGCAACAGTTGCTCTACTTTCTCCTTCATCCAATGCCTCCATTGCTTTTTTCCTTAAATCGTAACTATACGCTGCTGGCATACAAACCCCACTACCATAAATCCATATCTTAACTTGTTTGGATTATTATGAGAAGAGCTATAACTCGTCATCCCGCTACGTGTTAGCGGCTAAGAGATACCGCGGCGGTATGACGGTTCGCGGCGGTATAGTAACTCGTCATCCCGCTACGTGTTAGCGGCTAAGAGATACCGCGGCGGTATGACGGTTCGCGGCAGCATGACGATAAGCTCGTCATCCCGCTACTTGGATGACAGCAGATCACCTCTTCACAAAAATTTTATCAGTAATACGCATATCAATAATACTCCAATCGCTGAAAGTAAAATCAGTTGTATTGTGCAAGTGGTTTAAATAGTCCCATGCACTAGAAGGGTTATCTTCAGGCAGTTTCACTGTGGAATCGTTATCAAGTATGATATTCCATCTTCTATTCCCTATATAAGCAAAAGAAGAAATGTGGTTACTTAATTGAGTTTTACTCTCTAACACATCTCTAACAAATTCTAGGTTTGATAACGAGTTTTGTCCTGTAATTACAACAAGATCATCTACTGGATAGTCATCTACGATCACTTTGCCTTCGAAATCAATTACCGAGGTTTTGTTATTATCTTTCCAGAGAGCAAACGGTTTATGCTCATCTATATTAATATGTAGGGTATTGGGCAAAATTCTGTGAACTCCTACGTATTTTATCCATCTGCTTACGGATTGTATGTTACCGGCAAGTTTTGAAAGTGATATATACAGGATAGGTTGCGTTCTATCTGTCAAACTTAGAATGTCCTTTTTGTTTGTAAATTTGTTGCCGCTCACGACTACTTCATCGATTGAAAATCCATTGCTGAGTAATAAACTGGATAGGCACTCATTACACCAAGTAAAGTAGTAATTAAATCGATTTATTATTTTATCAAGTGAACTATAAAGTACTAATGTAAAAAAAAGCGCAGTTATAATAACGAAAGCGCACTTGCGCAAAAAACTCCTTTGGCTTCTAGTAATACTGCTCAACATGACTTAAATCCCTAATATTTTTGTGCTGCAAACTATCTTCAATAATAATTTTAACTAATTCATTAAAATTGATTCCTTTTGCCAATTTTGCAATTTCTGGCACTAACGATAACTCAGTAAAGCCAGGATGTGTATTAATCTCAAGCATTTTTAAAGTGTTATTTTTGGGATTATAACGGAAATCTGAGCGGGAAATAGTTTTACAGCCTAAAAATTGATGAATTTTCAGTGCGTGTTCCAAGGTCATTTTATATATATTGTCAGGAATTTCAGCAGGAAATATATGTTCTGCAAATCCATCTGTATACTTTGCTTCATAATCATAGAATTTATTTTTTGGTCGTATTTCCATAGTGCCAATTGCTTCATCTAGCAATACAGCAGTATGTAACTCTATTCCTGGGACATATTCTTCTATGATCATCAAGTCTCTTGTCATAGAGGTAGCTGACACTGGTTCTTTTTTCTGGATTCCAGTGTCAGCTACTTGAATGACATCAAGTATGATAGCGTCATTTTTAAATTTTAAATGGTCTTCATATGAGGAAACAATATGCACTCCGATGCTAGAACCTTCGTTAATTGGTTTTAAGACGTACGGATAATCGATTTTAATATTATTTTTTAGTAGATCTTCTTGGCTAATTACATAACCTTTTGGAGTGTCGATACTAAGGGATCGAAATATATGCTTTGACATCACTTTATTCATAGCAACAGCAGAAGCCATAACTCCTGAGTGTGTATATTTTATACCTAAGATTTCCAATAAACCTTGAATGCAACCATCTTCACCATAAGGTCCATGCAGAGCAATAAAAGTAAGGCCCGGATTAATCTTTTTAAGCTTTTCAACAATGTTGCTGTCAACATCTATTTCTATTGCATTATATGAAAGGCTATCAAGTGCCTTCTTTACGGCTTTTCCGCTCATAAGCGACACTTCTCTCTCGCAAGAAAATCCACCACTTAAAATTGCTATAGTTGGAATCATGGGCATTCTATGTTTTGCTATATAGCATATAGAAGATACTTTTATCTTCAATAAAAACCTGCTTCTATAGCTAAAAATTTATCAATGAATTAATATTAACTTAGTATTAAATAATGTTAAAAACTTAACATTATGATTATTTTCAGCAATAAAAACTAAAGGTTGTGAGAACCGTTCATTTTGGAATCTGTATACCTATCCTCAAAAGATTATGAACAGGTTCTCACGACTATAATTCATCTGGCGAGTGATCAGATAACATCTTGCTCCCTCTAACCCTTTTTCCTGATTAATTTTTGCTAGCGCTACTTGCTAGCCTATTAAGTGATAATCATGATTATAATCATCTAGCGGGTGATCAGTAGTTGTTATAACATCTTGTTGATCAGATTCCTTTAATTCTTTTTCCTGTTTCTCCTGATTAATTGTTGTTTTAGGTCTCTCTTCTGTATTTAACTCTCCTTGATTATTGTCTAATCCAATGTTTTTTAATTCTTCTGCTACATCTCTTATAAATTCGCCTCTTGGGAAAGAAGTGCCGTAATTTTTCTCATTATACAAATTTAGAGTAACATAAATCATTGTTGTCAAATCATTAGCTATAGACTCACTGTGATAATGGTATTCGTGATAATCCGCGGTAATAGAATCATAATCATCGTCAGACAAATTTGCTAAGTTGTTATATGTAAAGCCTTTAACAGTATGATCTGTGTTCATATCTAAATCATATCTCTCTTGGTAGGCATGAAAAATATAATTAGCGTATTTTTCAATCGTAAGGAGATCTTTCTCATCTAATTGATCGTAATGTATTTCATACTTAAATTTTGTTCCTTCAATATTGATTGTTTTTGAGTTTGGTAATACTACTTTATGCTTTGTTGGGTTTATACTCTCTTTAGCGTGATTTTCCATTTTGATGCCTCTAAATTTTATAATACTGTCATCCTACTAAAAGTTATATAATAATTCGTTAATTCTATATTTAACATAATCTTTCGTTGTTTCCAAGTAGATTATTATTAATCTAATATTAAATATTACTAAAAACCTAAATAATGCGACCATTTTCAATAACCAAAGACAAACAGGATAAGATATAAAAGAAGTTTCTTCCTCTTCAGCAGTATTACTCTAAATTTTCATCAAAATAAGCTGTTTTATCCTTTTTTTCCTTATACTCTTCTGCAGTATAGAGAGGTTGCTTTTTAGCTGTAATGTTTGGCCATTTTTGTGAGTATTCTACATTTATATCGTAAAATAACTTGAAAGTTTTTTGTTCGCTGCTCAGTAATTCTTCATCTAATTCTAAAATATCTTTTATGGAATCATCAGTTACAATTGCATCTACTGGACACTCAGGTATGCACACTCCGCAATCAATACATTCATCTGGGTTAATCACGAGCATGTTTTTACCTTCATAGAAGCAGTCAACGGGACATACTTCCACACAGTCCGTATATTTACATTTTATGCATTTATCTGTAACAAAATGCGTCATAAAACACTGTATATTTGTATTATCTTGGGTACACTAAATTGATAAGAAATTCAAGCCTTTTATGAAGATAAATAAATTGAACAACAAAGAATTAGAAGTATGGTTAAGCTTGGCTAGAACTATAGGACCAATAAAGTTTTTTAGTATACTAAGAACACATGGATCGCTAGATGAGGTGCTAAAATATCTCAATAGGGTGGCTAATAATAAGGTGTATGGCATTCAAGATGCACGAGAAGAAATCAATAATGCAGAAAGAATTGGAGCTAAAATTATACCCGCATGTGACCCAGATTACCCTGATCTTTTAAGAAATATCTCTAGTTGTCCTCCTATAATAACTGCGTTTGGTAATATATCATTATTAAGCCGTGAGATAATTGCAATAATCGGTGGGCGCAACTCTTCGATGAATGGAAGAAATTTTGCCAGTAAACTAGCACTTGATTTAAGCGAAGCTGGTTTTGTTATCGTTTCTGGACTTGCAAAAGGAATCGATACCGCAGCAAACAGTGTAATATACAAAAATCATCCCACTATTGCTGTTACAGCAAGCGGAATTGATGTGGTGTATCCAAAAGAGAATTTTGATCTATACAAAAAAATCACTGGGAACGGTGGTTTAGTAATTACTGAGCTTCCATTTGCTACTAAACCAAAGCCTCAGTATTTTCCTCAAAGGAATCGAATTATATCTGGTCTATCGCTGGGTGTTGTAGTGATTGAAGCATCGAAACGTTCTGGCTCTCTAATAACAGCAGATTTTGCTTTAAATCAAGGGAGAGAGGTATTTGCAGTTTCTGGTTTCCCTTTAGATTCACGCTGTAGTGGTAGTAATTATTTAATTAAAAACGGTGCTAAGCTTATCGAGTCCGCTGATGACATAATAGAAAGTGTTAGGTTTAGTTTACCTCCGCAGCAAAAAAACCTATTTAATGTTGAGCACTATGCTGTTAACCAAAAACAAGAAAAATTACAACAGGCAAAATCTGTTATAGTTGATCATATTAACTCTGTACCTGTTGATATAGATGAACTTATATTAGCAAGCGGACTTTCTGCCAACATAGCTCTAATGGCTCTTTTAGAACTAGAGTTGGAAAACAAAATAGAGCGTTCACCGGGGAATAAAATATCGTTAATTTTCTAGATTACTTTAGCTATAGCTAACCCAAGAAAGGTTTTCCTACGTCATACCGCCACGGTATCTTGGCATAGATTCCGCTAACAAGTAGCGGAATGACGAATTTTTGTTTTTCAAATTATCGGTAAACCTAAGTCACTTTAGCTATAGGTCAGTATGTCGTTTTACTAGATGTTCGTACAGATATATGCTTGACACTGGAATGATGCCATTTGCTATAGGATTCTTAGTTGCTGATTTTAGAATTGATAAGAGAAAACTTTTTTTCAACTTGTTGTATGATTTTATAAAAGTGATCGAAATCTAAGCTTGCACTGCCAATTAAAACTCCTGATAAATTTGAAATATTTAACAAATTTTCTATATTTTCTGAACTGACTGAACCACCATATGTAATGTGTTTTTTACCAGTACACAATTTTATTACCTCTATCACCTCAGCAATTGCATCATTATTTGGCACATGACCTGTGCCTATTGCCCATATTGGCTCATATGCTACGGTATATTCACCGTGTGTTGGCAAACGGTTTTTGCATTGATATTCTATTACTTCTTTTGTTTTTTCATTCTTATAATCTTCTGAATTTTCACCTACACAGATAATTGGGTGTAAGCCTGATTCTATTGCTATTTCCGACTTAAGTTTTATTTCACTATCTGTTTCGTTAGCCCTTTCAGAATGCCCAAGTATTACGTAAGTACACCCTAATTCCTTTAACATTTCTGCGCTAATTTCACCTGTGTAAGAACCAGATTTTTTATAATGGCAATTCTGTGCTCCTATATTAATATTATCGCTCAACTCTATACTGTCTGAAAATGCGGTAAATGGTGGACAAATCACTAGTCTAGAAGTAATCTCATTGTTCTTGTTATTAAGTTTGCCTATAAAGTCAACAAATGAAGACCGTGTTCCATTCATCTTCCAATTTGCTACTATTAAAAAGGACATCAACTTTACTTATATGGGCGAGAGTGCCGGCTGTCGGACTTGAACTGACAACCTACTGATTACAAGTCAGTTGCTCTACCAATTGAGCTAAGCCGGCGTTAAACACATTAATAATATACAATTATCAATGGATTTTAGTCAACTGATTTTTAAAATACTGTATAATGAAAATAATATGAGAAAATTTTTACTGAAGCCAAAAAAGAGTCTAGGGCAAAATTTTATTTTATCGAGTGAGATAATAAAAAGAATAGTCGTTTTAGCTGGCAATCTAGAGAATTTTAACGTCATTGAGATTGGTCCTGGATATGGTGCATTAACAAGAGAAATATTGGTGCATAATCCAAAGTCTCTACTTTCTATAGAAAAAGATAGAGATTTAGTAAAACACCATGACCAACTGCTAAATGAGCATCAAGGAAAGTATAGAATTATAGAAGCGGATGCACTGCATGTTATAGAAGAAGAGCTGATAGAGCGCCCAGTCAAAGTTATTGCTAACTTGCCTTACAATATCTCGATAGCGTTATTTTTAAATTGGTTAAATAATATAAAATTTTTTACGAACTTGACATTAATGTTTCAAAAAGAGGTAGCAGATCGCATTACGGCAAGACCCAATTCTAAAGATTATGGTTCCTTATCAGTGCTAAGCCAGTTACTATGTGATATAAAAAAGGAATTTGATATTGAACCTAAAGAGTTTTTTCCAAGGCCAAAAGTACATTCTTCAGTAATTACAGTAAATCCTTTGCCTACCCCAAAGTTTGCAGTAAATTTGGAAACCTTAACAAGATTAACACGTGCCGTTTTTGCTCAAAGAAGAAAGATGCTGAGAAATAGCTTGCAAAATATAACGAACCACGCTGAAACTGTCCTTGAAAACGCTAAATTGAGTGGAAACGAACGTCCAGAAAACTTAACTATTGAGCAGTTTTGTTTACTGGCAAATAATGTAGAATGCTTATTTTGCAAAAGTCCTATTGCAATTTAATTAATTGGCGTATAAGCTTTAAATAAAGCCTATGAAAAAAATGGAAGCTTGTTATTCGTTTGACGATATACTTCTTTTGCCAGCCTATTCTAATATATTGCCTTGCGATGCAGATACAAAAACTTATTTAACAAATAATATAGAACTAAATATCCCTCTCATATCCTCTGCAATGGATACTGTTACTGAATCGGGCTTTGCAATAGCTATTGCCCAACATGGAGGGATAGGTTGCATACATAAGAATTTATCAATAGATGAACAAGTTTTAGAAGTAAGAAGGGTGAAAAAATATGAAAGTTGGATCGTGTATAACCCAATTACGATTTCACCGGATAAAACAGTTGCGGAAGCAATTTCATTAATGAGAGAGCACAATTATTCTGGCATTCCTGTAGTCGATCAACTCAAGTTAGTTGGAATTTTAACTAACCGAGATGTGAGGTTTATTGAAGACCAGAACATGAATGTAAAAGTTTCCGAAGTGATGACAAAAGATAAGTTAGTGACAGTGCGGGAGCAGGGAGTGAATAGTGCCTCAGCAATGAAATTGTTGCATGAAAATAGAATAGAAAAGCTTTTGGTCGTAGATGAAAATTCTTGTTGTATAGGTTTAATTACGGTTAAAGACATTGAAAAATACAATAGATACCCAAATTCATGTAAAGACAGTAAAGGGCGGCTCAGAGTTACCGCTGCAATTGGCACTGGTAAAAAAGATGGTATAGAAAGATGTGAAGCTTTGATCGGAGAAGAAGTTGATGTAGTTGTTGTGGATACTGCTCACGGTCATTCCGAAAACGTTATCAATACCATTAGGGAAATAAAAAAGATGTATCCTAATACGCAATTAATTGGCGGAAACATTGCAACAAAGGAGGCTGCTGAAGCGTTGATTGATGCGGGTGTTGATGCAGTGAAGGTCGGAATAGGACCAGGATCAATCTGTACAACCAGAATAGTTACAGGTGTTGGTGTGCCACAATTCTCTGCAATCAAGAATGTTGCAGAGACGTGTAGAGCAAGAAACGTCAGACTAATTGCTGATGGTGGGGTAAAATACTCAGGAGATGTTGCAAAAGCTATTGCAGCTGGTGCTGACTCTGTGATGATTGGTTCGATTTTTGCTGGCACTGACGAAAGCCCAGGTGAGATTATCATGTATAAGGGCAGAGCATATAAAGGCTATCGAGGAATGGGATCTATTAGTGCAATGAAACGAGGTTCAGCTAGCCGTTATTTTCAAGATAAAGATTCAAAACTAAAATTAGTTCCACAAGGAGTGGAAGGAAGAGTTCCATTCAAAGGTCCAGCTTCAGGAGTAATCCATCAGTTGATTGGCGGATTGCAAGCTGCAATGGGGTATACTGGTAATAGGAATATAGAAGAGATGAAAAAAAATTGTAAATTTGTTACTATTACTGCATCAGGATTAAGAGAGAGTCATGCTCATGATGTAGTCATTACACAAGAAGCTCCAAATTACGCTTATCAAGCGTCCAATTTGTTAACCGATTCAGAGTAGTGACCGTTTATTATTTTGCACCCCAGTCTTTTTCAAATATTGCTAGCCCTTGGTCAGTAAGTGGGTGATTAATTAATTGTCTAAGTACTTTTGCTGGCACAGTAATTGAATCAGCACCAAGCCTTGCAGCCTCTATTACATGTGCTGGGCTTCTCACTGATGCAACAAGAACTTTAGTATCAAAACCGTAATTAGAATATATAGTACATATATCTTCTATTAGCGATAAGCCATCATAGCTTATATCATCAAGGCGACCAACAAAGGGAGAAATAAAACAAGCACCGGCCTTAGCGGCAAGCAGTGCTTGTCCAGGAGAAAAACATAATGTGATGTTAACAGGTATTTTATGCTCTGTCCACAACTTTTTACAAGAAATTAATCCTTCATATGTAAGGGGCAATTTTACCACAACATTATCAGCGATTTTCGCTAACTTAAGGCCTTCTTTAACCATATCTGCATGGTTATTTGCAACAACTTCAACACTAACAGGCCCCTTGATAATAGAGCATATTTCACGCACTAAATCCTCGTATTTATCTTTACGCCCGGACTTTGCTATTAAAGAAGGATTAGTTGTTATGCCGTCAATGAACTCCTTTAGTTCTTTAATTTCATTTAAATCAACGCTATCAAGAAAAATTTCCATATTAATCTCCCATAAAAAAAATACCCTTGCAAAATCTTGTCATCCAAACGCCCTCCTTTGTCATCCAAGTAGCTGACACTGGGATCCATCTTTTTTTTATTATGAACATTATATGCTCCTAGAATCTATTACCCATTGCATAATTTACAAATATTTTTACACCTAGATCCCAGTGTCACGCACTGGGATGACAAAGATGAATACTGGGATGACAGGGAAGAGAATACTGAATGACAGAAAAAAAAGCACTTGGATGACAAAAGTTGGGCTACTTGGATGACAAGACCGACTTTTTGCCTAAAATAACTAAGAAAGAAATTTCTCATCAAGATAACTTAAATATATACTAATTCTCTTATTTTTAAACGATTTCTCATCATGAATTGCACGATCAAAAACCTGAATTTGACTTGTTATAATGCTACAATTATTATTTGCAACTTCTAATACGCCACTATCAATTACAACCTTCTTTTCTGTTTGGTTACTCATTTTAACAGTAATCATACCAGGCAATAAATAAATTAAGTAAGGAGCATGGTGAGCTAAAATCATAAGCTCCCCTTCGAGCCCAATTACTGAAAGAGAAACCACTCCACTGAATGAAATTTGATCATCAGGAGAGAAAAATTGCACTTTAAAAGTATTCATAATCTTTAACTTTTATTTAGCTTCAGCTTGTATTAATTCAGCCTTTTTTATTGCTTCATCTATATTCCCCACCATATAAAAAGCAGCCTCTGGTAAGTGATCATATTTACCTTCAACAATCTCTTTAAAACTGGAAACAGTATCAGAAAGTGAAACAAATTTACCAGGCATACCAGTAAATATTTCTGCAACGTGAAAAGGTTGAGAAAGAAATTTCTGAATCTTACGAGCCCTATCAACAATAATTTTATCTTCATCAGATAGCTCATCCATACCAAGTATTGCGATAATATCCTGCAGTGATTTATAAGTTTGCAATATACGTTTCACCTCAGAAGCTACCTTATAATGTTCTTCACCAATGATTTCAGCAGATAAAGACTGAGAAGTTGAATCAAGTGGATCAACAGCAGGGTATATTCCCATTTCAGCTATTTGCCTTGACAACACTGTGGTGGCATCAAGATGAGAGAATGTAGTTGCTGGGGCTGGATCAGTTAAATCGTCCGCAGGAACATATATAGCTTGCACAGAAGTAATAGAGCCAGAAGTTGTTGAAGCTATTCTTTCTTGCATTGCACCCATATCAGTTGCAAGGGTTGGCTGATAACCAACAGCTGACGGTATTCTTCCAAGTAAAGCAGAAATTTCAGAACCAGCTTGTGTAAAACGGAAGATATTATCCACAAAAAATAGAACATCTTGGTTTTCACGGTCACGAAAATACTCTGCCATAGTAAGTGCTGTTAAAGCAACTCTAGCCCTTGCTCCAGGAGGCTCATTCATCTGACCATAAACCAAAACAGCTTGAGATTTTTCATGCTCATTTATATTTATTACATTTGAAGTGATCATCTCGTGGTAAAGATCGTTACCTTCACGCGTTCTCTCCCCTACCCCGGCAAACACAGAAAATCCTTTATGAGCTTTTGCTATATTATTAATTAATTCCATTATCAGGACTGTTTTACCAACACCGGCTCCACCAAATAAGCCAATTTTTCCTCCTTTAAGATAAGGTGCAAGAAGATCTATAACTTTTATTCCCGTAACTAAAACTTCTTCCTGTATTCTCTGTTCAGTAAAACTTGGAGGTGCTCTATGTATAGGCTCTAAGTTATATTTTCCCTTCAGTGGACCACACTCATCTATAAGCTCTCCAACAACATTAAAAATCCTTCCTAAAGTTGAACGCCCAACCGGAACTGATATTGGTGCGCCTGTATCAACAAATTCATCCCCCCTTGACATGCCATCTGTGCTATCCATAGCAATACAACGAACTATATTGTCACCTATATGCTGCGAAACTTCTAAAACCAGCTCCTTATCCTTATATTTTAGTTTGCTTTTTAAAGCATTAAATATTTTAGGCAATTCACCTTCAAATTTTATATCAACAACTGCTTGAGTTACCTTAATCGCTCTACCTATATTCATCTCTTTATTTTTATCACCCAACACTATAATTCCATAAAAGAACTTCTAAAGAAAATAAATCTTATATTATTAATAGAAATTTTGCAACATTAAAACGCTTACTAGTTACGCTTCATTACAAACAATGCAAATGCATTTAATAGCCAAGTAATAATAAACAATACTAAACTAAGCGCATAAGCAGCAAGAGTTTGTACACTATTGAAATCCTGATCTCCGGTAAGTAATGTAGCGATCTGCACGGTAATGGTAGTAACTGAATTAAGAGGGTTAAAAGTCAAATTTGCGTTGATTCCCACAGCCATTAGCACAATCATTGTTTCACCTATCACTCTTGAAATTGACAATAAAATTGCACTTAAAATTGTAGGCATTGCATAAGGTATTGTTATATGCCATATAGTTTCCGCTGGAGTTGCGCCAAGTGCCATGAAGCCATAACGCAAGCTTTTTGGAACAGATCTTATGGCATCTTCGAGTAAAGAAATAATAAAAGGAAGAATCATTATCCCAATCGATAAACCGGCAACTAAGGCACTTTCTGAGTGTATACTTAAACCAAAAAAATTTGCTACCTGCTTTATAAAGAAAGACAAGAACACAACCGCAAAATATCCATATACAACCGTAGGAATAGCAGATAAAACTTGCAAAGTTGTATTAACAATATAACGCACTTTCTCACTCGCATATTCACTAATATATATTGCAGAAAATAAACCAAGCGGAACGACAACTAACATTGCTATAATAGTTATAAGTAATGTACCTACTAAAAGCGGCGCTATACCAAAATATCCTATCTTCTCTTCATTGACAGTGACTACATTGTGGCCCCATTTCAAGCAAAACAAGAATTCTGAAATAGCTACTTTATTAAAAAAATTAATGGATTGAATAAAAATAGATAGCATTATAAATAAAGTGATAAAAAATGATATGGCCAAAGCCACAAATAACGAAAGTTTTATTATCTTATTTCTTTTATTTTTAAAGATAAAAGCAAGCATGAAAAAAAGTAACGCTATAGAAATAAAAGTTACAAAACAATTATTATAGAGTACTAACAACCAAGTTAGCATCCATACACAACTAAGATATAGATAAGATTTAACCTTATTTACTTCTTGAAACCTACTAAAACAAAATAAAAGGATTAGTAGGACAGGTATGACTATCACCGAATTCATTTTCCCATGCATCAAATTTTATTCTACGAAAATGTCATACAAGTTCACCATCATTTGACAATAAAGTAAAACAATTTAAAATAAATAATTATATTAATATAAAAACAATGAAGAGAACATTTCAACCAAAAAATTTGATAAGAAAGCGCAGACATGGATTTCGTTCACGTATGGCAACAAGAGCTGGAAGAAAAATCCTTAATAGGCGCCGTTCATTAGGGTGTAACAAATTATGCGCATAGTAAGTATAAAAAAAAAGATTTTTCCTTTGCTTTCAAAAATAAGTTAGCACTCAGCAGTCTTTTTTATCGTGGGCTTTATATATCACTGTACGCCATAAAAGAAAGAGAACCTGAAAAGTACACTCATACTATTAGAGTAGGTCTGGCTATCAGTAAAAAAGCCGGAAAAGCAGCAAAAAGAAATAAAATAAAAAGGCAATTACGAATGCTTGCTAAAATTAGCATTTTAAATATAAGCAATATAGGGCACTACTACATAATACTAACTCATAGAAACATTATGCAAGCAAATTATAAAAACTTACAAAAAGATCTAACTATTTGCTTAAAAAAGATAAAATAAAAAAAATCTCAATTAAGGTATTTACAACTATATTTTTTATGATAACATAAGTAAAATTTTTAAAATAAATTAACGGGTGTGGGTGTTTAATGGTAGAGAGTAGAAAAGAACAAGATAAAAATCTCAATATAAATACAAATAATGTTAAAGAAGATTTTTATGAATATAAAGAATCTAATTATCGTACACAATGGGAATTAGCATTTGAGCAAAGTCGATACTTAGAGCAGAATAAGAATAAGCCTAGACCACAATTATTAGATTTGAATATAGAAGCGACTTCTCGTAATAAAAGAATTATTAAAAGGCGATAAAAAGAAATTTTTATAAACTTGGCGGCGACCTACTCTCCCTTTTCAAGTACCATCAGCGCTAAAAAGTTTCACTTCCGAGTTCGAGATGAGATCGGGTGGTTCATTTTTGCTATAGCCACCAAGTCAATAAAAATTTCTAACTTAACAATTTTAACTTAATATTTAACACTGCATACACACATATAGAAAGCAAATAAATCAATCAGGCTATTAGTACTAGTTAGCTTCACATGTTACCATGCTTCCACACATAGCCTATCAACGTGGTAGTCTTCCACGGCCTTAATTGGGAAATCTTTTTGAAGAGGGTTTCTTGCTTATATGCTTTCAGCAATTATCCCATCTATACATAGCAACCCAGCGATGCTATTGGCATAACAGCTGGTACACCAGAGGTATATCCATCTCGGTCCTCTCGTACTAGAGTCAGACCTTCTCAAATTTCCTTCACCCACGGCAGATAGAAACCGAACTGTCTCACGACGTTCTAAACCCAACTCACGTATCACTTTAATCGGCGAACAGCCGAACCCTTGGGACCTTCTTCAGCCCCAGGATGTGATGAGTCGACATCGAGGTGCCAAACGGTGTCGTCGCTATGAACGCTCGAACACCATCAGCCTGTTATCCCCGGCGTACCTTTTATCCGTTGAGCGATGACCCTTCCATACAGAATCACCGGATCACTATGACCGACTTTCGTCTCTGCTTGGCTTGTCAGCCTCGCAGTCAGGCAAGCTTATGCCATTATACTATCAAGCTGATTTCCGACCAGCTCTAGCTTACCTTCGCACGCCTCCGTTACTTTTTAGGAGGCGACCGCCCCAGTCAAACTACCCACCATACAATGTCCTAGTTCCAGATAATGAAACATAGTTAGATATCAAAAGTGTAAAGGGTGGTATCTCAAGGTTGACTCCATTATAGCTAGCGCCATAACTTCAAAGTCTCCCACCTATCCTGCACATCACACTTTTAATAGCAATGTAAAGCTATAGTAAAGGTGCACGGGGTCTCTTCGTCTAACCGCGGGTACCCCGCATCTGCACGGGGAATTCAATTTCGCTGAAGTGATGTTGGAGACAGTGGAGAAATCGTTACGCCATTCGTGCGGGTCGGAACTTACCCGACAAGGAATTTCGCTACCTTAGGACCGTCAGTGTTACGGCCGCCGTTTACTGGGGCTTCAATTTAGAGCTTGCACCCCTCCTATTAACCTTCCAGCACCGGGCAGGCGTCAGACCCTATACTTCCACTTACGTGTTTGCAGAGTCCTGTGTTTTTAGTAAACAGTCGCTACTCCCTATTTTGTGCCACCTACTCATAGTTGCCTAAAAGCAGGTTACCCTTCTTCCGAAGTTACAGGTATAATTTGCCGAGTTCCTTCAACATCATTCTTTCAACACCTTAGTATACTCTACTCATCCACCAGTGTCGGTTTGCGGTACGGCCTCATAAATATAAGTGCTATTTCCTGGAGCTTCTTTTAAGCATAGATCAATCCAATAAGATCTATACAAATACGAAACCCGTCACACTTAAGAGGTTTAGGAATATTAACCTAATTGCCATCGACTACTCCTTTACGGACTCGCCTTAGGAACCGACTAACCCTACGCAGATTAACTTAACGTAGGAACCCTTAGATTTTTGGTGAGAATGTTTTTCACACTCTTTTACGCTACTTATGTCAGCATTCTCACTTCCGATATCTCCAGCAGTTTTCACAAACCACCTTCACAGACTTACGGAACGCTCCGCTACCGCGCCTATTGATCGAAATCAATAAGCACTCACATCTTCGGTATACAGCTTTAGCCCCGGTACATTTTCGGCGCAGAAAAACTTATTTAGACAAGTGAGCTGTTACGCTTTCTTTAAAGGATGGCTGCTTCCAAGCCAACCTCCTAGCTGTAATGGTTTTTCTACTTCCTTCCCCACTTAGCTGTAATTTTGGGACCTTAGATAGTGATCTGGGTTGTTTCCCTTTCCACCACGGACTTAGCACCCGTAGTGTGCCTGCTGTATAATTAATTGTTGGTATTCGGAGTTTAGTTAGATTTGGTAAGACGTTGAATCCCCCTAGTCTATCCAGTGCTCTACCCCCAACAACATACATACAACGCTCTACCTAAATAGATTTCGCGGAGAACCAGCTATTTCCAAGTTTGATTGGCCTTTCACCCCTAATCACAACTCATCCAATAATGTTGCAACATTAACTGGTTCGATCCTCCAGTGTGTTTTACCACACCTTCAATCTGGTCATGACTAGATCACTTGGTTTCGGGTCTAATCCATAAAACTAAAACGCCCTATTCAGACTTGCTTTCGCTACGCCTACACCTAACGGCTTAAGCTTGCTTCATAGATTAACTCGCTGACCCATTATGCAAAAGGTACGCTGTCACTCTAAATATCAATAAATTGATATAGAGCTCCAACTGTTTGTAAGCACTTGATTTCAGATTCTATTTCACTCCCCTCCCGGGGTTCTTTTCACCTTTCCCTCACGGTACTTGTTCACTATCGGTCGTTAAGGAGTATTTAGGCTTGGAGGATGGTCCCCCCATATTCAAACAGGATTTCACGTGCCCCACTCTACTCAAGGATTTAAAAACTTTCTACTTATACAGGACTATCACCTTCTATGGTTACTATTTCCAGAGTATTCTAATTCTTATTCTTAAATCACTAGCCTTTTCCGCTTTCGCTCGTCACTACTAACAGAATCTCGGTTGATTTCTTTTCCTTTGGCTACTTAGATATTTCAGTTCACCAAGTTTGCTTTACATACTTAGTATGTAATAACTAGCCAAGCTAGTTGGGTTTCCCCATTCGGAAATCTGCGGATCAAAATTTGTTGACAATTCCCCACAGCTTATCGCAGCCTGCCACGTCCTTCATCGCCTCTTAACGCCAAGGCATCCATCAAGTGCTCTTAATAATTTATTTATCCGACTATATGCAGAATATGCAGAGTTAAATATTATTAAAATTGAATTGAGATTAAATTAATCTCTACCATAAAACTTGTCAAACATCTAAAAACTAAATTAATCTTTATATTATAACCTAATAAATAATATGTCAACGCCTTTTTGCACAAAACATTTACTTATATTATCAACAACAATATACTAGCAATCCTAAACAGTACAATCTGAGAAATATGCGTTAAACTTATATATACAGTAAAAATTAATAAAAAAGATATTTTGTAAGATAAAATGTGTTAAAATCAATTGCCTAAAAATGATAATGAACATTCGGAGTATTTCTCATGTATGAAAAGTAATCTCTCTTTTATAAAAAACGTTGCTTTAAATTGTATGTCTAAGCTCATTGGTGTATTAAATATTAAGAAAGTAAAACACTTCATTGTGAATAAATATAATACTCTTCATAAAGAAATGACAGTGCTTCTTAAAAAATCTAAGAACCTGTTAAATACCAACATTGAAATCGGTTTATATCACTTTTATAAAGGTAGCATATCAGATGCAAAGTTACGATTTTGGTTAATTAGCATATTTTACCCCCATTTACCCATAGTCTGGTATAACATCGGAAGGTGTCATTTTGCGGTAGGGAATACTAATAAAGCTTATAATTATTTAACACAGACACTAAAATTAGATAGTGATCACGAGGAGGCATCTTACTATATAAAAAAAATGACAAACTCAGCGCCTATTACAGAATTGCCAAAAAACCTCATAAGACAATATTTTGATTACACAGGTGAATATTTTGTTGAGCATTGGTTGATTGCTAAACAGTATAGAGGGCATGAACTTGTACACATGATAATTACAAAAATCTTCAACAACTCCACTTCTGAGCTCAATATACTTGACCTTGGTTGTGGGACTGGAATATGTGGTCATTTCTTAAAAATAAATAGTACTGGAAGCCACATAACAGGAATTGACATTTCAAGTAGAATGCTAAATATCGCAAGAGGATGCTTTATAAAAGGTAAGCCTGTTTACAATGAATTAATACATATGGAAATGAAAGAGTTTCTTAAACAAAAGAAAAACCAGCAGTATGATGTAATTATCTTTGCTGAAGTGCTACATTATCTACATGACTTTCAAGAAGAATTGGAATTAGCAAAAAGATCTACGAGCAAAAAAGGGGTTATTATATGTTTAATAAGAAGAAAGGAAGGTGAAGGTATTGACTTTGTAAACAAAGGAGACTATTTTCATCACTCAGAAAGTTATGTTCAACATGTTGCAAAAAAAATAAATATGCAGATAAGTTATATGAGTTACTGTAAAATATATGGCAGTCAGGTTGACGGTATCTTGTTTGCATTACAGCATCAACAAGAAAATCCGAAAAACCTAACTTAAAAATCGCTCAAAGTGGCTTTTAAGTATCTATATATAATAAAAGAATAAAAGGAATTTTATGAATAACATTACTATTAATTACGCAAAGGATAGCAAATTAACCGATTTTGGAAAAGCAGTTCTATCAGACAGGTATTTAATAGAAAATGAAAGTTACCAAGACCTCTTTGCACGTATTGCTAATTACTATTCTGATAACAAAGAACATGCGCAGCGTCTTTATGACTACATGAGCAACTTGTGGTTCATGCCTTCAACACCAATACTCAGCAATGGTGGCACCAAGAGAGGGTTGCCTATCTCTTGCTTTCTTAATGAAACCGAAGACAGCTTGCAGGGAATAGTTGACTTATGGAATGAAAATGTTTGGCTTGCTGCACGTGGAGGAGGCATAGGTAGTTATTGGGGAAATTTACGTTCAATTGGTGAAAGTGTAAAAGGTAGTGGTAAAACATCAGGAATTGTACCATTTATTGTGGTGCAAAATGCTCTAACGCTCGCAATTAGTCAGGGATCCTTAAGGCGAGGAAGTTCAGCAGTCTATCTTCCTGTATCTCATCCGGAGATAGAAGAGTTTCTGGATTTGCGCAAGCCAACAGGCGGTGACCCAAATCGCAAAGCGTTAAATATACATCATGCTGTAATAGTAACAGATAAATTTATGCAGGCTGTTGAGAATGATCAAGAATGGAATTTAATAAGCCCTCACAACAATAAGGTTATTTCAACTGTAAAAGCGCGGGATATATGGATCAAAATATTAACAGCAAGAGTTGAAACTGGAGAACCTTACATTATTTTCCTTGATGCAACAAATAACAATAAGCCAGAATCTTACAAAAAGCTCAACTTAGACATCAAGATGTCAAATCTATGCAGTGAAATAACTTTAACTACAGGTTATGATCACCTGAATAAGTCACGCACTGCTGTGTGTTGTCTATCATCCGTAAACCTTGAGTACTACGAAGAATGGAAAGACAATAAACTCTTCATAGAAGATATAATGCGCTTTCTTGATAATGTATTGGAAGATTTCATAAATAAAGCACCGAATGAAATGCAGCGAGCAAAATATTCTGCAGCCAGAGAACGCAGTATTGGTCTTGGTGTGATGGGTTTTCATTCATTTTTACAAAGCAAAATGGTTCCTTTTGAATCAGTAATAGCACAACAATGGAATAAAAAAATATTTAAGTATTTACGTGAGCAAGCAGATATAGTTTCTAAAAAATTAGCAGAGGAAAAGGGGGCATGTCCTGATGCCAAAGAAGTTGATCTAATGGAAAGGTTTACACACAAGCTCGCTATTGCTCCAACTGCCTCAATCTCCATTATTGCAGGCAATACCTCTCCTGGAATAGAGCCATATGCAGCAAACGTATTCATACAAAAGACACTGACAGGCTCATTTGTAGTGCGAAATAAATTCTTGCAAAAACTATTAGCAGAAAAAAATCAAGACAATGATAAAATATGGTCTTCAATTTCGACAAACGAGGGTTCCGTTCAGCATTTAGATTTTCTTAGTGAGCATGAAAAATTGACATTTAAAACAGCGTACGAGCTTGATCAAAGATGGATTATAGAACATGCAAGTGATAGAACTCCGTATGTTTGTCAGTCTCAATCAGTCAATCTGTTCTTGCCTGCCAACATACACAAACGTTACTTGCATAAAATACACATGCTTGCCTGGAAAAAAGGATTGAAGAGCTTATATTACTGCAGATCACAATCAATGCAGAGAGCTGACAAGGTTTCGCATGACATATTCAAAAAAAGTGAAATATTGCAACACAAAACAGATATTGACTACGATGAATGTTTGTCATGCCAATAGTGACCTTATTCAAAAAAAGTAGAGAGAAAGTTAAGCAAATGGGTAAGGAAATATAATAGACTTCTTGCATAACCATATAACGAACTTTTCTTGGGAATAGAAACGAAAAAACTTCCTTGACAAACTCCGCCATCCCCCTTATCATGATAGTGAAGGTATTCAGTTATCTTCATCTGTGCAGATTAAACAGCAAGAAAACAACGTAGTTGGCGTCTTATTTTTAATTTTTTGCACTATGTGCACCTTATTTCTTCACAACATTTCTGGGTTTTTACCTATATAAGCTGAAACGCGCTTATAAGTCGTTTAAGACAGTATAGTACGCCAATTTGCAGGATTAGAGAGTGACAACTAGCTAACACGGGGTTTCTTTTGCCTTTTTTTCTGCTTAGTAAATTTCTTAAACATTTGCAGCGTAGGTTAGTTGCAGTGTTTAAGACTTAAAAAACGCCAAATACTGAAAATAGACAATGACTAGGGCTTCTTTTGCCTTTTTTTTCGTTTGGTAAATTTCTTAAATATTTATAGCTAAACGATAATCTTCATCTCGCTGCTTGTTAGCGGGATCTATGTTAAGAGATACCGCGAATGAATCGCGGTATGACGTAGGACTGCTGTCATCCCAGTGCTTGACACTGGGATCCAGTTTTCCATATAATCTCATCGAAAATGTTGTAACCACTTTCTATGCTAGTTTGCTTGCTTACAAGCAAACTTTTCTGGATCCCAGTGTCGGGGCACTGGGATGACAAAAAAGGGACTACTCGGATGACAAAAAAAGAGCACTGGGATGACAGGAGATACCGTCTTGTTAGTCAACAAAAAAATTATAAAAATTTCCCAAGTTGCATCATAAAATCAAAAAATACTTCCAATTGTGTAACAGTACACAGATTATAGTTAGTGGATATGTTGATAAGTAAATTAGTTTTATACGCACAAAACAGATGAAGTTTACTTATCAACATATCCACTAACCAACAACATTCAATAAATTTGTGTAAGATACCACTTTACATAAGATAGATAGGAAGCATTTTTGATTTTAAAGTACTAAACCTTCAGTCAACCTCCTAGCCCTGTAGTTTTTGATATGGTTAGGATCAAAAGCACTTTTGGATGTCAGAATACCGAAAATGATATGGAGTAGCTTACGCATTGCAGCACCAACGATGGCCATATTATGCTTACCCTTTTCCTTTAATCTTTGGCAAAAGCTCATAATGATAGGATTGTGATTCTTAGCTACTATGGCAGGAAAGAAAAGTGCCTTACGTAATGTTTGTGAACCGGATTTACTTAATCTGGGTTTGGCATATACAGAGGAACCTGACGTCATATTTCGTGGTATAACTCCTGTATATGCTGCCAATTGCCTGGCATCTCTAAAAACCTCTATATCAGAAACTTCAGCTAAAATAGCTATTGCTGATTCTTCTCCTATGCCTGGAATAGTCAATAGAAGTTGAAAATTTTCCAACAATTCTTTGTGTTGATTTAATAGTTCACGTACGGAGTTTTTTATTGTTTCTATTTTTTGAGCTATATTCATTGCAAGGTCTTCCCAAGCATTTGCAACTTCTTTAGGCAGTCTCTCTTTTTTTTCTAAGTGGTTATTTACTAATGTTAACTCATCTTTTAACGCAACTGAGCAACGATAAAGATGTTTTAATTTTTTCATTTCAGGAGAAGGTGGTGTCCAACTAGAAGGTTCCTGTCTTTGGCAATAATCAGCAATAACTTCTGCATCGGTCTGATCATTCTTTTGTCGTATCAGCTTACTCCTTGCATAAGATTTTATGCAATAAGGATTTACAACACTTACAAAATGTCCAGCATTGTGTAGAAATTCAGCCAGTGCTTCGCTATAACAACCAGTAGATTCCATGCAGGTTTTTACTTTTTCTACATTATGTTTGTGTAGAAAATTCAGTAGACTTTGAAACCATCGTTCTTAAAGCTTCTTTTTCTAGTTTCACGCTTTCCTTTTTTGCTTATAAATGAGAGAAAAACATCAAAGCGATCTTTTGATATATCTATGCCCAAAAAGTTGTTGATCATATATAACCCCATACGTTACCATTAAAAATGAAAAGTAAGGCTAGTCTTGTGAATACAGAATTAGAACCATTCAGGTCTTTCTACGATACCTTCCAGCCTATACTTTTGAGAAGGGAATTCTTATCTCCTCTACAGATTTTATATCTAAGAAGAAGCACAGAGTTCCTCCCTTCTCCACCTAATGCTTAAGCTTAAAACATTAGATGCTTTTGACAAGATACAAGCATCGAACAGACGAAATCTGTCAAATCAGAAAGAAACACACAAATTTAAGTTTTTAGTAGTTTTCAAGTATAGTTGTACAGGGAGCGCCTCTGCAGTTATGACCGACATTTTCAATGGTGCCTAAGTGCCCGTATGCAAGCATGGTTTTGGAAGGAACGGTCAAATCATTGATGGAGTCATTTAGACTACCTCGGTTAGGAGATTGTACTATCAACCGTTCCAAGCTGAAGCGTTTCCCTATTACAAATTATATGTAGGAGTTACCATGAAAAAAGCAAAAAGTAAATTAGAAATCTAATGCAGCAGGAATAGACATTGGTTCAGCTGTACACTATGTGTGTGTACCTGAAGGAAGAGATGAACAACGCGTTCAGAAATTTGGCTGCTTTACTGAAGACCTTCATAACTTAGCACAGTGGTTGAAAAAGTGTAAAGTTACAACAGTAGCTATGGAATCAACAGGAGTATACTGGATTCCTTTATTTCAAATACTTGAGTCATACAAATTCGAGGTAAAATGCACGGCATGTAAAGAATGTACCTGGTAGGAAGTCTGACGTTCAAGATTGCCAATGGCTCCAACAACTGCATAGCTACGGACTGCTTCATGGATCGTTTAGGCCAGATAATCAGATGTGTGTATTGCGCAGTTACGTGCGGCAACGCAAAAATCTCACTGAAAGTGCATCTACACATATTCTGCGTATGCAGAAGGCATTAATTCAAATGAATATACAATTATACAAGGTTATTAGTCATATTACTGGGATAACTGGTATGAAAATCATTGAAGCTATAATTGAAGGCGAAAGAGATTCTGAAAAATTAGCAGAATTCAGGGACGTGCGAATGAAAAATGATCAGTCTACTATTGCAAAAGCGTTAGCTGGTGACTATAGAGAGGAACACTTATTCACGCTAAAGCAAGAATTTGAATTATATAATATTTATCAAGAAAAAATAGCAGAATGTGATAGAAATATTGAAGCCTATTATAAAACGTTTGAAACAAAGTCTTGTGAAAGCAAACAGCTAAGTAAGCAAAAGAATAAAAATAGCAAAAGTAAGCCAAGCTTTGCTTTGTATGAGGAACTGCACCGAATAACTGGTATGGATTTCACTAAAATTCCTGGATTTGATGTATTAAGTATACAAACCATAATTTCAGAAGTTGGTATAAACCATAGTAAATGGCCAACAGAAAAGCACTTTTCGTCGTGGTTGGGACTCAGTCCTGCTAATAAAGTTACAGGGGAAAAAGTGTTTAACACAAGAACACGTAAAGTCATTAACCGTGCTGCGAATGCTTTGCGAATAGCTGCTCATTCTGTAGGAAATAGTAAAAGTGCGTTGGGTGCATACTACAGAAGATTGAAAAAACGACTAGGAGCACCAAAAGCAATAACAGCTACTGCAAGAAAAATGGCATGCATATTTTATAGTATGCTCAAATACGGACAGGAATATGTAGAAAAAGGAATGGAATACTATGAAACACGCTATAAAGATAGAACTGTAAAAAATTTGATCAAAAAAGCGAGCGAATTTGGCTACATATTAGTTCAACAAGAAGAGTTAGTTGAGTGAGTTTCTTAGGAGAAGTCTATTGTTGGTTAATGTTTTATGGCTTTACGGAAAGTTTATAGCTATACAACTTATCTTAAAAGCAATATAGTGTTCACTATGCAATGAATCAAAGATAGTAAGTAAAGTCTATGAAATTTCAAATCACTACACATTTTCAACCCGCTGGAGATCAACCGCAGGCAATCGATAGTTTAATTGCGGGGCTAAATAGCAATAAAAGAGACCAAATTTTACTTGGGGTTACTGGTTCTGGGAAAACTTTCACTATGGCAAATGTTATAGCAAGGACAAACAGACCTGCGCTGATCATGGCACACAATAAAACCTTAGCAGCACAACTTTATGAGGAAATGAAAGGATTATTTCCCAATAATGCTGTTGGATATTTCATTTCTTATTATGATTACTATCAGCCCGAAGCTTATTTGCCGCAAACTGATACTTATATCGAAAAAGACTCTGCAATCAACGACAGAATTGACATGCTGCGTTATTCTGCCGTCTGCTCCCTCTTGGAGCGCAGGGACACGATCGTAGTTGCCAGTGTTTCTTGCATATACGGTCTTGGTTCGCCTGAAAGCTACCGCAGCATGACTATATCTTTAAGTGTTGGAGATAAAATTCATGTTAATGATTTCTTGAGTAACTTAGCTGATCTCCAATACAAGCGCTCTGATACCAGGTTTGAGAGAGGATATTTCAGAGTGCGTGGCGATATTATCGATATATTTCCTGCCTATTATGAAAATAAAGCTTGGCGTTTATCGCTGCTTGGTGATGAAATAGAAGAAATTTCTGAAATTGATGCTATAACGAGTAATATTACCAAAAGCCTAAATACAATCACCATTTTTCCAAACAGCTATCACATTACATCACGTGAGACTCTGTTGCAGACAGTTGAGCTAATCAAAAAAGAGCTGCATGAATGCTTGGATTATTACTACTTGCAAAACAAGATTGTTGAAGCAAAGCGCCTCGAGCAACGCACTAATTTTGATATTGAAATGATGAGGACAACAGGAATATGTAAAGGTATTGAAAATTATTCGCGTTATCTCTATGGAATGGAAGCTGGGGATCCACCGCCTACTTTGTTTGAATATTTACCCAAAGACGTAATTTTATTTGTTGATGAGAGTCATGTCACCGTTCCTCAGATTGGTGCAATGTACAGTGGTAATGAGGCGCGTAAAAAGAAATTGATTGACTATGGCTTCAGGCTCCCTTCCGCTTTTGATAATCGTCCATTAAAATTTGAAGAATGGGAGAAAGTTAGGCCGCAGACTATTTACATTTCAGCTACTCCTGGAAAGTATGAGTTGGCAAAGACCAATAATGTATTTATAGAGCAAGTTATCCGTCCAACAGGGCTTACAGACCCAATCTGCATTGTGAAACCAATAGAGAGTCAAATTGATGATGTAATTCATGAGGCACAAGTGACAATAGGAAAGGGATTTTGTGTTTTAATCACTACACTGACAAAAAAAATGGCTGAAAATTTAGCTGAATATATGAGTGAATTAAATATGAGAGTGAGTTATTTGCATTCTGATATTGGTGCGCTGGAGAGAATAGAAATTATATGTAAATTAAGATCTAAAGAAATTGACGTTTTAGTAGGTGTTAACTTGCTTAGGGAAGGTCTTGATATTCCAGAGTGTGGTTTGGTTGCAATTTTAGATGCTGATAAAGAAGGATTTTTGCGATCAGAAACATCGCTCATTCAAACGATCGGTCGTGCTGCACGTAATGCTGAAGGTAGAGTAATTTTGTATGCAGATAAAATCACTGGTTCTTTAGATCGTGCATTAAGAGAGACTGAAAGAAGAAGAAAAAAACAAGAAGAACATAATATATTGCACAATATTGTCCCGAAGACTATAATAAAACCTATATCAAACACCTTACAGGAGAGGGCAATAGCAGAATCAAAAGTAAATACTAATAAGGATGACTTGAGAAAGCAAATGATAGAGCATGCTGAAAATTTAGAGTTTGAAGAAGCAGCAAGAATAAAAAAATTATTGCAAGGTTAAGTAATATATGATGCTATGGGCATAGCATGAAAGTGTAAACAACTAAACTTCCACTATTCTTCTTTTTATTTTAACTCATCTTTTTGAGACTTTTGACAATTTCTTAGAACTGAAGAAGGAAAGGTGTATTTTTTTATTGACTTACCTATGTATTACGGTAATCACTAAAGAATTAGTGAGTAATGGTTATAGAATATGAATGGTGGGGTACCAAGCAAGGGATTAAATGAACAATTACGTGACATTTTAGATAAGTTAGAACAGGATATCAATCTATTAGATAATCCCGGTTATATTCAACATATAATGTTTCTTCTAGGAGCAGGAGCTGATCCAAATACAACAGGAACCCAAGGTGAAAAAACTCTGTCAGATTACTCAAGTGAAAAATTACGTGACATTTTAAATGAGTTAGCAAGCAATAGCGATCTATTAGATAATTCCAATTATACTCGATATATAATGTTTCTTCTACAAGCAGGAGCTGATCCAAATACAACAGGAACCCAAGGTGAAAAAACTCTGTCAGATTACTCAAGTGAAAAATTACGTGACATTTTAAATGAGTTAGCAATCGATAGAAGTCTATTAGATAATTATGCTCAACATATAATATTTCTTCTAGGAGCAGGAGCTAATCGAGATACACAAAACCGATATGGAAAAACTCTGTCACATTACTTAGATAAAAGATTATCTGATATTTTAGGTTGGTTAGCAATCGATAGAGGTATATTAAATGATTATATTCAACGTATAATGTTTCTTCTACAAGCAAGAGCTAATCCAAATGTACAAAACCAAGATGGAAAAACTCTGTTACATTACGTTGCTGAACGTAACGATACTGACGGTATAGGATTTCTTTTAAAAGCAGGAGCTGATCGAAATGTGCAAGATCAAAGTGGAAAGACTCCATTTGAATATGTTACTGAACATAACTGCCTTCAAGCTTTGAAGGATTTAGGTTGTAGTTCTAATGATGAAACAACTTGTACTAAATTAAGTGATCCGGATCCAGACAAGGATCAGGGCTATTATTCAGATGATTCTCGTAAAAATGAAGGGAATGGCTCCGGTGATGATAATAAAACAGTTCCTACTAAAGATAAAGGGAATTTGACAAATAACTCTAGTAATTACCCTAACAAGCACAATGATGATCAGACACTTCGTGATGATCCAGGGTATAGCTCCGGTGACGATAATAAAATAATTTCTACTGAACCGAGTGATTGTGACCGGAAAGACGAGGATTCGAGCTGTAGTTCAAGTGATCATCTTTTTCTAGAAGACTTACTTTCGATGAAGCTAGAAATACCATTAACTACAAGCGAAGAGGGGCTAATTAAAGATTTTTGTGAGAAGATAAGAGGTATAACAGCACAAAATAAACAAGAATCTGAAGAAAGTATTCTAGAAAGTATTGAGAAAATAGTAAATGAGTACTTGAAGAAAGGAATAAGGTTGAATTCAAGTTGTAATAATGGTAATGAAAATGACAATGGTGATAAAGAAACTGTAACAAGTTTAATACTTGAAGAAATAGAAGGTGTTCTTAATAATCGTGTGAAACCACGCGATGAAACCAGAGCGCGTGAAAGGCAGTCTGATAGTATCGCCGACCAAGACGACGGCAACGAAGATAAAGTTTCAGGCATCATAGAAAGCATCACTAACAAGTTATTGTTAAAAGGTGGGAAAGCAAGACAAAAATTTTTCTCCGGTAATACTGAGCTAGCACAAAATTATGGATCTAATTATATAAATGATCTCTCTAAGAAATATAAAGAAACTAAAGACAAGCTAAAGAGTATAGCATATGAAAGTATTGTAGGCAGAGATAGACAAGCTCAAAAGGGGGAGCCAGAAGAGGTAGACATAGATAATGTATGTTTTTATGTGAAATATTCACAAGATAGTATTATTGAACCTGTGAAAATCTTTAACAAAGCTGAAGATTTAAATTTAAAAGTCGGCATACTTCAAGTTGGGGAGAGTATAGTAAGAGTTGAAGGTACAAAAGATGGAAAAAGAAATTACACAGATGTCTTAGAAAGTAGCATTAAAATGTCTTTTATCACTGAGGCAGGAGAGATTAATATTTATCTAAGTCCTAGTGAGAAAGATAGTAATAAAATAGAAGTAGAAATTGATGATGAGAGTGAAGAAAGGCTTAACAAGTTAAAAGCTGAGAAGAAAAGTTTAGGAGAAAACTGTCTTTTGGGAGGAAAAAGTGTTCTGGAAGCTATAGAAGAGAAAGGTTTTAAGAAAAATGGTAATGTACCTACAGAGTCAATCGAGACTATTAAGGATGTTCCACGTACTGATGTTACGCAAGCTTGTTCGCAGCAAATTAACACAAGAGCTAAAGGCAAATAGCGATCTACCCATTATTGAAATTGTGCCACACAATAATAAGCTCACTCAAAATTGTTCCGATTTGGCAGGGTTATTTTGCCGCACCAAGCGGTATGGCTTTGAGTACGAAATTTTAATGTTCCCAGAAGCCCGTTATGATGATCAGGTGGACAGTACGGTACAATATTTACAATGGATGAGAAAAACTAACACCAGTGCTTTCAGGGTCAGGCCCAACCCTACTTAAGTGGCTAAGATATATCTAACGTAGCTTTATCTTTGCTTTCTGACAGTCTTTGTTGATACTCGTTTATCAGCCTTTCAGGCTCGTTCAATACACTCTGAATACAATATGTTGCACAAGTTATGCTAGAGAGTATAATAAAACTTATATCAAATACTTTACAAGAAAAAGTGTTGGTAGAGGCAAAAGTGAACATTAATAAGAAGGAAAGCGCATGCTAGAGCTTGAAAAAGCAGCAAGAATAAAAAATATTATTGAAAGGTTAAATGGCGTATGATATAATATACATAGTGTAAAAATATAAATAATTTTTATTGATATCTTTACGTTAACACTTCTTAAATGTTTAGTACTATAGAATTAAATTATTAAGTTTTATGAAGAGAGTAAAAATGATGGAAAGCTTTTCAGGTAACAATAAAGACAGTAATTTTATTGAGGGGACAAAAATAATGGAAAATTTTTCAGATAATAACGAAAACGATAGCTCAATCTTCCAAGGAAAAATCAGGGAGCAAGATTTCTCTGCGGAGCAGAAGTTAAATGAACTGAAAGCAGCCATAGAGAAGCTTGACAGACAAGATTTGCTCAGAAGGCTCGAGTGTGAGCGTCAGGCTTCTAGTTGTATCGATGAAATATCATCTCAAGCAGAGCTACATATCGAAGATGTTGACGGGGGCTACTTCGATTGTGAAAAACCACTCGGAGATTTCTGGAGTTTCTTTGAACCTCTCTTCAACCTCTTTGAAGTAGATGTAGATGATCCGAAAATCTACCAAATGCTCAAGGAGAAGAAAGAAAAAAACCTGATTGCTGCGATAATGAAGTTTTTGCATGAGAAGCTTAAGGAGTTAATCAAGAAGATTTTTGCACACGATTTAAGTTTCGATCAGATGTTGGACAAAGAGATAAAAGAATTGCAGGAGAAATTGGGCAGTGGTGAGTTATCAGAAGAGGAGCTTGCAAGGGTGCTCGAACGTCTACAATTTTTGCAGGATCTGAAACTCAAGTTACAGCTCGCCGTTACCGGATGGATTATTACAATGTTCGCAGAGATTTTTGGAATTGAGCTAGCAGCTATAGTAGAGGCATCTACAGAAGAAACAACTAAAGCAGAAGATAAAAAAGCAGAAAAAACATCATTAAAGGAAGAAAATAAAGAAGTTCGTGAAGAAATAAAAGTGGATGAAAGAGAAAAACCTAAAGTGCCAGTTTCCCTTTTTGAAGTTTCACCCGGATTTGTAAGGCCGGTTGTTCTGAGCAAGCCAGAACTTGAAATTGTGTCAGATCCTTTGAAACATCTATTGCGTATTACTGAGCTTGAAAGAAAATCTCATGAAAATTCACAAAAACCAGAAAAAGTGGACAAAGAAAAGGAAAAAGCGGAACCGAAGAAAGAGGTGTGTCCACCGAAAGTTCCAGAGAAGAAGCCTGTGGCAAGTGGGATAAAACTTGATTCTAAGCCAAGCGAGTATGTTAATTTTGAAGAAAGGTGTCCAAATACTAGTGTTAATGGAAGAGGAACCACGCCGCCCACTAATGGACAAGGAAACAAGCTTGATAATGGAAAGGAAAACAAGTCTGCTAGACGGCCCGCTGATGAACAAGGAAACAATAATAAAGAGAAGAAAAGCGGGTCTGCTAGTTGCGCAGAAAGCCGTCTAAATGGTAATGTTAATAGTGTTAACAAGGAAGGAATCAAATCTACTAATAAGCAGGAAACGTATGACCCTTACGCTAAGCTTGCAAAAAAAGTTGCTGAAAGGAACACTCAAAGAAAAGAATCTGCCACTATTAAACACGATTATCCAATTGATACTTGGCAAGCTCCATCAGGAACTACTGATAATGGAAAATCTAGTGCTGCTCAGCGTAGTTCTGCAAGTGATGCTAAAGAAAATCCTAAGTCAAAAGTTACTGATGTATTGAATGAACGTGCAGCAAGAGGAAATGGTAATACACTATCGAGATAGCTAGTGCTAGCTACTTATGTGATAAAGAACACCGGATCCCAGTACTGGATGACACCTATGGGTTATTTGTGATGACAAAGGAGGGTAGCCCGTGACGCTGGAATCCAGGATGTACATTAGGTTTGATAAGTGTATGGTTTTATGTTAGAAGGGAGTGTTTTTGATGGAAAAAAAACTGGATCCCAGTGTCTGGGCACTGGGATGACACCCTCTTGGATGGAACCAGCATCAGCTACTTGGATGACGCCTCACCATGTCATTCCAGTGCGTGACACTGGAATCCAGGAGCCAGTGCTTCCTTTTTGTCATTCCAGCGCGTGACACTGGAATCCAGGGGCATATAGATAGATGTCGACAGTTCGTCATTCCGCTACGTGTTAGCGGAATCTATGCTTGAGATACCGCGAATGAATCGCGGTATGACGTAGGGAACTTAGGGTTGCCAATGACTTGTCATTCCAGTGCGTGACACTGGAATCCAGGGGTATATAGATAGATGTCGACAGCTCGTCATTCCGCTACGTGTTAGCGGAATCTCGAAAACTTAAGTTTTATGAAAAAAGAGTGAATAAAATTTATACTAAAAAATATAAAAAAAGTACTTGCACTACAATTTATTTTTAGTATATTAGTTACATAATATTTTTACTGGAGGGTAATATGCCAAATGATAAAAAAAGCAAATCAGGACCTCAACCTGATGGTTCGTGGATTCCAAGTGAAAGGTTAGAATGGATTGGTCCTGATAAGTATAAAAACTACGAGCGGCAACGTGAAAGCAGTAAGCCTAACACACAACTGGGTAGTAGCAGTGCTACTAGTGCCGGTAGTAGTAAAGATAAAGGCAAAAGCAAGTAGTGTTGTTTCTTAACAATTTTTAATAGAGGTAGTTATGGATATAAAAGAGCTGGTTAAAGCGTTTAATTTAAATAATTATGCTTGTAATAAGATCAATACTAATTTTACTGTAGAAGGTAAAAAGATTGTTGGTTTATTTGCTAGTAATACTGATACAAAAGAATATCTGCGAGGAATAGGAGAGGAGATAATAAAGCGGCACTATCTTGGTGGAACTGAGGTAGCAAGTAGATATTATAACTTAAACTGTTTCCCATTTGTTCTAGGTGCTAATCCTGATAAAGAGGATTTAGGTAATGGCATAGTGAAAGTGAAGCTTGCAGGCTCTACAAATAATGAAGTGATTCGTAACTTGAAGGTTCATTTTGCTAATGAGTTTGAGAGGGCTGTGGGAGCGAAAGTGGTTGCATGTCTACAAAAAGAAGTAGGGATAACTAAGGAAGAAGCATATGAATGGATGGAAGGAACTGTTAAAACAGGAGCAATAGGTAAGCCTTATTTGTACTGTATAGCTTTTAGCGATGAATACCTTGAGAGGGAATATGATTTAGAGACTTTTGAATTTTTTAAGCAGGCATATATTAAAGAATTTAACTCAAGGTTAGAAAACTGTGGCCTGAAGAGCTCGGACTTTTACGAATATAAAGATCATATGTTATACGTCAAAAACGTTAGCGATAAGGTAATCAAGAGTGTAACAAAATATGTTAAAAAGGAAGTAGCATTTGATTTTAGAACTCCAGGAATAGAAGATTCTAAAGTCGAAAATTTTAAAGATGTTCTTGGCGATTTTATTTTTAAATTGATAGGGAAATCAATTAACGCTTATGATTATGATATTTTTACAGACAAAAAGAAAATAGAGAATGGTAATGATTTTGTCCTTGTACCTTTAACAGAAAGATATAGTGGTCAGCTTGAATTTTTAAAGCATAAGGATGTGTACAAAATTAATATAAAATATCAAAATCTTATAAGTGATATCAGAGGCAAGACTGCAGATCCAGATATTACTAATTCTGAAAACCCAATTTATGCTATCTCTAATGAAAGAATTGCTCAGTTACTTCCTGAAATTATGGAGTCTCCAATTGCATATAGTGAAAGAAACGGACGTTTTGAATTTGCAGTGGATCCTGAAAATTTTAAGAGACGTGGCTCGAGTCGATTCTCCTCAACAGTAAATTCTCCTATACATGCAGGACCGAGTGGACTAAGAACACCGCCCAACCAAAGGAAAAAAGATACAGACAGTGGTTATGATAGTAATTCACCTCCGAAACCTAAGGATTCTGTTGCACATTCTTCAAGTAGCTATCCAAGATCATCCTTTGAAGAGATAAAGGAGCCACAGTCGTGTTTTCCAAGGCGAGGGGTGCTGCCGCATAATGTAGGCGCTGCTGAGGTAGGTGCTGCTGAAAGTGGATCAGCAGGGACTAGTGCTTAGACTCAGCAAACGAACCCTTGTTTATCACAAGGCACGTCCGAAAATAAATGGATATCGTCAATGCAATTTACTGAACCAGGATTTAGTGGTTTATCATGGAAAGGTGCTAATGAAAGCACGTCAATAGGGAATAGTACTTGGTGGTTGCTATCATCGACTTCTTTTCTTACGACAAGGAATGATTCAATGTCCTCAAGTCTTGGGGTTTTTGCAGATTCTCCAAGTGTTAAAGGTAAGGAGAGCATTTTTAGTGTGGAACCTGAAAAACAGCAAGTTACTGATAAAAGTGATCGAGAAAGTAGTGATGAGTGTTCTGAAGCACAGTCACAAGAGAGTGAATCTCCGAAGAAACATGGGGGTGGTTTGTTCTGTAAAAAAGGAATGCCGATACTAGCAAAGTTATCACCTTTTAAGCGACGTAGCGTAGAGCGTGATACGATGTGTTCAAGTAAAAGTGATCTTGTGTATCATGTAACTGAAAAATCATCTGTGTCTAAGCCATTTTTTTCATTCCCAACTAGAATAAAAGCAAAAAGTAATCCACCCTCAGGGGTGACTTCTCCTACGCATGAAGGTGCGTCAGGTGGACTAAAACCTCTTACTAGTGACGAGAGGAAGGAACTACGCCCATTTCTTTCTCCTGAGCTGCAGAAGAAGCTAGACTCCAACTCTTTCTCCCCTGGGGAGGAGCAGCATTTATATTTGACGCATACTCCTTCGGGGAAATGCGAGATAACAAAATCTTTCGAGAGTCCAGAAAAGAACTTAATGCGATGTGTAAACGCACAATTACCGTCATCTGATAACCTTAGTTCTGAAAAAGTTAATAGAGATAGTGGCTTTTGTTCTATTGGATCGGCTTCTCCTGCTGTGCCACATAAGGGAAGTGTCTCTTCAGAGCTTAAACATCCGCAACAGGTAAAGCATATGTCAGAAGCTTTGGGGAAATAAATTTAGGTTTTTAGATATACCTTAACCATCTAAGCGTTTTATTAGGGTTGGGGCCAAAGTCCCTGACCCTGAAAGCACTGGTGTTAATTTTTCTCATCCATTGTAAATATTGTACCGTACTGTCCACCTGATCATCATAACGGGCTTCTGGGAACATTAAAATTTCGTACTCGAAATCGCTGAGCCATACTGCTTGATGCGGCAGAAAAATCCTGCCAGACTCTATAGTCGGAACAATTTGATAAAATCGAGTGAGTTTGTCATTGTGTGGCACTATTTCAATAATCGGTAGATCGCTATTTGCCTTTAGCTCTTGTGTTAATTGCTGACCACTTGTTTTTGCTTCGATCAAAATTGCATGTGGTGCCCATCTTGCAGCTAGTGACAGAACTTGCTCTTTAAGCTTTGGATACTCAAGCTTTGCTCGATATACATCAAGTAAATAGAATTTATTATCTATTTTTGCCCAGGTGGTGCAGACGCTAAAGTCGCTGGAATCGTTTGTTGAAACTGCAGTGTCCCAGCTTTGTGTTACATGTGAGAGATTATCAGGGAAATTTTTATAGCGCTTTAGCCACTCTTGTTTAATTATACCGCTTGAAAGCGGCAGGGGGTTTTGTTGATATTGAGCAGCAAAAGCGTAACTCCCGAGTTCAACTTTTATCATCTCAACTTCTTCTCTTCCTCCCTCCAGGGGATATAATAACTCATTCTCTTCTCTTGAGTATAATACTCTTGCAGGTAGTGTCATTCCAGCACTTGATGCTGGAATCCAGTCTTTTGCGGTTGAATTTTCTGGATCCCAGTGTCTGGGCACTGGGATGACAGGAGGGGGGATTGGAATGACACCAGTATGGTTATTAATTGAATAAATAACCTCCTTATTTTCAGAAATCATTGGCAAACAAATGTGATGCCATATGTTTTTTGGCTTGGATAAGAGGTGCCCAGTTAAGTCTTCCAGGTGGAGCCTATGCATCACAAGCACAATTACTCCTTTTTTTCTATCGTTGAGTCTCGTTACTAAAGTCTGATCGAACCAGTTTGTAACACGCTTTCTAAACGTTTCACTCAAAGCTTGAGCAGGGTTAAGCGGATCATCCACAATAATAAGATCACCACCTTCACCTGTTAACGTCCCTCCAACTGATGTTGCGATTCTGTATCCTCTCTGCACTGTTTGGAATTTATATTTAGTGTTCTGGTCTTTGGATAATTTTACCTCTGGAAACAGCTCTTTATACCAATCCGATTGCATTACGCACCTGGTGTCAAGCGAGTGCTTTTCGCTGAGCAGCCGAGAATAACTTGCAACTATTATTCTTGCGGTTGGCTGATTTCCCAGTATCCATGCGGGCCACGCAACGCTTATGCACATGGACTTCATTGAACGCGGAGGCATATTGAATATTATGCGCCTTACTTCGCCAGCATTCGCTGCTTTCAGCCTGTCTTCTATGACTTTTATGTACTGATAATCATTATACTCACATCCCGGCACCACCGTTTGAAAGCACAGTTCAATGAATTTTAGGAAGTTGATTTTGTTCATGTGTATATTTTAGTAAATGTTCTTACAAGTAGCTGACACTGGAATGACATCCTTTGGTTTTTATATATGGTTATGCAATAAATCTAATGTAGATTTGATTTATTTGATAAGATTGAAGTAGCTATAATGGCAAACGCTACTGCTTTGTGAATTTAGTAAATAACCTACGAAAAGTGCTATTTCTTTAACTTTATTGAAGTAAAAAACTGATTTCCATTGCGGTAAATGAGCAACATTATTGAATCTTTACCGTTTTTCTTTACTGCTGAATCAACTTGTTTTTGAAAATCATTAGTATTTTCTATATCGGTTCCATCTAATTGGATAATAATGTCTCCTTTTTTAATACCACGCAGCGTGGCATTACTGTTACTATCTACATTAATAACTATCACACCTTTTATAGGATTACTTTCTTTTGATTCTTTTGGCAGGTTTGAAACAGTTAAACCAGTTATGTAATCGGATGTTGATTTATTTTCTTCTTGATTATTACCTTGACCATCATTTGCAGATTCTTCAATCACAACCTTAATATTGACCTCTTTGCCCTTTCTAAGTAACTTAATTTGTACTTTTTTTCCAGGTTCAGTTCTTGAAACCATTTGAGGCAGTTGTGTCATTCTATCAATTTTTTTATCATCAAATTCTAATAATATGTCACCCACCTTAATTCCACCTTTTTCTGCAGGGCTATCCTTTACTATACTTGCAACCAGTGCACCTTTTGTATCTTTTAAACCCAAAGACTCAGCAAATTCTTTCGTTATAGGCTGAACTTGCACACCAAGCCAACCATGTTTTATTTTTTTGCCACTTTTTAATGTGTCAATAATTGACATAGCTAAATTAGATGGTATAGCAAAGCCTATACCCACGTTACCGCCAGACTCAGATGGGGAATAGATAGCGGTGTTAATGCCTATAACTTTTCCATTTAAATCAAATAATGGCCCTCCAGAGTTGCCTCTATTAATTGCAGCATCAGTTTGAATAAATTCATTCATAGTGCCGATACTAATGTCTCTGGACCTTGCAGATATAATTCCTGTGCTTACAGAGCTACCCAAACCAAATGGGTTACCTATTGCAATCACTGTATCGCCAACCCTTGCTGTATCAGAATTACTAAATGCAACAAAAGGAAGATCTTTATTAGAATGAACCTTAAGCACAGCAAGATCAGTTCTTGCATCATAGCCTAAAACTTCTGCTTTGAAATAAGTATTATCGTTCATAGTAACTGTGATATCTTGGGCATTTTTAATAACGTGATAATTGGTTACTATACTTCCACCTTTATCTATAATAAACCCAGAACCAAGCAGCACCACCTCTCTGTTAACACTAGGGCCCCTATCCATAAAAAACTGATCAAAATGCTCAAAAAATTCTCTAAAATCATCAAAGAAATTATTTCTTGGCATAAAAGGGATTTTAGTTCTATTGTTACTTTCTTGTTTGATTATTTGTTCGCTTGAAATATTTACAACCGCAGGAATGAGTTCTTCCACTAAATCGGCAAGTCCTTGATTACAGTTACATGCAGTAGTGCTAGCATCAACGACCTTTTTTGCATTCCAATCAAACATATTAGCGTATGAAGAAAACGCAATTAGAAAATATGCAAATATAGATAAAATAAATGCCTTACTTTTCATAAATTATTTCCATCCTTTGTTTAAAATATCTAAAAAGTTATTGTTTGGTGAAAGTACAAATTTAGTATTATTTTCGGCAAATGATTTACTGTAAGCGCTCATAGAGCGATAAAAGTTAAAAAACTCTTCATCAACCTTAAATGCCTCATTATAAATTCTAGTTGCTTCAGCATAACCACGGCCCCTTATTTCATATGATTCTTTTACTGCACTGGAGATAATTTCCCTTTTTAATTTATCAGCTTTTGATCTAACTTCCTGCCCAGCTTGCTCTCCTTCTGCTCTAATTTCTTTTGCTTCTTTTTCCCTTTCAGTTTGCATACGGCGAAATATTGCAGAACTATTTTCTTCTGGTAAATCTGCTCTCTTAATTCTTACGTCTATTATTTCTATGCCAAATTTTTCAGCTTCAGAATAAACTCCACGCTGAATCAATTGCATAACCTCTGATCTTTTTTCGTTCAACAAACTAATCAACGAAAATCTGCCTATATTTTCTCTTATGTGTGCTTCTATAACCGGATACAATCTTCTAACCAGCCCTGATTCATTCCTCACAGCCTGGTAAAAAGTAACAGGATTTGTTATTTTATATTTTGCATACGCATCTACTATAATACGTTTTTGATCCGCTGTTATCACTTCCCTTGGGATCTTATCAGGACTTAAATCTAAAACTCTTTTATCAAGAAACTCTACACTGTTTATGAATGGTAACTTAAAATATAAGCCACTTTCCATAACATCTCTTACAACTTTACCGAGTTGTATAACTATCGCTTGCTTTGTTTCTTGCACAACAAATATTGAATTAAATAAAACAATCAATAAAACAACAAATACAGAAACAAAAACAATTTTAATATTACTACTCATGGTTATTTCCCTAAATTTGTAAGAGGTAAATAAGAAAACATACCTTTCAGATCATCAGTTACAACAACTTTGTCTACCTTACTGAAAATATTTTCCATAGTTTCAAGATAAATACGATTCTTAACGAGAGAAGGATTCTGTCTATATTCCTCATAAAGAGATAAAAAGCGATTTGCATTACCTTTTGCTTCATTTATTACTTCATTCTCATATGCCTCTGCATCTAATTTTATCTTTATCGCTTCACCCTTTGCTCGAGGTATAATATCATTATTATAAGCGTATGCTTCGTTTATAGTACGCTCTTTGTCTGCACGAGCACTTTGTACATCTCTAAACGAACTGATTACTTTTTCTGGTGGATCAATTTTTTTCATTTGAACAGATAAAATCTCTATGCCCATTTGGTATCCATCAAGAATCTGCTGCAATAGAATTCTAGTATCTCTAGAAATTTCTGGTCTGCCTTGACCAAGTGCAAAAGAGATCGTGTTTTTACCTATTATTTCTCTCATGGCACTTTCAGCAGCATTTTTAACACTGAAACCGGGTTTGTAATCCCGCACTTTGAATAAATAGTCCTTAGCATCTCTAACGCGCCACTGAACCTCGAAGTTAACGTTGACTATATTTTCATCTCCAGTTAGCATCACACCTTCACCGCGATCTGTGTCTCGCCCATAAGAATTACTTACCCCAATTTCTTCACGATTTACTTCCTTAACATTCACTTTAAAAACCTTGCCAATAGGGTAGGGAAAGTGATAACGCAAACCAGGTGTTTCTGTATTAGAATATTTACCAAAGGTAAGTTCTATACTTTCCTCACTAGGATGGACAATATAAAAGCCAGTGCAAGCATAGAACAGTAAAATAATGAAAATGATGAAATAAGGTTTTTTGCCCCTGTTTCTGGTTAATCCATTAAGAAAGAACCTTACATCAGATACAGCTTTACTTAAAATATCTTCATTATTAGGAGTTTTGTTCCCTACCGGTTTCTTTCCCAGATTCCAAGGATTATTCTCATCAAACATAATGATTGATTCTATAATTAATACGCTAATATTACTTCTTTAATAAGAAAATGCAAACATAAATTGCTATTTTATTTACAAATTAATCATCAGGATGGAAAACATGATCGTACACTTCCTTTTCTCTATGTAGTATGGTCGACTCTATAGAATTTTCTGGCTTTTTTTTGAATTCTTTGTTGTCACTCTTTAAGTGCACTACGTCTTCGTGAAAATGGGAATTATACCTAAATAGTAAAGCTATTATTATTAAAGTTATAACAGCCAAAAAGATGAGTGCTCTTTTTATGCACCTCATAAATACTCCGGCTTCTTGACCTAATTTTCTACGCTTCCAAAAAACACGTCAAGCAGAATTATTCAAAGACAAATGAACATTAACAGCCAAATTAACACTAACTTAAGAATCGAGGGTGTACAATATGAATATATTTAATTAATAGTGAGGTTTAAAATGTTACCTAATAATGAAACAAATTCAAATGTTGTTGAAATACAACAACTTCAACAACAAAATAATTCTACGCCTTCTTCAGAGGATTTATTAAAACAAAAAATAGAATCATTGGGGAAAGAAATAAAATCATTACAAAAGCAGGGTCGATTGGACCGTGGTATTTTTAGGTTGGGAGCAATTGGCTTCATATCTTATCTTGTTGCAACCAACTGGTCAGCAATTGCTTCTGCTTTTTCAACTACAGGAACAGCTACAGTCGCTGCAGGAACAGCTGCTGTACCAATAGCTGGAATTGTAATTGGAGCAGTAGTAGGAGCTATTGTTTTGGTTGGTGCTTCTTATGCAATGTGGAAATATAGAGCACAAATAAAAGAAGGCTTCAAATATGCTGCAGAAAAGACAGTTGATGGGGCGAAGTATATTGGCGGAAAAATTAGAGATGGTGCTGTATATTCCAAAAACAAGGTAAAAGAGGGTTATGAATATTCGGCAGCTTCACTAGAAAGAGGTGTTAGCTTCGTAGGTGAAAAAGTAAAGAAAGGAGCAAGTCGTGTGACTGAGGCAGCGGCAAATAAGTTATATAATGCGGCTGGTAGCGAGAATTATTCAGACAGAATAAATGATGAGCTTGTTCCTGATTCATCACAAAAGAAGAAAATTCAAGAAATAAAAGGGGATCTCAAGGCAATTTTTGCTGACAAAGGAAATAATTCTGGGTTAGTAAAAAATATACTTTCTGGAATATCGTCAAAAATTGATTTAAAAATGGCAGAGGAAGCAAAATTAGGATGGAAAGAGTATACTCCTAAGTGGCAAGTACAGAAAGAATTCATTCATAATTTAAATGAAAAAAGTTTGTATAGCTTGTTAACAAAAAGGTCATTGCCTAAGTATAGGTATTTCATCGACAGTGTTTTCTCTGACCATTATGATGAGATTAAGGAGGTTATTAAAGAATGTAAAGAAAGTCATTTGTATTCAAGCGTAAGCAATATGTTCAACAAAGCTGAGAAAAGAGCTAACAGGCCTTCTTTCAAAAGTTTAACTAGGTCTATATCGTCATCATTGTCTTCACTAGGAAGAAAAGACTCTACACAATCAACTAGCAGTTTATCAGAAAGCAGTTCAATGAGTTCACTAGATTCTGTAAGGACTGACAGTACTATTAGCAGCGAAGCGGAATTGTTCAATCCTGCGAAGCATAAAGAAGTGAAAACAACTGCTCCATTTAAAGTGCCATTATGGTTGGGGGGTAAAAAAGCACCAGAAGAAACTACTAATGTTAAATATCAAGTTCTTTCTGAATCAGACACGTTGTCTAGACAAGTAGGAAAGAGCACTTTTTACGTTGATACTCCTATTCCCATTGAAAATACTGGTAAAACTGCAACAGCAGGAGGAAGACTTTCTGGTAAGCAGCCTATTCCAGTTACTCCACCAAAGGTATCAAGAAGCTCTTCTACTGATAGTAGAATGGGTTCTGGTTCTTCTACGCCAAAAAGTCCTTCTCTAGAAGACTTAAGTAAAGCTCGTGCAGAACTGAAAAAAACAGGTTATCTGGGCAAAATGGTGGAACAGCCTTCTACGTGTAAGTCTGAAGTTTACATTGAACCACATCAGCCAGGAGTTACATCTGGTAAGTAGCATAAACAAAACCACTCACTTTCTCCAAAGGATGTTACTCAATGAGTAACATCCTTTTTTTGTTTTTAAACTATAGAAAAATCCCAGCGTTATGCGCACAAACGTATGAACATTGTGATTTCTCCACTAGGGAAGGTGTCATCCCAGTGCCTTGACTACTTGGATCCAGGAATTTTGTTAAGTTGGGAAGCATAAAAGTAGCCGTTTTATGTTAAAATACAACATTTTGATGATTATGAAAAGGCTGGATTCCAGCGTCAAGCGCTGGAATGACATGGTGAGGCGTCATCCTGCTGCTCCTTTCTTGCCATCCCAGTAGCCTCCTTTTTTTGTCATCCCAATACCCCCTCTTGTCATCCCAGCGCCCTCTCTTGTCATCCCAGTGCGTGACACTGGGATCTAGCCATTTCACGCAATCCCATCGAAAACGCTGTGTTTTAAAAAATGTTAGCCACTTTCATGTTTACCAACTTAGTGCTCAATCAAAATTCCTAGATCCCAGTGTCACGCACTGGGATGACATGGGAAGGAAGCACTGGAATGACAGAAGAGAGCACTCGGATGACAGGGGAAGGAGGCACTGGAATGACAGAAGAGAGTGCTGGAATGACAGAAAAATCTAATCTATTTTCTCTTGATGAATAAACCTAAGTGGAGTATAGTAGAAATGCATTTACGTAGATTCTAATGAATAATTTAGTTTTGATTTATACAACTTTTTCAAGTTTGAAGGAGGCTAAAACTGTTTCTGAGGAATTGTTAAACGAGAAATTAATTGTATGTGTAAATATATTTCCTGAAGTGAATTCTCTGTATTTATGGGAAGGTAAAATTAGTAATAGTTGTGAAGTAGTAGCAATTATGAAGAGCAAAAATGATCAAGTTGATAAAATTGTAGAAAAAATCGAAGCAATGCATTCTTATGATCAGCCAGCTATTGCTGTGATGTCCATAGAAAAAGCAAATAAATCTTTTACTAATTGGGCTAATAGTGTTATTGATGTAAGTAGTATTGGGGTGTAGCCAAGTGGTAAGGCAGCGGTTTTTGATACCGTCACGCGAAGGTTCGAATCCTTCCACCCCAGCCATATTGAAGTGGGTGTGAAATGATATCACTTTTCTATAAATTAAGATTATTGAATTATATATTAGGTAGTCTAAAAGATATAATTGTGAAACTGTTTCTCTTCACAATGTATCTTTACACATCCAGCATTGTGCTCATGTTTCTCAGCAATGGTTTTTGGTATGCTGTAGAATTTGGCTCTTTCAAAAATGCGTTTTACCATTTATTTCAATATTGCAAGTGGTATTATGAAAATAGGGAAGACCTCGGTTACGGAATTTCTATTCGAATATTAGTAGCATTCCTTACTCCGCATTTTCTCTATAAGTTGTTCCTTAGCACAGGCTGGAAGTCTTTTTTAAAGGAAAAGATAGTGCAGATACTCAGCACAAGAAGAAAAAAGGGTAGTGAGTTCAGTAACAGTAGTAAACCAAGTGGCAGTAGTTATAGTGATAAGAATAATTACAGCAATAACAGTGAGCATCACGCTCAAGATGCAAAGCGGAAAGTAAACATAATAAAGCAGCTATTAATCAAAGATATAGAGGCAACTATAGATAGGAGATTGAATGATATTTTTTTCGGTAAAAGGAGTAAACCTCATTAAAAAGGCTTTATCTAGTAAGGCTTTTTAAGATTGGCTGTATTTTGTTTTTTACGTATACCGGATCACAATCAGCCAATATACATGTGTGTGCAAAATCTTGACTAAAGTCCGATAACCAAGAAATCGCCTTACGTTTCTCTACCAAGCTTTCTGTTTTTTTACAGTGACTTGCTGCATCAGTCATTGCCTGCGCTATTACTGATTTCCACAGCAAATAATACCTTTGTATATCATCTGACGTACTATTTGTTTCATAGTGGTTAAAAAATTCTTTAAAATTGAAGTTGTTTGACATAATGATACCTCTTTGGATTGAAATTTGAAATGATTTGAGTTTATGTCGCCACAGCAGATCCCGCTACAAGTAGCGGGATGACGATTGTCAGGGTGTCATCCCAGTGCCTCTCTATAATGTCATCCCAGTAGCCCCTATAATGTCATCCGAGTAGCTGACACTGGGATCTCATTTCACTCTATAATAGCAGTGCTCCTTTCTTGTCATCCCAGTACTGATTAGCTATAAAATTTAAGAAATTTACCAAATAAAAAAAAAGGCAAAAGAAGCCCCGTGATTGGCTAATTACTTACATTATACTTTCAAGTATGGCGTTTTTTTATTCTAAACGCTTAATAACCGCGATTTAGCTGCTTTTTAATGCAACTAACCTTTAGTCATAAATGTTTAAGAAATTTACTAAACAGAAAAAAAGGCAAAAGAAACCCTAGGGTAGCTAGTTATTCACTATCCATTTTTTAAGTTGGCGTTTTTTGATGTTTTAAATGCTTTATAAGCGTATTTCAGCTTGTATAGGTAAAAACCTAGAAATTTGATAAAGACATAGAGTGCACATAGTGCAAAAAATTAAACATGAGACGCCAAATACGTTGAGTTTTTTTGTCATTTAATCTGTACAGAGAAGATAAATAAATAGCTTCAGTTTCATAATAAGGGGCTGGCGGAGTTTGTCAAGTAAGTTTTTTCGTTTCTATGTTGTCAGCTACTTGCATGACACCATTTGTTGTAAACTCACTTTTTCTTGATTTTTTGGTTTATCTTGTCTACCTATTTTGCCACTCTGCTAAACGGATACCTACTGAATAACAGTAAGATTTTTCAATCCTGTTCCACAGCAAATTTTAGTGCCATGTGAGTAGTTATAGTGCTGTTAACAATCAAAACGACAAAAATTAACATGGTGATTAGTAGTGTATAAATATTCAAGGACAAATTTTCAAATTGAGTTAGCATTTTAAAATACACAAAGGTTGGCATTATCATTGGCAAAACAAGAATTTGCGATACTCCTGATGCTAAGTTGTTTCGACCAATCATCAATGCATTTCCAGTAGCTGAAATATTAATGATTATCAGCGTATTAAATAATAAAGACACTCCAACTGCTATTGAGTGTTCAATACTATTGCCTAGAACTGCAAAGCTGAATATGGAAGAAACCACTGAAATCGGTAGCCCAAATAATAACCAGTGAGCGAAAATTTTATAAGCAACTATAAGCCTAGAAGAGAGTGGCTGTACAAAGATTTGCTCTAATATTCCATCATGATAATCAGATGTAAACAAATTATTTGTAGAGATCTGCAAAACAAATGTAGCACATATCCATGTTAATGTTAACATAACTTCTTGTTTATTGTTGTTTTCAAGTGTAAATGAAGATAAACTTAACATTATAATAAAAATACATACTATATAGGTAAGGTTCTTACCATCTATTACTAATTTTTTTACTAAGTCGATCATACTAGGCTTTTAAATGTTTATTATAAATTATAGTGTTTACTTTGAGGGTAGTATAATTTTTTGTTCATAAGTTATATAGGTTTTATTATTTTTTTGATAATGCAATTATGGAAAAGTTACCGAAAATAAAGTCACCAGAGGATTATACTCCTTCAGAAGATGAAGAATATATGAGCGTAAAACAACTGGAATACTTCAGCTTAAAGTTACAATCAATACTCGCTGAGTTGGAGAAACAAGAACTAGAAGATAATAGTATTGATACATACTATTCTGATGGAGATAGTGGAAATGAGGAATTAATCAAGCGCCGAAAAGATAGAAAAGAAAAGATTAAGGAGGCGTTAGAAAAAATAAAATTAGGCACTTATGGTTACTGCGATGGAACAGGAGAAGAAATAGGAGTCGAAAGACTTAAAGCTAATCCGCTTGCTATATATTGTATTGAAGAGCAAGAGAGAGTAGAAAAAGAAAAGAACGTGTACAACATTAACGATTAATTTACACATAAGTGGTGAGCCATTGGGCTTCAAGAGGAGCAAGAGGCGGATCAGGACTGAAGTATGTTATGCTATAAAGAAAGTGGAAAATTGGACATTCTCAACTCGACTCTTGCAGATTAAAAATTAAGTTGAATTAAAAATTGGGTTTGACACAGTTTATTTAACACTCCCTAAAAATTTAACGATTAGAATTATAATTACAAACCACAGTAAAAAATAGACTTTTCCATTTGATTTATTTTTAACTTGGATGTTTTCTAATTTTTTATCAGCTATTAGGTTTAATTTTTCTATAAGGCTAAATATCCCTTGGATTGTTTTTACAGGATAAGAATTTCTAATTTTTTCCCTATACCCTATTTTACTTTCATGTTGACTGCTTATCCACGCTTCAACTACTTTCCACATATTGATTTCTGGGTAGATCTTTCTACATGTCCCTTCCAGTAAAATCATAGTTTTCTGCAGCAATAACAATTGTGTTTGAACTTTCATATCAAAATCACCAGTTATTTTTAATAGCTGAGCAAGTAAACTAGCAAATGAAATCTTCTGTATAGGCTGCCCAATAATGGGTTCACCTATTGCCCTGCAAGCTGTGACAAAATTTCTATGCTGTGATGAAACGTAACCAGCTTTAAAGTGCATTTTTGCAACGTGGTCATAATCCCGATTTAAAAAACCTTTGAGTATCTCTATAACGTAATAGCATGTCTCACGATCTATTCTACCCATGATTCCACAATCCAGGGCAATAATATTGTTATTACTATCAACCATTAGATTTCCAGGATGCATATCAGCATGAAAAAAACAATCCCTGTATACCTGACTACAAAACGATTCTATAAGATTGATAGCTATTTGCTTACGATTATTCAGTTTTTCAACTTCGTATATTGGTGTTGCTTCTATCCATTCTAATGTTAAAACCTTTTTTGCAGTTCTATTCCAATCTATTTCAGGTACATAAAAACCTCTGTCATTTTTTGTGTTTTCCTTTAGTTCTGAAGAGTGAGCAGCTTCAAAACGTAGATCTAACTCTAATCGGCAAATTTCAGCAAAAGTTTTGACTAATTCAATTGGCCTCAGCCTTTTTGATTGTTCGCTAAATTTTTCTGCAATTTCTGCAAGCCAAGAAAGCATTTTTATATCCCTTGAGAATGTTTTCTCAATATTTGGCCTTAAAACCTTCACAGCAACTTCCTTACCCTCAGTTGTAACCGCTCTATGCACCTGAGAAATCGATGCTGCTGCAATTGGCTTTTCAGAAAAGCTTGAAAAAATGTCGCTCAATTTACAATTAAACTCACTTTCTATAGTTTTAACTGCTATTTTATGTGAAAATGATGGCAATCTATCACATATCAATAACAAGTTATTTGTTATATCCTCATTTAAAACATCAGTACGTGATGAGATAGACTGCCCAAACTTAATGAACACCGGACCTAATTTTTCAAGAGCACACTTTAGCTTATGGCCTTGTATTTTATTTATTGATTTCTTTGATGGTGGAAGTAAATAAGGTAATATATTGTAACGTGTCAGCACTGTAGTTATGTGCAGAAGACGCAAAATATTTTGAATCATTTTGCTGCGTAACTGCTAAATATTTCATTTAGGGTTCTATTTTTCATAATCTCATCAGGCTTGCCTTGGCAATAGATAGTATTATTTATACAAATTACGTAATCTGAGGATGGTAGAGCAGAGTTAAGATCATGAGAAGTCATAAGAATCGATACCAATCGTTTTTTTGCTATTTTATTTATAATATCATAAAATTTAGCCCGCGCGTTAATATCCATTGCACTGACTGGTTCATCTAGAATGATCAAGTCAGGTTCTGCAATTAAACAACGTGCAAGCAGCAATAATTGTGTTTGCCCTGCAGAAATTTCTAACACTTGATTCTTCAAAATGTTACCGATACTAACCAACTCTATCGCTTCTGTAATAATGGATTGATTTTTCTTTAGTCTTTTCAAGGAGCTATTTAAAAGGAAATATTCAACTGTTATTGGCATCAAATTACTAATACTAAAATTTTGCGGCATATAGCCAATTTTTATGTTGTCAGCAAATACGATACTACCGGTACAGCTTTTATTTATGCCAGCAATTGCTTTCACTAAAGAGGTTTTACCTCCACCATTTGGACCAAGTATTGTAATTACGTCTCCTCTTTCCATGAACATATTGATATTGTCAAGGATTCTTTTACCATCATATGTGAGAGCAAGATTTTCTATTTTTAGAACACGATTATTGACATTATTTAACTTTTTGGCAAAATTTAACTTCTTCTCAACGTTTATATGAGACATTTACTGCCTTTTTTTCTATTACTTTCATTTACACTATACTATAATATTGCCTTTTCATCCAATTTAAAAGTTGTAGCTACAATCAAACCTATCCACTCACTTGTAGCTTCTGTGACAGAAGGAATTTTAGAACCGGAATTGCTTGGCTATGCAACATCTGCGCATAATTATATATTAAAGCCGTCTGATGCGAGTAATTTGGAATCAAGTGATGTCATATTTTACACTGACGATAACTTAGAGACGTTTGTTCAAACTTTCGCCAAAAATAATAAAGAACTAGTGCAATTGTCAAAGGTAATCAACCTACTTCCTGCTCGGCCACATTCATTTTCTAGAAAAATTACCAATACTCAAGATGAAAAAGACCTACACATTTGGCTGAGTCCCGAAAATGCAAAGAGCATGGTACTTTTTATAAGTGCAACATTGTCTAACATAGATAAAGAAAATTTCCATCGATACAACTCTAATGCAACAAAAGCCATAAAAAAAATAGACCAAGAAGTAAAAGAAATCGTGAAAGAACTGAATGATTTTAAAAATCAAAAATACATCGTCACTCACGATGCTTATCAATATTTTGAAAAATATTTTGGTTTAAATCACCCAAGCGCCATTCTTTCTATAGAAGAGGATTCGTACATAGGTATGAAGAGTTTAATGAAGCTAAAAAAGATAATGAAGGAAGAAAACGTTAAATGTATATTTGCTCATTCACAAGAAGATAGCATAAAGCCTAATGCTCTTTCTAATGACGCAAAAATGGTAGTTCTTGATCCTATTGGATCAGACATAGAGCCTGGAAAAGATGCATATCTAGCTATAATCAATAGCATTGCACAAAATTTCAAATCTTGTTTTGTTGAGTAACAAGTTCTTTTTAAAATGCCTCTGACTTACTGTTTTATTGTTCTGCATTTAAATCACCATTTGTCCTTTACATATTATACAGGTTTAGAATTATGCTTTATTCTTACGTTTATGTCTTGGTCCAATGCAATCAATAAGTTAAGCAAGTATTCTAAGGAAAACCCTTCGATTTTTGACCTATTGATTTGAGATACTTTAGGTTGATCAATCTTTAGAGCGCTTGCTGCTTTTTTCTGTGTTTTGTACCTCTTACTTATTAATTGTGCAATGACCTTTATTAATTTCAGTTTTGTATCTTTTACATCCCCCACCTCTATTATTATAGGATAACTTAATTGTAAATTTTGCATAATAATAAAATTCCTTATAAAAAAACTACTTTAATTTTTCTTCTTTAAATAATACGTGCCTTCTGACTACTGGGTCATACTTCCTAAACTCCAGTTTTCTGGTGAGCTTTTTTGGATTACGCTTTTTTACATAAAAATAGCCAGTTGATTTTTCTTCACCAGTTTTTGTTATCTTGATTGCAGTGCTGACTAACTTAACGAGCAAAGAAGCATTTTTTTTCGCCATACTTATAATGATATAATAAATTCTATGCGAGTTTATTACGCAAAACACTAAAAGTCAACCGAATAATGCAGATCGTAAAATTCTTGACAATCAACAGTGCATTAAGTAGCATGAAGTTAACTTCAGAATGAAAAGCAAACGGTAAATAAGTGGCAAATAGTGGCAAAAGGTTATTATTGATAGAAAATTCTGCCTGTTCTAATGAGGTAAGAGTTGCCTTATCAGTTAATAATAAGGTTGTAGAATTTGAACAAGAATTCAAGGAAAAAAAACAATTAAGAGGTAATATATACGTTGCTTATGTAAAGCGTATAGAGCCTTCTTTGCAAGCCGTATTTATTGAATATGGAAAAAACAAGCAAGGTTTTTTATCTTTTTCCGAGATATCTCTAGATTACTTCAATATTCCAGAAAAAGAAAAGGAAATTATCTTTGAGGGCTACTCAAATGACGATTGTACAGAAGAAGCTTCAGCAAATGTTTCTTCAGATTCTGCAGCTAGTAAGAATGTCAACGAGTTAGGTAGTGGTTTTGTAAGAGAGGTACCTTTATATAAAAAATACAAATTACAAGATGTTATTTCAGTAAATCAAAAAGTATTGGTCCAGCTAACTAAAGAGGAACGAGGCAATAAAGGAGCTTCATTTACAACATACATAACTTTAGTGGGTAGATACTGTGTTTTCATGCCAAATTCCATGAGTAAAGGTGGAGTGTCTCGCAGAATTGAAGATGCTAATATCAGAAAGCAGTTAAAGGATATACTGAGTTCAATAAACTTGCCAAAAAGATCAGGTTTAATAGTAAGAACTGTTGGTTCAGGAAAAGATAAGAAAGAAATTGAGCAGGATTACAATTACTTATCCTCATTATGGCAGAGCATTCAAAAAAATGCCTTCTCTGTAAATGCTCCATCATTAATTTACAACGAAGCAGATGTAATTATGAGATCTGTTCGTGATTTTTGTAGCGATGGTATAGAAGTCATAGTATCTGGGAAGGAAGCTTTTGAAGCAGTGAGACAATATACTAAAAATGCATTAAAAGGTAGTAAGTTGCGTTACAGATTGTATAGAGGTTCTATCCCAATCTTTACTTACTATGGAATCGAAGATCAAATTTCTGAGTTATATAGCAATAGGGTAGAGTTGCCATCTGGTGGGTCTTTGGTAATAACTTTAACTGAGGCGTTTGTTTCAATAGACGTAAATTCAGGAAAGATGACAGGAGAAGATAGCATAGAAGAAACAGCTTATAGAACCAATATGGAAGCAGTACCTGAAATATCAAGACAGGTGAATCTTAGGAGCCTATCAGGATTAATAGTAGTCGATTTTATTGACATGTTGAAATATCAGTATTGCAGAGCTGTTGAGTCTGCTATAAAGCAAGCGTTTAAAGACGATAAAGCTAAAGTTCAATTTAGCTACATAAATGACTTTGGTTTAATGGTATTTTCAAGACAAAGAATTAAACCAAACATACAAGAAATTAATACTACAGAGTGTTTACACTGCAAGGGTATTGGAAGAGTAAAATCGAACGAAGTAATTGTTGCATCGATACTAAGGGATTTACAACACATTGCTCATAGGAACCAAAATAAGTCTTTTGATTTAGTAGCGCATAGTGCGGTTATAGCGCATATTTTTAATAATAAAAGGAATACAGTTTCTACAATCGAAAAAGAGTTTAATATTACATTGAACATTAGTATTGATAACAGTTTAGATGTAAATACATTTGTTTTAAAACAAGGAGATGATGTTAATTCAAATGGTTATAAGCCATTACAGAACTCTGGATACCAAATTGAGGATAGCAGCAATGAAGAAGTTGATAATTCAAATAAACTACGAGGCAATTTTTGGCTGACTAAATGGCTTTCGCGCTTTTTAAGTTCTAATAACTAATTAGAAACCCTAAATTGGGCTTGTAATTAATAAGTCCTATACTTATATATTCTTATATCAGATAATATTTACAATGGGGTACTCATTATGGGAAGAGCAATAGGCATAGATCTCGGAACAACAAATTCTTGTGTTGCAATAATGCAGGGCAAGGATACAAAGGTAATAGAAAATAAAGAAGGGGCAAGAACTACTCCATCTATAGTTGCATTTACTTCGTCAGGAGAAAGGTTGATTGGCGCTCCTGCAAAAAGACAAGCAACCACCAATGCAAGTAATACTTTTTTTGCTACTAAGAGATTAATAGGCCGTCAATACGGTGATTCTGAAATGAAAAATCTAAACGTGCCGTATAAAGTGTTTGCAGCAAAAAATGGTGACGCATGGGTTAAAACCACTGATAATAAAGAATACTCTCCTAGTCAAATTGGTGCATTCATACTACAAAACATGAAAGAAGCAGCAGAAGCTTATCTTGGAGAGGAAGTAAAAGATGCTGTGATAACAGTGCCAGCATACTTCAACGACTCTCAACGTCAAGCAACAAAAGATGCAGGAAAAATCGCCGGATTAAATGTGCTCAGAATAGTAAATGAACCGACTGCTGCAGCGCTTGCTTATGGTCTTGATAAGAAACATGGGCACACAATAGTGGTATATGACCTTGGTGGTGGTACATTTGATGTCTCAATACTTGAAATAGGTGAAGGGGTTTTTGAAGTAAAGGCTACAAATGGTGACACTCATCTTGGAGGTGAAGACTTTGATAACGCAATAGTGAGTTATTTACTAGATGAATTCAAGAAAAGTAATGGCATTGATTTGAAAAATGATCCAATGGCTATGCAAAGAATCAAAGAAGCTGCTGAAAAAGCGAAAATTGAATTATCAAGTGCAATGGAAACGGAAATAAATCTACCGTTTATTACAGCTGATGCAAGTGGTCCAAAACACTTAAATATGAAATTAACGAGAGCAAAACTTGAAAGCTTAGTGAATGGTTTAATCGAAAGAACTATGGCTCCTTGTAAAAAAGCTCTTGAGGATGCTGGTTTGTCTGCTAGTCAAATTGGCGAAGTGGTTCTCGTTGGTGGCATGACTCGTATGCCAAAAGTCATAGAGAAAGTTAAAGAATTCTTTGGCAAAGATCCACATAGAGGAGTAAATCCTGATGAAGTTGTAGCAATTGGAGCTGCAATACAGGCGGGAATCATTCAAGGTGATGTAAGAGATGTGTTACTACTTGACGTGACTCCACTTTCTCTTGGTATTGAGACTCTAGGAGGAGTATTCACTCCACTTATTGAACGTAATACTACTATTCCTACTAAAAAATCTCAGGTGTTTTCAACTGCAGAAGATAACCAAACAGCCGTTACAATTAAGGTACATCAAGGTGAAAGAAAATTGGCGGTTGATAACAAGCTACTTGGTCAGTTTAGTTTGGAAGGGATACCTCCTGCTCCTCGTGGAGTTCCTCAGATCGAAGTAACATTTGACATAGATGCAAATGGAATAGCACACGTTTCTGCAAAAGATAAAGCTACTGGAAAAGAGCAAAAAATACGCATTCAATCTTCAGGTGGTCTATCTGATGATGAAATAAATCGCATGGTAAAAGAAGCTGAAGAAAAAGCGCAAGAAGATGAAAAGCGCAAAAAGTTTATTGAAGTGAAGAATCAAGCGGATAGTTTAGTTCATTCTACAGAAAAGTCTCTGACAGAGTATGGTGATAAAGTTTCACCAGAAGATAAATCTGCTATTGAAAATGCAGTTAACGAATTAAAAGAAGTTAGTAAATCTGATAACATTGATGACGCTGATTCAATCCAGCAGAAAGTTACTAATCTTTCTCAATTATCTATGAAACTTGGAGAAGCTATGTATAATGCCTCACAACAAAATAGTGCTGGAAATGGCTTTTCATCAGAAGGGAATCCAAATGATAAAGAAGAAAAAGTAGTAGATTCTGATTATCAAGACATAGATAATAAGGAAGAGAATAAATAAGGGTGTATTGTTATATCACTTTTCCTGTCATCCCAGTGTCAGCTACTTGGATGACAAGAGGAGCATGTTGTTGCTTAAAGAAACCATTATGGATATTATTAAAACAATAGAAGAAAAGATACGCGATTCGATAGATGTAATTGATATCAACATTGTCGATGAATCAGCAAAGCATGCTGATCATTATTTTGCTTCATCTTCAACATTACCTTCGCACATTAAATTAATATTAATATCTGACGGCTTTATTGGAATGAGTATTCTAAAAAGACATAAGTTGATTTATGAGTTATTGAAGGGTGAGATAGAGCTAATACATGCAATTTCTCTTCACTTGTATACGCAAAACGAGTACAATTTAAAAAATAAATAATAAAAATGTGAAGGAAGAGTCTATATTAGTTAAAGCAGGAAGAAAATTTAATGACTATAAAGGTTCTATGAACCCGCCAGTTTATCATTCTTCTACCATATTATTTCCTACTTACAAGGACTACTTAAATGCAGCAAATGGAGAAAGTATATACGATGTAATCAACGATGGTGTTGCAAGGGATTATAGCTACAGTAATGTTGGTACTCCTACTGTCCATTATCTTTCAAATGCACTGGCTGAAATTGAAGGGAGTGGACAAGCGCTTATTTATCCTTCCGGACTATTTGCACTTACTTTTGCTATTTTGACTTTCACTAAAGCAGGCTCGCACGTTTTAATTCAAGATAATAGTTATTATAGGCTTAGGAGGTTTGCAGAAAATGAGCTACCAAAAAGAGGAACAGAAGTAACTTTTTATTATCCAACGCAGGATATAACTGATTTAATTCAGAGTAATACTTCATTGATAATGATCGAGACTCCTGGTTCTATAATGTTTGAGATTTCGAATATAGAGCATATAGTAAAAGTTGCTAAAGAACATGGAATCGTAACCGTTTGCGACAATTCATGGGCCACTCCTTTGTTATTTAAGCCGCTTGATTATGGAATTGATGTTGCACTATATTCAGTGACAAAGTATCTAGCCGGTCACTCAGATTTAGTTATGGGAGCTATTATTGCTGAAGGTGAAATTTTTAAATTGCTTTATGAGAGCTATAAAAATTATGGAGTAACCATTCAATCGCACGACTGCTACCTTGCACACAGGGGACTAAGAACACTGCACACACGTATGAAAAGGCACCAAAATACAGCAATGGAAGTGGCAAAGTGGCTAGAAGCACAGCAAAAAGTTAGAAAGGTTTTATATCCAGCACTTCCCTCCCATCCTCAACACGAATTATGGAAAAGTTACTTCAAAGGAGCAAGCGGCACATTCAGTATAGCACTGGATAGAGAATATTCATGTGAAGAACTAAGCTGCATGGTTGATCATATGAAAATTTTTAGTATTGGTGCTTCTTGGGGAGGGTGCGACAGTTTGATATTACCAGTAGATCGTAGATCTATGTCAAGATCTGTAATGAATTCAGATTGTGGTGGAAGTTTCGTGCGAATATTTTGTGGACTGGAAGATCCTGAAGATTTAATCTTTGACCTTAATGACGCACTAAAAAGGTTACCATGTTTAGACTTTCAAAACGATGAAGTAGGACATGAAACTGAGAGAATTACTGCATGATATTGTTGATGTTAACTTTGACGTTGAAATCAAGGGCGTTACATGTAATCCCAAGAGAGTCAAGGAAGGTTATCTTTTCGTTTGTGTGTCTGCGGTGTCATTCCAGCGCGTGACGCTGGAATCTAGAAAACCAGCATGTATCCAGATTTTTCCTACTGAATCCCAGTATCACGCACACGACTGTGTAGACGTTGTCATACAAGGAACCAAAAAAGATGTCATCCCAGTGCTTGACTACTTGGATCCAGAAAATTTAATTGCAAATGAGCACACTAGGCAATTGTATAATAAAAACTGGATTCCAGTGTCACGCACTGGAATGACAGATACTTCGAGCTTTGCAGTGCTTGAACACCCAAATCCTCAAGAAATATACAGCGAAATAGTCAGCAGGTTTTATCAATTCAAACAGCCCAAATATGTTGCTGCTGTAACGGGTACGAATGGTAAAACTTCAGTAGTAGAATTTTGCCGCCAGATCTGGCAAAACTCTGGCTATAATGCTGCGTCTATTGGAACACTTGGAACATGCATCAATAATGGTAGAAAAGGTAATAGCAACAGTCTTACCACTCCAGATGCAGATGACCTTTACGCAACATTGCGTGGTATAAATGTAGAACACTTAGTGTTAGAAGCATCAAGTCATGGGATTGATCAATATAGAATCCATGGATTAAAGTTGAGTGCTGCAGCTTTTACTAATTTCTCGCAAGATCATTTAGATTACCATAAAAATCTTGGTGAATATTTAGAAACTAAAAAAAGGTTATTTTACGAGGTATTACCAGAAGGAAAAACAGCGATTTTAAATGCGGATATAGATGAATACTACGCGTTGCTTAAGATAGCTGAAAAACGCAGCAACAAAATTATCACCTATGGAAAAACAGGCTCTGATATTACTTTATTGGAGCAAACACCAACCCCTAATGGTCAACACATTACAATAAAAATTGGTGGTGAAATTTATGATACGTTTTTTCCGGTTCTGGGGCAATTTCAAGCATATAATCTGTTGTGTGCAATGGGTATAGTTACCTCGTCTGGACTGAATTACAGAGAAATATGCGTAGAAAAACTCGTTTCTCCACCAGGAAGAATGGAAAAAGTGAAACCTTTTGCATTTGTGGATTACGCTCATACTCCAAGTGCGCTTAAACAAGCCCTATTGTCTTTAAAATGGCACTTCAATAAAAAAATAATTCTAGTTTTTGGTTGTGGTGGCAATCGTGATCAAACAAAACGCGCAGAAATGGGTAAAGTAGCACAAATATATGCAGACAAAGTGATAATCACGGATGACAATCCGCGTGATGGGAATCCTGCAGAAATTCGTCGTGGTATTTTACTACATTGCCCTAATGCGCTAGAGATAGAAGATAGAAGAGAAGCTATAGAGAAAGGAGTAGATATTGCCTATAACGAGGGTATGATTCTGCTAGTTGCAGGAAAAGGACATGAGAAATTCCAAATTGTAGGAAGCCAAACTTTTGAGTTCAGTGATGTTGAGGTTATTAAAAATCATGCCTTAACATACTGATTTTCACAATGGGCTTACCTCCGTATCTGTTCAGGGACGTGGCTAATGTGCGAATATTGAAGCAAAAGTGATGTCATCCCAGTGCTTGACACTGGGATGACATCCTCCTGGTAGACAATGTTCGTACAGCTATGTGCGTAACGCTGGCACTGGAATCTAGAAAAAAATAGATCCAAGTAGTCAAGCTACTTGGATGACACTGACTGCTAATTTTTTATGCAAGAGGTCCAATCATTCACCGTTCTTGCAAGTGATAGCACTCTCACTTCTCTTGCACCGGAGTTTAAAATTTCTTGAGAGCAAGATCTTACAGTTGCTCCGGTTGTTACCACATCATCAACTAATATCACGATTTTATTTTCGATAATTTTCTTGTTGGTTATGCTAAAAGCCTTTTTCAAATTTTTTTCACGCTGTTTAAGTGAAAGACCAGCTTGAGGCGCAGTATGGCGAAGACGTTTTATTGCAAATGGCGTATAGGATAAATTGGACAACTTACTCAACTCTTTTGCAAGCAATGCTGCTTGATTATATTTACGTTTAAACAAGCGCATTTTATGTAACGGTATAGGAATTATGACCTCTGCGTTCTGAAACGTATTCTGATTAGCTTGGTGTATCCACTTTGCATAGATTTTTACGTAATTCAAATTATCAAAAAATTTGAAATTTATAATCATGTTTTTACTATGTTGATCATAAGCAAAAACTGATCTTAATACTTTAAACGGTGGAGGATTGATGATGCACTTACCACACGTATGAATATTGTCTGAGATTACTACGCCACAAACATTGCAGTAATGCTTAGTTAGAAAATTGATTTTTTTGTTGCATTCACTACATAGATTAAGATTTTCATCAATGATATATTCGCAACTTACGCATACGTTCGGAAATATAAGATTTGTAGCTTTTTTTAGTAAGAGAAGGTTCACAATTCATTAAATATATTATAAAATTTATATAGTATAGCTAAAGTAACTTGTGCTTACACTCTTTCACTTTTTATTTCATTTCAATGTAATTCAAACTGAGCCACTGCTGAAAAAGCAGAACTTATAACTTATTAGATAAAAGCTGATGTTTTTCTGGCTCCTGTATTTCACTTAACTTACTTTGCACTTTGTTGCAAGCCCACACAAGTGGCGTTATCATTGACGCGGCAGCCCAAATGATAGCAGCGCAAGCATAACTTACAATCTTGTTAAATACTTCAGCTACTGCACTAGCACAATCTTGCCCAGCACTTAAAAATGCATTTGAATGATCAACTAATGACTTTGTACTTGCTTTTAAACAATAGTCCCCTGTTATTTTTGATAATAACTTAATTGGGAAGTATGACAAATATGCTAGTATCAAACATAAAGGTTGCAATATTATGCTAGCTACTAGAAAAGCACCCCGTTCACAAAGTGGAAACACTTCCTCTGCCCTGTAACCCACGTATTCACATTTATCATTGTTTTTATAATACTTGTTATAATTGTCTTTACTCTCAACTCCACAAATTACATCTTTCACAGGTCCTAGCACATTATCAACGTAATGTACGGACTTATAGAAACTATTTTCTGGAACTAGTGTGCAATCTTCTGCTCTCTTAGCAGGTACAATTCCATGTTTAGCATACCTTTTAAAATATTGATATATTGACATTACCCTCTCCAAATCATAAATATGCAACCTAGCCTAATATAATTAAGAAATAGTTTATAATAAATACGTTTTAAGATACCTGCCTGTAACACTTTCTGGAATTTTTACCACTTCTTCTGGAGTTCCAGTGGCAATCACTTCTCCGCCTTTTATTCCGCCCTCTGGTCCGATGTCTATTATATAATCTGCAGTTTTTATAACGTGCAAATTGTGCTCGATAACTATAACAGTGTTTCCCAGATCGACTAATCTATGGAGTATTTTTAGTAAGTTATTTATATCTTCAAAGTGTAATCCAGTTGTTGGCTCATCAAGAATATATAATGTTCTTCCGGTAAATCGTTTTGATAGCTCTTTGGACAGCTTTATTCGTTGTGCTTCACCCCCAGACAACGTTGTTGACGACTGTCCGAGTTTTATATAGCCAAGCCCCACTTCCTGCAAAGAAACCAACTTTTCTTTTACCATTGGAAGGTTTTCAAAAAAATCACAAGCCTGATCTATCGTCATATCAAGCACATCAGAGATTGATTTTCCTTTATAAGTAACTTCCAATGTTTCACGATTATACCTTCGCCCTTTACACTGCTCACACTTCACATAAACGTCCGGTAGAAAATGCATCTCTATCTTTAAGTGCCCATCACCTTTACAAGCCTCACACCTTCCCCCTCTGGTATTAAATGAAAACCGGCCTATATTATATCCCCTTGCTTTTGACTCCGAAAGACCTGCAAACCAATTTCTTATATGAGTAAACATACCGACATATGTTGCTGGATTTGACGCAGGAGTTCTACCAATTGGCGACTGATCAACTTCTATAACTTTATCTATATATTCAAGGCCTTCTATTCTATCACACCGACCATACCGTGCAGACGAATGATATATCTTATGTGCTGAATATTTATATAACGTTTCTATGACTAAACTTGATTTTCCCCCTCCTGATATTCCAGTAACACAAATAAGATTCCCTATAGGAAATTTAACGTTCACATTTTTTAAGTTATTTTCACATGCATTTATTACTTTTATGAACTGAGTTGCTTGCTTTCTTCTCCTTGGAATTAAAATTTTTTTCTCTCCACTCAAATATTGCCCTGTTATGCTCCCTGAATTTCTTTGCACCTGGTCTGGTGTTCCTTCTGCAATAACTTTTCCACCATTTACGCCAGCTCCAGGACCAATATCAATCGCATAATCAGCAGCCATTATTGTATCTTCATCATGCTCAACAACGATTACAGTGTTACCCATGTCTCTCAAGTCTTTCAGTGTAGCAATTAACCGATCATTATCGCATTGATGAAGGCCTATCGAGGGTTCATCAAGCACATACAGCACTCCTGTTAAACCAGAGCCAATTTGCGAAGCAAGTCTGATCCTCTGACTCTCACCGCCAGAGAGAGTGCTAGATTCTCGATCGAGCGTTAGGTAATTCAACCCTACATTCTTTAGAAATGCTAGCCTCTTGATTATTTCATTTAATATTTTACTTGAGATTTGCTTCTGTTGTTCTGTGAGCTTGTCTGGCAAATTTTCAAACCACTTAAGGGATTTATCGATGCTGAGCCCTGATATTTCACCTATATGTCTGCTATCAATTTTCACTGTGAGTGCTTCTTTTCTCAATCTATGGCCAGTACATTCCTTACAATGAATAACAGAGCAGTATCGCTCAACAAGCGTTTCATCATAATCCATCTGGTTCTCCAAGATACTGATCAAACCTTGAAATTTATTAGAGCCAAAGAGTATCATATCTTTTACTTCTTGATCTATGTTCTTCCACGGAACATCAAGGCTAAATTTACAATTTTCAGCCAGTGATAGAATTGCACTTTTTAGAAATCCATAACTTGTGTGCACTTGACGGAACATTGGTCCTACTGGCTTTAAAGCACCCTCAGATATTGAAAGAGTTTCATCTGGCACTATCAGCTTTACATCAACAGCCAGCTTTTTACCAAGCCCATTACACGAACCACATGCACCGTAAGGGCTGTTAAAAGAAAATAATCTTGGTTCTATTTCCTCAAGAGTGAAACCAGACTCGGGGCATGCAAAATTCTCTGAAAAAGTCAGAATTTGACCATTTTTATACTCGGAATTATGGTTGTCAGGTAGGTTTACTACTTCTACATACATTAGACCATTACCAAGTTTTAGTGCGGATTCTATACTACTTGGCAGTCGATTTCCTATATCGCCCAATATTGATATTCTATCTGCAACCACAAAAATGTCGTGTTTCTTGTTCTTATCAAGTTTAGGCAAGTCATCTACATTGTACACTTCACCATCTATTTTGAACCTTACGTAACCTTGTCTTTTAATTTCCAATATCTCTTTGAGATGTTCTCCCTTTCTACCACGCACAACAGGGGCAAGTATATATATTTTAGTTTCTAAAGGTAACGCAATTATAGTATCTACAATTTGAGATACAGTTTGCTTTGTTATCGGTAATCCAGTTGCAGGTGAATAAGGAACCCCTATTCGTGCATATACTAAGCGCAAGTAATCGTAAATTTCGGTAACAGTTCCAACTGTTGACCTTGGATTTTTTGAGATCGATTTCTGGTTGATAGATATTGCAGGGGAAAGACCTGTAATCGACTCAACATCTGGTTTATCCTGAATGTTGAGAAATTGACGCGCGTAAGCTGATAGGCTTTCAACGTATCGGCGTTGGCCTTCTGCATAAATCGTATCAAATGCGAGACTAGATTTACCAGAACCACTTAGCCCAGTTATAACAACTAGCTTATTTTTCGGTATATTGACATCTATACCTTGCAGATTATGTTCCCTTGCACCCTTAACTCTTATAAAATCGTCCATATTATACTATATAACGTATTTTAACCATTATAGCCTTAAAATACATGAATTTACAGTGATATGTTGATTTTCTATTGATTTTTTCAACTGTTACGGAAAATTAGGCAGCGTTTGGTAAATCGTCATTCCGCTACTTGTTAGCGGAATCTATGCTGAGATACCGGGCGGTATGACGTAGGGCTGTACAACTTGTGTTAGAGTCTTAGGGCAAATCTACTACCTATAAATTCTAAACTGTTGTTACGCACCAAATACATCCCCAGGACCCAAAGTCAGTTTAGCTATATCAGAAAACAGGTTATGTGGAAATCTTAAAATACTTCTTGTTTGCCAAGCAAAATAAATACATTCCTACAAACAAGCAGATGCTTAATACTGACGCATAAGAAAACTTAAAAATTAAATCTCTAATATATATTGCTAAGCATTTACCTGCAGAAAATTTGTATAGTAATCCAACACATACAACGGCACTATCAATTACTGATGCCATAATTAAAGTAATGAAATTTGCCATATGAAAATTCAACTTGGACTTCAATTTTTCAAAAACAATTATGCTCGAGAGAAGAGATACTAAAATTGCAGCATATGAAGTCAATATCATCAAACTAAAACTTTGCCATTTTAAAATACAGCATAGCGCTGTACACACTATTAAGCTATACGTAGCTTTTTCTTTGCCATAAAATTCAACCATTGAATTTACAACTAAAGCAGCTCCTATAAATAAAGCAGCACATATCATCAATTTATTTGAAGCGTTGAGTAAAGAAAGACTGATAAATAAGAGTGTCAGTAAAATAGACATAACTACCTACCCAAATTCAATGACATACATTTATTTTAAGTAAATATTGCACATAGTGAAAGAGTTATTTAACCTAATGGAAAAAAAACATTTTAAACTGACATGCTATAGCTACCCAAGAAAGGTTTTCCTACGTCATACCGCCGCGGCCGCTAACAAGCAGCGGGATGACGAGTTTGTCGTTTATCAAATCGTCTGTAAACCTAAGTTACTTTAGCTATATAATAACTATTTCCCAAATCTTTCAGATTTACTTTTAAAACATCCTTTATGTTTAGCACCTTTTTCTCTGTTACTTTGCCAATACATGAATAAGCCGCATCTTCAAACAACGCTTCAAACCTCTGCTGATTTTGTGGTGCAATAGTAACCAAAATTCTACTTTGCGATTCAGAAAACATTATTATCTTGTTTATTATGTCTGTATTTTGTGTTTTTCCTATTGGTACTAGTGAAAGATCGATTTCAGCACCAAGGTCTCCTGCAATTAGCGATTTTGCCAGAGCAATAATTAAGCCGCCTAAGTTTGGTGCAATTGCAGAGGCAATTATGCCATCTTTTATTGCCTGGTTGTAACGCTCATACAACTTCCTAGCGCTCTTTGCATCAACTTTTGGCACGTTGTTATTATCTATTCCACTATATAACTGATATTCAGATCTACCAAGCTCATCGTGGGTTGTACCAAGCACATATATCAAGTCCCCTGGAATTTTCACATCAAGCGATACCGCATTTTCAATATTTTCTATAACTCCAATTGCTGAAATGAGTAATGAAGGTGGTGCAGATATCATCACTTTCTCGCCATTTTCGTCATATCCCTTGAAGTCATTGAACATACTGTCTTTTCCGGATATGAATGGCGTTTTAAATGCAGTTGCAAAGTCGTAACAAGCCTCTGCAGCTCTCTTTAGCTGCCATAGCCTTTCTGGATTATAAGCATCGCACCAGCAAAAATTGTCGAGCAACGCTAGATGATTTATATTTCCTCCTGCAGCTACGTAGTTGCGTATTGCAGTGTCAATCGCACATGCTGCCATGTGATAAGTGTCAATTTCTCCATAACTTGAGCCAAATCCCTGCGATTTTACAACACCTTTGTTTGAAGAAAGGACTGGCCTCGAGACAACAGCTTCACTGCATACTCTTCCCTTGCCTTGCAGTGGTTTCAGTATTGACGACCCCTGAACCTCATGGTCATATTGCACCACTATGAACTCTTTGCTGCATATGTTTGGTCTGCTTAGCATTTTTTTTAATGCAAAGGTGTCATTCCAGTGCTTGACACTGGAATCCATTTCACATTCAATTCCACCGTTGGATGGGTTTTTGCATAAAATGTTTGCAGGCTCAGCCTGCTGGATCCCAGTGTCAAGCACTGGGATGACAGGGAAGAGTGTTGGGATGACAGGAGAGGGTTCCGGAATGACAGCAGGCTCCTTAGAACATGGCTTTGTTTGTAAATGCACTTTGGGATTACCGTCATGCAAAAATTCAGTTTCCATATCCATTATTACTGTCCCTTCAGGACATTTAACAACAGCTTTACCACTCTCATTAAACTCTCCAATCACACAAACCTCCACATCATGTTTTTTCATGATTTGCTTAAACGCAGGAAAATTTTCTTCTGGCACTGCTAAAGTCATTCTCTCTTGTGATTCTGATATCCATATTTCCCACGGAGCCATACCATCGTTTTTAAGGAGAACCTTGCTCAAATCAACTTCAAATCCGTCTTTTCCCATTTCACCAATAGACGATGATAGACCGCCTGCTCCATTATCCGTTATTGCATTATAAAGACCAAGATCTCTTGCTTTTATGACGGCATTGGATAGTTTTTTTTGTGTTATGGGGTCACCAATTTGCACAATCGTTGAAGGGCTGTTTCCCGACAAAGCCTCTGAAGAAAACGTTGCACCGTGAATTCCATCTCTTCCAACTCTTCCACCAATAATTACGATTTTATCGCCATTTTTTGGTCCTTTAATGTGTGAAGGTGCATTATTTATATTGCGTGGAATAATTCCGACACTTCCAACAAAGACTAATGGCTTGCCACAAAATCTATCGTCAAAATATACCGATCCAAGTTGCGTTGGAATGCCAGAACAGTTACCAGCAACATTAACGCCATGAATCACTTCTTTCATTATATATTTTGGCGGTAAGATCTCATCAGTGCGCTCCTTGTCCCTATAAAATTTGCCTTTTGCTTCTTTGGCAAAGCAAAAGTAATAGGTATTCATTATAGGCTCCGCGCCTTTCCCGAAACCCACTATATCACGATTAACTCCAAGCACTCCGGTCATTGCTCCACCAAATGGATCAAGAGCTGAAGGGCTATTGTGAGTTTCAACTTTATCGACAATCAAGTAATCGTCATCAAAAATTATTCCTCCTGCGTTGTCGGAGAAAACTGACACGCATATGTCAGAATTTATCTCACGCGTTGCACGCTTAATATAATGAGCATATAGACCGTCTTTTATTTCATCAATAGGGGAGCAAAAAATATTGTGTTTACAATGTTCAGACCAAGTCTGTGCCAGAGACTCAAGTTCAATATCATATGGATTTCTACCGAGTTTTTTAAAGTAATCCTTTATAGCTTTCATTGCTGCCAGCGAGAGCCCTAAAGTGCCATTACCATCGATTCCATCTCTGCTGATTTTTTCAAGCTCTTGGTCACTCACATTGAGGTCAACAGACTTAGTACTATCCTCTGTCATCCCAACCCTACCTTCTGTCATTCCAGTGCTTGACACTGGAATCCAGTTTGCATTATACAATTGCTTGAAATTTTCTGGATCCCAGTGTCGGGGCACTGGGATGACACCAGGTGTTGTATTCGATTTACCATAATATTTCCAGCTATAGTTCTTACAGATAAGTGTGCAATATTCAGTGATAGGGTTGAATTCTTGCTTTATATCATCTTCGGTTGGCATGCTTCCTTTACCCAAAATCAGCTTTGAACTTCTTGCTTTGATATGAACGCCTTCATCAATGTGGCCCTTGCTAATTAAATACTCTCTAACAATTTGTTTCGCTGTGTTGCCCATATTGTCAGTCATGCCAGGTAAAAAGCTTATTTCCAAGCCCCACTTTGCTTGTGGTTCTATGAAGTCATATTGAAGGTTTTCATTGTAGGAATAATAACGGCAGTCTTGTATGACTTTATTATAAAATAGCCCACAAATTTCTTCATGTAATTTTGATGGTAATTCTTTGCTTATGTAAATCAAGTAAACATTAACTACCCTTCTGCGGCCAACTTGTTCACATTTATTTAAAACTTCTATTCTGATGTTTGCCATGTAATATTGTGAAAGACTTTAATATATCATAGCATAAGAAACTGCGAGCACATTTATATTTTGAGTGATTTCTATATAATAAAATATTGTATTAATTGTTACTGTTAGTGGGAAGAGTTTTTACCGTTAATGTGGATGAGTCCTTTTTCAATGTATTGGTTCAGCACATATTTTCTGAATATGAAAGAGAAAAAATTCCCGAGATAAAGATCATACTTCCCTGCAAAAGGGATGTAATAGCGCTGCTGAGTGCGTTCAAGAATTATAACGCTAAAAAATGCATAATTTTGCCAGAGATAGTTTCACTGGAAAACATTGATGAAGAGGATTTAATATTAAATCTTGATAGAGTTAAAGTTATCAATCCAACAAAGAGGACGCTGCTACTCATTCAATTCATATTGGAGTGGAATAGAAAAAATAATGATAATTTCCCCATTGATTTAGCTTATAGCCTGCCATCATTGCTTGATAAAATTCAATCTACCCAAACAACGGATTGTTATCAATTCGATGAACATTCAAAAAAAATAGAGAATTTCATAAGCTTACTCATTGAGAGTTGGAATAAAATTTTAAAAGATTTAGGAGTAGTAGATATATTAGAACATAAGAGTGATTACATAAACAATATGATAATCTCTTTACAAAAAGACCAACATATAATCTTTGTTGGAATTGGAAAGGATAAGTCGTTAATTAAGGCTATATATGACCTGCCGTTTGGAAAAATAATTTTTCCTAATCTGAATTTGAAAATTAAAGAGAAAGATTGGCAATCACTTGATAAAAAACATTATCAATATTGCCTGAAAGATCTACTCGATTATTTAAATGTAGATAGAAGAGATGTGAGTTTTCTGCCAGAAGCGTGTTCTCCAGTGCCCAGACACTGGGATCCAGAAAACTTAACTTTAAATGAGCGCACCAGGTGGCTGTATAATGAAAACTGGATCCCAGTGTCAAGCACTGGGATGACAGAAGAAAGGGCTGGGATAACAGGAAGTCCTGAGGAATATCTAGATTACATTTTTGATACAACTGCCGATCTAAGCAAAGTTAGTAATGGACATATTGGCAATATTGAAGTCATCACTTGTGATTCCAGAGAGGAAGAAGCACAAGTGACATCATTAATTATAGAGAATGAAGGTTATGAAAACGTTTCTTTGGTTGTCTTTGATAAATTACTTGCAGCTCGTATAGCATGTTTATCAAGGCAACACAGTGCCATACCGGAAAATTATCCTTATATAACACTCCTACTTTATAGTATCGAAGTTTTGACCTCAAATTGGAGCAGTGTGTCATTACTTTCGCTCCTTAAACATAGGCTAGTGACTTTTGGTTACACTCAAGAAGAGTACACTCGGATTTTATCTGAATTTGAAATAGAGATATTACGCAACTTTAGTACAAATGGCCTTAAAGATATTATAGATGCTATTAATACCTATAAAAAGCTAAAACATAAAGAGGATATATTGCTTATTATCAATAGGTTAGAGGCTATACTTAATCTTTTACTTAACTCTATAAATTGCCCTATTTCTGATGTGGTGGCAACTCATTTGCAGTGTATTAATGTGCTATCTGGTATAAATTTTTCAGAGCTAAATAGTGAAATAGGTAGTTTCACCTGTAATTTCTTGAATGCATGTGAGGGTATAGAAATTAAGTGCTCCTTAGAGTTATATAGCCAAATTCTGACCTTATTTTTAGAGAAAGAGTTTTTCTCTGTAGCAAATGACTTGAATAAATTCAGCTTATATCACAACAAAGTTGTAATACTCGCTGGATTTAATGAAGCGCCAAGCTTTCAAAGTCCGCTTTTGAATGCACTTACGAGAGAAAAATTTAACCTTCCTTCTGCGCAAGAAGAGCAGGGGTATTTTTTTTATACTTTACACAATTTGTTTTGTGCAAGTAAGGTTTATATTACAAGATCGCTAAGCCATAGAAAACCAATTCTATTGCAGCGTTTGGAAATTCTGCTCAAGGAGGGGAAACAGCCGTATCGCGATTGGCTGAGGATATTAAATACGCCTGAATGTACTGTTCCATGTACTCAGCCTATGCCAAAACCTCAAACCGAAGTTAGAAAAGAAAAAATGCAGGTGATGTCTTGCAGTGCAATAGAAAAGCTAATTCGTAATCCTTATTCATTTTACGTTGAATATATACTGGGCCTTAAACAATTAAGAGACTTGAATTTTAAGCCATCGATATTGGAATTTGGCACTATGGTGCACAACATTCTTGCAAGATATTTACGCAACAAAAAGTCGCCAATGAGCATTGCACGAAAAGCATTCTCGACTAGTCAGTTTAATTTTTCAAATATGTGGTGGGTAAGACTGCAAAGGATAATTCAATCTTTTGTCGAATTTGATGAAACTCGAAGCAATTATGTTGAGTTGGAAAAGAGTTTTACCTGTCCGATATTTCATATTCCAGCGCGTGACGCTGGAATCTATATTTCTTGTGATGATGTATCCCAGTATGAAACTGCTTGGATGACAAATAGAGATCTGATCCCACAAGAAATTTTACTGACAGCAAGATGTGATAGAGTTGAGTATCTACCAAGTGGGCAAGTAGCAATTATAGACTATAAACTTGGTTCACCACCTTCCAACGAAGAAGTGATGTCGGGGTTTTTTCCACAGTTAATTTTGCAAGCCTTAGCGGTAGAACATATAACAAAAAGAGAAGTTTCAGAACTTGCTTATTGGAAACTTGATTATGATAAAATAAAAGTTATTTCTATACAAAATTATAGATACAAAATGCAAGAATTAAAAAATGATCTGCCTGGTTTTTTATCTAATTATTTAAGTAATTCCACACCCTTTATTGCCTCTCCATATTTTGATAAATTCCTGAGATTTAATAGCTATAAACAGCTAGAAAGGGTAGGGGAGTGGTTGTAAATGGTGTCATCCGAGTAGCTTGACTACTTGGATTCAGGAAAAAGAATGGTGTCATGCAAGTAGCCTCCTTCTCCTGTCATCCCAGTGCCCCGACACTGGGATCCAGAAAAGTTTGCTTGTAAGCAAGCAAACTAGCATAGAAAGTGGTTACAACATTTTCGATGAGATTATATGGAAAACTGGATCCCAGTGTCTGGGCACTGGGATGACAGCAGTCCTACGTCATACCGCGATTCATTCGCGGTATCTCTTAACATAGATCCCGCTAACAAGAAGCGGGATGACGGTTGTCAGGGTGTCATCCGAGTAGCCTCTTTCTTGTTATCCGAGTAGCCCCTTCTTGTATCTTGTCAAAAGCATCTAATGTTTTAAGCTTAAGCATTAGGTGGAGAAGGGAGGAACTCTGTGCTTCTTCTTAGATATAAAATCTGTAGAGGAGATAAGAATTCCCTTCTCAAAAGTATAGGCTGGAAGGTATCGTAGAAAGACCTGAATGGTTCTAATTCTGTATTCACAAGACTAGCCTTACTTTTCATTTTTAATGGTAACGTATGGGGTTATATATGATCAACAACTTTTTGGGCATAGATATATCAAAAGATCGCTTTGATGTTTTTCTCTCATTTATAAGCAAAAAAGGAAAGCGTGAAACTAGAAAAAGAAGCTTTAAGAACGATGGTTTCAAAGTCTACTGAATTTTCTACACAAACATAATGTAGAAAAAGTAAAAACCTGCATGGAATCTACTGGTTGTTATAGCGAAGCACTGGCTGAATTTCTACACAATGCTGGACATTTTGTAAGTGTTGTAAATCCTTATTGCATAAAATCTTATGCAAGGAGTAAGCTGATACGACAAAAGAATGATCAGACCGATGCAGAAGTTATTGCTGATTATTGCCAAAGACAGGAACCTTCTAGTTGGACACCACCTTCTCCTGAAATGAAAAAATTAAAACATCTTTATCGTTGCTCAGTTGCGTTAAAAGATGAGTTAACATTAGTAAATAACCACTTAGAAAAAAAAGAGAGACTGCCTAAAGAAGTTGCAAATGCTTGGGAAGACCTTGCAATGAATATAGCTCAAAAAATAGAAACAATAAAAAACTCCGTACGTGAACTATTAAATCAACACAAAGAATTGTTGGAAAATTTTCAACTTCTATTGACTATTCCAGGCATAGGAGAAGAATCAGCAATAGCTATTTTAGCTGAAGTTTCTGATATAGAGGTTTTTAGAGATGCCAGGCAATTGGCAGCATATACAGGAGTTATACCACGAAATATGACGTCAGGTTCCTCTGTATATGCCAAACCCAGATTAAGTAAATCCGGTTCACAAACATTACGTAAGGCACTTTTCTTTCCTGCCATAGTAGCTAAGAATCACAATCCTATCATTATGAGCTTTTGCCAAAGATTAAAGGAAAAGGGTAAGCATAATATGGCCATCGTTGGTGCTGCAATGCGTAAGCTACTCCATATCATTTTCGGTATTCTGACATCCAAAAGTGCTTTTGATCCTAACCATATCAAAAACTACAGGGCTAGGAGGTTGACTGAAGGTTTAGTACTTTAAAATCAAAAATGCTTCCTATCTATCTTATGTAAAGTGGTATCTTACACAAATTTATTGAATGTTGTTGGTTAGTGGATATGTTGATAAGTAAACTTCATCTGTTTTGTGCGTATAAAACTAATTTACTTATCAACATATCCACTAACTATAATCTGTGTACTGTTACACAATTGGAAGTATTTTTTGATTTTATGATGCAACTTGGGAAATTTTTATAATTTTTTTGTTGACTAACAAGACGGTATCTCCTCTTTCTTTGAGGTCATTTAGCACTCCCAACCAGAAGTTAGCTCCTTCACTTTCAGCCAAATAAAAACCTAATACTTCTTTTTTGCCATTTTGATCTATGCCTAATATGTTATACATGCATTTACTTACGCAATGCCCGTCCTCTTTGACTTTAAAAAACCATGAAAACTATCGGATATACAGACTGCAGCGGGCGACTACGCCATTCGTTGATTACTGGTAGCAATTTGTCAGTAATACTTGATATCTCTGCCACCGATATTTTGTGATCATAAATTTCCTCAACATGTGACACTATATCTCTATAGCCCATACCACTGGCAAATGTGCTCAAAATCTTCGTTTCAAGCTCTGGATGTAAGTTTGTTTGCCTTTTTTTGACTATTTGTGGTTCGAAACTTCCTTCCCTATCTCTTGGCGTCAAAAGCTCAAATGACCCTGCGCTTGTACGTAAAGTCTTTGCATTCCTCCCATTTCTTCGATTATTCTCTTCGCTTTCAGCCGACAAGTGGTTTTCTATTTCACCTTCCAGGCTTACCTCCAGCAACTTTTTTATAAACGGTGTTAATGCTCCATCTCTTCCTGTCAACGGTCTTCCTTCTCGTATAGACGACAGGATATTTGTTTCTAATTCTTTATAATCTACCAAACCGGTAGTTCTGTTTACTACTTTCTGACTCATTGTCAAACCTCCATTTTTTTATATCAATTTATTACTTTTTTTTCGGTTTGACACAGTTTATTTAACACTCCCTGCTTAACAGCAGTTCCTACTTCCATATCTGGATTTTCTGCTTTCTTTTCATAAATTTTTACTGCTCCAAATAGTATAGCAGCAGTTACCACAGCTCCAACAAATATGCCAGCAGCTACCACAGGATCGAAAACTGCTGCACCTACAACTAAAGCGTAAATTCCCACTGCTATAAATGGAGAAGCTATCATCACACCATACATAATTTTCTTTTTTGTGCTGACTTGCTGAAAGGATTTACTTGCAGTACTAGGTGTTCCTATACTTTCACTTGCATTATGTACAGAGGCACATCTTCTTTGTGATCTTTCTTTTTGTTCCATGAAAATTGGAGCTCTAGAATTGGGATCGGCTTTAAGTAAATCTTCGTGGCTCATAGGTTTTGTATGAACTATATAGCGTGCCCAATCTGCTAGTGACATGTCGTCCGAGTATTCTAGTGCGTTTGTGCTCACTTGCTCCAATTGCTTGACTACACCTTTAAGCCCTTTTATTGACTCTTCTAACTCCTTGAGTGCTGCATCATTTAATGGGATGCTTTCTGCATAATCTACACAAGCCCCTAATCTCCTTACATTTTCTAGGTTTACTTTTTGTGTATTGAAAGTTCTTTCCAAATTAGATGTACTTCGTTTTAAAACACCGGTAAAAACGCTTATAACAGCTTTTTTATCATAACGATATTGAATGCTTAGATTACTCAACTCGCTCTTTATTCTTTTTGCAACTGCGTTTCGAAGACTTTGTTCTTTCTGAAGATGAGGATTCAAATCATAGAGTACGATAATTTGCTTTATATCCCACTCCAACAAAGCAGAACACGTTTTAATATTACCTTCTCCATCTCGAATATAATTTTCATGCCCCTCCTCAAGCTTTGTAATGAGGTTTGCTCCTGATAGCGTAGTTATTTCATCAACCTTTAAGCAGCTTTCATCAGATGTAAACATATCAAAATAACATGATCCTTTACTTTTTGCATCTCTTCCAACTCTTCCCATAAGCTGAAGTAAAAACATTGGATCTAGCATTTCGGTTTTGTCTTTTACTATAGCTGCAGCTCTGCTGAGTCTTGGAGCATCAATTCCTAATGCCAGCTCTTTAGAAATAGTGTTTGGCACAAAGCCAGCCTTAATTATACTAAGTATATTCTTTTTATCCATATCATCAATATACTGATAGATTTGCTCTCCATTACTTTTGAAACGCTTCACACTTCCATTAAAGCAACAGATAACTGCATCCTGCTCACAAAATTTTTTAATTTTAGGAAATTCGTTAAAAATATGCTCATGTAGTTTTTTATCTCCAGGATAGTTACGTTCCGTACTTTTTTTGTGACCTTGATCACTTTGAAGCTTATGTAATTTCAATATAGCATCTGTGAGTTCAGAATTGAACTCTAGAGAAGAAGAATCAGTAATTTCATATTTTTCATCAATAAATTTACTTATTTCATCCTTATTAACTGCTCTGCCACTCTTTTTATATTCATCCAAAGTATCAAGTATGTTATGTAGTTTAATGGAAGGAAGTAATTTGCTACCAATTTCAACATTTAAGTTTTCCTCTACCAGGCATCTTATATTGTTTTCTGTTAACCCAATATTCAGATCTTTAATTACTTTAACAAAAGATTCTATGCGCTTTTTTCTTCTTTCTTGAGCATCATCTTTTCTTCCCTCAGTGATATAATTTTTCACGTTTTCTGCCCACCTTTCTTCAGTGCCGATTAAACCTTTCTTATAAGCTTGACTGTCTAATGATTTGCTAATGAAATCTAAAAATGGCTGTGATAGCTTACTAAGATCACCGTTCTGCTTTGTTATCTCACTTATAAATTTCGCTACTGCATCTTTATATTGATTGAGTCTTGTATGGGTATTTTCACTTTTTTCTGTATATGCTATTTCTGGATTTACAAATCGCAACTCATATGTGCTTTTGCCTCGACCTTTAGCACTTACCATCTCTTCCAAGTTTTTAAATTTCATTTTATGGTAGTACACCACAGGCAATTTTCCAATACCAAGTGCTTCTCTTTCCTTTGGAGAAAGCAAGATCTGTTGTTTTATTTTAAATTCTTCACTGAGAAATTTATCTGGTGTAGCACTGAAAAAAGCAGTCGGGTTACCACGAGATACTTCAACTGCACGAGCCATTTGCACAGCATTTTCTTTCAATTTTGGAGCTTCATCGATAAGAATCAATGCTGGTTTGCTTTTATTTTTACCATATTTATCATTAAGCAAATTCCATTGCGTATTAAACGCTTCAGTAAAAGTTGAAGTTGCATATTCAGCATTTGTTTCAGAAAAAGGTTCAGCAAATTCTTGTGCAACTTCATCAGGTAAAAATGCTCTATCAAAATTATTTGATTGATTTCTCAAATTGTCGCTTGGAACTGCAGTAACGCAAGGAATATTTGTAAGATAAGCCCAGAATTTTAAGAGCGCTATATCCCCTGTTTTTCCTGAACCAGTTGCTATATTATTTGCTATTCTTAGTCTTTCTTCTAATGGTGTCCCTTCATCCTTTAAAACCTCTATGACTTTGTAAAAATTGGCAAAACGCAAAGCAAATGGAACTTTTTTACCTAGCCCACCGACTTTTAAATCTTGCAATCTTGATTGATCATGTAAACCAACAGCAAATGCCCTATTATTATTTGGATCTTTTTCGAAAGACACTTTACTATCGGCCCATAGAGCTATTATCTCTTCGTCAGTATATTTCAGTATATCTTTAGCTTCTGGTTTAGTATGCTCACCTAAAATTCCAAGCTCATAGCTACCACCTTTTTTGATAATGTTAACTTTATATGAATTACCTTTTACTTTAAACTCTGCTTGTGTTTTACCTTGAGTAATTGCTTCAACAATTATATCTTGCAGTGATTTTCCACTATCAACTTTAATCTCATTTAGTTTATATAATAGTAAGTAAGTGTTGTATATTTCCTCTGCAGTCCCAGAAATTTTCTCTTTTTGATGTAATCTCATCTTTTCCTCACTATTTTCTAATGAACAATTTAATTTTTGTTTAAGTTAGATAAAAGCTTAGCAACTCTTGTCAAAATTTGCAAGTAAATACTACTATCTCTAGCACTACAATAAATTTGTTTGTTTACTTCTTTAACCTTTCTCAGAACCACAAAAAGGTACATATATCTGTGAGAACAAGCCGCGTAAAAATAGGGTTGTGAAAATAGAAAAGTAAAACTGTTGCAACAAAGTTAAGCAAATTAGTTCATATATAAATTTAGTTAAAGTAGGCTAATATAGCTGGTTTTGCGATATAGTAAAATTATTATATAGAAAAGTTCGCACAGAACAAGCGGTAGACCATGCCATCCCAAGACAAACACTTCTCACGCTTATTGGCTTTGGTTGCTGAAAATAGTTATACAATTAAATTGTTAGCAATATATAACACTAAGTTAATATTAATCTCTACTCAAAAATACCAAAGAAGCATAAGGGTGAACTCACGGTAAAATAGGATAAAATCTTTTTTGTCGATAAACCACATAACCTTTACAAGGTTAACTTTAGCTTGAAAAAACATAAATCGGATTTCTATAGATTCCAATTTCCTTTGCAAATACTCTTTCATTATTGAATTTAATAATATAGGCAAATTTTTACACCAATCAATGTTACTCGAAAAGAACTGGATAACACGTTAAACCAGCTAAGCCTGCAATTATAGGCTATTCTTTCTTACCCTATTGGCTAATAATATTGGTTGTTTACACTCATAATCCACACTATTATCCTTCGTGACCATATAATTTTACAGTTCAGCATGTCCTTAACTTGAAGCTTATGTTTTGTTAAACACTTTCCACAATCAATATCTACCCAGTCGAGTACTTACACCAGAGACATTTGCATCACTTAACATAGTTGAAACCCCTTGACTCTCAAAGCTTTTTATTCCAGATAATCTCGCATCATTTACAGTTTTATTTGCATCGCTTGCATTCAATATTAGATTCTTATTCTGCTTTATTCCTTCACATTTTCTTTCCTCAGCTTCTTGCCTTGCTTCCATCTTATCATTTTTTGGTTGTTCTAGTTCTTTTAATAATTCCCTATTATCAGAATCACCAATACTAAGTATAGGCATTCCTCCCCCTCCCCCTGGTGGTTGCTGTTGCCATATCCTATGCGCTGGATATTGGAGCTCTAAAAAGTTTAATAGTAGTTCACGGATTTCATTTTGATTTTGAAGTCGTATAGCACCTCTAATCTGTGGATTATTGTCACGATCGTGTCCAGCATTAGTACCAGTGTTTCGAAATTCTCTTGAGATTTCTCTTCTCAGGTTTTGAAAGTACTGTTCATTTCTAAGATTATTTTGATCAACTATATTATTCAGACCTGGAACATTTAACGTAAGAGAATTACGTATTTCACCCAACACGCCTCGACCTTGTTCTCCAAGATTATTATTCTGTTGTAAAATTTGATTAATACTTCTGGCATTTTCTAATACCCATATGCCACAATTATAACCATCTTCTTGTTGTACTAACAAATTACCTTCTTGATCAGCTAAAACATTATGGACAGGAACAGGAACATTATTTATCCTAAGAGTATTCAGCTGATCTGGAACATTACCACCAAGTGAATTAGCATAATATCCATAATAATTTCCATTTTGGTAGACAATAACTAATGTAACCCAATGACTACGACCTGTATTGATGATCAAATTTGATATTAATATTTCACCAACTTGCACTCCTCTATAGTTAATATAACCTTGCAACTGATCATGTATATCTTGTTCTCTTATTACGTTAAACAATATATTACCTTCATCATGTGGCAGATTATATCGTTGTGCCCTTGCAGCGTAACGTATATCCTCATCTTGAAGCCAATAATGATAATTACAATTATCTGTTGCAAAATCTAGTGTAAGTATATCATGTACATCCCTCAGCTGACCGAAAGCACCATTTGGATTATTTTGAATATATGTATTTATTAGGGGTAAAATACTATTAAGTGCTACTGGCCTTACAATTCTTCCTGGTCTTAAGCTGCGACTACGACGATCAAATCTATGTACATACTCTTCTCTTCCTATTCCTTCTGGGAAAAGTATAAGATTACCTGCTTCATTTGCACCTCTATTAAACACAATAGGAAACAAAACCACCTCATTTCCAGAAGTAATAGGCAAATATCCTCTTTGTTTGCTCATCAATTCTGTTATTCTGTACCTTGCTTCGTCTTGCTCCTGTTCTACTTCTTCTTCATTATCAGCAAACCCTAATACATATCCAATTGGGTGAGTATCTGAATCATTCTCTGTAGGTTGTCTTAATAATAGAAGATCTAATCTATGCTCTGCAGCTCTTGTACTTACTTCTCCTGCCATTCTTATATCAGGACTATACGTTTGACCTACCCTGTATTCAGTAACCACTTTATCAGGATTGTTACAAACATAAAATATACCGTGCAGTATAGAACGAAATTTGTCATTGTTACTTACATCTATTATTGCATTACCATTCATATTATCTGGAACTAACACTCTAGAAATAGCTCTCAATAATTCTCTATGCTGAGCTATACCTTGCCACCCATCATTCATAACTTGATTCAAAGTATTATGTACATTTTCAGCATTAGGGACTCCTATAAGATTACCATCATAAGAAGTATATCTACTCCTACGTAGGTAACTATCAGGCGAATTAAATCTATCTAATAGAACATTTAGTCCATATTGATTATTAAGTATGTATGTAACTCTATTCACAGCACCATCATAACCTGGTGGTAGAGAGATGGCTTTTACTGATCGTATATCATGGGGATTTCTAATATCAAGGATAACTATAGGAAAACCTTGAGCATGGAAAACCATAGTTAAAGCATGTCTTCTTAAATCCTCATTATTATATCTAAATATGTACTTTTTTAGACGTACTTGATCTTCTCCCTCTCTTAGCTCTAAATATTCTCTTGTAACAGCACTATTCCCAAAAGCAAAACCAATTATATAATCAAGTATTCTGTCATGATTTTCTGCATTTCTTGGTATTTCGATAGGAAAATGTTGAAGCAAGAAATCTCTAACATTTTCTCTAATGCCTTCATCTTCTACACACTCAAATAATCTTTGTACTAAAGGAAACCTATTCTGTTGACGCTCTGCTATGCCAACCCTAAAAGGGGTTAGATGTGAATTAAAATTTAATCCAACACAGACAGCATGTCTTGATTCAGTATGAATAGATATAAATGAAGAAGCATGTAATCTTTGAGCGTCACCTCTAGCGTGTTCCAATGCAAACAATGTTCTCCATCCAATATTAATAACGATAGGAATGTTTTCTCTCTCTGCTTGATGGTGTACAAGAAAAGCAACGTACGAATTTACAAGAGATAAGTTAAGGTCAATATCTATTGTGCAAAGATGACTAAAATTCGCTAAAAAACCTAATAAAAACCCATGACTCTCAAACTTTTGATTGCGATCTTGAATATCATTTTCTAATGTGCCTGCGTAATTACGATAGATTCGAGTTATATATCTAAAAATTACTGTGCTATTGTCTCGTAAAGTTCGTACAACTCCACTTCTTAACATTTCTGCAAAGTTATCAATTCTTTGTTGACCTGGTGCAATTTGCACAAAATTGACCAACTCATCAAGCTGTCCATGCTGATTTTGATTGAGGTCCATCCCTTCTATTTCCTTAATTGTTAATTCGTGATTTTCTAAGAGCACTCTAATAAGATTGATTTCAGATGCTGAATATTTGGCAAATCTATCTCCACCTCGAGAATCTTTTTCGCGAATCTCTTCAAATACTACTGCTCCTTTCTCTCCCTGGCTCTTGCCTTTCCCATGCGTACACACTTTGTATTGCTCAAAACTTAGGCCTTCTTCCCTTAAATCCCGATTTTCCCGTCCAATCTCTTGCACTAGAGAATTTTTCTCCCTTTCACTAAATCTTAACCCATCACTATTAGGGACATCAGAGATGCTGTAACACCTGACAACTCGCTTTTTACCAAGGGATTTATTAGTTAAAACTGCAACCTTCAGGTTTCCTGTACTTCTATTCCTACCATCTGTATCAATACCATGATTATCAAAACGAATATAGACTCTCTCATCTGGAGCTAAAATACCTGCGTCATGTGCAGTAGCAAACATACTGAAAAAGAATACAGGAAGGAAACGACCCGTACCCACGTGATACAAGAAAGATGGACATTGATCTAAAAAGGATTCAAACTCTCGTCTAAAACCTTCAAGATTTTTATTGACCAAACTTCTGATAAATCCATCACCATTATTCATATAATATACCTTTCTACTTGCTACGGCGAGAAAAATCACTTACACCAGGGGTTCCAAGAATGGATTTCGGAGCATCACCAGAACCATCATGTCTAATAGAAAGACTAGAATCTTCAGCTTCCACTATGGATATGGACCGTCTTCGATAATCACCGGAACCATCATCTCTAGGAGGTAAAGTTGCTTTTTCTAACTCAGAAAACAATTCTTTTGCGAAATTACCGTAGTCTATATCTTCTTTCATTCCTTCTCTACCACATAATCTAAGGTCTTCTATCATAACTTCTTTGAAGGACTCAAACTTTTCAGGAAAGCAATCCTTGGCAAATAACATTATCTCTAATATTTCTTTTTTTTCATCAGACTTACGACCAGATCGTTCCCAATTAACCACTAACCCTGCAAGTGCGTTTTCTATAGGAACTTGGAAGTTAGAAGTATCGACAGCAGCCTCCTTGTGTTTATAAAAGCGATCACATCTCCACATTTCCATAATAAGAGATCTAGCTTGAGCATTAAACTCAGGATTTTCCAACATAACATTTGAAAGTGAGGAAAGAAGAAGTTTATATTCTTCATATGAGAATATTTTCTCTGAATGATCTCCGCCTCCACGTTCTGAAACTCCTTTATAACACCAGCACTGTACTAAATCATGCACTGTATCAAAAAAATACGAATCTATTAATTCAGCAAAAAGGGAATATACTCCTTTATCTTTCTGCGATAATTTCTGCAAAAGAGTATCTTTGTCAGCTACCTTATTTACACAAAAATCTAAAATAGGAGCATCTTTCTCAACAGATTGAACGCGAGACAGAGCAAGAATAGTTTCTGTAAGCTTCTTCTCTGCCATATCTTGATTTTCTTTTAAAATTTCTTTATAAAAATATTCTACTCCTTCACTCCACTTAAGTTTTACAGCACTATCAAAACCTTCTGATGCATTACTTGGTTGCTTCAATTCTCCAGACTCTTTATCTATCCAGAAATTAAATACATGTCCCTTCCTTCCAATGCCACTCAAAAGTGAATTTCTTATGTATTTGTCAGTTATAGGATTGCCACTACCATCAAGTTCATCAGAAGAAAAATTACTTTTGTAAGATTCAAATCTTTTTTGGAAGAATGGATGAATTTTATCTACCACACAGTAACTAGAAGCTATTTCATATATGCGAAGTGGATTATCTATTTTTTCTACTTTTTCTTCAGTCAACCTTTGACCTAGAACATGATTATTTAGTCTTGTACCTGACCAACAATTTTCATCTTGGAATATATTGTACAAAAACTGCAGTTTATCACCCTCAAAAGATTTAATATTCTCTATATAGGTCTCCGCCCACCTTTTAATAGCTAACTTCCTCCCAGCAGCTTCAGGATCTGTATGTTTTATAACATCTTGTAGCTTTTTAAGTACTGCAGCTTGACGCTTTGTTTCTATTGGCATTTTACCCCCTATATAAAAATATTTACTGCATTATGCAAAAGTTAGAATTAAATGGCAACACTAAAATTATCAAGGACAAGAAAAATTTTATGAAAAACATTTTTTATATTTAAATATCATCTATTTTGCACTTAACTGATGCGTAGAATTGGTGAGAAAATCAAACAGGCCATAGCGAGAATAGCGGAAGAGTTAGATATAGCCTCTAGACTAGTGGATAAAGAAATATAATAAGTTAAAAATGGATAGAGCTTTAAGGGAGTTGCAATACTTAGGCTTTTTCCTTGAGTTGTTCAATTTCATCTATCGAAAGGCCGGTAGACTCAGCTATTAAGTTAACAGATACGCCAGCTTTCAGTAAGTTTTTTGCAACTTCAATTTTACCTTCAATTTTACCTTTTTGATGGCCGATTGATGGCCGATTTGGATGCCTTCTAGTCTACCTTCATGTTTAGCATCATCGAGTTTTTGTTCCAAGATAGCAGCTTCTTTTTTTAAATCCATTACCCTTTCTTCATAAGCCACTAGATCCTTCTCATTCCTATGCTAGCTTTATTATTGGTGACTTTTCTGCTATTTTCCTTAAATCTTCATCAGTTGTTTCTTCTGCATATTTAAAGAAAAATAGCCAACGATCTACTACATTTTCTAGCTGCTCTTCTCTGTTCTTAGGAAACTTTGGCAGCTCAATGAAGATAAATTGAAAATCTTTTAAGTCATGCTCGTTAGTTTTTTCATCTCTTATGGTATGGCTAGATATATAATCAGGCTTATCAGGAAATAAATTACAATTGGAAATAGCAATAAAGAAAACCTTCTTTAAATCAGTGTACTTACCACCTTTATCAGCCTGCCTTGAGTAAGCCTTAGCAGCATATAATTGAGCCCGTTTTTCGAAGCCTTTATCACGAGCGAGTTGGTCAGGTAAGGAAGCAATATTACTACTACTCCCTCCCTTAGAAACGCAGCCTCTTGAAAAGGAGCTTGCCAACATTCTTGTTCGTTTTACTCTCTCATCAAAATACTTTTTCCATTTTAAGTCAAGGGGATTTGCATCCGCTCTGATTTTAACATGTCGTCTGATAAGTATATCAATCAGCTTAAGCAGTCTTAAATACCGTATCTCTTTTGGTTTGTTCTTGCATATGGGTGCAGCAAAGACCCATTGTCGTTGACCCATTACTTTGAAGTAACGATTCTTTATCCAACGTAATCCTTTACGAGGATGTCTTTTCTTTGCCCATTTCCATAAACTATGCCAAATTTCATTGTCGATCTTTCTAAACGCTTTTTTAGCACACACATGGTGATAGTAATTTCCCCATCCTCTCAGTAGAGAATTGAGTGACTTAATTACTATAGCCTGAGTGTTCGCTATATTTGCTTTTATCAATGTACGTGCTTTATTCAGAAGTCTTTTAATACTTTCTTTCGAAGGTTTAATAATTAACTTCTTATTATATCTACGTACATTACAACCAAGAAAGTCAAACCCTGTTGTGATAGATGTAATCTTTGTCTTCTCTTCTGACAGAATTAAACCTCGCTCATGAAGAAAAGATGATATTAAAGGCTTAACTTCATTTTCCAGTACTTCATGTGTGAAACCTGAAATAATAAAGTCGTCTGCGTACCTGATTACATTCACTCCACTTCTGATTTTTCCTCTTCTTTTGCTACCTAATTTACCAAAGCGACTTTCTAATAACTGTTCAAGACCATCTAAGGTAAAGTTAGCTAGTATTGGAGAAATTATACTTCCTTGCGGAGTGCCAGCAGTTGTGGGATACAGAGTTTTCGATTCTAGGAAACCAGCTTTTAACCATCTATGAAGAATTTTCTTCTCCATAGGAATATGCTTCATGAGCCATTCATGGTTAATGTTATCAAAACAACCTTTGATATCACCTTCGAGTATCCATTGTAGTTGATTACGACTTGCCAGTAATAAGTGGCAAGCCACAGTAGCGTCTGCGCAGGATCTTTTAGGTCTAAAGCCGTAAGAGTGACGATCACTGATTGTTTCAGCTACCGGTTCCAACGCGAGCAGATACAATGCTTGCATCGCTCTATCTTTTATCGTGGGTATACCAAGAGGCCTTCTTTTGCCATTAGATTTACTGATATAAATTCGTTTGAGCGGAGAAGGTTTATATCCTCTTTGTTTTAAAAGCTTTATTCCTTGAAATTTAGCATTGCAAGTTGACCATAGTTGACGATCTACACCTGCTGTGGTTTTTCCTTGGTTTTCAGTTACTCTCTTAACAGCCAAAGCTTTTCCGCTAAAAGAGCGTGTGAGAAGATGTTGTAAAGCTTTTACCTTACCCCATCTTCCTTCTTGGACAGCCTTAACAATACGTCTTTGTAGCCTCACAATAACTTTCTGGCATTTCTTCCATGGCAATTGCTTCCATGCTTCAAAGCTTTCGGTAGATGCACTTACAGGTTTACTTGTAATCATCTGCTTTCCTACCTTAAGTGGTTAACAAAGTTTCTTGTCACGAGGGACCAAATGGAAGTCTGCTCGTTTTCACGAGAATTAATGTTACAAATTCTATCCATTTCGTTACAAAATGGCATTCGCTTTCTCCATTCTCCTTTACCTGCACTTCCATCAGCATTCCTTGCGGTTTGCTTGCCATGTAGGCGAAAATACAGGCTTACCCTGTTCCTTCTATCATACAACAGTGGGTTAGGTGGCTTCTCTATACCGGTGGAGTTATTATTTGCGTACATCTAGAAATGAAAAATGTAACTTATCCACATTACCTTTTGGTCAGAGCTTATCAGCATCTTTAGCTCTTTCATCGTATCGGTACTTATAAAGCTTCACTTACGTTCACCATACCACTAAGCCTAGCCCTCCAACCACATGATGCTTGCAGTTTATGCCCCTCTCACGATTGAGCATCTTCTTTTTCAAGAGGAGGTTCATTGTCCGCATCGCTTGGCACCAACCGGTTGCCCGATTCGCACTGATGCGTAGACTCAGATGGCAAAACATCTGGTTTAATAAGTTTTAGAATCCTTTCAGTTTCTTTCTGAATGAATTCCTCTCCTTTTAAACAATATGACCGAAGACTTTCAGGTCGCACCATTTCGACTATGACTTGCAGCCCATTTTCATCTCTACAAAGAACATCAACAATACTCTGCTTTTTAGCGGCAATTTCAGGATCCAAAATGGTAGCTAAGAATTCAACATCGTGAATAGCAGCTAAACCAGTAAAGCCTAAAATATCGTTCAAGAAATGAATGAGAATATCTTTGTTTTTCTCAGTGCCAAATATTCTTTTGAAGGCATAATCATTGCGAGCATCAAGAAACTTCGAAAGAGCCATGACGAATTAACCTAAAAAGCATTAATAATTATACACAATTGTGAAGAAATATTCAACGTTTTTGTGCTAAAGCCTATTAAGGTTAGCTAAATTTCAAGAGTCGGCAAAAACTACCTTCATAAATGACCCTAGAATGCTATTACGCACCTTAATGTTATATTTTATCATCTTTTACAACTCCCTCTATAAACCCCAGCAAATGAATTCATGAGCTATAAAGAGCTTTAAAAACAATTATTTTGGGTATGAGAGACTAACCTCCTAATAAAAATACGAGCCTAAAAGCTCAATTACGATTTACCTAACATCGTGAGGACAGGTTCATTAGCCTCCCACACCTTTACATGATAAAGATCTTGAAACTTAATGTCAACATTTCAGTAGCAAATTTATGTTAAATCTATATCCTGTCAATATGGACAAAAAGAAGGTTATAATATATACAGATGGAGCATGTTCTGGAAATCCGGGGCCTGGTGGATGGGCAGCCGTGGTGATGTATGAAAATAAAAGTGTCTTTATCAAAAAACGCATCTCTGGAGGTGAAGAAAACACAACGAATAACAAAATGGAATTAAAGGCTGTGATTAATGGGCTAAAGATGTTGAAAGTTTCTTGCAAAGTTATTTTACACACTGATAGTCGTTATATTAAGCAAGGTATAACAGAGTGGATCAATAAATGGAAGGTAAATGGTTGGAAGACAACCGATAAAAAGCCAGTGAAGAACAGGGAATTATGGCAGGAACTAGAAGAAGTTGCTTTGCAGCATGATATTAATTGGAAGTGGGTTAGAGCTCACAACGGTAATATGTACAATGAGGAGGCAGATAGACTTGCTAGAAAGGAATCTAAAAAGCTAAAATATAGAGATTGTGAGGTCAAGAAATCACCAAAAAATAGAGGGAACTCTAAGTTTCATAGATTGGGTGGAGTATTATGGCAATAATTCTTTTAGACACAAAAACTATAAATCGTATAGCAGCGGGAGAGGTAATAGAGAGGCCAGCAAGTGTAGTAAAGGAATTAGTTGAAAATGCAATAGATGCTGGAAGTTCAGAGATAGAGATCAAAATAGAAAGTGGTGGGCGTAATCTTATAACTGTGACAGATAATGGAAATGGAATAGAAAAGGAAGATTTGGAACTTGCGTTTATGCGCTACGCTACTTCAAAATTAAGCGATAGTGAGTTAATAGAGATCAAGCACCTTGGGTTTAGAGGAGAAGCTTTACCTTCAATTGCAGCAGTAAGCAGAATGAAATTATCGTCTAAGGCAAGTAGAGCAAAGGAAGCATGGTCTATAAGGTATGAGGGAGGAGAAAAAATAAGAGAGATTACACCTTGTTCTTTGCTACAGGGTACATATATTGAAGTTCGTGACTTATTTTTTGCCACTCCAAATAGATTAAAATTTCTAAAAACCGAGAGGGCAGAAACACAAAGCATTGTTGACATTGTAAATAACTTAGCAATGATTAACTATAGTATTGGGTTTACTCTCACTTCCGGTAATAAAAAGCTCTTAAAATATGTTAAGCAAACTTCATTATTTAACAGATTATGTGAAACAGAAGAAGAATTTCAGAGCAATTCGCTGGAAGTTAAAGAGGAAGAAGATGGCATCAAACTTACGGGACACATCTGTAAACCAACTATTAGTCGTGGCAATTCAACTCAGATCTATACGTTTGTTAATGGAAGGCCAATAAAAGATAATCTACTTATTGGTGCAATTAGATATGCGTATCAAGATTTTATTCTAAGTGGGAGGTATCCTTTTGCAGTGCTGCACTTAGAGATACCATACGATCAAGTAGATGTAAATGTGCATCCAAATAAATCGGAAGTAAGATTTCAGAATAAAAGGCTAATATATGAAATAGTGAGAAGAGGGATAATAAAAGCATTATCAACGAGGTTTGCAGCAAGTGGTCAAGGTATTGAAGAGGAGCTAATTTTTAATGATAGTAAAAGCCAAGAGCAGGTTGATAGTAAAGAGAAAAAGAATCAAAAAGAGTTTTATGAAAAGAGACCAAGTCTTTTAGAAAATCGTCTAATGAAAGAATTCAATGCACCAGATGAAAGAAGGCAAAGCTTACCAGAAACGTTTAAGTATGGAGAATCTCCACCCCAAAAGGGAGCGATGGTTCTAGAAAGGGAGCAAATTGATTTGATAGAGGATCACCCTCTAGGATATGCACGCTGTCAGGTCCACAGTACTTACATTATTGCTGAGGCTAAAGGCAAATTAATTATAGTAGATCAGCACGCAGCTCATGAAAGATTGATATACGAGTGCTTAAAGCAAAAATCAAGCATAAAAAGACAGAAACTTCTTCTTCCTGAAACAGTTAAAATCAAAAACCAAGCTGGAATGGGGATGATTGAAACTTATAAAGATGAGCTTTTTGAAATGGGTTTTGGTATTGAAATAGAATCAGAAGATAAAGTAAGGGTGAAAGAAATACCTGCAATCTTAGGAACAATAGATATAAAAGAGATGCTAGTTGATATAGTAGATAAGTTAACGGAAATGGAAGATACGTTGCCAATAGAGGATAAGGTGAATAAAATATCAGCCACAATCGCTTGCCATGGAGCAGGAAGAAAAATGAAATTGGAAGAGATGAATGAGATACTAAGACAAATTGAGAAAACTCCATATTCTGGTCATGAAAGACCAACTTATATAGAAATGAAACTAAGTGATATAGAAAAATTGTTTGAAAGGAGATGAGTTCAGTTTGTCAAAAAGGTTCTCAATTAAGCATACGTAACAGCTCTTCTGGTTATGGAGTATAAAATGTGAAAAAAGAGAATAATTACTCTAATTTTTTATATTATAAAGTAGTAGGACAGAAAGTAAGAAGTTGTAGGATAGCAAAGGGGTATACTCAAAAAGATTTAGCAAAAAAAATCAGTGTAACGTATCAAATAGTACTACAATATGAAAAAGGAACACGAAAAATTTCGATTGAAAAGTTGTGCGCTATAGCAAAGGTATTATCAATTAATATTACGGATCTTATTCCTGTATCAAATGAAAAAATCTGTTTTGAAGATAAGGGAGAGGAAATATTAAATCTAGTAAGAAAATATAAAACGATTAATGATCAAGAGTTGCGGAAGGTGTTTTACTTGCTAACAAAATTTACCCGAGTTGGTGAGAAAAGTAGTAAAAAAGCAGAGAAAGTAAAAATTGCAAAGGGCCTGGTTAAAGCAGGGATTTCTGTTGATATTGTTTCACAAGCAATTGGCCTCTCTGCTGATGAATGTGTTGAAGAAAAAATAGGTTCTATATACTGCAAAATAGGAAAGAAGATAAAAGAATGGAGACTAGTGCGGGAATATACTCAGAAGGATTTAGCAAAGAAAATGAGTACAACACGTGATGAAATAAGCAACTATGAACAAGGAAGAACTGCTGTTCCACTGGGAAGATTATATGAGATAGCAAAGGCGTTATCGATTAATATCATGGACCTACTTGAACTAACAGAGGATGCAGATGATAAAGTGGTACCTAATTTAATTGAAGAATACAAAAAAATTGAAAGCCAAGAACTACGTTATGCACTAATGAAATCTCTGTTTGAAAGCATACAAATTTGCGAAGAGAAAGTGAAAAGAGCAGAAAAGATGAAAATTGTAAAGGATTTAGTTAAGGAAGGAATTTCTATCAATATTATTTTAAAAACAGTAGGCATCTCTTTAGACGAAATTCAACAAATTTAAAATAAAAAATCAGTATCTATTAATATCTTTACTTTTTGATGAAAAAATAAGTAAAAAAGATTGAAAAATTGATTTGACTTCACTCGGAAGCTATGGCTCTATGCCAATGCTGATAAAGCAGTAAATATTAAAAAAAAGTTTGTTGTTAGTGAAGGGTAAATTATATGAATAATAATAAGAATAAAGAAGAAATAGAATTCAGAATATTAGAAAGCAAAGGCAAAGCACTACTTGATCGTGAAATAATGGAAACATTTTTAAGTGCAGTACATGAAAGGCCGCAAGCTCAAGAAATTGCTAAAAATCTGGTGAATACTTATGCAGGAGTAGGAAGGATTTTAGGTAGAGAAATGGATAACCTGAAAGTTATAGAAGGAGTAACTGATTCTGCAGTAGCAATGATTATGTGTGTTAAGGAAACACTAGAAAGGGTACTGAGAGAAAAGCTCAAAAGTGAGCCAATAATGGACTTACAAGGGCTAGTAGAGTACTTAAACGTAAGTATAGGCCACTCAGAAAGGGAATGTGTAAAAATACTGTACTTGAATAAAAGGCGTCAACTAATTGGAGAAGAATCCTATATTGGTGAAATGGAAAAAGCACCAGTATACATAAAGGAAATTACAAGAAAAGCATTAATAAAGAATGCAACATTAGTAATAATGTCACACAACCACCCTGGGGGAAGTTTAGAACCTTCAGAAGAAGATCAAGAAGTAACAAAGAGCTTAGCAGCAGCATGTAGTACTGTAAGCGTTAGATTATTTGATCATATTATCATTACAAGTGGGGGTTATTTTAGCTTTAGAGAAAACGGATTGTTATAGCAGAAAGTATTTGCAAATCTACTCATATTAATTTATAATGAGTAATATAATGTATAATAACAAAGTTTATTGTACACTTAAAAAGTATTTTTAATATGAGGTTTATATGACTAGTAAAGATCAGAATAAAAAGACTAATGTTAATCACAAGAAAATATTTGGTGCTCTTGAGAGCGTTGATATAGAGCAGTCTAAATTTGTGAGTAAAATTAATAGCCAGAAGGAGATAAAACTGGAAGATACAATGCCTTTCCCTAGCAGAAACGTTCGTGAAAACAAAATCAACTATGGAAAAGGACTTGATTATATATATGGCACAAAACCTGTAAGTGATCAAGAAGATAAAAATCCATTTGCCTCAGCTTTGCAAAAAATAAAGCCAAATACAGAGAAGCTGAGCTGGTTTAAGAGTTCTATAGTAGAGGCAAAAAACGTAAATGAATTGCACAAAGTTATAGACAAAGTACTAGCTTCTGGAGCAAGGCTAAATGCATGTAATGATGGAGAATGGAGCTTCGCGGAATATGTGATACTGGGCACACATTTTCATAAATTTGATAAGGCTGATCGTAAAAAGCTAATACGTAAATTAATGCTAAGTGGTGCAGAGTTTCATGATACTCTACTGCAGAATAAACTGATAGGTGAAATCTATAATGAGCTACAGCCAGAAGTTCAGCCACAGATAGATAAGCAACTAGAAGAGCTAGAGGAAGCTGGCGAAAATGCTGTGCAAGAAGGAGAATTAATAGATGTTGAGATAGATAATACAACATCGTATATAGAATTTTCTGGGAATAGTAAGGTAGAGGTAGCCAAAATACTGGAAGCAAACAGAAAGTTAGGAAGTAATATCTTAAAAATTGGTAATGATGCAGTTGAAGTTAAAAGTGAGAAGGGAGGTATAAGAAACTATACCGATATTTCAGATGGCAGCTCTATCATGTTAGAATTTCCTACAAGCATTGGTAAGCTAAATATTATATTGTACCACGATGTAAAAAAATATGATCAAGTACAAGTCAGAGTAGAAAACAAGGAAATGTGGGCTGAACTACAACAAAGAGGAGAAGAAATAGGAAAAAATTGTCTTTTTGCTGGAGTAAAACTTAAAGAAGCAGTAGAAAAGGGAAGTTTTATGAGGTGTGGCATATGGAATAGCAAGCAGCTTATGAAGGAGGTTGATAGCCCAAGTGAAAAATTGTTTTCATGGGCAGACAAAGTACGTGAAAATAGTAAAGAAACTTGTAGGGCACTTTAATTTAAAGGTTCCAGAGTCTGGCTATTATATCTGGAGCCTTTGAGCTATAATAGAAAATATTATATGCAAGGTTCTTTTTGTGGAAAAAAGTCTAGATTATAAAGTGGGAGAAAAATTAAAAAGCTGGAGGTTAGAGCGAGGGTACACTCAGAAAGATTTAGCAGAGAAAATTTGTGTAAAATACTGGGTGATATTGCAATATGAGAAAGGGAATCGTAGAGTTCCAATTGAAAGGTTGTATTCTATAACTGAGGCACTATCAATCAGTATTACGGATCTTATTCCTGTATCAAAAAGCTGTCTTGAAGATGAAGAAGAAATATTAAATCTAGTAAGAGAATATAAAAAGATTAACGATCAGGAGTTACGTAAGATGTTTTGTTTGCTAACCAAATTTGTCCAAGTTAGTGAGAAAAGTAGTAGAAAATCGGAAAAAATAAAAATTGCAAAGAGTCTGGTTAAAGCAGGAGTTTCTGTTGACGTTGTTTCGAAAACAATTGGTCTCTCTGCTGATGAATGTGTTGAAGAAAAAGTTGGTTCTATCTACTACCAAATAGGCAAAAAGATAAAGGAATGGAGACTAGTGAGAGAGTATACTCAAAAGGATTTAGCGGAGAAAATGAGTACAACACGTGACGAAATAAGCAACTATGAACAAGGACGCGTAGCTACTCCACTGGGAAAATTATATGAGATAGCAGAAACATTATCGATTAGTATTACAGATCTACTAACAGAGGAAGATGAAGGTAGTAAAGTGGAAAATGAGCTACCGAATTTGATTAAAGAATACAAAGAAATTGAGAGCCAAGAACTACGTCATGCACTAATAAAATCTTTGTTTGAAGGGATACGTATTTGTGAGGGGAAAGTGAGAGAGATAGAAAGGATTAAAGTTGCAAAGGATCTAGTAAAAGGGGGAATTTCTATTGATACTATTTTGCAAGCGGTAGGTTTATCTATTGATATGGTTTTAGATGGATAGCTCGTAAAAAAATTATAGCAATAAAGTTTTTTTCTTAAATGGAGGATAAATGTTTGTTTCTGCAAGCAATGTTAGTTACGGAATAGGGCAAAGAATAGAAAATTGTAGGTTAATGCGAGGGCATACTCAAATAGGATTAGCAAGTCAAATAGGTTTAACATACCAAGAAATAAACAGCTATGAAGATGGGTATATTCCTATTCCAATTGAAGTACTATATATAATAGCAAGAGTATTATCAGTTGACGTTGTAGATTTATTACCTGAACCAGTAATAGTAAGGGAAGACAGCTATGAAGACGAGGAAATACTCTATCTAACGAAAATATACGAGAATCAAAAGTTAGGCAAAATAGTACCTTCATTAATCAGGTTTGTTCATATTAGCGAGAAAATCAATCAAGAGGAGGCAAGATTAGAAGTAGCAAAAAATCTAGTTAAAGAAGGAGTTTCAGTTGACATAATTTCCCAAGCAACCGGCTTATCTATTTACGAGTATGATAATACAGAGAAAGAAGTCTGCACTGATTCTATATACTACAGAGTAGGGCAAAGAATAAGAGAATGGAGATTGATAAGGAGATACACTCAAAAAGATTTGGCGGATAAAGTTGGTTTAACACTCAAGGAAATACACGACTATGAAAGAGGGTATACTGCTATAACATTTGATAAATTATATGAAATATCAGATGCATTATCAGTGAATATTAAAGTTCTGCTACCTAAAACAAGAGAAAGCAAAAAGCTATTGAGTTTAATGGATGAGTACGGAGAACAAGAATCATTAGTCAAATCTCTATCTGAAGATATGAAAAGTGGCAAGGAAAAAGTTAAAAAAACAGAAAGGATCAAGGTTGCAAAAAATCTAGCAAAGGAAGGTGTTGCTATTGATATTATTGTGCGAGCAAGTGGCCTAACTGCCGATGAGTGTGAAAATTGAATTGTGTTTAAGATATAAGTAAAAATGGTTAATATATTATCTATTCTAAACCCTTATTTAGCTCTGCAGAATTTTTTTGGCATTTCTACGTATCAAGATAAAACATCACAGAATTTATCGACTACTTTTTGATTTTCCTCTATCATTGCATTTGCTTCTTGCTGAAGAGATTTGATATTTTTTGATGTAATATTATCCATGTCAGGTGATGCTATTTTTAGTTGCGATTGTATACGTATATATTTATCAGCTATAACTTGATTAAGTTGATAGTTTACTGCATCTAAACTTGAGGCAAACATCACATGTAGTAGTGGTTTTATCCAGCTTATTTTTCCAAATCTCCTTGAATTAGCTATGCTTCTATCTCTTCTTCCAGTACCTATTGATAACAGTAGAATATCATCATTTGGAAATAACCTCTTACCACTTGCATATGCACAAGCCGCTGGATTATTGGCAAACACCCCACCATCCACTAATACTCTTTTTATCTGGTTAATTTTGAGATGTTTTGGCATGAAATAAGTAGGTGCAGCCGTTGCAGCTCTGAGTGCATCTTTCAGCTTAATATTACCTTCTTTCCAGCTTTTAAAGAAAAATGGACGATTATTGTGAATATCATAACTTGTTATCAGTACCTTACTTAATGTGTTTTTTAGAATATCCTCTCCAAAATATTTATCCAGTACAGATTCAATATTTTTATGTGGGTATTGTGCGCAGTTAAACCAAGATAATATTGATCTCCTAAAAAATGAAGACTTAAAAATATATGCTCCGTACTCTTGGTAAAGCTCAACTAAATCATTGGCTGAATATTGGGGATTTCCTCGTTCATCTTTTCTACATAATCCCGCTACAACAATTCCACCGGTTGAGGTTCCTGCCACTAAATCAAAGATTTCAGCTATCGGTTTCCTTGCCCTCTTTTCTATTTCTGCTAGTATAATGGCTGGTATGATGCCTCTTATGCCTCCGCCATCTACTGAAAGGATATATTTAGTCATGTTTAGATATTTATTGATTTTATTAACTTGTTCTCTTTTATCAGGTTGTGTTTCTTGTCCAAGTACTACTGTATGTTTCACTCCTAGAGAAAATTGCACCAATCTAATAATTGATTCCGTAGAGCATGCTAAAGGGTCTGTATTGGTTCAAGCATATTCATTTACTTCTAAATCTATTGCAAAGTCGCTAATCGAAGCTAAGGAACGTGGTGTTGATATTAAGGTTATTCTAGATGAATCACAAACTAGTTCAAAACATAGTGTAATTAACGAATTATTTGAGCACAAAATCCCGATATGGATTGACTTTAAACCTGCTATTGCTCATAGCAAGGTAATTATTATTGATAATCAAAAAGTCATAACTGGATCATTTAACTTTTCAGATGCAGCTCAGCAAAGAAATGCTGAAAACCTACTGATCATAACAGGAGATTCTCCACTAGTTGAACAATACGTCAAAAATTGGAAAAATCGCCAATCGCAGTCTAAGCATTATACACCAGACTTTAAGTTATCTTTGAATTCATCTAATTCCTCAGAAAGATTTTTCACCCTTTCCTCAAGTACTAACACTTTTTCCATTAAACCATATTCAATAAGTTTATCGTGAAATTGTACCCTTGAGTCTAACTTGGATAACCACCATATGATTGCTACGGTTTGGATTAATAACGTGATAATTACTGTAATTGGAACTTTTTGCTTTTTCATGTGAAAGTATTAATCTATTATGAATAGTTTTGGAAGTTTATATACAGATCATAGAAAACTTATAGCTTTAGTGATTACTTTTTGTTGATTCGTATTGATCCTCTGCTTCTGCAAGTAGCTTTATTATTTCTCTGTAAGGTTTATCTTTATTGTGCCTTGATCTTAGTACAGCTACATCTCTTGGGTTTTTCCCATCTGTGTCTCTAATGGTAGGGTCTGCACCTTTGTCTAATAAAAACTTAATAACTTCTAGGTGTCCTTCACCTGCAGCGTGATGTAAAGCTATTCTTTTAAATGCATTTCTATCAAGTGCGTTTATATTTACTTTTTCCTCTTCTATTAAAAATCTGATAATGTCTAAACATCCTTTTCTTGCTGCAAAATGTAACGTTGTTCCACTCAAGTTTGGAGCCATGTCTTTTACTAAAAGTTTTACTATTTCTAAGTTGCAATTATTAGTAGCCACTTGTAATGTTTTGTTATAATTATCTGCAGCTTTAGATCTTTGGTAGCAATAAGTAATAACAACACATACCATTAATATTATAAACCATACAAAATGTATTTTTTCCTTTTCATTACATTTCAGTTGACTCATATTCAGTAGTTTCTTTACATTGAATAGACTATATACTTATTTTTCCTTAACGTTACTTACTCAAAGATGCTGATAACATAGTAAGGTAGCCCGAGCTATTTAAAGTATGTTCCGCTCTATTAACTATCCATTTACCATCTACCGCTTGATTAAAACCTATAAGATTAAGTTTAGCTTCTGCAAATAACTCTGGATTACCAGGCATAGTTATATCTAAAGTTTCATTGTTACGCTTCAATTGTTTCAACTTGGCATTTGCTGCACTCAGCGCTGACTCTGCATTAGAGTAAAGTTCCAGCATAATATAACTTGGCTCGCTACTACCAACTGTTTCTTTAATAGTTTCGCCCTTTTCATAGCTGTGCCATTTTGCTACTACTGAATTATACTTATCACGTACGGTAAAATGCACTTTCCAATTAATTGTGTCTTGAGGTCTAATAGTCGTTGTTCCTAAAGCTTTTCCTGTGGCTGATTTTGCCATATTCTTTGAAATAAACAATATATACCCACCAGCTAATTTTGCCATTGCTTCACGCTCTGTTGCGATCTTTGTTAACAGACTTATATCACTTTCATCTGCCTGATTAATATGGGGTATCAATACATTCTTAAATTCCTCAGCAACTTTATGTCCATATCCATGTTTTTGAGCTATTTCTTTCACTAAGTTTTCTATGGTAATTTGATGCCATTCTTTTGATACCTTTGCTTTTAAAGATATTCTTAAATTTGTTGCATGAGCTTTGATTAGTAGAGTCTTAGGTGGACCTTGTATCGTAACTTCGTTGACTGTATATATACCCATTGGAAAGATTCCAGTTTCCTTATAACCTAGTGCTATGTTCAATTCATTTGGAACTTCTACATTTTCATTGCCATAATCAACGCATACCTCTGCGACATCATCTATAGTACCAGATTCATCAGTAAGATGCACCGATATTACATGATCTTTTATTCCTTCAATGCTAAATTCAGGTTTCATTTATTCCCACACTTTTAACTTCGATTTTTTTAATTGCTTTTGTATTGTAGGTAACTTGATCTTTAATCCTGTAGGCAAAAAACTTCCATACTCTGCAAGACCAGGATTAGCCTCCAATACTATTTCTACTGCTCCAGAGCTATATCCATAGTGCTTAAAACATATGTAATCTAACATTTCATTTTCTCGGGTTATATAATGTACTGTCATACATAACTCCTTAAACTTAAGCTAAATTCAACCTTTTTTGGTAATCCACAGGGAAAATACGACGTTTGCTTTTCTTCTAACCGCACAATAACAAATCTTCCCAAAACATTCCCTAAATTGTCTACTAAGATACTTGGTTCATGATTTTTCTCAGTTTCTTTCATACTTTTTAATTGATTTAAATCATTCAGATTATGGAAATAAATTACTCCTTCTAAGTCTACATTTTCTGCACCTTGACCAATATTTTGTAATGAAGGTATTTTACCAATGCACTCAATTGTACCCCAACGATTTTCTTTACTATACCTTACACTTGTTGGAGAAAGCTTATGTTGACCAAGTGATAGCATTAATAAATTGGTTCTATTGAATCAAATAGAACGTCTCGCGATTTTTCTCTTATTCTTTTTATCACTGCATCGGCAAGACTACGTACGTCTTGGTTAGGTTCTGCTTTTATACTTATATTAAATGTAAAAGTTTGATTGAAAATTTTTTGTTCACACTTTTCACAGTCTTTTAAAACTTTCTCTGAATTATCTTCCATAGCACTTTTTTCTGTAATCACACTTTCAATATTCGTTCTACTATTCGAAATTCCACTAAAAGCATTATTATTTAATAAAGGATTTTCTTTACTAAAAACATTGTTTTCACTAGTTGTGCTGCCTATTTTTGCTTCTACTGGGTTCTCTAATGCTTTTATTGGATTATCATTAAACAATTTTCCTATACCAATCCAATTTTCTATAGGTTTTGTAATTGATTTCCAGATACTTGAGAAAAAGTCCTTTACCTTTTGCCAATTAGCGATTACAAGCGCTGCACCAACTGATAGTCCAGCAACAGCAGCTCCTATAGGATTGGTTAGCGTTAAAGCTTTCAGTCCCATGATTACTGCTGGAATTACTCGCGCTGATAACGAAGTTAATACTGGTAAAAGTGTTCCCTGCAAAATAGCCTTAAAAGTTAATATTCCACCTCCAGCCAATGCAAATGCATAACCAAAACCTACCACTGCAATCTTGCCAATAATAAGAGCTGAAATTATGCTCATAACTCCTGTAGTTAAAATTGGACACTTCTCTGCGAACCAAGCTATAACTGTAGATATTGACCTCAAAATCTTACTTATCCAATTTAAAGGAGGTAGCATAACTGACCCTAAGTTCATTCCTAGCTCTGCTATTGTATTTTTAAGTAGCTGCAAATTATTTGCTGTAGTACTTGCACGGTTATTAAATTCCTTTTGCATAGATTTATTATACTTTTCTTTATCAGTCACAAAACCTATTGCTTTTTTATATTCTTCCAAACTCCCAACTATCAATGCAATATCATCTTGATATTCTTGACCGAAGAGGTTGAGAAGAATTTGCGAACGTTCCTGTTTATCTATTTTCTCTAAAGTTTTAAAAAAGTAGAGTAATGCTTCTTGACCGTTTTGAGCAACTTTTTGTGACATCTCTTCTGCAGTTATTCCTATGGATTCCAATGCTGCTCTGAACTCTTTTCCCTGTCCTTCAGCAGTCTGAAGTTTACTAAGTAGAGCGTTTATTGCAGTTGCTGCTTTTGCTGGTTGTTTACCTAAACTAATGAAGGCATTTACTAAACTACTTGTTTCCTTAATATCAAGACCAAACTGTTTTGCAGTACCACCAACTATTGCTAGAGCTTCAACCATATCTTTTGCTTTGGCAGCAGTGTTATCTGATAGGTAATTTATAACATCACCAACTCCTTCCATCTTCTCTACTGCAATTCCATAAATGTTAGCGAGTTTAGCTATGGAATCACCAGCTTGTTCGGCAGACATGTCAAATGCTGTGGCCATTTTAGCTACTGTTGTGGTAAATTCAAGTAGCTTATCTTTGTCGATACCAAGCTGACCACCACTTGCAGCTATTTTTGCTAACTCTGCAGCCGATAATGGTATTTCACGGGATAATTTCTTCAATTTTCGAGTAAATATATTAGCTTCATTATCACCATTAAATTCTACTACTTTCCTAACGTCAGCCATGGCACTCTCAAAGTCAATCGCAACTTTAATTGGCGCTGCAAGTGAAAGCCCTAGTCCTATAGTCTCCATTACTTGTGATCTATAATGCGCTTTTTTTGCCAAAGCATTTTGCTGTTTTTGTATTACAGATCCTAATTTATTGTATTTCCCTTTGAGTACTTCAATAGATGAACCAAGTTTAGTTTGATCCCTCACTAAAGATTTAATATCCTTTCCACTTTTCCTTATTTCTTCATTTAATGTGTGAAGTGCATCTCTCTTTTTAATATAAGCCTCTTTTGCCTTTGATGCCGATGCTTTCAATTTTTCGAATTCATTTCTCAGTGCTTTGCTTGGTTCTTTTTTTTCCTTCTTCTCTTTAGCGATTGCTGTAGCTGATTCTTTTGCTTTCTTCTCCGCTTCCTTCCAATTCTTCATGGCTTCAAGAGCATCATGATTTAATTGCTTAAATTTGGAGACTGATTTCATTGACGAATCAAGCTGCTTTATACTATCACCCAACTTAGAAAGCTTTGCTGCACTACCTTTCATTGCACTATTAAAACTGCCATCTAATGTTGCACCGATCTTTATTGAAAGCATTGACATTTTTTTGCCACTCCTTTACTTATTTCTATCCAGGATAAAAATTCATTTACATCCATATTAGTAATCTGCTCAATTCCACTTCCTGAAATAGAACTGAGTAGTAATACATTATACTTTAAGTTCTCTGTTTCAGCGGCGACAAAAAATCTTTTAGCACCTTTTGTATTTCTACATAATCTTTAATACATAAATCTTCAACTGCTTCTTTTGGCACAGATGCTAGATTAGCAATTAAAGCTACCTCTTTCAAAGCTTCGCCTTCTATGCGTTCTATAGCAAGTAAATCTCTTACTTTAGGTTCACGCATCGATAACTCTGAGACAGAGATACTATCAACTGTTATTGATTCACTAAGTGTAATTGTTTTCATATTTTCCTCTAAAAAAATAAAATTTCAAATAAGTTTTCATATTCCTAAAACCGTTTGCAGCAAGGCCATTTGATCAACACCATTTATCTTTCTAATCATATTTTCAGCATCGATCTCTATCAGTTCATTACCACCTATAGTAAGTTTATAGTAATGAGCAGCTACAGTACACTTCAGCGTTGCTTTTTCAGCAGGTTTCCAGTTACCAAAATCAAACTCTTTAAAAATGCCTCTTAAATTGATTATTACTGCTTCAATATCATTACTACCACTCCCTTGCATTCCACCTCTGAGTGTCAAAGAAACTGAATTCCCATTTATTAGACCAAATAGCTTAAAGAGTTCTGTATCGTATTCAGAAAAAGTGAAATCTGCTTCAAGCTTTTCCATTCCCATATCAATATTTATTGGAATATCCATACCACCAGCTCTATATTCATCTGTTTTTATGGTAAGTTTTGGCAAGGTTATTTCATCAATTTTCCCTGCATAACCTCGACCATCTACGAATACGTTAAAATTCTTTAAAATCTTCGGTAACATTTTTTCCTCTTTCTCCCATTTTTATAATATTGTACCACTCACAAGATGTGACCTGAAAGTAATCTGTTCTGCTGGATATGGTGGTGTAAACTCGAAGTCAAAATACACTTTCCCGCTTGCAATGTTTGCCGGTGTGTTGAGTTCTGGAGTTGCATAACATTTTCCGCTAATAATCGCCCCTTGTGCTTTTAAACTTGCCAGATAGGAATTCACCCCCTCAATCACATCATCTATATAAGTTTTGGTAATATTGCGATCAACTGCCCATAGATGAGCTCGAAGTAGACTATCGTTGATTAAATCTGCAGTCCTTCTCACTGACAAAAAAGCCCATTTTGAGTCATTTGAACATGTCCTATTTCCCCAAAGCCTGTAGCCATTTTGATGAATTATCGTTGTTACTTCATTTTCATTTAAATGGTTTGCTCTACAATTTGTATTACCGAGCGTAAAATCAATAGGCCTGCTTGTGCCAACAATACCATTTATCTCTTTATTTGAAGGTGAGTGCCAAAATCCTTGCTCGCTGTCTATTTTAGCTATTAAACCTGCTACAAATGGACTTGCTGGCAAGATTTCTTCTTCAATAAATACCTTAACCCAAGGGTCAACTACGTAAACTCTTGAGCTGCCTACACTTTTTCTCCATTTTATTGCTTCTTCATCATTAGTATTTGGTCCATCTGCAACAATAATTGCTCTTAATTTTTCTGCTATGGAAATTAAAGCACTCACTACTGGATTTACTCCATCTATTTCAGGTAACTGATGAGTAAACTGAGGTGCAATTAATATTCTTGGAGCAATATGAACTATGCTTTCACTACTGAGGAATGCCTCTATCCCTTGATACTCTCCAGTCTCTTTATCAACACCGCCAATTATATTTTGGATAGTTTCACTTTCTTTGAGCTTTGAATCGCTGTTTTCACTTTCTTTAACTCGAATAACTACTACTGTTGCACCAATCTGGGAAAATATTCCGTTTGTTGCAGAAGGTAAACTGCCACTCTTTCCAAGTCTTGCTGCTTCTTTTAAGCTTCCTGCAATTAACACTGGTTTATTTAGCGGAAATTCTTCCACGTTCGCTTCCGGAGCAGTACCAATTACGCCTATCACTGATGATTTAGCTGTACGTACTGTCTTTGCTCCTGAGGTTACCTCAATAACATTTACTCCGTGTAAAAATTCTTCAGCCATTTCTTTGTATCTTTTGTTTAAAATCGTTTAGTAAGTTCTCTAGCTCATTTTTACTTTTGGCTTCTGCAATTTTTTTCTTGGTAATGTCTTCCAACTCTTCACATTTAATTATTTCTTTTACTGCTTTTTTTGCTTTTTCTTCAATTATTCTTGCCATTTCAATAACTGTAATACCACGGACTTTTGCTAAAGGTTCTATAATTTCTGTATCCTTTTTACTTATAGACTCTGGTGCTGCTAGAATGCTTTTTGCGGCTTTTTCTTGTATTTGATACGATTTAGCTTTTTGGTGAGAATTTCCAGCGTATTCGTTAGTATAGTTATTAAAATAAAAACGCACACTATCAAGTGCAGAAAGTTTCGCATTTTCCAATAATTCCAGCTCAATATCTTCCTTATTCCTTTCAACAATTTTCTCTCCTTCTGTTAAACAATAACTTTTTTGCCAGTCAAAATTCTTTGGTGCTTCATACCAATCATTTCCAGTTGGCTTGTTTTCAAGTGTTGTTGTTTCAATCTGCTTGTGGTTTTCAAAACGTATATAAATAGTCACAAATTCCTCCTCATTGCCATATTTGATCAGTTCGTTCTAACCCTGGACATTGCCAACCCCTGAGCGTCCTTTCCACATCTACCTCAAGCCCTGTGGTGAGAAAATTGCTACGTATGTTATAAATCCCCCACTGAATAAATTGACCATAGTTGTGTACATAATTTGATGCAAGCATACCTTGACTAACTTGTGTTCTGGAATACAGATAAGATGATGTGTAAAGTAATATTGCAACTGTTTTTCCTGCTGGAATCTCCACATTACCAGATCCGGCTAACTTGCTATCAGAACTCGTGTATTGGTAAACATTTTTCCATACTATTTTTGAAATACTTGATTTATTAGAATTAGTGTTATCAGGAGTTCCCACAAATAATCCTGCTCCCCCATACTCCGTACTCGAATACGATGATCCAACAAATTCCATTGTCTTATTTATGTTCACATTGGTTGTATTTTTTACAAATACTACTCCAAGTGCAGCATACGGGTAATAGTATATCTCATCATAACTACCCGAAAAACTTTTTGTGCATAACTCTCCGTAAATAAATGTTCCTTTACTTCCCTCTATAAAACTTAGTTGTCTTGGCCGATAAAAACTAACGTAATCTGTATTGTACGTATGGCTACCTGCTAGTAGTTGTAACATATAGTCAGTTTTTGTTATATCACTACTCCACTTTCCAAGCTCTGTCGTAAAAGTTCCGTGGCCAAAATAATTATTTTTTCTGCCAAGTACACCAAATAAGAAAGGTAATGACCCTGGTTCAACCATGTTGCGCTTTCTTATTTCATTTATAAGAGACGCTTTTAACTGTTCATCCCGAGTTTTTACCTCATTTATCAGGGATGTTTTTAATTGGTTATCACGAGTTTCTATTTCCCCAATAATTGATGAGCCAGATGGTACATTATTAACAGCACGAAAATCTTCTACTAAACCTTTAAGACCATCTTTATGACTATTACTAATGCTATTTATTGCTGCAATATTGGCATTCTTTCTCGTATCAAGTAGCGATAAATTTGTTGTTCCTTTTTCATCAATTCTCTTTAATAATTGCTTCTCTGATTCAGAGATCACTGCTAAAGAACTAGCTTTTTTATTATCCAGATCAGTTAAGTGTTTTTTTGCACTATCAAGAAGTTCTTTTAGCTTACCATCAGTCATCTGTACAATTTCAGAAACTGCACTTTTGTCGACTATTGATTCCAATGCTTTAGCAAGATATGCTAATTGATCTGGTGTACTGTTTTCTGCTAAATCCTTAAGTCTTTTTTGTAGTGCATCAATTATTCCTTTTACTTCAGTCATCTGCACAACGTTGGAAATAGCTTTTTTATCTGCTATCAATTCCAGCGATTTTGCAAGATATGCCAGTTGATCAGCTGTGCTACTTACTGCTAAATCCTTTATCCTTTTATGTAACGCTTCTATTGCTTCTTTCATTCCCAAAAATTCAAAAAAGTCTCAAAATTAAACCGCTCAAAATTACTCTTAAGTTGATTATGCTCATCTTCTCTTTCGGTAATATCTTCATCTATTTTCTCAATTGTGGTACGGATACGAACAACATCCTGCACAGCAATATTTTCTGGATGTAGTAGTGTATATCCTCGTTTGCTTTGGTCATTTGGCATTGATTTAAGTAATAATCACTCGCAAATTTTTGACTTTAGGACGATAGACAACTGTTCCACTTAAAACTAATTTTATCCTTGTCTCATTACCATTAAAGTTTGTTAGCACATGAGTTCTCTCTACCCAATTTTCCCCTATTGGTTTTCCCGAGGTTAAATTTACTAGCTGCCATTCTTTGACGCTTTTCTGCACATATGCTTTTACGTCTGCAGTGCCAGGTATTAGCGCATCATATGTTATGGTAATCTTAGTGTTAGCTCCTGCTGTAATGCTTCTTGTAACATAATCTCCTTTTTCCCCTATATTACCCATAACTAGCTGTAACCCAGGATAAAGAACTGGACTTTTTTCTCGCCCTCCTTTTAGGCTTGCTTTTACCGTTAATTCCCCATTTATTCTTTCACGCAGTGCGAGCGGCAAATTATCAGACAAAAAATTTTCTTTTCCTTCTTCATCTGTTAAAATAAATTCCACATTGGTATCAAATGCTACTTTTTCGACGTTCGTCAAAACAATTAAATCTGATACGTTATTTGCAGTAACCTTGCCAAGATCAATAATGTGAGAAACTTCGCTAAATTTTGCAGCCAAAAGCCGAAACGTTAAATCTAAGTTCTGATGTGGAGTCCAGGTACTTGCATTGCTTGATGAAAGTAATACTCCTACTTGATATGGTTGACTTGTTACCCAACGAATATTTACTGTATCATATTTGCCAAGCTCTGCTATTTTTACTGCAGTATCTGCATCATCAGTGAGTAGCACTATTGCATACTCTTGTCCTGCATGGCAAAACACTGGTAACCACTCTATACGTGTTGCTGTGCCATCTATCTTTATATCTTTTGGCTCAATATAACTTTCAGCAATGACAGTCTGCGAGGGCATTCCCACTGCTGTTTCTCTAATCTGCACAACAACACGTTTTTTGCCGCTATTTGTGAACCATAAATCTAGACCCCCTATGTGTCTGCTCTCATTTAAAGTAAATGTTTGTGCTAAAGGATCAACTCTTCTTGCTGCGATAACTCTTCTTCTTTCCTCTATGGTAATTGTTTTTTTACCAGTATAAGTTGCTTCTCCATAACTTCCTTTATCCCCGTAAAATTGCACTAATTTAGTACCGGCTGGAATATTTGCTGGTACTTTCACCTTTCCCTTTAATTTTCCCTGATTGTTAGCTGTTAACATTTGGTTTTCCAGTTTTAAGTTATAGGTTGAATGTTTATTCCGTCAAATTTTATCTCTTTAAGCTTCTCATTTGGCTCAAAACCTTCAATTTCAAAATTCTGTATTGCTTCTCTCATAAATTCAGTTTCGTATGAAGCACTTGACAGCAGCTCTGTCGTTTCTTTAACATTAAATACTCTTGTTACTGGACTTTTCCAATTTGTTTTTACCTCCGTCCAGTGATCTATATTTTTATTTAGAGTAATTTGTGCCGGTACTGGATCAAAAGCTTGGTATGGATTGATCTTTTCTCCTTTAGTCTGTAAAAGCTGCTCCAGTACCGGTTCAAGTTCATACGGCAAAAGATATCTTTCCCCACCTTTTTCAATATCTGCAACTTCTACATCTATTGGCAGAACTAGCTCTCTATTTACTATTGCTGCAGACTGCGAAATTCCTTGATCACGCATATCATCATCAAAGAATGGGTCAACAAATACTCCTTTTTTGGTAGTAGGTTCTCTTGAATTTGCATCATTGCGTAAACGCTCCTGTGCAACCAGCGCATAAAGATCATTTATTCCCTTCTTCATTGCTTCAAGTTCATTCATTGGCACAGCATGAATAGCATTATTCACTATTTTTACCCCTTCGCCTTTTTTCCATGTCTGATGAATGTAGCAGAGCAAAAGTTGTCCACTAGGCGCTCTAGGCATTGATGGTCGCCAAGGGTGGGAAATTCCTTTTATTCTTCTTACCACTCCTTTGCTATCGATAGTAATTAAATCATAGCGGGGCATTTTCCAGGTATAATCAACCAGAACCAAGCTGTTATCAACTGCACCTCTTACTTTACATCCCTCTTCGCTTATATCTTCAGGGCTTATATGAGTGCGGCAGCGATAGGTTATCAGGTAACTACTTCCAGGAGCTGGTTCTTTACCAGGTAATGACCAATCAACGTTTCCTGCGTTTAGTTTGTAATCTATACTGTTTTCATAAATAACATTGCCTTGTTTAACTTGAATAATCTCAAGTACTGCAGAGTCAGGTATCGGATCAATAGCTCCAGAATATGAACCGTGAGTAACAATAATAGTTTTTTGAACAGTTATGTCTACTTTTTTGATTTCACTTATTGGAAAATCATTAACCTTCAGTTCCATTACTCTTTGGCTATTTGGCTGAAAAGTATGTGGTTCTGATTCAACTGATTTTATATCCGGATCTTCATCAAAAGAAACACGAATACTGTGAGGAAGTTCAATCTCATAGCCATCAACATGAGCTTTTCCCTCATTAATCACAAATATTTCTTTTTTACCTTTTTTTACCCCTTCTTCTCCCTTTTCTTCTTTGTGGAGGAACATCACTTCAAGGCCATTTACAACGTAGGAACCATTTGCTTCTTTGTCATAACGAGCAAGAGCAGTAGTTACTATATTTGCTTGTGGTGGCGGTGAATGTTCTATCAATACTCCATTTTCAATGTTATAAATTGGATAAAATTCTCCTGAAGCATTAGTAGTCACACCCTCAGCTTGATAACTCCAAGTGGTGGAAACTTTAAGCCTTGCAGCGCCTACTTCTTGATAATTACGTGTACCAACAGCAGGATCACGAAGGTTTTCATCCTCAAGCTCTGTAATGGTAGATTCTAGATAATAAACACCTATGCGAACTATAGTACTCAGTGGAATAACAAACTCTTTTTCCTCTACTTTTCTCACTGCTCCACGCAGATAGATTTTTCCTGACTCAAGTGTAACTTTACCAGTTTCTCTATCTATAATACAATTGCTTCCTGTTATAACATCACCATCACGAAATATTGCATCACCTATGCCTTTAAGCTTAGAAAGAGCATACTCCTGAGTCTCATTTAATTCTGCAGACTGTAGACCTCTTCCAGCAAGAAATAAGCTTTTTTCGTATTCTTTGTCAGGATTAAAGCGGTTATAATAGGCGTTTAAAGTCATTTTATGCTAGAAAAATTCAAAAAGTTACAACAAATGAAAAAGTTTCCCGAGTTGCAGATGTTCTGATAAGTGGTACGGTGTGTTCTAAAACTAACAAAATTCCAGGATTTTCCACGTCTTTTGGCTCGAAATATCTCTGTCCTTCAGGTAATCCTTCTTTTATTTTAGTACCAACCATAACTCCTAGCTCCCTGATAACTTGATTTGCTGCGTCCGTGAAATCGAAAGTAAATTTAAGATAGAGATTATTAGTTGGTACATTTGAGGGCCTAAACCTTCCAGAAGGGGTCAAAAGCTCTCCATTCTCATCACCTGTGCAGAAGAGCACTTCGTTCGCAGTACGTCTGCCAAGCTCATTGAGCAGTTTTTCAGAAGTTATCAGCTCTGGTGGTGTGCTTTCACTATATTCTACAGTAACTGCACTATTTGCCCTGATAGAGCTATTTCCCGTACGTTTAATTACACCACTACTGCTATCAACTATATAATCTATACTTGGCTGATAAGTTGTTTGTCCTGTAAAAACCCTTACATCTTTAATAGTATGGTGATTTAGAGCTATTTCACCCTCAACAAAAACTTTTTCGACCTGATGACTACTTTCCCAATTAGCATCACCACTGCCCCAAGCAAGATGGATAGATTGCTCTTTTATGCTGGCTGCTATTGCTGCTCGACCTGATTGTGTAAGAATTGACACCTGTGATGAGTTTGAAAGGCTTATATAATATATATTCAGGATTTGGAAAATTTTTGTCCAAAAAAAATGAATTTTTGCCTAATTTTTTGTTGCAGTATTATTTAAAAATCGAACTGTATTATTCTCGAAAAAAAACAATAGAATATCAATAGGTTAAAAATTGCATCTGTATTATTTATTTTTGCTCCTGTCCTACAAAGTGCACCTATAAGTTCTCATCCTTAAAGCATTAATTGTTTTAGGGAAAAGTTATGAAACTAAAAACTGCCATAGTTGTTCAAAATATACGGTATCAAGCTAAGAGATTAAAACTTTTTGAATGCTTTGCTCATGAAGATCTTGAGCAAGAACTTTTCTGTGAAATTTGGACTTATCTTGATAGATATGATGAAAGTAAAGGTAGCTTTAACACTTTTGTAGCAAGATTAACTGAACGTCGTGCCAATAACTTATTGGAGAAACAACTATGTATAAAACGCAATATTAATAACTACATCAATATTGAGAAAACAGAAGCTTTTGAAGATGAAGTAGCAAAACGTACTGATGTAGATTACATGATTTCAACGCTACCAAGAAAGATGCAGAGGATATGCGAACAACTCAAGTACTTTAACTTATATGAAGTTGCTAAGATGAACAACATATCAAGAACTACTTTAAATACTATGGTAAGAAAAATACGTATAAAACTCTCTTCCATCTACTACAAGGGCAAAAAGAAAAATTGAACATAAATTCTACCTTTCCTGAATATATAACATATACCATTGAGGTGAATAAATGACTTTTAAAATTTTAAACAATAATGAAAGATTGAAAACAACTACAGGCATAAAAGTAGTAATTTTTGGTCCTTACGGTATTGGTAAAACCAGTCTCTTAAAGACTATAAGTGAACCAACACTATGTCTTGACTTTGAAGCAGGTCTGCTTGCTGTTCAAGATTGGCAGGGAGATTCAATTAGTGTTCGTACTTGGAATCAAGCTCGGGATATTGCCTGCCTAATTGGTGGTCCAAACCCTGCGCTGAAATCTGACCAAGCATACAGTCAAAAACACCATGAACATGTATCTGGCAAGTATAAAGATCTTCTTTCTGAAGTTTCTAAATACCGATGCATCTTTGTGGATAGTATAACCGTTGCTTCACGTTTATGTCTATTATGGGCAAGGATGCAACCTGAAGCTTTTTCCGATAGATCAGGAAAAGAAGATAAAAGAGCTGCTTATGGGTTGCTTGCCCAAGAGATGATGGCTTGGCTCAATCAGTTTCAACATATCAGAGATAAAGACATCATAATAGTTGGCACATTAGGTCAATATCTCGATGACTGCAATCGTCCAACTTGGCTACCTCAATGTGAAGGAGCTAAAACTGCTAGTGAGATTCCAGGGATAGTTGATGAGGTAATCAGCATGGTTGGAATCAAGAAAGATGATGGTACAGAGAAACGTTCATTTGTCTGTCAGACTATTAATACTTGGGGATACCCAGCTAAAGATCGCAGTGGCTGCCTGAATATGGTTGAGGAACCACATCTAGGTAAATTACTTGCGAAAATTAAAGCCAAAACTTTGCTGTTTAATTAAAAATTGGAGAATAATTATTATGGAACAAAGCTTTTTCAATATCGGTCAAAAAATTCCCTTTTTCAGTGTGAAAGAATACTTGAATGATCAATCACCAATACCAGAAGATATAATCTCACCAAGAATTTTAACAAAAAGAGGCTTATTGGTACTGGGTGGCCCTCCTAAGATTGGCAAAAGCGACTTTTTGATCTCTTGGCTTGTTTACATGGCTGCTGGAGTTTCATTTTTGGTTATGACTCCAAGCAAACCTATGAAAATTTTCTATCTGCAAACTGAAATTGAATATGAATATATGAAAGAACGTTTGCAACAACTTCAACTGGATAACGAACTTTTGAATATAGCTGCCAATAACTTAATCATTACACCAAGAGTACAATTATCTTTCAGCAGTGAAGAAATAGATGAAATTAAAAATGTTATCAAAGAGCGTTTCAAACCTGATATTATTGCCGTCGATCCTCTTCGTAACATTTTTAACTCAAGTGAATATGGCAATGAAAACGACAATAGCGCTATGTTATTCTTCTTGCAAAAAACACTTGAAAGACTGAGAAATGTTATCAATCCAGATTCGGGCATAATACTCACTCACCATACAAAAAAACTATCCAAAAAAATGTTAGAAGAAGATCCATTTCAAGGCCTAAGTGGTGCTGGATCTTTACGTGGATTTTATAGCACTGGCATGGTGATGTTTGCTCATGATGAGGAAAGCACTGTCCGTCAAATAGTATTTGAGCTTCGTAATGGTGAACGTGTAGCAAATAAGCTTGTTGATAAGATAGATGGTCGTTGGAAGCTTGCAGACCAATGGAGTAACTGATTTTTACTTAATTTATAGGAGACAATATGTTATCAGATTTTTTAACTGATTTTAATAACGCAAAACTGCAGAGCAATTTAATACCAAAAGGTACAATAGTCAAGGTAAAAATGGCAATTAAACCAGGAGGTTATGAAAATTGGTTCACTAAAAGCTACACTACTGGCAGCATCTATTTAAACGTTGAATTTACTGTCACTGAAGGTCCATATGCAAAACGCAAGATTTTTCAAGTAATTGGTATTAAAAGTGGCAAAGCAAGAGTTGAAGGAGAAGATACTTGGGGAGAATCTGGTCGTTCTATGCTTAGAAGTATTTTGGAGTCAGCACGGAACATTCATTCAAATGACACTTCAGAAAAAGCAGCTATTGCTAGAAAAGTCAACTCTATAGCTGACTTTAACGGGGTAGAGTTTACTGCAAAAGTTGGTATTGAAGCTGATCGGTATGGAGAAAAGAACAAGATTGCTACGGTTATTACTCCAGAACAATCTGAAGTTGATTGGTTGCCATTTTGAAGTACGACGAAGAGAAGCTCTGGATTGCTGTAATTGAGAGAGCTATCAAAGATGCAGCAGGAAAAAATCCAGAGCTAAAGAAAGAAGCAATTAAATGGTTTGATTCAGAGTCTTTTGAAACTGTTTGTGAGCTAGCTAATCTCAGCTCTAAGCGTATGAAAAGTATGTATGGGGGTTTTATGCAGAGAAAGGAAATAAAAGGATTATTGATTGATAATATTAAGGAGTGTGTACCTTACCTAATTCCAAACGGTAATTTTTATCGAGAGAGGACTTATGTTGGCAACTGTGACGGGGATATGATTACGGTTAAAATAGTGGGTAAAGAAGCTGGAAATTGGCGTAATTTTACTAAAGGAATTAGTGGTGATATTATTGATCTTTGGACTTTAGTTAAAGGTGATATAAATTCCGCTAAGAAGTGGTTAAATACTAAAGAAAACACAACAGAACATAAAATTACATCGTTTTCAGCAAGGCATTACTTGAATGATAAATCACCAATGCCAAAAGATATAATAGGCCCAAGAATTTTAACTCCAGGCGGTCTTTTGGTTATAGGCGGAACTCCCAAAATAGGAAAAAGTAATTTTCTACTTTCCATGTTAGTACATTTAGCTGCTGGAGTATCATTTCTTGGTATGAAGCCTGCAAAGCCACTTAAGATATTCTATCTACAGGATGAAATGGAATATGATTACATAAGAGAGCGCTTACAGAAGCTAAGAATCAGCAAGAAAATCCTTGGTGAAGGAACAGAAAACTTAGTTATTACTAAAAAAGTACAGTTAACTTTGAATGTGGAAAAAATAAAAGAAATTATGTCGGAAAATCTCGATGTAAAAACAGTTGATCTTATAGTGATAGACTCTCTTTTTGATTATAGGAGTATGATCTCTTTTTTGCAAAATGGTATTGATGAACTACGCTCTATAACTAACCCTACGGCTGGAGTAATAGTTACACATTATACCAAAAAAGTGTCAACAACCACGTTAAAAAAGAATCCATTTCAAGCATTGAGTGGTGCTAATGTTTTAAGAAGTTTATATACATCTGGAGTAATGATATTTAGGCCAGAAAGGAATACTCTGCAATTGATATACGAACTTAAAAACGGCAAACCAATACCAACAAAATTCATAAATATGGTTAACGGACGCTGGATAGCTACAGCTTAACCAAATTTCTAAACTTTAAATATATTGGAGATTTTATGGGTATCTATTGTGATTTTAATACTGCAGCTCCACGAAAAAATGCACCGTTAGTAGAAAAAGAACAACTTAAAGCTCAGCTTCTGTTAAATATCAGATCATGCCTTTCTTATCTATTGCCAAGAGGGATTTTTTGTGGTGATAAGTTTTATGTAGGCAATATACAAGGGCGATCTGACTCATTAAGTCTTTTGGAAATGGAAAAGTAATGCACTAAGTGGCTAAAAGCATAGAAATTCAGTGAGTTAAGTATAGTATGTTTTTGTTCCTAATTTTTCAATTTTACTGGAAATCACAAAACTCAGAACAGCTTCTTATTCCTTAAAACCTTACTTTGAAGAATAGGCCACACATTTATCTTCCTTTGAGTGATGCCTTTAATTATCTTACAATAACTAGGTTTATGTCTACTAATATCATGAAATACAGCTGGTCCACCTGTATGCGTAAGTAGTTAGAGTAGGTTATAGGCGGCTTTAAAAAACCGGTTAGTTGCCACTTGAGTTTATTTTTTAAATGACTTTTATATTTCGGTTAAAAATTTAAATGGACGGTATATTAGCCTTTTTGAAAACCATTTCAGTTGAGCAGATGGCCACCGCGGAACTTCTCTTAAGGTTTATATTATAATAAACTTATTACAGTTCATGTTTTTTTGCTTAACTTATTATTAAAAAAGTAACAAATTAAACATTTAAGCGCGTTAATAATATTTAGGTAGGTATTATGAAAGGTACATATCCTATATGTTCTATTATTATATATTATTATATATTATATATATAATATATAAGGTTTTACCTGAAACTGGGCTACACTCAAAAACCCTCTATAATCCTAGCTTTTAAAGCAATTAAGAAGTTTTTTTGAATTTCAAACTTAAATTACTCTTAACCCTTTAATATAGCCGGGTTTTTTCCTTTTTGGAGATTTCATTTTTCAATCTAAAATGGCTTAAACTGCCAAAAATCTATGTAATCTCGAATCTAAAGCACTTAATTCACAAATAATTATTATGAATAACTTTACTAATATAGCATTTTGTGGCTAATTCTTATAGACGGAAAATCTCTCCCCTGAGTATATTGTAAATGTGTTAAGCTCTATTAAAGTTTAATAGAAAAATCGTAATGAAAAAAATTTTAGAGCAATTCATATTTCGGACTGCATTTCTAGTATATATCTGTTATGGAGGAGAAAAAAGGATGGCTTATTTGGTTATTCTCATAAGCAAAGTATAGTATATTTTGCAACATAATGCAGATGCAACTTATAGGCGGCTTTTTTGTTTAAAGTTAAAATGAAATTAAATTTTGTAATTTTTTTGAGGAGTGTAAGTTGAGAGCAGAGTTAAATTTTCAATATCACCATTTACCTCTACAGAAGAGAACTTTTTTAGTGTTGCCTATATATTTTTGTAGTTTTTTGGACGAATTTGAAATTGAACGTATATATATACTACAGGGGCATATGAAAGATAAGAGAACGCAGGTAGTAGCTTGTGCAAAATTTTCTAAAAAGTGACCAGTTTTTGTATTTTGTTGAACTTACTATAGTAAGACCTAGCAGCCTGGTCTTCTGAATTGTAAATATTTGGGGTAAATATGGACAGTGTCAACTTACGCTTGAAAAAAATTTCTCCACTCTTCCGGAAAAACCTATGAGAAATCCGGTATTACTATAGTAAAAGGTACAGAGACATCTCTCTACCCATTTATAACTGTATTTTAAATTACCAGCCTTTAAGAACATCATCATGAGCTATGTAGCAGAGACATTTTGTCAACAAACATAGCTTATTTTAACAGGAGAAAACAATATGCATGACAAGCAAGCTTTATTTGAAAGAGCAGCAGAAATAAAAGCAGAACTACTCTCAAGAATAGAATCATCTTTATCCTACTTATTACCAAATGGTACTTTCCACGGAGGTAAGTTCTATGTTGGTAATATTAGAGGAGATAAAGGGAAAAGTTTAGTAGTAGAAACAAGAGGAGAAAGAGCCGGATTATGGCACGATTTTGCTACTGGTGAAGGCGGAGATATACTTAATCTCTGGTGGGATGTTACTAGTCAGACTAAGTTTCTTGATACCATAGAAGATATAGAAAAATGGCTTGGTCACTCAACAAACCATAAAGAAGAATTTTCAGAACGTTTAATAGCATGTTGGGACTATCATGATGAAAATAATCAAGTAATAGCTAAAATTTACCGTTATGATAGCACTTCAGGGAAAAAACGATATAGCTGTTTTGATGTAAAAAACTCAAGTAGTACTGCTCCAGATCCAAGGCCTTTGTACAATGTTCCAGGTATAATTAAATCCGATAAAATTGTTTTCGTTGAAGGTGAAAAATGTGCTGAAAGTTTAATCAGTAAGGGCATAACAGCCACAACAATGATGTTTGGAGCAAATTCACCTGTAAATAAAACAGATTGGGCTCCGCTAAAAGGTAAACACATAACCATATGGCCAGACAACGATAGTTCAGGTCAGAAATATGCTGAAAATGTTGCAAAGAAGCTTTTAGATATAGGCGTTGCATCGCTTTCTATTCTTAAAATTCCACAAGATAAACCAAAAGCTTGGGATGCTGCTGATTGTATTAAAGAAGGAGTAGACGTCAAAAGATTTTTAACCTCAACTGTTTCTTTCCCATATACAAAAAACGTTACTTCATTTCCTGTATTGCAGTACCTAAATGACAAATCACCAATGCCAGAAGACATAATTGCTCCTAGAGTTTTAACTCCTAGTGGTCTTTTAGTTTTTGCTGGCGCGCCTAAAGTGGGAAAAAGTGACTTTCTTATTTCTTGGCTTTTTCATATGGCATCTGGAACTCCATTTTTTGATATGGTGCCAAAAAGGCCCTTAAGAATCTTCTACCTTCAGACTGAAATCGGTTACCACTATATGCGTGAACGGCTGCAACAGATGAAACTTAGTGAAGAACTTATTAAACTTGCTGCAAACAATTTAGTTATTACACCACAGACTAAGCTGCTTTTAAATGAAAATGGCATTAAAGATATCGTAGCTGAAGCAGAAAGAAACTTTGACCTAAACACCATTGATGTCATAGCGGTAGATCCATTGCGTAACGTTTTTGATGCTGATGAATACGGTAACGAAAATGATAATAATGCCATGATTTTCTTTCTCCAGGAGAGAGTTGAAAAACTGCGTTCTCTAATCAATCCAGATGCTGGAGTTATTCTTGTGCACCATACAAAGAAAATGCAAAAGAAACTATTAGAAGAAGATCCATTTCAAAGTTTTAGTGGCGCTAGCAGCTTACGAGGATTCTATACCACTGGAATGATCATGTTTAGGCCTGATGAGAAGAACAGCTATCGTCAACTGATGTTTGAGTTACGTAATGGAAATTCTGTTATGCCAAAATTTGTTGATAAAATTAATGGTCATTGGTACGAAGTTGACGCTGAGTCACAAAGGTTAATAAATAAAGACTATGGTGAAAAACTAGATGCCGAACGTTCTCGTAGATATGACATCATCTTGGACTTAATATGTGCAGAAGGACGTAAGGGTCATGCTTATACAATTAATCAGTTTTGTCAGGCATTTGAAAATAAAGAAGGTCTTGGCAGTACACATTCTATTCGTGATCGTCTCGATGTTCTTGCTACCAAAGGCTACGTTAAATTCAACAAAGAAGGCAAAAACGCTGCAAGAAACAAATACGGAGTACTTTGCGTTGAAGGTATGGAATTTGGGCAAAAAATACTTGATCCAGAGAAGAACAAAAAGGTTACAGTCTATCACAGGTTACTACCCACACACTACAAATCACCGCATTATGGCAGCGTAATTCCTGTAGAAAATCCAAATACTTGGGTTTATCACAATTAACACTTTAATCATTTCTTAATTAGAGGGAGAAAATATGCATTCTAAAAATTCCTATACTGGTATTAATCCAAAAGTTGTTAAACACATACGACACTATGCTAAACTTCTGAAGAGAGGAAAAGCTTTTGCTTATAAAGACATTGAAGATATTGAGCAAGATCTTTTACTTGACTGTTTGCCTGGCCTTAATGAACTTGAAGGACATTTTATAAAACAGTACGTTAAATGCCGTGCTCTTAATTTAAAAGAGAAAGAACTATGTAAAAAACGTACCATTAATTTTGTTGATGAAGCTTTATACGAAGAGAGCGATGAAAGTCTTGAATATAGCTCCGCAGTACGCATTGACGTAAATGAAGCAATTGCAAAGTTACCTCGAGAGTTAAGAAAAATATGTAAACTATTAGCAGAAGATCACAGCATTTGTGAAATTTCCAGAAGGACTGGTGTACCAAAATCAACTCTCTACGACACAATCAACAAATTACGCAAAGAGTTTTCCCACCTTAAAACATACCTAAAACGAGATTTCTAACTATAAGGGGGAAAAATATGAAAATAATAAACAGCAAAGAAAGAGCAAAAATGGTCACAGGTGTGAAAGTAGTAATCTTTGGACCTTATGGAATCGGCAAGACCAGTCTGCTCAAAACCCTCGATGAATCAACAACACTTTGCCTTGATTTTGAAGCAGGACTTCTAGCTGTACAAGACTGGAAAGGAGATTCAACTGATACCAATTCCCACTATGTAAAGAACAGATAGACAATAATGGGAAAGAAGTGATACTAAAGTAGATAAAATAGAGAGGTATAAATGGCATTAAGGTCAAAACTGTTAGACGAAAAAGTTGTAAATTTGGCGAAAGAAATGTTAAAAAAGGTCAGAAATAACGCATATGTTTCAAAAAAGTTACAAGCGGTGATAGTAGGAAAAGAAAGTAGTATAAGCGCTGTGGCAAGAATATGTAAAATTTCAAGGACTGCTTTGACTGAATGGATAAAGCATCTAAAATTTGGTAGAGTAGAAAAATTATTTTCCCCTTCTCAGCGGCGAAGAAAAAGCAAATTAAACAAAAATCAACGTGAGCAAATTGAAATATGGGTAGAAAGAAATCCAAATATTACTATTAAGGAAGTGCAAATAAAAATCTCAGAGGAATTTGGCCTAAACATTAGCAAATCAACAGTGCATCGTGAGATACAAAGGATGAAGTTTTCTTACATAACACCGAGGCCAATTCACCATAAACAAGATAAAAACAAGCAAGAAGAGTTTAAAAAATACTTCAATAAAATAGTCAATTCCCACCCTGAAAAGGAGGTATTTTTTTGATGAATCACGATTTGGAACTCATTCAAAAATCGGACACGGATGGTTTAAAAAAGGGGTCAGAATGCAGGTTAAAATGAAAATTGGTAGACAAAATTTCTATATCTACAGTGCGGTAAATCCAAGAAGTGGTAAGAAAATTATCCTACTTGCTCCATATGTAAACACTGATTGTATGAATATATTTCTGGAGCAGATGTCGAAAGATTTAGGCACGAAAAAAGCCTTTCTTGTAATGGATTGTGCAGGCTGGCATAGATCAAAAAGTTTGAAAATTCAGAAAAACATTACCATTATATACTTGCCTCCTTATTCACCAGAACTGAATCCTGTTGAGAGGTTGTGGCAATATATCAAACACAATACTTTACGCAACAGAGTCTACTATACCATAGGCTTACTTGAAGATGTTCTGTGTAATTTTATTGTCAGTATTTCCAGTGCTACTATTAAACGAGTTTGTAATGTTTCTTATTTGTTCGATTAGTAATGGAATTTGGTATGAGATTCGTACTTGGAGTCAAGCTCGTGATATTGCTTGCCTAATTGGTGGTCCAAACCCTGCACTAAAATCTGATCAAGCGTATAGTCAAAAGCACTATGAGCATGTATCTGGTAAGTATAAAGATCTTCTTTCTGAAGTTTCTAAATATCGCTCTATTTTTATTGATAGTATAACTGTTGCATCACGTTTATGTCTTTTATGGGCAAGAATGCAACCTGAGTGTTTTTCTGATAGATCGGGAAAAGAAGACAAAAGAGCTGCCTATGGATTACTTGCTCAAGAAATGATGGCCTGGCTCAATCAGTTTCAACATATTCGAGATAAAGACATCATCATAGTTGGCACACTAGGTCAATATCTCGATGACTGTAATCGTTCAATTTGGCTACCTCAATGTGAAGGGGCTAAAACTGCTAGTGAGATTCCAGGGATAGTTGACGAAGTAATCAGTATGGTTGGAATCAAGAAAGATGATGGCACGGAGAAACGTTCATTTGTCTGTCAGACTATTAACTCTTGGGGATATCCAGCTAAAGATCGAAGTGGCTGCCTGAATATGGTTGAAGAACCGCATCTGGGTAAATTACTTGCGAAAATTAAAGCCAAAACCTTGGCTTCTGTTGCCTAATTTTAAAAGGAGTAATATGGAACAAAGCTTTTTCAATATCGGTAAAAAAATCCCTTTTTACAGCGTAAAGGAGTATTTAAGTGATCAAATGCCAATACCAGAGGATATAATCTCACCAAGAATTTTAACAAAAAGAGGCTTATTGGTACTAGGTGGCCCACCTAAGATTGGTAAAAGCGACTTTTTGATCTCTTGGCTCGTTCATATGGCTGCTGGTAGATCGTTTCTTGGTATGACACCAAATAGACCTTTGAAAATCTTCTACATGCAAACTGAAATTGAATATGAATATATGAAAGAACGGTTGCAACAACTTCAACTGAATAAAGAGCTTTTGGACATAGCTGCCAATAACTTAATTATCACGCCAAGAGTGCAATTATCATTTAGCAGTGAAGAAATAGATGAAATTAAAAATGTTGTCAAAGAGCGTTTCAAACCTGATATTATTGCCATCGATCCTCTTCGTAACATTTTTAACTCAAGTGAATATGGCAATGAAAATGACAATAGCGCTATGCTATTCTTTTTGCAAAAGAAACTTGAAAGACTGAGAAATGTTATCAATCCAGATTCGGGCATAATACTCACCCACCATACAAAAAAACTGTCTAAAAAGATGCTAGAAGAGGATCCATTTCAAGGGTTAAGCGGTGCTGGATCTTTACGTGGATTTTACAGTACTGGTATGGTGATGTTTGCTCATGATGAGGAAAGCACTACCCGTCAAGTAGTATTTGAGTTGCGAAATGGTGAACGTGTGGCAAGCAAGCTTGTCGATAAGATAAATGGTCGTTGGAAACTTGTAGACCAATGGAGTTGATTCTTTTTTTCGTTTTGCAATTAATTTATAGGAGGACAATATGCTATCAGATTTTTTAACTGATTTTAATACTGCAAAATCACAAAGTAATTTAATACCAAAAGGTACAACGGTGAAAGTCAAAATGGCGATTAAACCAGGAGGTTATGAAAATTGGTTCACTAAAAGCTACACTACTGGCAGCATCTATTTAAACGCTGAATTTACTGTCACTGAAGGTCCATATGCAAAACGCAAGATTTTTCAAGTAATTGGTATTAAAAGTGGCAAAGCAGAAGGTGAAGAAGACATCTGGGGAGAATCTGGTCGTTCTATGCTTAGAAGCATTTTGGAGTCAGCACGAAATATTCATGCACATGACACTTCAGAAAAAGCAGTTATTGCTAGAAAGATCAATTCTATAGCTGACTTTAACGGGTTAGAATTTACTGCAAAAGTTAGTATTGAAGCTGATCGATATGGAGAAAAAAACAAGATTGCTACTGTTATTACTCCAGAACAATCTGAAGTTGATTGGTTGCCATTTTGAAATACGATGAAGAGAAGCTCTGGATTGCTGTAATTGAGAGAGCTATTAAATACGCAGTAGGAAAAAACGTAAAGCTGAAAGGAGAAGCGATAAAATGCAGAGTCTTTTGAAACTGTTTGTGAGCTTTGATTTTCAATATGTCAAAAAGCATTGTTTCGATATTCTCGAAAGAAAAAGTAGTTCTGGTTTTTTAAGATAAAAGGATGTTTAAGCATAAAAATGCACTTCAAAAAAAATTTTCATTTTTCCCGGAAAAACATGTGAGAAATCCGGTATATATATAGTAAGAGGGGCAAACATGTCAATTCTTACACAATCAGGTCGAGCAGCAATAGCAGCCAGCATAAAAGAGCAATCTATCCATCTTGCTTGGGGCAGTGGTGATGCTAATTGGGAAAGTAGTCATCAGGTCGAAAAAGTTTTTGTTGAGGGTGAAATAGCTCTAAATCACCATACTATTAAAGATGTAAGGGTTTTTACAGGACAAACAACTTATCAGCCAAGTATAGATTATATAGTTGATAGCAGTAGTGGTGTAATTAAACGTACGGGAAATAGCTCTATCAGGGCAAATAGTGCAGTTACTGTAGAATATAGTGAAAGCACACCACCAGAGCTGATAACTTCTGAAAAACTGCTCAATGAGCTTGGCAGACGTACTGCGAACGAAGTGCTCTTCTGCACAGGTGATGAGAATGGAGAGCTTTTGACCCCTTCTGGAAGGTTTAGGCCCTCAAATGTACCAACTAATAATCTCTATCTTAAATTTACTTTCGATTTCACGGACGCAGCAAATCAAGTTATCAGGGAGCTAGGAGTTATGGTTGGTACTAAAATAAAAGAAGGATTACCTGAAGGACAGAGATATTTCGAGCCAAAAGACGTGGAAAATCCTGGAATTTTGTTAGTTTTAGAACACACCGTACCACTTATCAGAACATCTGCAACTCGGGAAACTTTTTCATTTGTTGTAACTTTTTGAATTTTTCTAGCATAAAATGACTTTAAACGCCTATTATAACCGCTTTAATCCTGACAAAGAATACGAAAAAAGCTTATTTCTTGCTGGAAGAGGTCTACAGTCTGCAGAATTAAATGAGACTCAGGAGTATGCTCTTTCTAAGCTTAAAGGCATAGGTGATGCAATATTTCGTGATGGTGATGTTATAACAGGAAGCAATTGTATTATAGATAGAGAAACTGGTAAAGTTACACTTGAGTCAGGAAAAATCTATCTGCGTGGAGCAGTGAGAAAAGTAGAGGAAAAAGAGTTTGTTATTCCACTGAGTACTATAGTTCGCATAGGTGTTTATTATCTAGAATCTACCATTACAGAGCTTGAGGATGAAAACCTTCGTGATCCTGCTGTTGGTACACGTAATTATCAAGAAGTAGGCGCTGCAAGGCTTAAAGTTTCCACCACTTGGAGTTATCAAGCTGAGGGTGTGACTACTAATGCTTCAGGAGAATTTTATCCAATTTATAACATTGAAAATGGAGTATTGATAGAACATTCACCGCCACCACAAGCAAATATAGTAACTACTGCTCTTGCTCGTTATGACAAAGAAGCAAATGGTTCCTACGTTGTAAATGGCCTTGAAGTGATGTTCCTCCACAAAGAAGAAAAGGGAGAAGAAGGGGTAAAAAAAGGTAAAAAAGAAATATTTGTGATTAATGAGGGAAAAGCTCATGTTGATGGCTATGAGATTGAACTTCCTCACAGTATTCGTGTTTCTTTTGATGAAGATCCGGATATAAAATCAGTTGAATCAGAACCACATACTTTTCAGCCAAATAGCCAAAGAGTAATGGAACTGAAGGTTAATGATTTTCCAATAAGTGAAATCAAAAAAGTAGACATAACTGTTCAAAAAACTATTATTGTTACTCACGGTTCATATTCTGGAGCTATTGATCCGATACCTGACTCTGCAGTACTTGAGATTATTCAAGTTAAACAAGGCAATGTTATTTATGAAAACAGTATAGATTACAAACTAAACGCAGGAAACGTTGATTGGTCATTACCTGGTAAAGAACCAGCTCCTGGAAGTAGTTACCTGATAACCTATCGCTGCCGCACTCATATAAGCCCTGAAGATATAAGCGAAGAGGGATGTAAAGTAAGAGGTGCAGTTGATAACAGCTTGGTTCTGGTTGATTATACCTGGAAAATGCCCCGCTATGATTTAATTACTATCGATAGCAAAGGAGTGGTAAGAAGAATAAAAGGAATTTCCCACCCTTGGCGACCATCAATGCCTAGAGCGCCTAGTGGACAACTTTTGCTCTGCTACATTCATCAGACATGGAAAAAAGGCGAAGGGGTAAAAATAGTGAATAATGCTATTCATGCTGTGCCAATGAATGAACTTGAAGCAATGAAGAAGGGAATAAATGATCTTTATGCGCTGGTTGCACAGGAGCGTTTACGCAATGATGCAAATTCAAGAGAACCTACTACCAAAAAAGGAGTATTTGTTGACCCATTCTTTGATGATGATATGCGTGATCAAGGAATTTCGCAGTCTGCAGCAATAGTAAATAGAGAGCTAGTTCTGCCAATAGATGTAGAAGTTGCAGATATTGAAAAAGGTGGGGAAAGATATCTTTTGCCGTATGAACTTGAACCGGTACTGGAGCAGCTTTTACAGACTAAAGGAGAAAAGATCAATCCATACCAAGCTTTTGATCCAGTACCGGCACAAATTACTCTAAATAAAAATATAGATCACTGGACGGAGGTAAAAACAAATTGGAAAAGTCCAGTAACAAGAGTATTTAATGTTAAAGAAACGACAGAGCTGCTGTCAAGTGCTTCATACGAAACTGAATTTATGAGAGAAGCAATACAGAATTTTGAAATTGAAGGTTTTGAGCCAAATGAGAAGCTTAAAGAGATAAAATTTGACGGAATAAACATTCAACCTATAACTTAAAACTGGAAAACCAAATGTTAACAGCTAACAATCAGGGAAAATTAAAGGGAAAGGTGAAAGTACCAGCAAATATTCCAGCCGGTACTAAATTAGTGCAATTTTACGGGGATAAAGGAAGTTATGGAGAAGCAACTTATACTGGTAAAAAAACAATTACCATAGAGGAAAGAAGAAGAGTTATCGCAGCAAGAAGAGTTGATCCTTTAGCACAAACATTTACTTTAAATGAGAGCAGACACATAGGGGGTCTAGATTTATGGTTCACAAATAGCGGCAAAAAACGTGTTGTTGTGCAGATTAGAGAAACAGCAGTGGGAATGCCCTCGCAGACTGTCATTGCTGAAAGTTATATTGAGCCAAAAGATATAAAGATAGATGGCACAGCAACACGTATAGAGTGGTTACCAGTGTTTTGCCATGCAGGACAAGAGTATGCAATAGTGCTACTCACTGATGATGCAGATACTGCAGTAAAAATAGCAGAGCTTGGCAAATATGATACAGTAAATATTCGTTGGGTAACAAGTCAACCATATCAAGTAGGAGTATTACTTTCATCAAGCAATGCAAGTACCTGGACTCCACATCAGAACTTAGATTTAACGTTTCGGCTTTTGGCTGCAAAATTTAGCGAAGTTTCTCACATTATTGATCTTGGCAAGGTTACTGCAAATAACGTATCAGATTTAATTGTTTTGACGAACGTCGAAAAAGTAGCATTTGATACCAATGTGGAATTTATTTTAACAGATGAAGAAGGAAAAGAAAATTTTTTGTCTGATAATTTGCCGCTCGCACTGCGTGAAAGAATAAATGGGGAATTAACGGTAAAAGCAAGCCTAAAAGGAGGGCGAGAAAAAAGTCCAGTTCTTTATCCTGGGTTACAGCTAGTTATGGGTAATATAGGGGAAAAAGGAGATTATGTTACAAGAAGCATTACAGCAGGAGCTAACACTAAGATTACCATAACATATGATGCGCTAATACCTGGCACTGCAGACGTAAAAGCATATGTGCAGAAAAGCGTCAAAGAATGGCAGCTAGTAAATTTAACCTCGGGAAAACCAATAGGGGAAAATTGGGTAGAGAGAACTCATGTGCTAACAAACTTTAATGGTAATGAGACAAGGATAAAATTAGTTTTAAGTGGAACAGTTGTCTATCGTCCTAAAGTCAAAAATTTGCGAGTGATTATTACTTAAATCAATGCCAAATGACCAAAGCAAACGAGGATATACACTACTACATCCAGAAAATATTGCTGTGCAGGATGTTGTTCGTATCCGTACCACAATTGAGAAAATAGATGAAGATATTACCGAAAGAGAAGATGAGCATAATCAACTTAAGAGTAATTTTGAGCGGTTTAATTTTGAGACTTTTTTGAATTTTTGGGAATGAAAGAAGCAATAGAAGCGTTACATAAAAGGATAAAGGATTTAGCAGTAAGTAGCACAGCTGATCAACTGGCATATCTTGCAAAATCGCTGGAATTGATAGCAGATAAAAAAGCTATTTCCAACGTTGTGCAGATGACTGAAGTAAAAGGAATAATTGATGCACTACAAAAAAGACTTAAGGATTTAGCAGAAAACAGTACACCAGATCAATTAGCATATCTTGCTAAAGCATTGGAATCAATAGTCGACAAAAGTGCAGTTTCTGAAATTGTACAGATGACTGATGGTAAGCTAAAAGAACTTCTTGATAGTGCAAAAAAACACTTAACTGATCTGGATAATAAAAAAGCTAGTTCTTTAGCAGTGATCTCTGAATCAGAGAAGCAATTATTAAAGAGAATTGATGAAAAAGGAACAACAAATTTATCGCTACTTGATACGAGAAAGAATGCCAATATTGCAGCAATAAATAGCATTAGTAATAGTCATAAAGATGGTCTTAAAGGTTTAGTAGAAGATTTTCGTGCTGTTAATAATGTACCATCTGGCTCATCAATTATTGGGGAAATAGAAACTCGTGATAACCAATTAAAAACATCCCTGATAAATGAGGTAAAAACTCGGGATGAACAGTTAAAAGCGTCTCTTATAAATGAAATAAGAAAGCGCAACATGGTTGAACCAGGGTCATTACCTTTCTTATTTGGTGTACTTGGCAGAAAAAATAATTATTTTGGCCACGGAACTTTTACGACAGAGCTTGGAAAGTGGAGTAGTGATATAACAAAAACTGACTATATGTTACAACTACTAGCAGGTAGCCATACGTACAATACAGATTACGTTAGTTTTTATCGGCCAAGACAACTAAGTTTTATAGAGGGAAGTAAAGGAACATTTATTTACGGAGAGTTATGCACAAAAAGTTTTTCGGGTAGTTATGATGAGATATACTATTACCCGTATGCTGCACTTGGAGTAGTATTTGTAAAAAATACAACCAATGTGAACATAAATAAGACAATGGAATTTGTTGGATCATCGTATTCGAGTACGGAGTATGGGGGAGCAGGATTATTTGTGGGAACTCCTGATAACACTAATTCTAATAAATCAAGTATTTCAAAAATAGTATGGAAAAATGTTTACCAATACACGAGTTCTGATAGCAAGTTAGCCGGATCTGGTAATGTGGAGATTCCAGCAGGAAAAACAGTTGCAATATTACTTTACACATCATCTTATCTGTATTCCAGAACACAAGTTAGTCAAGGTATGCTTGCATCAAATTATGTACACAACTATGGTCAATTTATTCAGTGGGGGATTTATAACATACGTAGCAATTTTCTCACCACAGGGCTTGAGGTAGATGTGGAAAGGACGCTCAGGGGTTGGCAATGTCCAGGGTTAGAACGAACTGATCAAATATGGCAATGAGGAGGAATTTGTGACTATTTATATACGTTTTGAAAACCACAAGCAGATTGAAACAACAACACTTGAAAACAAGCCAACTGGAAATGATTGGTATGAAGCACCAAAGAATTTTGACTGGCAAAAAAGTTATTGTTTAACAGAAGGAGAGAAAATTGTTGAAAGGAATAAGGAAGATATTGAGCTGGAATTATTGGAAAATGCGAAACTTTCTGCACTTGATAGTGTGCGTTTTTATTTTAATAACTATACTAACGAATACGCTGGAAATTCTCACCAAAAAGCTAAATCGTATCAAATACAAGAAAAAGCCGCAAAAAGCATTCTAGCAGCACCAGAGTCTATAAGTAAAAAGGATACAGAAATTATAGAACCTTTAGCAAAAGTCCGTGGTATTACAGTTATTGAAATGGCAAGAATAATTGAAGAAAAAGCAAAAAAAGCAGTAAAAGAAATAATTAAATGTGAAGAGTTGGAAGACATTACCAAGAAAAAAATTGCAGAAGCCAAAAGTAAAAATGAGCTAGAGAACTTACTAAACGATTTTAAACAAAAGATACAAAGAAATGGCTGAAGAATTTTTACACGGAGTAAATGTTATTGAGGTAACCTCAGGAGCAAAGACAGTACGTACAGCTAAATCATCAGTGATAGGCGTAATTGGTACTGCTCCGGAAGCGAACGTGGAAGAATTTCCGCTAAATAAACCAGTGTTAATTGCAGGAAGCTTAAAAGAAGCAGCAAGACTTGGAAAGAGTGGCAGTTTACCTTCTGCAACAAACGGAATATTTTCCCAGATTGGTGCAACAGTAGTAGTTATTCGAGTTAAAGAAAGTGAAAACAGCGATTCAAAGCTCAAAGAAAGTGAAACTATCCAAAATATAATTGGCGGTGTTGATAAAGAGACTGGAGAGTATCAAGGGATAGAGGCATTCCTCAGTAGTGAAAGCATAGTTCATATTGCTCCAAGAATATTAATTGCACCTCAGTTTACTCATCAGTTACCTGAAATAGATGGAGTAAATCCAGTAGTGAGTGCTTTAATTTCCATAGCAGAAAAATTAAGAGCAATTATTGTTGCAGATGGACCAAATACTAATGATGAAGAAGCAATAAAATGGAGAAAAAGTGTAGGCAGCTCAAGAGTTTACGTAGTTGACCCTTGGGTTAAGGTATTTATTGAAGAAGAAATCTTGCCAGCAAGTCCATTTGTAGCAGGTTTAATAGCTAAAATAGACAGCGAGCAAGGATTTTGGCACTCACCTTCAAATAAAGAGATAAATGGTATTGTTGGCACAAGCAGGCCTATTGATTTTACGCTCGGTAATACAAATTGTAGAGCAAACCATTTAAATGAAAATGAAGTAACAACGATAATTCATCAAAATGGCTACAGGCTTTGGGGAAATAGGACATGTTCAAATGACTCAAAATGGGCTTTTTTGTCAGTGAGAAGGACTGCAGATTTAATCAACGATAGTCTACTTCGAGCTCATCTATGGGCAGTTGATCGCAATATTACCAAAACTTATATAGATGATGTGATTGAGGGGGTGAATTCCTATCTGGCAAGTTTAAAAGCACAAGGGGCGATTATTAGCGGAAAATGTTATGCAACTCCAGAACTCAACACACCGGCAAACATTGCAAGCGGGAAAGTGTATTTTGACTTCGAGTTTACACCACCATATCCAGCAGAACAGATTACTTTCAGGTCACATCTTGTGAGTGGTACAATATTATAAAAATGGGAGAAAGAGGAAAAAATGTTACCGAAGATTTTAAAGAATTTTAACGTATTCGTAGATGGTCGAGGTTATGCAGGGAAAATTGATGAAATAACCTTGCCAAAACTTACCATAAAAACAGATGAATATAGAGCTGGTGGTATGGATATTCCAATAAATATTGATATGGGAATGGAAAAGCTTGAAGCAGATTTCACTTTTTCTGAATACGATACAGAACTCTTTAAGCTATTTGGTCTAATAAATGGGAATTCAGTTTCTTTGACACTCAGAGGTGGAATGCAAGGGAGTGGTAGTAATGATATTGAAGCAGTAATAATCAATTTAAGAGGCATTTTTAAAGAGTTTGATTTTGGTAACTGGAAACCTGCTGAAAAAGCAACGCTGAAGTGTACTGTAGCTGCTCATTACTATAAACTTACTATAGGTGGTAATGAACTGATAGAGATCGATGCTGAAAATATGATTAGAAAGATAAATGGTGTTGATCAAATGGCCTTGCTGCAAACGGTTTTAGGAATATGAAAACTTATTTGAAATTTTATTTTTTAAGGAGAAGCATATTAAAATAACTTTAAAAGTGTAAAAATATTTTATTTTTTAGGAGAATTTTATGGAAACTATAACGCTTAATAACCCAATAACAATTGATGGAATTTCTGTCTCAGAGCTTATCGTTAGACGTCCAAAAGTTAGAGACTATCTTGCTATTGAGAGACTTAATGGTAGTGATTTGAGTAAGGAAGTAACTTTGACTGCCAATTTGACATCAGTTGCAAAAGAAGCGATTGAAGAGTTAGATATTGCTGATTATGTGAAAATTCAAGAGGTATTAAAGGATTTTTTTTCACCAATTATTCAAAAGACTTGAGATTAGAAGTACTCGTGCTTAGCTCTATCATAGGTGGTGGAGTTGAGCACATTCTTGATATGGAATTTAACGAATTTATCTTATGGGAAGAAACAGCAAAGAGGTCTAAATGTCAACGTTATCTATAAAAATCGGAGCAGTCTTAGATGGTAGTTTTAATACTGTAATAAAAGGAAGTAGCAGTCAACTTACTCGTCTTGGTGAGAATATAAGAAAGCTTGATTCATCTTTAAAATCAGTATCAAAATTTAAGCAGTTGGGTAGTGATGTTTTGACTAGCAGGAGGTCATGGAAAGGCTTTGAAGATCAAGTCAAATCTTTAGCTAAACAGATCAAAGCAGTGGAAAAGCCAAGCAAGACTTTAAAAGCTGAGTTTGATAAGGCTAAAACTTCTGCAATAAAAGCAAAAGAGGCTTACCTAAAGAAGAGAGAATCATTGCATTTGCTCAATGAAGAAGTAAGGAAAAGTGGCAGAAACATTAAGTCATTAGTAAGTGATCAATATAAACTTGGTTCTTCTATTGAAGTACTAAAAGGTAAGTATGGTAAGCTTGGATCTGCAATACGTAGTCACCAAAGTTTTTTAGCAAGTAAGGCACATTTTAAGTCACAAATTATAGAGACTGTTGGACTAGGTATTTCACTTGCAGCGCCAATTAAAGTTGCGATTGATTTTGAAAGTGCTATGGCTGATGTTAAAAAAGTAGTAAAGTTTGATGATGAAACAAAAGAAGTTGACAAATTTGCGCAGAAACTAAAGGAGATGTCACATACTATACCATTATCAGCTGCAGAATTAGCACAAATAGCTGCAAGTGGTGGTCAACTTGGTATCAAGAAAGAAGATCTTTTTAAGTTTACAGAAACAGTGGCAAAAATGTCAACAGCATTTGATATGTCTGCAGAGCAGGCAGGTGATTCCATAGCTAAACTCTCTAATGTTTATGGAATTGATGTTAGTGAAATGGAGCATGTTGGTAATGTAATCAACCACTTATCAGATAACACTGCTGCTAAAGCAAAAGACATGGTTGAAGCTCTAGCAATAGTTGGTGGTACTGCAAAGCAGTTTGGATTAAAGTTTGAACAAACAAGCAGTTTAGTAAATGCTTTCATTAGTTTAGGCAAACAACCAGCAAAAGCTGCAACTGCTATAAATGCTCTACTTAGTAAACTTCAGACTGCTGAAGAACAAGGAGGGGATTTTAAAGCAGCATTAGAAGAAATGGGAATAACTGCAGAAGAAATGGCCCAAAGAGTAAGCGAAAATGGTCAAGAAGCATTGCTATATTTTTTCCAAACTCTAAAAAAAATGGATAACCAGGAGCGTTCTCAAACCCTGATGAAACTTTTTGGCCAAGAATTTCAAGATGATATTGCATTATTAGCTGGAAGTTTTAATAAGTATGAGGATGCAATAAAGTTATTGACTAATACAGAAAAGTACAGAAGCTCTCTGCAAGAAGAATTTAAAAATCGTGCAGACACCACAGCCAGTAAATTACGACTTCTTCGAAATGCAATAGCTGAAGTTGGTATGAACCTGGGCTCAGTGATGCTGCCTACTTTAAAATCTATAGTTGAACTTTTACAAGAAAAAACTAGATATATAGCAGAGTTTGCAGAAAAATATCCAACTTTAACCACGGCGATCATGGGTACTGTAGCAGCTTTGATAAGTTTAAAAATTGCAGCAGTAGGACTAGGATACGGATTTACATTGCTAGGAAGTACGATTTTTGGTCTGAAAGCAAACCTACTTGGAGTATTTTCATTTTTATCAGCTACAGTTTTTCCTGCAGTTATAACAGGGCTAAGAGCAATAACACTCGCTGTAATGAGTAACCCAGTTGGACTTTTAATAGCAAGTCTTGTCACTGGTGCAGCTCTTGTTATAACTAACTGGCAAAAGGTGAAAGACTTTTTCTCTAGCTTTTGGAAATCGATAATAAAACCCATAGAAGAAGCTTTTTCATGGATGGGAAATACAGTTAGTAGCACATTTGGAAAAATCTCTGAAAATAGTCCACTGAAAGAATTTGAAAAAAGAAAAAGTATTGTTACTGAAATAAAAGCAGTACATAGTCCCCTAAAGAGTAATATTCTCAACAGTGGAAATCCTGTGCTAGGTAACAGTATAATTAAAGAATTTTCAAAGAGAAATAAAAATAGCTTCAGAGTCAAAAGCCTTATTGAGGAGAAAAAGTTTACAGAGAGCAATAAGATATTTGCAAGGAGTAAGTTTGAAAATAAAGAACAAAATAAAACTCAGAACATCACTAATAATTACACTATCAGCATTAAAGCAGAACCTAACCAAGATGTTCGTAGTCTTGCAGATGAAGTAATAAAAAGGATAAGAGAAAAGTCACGTGATGTTTTATTTGATACAGTAGAGACGTTTTATTGATCAACTATGTTTTTTAAAATTTTTTGAATTTAGTCTCATTTGTTGATAATTTTGTATTTTTATTCAATTGAAAAATGTATTTTGGCAACAAAGATCTTAGTTTATACAGAAAGAAATTTATATCAAACAGCAACCACTGCTTAGATTTTATGGTTAACGAATATGTGCTTTAAATGTTATCTCTTGGTCCATATAAATTTACTCCGATAAGTTTGAAGTACAGTAAAGAAAATCGTTGGAGTGTAATTGAATGTATCGATAAAATGCCTTCACTACAAAATATTGGTCAAGGAGTGGAAAATATAGACTTAGAGGGAATAACTTATCTTCATAACCCTGGAAATTTAAGTCAATTAAATAGTGCAAAAGAAGCAGAAGAACCTCACACTTTGGTTGACAACATGGGAAATGTTTTTGGACAGTTTGTGATTACAAAATTAGAAGAAAATCAAACATCATTTTTCCCTTGTGGATTGCCGAAAAAAGTTGAATTTAATTTAAGCTTGAAGCGTTATTCATGACTATATACTACTTAGCAAAAGAAAATGATATGCTAGACTATATTTGCTGGAAGCACTATGGATTTACTTCAGGAGCAGTAGAAATAGTATTAGAAGAAAACCCTGGACTTGCAGAATACGGAAGCTTTTTGCCTGCAGGATTAAAGATAAAGCTTCCTACTATTAAGAAAACAGTACAAAAGTCAAAATTAAAGGTCTGGGAATAAATGCAGCCAGATTTTATAATAGATAAATGCGAATCAATTAAAGATAGAGTTATATCATTGCGCCTCACAGATGAATCTGGGACAATAGACGATGTAGTTGAAGTGTATGTTGATTACAGAGATGAAAACTTAAATATCCCAGATGAATTGAATATTTCTTTAGGGTACAGGGAAATCGGAGTGATGCCCATGGGTGTATATACAATTAATGAAATTACAGTACAGAGTCCACCTAAAACCTTACTAATAAAGGCTCATGCAACAAATTTAAGACTATCATTAAAGGAAAAAGTATCTAAAGAATGGCATCAAATTACTCTAGGTAACTTGGTTAAGGAAATAGCAGAAAAGCACGGGTATGGATGCAGAGTTGCAGAAGAATTTGAAAATGTGTTGATTCCACATATTAATCAAATAGAAGAAAGTGATATAAGTTTATTAACAAAAATAGCAATAGAATATGAGGCAATGGCAAAGCTAGCTGGCGGATACATACTCTTTATTCCAAAAGGCAAAGCAAAGTCGGCAACTGGAAAAGCTTTAGGAACAACAGCTATTAAACCTCAAGACACGATAAATTGGAAAGTGCATTTTACCGTAAGCAGGTACAACTCAGTGATTGCAAAATGGCATAGCTATGAAAGAGGTGAAACTATATCAGAAAAAGTTGGCTCTGGTAGTCCAAGTTATACTATACAGACGCTTTACTCTAATGTAGAATCAGCATTAAGTGCAGCAAATGCTAAGTTAAAACAATTAAAGCGAAATAATGCAGTATTGGATGCCACTATGCCTGGTAATCCAGAACTATTTGCAGAGGCAAAACTTAGCTTGTTAGGATTTCATCAAGACATAGATGGTGAATGGGTAATCGACAGAGCAGAACATGTGTTAGATAGTTCAGGTTATCACACTGTGTTATCAGCATCAACGTTAAAGAAAAATCAGTAAAACAAATGTTTAATATTGAAAAAAGTATTGAATATGAATAGAGACTCAAGAAATAAGCTACATTTTCGGTGGTGTATAACAATGATAATATGTGTTGTTATTACCTATTGCTATATGAAAACAAAAGCTACAGATAATTATAAAACAATGTTGCAAGTTGCTTCTAAGAGCTGCAGCCTAGAAGTAGTGAAATTTTCAGTAAAAAACCTATTAGATATTAATACACAAATTCCTATGATGAGAGCTTTGCATTATTCATCTAGTTCAGGGTGTCTGCAAGTTGTAAAGTTCCTTGTAGAGGAAGGAGCTGATATAAGTGCCACAGGTGGATATATGGGATGGACAGCCTTGCATCATGCTGCAGATCAAGGACATTTAGAGGTTGTTAAGTTTTTATTAGACAAGGGTGCAGATCCCACTGCTACAGCTAAAGATGGAAGAAGACCTAGAAATATGGCTGTAGTGGAATCAAAGCATAACGAACGAAAGCAATACAGAGAAATAATAAAGCTACTTGCAGAAGCAGAGGATCAATACGAATCAACAAAAAGTAATCACTAAAGCTATAAGTTTTCTATGATCTGTATATAAACTTCCAAAACTATTCATAATAGATTAATACTTTCACATGAAAAAGCAAAAAGTTCCAATTACAGTAATTATCACGTTATTAATCCAAACCGTAGCAATCATATGGTGGTTATCCAAGTTAGACTCAAGGGTACAATTTCACGATAAACTTATTGAATATGGTTTAATGGAAAAAGTGTTAGTACTTGAGGAAAGGGTGAAAAATCTTTCTGAGGAATTAGATGAATTCAAAGATAACTTAAAGTCTGGTGTATAATGCTTAGACTGCGATTGGCGATTTTTCCAATTTTTGACGTATTGTTCAACTAGTGGAGAATCTCCTGTTATGATCAGTAGGTTTTCAGCATTTCTTTGCTGAGCTGCATCTGAAAAGTTAAATGATCCAGTTATGACTTTTTGATTATCAATAATAATTACCTTGCTATGAGCAATAGCAGGTTTAAAGTCAATCCATATCGGGATTTTGTGCTCAAATAATTCGTTAATTACACTATGTTTTGAACTAGTTTGTGATTCATCTAGAATAACCTTAATATCAACACCACGTTCCTTAGCTTCGATTAGCGACTTTGCAATAGATTTAGAAGTAAATGAATATGCTTGAACCAATACAGACCCTTTAGCATGCTCTACGGAATCAATTATTAGATTGGTGCAATTTTCTCTAGGAGTGAAACAGACAGTGATTCTTGGACAGGAAACGCAACCTGATAAAAGCGAGCAAGTTAATAAAATCAATAAATATCTAAACATGGCAAAATACATTCTTTCAGTGGACGGCGGAGGCATAAGAGGAATAATACCAGCCATAATATTAGCAGAAATAGAAAAAAGAACAAGAAAACCGATAGCTGAAATCTTTGATCTAATGGCTGGTACTTCAACTGGTGGGATTGTTGTAGCAGGGTTATGCAGGAAAGATGAACAAGGAAATCCCCAATACTCAGCCAATGATTTAGTTGAATTTTACCAAGAATACGGGTCATATATTTTTAAATCTTCATTCTTCAGGCGATCAATATTATCTTGGTTTAACTGTGCACAATACCCACATAAAAATATTGAATTTGTACTGGATAAATATTTTGGTGATGATACTTTACAAAGCACCTTAAATAATGTACTGATTGCAAGTTACGATATTCACAATAATTGCCCATTTTTCTTCAAAAGCTGGAAAGAAGGTAATATTAAGCTGAAAGATGCACTCAGAGCTGCAACGGCTGCACCTACTTATTTCATACCAAAACATCTCAAAATTAACCAGATAAACAGAGTATTAGTGGATGGAGGGGTTTTTGCCAATAATCCAGCGGCTTGTGCATATGCAAGTGGTAAAAAATTGTTTCCAAATGATGAGATTATACTGTTATCACTAGGTACTGGTAGAACAGATAGAAGCATAGCTAATTCAAGGAGATTTGGAAAAATAAGCTGGATAAAACCACTACTACATGTGATGTTTGCCTCAAGTTTAGATGCAGTAAATTATCAGTTGGATCAAGTTATAGGTGATAAATATATACGTATACAATCGCAATTAAAAATAGCATCACCTGATATGGATAATATTACATCAAAAAATATCAAATCTCTTCAGGAGGAGGCAAATGCAATGATAGAGGACAATCATAAAGTGATAGAAAAATTCTGTTATGTTTTATCTTGATACGTCAAATTCTGCAGAGCTAAACAAGAGTTTATAATAGATATATTAACTACTTTTATTTATATCTTAATATATTATTTCTGAGTCAGTAAACTACTGAAGTTTTTAACCCAGTTAAGTTTTAAAAGCACAATTTTCAAGCTCCTCAATAGATAAATCTGTTATTTTAGAAATAGCATCAATAGAAACGTCCAACATACGTAAATTATTTGCAACTTTTATTGCCTCTGCTTTGTAAATCTTTTCTTTGTAAACTTGCTTTCTTTGCGATAAAAATTCTACCCATATGTCCAGTTCATCTCGTGATTCTTGATTGTCAATCTTTTTAGACTCTCTCACCCAACTCAATAGCTCGTTTTCTGCTTTGCAATTATCTTCTTCATATTTCTTCATCAGATCTTCAGCATTCACTGATAACTTTTCCGCTATTTCCCATAATCTTTCACTTAAAATGGTAACACTCCCTTGTTCATAGTGATATATCTGTGAAGGTCCTATATCTAGCTCTCTTGCTAAATCCTCTTGAGTATATCCTCTTATTATTCTCCATTTTTTTATCTCTTGTCCTTCGTTTGAATGCTCAGAGCCTTTTTTCTCCTTATTATCATATTCTTCAGTTGATAAGCCTGTTGCTCGATAGATAATATCATTATCAAACCCCACTTTCGCTAAGTTCTTGGCCATGCTTACCCTTGCAGCTTTTACATTATTTTCCTCTTCAGCTTGAATAAATCCAGTTAAGTCGCGAATTAACTTGCATGACTCTTGTCCCTTTATTTTTGCTATCATCCATTCTTTGTTAAAAGAACAATTTTCTCTCAGTACTTTTTGTCTAGGAAATAAGCTACCAACATGAACTGATAATGCTTCCGCTATGACTTTTAATTTTTTAGTTGGAATGCCACATGCTCCTTGCTCATATCTTAGTAATGTATGATATTTTATGCCTGTTTTCTCTACTAAATCTTTTAGGGTATACTTTTGTTTTAGCCTCCAGCTTCTTACTTTTTGTGCTATTTTATATCTTATAGAGATATTTGCCATATCGTAACAATTTTACCGAAATAAACATCTGTTATTTTGCTACAACCTAAGTTTAGCTTATAAAGATTTTGTAATTTTATGATTTTGGTTAAAGAAGGGAAGAAAACCTCCCTTCGTTTAAAGTTTCCGAGAGGTCTCTTTACTACCTGCATATATCCTATTAACCCATGATAATGTTTCATTATTACTAATCGCCTTTATTTCTTCTTTTGCCTTTTCTTTATTCCACTTGCCATCCCTAGGAAAACTTCCCTTTTCTACCGCTTCTTCGACTGACATTCCTCCAAAAAAACATCCTTTTCCTATAGTTTCCCCTCTTTTTTGTAGCTCAGACCATATTTCTTTATCTGCTACTCTGACCTCTACTTGACTGTCATTTTCCGCATTATGATATACTACAATTTTCAGGCTACCAATACTTGTGGGAAATGCTACCTCAAAAGCACTATTGTCAGACACATCAACATAATTCCTTTCACCTTCTTTTCCAATTCTAACTTCAACCTTGCTATTTCCTATTTCTATAACATCACCTCCTAATTTTACCTCTCCTGTCGTTAACCCTAAATTTTTTGTACCTTCCAATACTCTTGCAATATTTACCTTACTATTTTCAGAAAATTTCATAAAAAACGTCTGATTGTCTATTTCCACATCTTCTATGATTCCTTCATTTTCAATAGCACTTTCACCGATTTCTCTCAGTTCTTTAAGCCACTCATCTATCTGTGAACGAATCTCTTGATACAGTTTGTTATGCATTTCACTTATTCCCTTATCCTGCAATAGATCGTAACTGAATATTGCTCCATTGAGCATCAATTCACATATTATGTCTTCCTTCTCATTTTCCTTGCATTTGATCGAAGGTATTTTCGATATCACCGTATCAGCAAAACTCTTCTGTCCTTCGCTATAAGCATTTATCCTGATTCCAGCACTTAGTGCTTGGTCTATAGTTTTGTTCAGTTCTTCTACGCTTTTTGCCTTTACTACTCTACTTTTAAACCATCTTAATTCTGCATTTTCACTTGCACTTGGCTCTATCTTGCTTAAGGCTGGAATAAACGGATTTTGACGATTTGAAGATTTTTTGTTATAAACCTCACGTCCTTCTCCAAGATTGATTGATTTTCCAGAAACATCGCTAGGGGAAGGCACACCTTCAGGCTTCTCAAACCTACTTTTATCATCAAATATTTTCGGATCAGTCTCGTCTACAAGTATAAGCTGCTGATTTTTTTTGCTAGTACGCCTTATACCTTCAATAGCACTATATAGTCCTTTTGGTAACTTTTTAGAATCAATGATTAACTCATAAGTATTTCCATCTGTATCATCAAATGATACTGTTTTTTTAGTAGTCATATAGCCTCCTATTAAGCATGTTATTCAAGTCTACAGAGCAATTTATTGCTTTATAATTAACTTAATACGCAAATTATAAAAAGATCTTGTATATCTTGCAACTATTTATAATAAAAGAATAGATTTTTTTGGGACTTTTATTCTTTAATCACGACTTAATATACAAGCTATACAAAGATCTTTTATATTGTGCAGTTCTTGCTCTTCAGATTCTTGACTAAGTTTTTTTGCTACTGTGTAGTAGCCAAACTTCTCAAGCAATTGAAATTTGGTTTATAACAGCTCTCTTTCCTTAAAACTGCAATATCCTTTGTCTGTCATAATAATGTGATCCTCTAGTTCAATTCCCACTCCTTGACATGCTGACACTAATTCTCTAGTCATAACCTTATCATCTTCTGACGGTTCCAAACTCCCTCCTGGATGGTTATGAGCTAATATTATTGACGCTGCTTCCATTGATAACGCCTTTTTTACCACTTTCCTTTCAGATAGGTGTACTTCATCTATTGTACCAAAATACACTTCATCTCTTATCAGACGGTTCTGTTTATCCAAGTATATTACCAGGACAGCTTCTTTTGCTGAAAAGCCTATGTTTACCCTTACATACTCTATCAGCTTTTCTTGGCTATCCATTACAGGTCCTCTCTTTAACCCTTCTCTGAGTGCTCTTTTATAAGCTTCTTTTACACATTCAATTGCTGCGGCTGCATGTTCGGTCATTCCTTCTATCATTTTCAGATCATCGATTTCTCGCCCTAAAATTTCTCCTATTCCTGGGCAATTATCCATTAGAGTTTTAGTAACATCTTGTGCTTGCTTTCTGTCATGAACTGCTCCTAAAAGCACTGACACTATTTCACGATCAAATAGAGCACTTCCTCCTCCGCTTTGTAGTACTCTCTCTATTTCTTCTGTAAGTTTTTCACTATTATTCATAAAATATACTCCTCGTTAATAACAAATTGTTTTTAATTATTTACTGCTGTTTTTTATCAGCATTGGCATAGAGCCATAGCTTTCGAGTGAAGTCAAATCAATTTCTCAATCTTTTTTACTTATTTTTTTATGAATAATTTAAGATATTAACGTATGCTTATTTTATCTAATTGAAAATTAATTCTTTATGTAAAAGAAGTTGTTACTATTTGAGAAATAACATCAGTAGAAAAACCTAACTGAAGTAAATTATTTGCAACTTTCATTCTCTCTACTTTATCAATCTTCTCTTTGTAAATTTGCTTTCTTTGCAAGAAAAATTCTACCCATATATTTAGCTCATCTCGTGATTCTTGATTGTCAATTTTTCTATATTCTCTTGCCAAACTTAATAATTCATTTTCTCCTTCACCATCTTTGCAATCATTTTCTTTATATTCCTTTATCAAATCTTCAACATCCACTGATAATTCTCTTGCTATTTCCCATAATCTTTCACTTAAAATGGTAACACTACCTTGTTCATAGTGATGTATCTGTGAGGGCCCTATATTAAGCTTTTTCGCTAATTCTTCTTGTGTATATCCTTTTATTATTCTCCACTTTTTTATCTCTTGTCCTCCGTTTGGCTCGTATCTCTCTTTATCAGCATATTCTTCAGTTGATAAGCCTGTTGCTCGATAGATAATCTCAGTATCAAACCCTGCCTTAACTAGATTCTTTGCAATTCTTATTCTTGCTGCTTTTATGTTACTTTCTTCTTCAGCTCGGACAGATTTGGTTAATGCATAAATTGCTTTGTGTCCTCCTGTTTTTTCTATGAAATTATACATTTCCTGGGTCTTGGCTTTGTCGAAACAACTATCTTCTTTTAGCACTTTTCGTCCTGGAAAGAGATTTCTAATAGGAATTGATAACGCCTCTGCTAATATTTTTAACTTTTCAGTTGGAATGCCACATGTTCCTTGCTCGTATCTTATCAGTGTATGATAGTTTATGCCTGCCTTGTCTGCTAAGTTTTTCAGGGTATATTTTCTTTTTAACCTCCAGCTCCTTACTTTTTGTGCTATTTGGTACCTTATTGAGATATTTGCCATAAATATTATACAGGTTAATACTACCAAATAAAGATATACAAAATGTTTGCATTTTAGTTGAATATTTCTTCACAATTGTGTATAATTATTAATGCTTTTTATCTTACTTTCTTATGGCTCTTTCGAAGTTTCTTGATGCACGCAATGATTATGCCTTTAAAAGAATATTTGGCACTGAAAAGAATAAAGATATCCTTATTCATTTCTTGAACGATATTTTAGGCTTCACTGGCTTAGCTGCTATTCACGATGTTGAATTCTTGGCTACCATTTTGGACCCTGAAATTGCCGCTAAAAAGCAGAGTATTGTCGATGTTCTTTGTAAAGACTCTCAAGGTTCCAGATATATTATAGAAATGCAGTTCACTAAGACCAAAGGCTTCGAAAAGCGTGCTCAATATTATGCTGCTAAAGCCTACTCAAGTCAAGCTGATCAAGGTGATAATTATCATAATCTCAAGGAAATTATCTTCATAGCTGTTGCTGATTGTATTATTTTTCCAGATAAGGCTGAGTACAAATCTAATCATGTCATTTTAGATCAAAATAGCTTTGAACATGACTTAAAGGATTTTTACTTCGTATTCATAGAACTACCAAAATTTACAAAGACAAAAGAAGACCAACTAGAAAATATAGTAGAAAAATGGTGTTACTTTTTTCGATATGCAGCAGAAACAAACGAAGAGGACCTAGATAAAATAGTTGGTAGTGACGTAATAATAAAACGAGCTTATGAAGAGATGAATAAGTTTAATTGGTCAGAAGAAGAGTTACTAGCATATGAACAAATGAAAAAACGCATAATGGATGAGGTAGCTGCTTTAGCTCAAAAATTTGATGAGGGTCTTAAAGTAGGTCACGAAAAAGGTAGACAAGAAGAAAAAATCGAAGTTGCAAAAAACCTACTTAATGCTGGCATTTCTATTGATGTTATTTCCCAGACAACTGGCCTTCCTCAGGCTGACATTACACAACTTAAGGAAGAAACTTTTTAGTCTACTACCTTCTTCCAGCGACTAATTCTCTGGCATTGCCCGCAATTAATACATCATCTAACCTAGTTCTAGGTCCAGATAAACCTAAGCTTTGCGGTTCTTTTATATTATCCATTTTTAGTACGTTATTTTCATTATGTAGCATTTGGTGTATTGATTGATTTAGTGATACATCTAGCTTGTTATTAAATGTAGCCATAAACTTTTCAAATTTCTTCGGACTTAATTTACCAGCTTCTTCATCAGGACATGCTTTCTCTACATACGATTTTAAAATCCCTGAAATTTCATTGAATTTACCACTCATGACTTTTCTAGTAATTTCTTTCTGCATTTCCATATAATCAATATTTAATCGATGCATTGATACACCACTTTTTAATCCAGCTTGCTCTACTACTTTCTCAAATTCCTTTGTAATATTGAGTGCATAGCCCTGTGCTTCTAGTGGGGATATAGACTGATCTACTGTAGAAATATACTTCTGACCTGTAACTTTTCTAATTAATAAATCAAGTAACATTATTGTACCATTAAAATCAACATGTGATAGATAGTGATCTCCCATTTCTAGTATTATATTTCCGCCACTAGGTTTAAATTTAACAGGTGTTTGCCTTTCACGCATTTGTTTTATATTTGCATTTACATAATCAATATTATCTCGGGAAAAACCCCCACTTGTAAAATAATTACTTTCTTGTTTTTTATCTGTACCATCAGATGATAGTGTGGTACTTGTTGGACTACTATTACTTACCGAAGCTTTGGCAAATTGCCCATCAACTTGTGAGATTGAATCCTTAGTGCTTGATATTCCCACAGGTTTAGAACTTAACAATCCACCTATAGAGCTCTTTACCCAACCAAATAAATCATTTATCCATGAAGATGGTCTTGTACTACCACTTGCTGCTATCTCAGGTTGATTACTTGAATCTATAGCAAGAGGTTTTCTTGACATATGATGACGAGCATGATCTCCATGGTGATGACGGCGTTTGCGTTGAACAGTTTTGTCTCTTTCTTCTTTGATTTTCTCTAAATATTTTACAACATCATTATGTTTTTTCCAAGAAGCAAGATCCAACGGTGTTTTATCATCCTTGTCTTTAACTTCAAAATCAGCACCTTCTTCTATAAGGTATTTTACTACATCTAAATGACCATTTCTAGCAGCATAGTGTAGAGGAGTCCTACTAGTGTTATCCTTAGCATTAATGTCAGCAACTTCCTTTATAAGATACTCTACTCCGGGTAAGCAACCTTCAAATGCAGCCCAGTGTAAAGAAGTCCTTCCATTACTACTCTTAGTATTAATATAAGCACCCCGTTTGATACATTCTTTAACTTTATCAAGGTCTCCGCTTTTTGCAGCATTCAATAATTCTTTATCTAGATCTAATTGTGCTTGCCTTAAGACTTCCTCTATATCTTTGTAACCACTTTGAATAGCCAATTCTAAAGGTACATCACCATCCATGTCTCTAGCCTCAATGTTAGCGTGCTTATCAAGAAGAAATTTTACTATATCCAATCTGTTCACCCTAACAGCAAGATGCAAAGGTTTTTTATTATAGTCGTCTTGAGACTCAATATTAGCACCTTTATCAATAAGAAATTTTACCGTATCCAAATTACCCTCTCGAACAGCAAAATGTAAAGGTGTTCCCTGATACGTTATTTCATTATTAAATTTAGCACCCTTACTAACGAGAAGTTCTACTGCATTCCATTTACTTTCTCGAGCAGCAAAAAGTATAGGTGTCCAACCATTCCTATCTAGAAGCTCAATCCTAGCACATCTACTAAGAAGAAGCTGAATCATACCTAAGTTACCTTCTTGAGCAGCATAGTGTAAAGGCGTAGAACCATACATATCTTGAGCATTAATATTAGCACCATAATAAAGAACAAGACTCACTACATTCAATTTTCCTGATTGAGTAGCGAAAAAAATTGGTGTATAACCAAAATTGTCTTGAGCTTCAATATTAGCATTATAATCATCACAAAGAAGTTTTATTTTGCTCAGATCACCTGCTTTGGCAGCAAGATGTAAGGGTGTTCTACCAAGTTTGTCTTGAACCTCAATGTTATTACTATTTGGGATTTCTAAAGACGTAGAATTTTCTTGTAAGTTACTTATCAAATCTGAATTATGTATTTTACCAAGGTAGTTTATTACATTAGAATAACCACCACAAGAAGCATAATATAGGGGCTTCCAGCCACCATTATCTTTAATATTAACATCGACTTTTTCTTCCTCTATAAAATATTTTACTATATCTAGTTTACCACTGTAAGCAGCATAGTGAAGGGGAATTCTACCACTATTATCTTTAATTTTTAAACTACTTTTTTCACCTACCACAAGATATTTTACTACATTTAGCTCGCCCCCATAAGCAGCACAATGCATAAGAGTTCGGCCATCGCTATACTTAGCACTTAAGCTAGCTCCTTGACTTACAAGATCTTCAACTTTGCTAAGATTTCCATATTGTGCTGCAATCAATAATTCTTTATCTAATTGCACTTGTTTTAAATACTCTACAATATTATTGTGTTTTTGATCAGTAGCAATATCCAGCAATGTTTTACCGCCTTTGTCTTGAGTGTAAACGTCAGCCCCCTTATCTACGAGGTACCTTACTAAATCCAAGTGACCATTCCGAGAGGCACAGTACAGGGGCGTCCGACCATACCTATCAGCATTATCAATGTCTACTCCCTTGCTGAGAAAAAATTCTATGATGTTCTTGTTATTGTTTTCAGCGGCAATGTGTATAGGTTTTCTGCCAAAAATGTTCTCAGCGTTAATATCAGCACCCTTTTCTATTAAAAAGTTAGCAACTTCTAAGTAGCCTCTCCATGCAGCAAAATGTAGCGGTGTCCAACCATTTTTATCAGTATCATTAATATCAACACATTTGCTAATAAGGTACTTTAGTATATTTAAATGACCACTATAAGCGGCATTACATGTAGGGGGACCACAATAATGATCTTCAGCCTTTAAACTAACACCCTTTTCAACAAGGTACTTAATTATGCCAAAGTGACCTTTTAATACAGCATTGCGTGCAGGAGTATTACCATCTCTGTCTTTGGTATTAACATTAGCTCCTTGATTAACAAGGCCTGTTACTTCACTAATATTGCCAATTTTTGTGGCATTCAACAATGCGTAATCCAATTGTACTTGCCTTGAAACTATTAAATTAGAACTAGCATCTGCATTTCTCACTTTTCTTAAAGTAGATCCACAATCTTCTATCTTCCATACACCTTGTGTAACCTTGCCCCCTGGAATCCAAGTAAATACTCTCCTTCTATCTTTGTCATATTTACCATAATCAGCAGCATATGAATATTCTTTAAGCTCAACATTTCTTATAGAACAGTTATCACCATCAGGTTCAATCTTCCACACATCTCGTGCAACTCCTCCACCTGGAACCCAAGTAAATACCATTCTCCTGTCGTTGTCATAATTGAAATAATTACTAGAAGGATACAAATTTTCATTAAATTCAGCATTCACTATATTAAAATTGTCACCATAAGGTCTAATCTTCCACCTAAACTTATCATTTTTTTCATTCTTTTGAATCCAAGTAAATACCATTCGTCTATCGTTGTCATAATTAAAACAACTATTAGCAGCATATAAATATTCATTTTGATAAATATTTTTAATACATACTTTTGATGAAAATACCACATTCTTCACTGATTCCGGTAATCCACTTTTTAGCTTTTCAAGGCTAGATCTTTTTTCTGAATGGACCTTAGGATAGTTCTCCATCTCCATTGTTTCTTTGATATAGTAAGCTAACTTAAATACTGCACCATTGTTTAAATCATTATTCCTTTGCATTGCATCAAACGCAGCTACATAACCTGAAATAAGCTGAGCAATATAACCATGACTGCGTGCACAACTTAATATTTTTTTTGTATCTACTTTTCCATACACGTCATTTATAACTCCCCTAATTATATCATCAAACAGCTTTCCATCTGATTTATAAATTTCATTAGCAAGTTCATTAACTGAACTATACCTATTACGCAACATGCCATCCTTTAGCTTCTCTTTTGCTACACTTTTTATTGAATATCTTAACTCTTCTATAAAAGACTTTGCCCACTTTTTTACATTAGATGAAGCACCTACTTGATTTATAATTTCCTTCCTTACACTCTCAATCTTTCCCATCATCTTATCTGGATCATTACTTTCAGACTCGATATCAACACTCTTATTAAGGAAGAATTTGACCACATCTAGATTACCATTGCAAGCAGCTATACGAAGAGATGTTCTACCATTTTTATCTTTAGCTCCAATGTCAGCACCTTTATCCACAAGAAACTTAGCTATATTCAAATTGCCTTGCTGAGCAGCCCAGTGCAGAGGGTTACAACCATGGATGTCTTTATCTTTAACACTAAAATGCTTCCTATCAAAAAGAATTTCTACTATGTCCAACCTACCTGCTTGAATAGCAACATACAAAGGTGTTAATTCATGCCTACTTTCAGTATTAATACTTTCAATTTTTCCAATTAAATCTTTAGCCTCATTAATATTATCTCGCATTATAGCATCAAACATGTGCTCCTTTAATAAAGTTACTTTCTCCTTATTAAAGTCCTCTATAATATCTTTCGAATTACAAGCAGAGACTATGCATTTCAGATTAGAGATCATCGTATCATTAAAAGCAAACATCATTTCCCTTGCTGGTTGATAGGTATTCCAATTTTCTACTTTCGCTAAGGTATGATTCTTATGTGATAACACTAAACTACCATCAGTAATCTCGGTATCAAAATCCAATATAGACTTATCTCTAAAATTAACTAACCCAACACTATTATCGTCAATAGGTTGATTATGATAAATCTGTAACCCTTGTTCTTCTGGTTGATAATATCTGAAAGAGTTAGGGTTCATTTCTACATGCTCAAGCCTTAAGTTTGTACTATCAATCTTATAAAGCTCATTATTCATTCGTAATACAATTTGTTGATGTTCTGGGCTTTGAAAATAATCAACTAAACCAATGGATAAAGACCATTTAGTACCTTCACTACCAAGTGTAATATCTTTTATCTCTAAGCTATCCTCTGTAAGGTCGGAAATTGATTGGTTATAATATTCATTTATATAACTCCTTTTACCCTCTTGTATGCTTATACTATCAACATCTGTTACATTCAATTCAGCAAAATCAATAATATTGTAAGGTATGTTCTGATAAGGCACTGCTTTGCTTTTTATTTTTAAATTAAGTCTTATGGGGAATGACGAGATTTCGTGGTTTAATGTATCTGGTAGTTTGATAATATACTGATGTTGTCCTTCTCCCCCTTCTACTGTGGCGTCTTGATAGTAATTACATAGTGTCATATAGTTATCATAATCATAGCTCCTTCCATTATTACGGTATTTCTGAGTAACGTCAGAATTATTATAGCTAAAATCAACAATTACCTGATCTGAGTATATGCCAGCAATTATCACCTTTTCAGCAGGTATTCCCATATGATTTTTAGTGACTTCTATTTGAGATATTGGTATGTCAAAATTATTGTCATCAGCAATACCTTTTGCAATTTGATAAGTATCAAGTAACTCTTGATCTAGAATACTTGCTTGTATAAATGCTTTTAACTTTTTTTCACTATTTTGTATGATTTCTCTGTCAGTATCACTTCCTGAATTTCTCAACTTTTGATACCTAATATCTTCTATTGTATCAGACAAAGACTTATCTTGTATTGTAACAGACTCTGTTATTCCCTGGCAATTTACTTGAATTACTATATTTTTAAAATCATCGATTGTAGTACTTGAAGCAATACTTTGTGTATCATTAGCTAAAAGATCTAAGCTATAGCTGTCTTTTTCTGTATCTTTACTTACTCCCCACTGTGTAATATTAGCAACTTGAACCCTTATTACGTCAATATTTCCTTTCATTTTTCCTGTACTGCCTGAATCACTTATTATCCTAGCATTATCACTGTCTTCATTAACGATAAATATTGTTTGCTTTAATCCCCTGTGATGCACGTTTTCTTTGTTGACTACTCTAACTTCATAATCTTTATCTGTGCAGTTAGATGAATTCTGCCAGACTTCTGCATTTTTTACATTAATCAATCTTGTTTTACAGTGAGTAGTAATATTTTGCTTGCTGTCAGAATTAGACACATAGTTATATGTGTTAACCAATCTTATGTTATTACTATTACCATAACGTATAGTTCTACCATGCAAATTTGCAACGACATTATTAGCCTTAACATTCATTACTAGAGTATTTTCTTTTCCTGGTCCACCTTCAAGAGTACCAGACGTATAGTCATTAATAATAAAAATAGTTTCATTATTTTTTGAGCCAACATAACGTATATTACTACCCTCTGGAATATGCATTACTGCTGGATAATTTGCTGCTGCTGTTAATGTTTTAGGTCCTGAAATATATAATACTGATCCTCTAGGAAATGTTTGCTTTTTTGTATTACTATGCTCTTTTCTTGTTGGATTAGTAAAGATAAAAGGTCCGCCTGAGAGAGTAAAGCTCTCTTGACAATTTCTATAAATTTTGCCACTGTTACATGGAGCGAACGCATCGTCACCTGTGTGCTTTGTATTGATTGTTTTGCTGCATTGAGATTTTTGTATCGGATTTGTTAATGGTGCATCTACAATTCTTAAGCCAAGATTTTCATACTCGTATTTTGTTAGATGAGGGATATGTTTTGCATCCGTATTAACAACATAAACTTTCTTTTCTTCAATCTCTTGATAGCATTGAGGACTATTCTTTATACCACAGATAAACCTTTCCCAACCTTCACTCATAACCAAAGTATAAGGTGTCATAGTCAATATCTTAGAGATATCAATAGAAGACAAATCTCTTTTTACACTAGAGGCTATATTGATCTTGTCAAAAGAGATATCTTTATATTTTTTTTCTAAATCACATGTCCACTTCATCTGCGTCGCACACTCAGGACCATACGGTGATGGCATAATACATATAGCCTGTGCACCCATATTTTTAATCACCTCACTATATTTCTCTTCAATGGAGATTACGTATTGTACAACCGCATCTATGTCATAATTGTCATTTAACAGTTTAATAGCTGCTTCTTTTACGTAAGTTAAATAACCTTTTATTCTAATTGTGTCTTCATATTCTTTTTCTACATCTCTTCCTGTAAAAAACTTGATTACCCCTGCAAAAAATACTTCCGCTTGTTCACCACCAGGTAATAGAGGTACTTGTTCTGCTATTGCTTTTGTATACTCTATTCTCTCATGAATTTCTACACCAATTGTTATTAATACATCAGCAACCATAGTAACTACTGCTGCCCTACCCAAGACTTTGCCTGCAGCAGATAATCCTCTTAAAATCTTAGTAGTTGTACTTACACTTTTCACTGTAAAGCTAACTCCTGCACTTACAGGCCTTATGCTCATGCTTGCTAGTTTTACACCACTACTAGCTGTCCAATAATAATTTAGTGGATGATGATTACCTTGAGCTATTTCGTTTATACTATATCCAAATTGATAAGCAATAGTTGCAAATGTAATACTTTGAACTATAGGATTACTGATAATCTTAACAAACGTTTGACGTACAGGCTGTGGTACCTTACTAATCAATTTTCCCACTTTACTATTAGGAGAAATACTTACGCTTGTCCTAACATCATCCATAGCATCTAGTATACCATTGATACCAAATACTTGCTTTAAAGCATTATTATCATGTCGTCCAAGTGTTGCTGTATCACTTATACTATCAAGCAAGTCATATATAGCCATCATGGAAAAAAACTTTCCACCTTTTGCTCCTTTTATTTTCGCTGAATCAAATTTATCACGATCAAATGCAATTCCTTTTTCTTGAAGGCTGCTTTCTACATTACTAATATAATCTGCAAAAACTTTTTCACCAAGATCATCAAAATGATTTTTAAACGTATCAAAAGTATCTTCCCTAACACCTTTTGCTAGCAAGTTCTGTTTAATTTCCTCTACAATATTAGAGTAATCTTGATTAGTTTGAACATCACCTATATCTTCAATGTATTTTTTATTCTCTAACAACTGCTTATCATTTGATAGTTGATGTAATTTATTATGAATTTTCTCTCTTTCTGCATCTGTAGTAAAATTTTTAATTATATCATCGAATTTTACTTCATAGCCATCGATGCTTAAATAATACTCAATATTTTGTCCTTTTATTTTTTCTTTTATAACGCGATCCTTATCTCTGCCTACTTTTACTAAGATCTCAATACCATCACTATAATCATCTACAAAATATCTTTCTGCATTCTTCATTTCTATAATATCACCTATTATCAATTTTTTATCATTACCATTGTTATCTTTTACTTTTACATATACATCAGTCCTATCAGCATTGCCTATCATATCAAACACTTGCTCACGACCTATATCTACAATTTCATTAGTTAAATCCTTAGCATTATCAATATCAAATAGCTCTTTAACACGTTGCTTTTTTTCTTCCTTTGTAATCTTTTCTTCATCAAACGAATCTATGCAGGCCATACTTACACTTCTTTCTCTTCTTGGCTTTTTACTTGGTGGATACTCCGGCGATGAAGATTTTCTTTTAGAACACTGCCCTACAGTAGGCAACATATGATGTGAACTATGAACTACTCCAACAGGAATAAATCCTTCCTCGGCTGTCCTACTTGTTAAAATAAGTTTATTCGGATTATTAGATCCTTTATCGAAAACAACACCGATAAATTTTACCTCACCACCATCTGTAAGTGTTTTATAGGTAACACCTTCTTTGTACTCTTCATTTATTTGATCATTTGCTTCCCTCAATAAAGCTTGAGCCCCTTTACCCTGCCTTGATGCCTTAAGTTCTAACCCTATTGGAGTGTACTCCTCAGCATTTCCACCTTGAGCCACAAACTTAATACCATGAACTAGCATGTCAATACGTTCCCCTCTACCAGTTTGAAACTCAGTTAAAACTAATGCTCTAGTTTCTGGTGATTCCTGTAATTTTAAGTCACTATAATAACTAAACACTCCATTCAATATTCCCTGGAAATGAGCTTCTTTATTAACGAGACTCTTAAAAGGAAAGATTCCTTCTCCAATTTTTTCTAATAATCTACTATATCCTCTTATTGATAAGGATTGGATATCTAGTGCTTTATCAAATGTTTCTTTTAACTCATTAGGATAAGTAACTTCTTTAAAAGTACCTTGAAATCTATTATCTCCGTTGTTGTACTCTTGTAAAGAATTGTATTTTTCAGTCCAAATAGTAAGATATCTTTTAAAATCTGACTTGTACCTAGTATCAAAATTAAGATTTAATTCGATTATTTCCCTATTCCCTATTTCTCTATTTAATCTATCAAGAGGGAGCACTTCATCCAGCCCGTTCAGAACATCCTTTCTGTTAGCTTCAACAATATTTATTACACAAACCAACTTCTCTGTATTTTCTGGAATGAGCACCATTGTCACAACTGCATGACTCGCATCAAGATTAGCTGACAATCTCTCCCTGGCTCTTTCAGCTGCTAAACGTCCAGACCCACGAAGATTAGGACGTACCTCGGTAGGTATATTGTCTCCATAGATAAAAATGTATTTTTTAAAACCAGTTTTTAAATCTTCAACTCTATTTAGCAATAGTGATTGCCCTAGTAAAAATCTACTAAAATAATGTTTATCTCCCTTCTCAGGTGTACCAGGAAACGTATGATAAATACGTTCTAGATTATCTTTCACCTGTCCCTTTAATTCTATTGTTCCAATCCTTTGCGTATCCCAGTCATCAGCAGATTTTAGCATATCTTGAAAAAGAGGAATTATTTCTTCCCCACGATTTGATACTTTAATATCAGAGATAGGAGATGGATTATCAAGATTGACACCAACACATAAAATGTCATCTGCAGTGGTTAGAACTCGCTGAATATTTGGTTGAAAGCCTTGTGCATACTTTTCTGCTTGCTGCAAAGCCTTATCTGGAGTAGCATTAGAACCTGCTCCCGCTTTTAATTCAATAATAATGGGAATAGAATCCAATGCACGATCAGGACCACGAGCCAGCAAGATAATATCTGCATAACCCCTTCCTGCAAATTGCTCTGGGTAGACTCTAAAATTATACCTGTAGTGGAAATTCATGAAAACGCCTACCGCAAACCCATGATGTGCTGCTTCACGTGCTCTGCTAGCATAGATTAGTGAGTCTGCATATTCGGAGTGAATTGTGTAAATCTTATCAAGAATTCTCCTTAAAGATGCTTTAACTGTTCGCTGATTGGAAATAGCTAGCTTCGCTATATCGACTTCGGGATCCCTCCATAACCCTTTTCTCACTTTTTTAAATTGAACTTCAGAATTATGTTCTATGTCTACTCCTTTATCTTTCACATCAACAACTATTTCTCCCTGATGACCGGCATCTTTAATGATTTTTATTGATTTAACTTTAATTTTATCTAGGTTATTTTCAATAAGAGAGTAAAGCTTGCCTAATACCTCCTTCAATTCACCTTGATCAAACTCTTGAGTGTAAGAATGAGAACCACTTTCTGATATAACAAATAATTTTACTTTATCGATCACATCTTTTTGACTCTTCATTTCACCATTTTTTATAATAGCTACCTTCAAAGTCTTTGCACCGTCAAAGCTAAAATAAATCTCCTTGATGTCTAGCTTTTTTGCCATCTCTGTATCCAACAAAGTAGAAAAACTACCTAGGAAGAAGTGTGTAAAAAACCCTGCTTTTTCTATAGAGTGTAAATAAGATGGAATCTGATCCACAAATGACTGAAATCTCGGTTCAAAAGATTTAAAATCCTCATCTTGCCGGCTTATACCAACTTCTTTATCTGCTTCCTCTATCAATAACTGTATTAACTCAAAGTCTTGTGGTCTTACTTTACCCATGACTCTTTTTAAGCCTTTTGCAAGCTCTTTATCATTATCAATAATATTCCTTTCAAGACCAAAATTATAATGGTTTCGTTTACCTGGTGCACCAACATGAAATAATTGTATTTGAATATCCCCATTACCATATTGAGTCTCAACTTCACCAGAAACACTAATCGTTGCGCTAAGCATTCCACTCATTGCTCTTATTTCAGGTTCACCTCCCCAAGTATCAGGGTTCCTCATGTTTTCCAAGTAACGCTCAAAATCACCTTCAACAAAATCTCTGAACTCATTTCTATAAGAACTTATGTGATCAACTACTCGATTACGAAATAAGTTTCTTACTAAATTTGCAAATGTATCATCATAATTCGCAGCACCTAAATTCCGAACCAAACCTCTAATATGATCTAAATTTTGGGTTACAGTTCCATCATTTCCAAATAGTACTTCATACCTTTATCGAAATAAAGCATCGTCGTTTCTGACGGGTATTAAGTAAGCCATAGTAACAGACCAAAACAAGCAACTACCTTCTCCTGGAACATCGATTCTCTTAATCTGACTTCCACTTTCGGAATCAACATCAGATCTCCGATAACGCTTAAGTTGAGAAAATTCTCTAGCTTGCTCTATATATTGCACTTCATCCGATAATTCAGTAATCTTTGAATTAACATCTTCTTTTTTTAGATGATCTGTTGGATATTGTATCTTGAACATAAACCCCCTTCATTATATTATACTAAACCCACTATACCAAGCTTATTGTATAACCATCAGAGATATCAATAATAAAAGCTATTTTTGCCTACATGCTGACTTGTGTATATAACATTTGTATTACAATGCAACATCTTTTTGACAGAAGCTAAAGTAGTAACAAGAAACCACCACCTACTTTATAGAATTGCCTTATAATACCTTAATTGCCTAACCCTAATTGCTCACATGCTTTGCTTAATTCAACTTCAGTTAAGCTAGTGAACTCTTCATCTGTAGACTTTCTATATGCTAGAAACTTATTCAATGAATCAGCATCTCTTTTTTCCAATATAGATCGTATGTAGCCTGCCTGTTTAGAACACATAAACTCTTTAACCTGATCAGAATTAGCTTTATTTAATAACGCCCATACTGGTTCCATACAGCCCTTTTCTACTAAAGGTGTTAATAAAACTGTACAGAAAAGAGGTGATTTATCCTCTAGTTCCTCTCTTATCACTAAAGCACGATGGCTATCAAATCCTTCCTTCATCCACATATGCATAAAAAGCTTTACACTTTCACTTACATAAGGCTCTGAATGTTTTTTGATTTCCATGTCTAACCAGATATTATAATCATCTTCTGGAACATCATTTGGCTTTAAACAATCAAATAATTCCTGAAATTTATCAAAGCGAAGTGCACCCTGTAGTGTATTCAAACTACCATAATAACCATTTTCAGCTAAGTCTCTTTTTAGAAGTTCTGGATATTTATCAGGACTTATTTGACTAAAACAAAACTCGAATATTTCAGGATAACTATTACAACGGTTCCCTGCTACATATACTGCTGTCTTCATCAAGATTTCATCCTTTTTCTGTTCACTCATCTCACTTTCAGGTAATGATTTTATTTTATTCCAAAAGAATTCCACTGCCTGCTCCTGCTTAAGGCTCATAGCACACTTAAGTCCATATTCATATGGATGACAGCCATCTAAATTTAATTTAGAGATATAACCGCTAATAAAATGTGACCAAAACTGCGCTAAAAGACCCGACCCGCAACACCTAACTAAGTGCTCATACTCCAATAGACTACTCTTACCTTGAGCTGATAATTCCTCTTTTCTTTCCTCAAACAAAGCAATAATATCTTCTTCTAGACAGCAACTACAGGCAATGGCATACTTATCAAAGAGATTACCTGAATCTGGCGCAATTAACTTTTTGCCTACGACTTGCCTATCAAGCTTAACTCCATGTAAATTGTCTACTTTTTTCCAACAATCCTCACTAGACAATACCTGTGCAAGAAAATTACGTCCTTTTTTGCCACTTTTTTGGTGCAGACGCCAATTTGCATAGCACCAGCGTTCAATTTGAAAAAGCTTAGATGCTCTATAAGGATCATCCTCTTTAATAGACGAAAATAAAACTTTTGGAATATCTGAACGTAGCATGATCACCTCTTTATGAATGGAAAAAAATGGAAACTGTTACGTCTAACATACACTATAGTAACTTGATTCCATTTCAAGTAAGATATCCCGTTTTTAGGTTTTGTCAATCCTCAATTTGAAAATTTTTTTTAGACTTGAATAACTCTCAACAAAAGCCTCTTAATATGAGAGATACATGACGTTTTGTTTATTTTAAATTCTGTTTTTTATAAGTCTACCTTAGTGATTATTCTAAAATAAACTAGTATTAATTTAGCAAAATATATTATTAAGATCTCAAGTAAAATAACCACTTCCAGCGTTCAAAATCAAAGTCGGTGAGAAGTGTTTTTCTTGGGATGGCATGGTCTACTGCTTGTTCTGTGCGAACTTTTCTATATAATAATTCTACTATATCGTAAAACCAGCTATATTAGCCTACTTTAGCCACATTTATATACGAATTAATTTGCCTAGCTTTGTTGCAATAATTTTACGTTTTTATTTTCACAACGCCGCTTTTGTTTAAATTGTTCTCACAAATATACGTACTTTTTTCGTGTTTTTGAAGAAAGTAAATAATGAAATTTTTTGTGACGCTAAAGTTAGGTGTTTCTTTCAAAGGTATTCTATCCACAAGAAGATATTGCCTTGTTGTGTTTTCCATCTGACAGTTTCACCCTCACACGTTTAAAAGACCATTATAAATAAGCCATAAACTGTATTAGTTGATTGGAGTTTGAGTGATATCTTTATAATTAAAGGCATTACACCCAATAGGATCATTTTCTTTTTTAGCACTATAGTAGTTTCTAATGCCATGGCTTAACTGCTTGGAATAATCAAAATTAAATGCTCCATCATCAAATGATTCTTCCTTTAGATTCCTAAACCAATGTTTTATTTCTTGTTCCTTTGCATGCTCTGGTGGTACTGATGAAGATTTCTCAGGATGTTGTGCTGTACTATGGCATGACAAACATGAAGATTTTTTATTATCTATTGGACCATTAAGTCTACCTAAATATCCTAAAGAACTTTTCATCACATCGGGATTTATCCAACATTCTAATAACCTTTTTCCGATTATATAATCTGCCGTAAAATAATTAGTGTCGTTACCCCAAGCAATACCCATTAACTTCATATTCAACCATGGATTTTTATTATTTATGGTACAATCATAAATAAACGTACCTGCAACCCATCCTGTTTCTTCTGATCTCTTATCTTTGACTAAAAAGTCAATTTGAAATAATCTCAGTTGCTTAAATACCTTTGGAGTTCCTTTTTCAGATTGATTAATATAGCTAGTCCAAGAGATACTGTTTTTAAGAGTTGGAATATCGTTCTGTTTTGCTTCTGTAAATACTAATTTTGCACTTACTGTACCATCTAAGAATTTACCTTTAGTAATATCAGGATTGTTTATATCTTGCCATACCCGTCCATATGTATAAGCTCCTCGCTCATTAACAATAGAAATTGCCCAATTCTGTAGCATAGATTTTTGATTGCTGTGTAATTCACCAGACTTAAAGGATCTTTCTCTTGTTAAACCATTAACAAATTCTCTACCAGTTATCCCATAATGCATCCATGGTGCATGATACCAATTAGCGACCTTATTACAATGTAAATCAAAATCACAGTTAATATTTCCGTCATATATGTATTTTAAAATTGTGTAAGCGTATTTTTGTGGTTCCTCTTTAAATGATATATATTCCCACGGGTTTTTTGCATTACTAATTTCAGTTGGGTAATCAGTCTTAATCCTAAAAACCTTACCATTATAACCTGAAGGTACTTTATCACATGAAGATATAACTGTTCTGTCAGCATATGTGAAACTACTATTTAGTATCAAAAGTGATAAGATTAATAAACTTCTAGTTTGTACTTTAAACCCTATATAATGTCTCTGATTTTTGCTGAGATTAAATTTTTTCATAGATATTGCCCTTCCACAAATTTCTTACGAACCGTCCTTTAAATTAACTATTCCTATAATAAAAGTAAACCAAAGATTTTGTTTATGTAAATTCAGCTTTGTTGCACAACCATTTATAGAGTAGATAGGTAAAAGAAATCCATGTAGCAAATTCAAAAGAAAGCGTACCAATGCCAGTGAAGTTTATTGAAGTAAAATGGGTATAGAAAGAAAAAAATATAAATTCTCTAAAAAATACTAAAGTTATAAAAATTATGCTTGCATTAGTTTTTTATGTGTATCATATAATGTCCTTATAGTTGTTAGAGAGGTAAATGCATCAATGATAGGTACTCAGGAATCTAAAAAGCTACACTTGGATAGTAAATATGAGTTAATAAAAGAATGTTTACAGCTGTCCCGTAGTGACGTTTTAACAGGTGGTACTCAAAGTTCATATGCAAGTAACTTAAATAATTTAGTACGTCTATTATTTGTTAAAGTATCTGATTTAACAGAAAATCAAAAGAAGTTAGATGAAGAATTATTAACTATTCTTAGCGACTGTCTATTTCTTCATCACTATTGCGATTACATTTACAGTGATATAGAAAGTTATTTTTGTTGTGAAGAAGATTATTTGCATCCTGACGAATATCGCTCTTATGAAGAAAAGTTAAAGCTTCATGATGCAAGCTTTGAAAGACTTGAGAAATTTTTACGAGATAATAAGAATAATCAAGATCTAAAAACTGTTCTTAACTTGAAAAGAGGAGAGTCTGGAACAACGATGTTTCATATGGTATCAGGTATAGGTGATGACGCATTAATGGGTTTACTCTTAAAAGCAGGGGCTAATCATAGTATAAGGGATAATAGAGGGAAGACACCCTTACATTATGCTGCTATTTGGTCTGATTGCATATCTTCTCTCATAAAAGCAGGAGTTGATCCTAACACACAGGATATTAAGGGGAAGACACCTTTGCATTATGCTGCTCATTCTGGTAATAGCAAAAATATAGATTTGCTCCTAGAAAACGGAGCTAAACGCGATATACTTGATAAACAAGGAAAAATCCCACTGCTAATTGCGGTTGATAATCGTAAAAACGATGGTGAACTGCACCTTATCACTGACAATCAATATCGGTTAACAAACGAGTTGCATGGGATAATTAAAGGACGTGGCGTTCGTAGTATTGATTGGTCAGATTACAATATTGAAGTTACTAAAAACCTGAAAGAGTTCTTAGACAAGCACAGAAATAATCAAGATCTAAAGATGGCCTTAAATACTCGAAATCCACACGGACAGTCGGAAGTACTTAGACGTGCCAGAGATCATTTTGGTGATAGCAGCGAAATAGAAAACTTACTTTTAGAAGCAGGAGCAACTAACTATGAAAGGGATATATGTCATATTAAAGGATGTGGTAGTAGCGAAGGATGTTTGCACGAATCTAAGACTTTATGGAATAATTTAACACCATACCAACAGAAAATGCTAGGTAAATTCTTTGATATGGTGTCTCAAGTTCAAAATATGGGTAAACTAGAAGAAGTTGTAGATGAAGCCATAAAATTTGGGGTAAGGTTTAATTTTCCTCAACAAAAAATTTTGCAAGATGAGGCTACTGGGAAATATGTATTGGGGTATCATGTACTTAGATGTGGACCTGAATATAATTTAACAGATTATGTGATAAAAAGAATTAGTGAATTAAAAAAGGATCCTAAAGTTGCTAGTGATATAATATGTAAATTAGTATCAAAAGGAGCAGTGCTTTATAACAAAGATAGTATGGAAGTAATTAATGCATTGGAATCAGAGTTTAAAGACCATAAAACCAATATGAAAAAAGCTTATACAGATCATGTTAATCGTATTCAGAAGTTTATGGAAATTGTTGAAAGTGCGCATAATGGTAAGGTAAAAAATGCAAAAATGGATAATTCTACTTTTTACTTAGAATACTCAGAGGACAGTAAAATAGATGTTGCGAAGATTACAGATGGAGCAAGGAGTTTAGGACTAACTCAAGGAGAAATAGAATACGGAAGAGATATAATAAAGATCGGTAAAAGTGAGGTAGAAATTATAACGGCAAATGGCATAAGGCATTACACTGATCTTGCGGACAATAGCAATATAGTGTTAACTTTCTATACTAGTTTAGGGGAATTAGAAGTTAATTTATACCCTGGCAAGCAAGATAAAATAATAGTAGAAGTGAGTAATAAAAAGGAAATACTGGAAAAGTTCAAAAATTGTAAAGAAGAATTAGGTAAGAATTGCTCATTTGGTGGGTATTTAGTATACGATGCTATTGAACAGGGATATTTTGAAAGGTCTGGAAAATTGATGCGTTCTGAAGCAATGAGTCAATCTAATGGAAAAACAGAAGAGAGTTGGTGTGAAAGAATAAGCAGAGTCTCAAACTCAGAACAAACAACAAGCCGTACTATAGAGTAAAATGGATGGTGCTATCAAGTTAATAGCTTAAGGAATTTTGGGAGTGTTAAATAAACTGTGTCAAACCGCATTTTTAGTTCAACTCAATTTTCAATTTGCCAGGAAAGAAAACATCAAGTTGAGAGATAGTTAATGCCCAATCATGTACAGGCATCGTCCACTTTTCCTCTGCCTTCTTTATAGCACAATATACCTGCTTATACAAGGCATTTATGCTGGTAAATGAGCCTTTGGTCTTAGTGAATTTCCTAATTTGCCTATGTAGCCCCTCTATGGGATTGGTGGTGTAGATTATCCTCCTAACTGGACCAGAATACTTAAAATAACCAGACAAGTTTTCCCAATTATTCTGCCAAGATTTTATAACCATAGGGTACTTTGTGCCCCATTTTTCATCCAATTCCAACAGATAATTCTCGGCAATTTCCTTGCTTGAAGCTTGATATACCTTCTTTAAATCGCTCAAAAAACTCTTCGCATCTTTACTGGCCACATACTTCAGTGAGTTGCGTATCTGATGCACTATACACATCTGCACTTCCGCATTAGGAAAGACACTGTTTATAGCTGCAGGAAAGCTTTTCAGCCCATCAACGCAGGCAATAAGGATATCTTCTACTCCTCTTTCTTTGAGGTCATTTAGCACTCCCAACCAGAAGTTAGCTCCTTCACTTTCAGCCAAATAAAAACCTAATACTTCTTTTTTGCCATTTTGATCTATGCCTAATATGTTATACATGCATTTACTTACGCAATGCCCGTCCTCTTTGACTTTAAAAAACCATGAAAACTATCGGATATACAGACTGCAGCGGGCGACTACGCCATTCGTTGATTACTGGTAGCAATTTGTCAGTAATACTTGATATCTCTGCCGCCGATATTTTGTGATCATAAATTTCCTCAACATGTGACACTATATCTCTATAGCCCATACCACTGGCAAATGTGCTCAAAATCTTCGTTTCAAGCTCTGGATGTAAGTTTGTTTGCCTTTTTTTGACTATTTGTGGTTCGAAACTTCCTTCCCTATCTCTTGGCGTCAAAAGCTCAAATGACCCTGCGCTTGTACGTAAAGTCTTTGCATTCCTCCCATTTCTTCGATTATTCTCTTCGCTTTCAGCCGACAAGTGGTTTTCTATTTCACCTTCCAGGCTTACCTCCAGCAACTTTTTTATAAACGGTGTTAATGCTCCATCTCTTCCTGTCAACGGTCTTCCTTCTCGTATAGACGACAGGATATTTGTTTCTAATTCTTTATAATCTACCAAACCGGTAGTTCTGTTTACTACTTTCTGACTCATTGTCAAACCTCCATTTTTTTATATCAATTTATTACTTTTTTTTCGGTTTGACACAGTTTATTTAACACTCCCATCGTTTGATCGGTAATGCTAACTACGTCAACTTACTTATTGCCGATTTTATTTCCAGTTTAGGTGATTGGATGATAATACCCATTATTGCCTCATTATTCATCTATGATATTGGCTTACCATCACAAATGCTCGCTATTGTTGAGATTGCTATGGCAGCTCCAAGCGTCTTTTTTGGTTCAATTATAGGAGTATCAGTAGATAATAAAAATCCAATACCTATTTTGATTTATTCTGATGTTTTTCGAGCAGCTTTATCTATTATTTTGTATTTTTCAGCTTATCATTATAAGATAATTTTGTTACTACTATTCTTAGAGGGAATATGCCGTTGTTTTTTCTTACCTTCTAGACAAATAGCATTAAAAGTAATGGTTCTTAATGATTTATTGCCAAGAGCATCAGGTTTTTTGCATACCTCGAACCAATTTGCAAAAATTATTGGTCCTGCATTCGGCGGTTTGTTGATCTTATATTGTGATATAGATTTTCTGTTTATTGTTAATGCCTTCACTTTTTTAGTATCTGCATGCTTTATTAAAGCTATTAGCTTACCTGTGGAATTTACAGAAACAAAATTAACTAATAATAAGGTTAGTAAATTGTCTTTTATATATAAGAAGCTGATAAATGTGGGCAATACAATTAAAAATAATAAACTTTTAAATGTTGTTATTATTAACAGTGCATTAAGATTTGCCATAATATTTGTATTCGATTTTTATATAATAGTTTTAAACAAATTCATGAATTTTAATGCATCAATATATGCAATAGCAATAAGTGCTATTGGAGTAGGTAGTGTTGTTGGTTCAGTAATAGTTACTACTTATATTGCCCGTTTTAGATATATTGCATTAATTTCTGCAGGGCAAATCTTTGGTGGGTTATTATTATTGCTTTTAGGGTTATTGGCTTTTTATCAGATAAATTTGTCTGTATATTTTTATGTATTAATATGGCTTTTATTTGGGATAACAGGAGCACTTATTAATATACCATACGCTATTCTATTACAGACGGAAGTTGAACAAAATATAATAGGCTCAGTTTCTGCATTCAGTGAATCTATTCAAAACTTTTTCATGATTATATCTCCTTTAATTGGTGCATTGTTAACCAATTTTATTACGATTGATATAATGTTTTTACTAGTTGGTTTGTTGTTAGTATTGCTAGGGCTATCATTAATAATGAATAATCAAAGGTTATCACTTAAGTGACCTTACCCAGAAAAAGTGGAGAGAAAGTTGAGACGTTTTATAGTATAGCTCTTTTCACAATAATCCGATCACTATACGCTGCTTGCCTACTGACTTCCACCATAGCCATGAATCCGTATCTTACCTAATTTGGATTATTATGAGAAGGGCTATAAGTTAATGATTTATAGATTCTTCCAAAGAAATTATCTCATTTTACTTTTTTAAAAAATTTACTTGATGATTATGACCATTTTTTTTGATTTATATTGGGTTTAAAGAAGATTCAATAATTGGCTGTTCTACATCTCTCACTTTCTCGAGCTTGGTATTTGGCTTGAACGAATTGTACAGTGCAAAACCTATACACGCTAATCCAACTATTCCCCCAATCACCGCTATGGCATACATTTTCAATATACAAGCTACAATACCACAGACTAGTAATGCCGCACCAACACTACCAGCCAAGATTGCTCGTCTTTGTTGCATTGATGGTTTTTCTTTTTTGTCTGCAGTATTTTCTTTGCTAGATCCATTATCAAAACATGCAGCAGAAGAAAGGCTGTTGGAAGCATTTGGCTCTTGTATGTCAGTTTCTGTTACAGCAGTTTCATTTTTTTCGCATATTCCAGTATTATCGAGCTTTTCTATTGAAGCAGCGATGTGCTCTATAGCTATTGTATTACTTTCATTACTATTTTCGCATGGCTCAAGATATTTATGTTCTATAGATTCTTCAAGACTACTTTCATTATTATTTTCATATGCGTTAGCCGGTGCCTCGATATTACCGATAGTATCTTGAAGCACTTTTTCACTTCTAGCTGTAGTAGTTTTGGCTGTTACAACAGTGGGCTGCTGGGTTGCTCTCTTATTAAGAATATTTCCCAGTTCTCTTACAGCTTCACTATTTTCACACGCTTCAGCATAGGTGAATGGGGTGTAAGTCATTTCCTTGCTATTTGAATGTTTTATAATTATTCTCTTTTTTAGAATATCTTTCAAAATACCATTTTCCTCAGAGATCTTTAACACTGCTCTAATCATGTCATTGTCTCTACGTGATATAGCATCTGTAAGTATTGTATGAATTTCTTCCCGACCATCTGAATGTTTTGTGGTCATCTCTTCATTCAGAACTTCCTTTAATAGTTTTTGTTTTTTGGCTTCTTCTAAAAGATCTTTTACAGCTTGATTATTTTTATGACTTATAGCATAATGTAGTAGTGACAACGTCTCCTCTCTACCATGATACTCGTAAGTTATTTTTGCTAAAAGAATCGTGCTTGCGTTATAGCTGGACTTTTTGAATATTCCATTTTTGAACTTTTCGGCAACACCTTCCCCTTCTTCTATTTTTCTTGCTAGTTTTTGTATATTCTTTCTATCTTTATCTGTTAACTCATATATATCACATACTAATGTCAGTTTTGACGTTTTCATAATGTTTTCCCCTATTAAGATTTATTGATTTAGTGGTAGTAGTTGCAGTTGCTCACCCCATAAAGTTGGTACTTTCTTTCAATCAAAGGTATTCTACTGTTTTAAATTCCATGTAAAGATTTAGCTTATCTTTTACATCTAAACAGCATTAACACGATTTGCCTTTTTGTAGATGAGTAATTCTCTAGGGATTATCCTATTGAATTCTATGATATTATTTTTTGTAACATTGTCTAAAGTGCCCAGACACTGGGATCCAGCTTCTATGCAACTTAATTAAAAACGTTTGTTTTAGCGTAAGACAACTACCTTTAGCTCATCAGCTCAGTTATAAGCAAAATTTCTGGATCCCAGTGTCTGGGCACTGGGATGACACCATTTGCTGTGCAATTTACCTTCAAAAATGAATGTTCGTACAGCTATGTGTCAGCTACTTGCATGACACCCTGCTGGTGGGACAATGTTTGTATAGTTGTGCGTCACACGCTGGAATGACGAATTACTTAACCGTCATACCGTCACGGTATCTCCTAGCATAGATCCCGCTAATACGTAGCGGGATGACGAATTTGTATCGGAAAACAAGTAGCATGACGGTTTGTCAAATGTCTCTCAGTTTCTCAAAAAAATCCTTTAACAAAAAAGAGCATTCTGTTTCTAATATCCCACCATAAACTTCAGGTATATGGCTGCAAAATTGAAATATCTTAGCACCATTTTCAATTCCTCCACCTTTTGGATTATAAGCTCCAAAGTACAATCGTTTAATCCTGGCAAAGGAAATAGCTTGAGCACACATCGGACATGGTTCTAATGTTACGTATATGTCAGAATCATAAAGCGTTGAAGTTGAGAGCAACTCACATGCCTGCTTGATCGCTAACATCTCTGCATGTGCAGTTGGATCGTTGGATATGTTGTGTGCAGAAGAAACGACATTGCTTCCACTAACTATTACGGCACCTATGGGAACCTCATCATTTTTTTGAGCAAGTTTGGCTTGCTCTATGGCAAGCTCCATATATTGATACTTGAACACTTTCCTTTGCTAATCTTCTTTTTTTAAATTTTATTAACTGCTGCCTTAATAAACGATATAAAAAGAGGATGAGGAGAAAACGGCTTTGATTGAAACTCTGGATGAAACTGCACACCAATAAACCACGGATGACTCTCTAACTCCACTGCCTCTATACATGTTCCATCTTCTGATATGCCACTGCATAGCAGCCCATTTTTTTCCAAATCATCTTTATAATCTGAATTGATTATGTATCTATGTCTGTGTCTTTCTGAAATAGTAGTGTTACTATATGCATCCATCATTTTAGAGCTTGCATTTATATTACATTTGTATGCCCCAAGTCTCATGGTTCCACCAAGATCGTCATCTTGATCGCCAGCTAACTTAACGATTGGATGTTTACAGTTATGAAATTCTTCAGAGTGTGCATCTTCAAGCTTAACAACATTACGAGCAAACTCAATAATTGCAAGCTGCATACCAAGGCAAATTCCGAAAAATGGGATATTATTTGTACGGGCATAATTTATTGCTAATATTTTATTCTCTACTCCGTCATCACCAAACCCCCCTGGGACAAGAATTGCATGAGAATTCTGTAACTTCTCCCCTATAAGCTTTTCATTTATAGGTTTTTCTTCCTTCTCTCTTGAGTTAACCCAATTTATCTTTACTTTGACTTTATTACTAATCGCACCATGATTTAATGCTTCAACTAGTGATTTATACGCATCAGGGAATTCGGTGTATTTTCCCACTATAGACACAGTAACTTCCTGTGTTGGGTGCCTTATGGAATGCACTATTTGATCCCATTCAATCAAGCTTGGTTTTGGCTCACTTAAATGAAAGTGCTCCAAAATTTGCGTATCAAGCCCACATTGGCTATACAACACCGGTAACTCATATATATGACTCACATCAGGAGCAGGTATCACATTGGACAAAGAAACATTGCAAAGCTTAGCTATTTTCTCTCTCTGATTATCGAAAATTTCTTTCTCACTGCGGCATAATATAATATCTGGTTGTAACCCCGCGGAATTTAACTCTCGAACTGAATGCTGCGTTGGTTTTGTCTTTAATTCTTGCGCTGCGGTAAGATATGGTATTAAAGTTAAGTGAATAAGGATAACTCTTTGTTTTCCTAATGTGTAGTTAACTTGGCGTATAGCCTCCAAAAATGGTTGGCTTTCAATGTCACCTACAGTTCCGCCTATTTCACATATTACAAAATCTAAACCTTCCGTACCATTAAAAATGAACGATTTGATTAAATCTGTCACATGAGGAATGACTTGCACAGTTTTGCCCAGATAATCACCACGCCTCTCTTTCTTCAACAACTCATGATATATCTTACCAGTTGTTATATTGTCATCTTTTGTTGCTTTAATTCCAGTAAAACGCTCATAATGCCCAAGATCCAAATCAGTTTCAGCACCATCCTCGGTAACAAACACCTCTCCGTGCTGAGTTGGGTTCATTGTCCCAGGATCAATGTTGAGATACGGGTCAAGTTTTCTGATACGGATCTTAAAACCGTAAGCTTGAAGAAGCGCACCAACGCTTGAAGCAACTAAGCCTTTACCAAGCGATGACACAACTCCACCTGTGACAAAGATAAATTTAGCTTCCTTCATTAATTTTCAAATGGAACAGAAGTAGGTTCACTTTCTTGCTTTTTTTCTAATATAATTTTCTCTGCAATCGATTTTTTATGTACGTCTTTTGAATATAATCCTGACAATAGCAATGTGTTTATAATAAACAATCCAGCAACAATAGCCGTTATTCTGCTGAGCGGGTTTTCAGAAGATTTTACCGGAATCATCGAATTGACTCCCTGTTGTGTATTACTAAAACCACTTAACGAACTACTCTCAGGCGGCTGCAAGAGCACTAAAATTACTAACATAACAACCAATATTACTTGAAATATACTTAATACCGCTACTGACATTATAGATAGAGCTGAAAATAAAAATTTTAGGAGCATAAAGTGCATAAGTCAAGAACATCTGTCACCCAAGTAGCTTGGAATCTAAGTATGTATTTACTGCCTACCTTATTTTGGTTAGCATATGCATAAAACTGTGGGCTTAATATGTATCACATTTTAAAATACAAAGATTATGAACCAAAAATAGACGAAAGTGCTTTCATCGCAGGTGGTTCGCATATCATAGGCAAGGTTGAAATAGGAAAAGATGCGAGCATCTGGTTTAATTGTGTGGTCAGAGGGGACGTTGGATCAATAAAAATAGGTGATGGAACAAATATTCAAGATGGAACGGTAATTCATGTGGATAGAAACCCAGGTGGTGATACAACTATTGGCAATATGGTAACAGTGGGACATTTTTGTATGTTGCATGCATGTATGGTGCATGATAAAGCGTTTATTGGTATGGGCTCTACCGTGATGGACCATGCAGTTGTGGAGCCTGAAGCTATGGTAGCTGCTGGCTCGCTAGTGACACATGGAAAAGTAATAAAAAGTGGGGAAATATGGGCTGGCAGGCCAGCAAAGTTCTTCAAAAAAATGTCGAATGAAGAAATTAAACATATTACACAATCAGCACAAAATTATATTATGCTAATGAAGGAATATAAAAATTAAAGTTCGCGTGAGGCTAATTTATACTACCAACCCTATTGAGGGACTGCATAGACAGATTAGAAAATTCACTAAAACTAAGGGCTCATTTACTAGCTTGTACAAACAGGTATATTGTGCTATAAAAAAGGCAGAGCAAAATTGGACTATCCTAATTGGGCTTTAACTATATCTCAACTTGATATTTTCTTTCCTGGTAGATTGAAAATTGAGTTGAGTTAAAAATGCGGTTTGACACACTTTTTTGAACATTTCCTTATTGCCTGTTTTTACAATTTTGAATTGATTCCTTAGGTTATGCAAGAGGTCTATTGAGCAAATCCAATAATATCCTTGATTTCTTTTATATTATGGGTTGCAATTTCTGCTGCTTTCTTTGTACCTTTTTTTAATATTTCACGTAAATGGAATTGGTCTTTTAAAAGATCATTCATTCTCTCACGTATGGGTGATATAACACTGATAATTAAATCAGCTAACTCTTTTTTGAAGTGCTTCATGTCATGTTTGTTCACTTCTTCACATACTTTTTCCGCATTTACATTACTAAGCACTGAATAAATGTTTATCAAATTGCTTATTTCTGGTCGGCACTCTAAAGTAGCAAAATCAAAGCCTAGAATTGAATCTGTTTTTGCTTTTTCTATTTTTTTGACAATTAAATCATCCGTATCATCAAGGTTAATGCACGAATATTCTGAAGGGTCAGATTTACTCATCTTGCTTGTGCCATCTCTTAAGCTCATTATTCTTGATGTGCAATCCAAAGTTAAGATTTCAGGTACGATGAAATAATCCAGTTTATAATGATTGTTAAAAGCTGATGCAATATCACGTGCAAGCTCCAAATGCTGTTTTTGATCATCACCAACAGGAACGTATTTAGTTTGATACAACAATATATCTGCAGCCATAAGTACTGGATAACTATATAATCCAAGAGAGGCTTTTTGTTTATCGCCGCCAGCTTTATCTTTAAATTGAGTCATGCGATTAAGCCAACCAATTGGTGTATAGCACCCAAGCAGCCAGCCCAGTTCTGCATGACCACTAACCGTGGACTGATTAAAAATAATGGACTTTTCTGGATCTATTCCACATGCAATATAAGCTGCTGCTGTTTTGAAAATATTACTTTTTAATTCACTTGCGGGAAGCTTATTTGCTGTGATTGCATGTAGGTCGACAATACAAAAAAGAGATTTGTATTTATGCTGTAAGTCTATCCACTGTTTGATTGCACCAAGATAATTACCTAAATGTAGTACGCCACTTGGCTGGATACCTGAAAAGACAATACTTGTCATTATACATTTACCTCATGCTAATCGCTTCCACAATCAGCAGATTTCTTAGAAAGAATAACCATTGCAGGACGGAGCAACCTATTTTTGATAGTATAACCAGTCTGTAGTACTTCTATAATAGTGCCAGGCTCTTTTTCATTGTCTTCTCTTTCCACAACAGCTTGGTGTAAATTACTATCAAAAAGCTCACCAAGTGGATCTACTTCCTCTATTCCATGTTTTTTTAGATCATTTATAATTTTTTGATAAGCTACTTTAATCCCCTCATGAACAGGATCACCGTCTTTCAAAATTTCCATTACTTTTTTTAAATTGTCGCACGAGTCGATCATATCACGTGCAAATTTTGTGACTGCATAGTCACTTGCATCGCTAATTTGCTTTTGCATTATACGTTTGACGTTTTCATTATCTGCAACAGCACGGCGTAAATGATCTTCAAGCTGAGCTGCACGTTCTTTTAATGTATTGAGATCTTCATTTAAATCATCAGTTTGCTTATGGTTATCACTTTGTTGGTCGTCACCTTTCTGCCTATTTACCATATCGGCAAATTTCCTCTTTTTTTCTTTACTGCTGTCTGACATATCACTATCCTTAAGAATCTAATAAATATATAGCAATTAATTCGAAAATATCAAGCACCAGCTACATTTGTCTTTCTATGCTCGCATTTAAAAAGTCAATTAAAGTAATTTTATAAAAAGAATCAGAAAAAGTACTAATATCATTTTGTGCCATATTAATGTAGTATCTAGCTTTTTCCATAGAAAGCTGAATGGCATTATGGTGATTAATATAGTGTAATGCTTGGTCAAAATTGTGTCTAGCTGAAGAAAAGCATTTTTCCCAGAATTTTTGCTCTGCTGGACTGCCCTTTTCGTATGCTATAATAGCAGGTAAGGTGACTTTACCTTCGAAAAAGTCTTTTCCGACTTGTTTTCCAGAAGTGCCTTGATTAGCAGTATAATCGAGCATATCATCAACTATTTGAAATGCCATACCAAAATTAAAACCAAAATTCTTTAGCCTCTCTGTTTCGTCATTTGTTGCACCAGATACTGTAGATGCAGCTTCACAGCATGCAGAAAATAAAGATGCTGTCTTTTCTCCAATGATATCAAAATAATTTTCCCTGACTGTGTGGGGGTCAAAACGTGTTGTCATCTGCTTTATTTCACCCTTCACAAGTAAATGCGATGCTTTAGATAAAATAGAGAGAATATTTAAATTTCCACACTCTATAAGCCATCTAAATGCTAGAGTCAACAATAGATCACCAACTAAAATGCTTGATTTATTTCCCCAAATCTTATTCGCTGTTTTAACTCCATGGCGTGCCTCACTTTCATCGAGCACATCATCATGAAGTAAAGTAGCATTGTGTATAAACTCTACCGATGCAGCAACGTTGATCCTATCCTCCCCAGAATAGTTTAGCATTTTACATATAATAAAAACTAGTTTAGGCCTTATTTTTTTTCCACCTGAACTAACAAGATGAGATATAATATCAGTAGCAAGCTTAGCACCTTCATCATTGACATTTTTGAAGATAAAGTCCTTCATAGCTGATAGATCAGAAGATACGACATCGTCTAATTTACCATTATTTGTTAAATCAGTATTTAGCATTTTAAAGAGACTTATGCTTCTTGTCCCTGTGCTTTCTCGTTCTCTACTTTCTTCTTTTCTGTTTTCTTTGGTTCTGTTTCTAAAGTTACTATGCCTTTTTTAATGAACCATAGTACTCTTTCAGTTGCTTGCGCGCCTACGCTTAGCCAATGTTTTAATCTATCAGCCTTCACCACAACACGATTTTTATTGTCTTTTGGTAACATTGGATCATATTGTCCTATTTTCTCAATAAAACGCCCATCTCTTGGTGCTCGTGAATCAGCTACAACTATCCTATAAAAAGGGCGTTTCTTTGCGCCAAACCTTGCCAACCTTATTTTAACTACCATGTTAACCTTTATTCATATATTAGTCACAATTTTATACAATGAGCCGTTTTAAGTCAAATGAATTATACAACTTTTGCACCTTATAATATAATTACCAATAATGTAGGGCAGCGCCGGGCGCACAGCTATACGAACATTCATTTTTGAAGGTAAATTGCACAGCAAATGGTGTCATTCCAGTCTGGAATCCAGCCTTTTCATAATCATTAAAACGTTGTATTTTAACATAAAACGGCTACTTTTATACTTAATAAAATTCCTGGATCCCAGACTGGGATGACATCCTTCCTAGTGAAGATTGCTCTCAAATCGCAATGTTCGTACAGTTGTGTGTCTCGGCACTGGATGCGTTTGAAGCAACTTATAAGATTTTTGACTATATATCATCAAGTATAGCGTGATTAACTTCGACTTTATACTTTGATTCCAGATAGCTAATTAATTGCTCTTTTAGCGATATCATCACACGTTTTCCGGTGTCAAGCGTGTTTAATTTACCATTTGATGAATGCATTTCTTTTAGAACACCTATTATAATTTCATTATTGTATTGAATAGGGTCTGTCACTGAACCAGTTGTTTTCATATTGAAAATCTCTTCTACAAAAGAAAAGGGGTAGTTTTGTTGATCCACTTCATTGCGTTGCATCTGCTGACCTTTAACTAATTCCACACCTTGAATTTCTTCCAAATCTGTTTTTTCTCTTAGTTGAACTGCAACCTCTTGCCCAATTTTAAACATTCTTTCTTTTATAAACTCACTACACCAAAGCTCTACCGCTAATGCCCTGCCTTCTTCAAAACTTTGCAATTTTGGTGGAACGATATCAATGATTTTTACACTAACAACAGCGTCCCCAACGCCCTTGAAATAACCTTTCTGATCCTTTTCTCGCGAAAAAATGAAAGAAATCAAATCACCAGAATCTCCTACGTTATTACCGCTTTGATCTTTTCCACTCGCATCTACTGGACCAATAGTTTGTATAGGTAAATTATATTCACTCAATATTTCTTCAATTTCTGAACCATTGTATATCTTATAGTTCACTTGGTTTATGAAATCATTGACTCTTTCAAAAGACTTTTGGTTAGTTAGAACTGACTTTATGTCTTTTTTTAAATCAACTAAGTCTTCATCAGAGATTTGATGCGCACTTTCCACTTTTATTATATGCCAACCAAAACTGCTTGCTAAAACTTCACTTACTTCACCTACTTTGAGAGCAAATACCTTTTCCCTCACGTCTTCTGGTAAAAAATCCTTAGTTATATTATTTACTCTAGTTTCCTCAAGTTTTGCTTTGCCAAACTCTCCTACTATCTGTTCAAAGCTTGTTTTACCCTCCTCAAATGCTCTTCTTGCTGTCTCAGCTTCTTCTTTGGTAGAAAATATTACATTGAATACATCTCTTTGATCTTTTAGTTCCTGTTGTTCTATTATACCATCAACTTCTTCATCTGAGATCTTGATTTGATCTTCAAAATACTTTTGGCCTAGGGAAATATATTGCGCAGTTCGATACTCAGGATAATAAAAATGGGATTTATTTCTTTCGTACAAATCAAGTAATGCTTGATCATCTGGTTCAGGAATGTTTGTAACTGCATCTTCAGTTATTTTAACAATATCAACCACTCTAGTTTGGTAGCGACTTTTGTATATCTGCTCATCAACTCTCTCGCCAAAAGTTACCGGATAATTATCTTTAAATAACGAAGTCATGAACATCATTGCAGGCAGAACTTTCTCTAGCTTTGCTATATACTCTTTCTCTGTCATATGCAGTTCATTTAGCGTTTCATGGAATTTATTTTTGTCAAATTCGCCTTTATCATTTTGAAAGTATTTGGTATTTTTAATATGGTTTTTTATAGACTCTTCTCCAACTGTCAACCCCAGCTCACTAATTAGGTTAAACAATAGTTTTTGCTCTATAAGTGCGTTAAGCAAATCATATTTCAGCTTTTTTACTTGTTCTCTACTCGCATCAGATCCAGAAATTTGCTTTTCATAATTTTGATATAGTGATTTATACTCATCTGACGTTATAACTTCTTTTCCAACCCTAGCTACCTCTTCTTTTTCATCATCACCTGATAAAAGGTTGCCAATTCCCATGAAGACTAATAAGCAAGCTAAAAGGACAACGGTTACTTTAGTGAAAAAATTTTTAACATTCATTTTAAACTCAGTTAATTAATGGTTAATTATAGAATAGTGATAATTTAATTCTTGTAAACCTGTTGCTTTATTAGCCAATATATATAATATTACAATATATTAACTTAAAATTTAACTCTTTTCTTAAATAGAAACATATGTTTGACTAAGTTATACTATACCTTAAGAAGGGAAAATATTTTTTTGAATCGTTTGAAATATGCTTAAACGTAAGCGCATTTAATTAACTTAAGAGGTGGGAAGTGACAAACAAAAAGTCATTGAATGACAAAATTAATGCTTTTTTAGTTTTAATAGCTTATATTTTAGCTCTGTATAACAGTAAGGGATACTTTAAATGGGAGATGCTTTTTTGATGTCAATGGAATCTTCTAAGGGCAATAACGATAGAAATAAACAGTTTCTAATGCAAATAGCTGCTTGGTTAGTAGACAACACTGGTTTAACTTTTAATCAAATAGCACAATGCTGTAGGTTGGCCCTTGAAGAAGTACAAGACATAGCTGATGAGGAAATAGAAGTTGAAAAATATAACCCTATTATTTCTGGGGTAATTACTGAAAAAGAAATCGATGATTGCAAAAAAAATTCAAACCGTGTACCAAATTTGATTATAAAAAATATAAAAAAAAGGAGTAAAGCGATTGGTAGCATTCTTGGCTTTGCCTCTACGGCAAGGCGTAGAGATAAACCTGATGCGATTTATTATTTAGTAAAAAAATTTCCTATCTTGGATAATAACGTTATAGCTAAATTAATTAGTACAACAAATTACACAGTTGAGCAAGTAAGAGATGGATCTCATCATAACATGCAAAATATAAAACCCCAAGATCCTGTACTACTTGGCTTATGTAGTCAAGAAAATTTAGAAGCAGAAGTGGAAAAAGCAAAAGTAGAAGAAGAGAAGCAAGAAAGGTTAAAAAATATAAAGAATAGCTATTGAAAATCCTCAAATTTTTGTGCTTTGTTAACATTAAATTAACTTGACTTGCTAGTGTTTATTAGTATAATGTAAGTAAAGTACGGGGTTTAATAATAATTAAGCTTAATACGCACTAAAACTAGCTCAGCCTAATTTATTATCTTATAGTCACATTTTAGGTTAGTAAGCATCAATTAAAATTTTTGGAGGATCATGACAACAATCAATGAAGATGTTTTGGCAAAAGGAAAGGTTACAGCTCAACCTGAAAAAAGTGAGCAAATTCACAATAACGATACAGTAAAACAGATGGTCAATGAAGGTACTGAGAAAAACAGAAAAACATTAGATCTGAGCGAATTAAAAGAGAAAACAGCAGAAGAATTGTTAGAGTTAGCTGAAGAAAGAAAAATTTCAACTAACGGTAAAAGCAATGGTAGAATGCTAAAGCAGGAAATGATATTCAGCTTAATGAAGAAAATGAGCGAAGAAGGAGGCATAACCACAGGGAGTGGAATAGTGGAAATATTGCCTGATGGTTTCGGTTTCTTACGTTCAGCAAGTGCAAATTATGCTCCAAGTACCGATGATGTTTATATTTCTAACGGGCAAATAAAGAAGTTTAATTTACGTACAGGAGATATGGCATGTGGAGAAATAAGGCCACCTGGTGATAAAGAAAGATATTTTACTTTAACTAAGGTTCAAAGTATAAACTCTACTGAAGTCAGTGAATTAAGAAAGTACGTCCATTTTGATAATTTGCTTCCTCTTTATCCTGAGGAAAGCATAGTACTTGAGTGTAATAGTGGTGATGATAAAAAAGGCTTAAGCATGCGTGCTATAGATATAGTAGCTCCTCTTGGAAAAGGGCAAAGAGCGTTAGTAGTTGCTCCACCTCGCACAGGAAAAACTGTATTGCTTCAGCAAATGGCTAACTCTATAGCTATAAATCACCCTGAAATAGAATTAATAGTGTTACTTATAGATGAAAGACCTGAAGAAGTAACAGATATGATACGTTCTGTAAAAGGTGAGGTAGTGAGTTCTACGTTTGATGAGCCTGCTTACCGTCACGTACAGCTTGCTGAAATAGTAATAGAAAAAGCTAAAAGAATGGTTGAGCATAAAAAAGATGTGGTAATCCTACTTGACAATATTACTAGACTTGCACGTGCTTATAACGCTGTTATTCCTTCGTCTGGGAAAGTTCTAACTGGTGGTGTGGATTCAAATGCACTGCAGAGACCCAAGCGTTTTTTTGGAGCGGCTCGTAATATTGAAAATGGTGGTTCTTTGACAATCATTGCTACAGCTCTTATAGACACTGGTTCAAAAATGGATGAGGTTATTTTTGAAGAGTTTAAAGGTACAGGAAACGCTGAGATTATACTTGATAGAAAACTTTCTGATAAACGTATATTTCCAGCTATTGACATTACAAAATCCGGAACAAGGAAGGAAGAGCTATTAGTTGATAAGGCTATACTAAATAAAATATGGGTGTTGCGTAGAATACTCAATCCTATGGGATCTGTTGAAGCAATGGAATTTTTACGTGACAAACTACTTTTAACAAAGAGCAATGCTGACTTTTTTAACTCCATGAATCACTAAAAGTAAGCCAGTTATGATGGATATGCTGAGCAAAAAGTAAAACGCTTTTATAGTTAAAATAATTGTATCCGTTCAGGCAATGGCGAACTTAGGGAGCGTTAAATAAACTATACGCGTCAAGTTAAGAAGCAAAGGTAAGAAAATTCAATGAACTTAAGGTGGATACTCTAGTCTTTCTATATCTGTCTTTCACAGAAAATTGTGACCAGTTTATGGTAAGTTTTTTCAGGAAAATTCTCAAATTATTAATTTTGCTGCTTAACGCTAAAAACAAGTAACCGTTCACGGATTGTGAGAATGAATAAAGAACTAAGCAGTCGTAACTTTTGGAAGGGATTTTGGCCATTGAGACGTGATGTCAAAAATATCGACAACATTCTTCCACGAACCTTTCCCCACGTTCCAACCAGGTGAAAAAGCTGTTTTTACGATAGCCGTCTAATTTGCCGTTCTGCAAGGTTGTTGATTGACTTCAGGCTTTCGTAAAAACTTCCACACTATATCCTCGGCCTTAACATCTTAATGGCCATTCTCAAACCATTCTCGTCATTTCATGAAAAAACCCTTCTTTCGCATTAGTTGTGTAGCATCTTTTAATATTAACAAGGCCTATAATAGTGCAGCACTGCCTTACGTATTGCCAATCCAAATTCTACTTGCTGTAAAATAACACAATCTGCTACATCGCTGCTAATCTCAATCCCTCTATTTATTGGCCCTGGGTGCATAACAATCGCATCTGGTTTTGCGTATGATAGCTTTTGTGAATCAAGTCCATACAAATGAAAATATTCTTTCTCTGAAGGAACAAAACAACTATTATTCATGCGCTCTTTCTGCAGTCTTAAAAGCATGATTACATCAGCATCCTTTATACCTTCAATTAATGAATAATGGACTGAATCTACTTCAGGAAAATGCTTACAAATCAAAGTTGGTGGTGCGACCAAGCTTATCTCTGCTCCAAACATTTTTAGCAACCTTATATTTGACCTTGCAACTCTACTGTGCAGAATGTCTCCACATATCACAACTTTGAGATCCTTTATTTGCTTTTTATGACTGCTGATTACAAGATAATCTGCAAGAGCTTGAGTTGGGTGTTCACTGCTTCCATCGCCTGCGTTGATTAGCGAGCAGCTAACATTCTTAGCCAGCATATTAACAATACCGCTATTTTTTTGCCTGATTATTATATAGTCAGGATTCATTGCATTTAATGTTTTGATCATGTCTTTTAGATCTTCTCCCTTGTTAATAGAAGAAGATCTTATTGGCAAAGTTACAACATTTGCTCCAAGGCTTTTTGCTGCTATTTCAAAAGACGCAAGTGTACGCGTTGAATCTTCAAAGAATAAATTTATTACTGTCTTATTTTCCAAGATATGACTATTTGCAGCTTCTTTTTTAAGGTACTGGTTAGCCAACTTAGTTATATTTTCTACATCATCGACTGTAAGGTCTGAGATGTTTAACAAATTCCTTCTCTTGTGCATAGTTTCCTTTTCAACTACTTGAACCTATTCTACTTTCTTATTATTGTTTTTCAATAGACCTCTTGTGCAGCAATTGTTTTGGTGAAAGAACAGAAAAAGATAGTAAAGTCAAAATTAAGTTAGAAGGAAGAAAAAGTTCAGCGAGTCAAGAGTAAGGTACATTAGCATAAATCTTTCATCCCAGTGTTCAGTGGCACTGGGGATTACTTCCACTTACACTCATCCGCTATCATAACAGCCTCAAGAAGATGCTTCTCAAGTTCACTTAGAGGTAAATCACTTTGTGGATAATTTCCCCAAGACTTTAGTATATCGGAAGTTTCAACGCCTTCAATAACAGGGTATTCTTGGTTTTTTTTAGCGTATAGCTCTTGAGCCTGCTTGCTTACTAAAAATTCCAATAAGACTATAGCATTTTCCCTGTTTTTTGCGTTTTTTGTTACTGCTGCACCACTGATGTTTACCATTACGCCGTGATCATTGCGATTAGGAAAAAAAGCCCCTAGCTTGTCTATAACATTCTTTTTATTTTCTGATGAAAGAATTCTTGCAAAGTAATAACTATTTACTATTGCAACATCTCCTTCACCAGCAGCTACAGCATAAATTTGGTCAGTATCACCACCACTTGGTTTTCTTGCCATATTACTCACAATTCCACTTACCCATTCTTTCGTCTTTTCAAAACCATTATTTGCAATCATAAAAGCAATCAATGACCGGTTATATGGACTTGTAGAAGAACGCACTAATATTTTTCCTTTCCATTTTTCATTTGCTAAATCTTCATAAGTACTTAAGTTTTTAGGATTTACTGACTCTTTATTATAAACTAATATTCTGGTTCTTTTTGTAAGGCCAAACCAATAATCTTCACTATCTCTAAATTTTGCAGGTATAACACTTTTTAAAATCTCTGAATCCACTTGAGATAAAAGCCCTCTTTTTTTTGCCAAAATCAGGTTCACTGCATCTGCAGTTAAAAGCAAGTCAGCTTCACCGCCATTTTCCATGCGTGAAAGTAGCTGAGAATAATCATCAATGATGTAACGTACTTTAATGCCTGTATTTTTTGTAAATTCATCAAATAAAGTACGTACTAATTCTTCTTTGCGCGATGAATAGACATTCACTACTTGTGAATTGTCAGTTCCGCTGTTTTTATACAAAAAAGTAATGACTATTAATACAACTGCTATTAAGGATGTGAATATAAAGGCTTTTTTCATATTGGATAAAAAATAACTTCTTTCAGTTAAAGATACTCAAATAGCGCAATCTTAGCAAGTGTAAAATTCGTTAGATGTAGCTAATATAATTTGGATTTACCGAAGTCAATGTATGAAATAATCGAAATTGTCATTCCAGCGCGTGACGCTAGGCCATAAAACCTACTTGACAAACTCCGTCAGCCCCCTTATCATGAAACTGAAGGTATTCAGTTATCTTCATCTGCGCAGATTAAACAGCAAAAAAACAACGTAGTTGGCGTCTTATTTTTAATTTTTTGCACTATGCGCACCTTATGTCTTCACAACATTTCTAGGTTTTTACCTACACAAGCTGAAACGCGCTTATAAAGCGTTTAAGACAGTATAGTACGCCAATTTGCAGGATTAGAGAGTGATAACTAGCTAACACGGGGTTTCTTTTGCCTTTTTTTCTGCTTAGTAAATTTCTTAAACATTTGAACTAAGGTGAGCTGCACTTAAAAGCAGCTAAATTGCAGTGTTTAAGACTTAAAAAAACGCCAATACAGAAAATAGACAATGACCAGGGCCTCTTTTGCCTTTTTTTTCGTTTGGTAAATTTCTTAAATATTTATGGCTAAACGACAACCGTCATCCCGCTACGTGTTAGCGGCTAAGAGATACCGCGGCGGTATGACGGTCTGCGGCGGTATGGCGGTTCGCGGTGGCATGACGGTTCGTGGCGGTATATTCGTCATCCCGCTACGTGTTAGCGGCTAAGAGATACCGCGGCGGTATGACGTATTACTTATTATAGTTATAGTTCTACATGAATTACAAAAGTAATATTTACTAGATCTTAATATTTTAGATCTATATTTTAATAAATAATGAGCTGTAATTAGTATGAATGATCCATTTAAAAGTGAGAACTATAAAAAAAATCTTGACTCCTTGATAGAAGCTATAAAGCTGAAAAATATTGGTGAACAATATAATAAAACAGTGAGAGATTTATCCCAGACATTAGAGAGTTTTACAGATAAGGCAGAAGATGTAGCTAAGTTTGTTATATGTAGTGACTTGAATAATTATATAGAACCGGTGAACAAAAAGCCATCAGGTTTTTTTGGAATATTCAAGGAAACATTTAATAAAATCTTGGGAAAAGATGCTTCAATTCAGGATAACGATATAAGAAATTTTGCTAATGATAAATTGCCCAGTCTTGCTGAAAAAATAACATTCGAATACCTAAATGTTTTAAAGAAAATTTCAGATTTAGAGCAAAGTAAAAAAAATCAGGAGGAACATAGATTGTATAGAGTGAACTTAGAGGATAGAACAGCGTCAAAGCAAGAAGAAAATCCTTTATATGATCTACAAGCAGGAGATTCAGGCTATGGAAGTTCATTAAATGAAGAGCATGAATATGAAGACATATCACATTATCAAGAGAAAAAGCAAAAGGAAAATCCTTTATATGAGCAGAGAGAAGATTTAGGCTATGGAAGTTTATTAAATGAAGAGCATGAATATGAAGACATATCAAATTATCAAGAGAAGAAGAGTAAAATTTTAATAGAAAATTCGCAGAGTTCAAAATCGCCCAAAGAAGAGCCAATTTATGCAACAGTTTCTAAAGAACATATAGAGGCAAAAAGAAAACGTAAGCAGAAACAACAACCTCAATCCCTCGTACTACCAAAACCACCAAGAGCATCGCAAGTGCCAAAAAAAATGTTTACTACTGGTCAAGAAGTTAGACAAGAATCGAAAGTGGTAGTCAAAGATAAACCTGCAGTACCGCCAAAGCCTAAAAATCTAAGCCGTGCTGATCAAAAAGTAAGCACAGAGCCAAAAGTAGTAGAAGTAATTCTTAAAAAATCAGCTGAAAGTAAACCTACAGTACCACTAAAATCTGAAAATCAAGACAATAGGAAATCAGCACAAAAAGCTGCTGGTAAGGCGATACCAAAAGTAGCAGCAGCTACTATGAAAGGAGGAGCTAATCGCGAGATGGGCAGTAAAGTAAAGGCATTAAAAGAAAAATTTGAGCAAAATCAAGCAAAACTACCCCAGCAGCACAAGCGGATATCGGTGTGAAGAAAAAACAATCTCATTCATTTCTAACAGAGAATAAAAGATCTGCAACGAAACACATAACAGCAAAATCTGATCCAAAATCTCATGTCAGCAAAAATCCTCCTTCCACACAAGTAAGTGTTAAGGAAATGGTTGCACAAATTGAGAAAGGAAAAGGAGGAAGATAGTAACATTTGGGAAAAAAACATATGGTCAAGTCAAGAGATTGTGAGCAAACTTAGGAAGTTATAGCTAAACTGACTGTATCTGTTCAGAGGAGTGGCTAATGTGCAAATATTGAAGCAAAGTGCGTGACTCACAGCTGTACGAACATTGCAATATGGCACATAGTAAACGATGTCATCCCAGTGCCCAGACACTGGGATCCAGTTTTCCATATAATCTCATCGAAAATGTTGTAATCACTTTCTGTGCTAGTTTGCTTGTTCACAAGCAAACTTTTCTGGTTCCCAGTGTCAAGCACTGGGATGACATCATAGGGACACTGGGATCTAGGGAATGTTCAAAAAACTGTGTCAAATCAACTCATACACTTCATTACCAACTTCATGATGAAGTTCTGCAGTTGGATGGAAATAATCAAAAAAGAAATAATCCTTTAGTGTTTCTTCGCTACACCCAGGGTTATAGTGAACGTCAAGTTCCCCTTTAAATATCAACTTTAAGAGTATTTTTATATTTTCTTTAAATCTCCCAATTTGGTCTGCAATGTTCGATGTGCATGCATCTTGACAATTTAAACCTTTGCTCTTGTATTCGCTAAGCATACTTTTCATTTTAGAGTTAAGATCAAATGCTTTTATTTCAAGATTTGTACTTTTCTTCATATAATCTAAGCCATTAGCCAATTTTGCATTGAAACTCTCTGTGAGCTTCGTAGCTAGTTCCCTTGCTTCTTCATCTCTATTAAAAGCTGGTATTGAGCCAACTTCAGGTGCGTTTGCAACAACTACATGCTTAACACCATGTTCATTTAGAACCTTAAGTGCATTACATATTTCACTCACTGCTTGTTCCAACACTTCTTCCGCTTTAGTATCGTCATAAGCAGTGGCAACCATAACATCATTTCCGCCGATTATGATGCAAAATAAATCTTCTTTACCTATATCTGGATGATGTTTAATTACCGCATCTAGCTGGTTAGCTAAACGAAATTTATTGAAGAAATAATAAAAAATAGGGTCAAAAATTTCAGATGCTGTTGCACATGAAACTGCATAGTTTTGACCTTGCTGTTCGTGGCATTTCCCAAAAAATGAATAACTCCACCCAGGTTTAAATTCGTCTAAATCTAAATATTTTGCTACATATTCAACAGCAGTGGGGCCATTGCTAAAAGATCCTCCTTGATAAAAGGGTCATCAAACTTTACGCTTTTTGCAAAGGATAAGTTATTTAAAATTCCAATGATTGCGCCATTATCGGATAAACTATCACCCAGAACATAAAAATTTCTATACTTTGAATTAGAATTGTCATTTTTGTTTGTCATAATATTTACCGTAGATTAGCATGTTGTTTCATTAGATTCATAAAAAAAAATAGCGGTGCAACTTTTTTACAACCCCCATTTTAAACTTTATTGTGCATTTCCTTCATATCATACCTTTTTGAAAAAACGTTTTATTTTAAAAACGCTCTGACTTTTTCTCCACTTTTTCCGGGCAAAATCAGCTTCTTCTTAACTTGACACGTATACTTAAAAGAACCCTCTAAGTTTTCTAGCGCGGCTTGGATGTTTCAACTTGCGCAGTGCTTTTGCCTCTATTTGCCTAATTCTCTCACGTGTTACATTAAAAATTTTTCCTACTTCTTCTAAGGTATGCTCCTTCCCATCTTTACCAAGGCCAAAACGCATTCTTAGAATTCTTTCTTCCTTTGGTGTTAAAGTTGCAAGAACATTGGTTGTAATGCCACGCAAGTCAGCAAGTATTGCAGCATCCTCTGGTCTGGAGACTCGCTTATCTTCTATACAATCACCGAAGGTACTACTATCATCCTTTCCTGTTGGAGCTTCAAGACTTACTGGGTCCCTTGCTATTTTCATAACTTTGCGTATTCTTTCCAGTGGCATTGTCAGTTCTACACTTAATTCCTCTAACGTCGGCTCTCTTCCCATCTCATGAGTCATTTTTCTTAATGCTCTGTTGATTTTACTGATAACTTCTACCATATGAACTGGTATTCTAACTACTTTAGACTGCTCAGGTATTGCCCTAGTGATTGATTGTCTTACCCACCAAGTGCCATAAGTTGAAAATTTATATCCACGTTTGTAATCAAACTTATCCACGGCCTTCATAAGACCAATATTGCCTTCTTGTATCAAATCAAGCAGATCAAGGCCTCTTTTTGAATACTTCTTAGCAATGGAAACTACTAGCCTTAAGTTAGCCTTAATCATCTCTTGCTTTGCTTCAGAGACTTCTCGTTCGTGTTTTTGTATTCTCCTGATTAGCTCCTTAAATTCTTGCACGTTATCTTCCTGTATATGCTGCTTAATACCGTTCAAAGTACTAGCTATATGTTCAGAGTTATCGTCTATAAACCTTAAAAATTTGTTTTTTAATTCACCTGTAAAAGAGGACTGATTTTCATTGATCTTTAAAAGAATTATCTTTTTCAATTCGTGCTTTAAAAGCACGTCATCATAAACTTTATAGAAACTTTCTCTATCGATATCGTATTTTCTAGCCTCAGCAATAAGATTAGCCTCTTCAAGCGTGATGGATCTATTTATCTTATAAAGTTCTTGTGTAATTCTGGCAACAGCAGCATCACTTAACTTAATTTGTAATGCTATAGACCATATTTGACTATATAAATTCTCTAGTTCATCAGAGGAATCTTTAGAATTTTTTCTTAATACCAATGCTTCATTTGTTAAAGTAATTATCTCATCCAATGCAACTATGACCTTTGGCAATAAGTCACTTTCCATTTCAAGAATAGAAACATTTAAATTCGCTGAATTTATATCTTCATTATCACCGTCTTTCTCATCATCACTTTTTTTACTATCTTTCTCATCATCACTACAGTACTCAGCATCTTCAGAAACATCCTCAGAATCCTCAACATCTTCAGCACTTTCTTCACTCTCTTCTTTGGGTACCACATTAAAGTCAGAGTTATAAATTGCATCCAGATCTATAATTTCTCTCAGTAAGAGAGCTCCACTACTTAAATCATCACGCCATACTTTTATCACCTTTAATGTTACTGATGTTTCAATTATTGTACGTAACATGTTATGCTTTTCAGATTCAATTTTTTTTGCTATCTCGATTTCATCTGCCCTTGACAAAAGCTTTACAGAGCTCATGTCTTGTAAATAAATCCTCACTGGATCATCATTTTGTACTAAAGTTGCAGTAATATTTGGCGATATGTCATCATCATCAAGTTTACTATCATCACTGTTGGAAGGAATATCTTCTTCATCTTCGCTACTTTCAAGCACATTAATTCCGGAATCCTGCAATAAAGATATAGCATCATCTATAAAATCAGACGAAAAATTTTCATCTGATAATTTATCATTTATATCATCAAAGGTGACAAAACCACCTTTTTTTATACTTTTAGTTACAAGATCTCTGATAACTTTTTTCTTATCTTCTGCATCATTAATAGTTGACATCATTACCTTTATAGTTTATAATTTTATTTCTTATTAACAAATAAACTTACAACGAGCAAGTCTATAATTTTACTTTTAACTTGTGGCTATTCGTTACTTCATATAGTTTAAGATACTGTTAATTTATGTACACTTGTCTTGATCAATTGTTCCATACTTTTCTTCCATTTTTACTGCTATGGACAATCCAACTGAAAATGTTGCAATTCCAACCACTATAGCAGTAAGCATTAAAACATGAGGTATAGGATTGCTATATGAATAAAAATTTGAAACCAATATAGGAGGCAAAGAACTTTTTATATATCCTAGAGATATGTAAAACAACAAAACAGATGCTTGGAAGACGCTTACCCCTATCATTTTCTTGATTAAATTTTTATCGTTTATAATAATATATAAACCTAGCACCATTAATACAATAATAATCGTATAATTATATAAAGTCATTGTTTTTTCCTACGAGCAAAATTCATATATATAATTAACATAGAGGAGCAGACAGTAAATGCTACACCTAATTCCACCAAAAAAATACCCAATTTTTGACCGGTTCTATTATTGGCTGACAAGATATCATAAGATAAAAAATTTTGGCCAAGTAAAGTTGTTGCAACGCCCGTTCCTCCATAAATTAAAATACCTAACACGTTAGTCAATCTAATCACAGAATAAGGTATTGCTTTTAGAGTTGTAGATACACCAAATAGCATTGAATATAATATTATCCCGGAGGCAATAATTATTCCTGCTTGAAAACCTCCACCCGGAGTGTAATCACCGTGAAATTGTATGTATAAACCAAATAAAATGATAAAAGGTATCATCAAAAATGTTACTGCATTTAATATCGGATCTTTAATCATTGTCTTTTTCTTCTTTTAATATCAACGTTATACAAAGCGCAGCAGTAAAAACTACTATAGTTTCTCCAAACGTGTCATAACCACGAAAGCTTGCCAAAACAGCTGTCACTATATTAGGAATACCGGTAGCTTTTTCGGTATTTTCCACATAATAAGGAGCAACATGCAAGTGGATCGGAGCATTGTGGCTGCCAAAATCTGGCAATTGAATCATAAAATATGACAAACATACAGCCAGAAATAACATAAAAAAAAGCGTTATAGGGTTATGAGATAGATTTACTTTATGATTCTTTATCAAGGAGAGTGCTGCAAACGTAAAAATCGTACTGAGCCCTGCACCAACAGAAGCTTCAGTAATTGCAACATCAGGTGCATTCATAATTAAGTATATAAGCGCAATAAGTGAACTAAATACACACATTAGAACAGCACTTACGACTAAATGTCGCGAGAAGACTATAAAAACCGTAACTGTTAGTAACAACAAAAGTAGCACTACATTTAATATTTCTAACACCTTAACCTTCTTTAACAGTTTTTTTCTTAACTTTATAATAAGTGCGCGCTAAAATATAGCCATTAGTTGAGATAGCTACCCATATTATAAGAATTAATAATATTATTTTAACAGTATTGATTGAAAATCCATTCTGCAAAGCAAAACCAATTAACAATAGCGTTGCACCGCTAGAATCTGTAATACCTGCTGCATGTAACCTAGTATAGAAATCAGGAAATCTAATTACTCCCACACTTGAAATGATTACTGAACAAATGCCTAAAAATATAAGAACGGATCCTATCATAAATTATTAAAACAACATTAATCTCATTAGTGCTATAGTTGATATAAAGCTAACGCTAGCATACAACAATGCTATATCAATTAAAAAAAAATTATTCAGAATGATTGATATTGCTGTTATGAGTACAACTACTTGCGTTGAGAAATTATTGAACGCTAAAACCTTATTGTACACATCACTTGACTTAGACACTATGCGGCACAACATTATACTCATACAGAACAACAGTGTATAGATAGCAATGTGAAGCATTTAAAGACTATGTAACTTCAGTAGATTTCTAAACGGATACTTCTTCATCGCCATCTTGATCATTTATTTCACCATCCACTTCATAATCTTGGCTTTCTTGACTTGCATCAAGATCTGTGTTAAATTGACCATCAGAAAAATTTAATAAATTCGCTAGCTTACTTGTATTACTGCTGTAAACATTATTCATATTTCCTTTCATGTACTCCTTGCATCTACCTACCAAAAGGTTAAATAGCTCATGAGTATCCACCTGTTTTTCTGCTATTTCATATAAGGAAACTATGGTGTTTTTATGGTCTTTAAACTGAACTGTTTGAACTGGATTACTTGCTCCTGTATTTAAATCATGTGTTCTTTGACTTGCCAATAGAACCAATTTGAAACGGTTACTTACCTGTTCTGTACACTTTTCTACAATAGACTCAGCCATAAGATACTACCTTAATAAGTTTTATACTATATCACAAAAAACAAGTTGTCAACTTTGTATCTATTGCGATTCAACTTCATGTTTTACTTTTTCTGCCTCAGATTTTATTTCTTGGCTTTCTGTCATCGTGATTGTTATTTCATGATCAAGTTTTTTTAGAAATCCTAACAATCGCTCTAAAGAAAAACCATCTATTTTACCATTTTTAATTTGTGATACCTTTGGCTGATCAATACCAAATTTCTCAGCTGCAAAAGCCTGAGTCCAAGCATTTTTTTCTATAATTTTATTTATTATATAAAGCAACTTTGTTTTTATTGCTGCACTGTCTAAGTTATTTAACGATATTATTTCCATAATTCTTACACTCACATATCAATTAACTTTATTAAATATTACAGCATAATATTTAATATACCAAGATATTAATATCATATAACTTGTCAATAATTATATGATATCAAATTTAAAACTTTAAGTTGATTGTATATTAATATTTCAATCAAATTTCTAGTAATTTTAAATTACCATTTTACCATCAGCCTCTCTGAAAAAATCATTTACAGAAAGAACAAGCTAAAATTACAAAGCTTGAAATACAAAAATAATTATTTTATAAATTTATCTTACATAAGAAGTTTATATCTCTATATCTTAACATAGATATTTATTTAAATTTTTAAAATTTCTATTTTAACGAGAATTCTATATACTATATTTATAATATAACTTAAATATTTGTTGCTTTTTAGCTGGAACACTATTTAGTTAGTAAGTAAAATTGTGTTGAATATGACAAAAATAAAAAAAGATGTTGCTGTTATTATGGGAAGTGAGTCAGATTACACCACTATGGTCCATACCGTCGATATGCTAAAAGCATTAGAAGTTTCACATGACATATTCATAATATCTGCACATAGAACACCAGAAAGGCTCTTCAATTTTGCTAAATCTGCACAAGAAGAAGGTTTCAAGGTTATTATAGCTGGTGCAGGAGGTGCAGCTCATTTACCTGGTATGGTTGCGTCATTAACTTGTTTACCAGTTATCGGCGTTCCTGTGCATAGTAAACAATTAAATGGGCTGGACAGTCTACTCTCTATAGTTCAAATGCCAAAGGGTGTTCCAGTTGCAACCATGTCTATAGGAGAAAATGGAGCATATAATGCTGCCATTACCGCCGTATCTATATTGTCAATTTCCAACAGTGAAATTGCAGGTAGGTTAAAAAAGTGGAGAGAGAGACAGACCAAAGAAGTAAAAGAAAAACCAGTTTCATAATAAATCTATGGCAATAATCCTTCTAGACACAAAAACCATAAACCGTATAGCAGCGGGGGAGGTGATAGAAAGGCCAGCAAGTGTAGTAAAGGAATTAGTGGAAAATGCAATAGATGCTGGAAGTTTAGAAATAGAGATCAAAATAGAAAGTGGTGGGCGTAACCTTATTATTGTGACAGATGATGGTAACGGAGTAGAAAAAAACGATTTAGAACTTGCGTTTATGCGCCATGCTACTTCAAAATTGAGCGATAGTGAGTTGATAGAAATCAAGCATCTTGGCTTTAGAGGAGAAGCTCTGCCTTCAATAGCAGCAGTAAGTAGGATAAAATTATCGTCTAAAGCAAGCGGAGCAAGTGAAGCATGGTCTATAAGTTATGAGGGTGGAGAAAAGATGGGGGAGCTAACTCCTTACTCTTTATCACAAGGGACACATATTGAAGTACGAGATTTGTTTTTCGCTACCCCAAATAGACTAAAATTTCTAAAAACCGAAAGAGCAGAAACTCAAAGCATTGTTGATATTGTAAACAACCTAGCAATGGTTAACTACCATATAGGGTTTACTCTCACTTCAGGTAATAAAAAGCTCTTAAAATACGCTAAGCAGACTTCGTTATTTCATAGATTGTGTGAAGTAGAAGAAGAATTTCAGGGCAATTCTTTGGAGGTCAATGAAGAAGAAGACGGCATCAAACTTACGGGACACATCTGTAAGCCAACCGTCAATCGTGGTAAGTCAACTCAGATCTATACATTTGTTAATGGAAGGCCAATTAAAGATAATTTACTTATTGGTGCGGTTAGGTATGCATATCATGATTTTATTCCAAGCGATAGGTATCCTTTTGCAGCGTTACATTTAGAGATACCTTATGATCAAGTAGATGTAAATGTGCATCCAAATAAGTCAGAAGTAAGGTTTCAGAATAAGAAGCTCATATATGAGATAGTGACAAGAGGATTAATCAAAGCATTGTCAAGAAGGATAGGCACCTTTGATGTCATTCCAGCTAGTGACCAGAAAACTACTAATACAATAGAGGGTTTTTTGAAAGGTTCATTATCAGATCCTTTTGATAAATCTGATGTTCAAAATGAATTTTATGAAAGAAGGCCAAGTCCTTTTGAAAATCAACTAATAAAAGAATTTGCTTCTCCAAATGAAAAAGCAAAAGGCTTATCAGAACAGTCAAAATCGTTTGATTATACCGGCATACAGAAATCCCCATCACAAGCGGAAATTATGGTTCTAGAAAAAAAGGTGTTAGAGCAAGTTGATTTGATAGAGAGCCACCCGCTCGGGTTTGCACGCTGTCAGGTCTATAATACTTACATTATTGCCGAGGTAAGAGACAAATTGATTATAGTTGATCAGCATGCAGCCCACGAGAGATTAGTATATGAATGCCTAAAACAAAAATCAAGTATAAAAAGACAAAAACTACTTCTTCCTGAAACGGTTGAAATCAAAAATCAAGCTGGAATGGAGATGATTGAAATCTATAAAGATAAGTTATTTGAAATGGGTTTTGATATTGAAATCAAATCAGAGAATAAAGTGATAGTAAAAGAAATCCCTGCAATTTTGGGAGCAATAGATGTGAAAGAGATGCTAATTAATATAGTGGGTAGATTAACGGAAATAGAAGATACATTGCCAGTAGAAGACAAAGTGAACAAGATATTGGCTACTATCGCTTGTCATGGATCAATTAGAGCAGGCAGGAAAATGAGGTTAGAGGAGATGAATGAGCTGCTGAGACAAATGGAAAAAACTCCATATTCCGGGCAATGCAACCACGGAAGACCAACTTATATAGAAATGAAACTCAGTGATATTGAAAAACTGTTTGAGCGCAGGTAATGAGGTTGCCATAAATATGTAAGTGCTCTTTCCTCGTCATCCAAGTAGCTCATAGAAACGGATTAAACGAAAAACGACTTGACAAACTCCGCCAGCTCCCTTATCATGACAATAAGGGTATTTATGACTCAAAACTTGTTTTTGACCTGCAGGCTCAATGACAAAATTCAGTAAAAAACTTAGGGTATTTATTGGCGGATTACATAAAATTATAGCGGCTGCATGTCTTTTTTATTTTTTCTACATTCAGCCAAATCGCGCTTATTTTAAGCGTTAGCACATTATTACAGCGCCACTTACAGTAATATAGAGTCAAAACTCGCTACTCGGGGCTTCTTTTGCCTTTTTTTTTCATTTGGTAAATTTCTTAATGTTTATAGCTCAAAGAGAGGTGTCATTCCAGCACTTGATGCTGGAATCCAGGAATTTTATCAAGTATAAAAGTTATGTTAAAATGCACCATTTATGGAAAACTAGATCCCAGTGTCTGGGCACTGGGATGACATCATAGGGGCACTGGGATGACACCCTTTCCTAGATGGAGATAAATTACAATGTTTGTACAGTTATGGGATTGCGCAGTGGATGCAGTTTAACATAAAAAGCTTTGCTTTTTGAAATTTTGGGTTATACTAAACTTCAACACTATTAGCAGGGGTAATGATCATGAATAAAGAAGAAGCTTTAAAAATTTTGGAACTAACAGATAGCCATGACGTTATCTCTAAAGCCAGAAAGAAATTATTTGATAGTGAAAAAAACTCAGATGTATTAAAAACGCAGATCGAGGCATATAAATCGCTTACCGATAGTCAAGCAGAAGCTTTTTCGGATCTTGTAATATCAGCTATTAACAGTAATGAGCTAGATTTTCTGAAGTTGTTGCTGAAGACAGTAAAAAATGATGATAAATTTAACTATTTGAATACAGAAGGTACTGGTGGCAGTATACCATTGAACTTTGCATTAAGATATACAGGTTATAAGAATGAGTCAAGAGTTAAGATCATAGCTTTGCTTTTAGAGCATGGTGCTAATCCTAATACAAGAGATCGAGAAGGTAAATCATCATTACACTATGTTATTAATAATAGTGATGGCGTTTCTTGCCACAAAGTTACTGAATCACTTTTAAATAAAGGTGCTGACCCTAATGCAAAAGATAGTCAAGGTAAAACACTGTTGCATTACTCATTTGAAGATAAAAGTCACGATCGTGTTGAAATTGCAAAATTGCTGTTGAGGAAAGGCGCTAACCCAGACTTAAAAGATCATTACAATAAAAGACCAGTAGATTATGCTGAACACAACAGTAAAGTTGGGCAGCTATTTGGTGCCGTTGATCGTGATACGGTGTTACTATACTCTGGTGGTATAGTGATTTTTCGCTTTTTAGTATCTGCTGCGCACTTGAGGCTGCAGTTGGAGATTTCAGAAAAGCAGATAAAATCGGGTTTGCCATTTTTACAGTAAGTACTGCTGCTGTTGCATTATATTGCGCATACTGTGCAATAAAAACTGCGTTTTTTTCAAAACCCTCACCAGATTTTACCGAAGCTAGAGCAGAATTTCTTAATAGTCAATCACCAAATCCAGCAGGTGCAGCTTAATAATTATAGCTAAAGTAATCTAGGTTTACCGTCATTCCGCTACTTGTTAGCGGATGAGATACCGTGAATAAATCACGGTATGACGGTTCGCGGTGGTATAGTATAGCTCTTCTCATAATAGTCAGAATAAAAAAGCAGAATCAACAGCTTGACGGAAAGACTTAAAAATAGGGATATTTTTTCTAGCTCTATTCTTTATAGCAAACCAATTATGCTCAATTTCGTTAAAGTCTGGAGAATATGGAGGAAGATAAAGAATTTCAGCACCAACTCCTCTAGCAAGATTATCTATTTTTTTAGATTTATGGAATGTAGCGTTATCAAGAATTACAGTTTGGCCAGACCTTAAAATTGGAGTTAAAAACTGCTCAAACCAAGCCTCGAAAACATCCTTATTGCAGTATCCTTCAAAGGTCAATGGAGCAATGATCTTCCTTTTATTTAGAGCTGCAATCATACTGACACGCTGAGTTTTTTTACCTGATTTTAATGAATGAAACCTCTCTCCTTTTCTGCAATATCCGTATGGGTAGTCTTCTGTATTATCTATTCCAGATTCATCAATATATACAAGATTTTCATGACGTTTTGTTGCTATAACCTTTAAAAATTGAGCTCGCTTTCCTTCATTTCTTTCTTTATATCCGTAGGTCTTTTTTTCTTGTAAATCCAATATTTTTAAGTGCGCGGTGAATCGTTTGTCGACTGATATTACCCCAGAGTTTAGCCATCTCTGACTGAGTTTTGCCACCATGGTTTTTTGCAAATTTGGTAAAAACATTCCAGTCAGTAATTTTATGGTTATATCCTACGCTTCCAGGCTTTTTTGACTGAAAATCTCCCGTTTCCTTACGCCTTTTCTGCCACTCATATAGAGTCGTTTTTCCAATTTTAAATCTCTCTGCAACAGTTGCTCTACTTTCTCCTTCATCCAATGCCTCCATTGCTTTTTTCCTTAAATCGTAACTATACGCTGCTGGCATACAAACCCCACTACCATAAATCCATATCTTAACTTGTTTGGATTATTATGAGAAGAGCTATAATTCGTCATCCCGCTACTTGTTAGCGGGATCTATGCTAAGAGATACCACGGCGGTATGACGGTTCGCGGTGGTATAGTAATTCGTCATTCCGCTACTTGTTAGCGGGATCTATGCTAAGAGATACCGCGAATGAATCACGGTATGACTTAGATTGCTGATAAATCGTCATTCCGCTACTTGTTAGCGGATGAGATACCGTGAATAAATCACGGTATGACGTATAGAAACTAAAAAAGTTCTTTTTTAAAAAACTTAAGTTATACTTATAAGTATTTGATACTTTTTATAGTGATTATGTCGAATTTAAGCTGCCTTTATGGTGATAATGCAGAATTTGTGGAAGAAATGTATAGCCGTTATCTGCAGGGCGATAAATCAATCGGGGAAGATTGGTATAGAATTTTTTCAAGCAATTTAGAAGTTAATAAAGCAGAGCCCTGCAATGCAACTAAGGTAGATGATTCAGTTTCTAGTTTAGCAAATTTCTTCAGGTCCTATGGTCACTTTTTTGCAGACTTAAACCCATTGTCACCAAGTGAGAATCAATTAATAGATTACCAAAAATATTCAAATCTATCTCCGGCAAGTGACGCTGAAATCTATAGAGATATTTACTGCAAGAATATCGGTTTTGAATTTATGCATATCTCCTCTTATGAGGAGAGAATATGGCTGCAGGAAAAGATCGAAAATCAAACCTATACGCTGAGTTCACAAGATAAAAAGGAAATCCTGAGGCACTTGATCGAATCTGAGATGTTCGAGCAATTTCTCCATATGAAATTTCCTGGATATAAACGTTTTTCTATCGAAGGTGGGGAATCAGCTATCGTTGCTATTGAAAAAATTATTAGTGATTCTGCAGCTTTTAGTATTGAAGAAATAGTCCTTGGCATGGCTCACCGCGGACGGCTCAATGTTCTAACCAAAGTTATGGGCAAAGAATATGCGGCAATGCTATCTGAATTTCAAGGCAACCTTGCATACCCAAGTGGTCTTGAGGTGTCTGGTGATGTTAAATATCACCTTGGCTATTCTTCTGATCGAGCACTTACAGGTGGCAAAAAAATACATTTAAGTTTATGCCCTAACCCATCTCACCTTGAAGCGGTGAATCCGGTTTTGGCTGGAAGAATAAGAGCAAAACAGAATATAAGGTCTGTGCTTGGCATATCAATTCATGGTGATGCGGCTTTCATCGGTCAAGGTGTCGTTGCCGAGACCTTGAGCCTAAGCAACATTGAAGGTTATAAAGTGGGTGGTATTGTGCACATTGTTATAAACAATCAAGTTGGTTTTACTGCTAACCCATGCTGCGCACGATCCTCTTTTTATTGCACTGACATAGCAAAATCAATAGAAGCTCCGGTTTTCCATGTGAATGGAGATAACCCGGAAGCTGTGAGTTTTGCTGCAAGTCTGGCGATGGAATATAGGCAGAAATTTAAAAAGGACGTAGTGATTGATATAATATGCTACCGCAAATACGGCCATAATGAAGGCGATGAACCGAATTTCACTCAGCCACTTATGTATAAGCTGATATCAAAACATAAAACTCCTGGAACATTGTATGAAGAAAAATTGACTGCAGAGAAAGTATTAGATGGCGATGAAGTAAATAAATTGCGCAGTGAGTTCAGGGCAAAATTAGATAAAAGTCTTGCTGAATCAGTGACTTACACTCCAAAAAAAGCTGACTGGTTCGGTGGAGTGTGGTCAAAATTAAGAAGAGCAAAGCTGAACGATTTGAGCGAATACTACACGGATTCTGGTGTTCCGCCAGATGAGTTGAAAAAATTGGGTGTGCATATAAATAGCAATATTCCAAGTAGCTTTAACATTAACAATAAGGTTAGAAAAATACTCGATGGAAGAATAGACAGCATAAATTCTGGTAGCAATATAGACTGGGCAACTGCCGAAAGTCTTGCATTTGCGTCACTGCTTACAGAAGGAATAGGAGTGCGTTTATCAGGACAAGATTCTGGTCGTGGGACTTTCTCGCACCGTCATTCAAGGCTTGTTGATCAGGCAACAGAAGAAGCGTTTATTCCGCTAAACAATATAAATGAAAAGCAAGCTCACTTTGAGGTCATAGATAGCGCTTTATCAGAGTATGCTGTAATGGGCTTTGAATATGGATATAGTCTTGATTCTCCGTATTCACTGGTGCTCTGGGAAGGACAATTTGGTGATTTTGCAAATGGTGCACAAATTATGATCGACCAGTTTATCGCATCTGCAGAAACAAAGTGGTTGCGATCAAGCGGTCTAGTTCTATTGTTGCCCCACGGTTATGAAGGGCAAGGACCTGAGCATAGCTCCGCACGTATAGAGAGATTTTTGCAACTCTGCGCAGAGGATAATATGCAGGTAGTTAATTGTTCCACTCCGGCGAATTACTTCCATGTCTTACGCAGACAAATGCATAGAGACTTTCGTAAGCCTTTAGTAGTGTTTACACCTAAATCACTATTGCGTCATAAAAGAGCAGTTTCTAACCTATCTGACTTTGAAGGAAAATTCCTCACGGTAATTCCAGAATGTAGAACAGGTTTAGTTTCAAATAATGAAATACTTAAAGTTGTAATATGCAGTGGTAAAGTTTATTACGATATAATTGAAATGCTTGAAACACAAAAAATAAACGATATAGCAGTGATACGTTTAGAACAATTCTATCCGTTTCCAGCCGATAAATTAAGCAGCGAACTTGAAAAGTACAAGAACGCTGAAATTATATGGTGTCAAGAAGAACCAAAAAATATGGGGGGATGGTTTTTTGTCAACCCATTGATAGACGAGGTGTTATCTGACCTCAATATTCAAGCAAAAAGACCTAAGTGTATCGCAAGACCTGCTGCTGCATCTCCTGCATGTGGTTATGCTAGTGTTCACACTCAGCAACAGGAGGAAATTTTAAAGCAGCTTAATTAAACTTCACCTCTACTAGTGGAATGTTATTCCAGCTATTGCTTCCATAGTCATCAATAGAAGCGTTTAAGTAATCTGTATCAAAGCGCACGGGCACATCAAATTCGAAGCTCGCAGTGATTATCGCATCTTTTACTGGTGGCTTCATAAATGTTATTTCTCCCGTTGAATAATTTACTGAATATTCACTCTCTTCTTTACCATTTAAATAAATCTTTACTGTCCCATGTACTGGCTTTTTGATCATGCGTATATGCTTATCTTCCCCACTTACATAAGTTTTGATTAGCTGAAAAGTCGTTTTTTTGTTATCTCCTATACCAATCTTTTGATTAATGGCTATAAAATCTGACCAATCCTTAAAACGAAACCCTATTGCTTTACCTTTTCGTGCATGAAAAAATGTTATGAGTTCTGTTAGCTGCTCGTTTGATCTGACCCCGTAAGCTATGTTGTATCTAGTGCGTACATGAGACCAATTGATATTGCGCTGTTCACAACCGTTATGAGTTGTTACAACGTCAGTGGAAAATTCCGGTCCTCCAGTGGAACCATAAGATATATTTTCTGGAAATCTAATTTCTGTGAATGACATATGTCCTCCTATGAAAGTAAAATTGAGGTGGTGTAGTAAAACAGGAAAGATCTTAAATTTTTAAAGTTGCTTTATTAATAAGACCGTGCATTTTTAATCCTATTTCTTCTAGAAAAGTAAGGGTACTATTTTCTTCTAACTCACTTTTCAGTTCGTTAATGTTCTTATGACTCTGCGTTAATTGATATACACAAACACATCCAACGACTAAAGCAATTCCAGTAAGACATGCAAAAGGAATTGCTTGAGTAATGATAGCAGCTATAGCAGATGCTGTGAATACTATAGCAGCTATCACAGCAACTGTGCCATAAACAGCTTCTTTCTTGGGAGTATTAAATAAACTGTGTCAAACCGAAAAAAAAGTAATAAATTGATATAAAAAAATGGAGGTTTGACAATGAGTCAGAAAGTAGTAAACAGAACTACCGGTTTGGTAGATTATAAAGAATTAGAAACAAATATCCTGTCGTCTATACGAGAAGGAAGACCGTTGACAGGAAGAGATGGAGCATTAACACCGTTTATAAAAAAGTTGCTGGAGGTAAGCCTGGAAGGTGAAATAGAAAACCACTTGTCGGCTGAAAGCGAAGAGAATAATCGAAGAAATGGGAGGAATGCAAAGACTTTACGTACAAGCGCAGGGTCATTTGAGCTTTTGACGCCAAGAGATAGGGAAGGAAGTTTCGAACCACAAATAGTCAAAAAAAGGCAAACAAACTTACATCCAGAGCTTGAAACGAAGATTTTGAGCACATTTGCCAGTGGTATGGGCTATAGAGATATAGTGTCACATGTTGAGGAAATTTATGATCACAAAATATCGGCGGCAGAGATATCAAGTATTACTGACAAATTGCTACCAGTAATCAACGAATGGCGTAGTCGCCCGCTGCAGTCTGTATATCCGATAGTTTTCATGGTTTTTTAAAGTCAAAGAGGACGGGCATTGCGTAAGTAAATGCATGTATAACATATTAGGCATAGATCAAAATGGCAAAAAAGAAGTATTAGGTTTTTATTTGGCTGAAAGTGAAGGAGCTAACTTCTGGTTGGGAGTGCTAAATGACCTCAAAGAAAGAGGAGTAGAAGATATCCTTATTGCCTGCGTTGATGGGCTGAAAAGCTTTCCTGCAGCTATAAACAGTGTCTTTCCTAATGCGGAAGTGCAGATGTGTATAGTGCATCAGATACGCAACTCACTGAAGTATGTGGCCAGTAAAGATGCGAAGAGTTTTTTGAGCGATTTAAAGAAGGTATATCAAGCTTCAAGCAAGGAAATTGCCGAGAATTATCTGTTGGAATTGGATGAAAAATGGGGCACAAAGTACCCTATGGTTATAAAATCTTGGCAGAATAATTGGGAAAACTTGTCTGGTTATTTTAAGTATTCTGGTCCAGTTAGGAGGATAATCTACACCACCAATCCCATAGAGGGGCTACATAGGCAAATTAGGAAATTCACTAAGACCAAAGGCTCATTTACCAGCATAAATGCCTTGTATAAGCAGGTATATTGTGCTATAAAGAAGGCAGAGGAAAAGTGGACGATGCCTGTACATGATTGGGCATTAACTATCTCTCAACTTGATGTTTTCTTTCCTGGCAAATTGAAAATTGAGTTGAACTAAAAATGCGGTTTGACACAGTTTATTTAACACTCCCTCTTTCTTGTAATTATTAATTAATTTTTTTTGTATTTCTTTTTGTTGTGTTTTTTGTTCTTGCTGATGAGAGGAAGGGATTTCTTTATCTATGTGAATTTGTAAAACCGGCGCACTAGTACTGGTATTAATTATTTCTTGTTGTACTTTTTGCTCTGATTGATTAGAAGTAGGAATTTCTCTATCCGTATAAACAGTCGCACTAGCGCTGGCATTAATTCCTTCTTGTCGTGTTTTTTGCTCTAGTTGATGAGAAAAAGGGATTTCTTTATCCGTATAAACAGTCGCATTAGTGCTGGTATTAATTCTTTCTTGTTGTACTTCTTGCTCTGGTTGATTAGAAGGAGGAACTCTTTTATCTGTACTAAAAATTTCTTCACTAGAAACTTGTTGATCTTCTTTTATATCTTCAGAAATTCCACTAAGGAGTGGTACAAAATGTTGCATGTAATTCACTACTCCTACAGTTTTTTTACTATTATCTATCTTTAATTGATCAAGATTCACATCTTGTATAAAAACTTCTAGATCATCATCATGTGCTGTAATTTTAGTTACTGTAACTTTTTGACTATCTTCCTCTATTGAATAAATATAAAGCTCCACTTCATAATTATCACATATCATTCTCCCTTCAACCCCTGGGCGACCCCATATAGGTGGGCTAGCTTCTGTAGCCATACTTCTAATATCTTTTAAATATCTATCAAAAGATGCAATATTGTCTGGTATAATATTGTTCTGGTTATCTTTCATTACATTTCCGTTTGAACCTATCATAGGTACAGCATATCCTTCAGCAATATTTTTTGTTATTTCATTAAAAACCCATCGTGAGTCCTTTTTGTTTTCAGCATAATCTGCACAATCTTTTCTTAATGATTTTGCGGTAAAACGATAACCAGGTTTTATATTTAACTCATTCAACCCTTGAGCCACGGAGTCAAAAAAGCAATCTCCTGTCTTTATAGCAATTCCTATGTTTAGATTTTTGGGACAAGCATTTTTTAAATTATGCAGTAAATCACTTGATTTTTTCTTTTCTTTGATTTGTCGAAAAAGAGCAATTGGTTCTCTTGTATAATTAGGCTCTTTCATATTGTAACCTCAGAATGGTAGCTATATGTTAAGTTTAACACTTTTTAATGGATTAGTCAACCTTTGCAGGCTAAGGTTATGCTCGACTGTAGGCATCACCTGCTTTTCTTGAGCTACTGCGTATCTTATACGTACTGCTATTTATCACATTCATAATTAGATTCGTTTACGTTGTCAAGTAAAAAAATAAAATTTTATAGCAAATTAATCGCTGAAGCTAGTTTTTGCTTGCGACTTAATTCATCTACTTTTTTGCGTAATACATTCAAATCAGTTGCTCCTACAAACAGACTATCCCCAATTATTAAAAAGGTGTGCCCCCTACTCCCAAATCTCTTACTAGGAGCTTACTGCCATTTATCATTTGCTCAATTTTGTCCGCGTTATTTTTCATGGAATTATTAAAATCGTCCTCATCAATCCCTATGCTTTTCACTATATCCAATATGCTTTCGTCTGAAAATCCTCCTTTGTGACTTAAAGCAGAATAGTGAAAGTCGAAATATTTTTCTTTATCAATAAAATAAACAGCTAAAGCGCTTTTTGCTGCCCTTAAAGAGTCATTACCAAGTATTGGAGCATCCCTAAAGATATACTTAATTTTACCGTCGTTAATTAACTGTTTTATATCGTCTTTTATAGTCTTGCAATATCCACAAGAATAGTCAAAGAAACCTACAGCTATAACACTACTATTTTCATTTCCGGAGTAAGGATAAGTAAGGTCAAATATTTGATCCTTGTATTGTGAAATTTTACTTTTGGTCACATTATCTCGAGCAGCGTAACTACTTTTAATCGATTCCTCTTTGAGAGTTTTTACGATCTTATCAAAATTTCTACTTATATAATTATCTAATTTCTCACCTATATAATCATCGCTTAGCATTTGGCTGCGATTTGAAAGCCAATTGTTTATTACTGGTAAACTTGCTACTGCCAGTATAAGGATCAATAAAAACGATATTCTAGACATACAATTTATTTAAAAACCTACAACATAAAACTTTAGTACACATTTATCTGTATATTAAAAGAAGCATCTAATATTAATATATGAAAACATTTATATCAAGTGTATTTTATAACCAGTTTTGCCTCAAATGCAAACTTTACGTACAATGGAACTCAAGCACATTACTGAAAAGCTCATCAGAAGACTTGGTGATGCAAATGACCAAACCATCGCCAGAATAGCCAATTATGAGATGCTCTATCTTTTACCGCCGCGTATAACAACTGTAAACATGGTGGTGAAAAAAGTTGATCATCTTATAACCGCCGTGTATAATGCTAACAAATGCGGCGGTAAATTATATGAGCGAACCAATAATTGGTAGAGAAAAGGAAATAGCCATTCTAGAAAGTAAGCTTCTCTTTTCCCCATTTGCTGAGTTTATTGCAGTGTATGGTCGGCGTCGTGTGGGTAAGACGTACCTAATAAAACAATTTTTCAGTAAACATGCCGATGTTTTATTTGAACAAACAGGTCTTAATAATGGTACTATGCAGGAACAACTTGCAATTTTTACACAGTCGTTATCAAATACTTTTTATAAAGGTGCAAAAATTGCTTTGCCTGAAGTGTGGCTGGATGCATTACAACAATTAACACTTGCTATTGATAACACACATGAGAATGAACACATTGTCTTATTTTTTGATGAACTTCCATGGTTAGCTACAAGAAAGTCTCGTTTTCTAGAAACGTTAGAATATTTTTGGAATATACATTGGACAAACCGAAAGAAGCTTATCTTGGTTGTATGTGGTTCAGCAGCTTCTTGGATGTTGGAAAATATAATTTATACCAAAAGGGGGGTTGCATAACCGCATTACCGCAAGGATACCTTTGCAGCCTTTTAACTTACGTGAAACTAAAGAGTATCTAAGATATTTAGGAATCAACCTTAATCACCAGCAGATATTACAGATCTATATGGCTATTGGAGGAATACCACATTACCTTAAGGAAGTAAGTAAAGGATTATCAGCAGCACAAAACATTAATATGATCTGTTTTCAGAAGGGTGGTTTGTTATTTGATGAATTTGATATGTTGTTTCACTCCTTGTATGAAGAGCCAGAGACATATCTAAATATCATTCGTGCGATTGCAAAAAAGCCAAAAGGGATAAGCAGAAAAGAACTTATAAAAGCGACTAAAATCACTGAGGGTGGTCGCTTAACTGCTAAATTAAGGAGTTTAGAAGAAGCAGGATTTATTGGTGGTTTTTTACCATTGAACAAGGGAAAGAGAGGAGTATATTACAGGGTAATGGACGAATATGTATTATTTTATCTAACGTGGATTGAGCCGTTTAAGGAAGTAACAAAAAGGGCAATAATAAGTGATGCTCACTATTGGGAGTTAGCAATAAAGAAACCAGCTTGGCAAACATGGACAGGGCAAACATTTGAAGCAGTGTGTTTTAAACATGCCAATGTAATTAGAAAAAAATTAGATATAGAGCATATAGCAGTTATATGTGGAGATTGGCAATATCAACCAGAAAAATACAGTAAAGAGTCTGGTGCTCAAATAGATCTAGTTTTCGATCGAGAAGATGGATGTGTAATGCTCTGTGAGATAAAATATAGTGATAAACCTTATACAGTAACAAAGGAATTTGTCGAACAATTAAAAAGAAAAGAAGCAATTTATAGAGAAAAAACGAAATCAAAGAAGCAAATATTCTGGGTGTTAATTGCTGCAAATGGAGTTTCTGAGAACCAATATCTAAAAGATACGATACATCATGTGATTACACTAGAAGACTTGTTTTAAGTTATTTTAAATTTTAATATGTACACCAACTTACGCGACTTCATTAAAGCCTTAGAAGAAAAAAAAGATCTGATTAGGATTAAGGAGGAAGTTTCAACAGTTCTTGAAATGACAGAAATTCACCGTAGGGTTTTGTCAAATAAAGGACCAGCTATCATCTTTGAAAATGTTGTCACGGAAAACGGTAAAAATTCGATTCCAGTTTTGGTGAATTTATTTGGTACTATTAAGAGGATTGCATTGGGGTTGAACATAAACCCTGGTGAACTAAGAGATCTTGGTAAACTTTTAGCATTTTTGCGATCACCTGAGCCACCAAAAAACTTCAAAGATGCCGTGAAAATGTTTCCTTTACTAAAAGTTGTATTGTCGATGCGAAGTAAAGTTGTGAGCAAGGCTCCATGTCAAGAAGTGGTGCTAACTGGGGATGAGGTGGATCTTAGTTTGCTACCTATTCAAACATGCTGGCCAAATGAACCTGCACCACTTATCACCTGGCCAATTGTGGTGACAAAAGGCCCAACGGAAGACAAGCAAGATAATTTCAATCTTGGAATATATCGTATGCAGGTTATAGATAAAAAAACGACTCTAATGCGCTGGCTTGCACATCGTGGTGGTGCAGGTCACCACAAACGATGGAAAGAGAAGGAACAAAATATGAAATTTCCTGCTGCTGCTGTGATCGGTAGTGATCCTGCAACAATTATTGCTGCGGTAACTCCAGTGCCAGAAACATTGTCAGAATACCAATTTGCTGGGTTGCTGCGCAAAAAACCGCTTGAGCTTGTAAATTGTAAGACTATTCCGCTTCAAGTGCCAGCTCATGCAGAGATTGTTCTGGAAGGCTATGTAAGTTTGGATAGATATCAAGATGAAGGGCCATACGGAGATCACACCGGCTACTATAATTCTGTTGAGCAATTTCCAGAATTTAATATTACTGCAATTACTATGCGCAAAAATCCAATTTATCTCAGCACTTTCACTGGCAAGCCACCTGATGAACCATCAATTCTTGGTGAAGCGCTCAACGAAATCTTTGTGCCCATTCTTATCAATCAATTTCCAGAGATAGTGGATTTTTATCTACCACCAGAAGGTTGTTCATATAGAATAGCGGTGATATCGATAAAAAAGTCTTATCCAGGGCAGGCAAAAAGAATTGTTATGGGCATACTTTCCTTTCTAAAGCAATTTTTATACACGAAGTTTATTATCGTTGTTGATGATGATATAAATGTACGTGATTGGAAGGAAGTGATGTGGGCAATATCAACGAGAATGGACCCTGTGCGTGACACAATCACAATAGAGAACGCACCTATTGATTATTTAGATTTTGCTTCCCCTGAAAGTGGACTTGGAGGTAAAATGGGATTTGATGCAACAAATAAAATCCCGCCTGAAACCAAACGAGAATGGGGAGAGAAAATTAAAATGAGTGAGGAAATAGTAAGAAAAGTCATGGAGAAGTGGGAAGAATATGGATTGACAGGTGATTAAATTATGATGTAGCCTATCGCCGTATATCCGGGGGTGGGTTGTTGTGAGGCTTTTTCACTTTTTATTCTTGTTAATGTGTTTTTCTCTGTATTACTATGCGGGTTTTATATTTTCGCCCTGCCCAAAAGCTACGGTTTGCTTTTCACCTGGAGAAGATTGTGCTGTACCGATAATCAGCGTAATAGATCAGTCTAAAAAATCTATCTTAGTTCAAGAATATACATTTACTCTTGGAACAGTTGCAAAATCTTTGATTAATGCTAAAGAACGCGGTGTTGATGTTAAAGTCATCTTAGATAAATCGCAACTCTACTCAAAATATAGTGTTATAAATGAATTATTTTCAGGTGGAGTACCAATTTGGATCGATGATAAGCCAAAGATTGCTCATAATAAGATAATGATTGTTGACAATCAAAAAGTCATCACAGGGTCATTTAACCTTAGTAAGACAGCTAAAAAAGGAAATGCTGAAAATTTATTAATTATTACAGATTATCCTGAATTGATTCAGCAGTATGTGAAAAACTGGGAGGCACGAATGTCACAATCTTATAAATACGCTCCCAACTAATCGAGAGCGCTTGCTTAAAATCAGTTCTAAAAACAGCAAGAGAGAGCTTTTTTGATTGATTGACATAATGATTATGATATAATGAACTAAAAGTTTAAGGAATAAAGTAATGGATTATATAAATGATGCTGACGGTAGCTACACTGCCATTCATGATTTTTTTCAAAACAACGGTGTTGGAGATTACAAAGTTCAATGCAGTTATGGTGGGGTGCCGTATGCTACTGATGAGTACGTGCATTCTGGCGATAAATTTTGGAGTAATAATTTCATAGACTCACATTTTGGCAGGGAAATAAAAATGTATCCTCAAAGTGAACTTTTAGCTAAAGAATATGCTGGAAATACGTTGCCAGTTTCAATATCACTAGATAAGGATTTAATAAAAATGAAGGAATGTCAGAAAAAAACGAAATTTGTGGAACTAGAAAGGGAGTCAGGTGATTTAGTGTATGATAAGCAAAAGCATGTAAAGTGTTACACAACAAAGCTATCATATGATGATGTACATATTTACAATAACGATAAAGTTTCAACATTTAGCATAAAATACGACGTGCCAAATGATCCGAAATACAGTTTAAATATAACATTTACAAAGGTTAATGATAATAAACCAGGATTTTGGCAAAAATTTAAAAACATGTTTTAACCTGACCGTTCACTGGTTTTTACTCAATCAATCAATTACATTCTGTAATATTTGGGACGTCAAAAATTGACTTTATTTTTCTTGAGCTTTTTTTAATTTAAAATAAATACAGAAGCTTGTATCTTGAAATTTGCTGCAAGTGCAATTGCTTTCTAGCTATCTTTTATGGTATCTGTTCAGCTAAGCGGTGTGAGAGATAATATAGCTAAACTGACTTAGATTTACCGATAATTTGAAAAACAAAAATTCGTCATTCCGCTACTTGTTAGCGGAATCTATGCTGAGATACCGCGGCGGTATGACGTAGGAAAACCTTTCTTGGGTTAGCTATATCAGTTAATATTAAATTTTTATAATTAAAAAATATGCTATTTTTTAAAACTTTCATTCTCCTTGACTCTGTCAACTTCACAAAACAACTCTTGGACCAAATGTATCTGGCATAACACCTTTTGGTAACTTGCTACTTCTTTTTTTTCCGCATCTCCAACAATGGCCATTGATATTCCACTACATAAGGCTTAATTTTTGGTAGATCAACTTTTTTATGAATAATACTATGCTTCTCCTTAAATTGACCATTTCCCCTAAACGCTATTAGCTTCCTTAAAACTTACATTAATGCCTATTTTGCCTAAACTGAAGCGTCTTTTCCAATTTTTTCTAGCATCAACTCAGCAGCTTTTTGTTCAGCAATCTTTTTACTAGAAGCACATGCAGAAACTTTACCATAATCTTCTATGCAAACTGATATAGTAAATTCAGGATTGTGTGCTGGTCCAGTTTGTTTTACAAGCTCATACTCTGGTAAAGGCAATTTGTTTTTCTGAGTCCACTCTTGCAGTGAGGTTTTAGGATCTTGAGGGGGGTCAAGCATGCTTTTAGCTAGCTTTTCCCAATATTGGGTAATAAATTTTTCAACATTTTCAAGTCCGCCATCAATATAAATTGCACCTATTAGTGCTTCAAGCGAGTTTTCTAAATTTTTTAGGTTACATCTTCCTCCATTGCAGCGTTCACTATTATTCATGATGATAAAGCTGCCTAATTTTATTTCTTTAGCAACATTAGCAATGGTGTTGCCACAAACTAAATCCGTCTTTCTTTTTGCCAATGCTCCTTCTTTTTCTTCAGGAAATAGTTTAAACAGTATGGCAGATACGACCATATTCAAAACACTATCGCCCAAAAACTCTAGTCTTTCGTAGCTTACAATCTGGTTTTTGCTATTCCTTTTATTTACGCTTGGGTGAGTTAGTGCCTCTTCTAATATTGCATAATTTGTAAATTTATAATCAATGATCTTAGATATTGCATCATTCAAACTCTTCATACCCATTATTTAAAAGAAAAGCACTTTCTACCACCTTTATACCAGAGAATTAGTCTTATTTTATTAAAATAATACCACCAACTTCCAAAATTAATGTATACAACCCACCACCTCACTAATGTTACTAAATCCATCTCTCCTTATTAGTTCTGCAAGTTCTAGATTAATTTTGTTTACAACTTGAGGTCCGTGGTATATGAGAGCAGTGTACAACTGCACCAAAGAGGCTCCTGCCTTTATTTTTTTATATGCATCAGCACCACTTGAGATTCCTCCGCACCCTATCAATAATATTTTGCCCTTAGTAAATTTGTACATATCGCCCAATAACTCGGTTGAAAGTTTGAACAGTGGTTTGCCACTCAATCCGCCACTTTCGTTGTGGTGGGAATGCAGATTATCTCTACTTACCGTAGTGTTGCTTACTGTTAATCCGTCAATCTTATATTCCAACGCAAGCTCAGCGATATTTTCTTTCGTTTGCTGATCTATATCTGGTGAGATTTTTAATATTATTGGTATGGATTTAGAATTATCAATTGATTTCCGGATGGATTTCAACAATTTCGATAATTCTTGCTTATTGTGCAGATTGCGTAAATTAGGCATGTTTGGAGACGAGATGTTCAGCACTATATAATTGCTTTTTCCATATACCATCTTTATTAAATCAACATAATCACTAATTTGGTCTTTCGATGCACTATTTTTTCCTATATTTATGCCAAAAATGCAGTCATCAAGCTTGGTTTCATCTATTTGTTTAAGAAAATAGTCTATTCCTTTATTGTTAAATCCCAATCTGTTAATTACCCCTTGATCTTTAATTAACCGAAAAATTCTTGGTTTTTTGTTTCCATATTGTGGATTACGAGTTACAGTACCAGTTTCAATAAACCCAAAACCAAATGAAAGCATAGGCCTTATAACTTCTGCATTCTTGTCAAAACCTGCAGCCAGGCCCACGGGGCTTCTGAGCTTATTACCAAAAAAATTCACACTCAAAGATTCTGGTAGCTCTATAGGATTCTTATAAGGTATTTTCTTTAATGCCATGATTGCCAAAGAGTGAGCAACTTCAGGCGGCAGTAAAAACAATAAATTACGTAATATCATTTTGTAAAACACTTTGCTTATTTTTAGTTTATTTTTTACCATGAAACGCTATAAGAGTATAACCATAACTTGAAAAGAAATTGATTTTACTTATGAATAATGGACAAGCTTTCTCTATAGGTTACACACTTAAAGCTACTGTTGAATTGAGCAACTTTTACAAGATATAGAAAATGAAAGAGGCCAGGACCGGAATTGAACCGGTATAAAAGGATTTGCAGTCCTCCGCATAAGCCATTCTGCCACCCAGCCGTTTTTTATGTGTAGATATCCATTATATCTTTTAGCATAGATAAAGCTTCCTCCCTTTTGCGTTGAAAAGTGTTACGTCCAATGATTGAACCATTACCACCTCCCTGCTTAATTTCTTTCGCTTCATTGCATATGTCATCTACTTCCTTCGATTCGCCACCAGAAAAAACTACTATTCTTTTCCCTGCAAAGCAAGATTTTTTAATATATTCAATTCTTTTAGATAATGATTCAATATTTTCTGTTTCTATCTTTTCTTTTTCTAAATATCTAGTTGGAAGCTTTACTTTGATTATATTAGCGCCAAGTAAAGCTGCTATGTGCGCAGCATAGGCAATAACATCAACTGCTGTTTCACCTTCTTTGGAAATTCCTTCACCACGTGGATAAGACCATAGCACTACTGCAAGCCCATAAGATTTGGCTTCAGCTACGATTTCACGGGCTTCTTCCATCATATCAAAACACTTAGCAGAACCAGGATATATAGTAAATCCAACAGCCAAGCAGCCCAAACGCAGTGCATCTTTCACAGAAGAGGTTATTGCTTGATCAGAAGTCAGATTTTTTGAATGTAAGGAGTTGGAACTATTAAGTTTCAAAATAAGTGGGAGCATTCCAGCATAAGTTGAAGCACCAGCTTCAATCATACCAAGTGGAGCAGCATATGCACTTACTCCCGAATCAACTGCAAGCTGAAAATGATAATGTGGGTCATAAGCATCAGGGTTAACTTCAAAGCTTTTTATTGGCCCGTGCTCAAATCCTTGATCTACTGGCAGAATCACTAACTTGCCAGTACCGCCAAGCTTTCCATGCATGAGAATACGAGTAAGATTTGCTTTTACCCCGGGGTTTTCACTTTCGTAGTAGCTTAGGACTTGTTTTACTTTATCACTTATCACTATAATTCAAATTAAATTTAAGTTATAAATTGTAACAAAGATGAAGTTCAATACAAGGATTTTAAACTATATTAAAAGCAATTTTATTTTCTACTTTATTCATATAGATTCTTAATTTCTTTCCTTTTATTAATTTACGATTCAGTATTTCTTCCGCTAAGTAACTTTTTATCTCTTTTTCAATAAGTCTCTCTATCGGACGTGCTCCCATTTCCTTACTATAACCCATTTGTACAAGATAAGATTTCACTTCATCCTCTACCAAGCAGTTTATGCCTTTTTGCGTCAGTTGCTTTTTCAGTTCTAGAACAAATTTATCCACAATATGCAAAATCACATCCGTACTTAAGTCAGAAAAAGAAATAATCGCATCAAGACGATTACGAAATTCAGGGCTAAAAACCTGTTCTATTGCTTTTTCGCTATCACCAATGTTAAAATTTTTATGTCCAAAGCCAACAAAACTTTTGCTGCGTTCAACTGCTCCTGCATTAGTTGTCATAATTAAAATTATATTGGAAAAGTTAACTTTACGTCCGTAAGTGTCTGTAACACAACCATAATCCATAATTTGTAGCAATATATTATAGATATCGCTATGGGCCTTTTCAATTTCATCAAGCAGCACAACACTATATTGATTGTTAGATACAGACTCTGTGAGTAATCCACCCTGATCATAACCTACATATCCAGGAGGAGAACCAATCATCCTTGATATCGTATGAGATTCAATATATTCGGACATATCAAAGCGTATAAGATTCATGCCCATGCTTTCTGCTAATTGTTTTGCTAGCTCGGTTTTACCAACACCGGTTGGCCCTGCAAAAAGATAATTTGCTAAAGGCTTATTGTAATTTCTCAACCCAGATTTAGCAATTTTAATAGAATTAACAAGAGATTCTATTGCCTGCTCTTGGCCAAAAATCACCTTTTCTAGATTAGCTTTTAAAGACTTTACTTTCTGCAAATCATCAGATTCAGATCCGCAAGGCACATTTGTAATTCTAGTAATGGTATTCTTAATATCTCTACTATTTACAATTTTACCCCTGTTTCTTAGCAATTTACAATATGCCCCTGCCTCATCAATAACATCAACCGCTTTATCAGGTAATATTCGCCCAGTAATATACTTATGCGAAAGTTCAGCCGCAGACCTAATGGCATTCTTTGTATAATATACTCCATGATACCCTTCATAGTAGTGCTTTATACCATCTAGTATCTTTATCGTTTCATTAACAGAAGATTCTTTAACATTAATTTTTTGAAACCTTCTCGCTAGTGCTTTATCTTTTTCAAAACTAGTGCTGTATTCTCTATATGTAGTTGCACCTATACAACGCAGTGTACCTCTTGCAAGCGCAGGTTTGAGTAGGTTACCTGCATCAAGAAAGCTACCACTTGTAGAACCTGCTCCAATGATAGTGTGTATTTCGTCAATAAAAAGGATAGCACCTGGTTTTGCCTCAATCGCTTTTATTATAGATTTTATTCTCTCTTCAAAATCACCTCTGTAGCGTGTCCCTGCAAGGAGTGATCCTAAATCCAAAGCATAAATTATACTGGACCTGAGCGCACTCGGAACACTGCCTTCAATGATCTTGAGTACCAAACCCTCAACTATTGTTGTTTTGCCAACACCTGGGTCTCCAACATATAAAGGGTTGTTTTTTCTACGCTTCAATAATATTTCTATAGTGCGATTTAATTCATAATCACGACCAATAACATAATCTATTTTTTTGCTTCTTGCATAGTCATTTAAATTTTTACAATAACTTTGTAGAACTTCCTCATCTTTTAGTAGCTCACCTTTATTTACTGTAGTAGGAGCGTCATTATTTTTATCAAGTTTTACTTTATGATTGGTGGTGTATTCATCTATATCGCTCAAGTATTTCATATTAGATATATGGTAAATCAAATTGGAATCTTTCACACTTTGTTTCTGCAATAGATCTTCAACGTATAAATCTTGCCCAGACAAAATTTCTACTAGAACACTTGCTCCATTTATTTCTTTTTTTCCCAAGCTATGAGCCCGTATTATTGCTCTGTGTATTATGCATTGAAACATTGAGCTAGGTTTAACTCCACTGATAATCAATTCAGAACTGCTTTGTAAAAACCCTTTTATATTATTATTATAATCATTAGCCTTAATATTGCATCTTGATAGAATGTTATCCATATTGATGATTTCATCGGCTCTGATATTACATCTTGATAAAACGTAATTTACATCCACGTCTTTAGTTAACGCCAGCAATAAATGTTCTACTTTCGCATATTTTAGATTAAAATTAGAAGCAATGAGTAGCGCTCTATTCAAACTTGCCTCTAAGTTTTTGGAAATCATCTCCTATTCTCTTTAAAAGTGGGAACTCATATATAATGAATAGCACACAATTATTAAAAAAATTGAAATCCAGCAGTTCGCTGTAGCCAATTTGAATCCCCACTCTGGATCTACGTCATAGCACCGCGATATCTCAACATAGATTCCGCTAATGAGTAGCGGAATGACGAGTTTTACGCTTATCAAGTTGTAGGTAAATCCTATTTAATATGCTTTTTCTAGTACTCTGCTTTTCTTCTTAAATGCATTGATCTTTTTTCTACCGTATTTAGTCTTTAACGTACTTGGCCTTTTAAAGACCTTTTTGCTATTACGTTTTTTAAATTGCACACTACAATCAAAATTTGGCTCTCCTTCTTTGTCTGCCAATGCAGGTAGTCTTCTCTTATCTTGAGGTGTAACAAAAGATAGCGCATGCCCTTCAGCTCCAGCACGTGCAGTTCTGCCTATACGATGAATATAGTCAGCTTGCGATTGTGGTGCATCATAATTGATAACATGTTGAATGTGGGGAATATCAAGGCCGCGAGAAGCAACATCTGTTGCAACCATGATTTGATTGCGGCCACGACGAAAAGAATTAATGACCCTTTCGCGCTTGTGCTGCCTTAAATCACCATGAATTGCTAAAGCGCTATAGTCATCTTTGTGCAATCTGCTAGCTAGCTGATCCGCTCCTTGCTTTGTTTTGACAAAGATAATGATTGATCCTTCGCGCTGACATAGTTGTGTAACAAGCTTTTCATATTTTTCTGATTCTGATGCATAAACAATCTCTTGCTTAATTTTTACAGAAGTTGTAGTCTCACAATCAACAGAAATACGTTCTGGTCGATTAAGGTACTTCTCAGTAAGTTTAACTATATCACTAGGAAGAGTTGCAGAAAACATAAGAGTCTGCCGTATTTTTGGCAGATATTTCATGATCCCTTCAATTTGAATTCCAAAGCCCATATCAAACATACGATCCGTTTCATCAAGCACAAGAACGCTAACATTGCGAGTAATCAAAGTTTTACGCTCAATATGGTCTATAATACGACCAGGAGTACCTATTACAATTTGTGGTTTTTTCTGAAGCTGATTTAGCTGCCTAAAAATAGGCTCACCACCAATCAATAAAGCGACCCTTAGTGCAGAATTTTGAAATAAGAGTTTTCTTATCTCATTTGTTACCTGATGCGCAAGCTCCCTGGTTGGCACGATGACTAAAGCTGAACCAGTGTTAGGCTCATTCAGCAACTTAGCAACCAACGGAATAGCAAATGCCAAAGTTTTTCCAGTTCCCGTTTGAGCAGACCCAAGAATATCTTTACCTTGTAGCGCTAAGGGAATCGCTTGTATTTGAATCGGAGTTGGGACGAAAAGATTATTTTTATCTAGAGCTTGTGTAAGCGAAGCTGCGAGACCCATCTCATAAAAATTATTCACAATACGTTAACCCTATTAAAAGACTTCATAATAGATTAATCTTCCAATCTTAAATTGATTGCAGATTTTTTATCTTCTCCGTTTCTACCACGCTCCTCTTTAACCTCATAACTCACCCTTTCTCCTTTTATCCCCTTCTCTTTATTCTCTCCTTTAAGTGTCTCAGGCCTTATTCCTGAACGTTCCAACGTGCTAATATGTACAAAAACGTCACCCCCTTTACCTTCTGGCTTGATGAAACCATAGCCTTTTTCGGCATTAAACCATTTTACATTACCAAATTCCATTTAAACAACTCCTAAATTATTAATTAACATTACTAATGTGATGAAAAACTTTGAAATTACGATTGAGAATGCTTTAAGCTTAGCTATTGAAACTAAACCTTTATACTCCATAGTCTATTCTTAACATTACATGACAATAATACACAATTGTTGTACTTAATGCAAATAAATTTTTTAATCGTTAAGCGAACCTGCAACCGTCATTTCGCTAACTTTAATCGTTGGTGAATTAAATTGCCCACAAAAAGTTAGATCATCTGCAACGACTAAATTGCTAAACATATCCTTTAAATTGCTAGCAATGGTAATCTCATGTATTGGATACGTTATTTTTCCATTTTCTATAAAAAATCCGGAAGCGCCTTGGCTGTAATCGCCATTGATTAAATTAACACCAAAACCAAATAAATCAGTTACATATATTCCCTCTTTCACTTCCTGAATTAATTCTTCAAACGATACATTACCATTCTCAATGTAGAGGTTACTAGCTGCAGGAATAACTGCAGCATTACTTGCACGAGTTGCACTTCCGGTTGTTTCTGAGTCTAATTTTCTAGCCGAGTATAAGTCTAAAATCCAATTTTGTAATATTCCGTTTTTTACAAATATATTTTTCTTGCTAGTTATCCCTTCTCCATCAAATGGTCTCGATGCTATGCCTCTTGGCAACAATGGATCATCGACAATATTAATTCTATCGTTGAAAATCTGAGCGTTTAAACTACCCCTCAAGAAAGAACTGTTGCTTATAATACTGCTCCCATTTATAGCAGAAGCAAAACTTTTTACTAGCCCTTTTGCTGCTCTTTTTTCAAAAATAACTGGAAATTTACCAGTTTTAATTGTACGTGAATTCAATTGATCAACTGCTCTTTTTGCTGCTTCTTTTCCCATTAACTCTGGCAACTTTAAATCACTAAAATTACATGCTATATCATAATCGTAACCAACCTTCATTTCACTTTCTCTTCCAGCAACAACAGAGACCTGATTAGCAAAGGTTGATTTACTAAACGAGCCAATAAAACCAGAAACAGTCGATAATACTGTATTCACTAAAGCGTATGAAGAAGAGGCTCCTTCAGAATTAGTGATACTCTTATGTGCAAGGGCTGAATTTTCTGCAGCTTCAGCAATTTCTTTTAGGTTATCAACGGTTACAACATTATTATCTGAGATACTTAAATCTGCAGAAGAGATATAATTACTACCATTTACAGCAAAATTAATGCAAGGATCTTCTGGCGCATTCTTTGCCATTTCTACCACTTGGCTTACCGTATCACTAAGATTATTCAAATCGTTTGTAGAAATATACGCAGCTTTGTTTTTACCTGCTATAGCTCTGATTCCTACAGTGCAATTTTTAGATTGTGATATTTGCTCAATTTTTGATAGACGCTGAGAAACTGAAGTCTTATTAGTTTCATATATTGTAACTTCCGCATCTTGATTCTGCTTTTTTATTAATTTAGTGATATCTGCTGCAATATTTAATATATTCATTTTCTATTCCTTAGATTTTTATAAAGACTCTGCACCACCTATAACTTCAATTAAATCAGTTGTAATTGCTGCTTGACGAGAACGATTATAAAGCAATGCTAGTTTGTTCAGCATCTCTTTAGTGTTTCTGTTTGCTGATTCCATAGCAACCATTCTAGCACTATTCTCACTTGTTGCACTTTCAAGTAAAGCAGAGTAAAGAGCAATTACAACGTAATCCTGAATCAAAGATTTTAAAATAAATTCAATATTTTGTGGTTCATACTCATAGCCGTAATCTGTTGTTGGACCAGCCAGAGAGTTATCAATCAAGGATGAGTCTTTACTCCATGGTTTTATTGTTTCCAACATTGGTTTTTGCGTGAAGGTATTATAGAATTTACTATAAAAAACTTTAACTTTATCGTATTTACTTAGATCTATACCACCAACCAAAGCTTCTACGTGCTTTAACGTGATCCCCTTACTATTTTCAATTTTTAAGATACTTTTAGAGTCAAACCTATTTTTACCTACATCAAAAGCTTTTTTACCAAGAAATACAATATCTACTTTTTTGCCATTTGCGATTGACTTATTTACACGCTCTTGACTAAATTTGACAATAGAAGAGTTAAAGTTGCCGCACAAGCCACGATCAGATGCAACAATGAATACTAGGTAAGAACCGTCATTACTGATATTTAGAATTTTTGCCAGTAATTTTTGATCAGCTGATAGCATTAATGAAGAAATAATGCTATGCAGCTTAGATATATATAATTTTGAATTTGATAATTTCTTTTGGCTTTGTAATAACTTTGCTGCAGAAACCATTTGCATTATTTTCGTGGTTTTCTGTACAGACCTAATATTCTTAATTCTTAAGGATAATTCCTTTAAGCTCTTCATTTTGTATACAACCCTGATTTATTAAAATATATAATTGTTAGTGTCTAAAAGCAAGTTTTTTTGACATTAGAACCAAGTCTAACTAAAAAACTTGCAGGTTTATTATTTTGAAATAAGGGTTATATTAAGAGATCTACTCCAAAAATTGTTCAATAGAGGTCTTTGATGGTAATTTCCCATATATTATTATCATCACACTTTGTGGAACCTTATAATATATAATAAACGCAATTAAAACTATTGCAATTTGAACATTTATGATCCCATTGCTTTAGTTCTCTGTTACAATTTTTACACTTCCAGCCCGGATCAGGCAAAGCTTCTGAGCCCATCTTGTTTAGCCAATAAATTACCTTGTCGTGTTCTTGCAATGTAACCTTAAGTTGTATTACAATAAAGTAGATTGACATGTAATTAGCCTTTTTCATAGCAGTGTCTAAATATTGACTTGCAAGATCATATTTACCTGAACTCATTGAGGACAAAGCAAGTAAACAGTAACTAAAATAATAATCAGGGCGTAAGTTGTATAGTCTTTCAGCACCTTTACTATTTAAATTGATGTACATTTTAGCTGACTGAGGAGTAGGATTTACTGCATATTCTGCCTCTAGCACTGCAGAAGCTTTTCTGATTTTTCCAAGTTTAATATATAATTCTGCCTTTAAATAATTAATGGGCCGAAAAGTTGCATAATAACTTTGTGCTCTGAGTAAAGACTTTATAGCCCCTTTAAAATCCCCTTTACTTTCATATTGTTTTGCCAAAGCACAATAAAAAACTGCAAACATTTCTTTATGGTCAAAGGGAAGAAAAATATTGAACTTAACTGCTTCCCTCAACTTCAAAATTGCATTAATCCAATCTTCTTTCAATATGCAATGCTCTATTTGAAAGGGAATAGATAGCATTTTATCATTAATTGAACTAGAGCAATATTCTATAAATTTTTGAAAGACTACTTTTTCTTGTTTGAGGTGAACAATCAGCTTATTGGCCAGAAGTAGAGCTAAGTTACGATTTTTATTTGCAACGTTTGTTAAACCGTTACTGAAAAAGCTGTAATTTCCCGTCTTACCTGAGTTAAAGAGCTTTATTAAAGATAACTTATCACTCTTCTCATTTAGACTTTTAACTAGCTTTTCAGCATTCTCTATATTGTCTAAGTCTATGCTAAAAAAAGCTTCAAAGAGAAGCAATTCTTCCCTATCCCTTCTTCTATTTCTTATGTTGGCAAATGTTGATAAAATGGAGGAAAAAAAGCGTACAAGTGTAATTAATAAAAATAATAAAACTACACAAGTAAAAATAATGAAATATAGATCAATACTTATAGTGTAATTGCCTAATTCCAATTTTATTACTTCACCACTTACCTTGACCCATATGCCAAATAAAAACGAAAGAGCGAAAATTATAAAATAAATCATGAGATATATTGTAATAAGTGATGATATATTGTTGAAATATTCTTAGAAGCTACAATAAAACCATTCAATTTATTTAGCCATGGCTTGAATTCTGAATGCGTTAAATTGCTTACTGTAACAGTTATATTTTGCCAATCATTATCGTTTATTGACTCCTCAATTTCTGCGAATTTTGCCCTTAATGGGTCATTTTTATCTTGTATTCTAATCCAGTTTGAAATGATTTTTTTAGACAATGTACTTTTATTGTAGTTAATAACAGCAATGGTCTTCTCAAAAGATAACTTCAACTCACGTAAAGTATCTACCTCTTTCAAACTTTCCAATTCATTTACTGCATTTTCTATCTCTGGATCATCAAGCTCTGATATCAAAGGCTTTATTGAATTTATATGATTATCAAATTTTGCTTCTCGCAATAACGAATTCTTCATTTTAACTACAAGTAGCAGCAATCTTGCGAGGTTCTTATACCTTGAGCTACCATCACCTTGCTCACATTGAGTGTGCAGACCTCTCTTTAAGTCAAATATCTTTTTTTCTACCCTGGATTGATTAACTTCAAGTGACATTCTGAATTCATCTATTTTTTCCGTTAAAACATTTATATTGTCTTCGCTTTCTTGCTGACTTATTTTAAAAAAGATTATGTTATTTATTGTGATGTAACCGGTAAATAACAATACAATTAAGAACCAACCTATGTACTTTTGCTGAGTATCATTCATAACGTAGTATCTCCGCAGGATCTTGTGCAGCTGCCTGCAATGCAGGAGCAATTGTCGCTAAAAATGATAAGAGTAACGCAAGTGCAGAAATACTTACTACATCTTGAGGGACTAATATCACCGGTAAACTTGAAAAAAAGTATATCATAGGATCAAACAGCTTGACGTTAGTAATGTTTTCTAAAAACACTCTAATACTTTCGATATTGAGAGAAAAAACGACACCTATAATACAGCCAAGACAAGTTCCCGTAAAACCGATTAATAGACCACAAGCGCAAAATATGCGCATAATGCTTCCACTTGTTGCACCAAATGTACGCATAATTGCAATCGCGGATTTCTTTTCTTGCACTATCATCATTAAATTTGAGATAATATTAAACGCTGCTACAACTATAATCAAAGTAAGAATTAAAAACATCACATTTCTTTCAGTTTTTAAAGCACTAAAATAATGGCTTTGCTGTGATTGCCAACTTTCAGCTTTCATTCCTATTTCTTTTTCTATAGCATCTGCAAGCTTACCAGCTCTAGTAACGTCGTCTACAAGTACTTCTATATTTTTTATGCTATTTTCATAATTAAAAAAGGCTTGTGCTGATTTTAGAGGCATATATATCAAGGTATTATCATACTCAAACATACCCATATCAAATATTGCTATAACTTTATATTTTTTCATTCGCGGCATTTCACCAAGTAATGCATCAAATTCTTCAGATGATATAAACGTAATTTTGTCGCCATAGTCAACGTTCAAAGCTTCTGCCAATCGTGCTCCTATTATTATCCCTTCATCAAATTTTTTTACATCACCTATAATTACATTATTTGTAATGGTAGTACTATCAAGCAAATCTTTAGTTGACACACCTCGCACTACGCTACCTGCAATTTTACCATTTGCTACAATAATAACTTGATCATTGGTCATAGGAGTAGCTTTTAATATACCAGGAATTTTCTCAATCGATTTCGAAACTGTGCAGTAATCTGAATTTATGTTCCTATCAAAATAAACATTAATATGGCCATCAATGCCAAGTATTGAGTCAAGCAACTTTGCTCTGAATCCGTTCATCACAGACATCACCACTATTAGTGTTGCAACTCCAAGGGCAATGCCGATAATAGAGAACAAAGTCGTTATAGAGCAAAATCTGGCATTTTTCGCTCGCAAATAGCAAGCAGCCATAGTAATTTCAAAGGCAATGGACATTACAAAATATTTTGAGGTTAAACATTATATTCTTGAAACTTCGTATAATTGTAGACTTTTCTTTATTTGAAAACTAGATATTTTTACTCCTTTAAATTTAGCAGACTTATAGAGTATCTTTAACATTAGAATTTCAAAATCTTCCATATACATCATCCAACCTCACTATATCATTATCAGATAAATGCTCTCCTATCTGAAATTCAACTATTTCAAGTGGAGAGCTTGTGCTTCTATTTTCAATCCTATGGGAAACTTCCCTTGGGATTTCTATCATATGGTCTTTTACTATAGCATATTCTTTGTCGCCTAAACTAACATACCCAACTCCCGATAGTACTATATGGTATTCATCTCTATAGTGATGGAATTGCTTAGAAGTGCAGCTTAATGGATTTATAAAAAGATATTTTATAAGAAAATTTTCGCCTATTAAAATTATACTACAAAATCCCCATGGCTTGATTTCTCTTCTTATCGCTTTTGCTTTCTTAACCTTATTAATAAACGATATTAGGCTTTTGTTTGGTTGCTTATAAGCTCCACCCAATAAATTTTTATTACTTTCTGTCGTTGAAACTGGCTCTCTTTTTTTTGTTACATGTCGGAATGACGACGTAAACTTCTCACTCAATTCTAAAACTGAATTCCAAGTTCCAACATCCAGCCAATCGAAATTAGCTTCTATCATTGCAACGTTTTTTGCTTTTTCCATTACCAAGTAATCAATAGAGACGCCTTCAATTCCTGCAAAATCTCGTTGTTTTAAATACAGAAATCTCTCTTGCGGTGTGAAATGTTTCACACTTGCAAAACATAAATTATAAAGAGTCGGGGCAGATTTTTTGATCTCATCTATATAGCGTTTTGCTTTGAACACAAATATTCCAGAATTCCAATAATAATCATTACTTAATACATGCTCAGGTTTCTCTATGAAATCCTTTACTATATGATACTTTTCCTTATGATCATAAACTGCATTTATATAGCCGTATTCAGAATTGAATTCATGAGGCTTAACTCCAAACGTAACTATAGAGTTAGTTTCAGAAGCTAGCTGAGATGCTTTGTGAGCAGAAGCATAAAAATTATTCAAATCACCTATAAAATGGTCTGAAGGCAGAATTAACATTATCTCGTTTTCATTGCAGAGAAGCGCAGCAATTAATATCGCTGCTGCTGTTCCAATTTTCACTGGTTCGAAAATCACTTTATATTCTCGCAGCGCATGCAACTCCTTCTTCACTAACGACTCGTACTGTATATTTGTGGCAATTATGGGTGGCATATAACCACTTTTTAGCCTCAATAAAGTGTTCTGAAACATAGTGTTATGGCTAAATATTTTTTGAAATTGCTTTGGCTTCGATAAAGGCCAAAGTCTGCTGCCACTACCACCACATAGTATTACAGGGCGCATATAGTTAAGAAAATTAATTAAATAATTAACATCTTATGCTAATAGTAAAATGCATGCAAGTTTTTGTTGTGGAATAGTTAATAAAGAAAGTAAATGTTAATTTAAAGTAGTGGCCGGTTAGCGAGGAGGTAATTGAAATTTTTCGTCTTGAAATGAACTCCGTCTGCTTAGTACTTCATTAACATGAGGAGTATCACTCACTTTTTCAACATCTGCTTTTTTAGACGCAGCTATTTTCTCATTACTTTTGTTTTGCAACTTCTCCTTCTTTAAGCTTTTTCCAATATCTGGTTCTCTAGATTTATCTATACTTTCACTACTTTTATTTGACGGCTTCTCTAAGTCTTTTTCAATACCTGGCCTTCTAGCATTAAGCTCATCCCATGTGCCCACTATACTAAGTGGCTTATGATCCTTTTGCCCTGGCTTTAGCCTTTCTCCACCTTTAATAACATTAAAGTCACTTTTTGCTTCTTCCCAACATCCTTTCAATTGGTGTTTCCACATAGTGAAGTAAGCATCACCATACTTCTTCTTATCTGCTACAAATAATAAAATTGGAGCCTTAAGTATGGTAGCTCCCATATTCACTAAATTTTTTACTGCCATTGCAGGGGTGAACAAAAGATAGCCAAAAGACTTTGCAATTGGGTTTTGTTCGCTTATTAAATACTCCCCTAACTTTATAGGAAGAGAAGTCAACAATTTAGTACAAACTTTAGCCAAGCTTGCAACGAAAATAATAGGAACAGATATAAGACTTTTATCTAGCTCCAAGTTATTATTCTGATCTCTAATTTCTGAAAAATGGGTGCTTAGCTTCTTGTAATCACTAGTGTATAGTAATTTTCCATTTCTTCCTTTTTCATCTCTATCTTTCTCATCAACTTCTCCCGTGTCATCATTGATGAAGCAACCTTTTTTAGCAAGAAAAGAAGAATTAGTTAATCTAAGTAACTTAGTATCAACCTCAAAGACCGGCAAATGTTTTTCAAGATCTATTTTTGAAAACTTAAATGGCTTATAAAATTTACTATAATCATTAACCTCACGCCTACCTTTACTAACTAAAAAGTCAATAGTAAAGTAAGATTTTTTATCAATTTCCTTAACCAAGGCTAGATCAAATTCGTATTCATTATATATAAGCTGGTACTCTGGATTTCCGTCTTTATTTTTTACAAGCTTGTCATTTTTTTTTACAACTCTCCCAGAATCTACAATCTGATCATAATTTTTTGGATATTGACACTTTCGTCCATCCTCATATATCATTACCTTTCTAAGGTCTTTGACATAAACTTGAGACTCAGATGAACTAAATAGATCCTTCACCTTTAGCGTAAGGTCTATTCCCCACTTTTTCAATGTCTCTAACATATTGCTAAACCAAAATCACTATAGTTCAATGATAAAACTAGTACACTAATAATATATTAACACAGAATTGGCAATTTTACAAGAAAATATGCCTGTAGAAGACAAAGATTGTAAAAGCGAGGGTTATATAAGTAATGCTTGATAAGTACTTTATGCATGTAATTGTGAAAATCCTTAGAGATACGCTGTGTATATAATCTTCACACACTACCTGCATTCCAAGAACTGCGTGCCAAAAAATGCAAAACAACAATACAACAAAAAATAAAAGCTCTAGAGGGTGATTAATAAATTTTTCACTAAAAGACAAAGAGCTATCAGTATAAAATGCGCAAGAAAATGAATAGATAAACCAAGGAAACAGGAGCAGTAAAATTACTGCAGAAACACGCTGGACCCACCAATGATGTACTGAATTTCCAGATTGACTCATATAAACATAAATAAAAAAGCAATAGTAGAAAGAAGTAGCGTTACTGTCAGCAGTATAGCACTCCTTGAAACGCCAGTAATTTCTAAATTAAGCCCAACATCCCACAATAAATGACGAATACCATTAAGAAAATGATATACAAAACTTACAAAACATAAGACATAAGCTAATTTAGCAACAGGAGTGAATAATAATGCATTTAAGTACCTTACTATAAGTAACTCAGGAAAGTAAACATGTAATATGAAATACCAAGAAAGTATCATTAATAAAAGGAATAGCAAGATACCAGTCAATCTGTGCATAATAGAGAAAAAACTAGTAACTTGTACTTTATATATTTGTAAATGTGGAGAAAGAGGCCTATCACTCATAAAATTTCGTTATTGGGAAATTAAAATAAAGTAGAAGTAAAGACAGCAGTATAGCACATAACAACACCATCATTAAAAATGGTAAGTTATGCGCAAAGCCCAAGGAGGTAATCCAGCTGCAGATTCCCCTACTGCTACCTTGTTACGACTTCACCCCAGTCACCGATCCCACTTTAAATAACTCCCTCCTTGCGGTTAGGTCGTTAGCTTCGAGTGAAACCAATTCCCATGGCGTGACGGGCAGTGTGTACAAGACCCGAGAACGTATTCACCGTGGCATGCTGATCCACGATTACTAGCGATTCCAACTTCATGTACTCGAGTTGCAGAGTACAATCCGAACTGAGATGGCTTTTAAGGGATTAGCTTAGCCTCGCGACTTTGCAGCCCATTGTAGCCACCATTGTAGCACGTGTGTAGCCCACTCCATAAGGGCCATGATGACTTGACATCATCCCCACCTTCCTCCAGTTTATCACTGGCAGTTTCCTTAAAGTCCCCAGCATTACCTGATGGTAACTAAGGATGAGGGTTGCGCTCGTTGCGGGACTTAACCCAACATCTCACGACACGAGCTGACGACAGCCATGCAACACCTGTGTGAAATCCGGCCGAACCGACCCTATCCCTTCGAATAGGTATAATTTCCATGTCAAGGAGTGGTAAGGTTTTTCGCGTTGCATCGAATTAAACCACATGCTCCACCGCTTGTGCGGGTCCCCGTCAATTCCTTTGAGTTTTAATCTTGCGACCGTAGTCCCCAGGCGGAATGTTTAACGCGTTAGCTGTAATACAGAAAGTAAACTTCCCATATTTAACATTCATCGTTTACAGCGTGGACTACCAGGGTATCTAATCCTGTTTGCTCCCCACGCCTTCGCGCCTCAGCGTCAGATTTAAACCAGATAGACGCCTTCGCCACTGGTGTTCCTCCTAATATTTACGAATTTCACCTCTACACTAGGAATTCCTCTATCCTCTTTCAATCTCTAGGTTAGCAGTTTTAAAAGCAGTTCCAAGGTTAAGCCTCGGGATTTCACTTTTAACTTACTAACCAGCCTACGCGCCCTTTACGCCCAATAATTCCGAATAACGCTAGCCCTCTCCGTATTACCGCGGCTGCTGGCACGGAGTTAGCCAGGACTTCTTCTGTGAGTACCGTCATTATCTTCCTCACTAAAAGAGCTTTACAACCCAAAGGCCTTCTTCACTCATGCGGCATGGCTGGATCAGGCTTTCGCCCATTGTCCAATATTCCCCACTGCTGCCTCCCGTAGGAGTCTGGACCGTATCTCAGTTCCAGTGTGGCTGATCATCCTCTCAGATCAGCTATAGATCATTGCCTTGGTAGGCTATTACTCCACCAACTAGCTAATCTAATATAGGCTCATCTAATAGCAATAAATTTTTCCCCCGTAGGGCGTATACGGTATTAGTTGCCGTTTCCAACAATTATTCCGTACTACTAGGTAGATTCCTATATATTACTCACCCGTCTGCCACTAAGTTATACCATAGCAAGCTACAATATAACTCCGTTCGACTTGCATGTGTTAGGCCTGCCGCCAGCGTTCATTCTGAGCCAGGATCAAACTCTCAAATTTAGACTTCAACCTATAAAAGGTTGAGGGTACATCGGATAAATCCGACAAAAAATAATTTAGCTTAATACTGCTGTCTTTATTTCTACTTTAGAAATATTTTAATCTCCAACTATTCAAACAACTTTGAGAACATTATTATGTGATATAATCACTATGTCAATATGTTTTTGCAAATCAAAAGCATTAATGTATAAATATATAACTATTTGGAATATTACCATGAAAAAATACATCTTTCTGCTTGCACTCGCACCAATGTTAGTTGGCATCACATTATACTTATTGCGCAACATTGATAACACAAAACAATCTATAACTGCGGGTGACAAGTTTTACGAAGTATTATTCTTTAAAAAAGATAATAAGCCGCTGCTAGAAGAAATAGATTCAAATTGGGGGTATTTAGCAAATTTTGAACACGCATTCAATCATATCTCAGATTCAATGCCAACAAACACAGCATCTATTTATAATGATTTGGCAGATGATAAAGATGCTCCTAATGTTTTGCGTGAGTTAGCACAATACTTAGAGGTAATGAGCTTACTTCACTCCAACGGTGAAAAAATAAATAAAGATAAAATTGATAATTTAGAATCAAGTGCAGTGTATCCTTATTCAAGCCAAGAAGCTATCGCTGTAGTAAAGATACATAATAACGACATTAAAGGTGCAACTGAAATATTGCGTTCCCTATTAAATGACAGAAAATGCCCTATCCTAATCAAAGCTAATGCACAAGAACTACTCAGGATATATGGAAGTTAACTCATTAGACTTTTTGTATAGTTTTTGGCAACAACCGTTAGAAACGAAAAAACTTCCTTGACAAACTCCGCCATCCCCCTTATCATGATAGTGAAGGTATTCAGTTATCTTCATCTGTGCAGATTAAACAGCAAGAAAACAACGTAGTTGGCGTCTTATTTTTAATTTTTTGCACTATGTGCACCTTATTTCTTCACAACATTTCTGGGTTTTTACCTATATAAGCTGAAACGCGCTTATAAGTCGTTTAAGACAGTATAGTACGCCAATTTGCAGGATTAGAGAGTGACAACTAGCTAACACGGGGTTTCTTTTGCCTTTTTTTCTGCTTAGTAAATTTCTTAAACATTTGCAGCGTAGGTTAGTTGCAGTGTTTAAGACTTAAAAAACGCCAAATACTGAAAATAGACAATGACTAGGGCTTCTTTTGCCTTTTTTTTCGTTTGGTAAATTTCTTAAATATTTATAGCTAAACGATAATCTTCATCTCGCTGCTTGTTAGCGGGATCTATGTTAAGAGATACCGCGAATGAATCGCGGTATGACGTAGGACTGCTGTCATCCCAGTGCTTGACACTGGGATCCAGTTTTCCATATAATCTCATCGAAAATGTTGTAACCACTTTCTATGCTAGTTTGCTTGCTTACAAGCAAACTTTTCTGGATCCCAGTGTCGGGGCACTGGGATGACATCATTCTTTTTCCTGGATCCAAGTAGTCTGGGCACTGGGATGACAAAAAAAGGATGCTACTGGAATGACAGGAGAATGGGCTACTTGGATCCTAGAGGGAAGCGTTCGTGCAATTATTGTGCATGAATTTAAATGGCACAACTTATGACAATTATCTTCGCACCAAAACGTTTGTGAGACTCAGTGGTTAGATTTACTTCGCCTATTCAGCTAATTTTCATTACAATTATAACAAAATAATTTTGGCTTTGATGAAAACTGTATATGTATGTCAATCCTGTGGTCATAGCACTGGTAGGTGGGTAGGAAAGTGCATTGCATGTGACAATTGGGATACAGTTGTTGAAGAAATAGCAGTAAAAACGGGCAAAAGAAGTATATCTGCGCCAATTTTAATAAAGGCGTTATCGGGTAGCGAAATTATCACTCCAAGTCGTTTTCTAACAGGAGTAGAAGAATTAGATAGAGTTTTTGGTGGGGGTATCGTTCAAGGTGCTAGCATTCTAATTGGAGGCGAACCTGGTATTGGAAAATCTACCCTTTTGCTTAGAATTGCAGCTAATGTTGTGCAACTTTCCTCTTTTGAATGTCTTTATGTATCTGGCGAGGAATCTTTAGAGCAGGTGAGCCTCAGAGCAAAGCGTCTTAAGATAAATGAACCTAAAATTAAGCTTTTATCTACAGTGTCTTTAACTGATGTAGTAGCAACAATAAAGGAAAATAAAAGCATTAAATTTTTAGTAATTGACTCTATACAAACAATGTATGATAGCAGAATTACATCGGCACCAGGAACTGTAACTCAGGTTCGTACTTGTGCCCATGAATTAACCATTCTTGCAAAACAATATGGTGTTTCTCTTTTAATAGTTGGTCATATAACTAAGGATGGGCAAATAGCTGGACCTAAAACTTTGGAGCATATGGTAGATACGGTATTATATTTTGAAGGTGAAAATAGCAATCAATACCGTATTTTGCGTACTATTAAAAATAGATTTGGCCCTGCAAATGAAATTGGTGTTTTTGAGATGTCTGAAGCAGGACTTGTGCCTGTTGATAATCCATCATCATTGTTTCTGATGGCCCATGACAGAGAAGTAGTTGGCAGCGCCGTATTTGCAGGAATTGAAGGTTCAAGACCAATTTTAATGGAAGTTCAAGCGTTGATAGCAGGGACTAATATTGCAACCCCAAGAAGGGCAGTAGTTGGGTGGGATATTAATCGATTGGCTATGATCATCGCGGTGCTAAATGCTCGCTGTAAAATGTTTTTGCATGATAAAGAGGTATACCTAAACATTGCAGGGGGACTCAAAATACAGGAACCATCGGCTGATCTTGCTGTTGCTGCTTCCCTTATTTCAAGTGTAGTAAATTTACCGCTGCCAACTTCTTCAATAATCTGCGGTGAAGTTGCACTTTCAGGAGAAATTAGGAATGTCTCGCATGCTGATCTTAGACTAAAAGAAGCACAAAAGTTAGGATTCAAAAAAGCAATTATGCCTAAAAATGGTAATTACTCTTCTCATGATATTGAGATAATTAAGCTTGGTCACGTAAGGGAATTAAGAGAAGTCTTTAATTACAATTAAATAACGCTTCAGCAAACTCTTTACTAGTAAACTCCTTTAAGTCCTCTATACTTTCACCAATTCCTATAGCATGTAACTTTACCTTATAAGCTTCTGCAAGTCCAATTACTACTCCGCCCTTAGCGGTGCCATCTAGCTTTGTTATGATTAGCCCGGTAACACTAACCATCTTACTAAATGCCTCTAATTGGCTATAAGCATTTTGGCCGGTAGTTGCATCAAGAACTAAAATAACGTCATGAGGGGCAGTGTCATCCAATTTCTTTATCGTTCTATATATTTTTGATAACTCCTCCATAAGGTTCACATTATTTTGTAGCCTGCCTGCTGTGTCAATTAGAACAACATCAACGTTATCTTTTATAGCTTGACTCACAGCTCTATATGCCACACTTGCAGAGTCGCTACCATGCTCTCCAGTAACAATCAAGCAATCAGAACGTTCTGCCCAAATGTTTAATTGTTCACTAGCAGCAGCTCTAAATGTATCACATGCAACAAGCATAACGGACTTTCCCATCTCCTTATATTTATATGCGAGCTTACCTATAGTTGTGGTTTTACCATTACCATTTACTCCACATACCATTATTATATGTGGTTTTTTATTCAAAATTAACGGTTGCACAACTGGGCTCAATATAGCTTCTATTTCGTTCATTAACTGCTGCGAGATAATATTATACTCAACTTCCTTGTCAAATTTGATGCTTGTGAGCCTGTCAATAATCAACTTGGAAGTTTTATGACCAATATCCATGCTAATTAGCAATTCTTCTAGCTCATCTAAAAGCGACTGATCTAATTTTTTTTTGCCAGAAAAAATACTTTTCACCCCGTCGCTAAAGCGAGAAGAAGTTTTTAACAAGCCTTTATAAAGGTTACCAAATAAACTCAAGAGAATACTCCTTTTAAATTACAAACTTAATTACAATATAGAGAATGACATGCACTACGTGAATTTGTAAAGTAAATATACTCATTTTCGTAATATTTTGTAAGTAAAATATACACAAAACTAGTGTATTTCACTTTAGTTTTTAACCTAAATATGTTATAATGTAGAATAGCGGTTCACAGGTAATTTTATGAGTTATAATGAGAAAATTTTAGATCATTACGAAAATCCAAGGAATGTTGGCTCTCTGGATAAAAATGATCCAAATGTTGGTACTGGTTTAGTTGGTGCACCATCGTGCGGTGATGTAATGAAATTGCAGATAAAGGTCAATGACAAAGGTGTTATTGAAGATGCAAAATTTAAAACTTTTGGTTGTGGTTCTGCCATTGCTTCAAGTTCCTTGTTAACAGAGATGATAAAGGGAAGAACCATCAGTGACGTTACACAGATAAAGAATACTCAAATAGTGGAAGAGTTGTCTTTACCTCCAGTGAAGATACACTGCTCGGTGCTTGCTGAAGATGCTATAAAGGCTGCTATTCATGATTATCAAAGCAAACAAAGTAAAGGTGGACATTGAGAACTAAAGCATGAGTGAATATCAAGGAGTAAACGCTATAAAGAAAGATAAAAAACTTATTACTATAACTGCGAAAGCAGTAGAAAGGATAAGGTATTTATTGGACCAAAAGAAGCATACTAACCTTGAGAAACCGGAAGAAGCAATAGGAATAAGAGTGCTAATTAAACAAAAAGGATGTTCTGGTTTAAAATATGATATTGAATATGCATATGATACTCGTCCTTTAGAGTCGATAATTGAGGAAAACTGCAGTGATGACCAAAAAGTTAAAGTGTTGATCGATCCAAAATCTGTCATGTTTATTCTTGGCTCTGAAATGGATTATGTAGAAGAAAAATTTTCATCGGGTTTTGTTTTCAAAAATCCTAATGAGAAAGGAAAATGTGGTTGTGGAGAGAGTTTTCATGTCTAGCAGCTATTTTACATTGTTTGAAATTGAACCAACTTTCAACATCAGCTTTGATGAGTTAGAGAAAAAATATATTGAGCTAAGCAGGACTGATATAAACGAAGGACAATCTAAAAATATAATTAATATTAACAAAGCTTATCAGGTGCTAAAGTCACCTCTAAAACGTGCCGAGCATTTGTTGAATCTTTTTGGTGTGGAAAGCCCAAAGGATCATCCAAATTCTGAAATATTAAATGAATCAATGGAAATAAGAGAATATTTGCTGGACTGCGATGATCTACAATTTGCAAGTAGGATGGTTGATGAAAAAATAAAAGATTGCGTTAAAAACCTAATTAACACTTTTGCTGTAAAGAATTTTGATGGAGCTGCTACACAAGTCTTAAGATTGAAATATTTATATAAGTCATTTGAGGAGGTGAAAAAGAATGCAACCAATTCAAATTTCTGAACCAAATTCAAGTGAAGTAGTTTTTGGTATAGATCTTGGCACTACTAACTCTTTAATTGCTATGGTAAATAAAGCTGGCAACGTGGAGATATTTAAAGATGAGCAGGGAAGAGAGCTACTGCCTTCTGTTATTTCGTATGAAAATAATACATTGAAAACTGGCTGTGACGTCGGTCAAAATGCAATCTACTCAATAAAGCGTTTAATGGGTGAAAGTGTTGAAGAATTAAATAAAGAAGGCCTCAATTTTGAAATAGATAACGAAAGTGAAAAAGTTATTAGAGTAAAATGCTCAGAGGAAAAGTATCTTACTCCTGTTGAGATTTCTGCTGAGATATTAAAAGCTTTATGCGAGAGGGTGAAAAAGTCTACAGGAATGGAAGTAAAAAAAGCAGTGATCACTGTGCCAGCTTACTTTGACGATTCAGCACGTAACGCAACTAAATATGCAGCAAAATTAGCTGGCATAGAAGTTCTTCGTCTCGTTAATGAACCAACTGCTGCTGCACTTTCTTACTCCATTGAAAAGAACAACAGCAGCGGAATATATGCAGTTTACGACCTTGGTGGAGGAACATTTGATATTTCAATATTGAAATTACATCAAGGAGTGTTTCAAGTCCTTGCGGTTGGTGGTGATACCAAACTCGGCGGTGATGATTTTGATCATCTTCTGAGTTCAATTGTACTTGATAAGTATAGAGAAAAAGTAGGTTTAAACAAGGAGTCGACAACACACCTTAATGTCATTCCAACACATAACGCTGGAACCTGCAATATCCGTACCGCGAAAGAATACTTAAGTGAAAATGCATCAGGCACTTTTGGCTTTAACATTAACGGCAAGCCATTTGAATGTGAAATAACTAGAGAGAAGTTCGAACAGGCAATAAGTCCTTTAGTTAATAAGACTATCAATATAGTCACTCGTACTATAAGCGACATAGATCTTAAAATTGATGATATAAAAGGAGTAATTTTAGTTGGTGGTGCAACTAGAACACCATTGGTTCAAAATTCACTAGTCAAGCTCTTTGGAAATAAAGTACTGAATGACGTGGATCCAGATAAAGCAGTTGTCATGGGAGCAGCTCTGCAGGCTCATGATTTAACTTCGAGCTCAAAAGATAGGAATATTCTCCTGGATGTTTTACCTTTATCACTTGGCATAGAAACTATGGGAGACATAGTTGAAAAAATCATACCAAGAAATACACCACTACCAGTTTCAGAGATAAAAGAGTTTACAACTTATGTTGATGGGCAACCAGCAATGAAAATTCACGTTTGTCAGGGAGAACGTGAAATGATCGAGGATAACAAATCTCTAGCGCAGTTTGAACTAAAAGGTATACCGCCACTGCCTGCAGGTTCTGCAAGAGTTGAAATAGAATTTACAGTTAACGTTGACGGGATCTTGACTGTTACTGCAAGAGAAAAAACTACTGGAATTGAGCAGACAGTTAAAGTAAATTCAAGTTTTGGCTTGAGTAAAGCTGATGTTCAAAATATGGTTAACCAGTCAATAAACAGCTTTGATGAAGATATGAAGGCTCGTTCCCTTGCAGGTGCTAAAATTAATGGAAATAAACTCATACACTTGGTTGAAAACAATAATAACCTTTCCACTGATCAAAAGTTGAAAAACCTATTACAAAATGCAAAAAACGCTTTACAAGGCAATGACTTGAATGAAATTAACAACACTATCGCCGAGTTAGAAAATTCTTCTTTAGAGTTATGTGAATTAACAAATAGGTAGAAAAAGCTTACACAACCTTGTGCAATACCCTATTTAATCTCAAAGCAACAGGTAACCTGAAATTAAATGGTAACCAATCGACCTTCCCCAATTTAAACGATAAACCAACTATACTTACACGCCCAATGATATTTTCCATTGGTACAAAACCAACCTCAGGAAACCTGCTATCCAAAGAATTATTTCTATTGTCTCCCATAACAAAAAATTGATCGTTAGGTACATAATAAACCGTAGTGTTATATGATAGCTTATTAGAAATGTTATCTACCAAAATCTCATGCTCCTTGCCACTTAAAAGCGTTTCTATATATCTTGGTATGTTACGATTTGACTCATAATCAAAAAAACTTTCAATTTGCCTTCGCTCTACTTTCTGATCATTTAGGTATAATTCTCCCTCTATCATTTGCACTTTGTCGCCTGGTGTTCCTATTACTCGCTTAACAAATCGGATACTGTCGTTTCTTGTGGGTTTGAAAACTACTATGTCGCCACGCTTTGGAGGGGTATAAAAAATCCTGCCGCTAAAAATGTTTGGAGAAAATGGAAATGAGTGTTTACTGTAACCGTATGAATATTTACTAGTAAAAATGTAATCCCCTTCAAGTAGGGTGCTTTTCATTGAACCAGAAGGTATATGAAATGGCTCGAATAAAAAACTACGTATTGATAGCGCAATCAACAGTAAAAAAAACAATGAAGATAAAAATCTTCCCGTTCTTATCACCCAGTTTTTGCTTAGTTCTTCCAACTTTTCCAACTTTGTTTTTCTTATAGATTAAGCTTATTATAATACATAAATTAAAAAATGGTAATATGAAATTTTACTTGTGAATGTTATTCCTCTATTCAAAACAATTTTGAAAAGGCGGTTCATTTCTTTCAACGGTGTCATCCAAGTAGCGTGACACATAACTGTACGAACATTGCAATTTGCAGGTGGCAGATGAAAGTAGCTGACACTGAGATCCAGAAAAAAGAATGGTGTCATCCAAGTAGCTGACACTGGTTCCTGCAATCTCATCGAAAACGTTGTAACCACTTTCTATGCTAATTTGCTTGTAAGCAACCTGGATCCCAGTGTCGGCTACTTGGATGACACCATTATAGAGTGAACCAGTGTCAGCTACTTTCATGACACCATCTGGATGCAAATTTCCTTAAACGTTCGTAAACTTAAAACTTTACTTTAGGTCAAACTGCTGTATAGTGGCTTTATAGCTTTAGTTTTACAATGAATATACCTAGTATAGAAAATTGTGATCTTCACAATAAAACCGTCTTACTCAGAGTTGACTTAAATGTTCCTATAAAAGATGGAGAAATTCGTGACGTCACTCGTATTTTGAGAGCATTGCCTACTATTGAGTATTTAGTGAATGCAAGTGCAAAGATTATTATTATATCGCATTTCGGACGCCCAAAGGCCAGAGACAATAATCTGTCGCTAAAAAATGTAATTGACACTTTATCGCAGTTACTAAATAAAAAAGTGAAATTCATTGATGATTGCGTTGGTGAAAAAGTGCAAAAAGCAGTGAGTGCTATGGATGCAAGAGATATAATATTACTAGAGAATCTAAGATTTTATAAAGAGGAAGAGCAGAGTGACTCAAATTTTGCCAAACAACTAGCATCTCTAGCGGATATATATGTAAATGATGCATTTTCTTGCTCTCACAGAGCTCACGCTTCTATTTCACGCATTACAGAGTTTTTACCTTCCTACGCGGGATTTTGCTTACAAGATGAGCTAAAGTATCTTGAAAAAGCTGTATCGTTTAAAGCTAAACCTATTACTGCGATAGTTGGGGGAGCCAAAATGTCAACTAAGATAAAAATGCTTATAAAGCTAACAGAAAAGGTTGATTACCTAGTTCTCGGAGGTGCAATTGCTAATAATTTTTTGTTATTTAGCAAAGTAAATATAGGAAAATCTTTCTTTCAAAATGGTGTTGACGACCTTCTACATAATATTGTTGAAACAGCAAATAAAAACAATTGCAAAATAGTTGTGCCAGAAGACGTTCTGGTTGCAGTAAACTCTGATTACAGCACTAGTATTTCAAGAAGAACTGAGTCCATTTTGGACGGTGATATAATTTTGGATATCGGACCACAAACTTTGAGTACAATAAGCAGTATAATAGCAAGCAGTAAGACTCTGCTGTGGAATGGACCTATTGGTGTTTTTGAACATTCAGCTTTTGCAAGTGGTACAATAGGGGTAATGAAAGTCGTAAGTGACTTAACGCACAAAGGAAAGTTAACCAGCATAATAGGGGGAGGTGATAGTCTATCTGCAATAAGCGCTGCAGGCCTTACCGATAAGGATTTTACATATGTTTCCACTGGTGGAGGAGCGTTTTTAAGTTGGCTGGGTGGTGATGAAATGCCGGGAGTTGCTGCTCTGCAAAAATGATTAGATTAAAACTTTTTTAAATTGTTTCTTATAAGCTAGCTTTTTTGTGAACGTGATTATGTCGAAGACAGTTAAACTAATTTTGTGTTTAATAATACCAATAATAGGATTTATTTTTTATATTAAGGATCATTATTTTCACACCAGTTATGTAGAAGAAAATGTTAAGGTCAATTTTGAACCATTTTTCAGTTCACAACCAGGTTATATACCACCGTTTCCAGAATTAACTGACTTCGATAGAGGAGTGTTGAAAGTTTGTGGAGATTGGGGAGCACATCCAGATAAAGAAGATTTCAAAATTTTACTTAGTTGTCCGCAGCATCAAGAAGTAGTGAAAGGAATATATGATAAGCTTGATCATCAAGTGATTACGCCAGATGCGGATTTGGAGTTATTTAAAGATGAACTGGCTAACATTTGGTTTACAAATAGTGAAAGTGAAAAAGAAACTATAGGGTTTGGACATATTTTTTGTGGTGAGCCAAACGATAAATTAGCAGTTGTGTTAAAAGTCAATAGAGAAATGAAAAATACTGAAAAATAATTTTTACTTGGTGGGCTATAAAGCCAAAGATGCTTTTAACATATTTTACGTAATTTCGGAGGATTTATTGATGCAGGCAGCCAAGGCACGACAAAATATATAAACCTACAAAGCTAAAGCTATTCCGCGGACTATAGCAACTACAAATTCAGCGGAAAAAACAAAATTAATAACTTTATCAGCCAAAATTTCCAGGAGAAAAACATGTCTTGTATAACTGAACCAAATAATCTTGGTGACCTCTTAAAATATGAGGCATCAAATCTATACTCACGTGACCAAATTACTGTTGCTAAGGAACAAAACCTAAAGCTTGGAGCAGTGGTTAGCAAAAAGACAGATGATGGGGGCTTTATAAGAGCTCTAAATCCGCTAGGCACAGATGGTACTCAAACAGCAATAGGTGTGATTATAAACGATGTAAATAGTAAAGATGCAGATATTAAAGCAGTAATCATTACTCGCGTAGCTTTACTTGCTGATCATGCAATTGTCTGGCCAGCAAATATAACTGAAGAGCAAAAAACAGCAGCAATAAAACAACTTGAAGAGAGGGGTATTATTGTCCGTAAAGGAATCTGAATTTTATATTAATTTTTAATAGGAGCTAAACATTATGCAAAATCCACTTTCAAATCCAGCATTCAATATGACAGCATTAACTGGAGCTATTAATATTTTACCAATTAGTTTTGGTCGAACTGAAAGTTTAAAACTTTTTCCGAGTAAATCAGTAAGGTTTCGCCATATTGCCATTGAAGAACAAAACGGTTTTTTAGCACTACTTCCAACTCAAGTTCCAGGAGCACCAGCAACTGTTGGAAAAATAAGTTGTAATATTTGATTTAAATTCTTTTAAAAAGTGTGGATGTGGATAAGTGCTTTCAGTCTGTGTAAGCGCACTTATCCACATCCACACTAATCTGCTAGTGTTGGATCTAAGCAGACTTAGGGCTGTATTCCTCAGTAAAAACCCTGTCATCTCTTACTAAAGAGTTAGCAAGTAAAAGTAACTTTCTCATAGCAGCAGTGGAAGCAACTTTATATGGTTTTTTATATTGATTATGTAACCTATCAAAAAAAGTTTTTATGAAAGAATTCCATTTCCGCGCACTAAGAATACACATATACAAGACTGTTCTAATTTGTGACCTACCGCCTTGAATGCACCTTTTTCCTTTATTAAAACCACTGTCTCGATTAAAAGGTGCAACTCCGGCAATGCTAGATATTTGCTTTCTTTGAAGAGTTCCTAATTCTGGCAGATAACAAATAATAGTAATAGCTGTGATTTTACTTACACCTGGTATACTAGTTATTGATATGTATTTTTTTTTAAGCTCTTGACTTTGTTCAATCAACTCAATCATCTCATCTTCTAAAACTTGAATTTGATTCTGTAATATGACAAGTAGCTCTTCCATTTGTTTGATTATGGATATATCAGTTACTTGATGAGCTTGAGTTTTTTGTATTTTTGCCATTTCTACTAGTTGATTTCTACGAGATAGCTTTTGCCTCAAGAAGTCAACATTACTAACTTTTAAAGGAGTAACGCGCATATCTGTATTATTAATATAACGTGAGATAATGCTGCAGTCTATTTTATCAGTTTTAGTAGCAATACCAAGGCTTTTTGCATAGTCTCTCACCCATCTAGGTTGAATTACATATACTTCGAAACCATGGCTTAGTAAAGTATAAGCACATAATTTTTCGTACCCACCAGTTGCTTCAAGTCCAACTTTGATTACATTATGTAAATGCAAAAAGTCGAGTATTTGATCAATAGCTTGAACGTTATTTTCAAATACTTTATAATGTCCAAGTGGATGAATGTGGATATCTAGTTTATTTTTGCTAACATCAATACCAGCAATGATATTTGATAAATTCATAATTCCTCCATAGAATAACATGTAATACTGCATTTTCCACCCTTATATACGAGCCTAAAAGCTCAATCAGTTGTTCGGAACTTTTCAGTAAATAATCAGGGAAGAGAACCTTGCTAAATTACGGTCCTTTATGACCAAGGCGATCTACGGTTCCTCTTCTCTGCATGTTCTTAATATTACCACTTTGTAATATTTATGAACTTGTTTTTAACATACAAGGCGATCTTCTGAAATATGAAGTGTCCAACCTATATTCAAGAGATCAAATAACAGTAGCTAAAGGTCAAAATCTTAAGCTTGGTGCAGTAGTTGCCAAAAAGACGGAAGATGGTTTTATTAGAGTACTTAATCCTGTTGGAACAGATGGCACACAAACAGCAATAGGTGCAATAGTAAGTGATGTAAATGCGACAGAAAATGCCAAAGCAGTAATTATTACTCGTGGTGCAATACTAGCAGATCATGCAATTGTGTGGCCAGCAAATATCACTGAAGAGCAGAAAAATGCAGCAATAAAGCAACTTGAAGGACGAGGGATCATTATCCGCAAGGGAGTGTAACTTAAATTAATAAGGAGAAAAAGAATGCAAAATCCATTTACAAATACAGCATTTAGCATGACGGCACTAACAAATGCGATGAATATATTGCCGATAAATTATGGACGAGTTGAAAATCTAAATTTGTTTCCAAGTAGGTCAGTAAGATTTAGACATATTACCATAGAAGAACACAACGGAGTATTAAGTTTATTACCAACGCAGCTACCCGGAGCACCAGCAACAGTAGGAAAACGTGGCAAAAGAAAGGTAAGAACATTTACGATTCCGCATATTCCGCATGATGATGTAGTGCTGCCAGAAGAAGTACAAGGAATAAGGGCATTTGGATCAGAGAGTGAACTTAAAGCGCTTGCAGATGTAATAACTGATCATTTGCAGCTAATGAGAAACAAACATGCAATAACATTAGAGCATTTGCGAATGGGAGCGCTGAAGGGAATAATTTTAGATGCTGATGGGTCAGAATTATTAAATCTGTACAACGAATTTGAAATAACACCAAAAGTAGTAAATTTTGCACTGGGAACAGCAACAACAGATGTAAAACGTAAGTGTCTGGAAGTATTGCGGCATATAGAAGATAACCTAAGTGGTGAATATATGACTGGAATTCATGCCTTGGTAAGCCCTGAGTTTTTTGATGCACTAACTTCTCATGCAAAAGTAAAAGAAGCATATGAAAGATGGCAAGAAGGAGCAGCACTTCGAAATGATATGAGGTCAGGGTTTACATTTTGTGGCATAACGTTTGAGGAATATAGAGGGCAAGCAACTGACCCTGAAGGAACGGTTAGAAGATTTATTGAGAAAGATACAGGGCACTGTTTTCCACTAGGAACAGCAAGCACATTTACAACATATTTTGCACCAGCAGATTTTAATGAGACAGTAAATACTCTTGGACAGCCACTCTATGCAAAACAAGAGCCAAGAAGGTTTGATAGAGGAACTGATTTGCATACGCAGTCGAATCCATTGCCAATGTGCCATCGTCCGGCCGTTTTGGTAAAAATTAGTTCTAGTTGATGAATATAGGAAGATTATTAGAAGATTGTTTTGATCATCTAGGAGTGGAAGCCATATATTGTAATAAAAATAAGGAGGGCATTCGTAAAATAAAAGTGCTAATTAAACGTCCTGAGACTACGTACTCTTTAGGTGCAGGTGGAGAATTAACTCAGCAAATTGCTTCTATAGAAATACGTGATCAGGACGTTACTTCCTTTAGCATAGGTGATTATATCAAGATTGAAAAAAGGTTCTACAAGATTTTTGAACCACCGTTAAAAGATTCTTCAAGTAAAATATGGAAAATTGAGGCAATAGAAAGTGTTTGATTAGTAACAATATTAATGAAATAATCTCCAATATTGAAAGAAAAGAGCAGAAAATAAAACTGGCAGCTATAAAAGCGTTAAACAAAACGGCACTATGGTTAAAAGCGCAAGCAGCTAAGGAAATCAGTGAGGAAAAGAAGGTAAAATTAAGTTTGATAAGAAAGAGATTAAGAATTTTTAAGGCGAAAACTAGCAGATTAGACGTGTTGATTAGAGCAAATCTCTATGACATTAGAGCATCAACAATTGGTAAAATACAAAAAACAAGAAGAGGATCGAAAGTAGGAAAGCATGAGTTTATAGGAGGATTTGCAGCAGTTATGCCAAAAGGAAATAGCGGTATTTTTAAACGTGAAGGAAGAGCAGCATTGCCAATAAAGGAAGTTAAATTGTCACTGAAACCAGAGGCTTCAAGGATAATAGGGAATCTTGTTAATTATGAAGTTGAAAAGGTATTTGAAAAATATTTTATACATTACATGAGTTAAATTATATGCATGACAAAGTTCTGGAAAGATTTACATCAAGCAATTTGCAGCACACTGAAGGAAGAAATACCGTCTATACAGACATGTGAAATTTATCCAGCAATAAGAAAAGAATTATTAGCGCCAGCGGTATTTGTAGAGCTTGTGAGTTTAGAATCGGGAAAAGATCCTGGAACAGAGGAATTAGCCCTGAAAGCAAGATTTGAAGCGAGAATTGTAGTTGATGGAACAGTCGAGTATTCCTCGTTAGTTGTAAGGTCATTAGCAGCAGAAGTAGCAAGAGTAGTAAATAAAAATACTTGGAACGTAAAAAATATTTCTCCTGCTGAATTTCTCTCTGCAGAGCCTGATGGATTTAGACCCGAATTAGATGCATATTTGGTGTGGATGGTTGATTGGAGTCATCAGCTTCATTTAGGTAAATCGATATGGACAGAAAATAAGATTAAGCCACATACGATTATAATAGAAGAAAATGTTAGAGAGTAATTTTGCTATTTCAGAGCTGCAAAGAAAGTTAGCAAACATTGTACGAATAGGAGTTGTAAAAGAAGTAGATTATGAGAAAGCAAAAGTAAGAGTGAAGATAGGAGAACTTTTAACAGATTTTCTTCCATGGATAACTTCTAGAGCAGGAGAGGAAAGAAGCTGGCTACCACCAAGCATAAATGAACAGGTAGTAATATTGTCACCATTGGGAGAGTTATCATTAGGAGTAGTACTAGCTGGAATATATCAGCAAAATTATTCTGCTCCAGAGAATAGTGAAATGATTAACAGTTTAGTATTTCAAGATGGAACAAAGTTATTGTATGACAAAGAGAGCAAGAATCTTGAAATTTCTGTAGTGGATAAATTAAATTTCAAAGTAGGAAAATCAGAGATAGAAATGACAAAAAGTGGAATCAAACTGAAAGCAGAAAGGATCGACTTAAATTGAACAAAGGAATAGTGAGGTTAGGAGACTGCTGTGGAGAAGCTATACCACATTTCTGCATTAGCGGCAGTAACAATGTTTTTGTAAATGGTAAGCCAGTTTGCCGAAAAGGAGATAATTTTACAGAAGGTAGAGTATTAATTGAAGGATCAAAAAAAGTGTTTGCAAATGGCTATAGTATAGGAAGAGTTGGAGATTCAATATCTTGTGGTTCTAAAGTAATAAGTGGTAGTAGTAATGTTTTTTCAGGATAAAAATAAACCATCTGCTATACTTACCAAAAGTAAAGTTATGAATATGGATATAACTACTAGCCTATTAGGAGACATTAGTAATTTAATAGATAGAGCAAAGAATCATCTTTCTGTTCAATTCAATTCTACTCTAGTATTGTTAAACTGGGAAATTGGCTCCAGAATTGATCAAGATATTCTAAAGCACAAACGTGCAGATTATGGGAAGCAAATCATCTCCCAACTTGCAAAAGAACTTCAGATTAAATATGGACGTGGTTTTGATAGAGCGTCATTATTTCGTATGGTGCAATTTTCTAAATTCTTTTCTGATCAAGAAATTGTCGCGACACTGTCACAACAATTGAGTTGGTCACATTTTGTAGAAATTATTGCAATTTCTGATGAGCTGAAGCGTAATTATTATATAGAAATGTGTCGTATTGAAAGGTGGAGTGTTAGAGCACTACGTAGTAAAATCGATACTATGTTGTATGAACGTACAGCGCTAGCAAAAAAACCTGAAGAGTTTATAAGAAGGAGTATAAAAAATTTACGTGAAGAAAATATGTTAGCAACAGAATTCATTTTTCATGACCCATACTTCCTTAGCTTCATGGAATTGCCATCAAGTTATAGTGAGACTGATCTAGAAAATACAATCTTGGATGAATTGACAAAATTTTTACAAGAGTTTGGGAGTGATTTTTGTTTTGTAACACGTCAAAAAAGGATGAGTACTAAAACAACTGACAGGTATTTGGACCTGCTATTTTTTCACAGAGGATTAAAACGTCTTATAGCAATAGAACTAAAAATAGGTCGCTTTGAACCAGCTTATAAAGGACAGATGGAATGGTATTTAAATTGGTTAGATAAAAATGAACGAAAAGCAGGTGAAGAAAAACCGTTAGGGATTATTTTATGTGCTGATAAGGATCAAGAGGATATAGAATATCTTGAACTCGAAGGCTCTAATATTCATGTTGCACAGTATTTAACACAGCTTCCTTCTAAAGAAATTCTTGAAAAGAAGTTGAGAAAGGCTATTTCTATAGCACGTGAAAAACATGCAAGTATTAAGTCAGAGCCATGAAAAATATATGAGAGGAATGGATGCTAAAACAGGAAAAGCGTTAGAAGGAATAGAGCACTTAAAGCAATCGATAATTGATATACTGACCACTCCAGTAAACAGTAGAATAATGAGGAGAGATTATGGCTCAAGATTATTTGAATTGGTGGATAAGCCAATAAATAGAGATTTAACTTTGGAAATCTATGCAGCAACAGCAGAAGCACTGGGGAAATTTGAGAAGAGATTTAAGTTAGAAAAAGTAAAGATTGCTGAAGCTAAAGAAGGAAAAATGACTCTTGTACTTGAAGGTATGTATCTTTCAGAAGGCAAATTCATAGGTATTAGTGGAGTAGTTGTTTAGAAATGCAGACATCTAATATTATTGAAAAACTAAGCTATGAGGAAATCTTTTCCAGAATGAAGGAGGAGTTAGTGTGTAGAGATGAAACCTTTTCAGCGTTAGTAGAAAGTGACCCAGCGATGAAGGTATTAGAAGTAGCAGCATGGAGGGAATTGTTACTAAGACAAAGAATAAATGAATCAGTAAAGAGCAATTTACTAAAATTTGCGACAGGAGAAGATCTTGATAATTTAGCTGAGTTTTATGGAGTGGAGAGGCAAAAAGAAGAAGATGATGAACGATTTAGAAAAAGAATTAAAGCAAAGATAGCAGGTTGGTCAACAGGAGGAAGTAAGGAATATTATAAATATCATGCACTGTCAGCAGATAGTAGAGTAAAAGATGCACTAGTAGAATCACCTATACCAGGGAAAGTACAAATTTCAATCTTATCAACAGAATTATCCATAACTGGCATAGTGTTAGAAGAGCTACTTAAAATTGTAAGAAAGCAAGTTAATAGAGATGATATAAGGGTTTTAACAGATACAGTAACAGTAATTGGTTGCAATATTACGGAAATAGATATTGACAGCAGAATGAGCATAAGTTCTGTAATATCAAAGGAGGAAATTAAGGAACAGTTCATCAAGAAGTTTGAAGCAAGTAGAAGGCTGGGATGGAATGTTACAAGATCATGGATAATAGCGAATTTATTTGTAGATGGTGTAGAAAACGTAGAATTAATCGAGCCAAAAGAGGATGTTGTGGTTCTGGGAAATGAATGTGCAAATTTGAGAAATTTAAAGATTGAGTTGAATTAATGTTACTGCCACCAAATGCAACAAGGCAGGAAAGAGCGCTAGTAGATGCGATAGATTATAAAGTAGATCCAAACTGTATCAGAGGATTTAAGTTTAGTCTTAAAGAAGAAACATTGCCGTGGATAATAGAAGAATATGGTTTAGAAGAGATACTGCGTTGGGTAAAAGATAGAAGAAAAGCCGTAGTAGAAGGAGTAAAATTTCAAAGACTGAGAGGAACTCCAGCATCACTAAAAATAGCACTAAAATGGGCAAATATAGAAGATATTACAATTATTGAGGAGCCACCTGGCAAGCACTTTTTTGAATTACAGATAGGAATAAAAGATGTTCCAAATGACTTTTTTGTGGATGCAGTAGTAGAACTTGCAAAACTATCGTTACCAGCAAGATCGCGGCTAATGAGGATTTTCAATGATCACTATAACGTTGATAGGTTTATTTTAGATGAAAGTTTATTCGGCAGCTTATTGTCAGACTATTCAGGTAGAAAAGTTGAAAAAGATGGACCAGTGTTGTCATTTGGTAGAAAGAACGCATTTGAGCTAAAAATCTTAAATCCAAGTTTTAAGTTTAGTACTTTTCGTGTTCATTATGAGCAAGCATTTAGTAATGATGTATATCGGTTAGATGTGGCAGTACTTGGAGAAACAGAGCCTCACATAAAGGATTACCAAGGCATTTATGAAAGAAGTCATCAGTGGTATAACTTAAAAGCCCTGTATCCTCTAACTCAAAGCTTATTACCATCGATTAAATTTGCTAAAGCGCAGATAGTATTATCGGACAGTTGGAACTTAGGAGAAACAAATGCGTGCTTTCCGGTTGGTAGCATAGAAGAAGAAGGAAATAAATTTGTATTGGGAAACGATAAACTTTCATGGCAACGTTGGAATTTAAAACACAAACCAATTTTAGAAAGATTCAGCATTATCCATCGTTACAAATTAGAAAATTATACAGATCAGAAGGTCAGAAAATATGTTTTAGCAGAACACAACGTTTACTATAAAAATGATTTGGATTCAGAGCAAAAAGACTCAATACACGAATTAGAAAAGCACATTTTAGTATTTTATCCAGGAGTACTGAAGTGGCACGAACATCGACATTTGCACAGAAGTTGGAAAAATAGTCAAGTAATATGTATAATAAGCTAAGTACTTATATTTAGATCCTCATATATTATATTAATAATAGGTAAAAGTGTATGAAATAAAAAGAAAAAGACTTGCTTTCTTATGCTAAAACGGACATGACTTGAATAGCGGCAGGTAAATATAAGAAATTTGTCTGGCGCTAGAAAAGCTAATTTTGTGAGGTATGAAATGGTGCGCCAAGAAGTGCTTGGAGAACAGTTGGTGAAAATCCAACACAAACAAAGTCTAGCCAACAGTTTGGAACAGACCACTATGTTGCATGAGGTAACGAGTGTAATAGAGCTAGTGGGATGGACAATGCAGGGTACAACGAAAGTGAAGGGATTGAGTTCCGAAATACCTGAAGACATAGAGGTCGACATTTTCATGGCCATGGAAGACAGCATGAAGGATAACGTAAAGGCAAGTTATCACTCACTCTATCGGGATCTGAGACCGTGCCATGTATTGAAATGGACTTCAAGTGAACTTGGGAGATCCTATGCATTCCTACAAAGGTACGCTGGAACAAGTCAACAAAGGCAAGAACTAGCGGAAGATGCAGGGGAAGTCGGACTGATTGATAGTACTCAGAATGTGGGAAAGCCACGTACAAGGGGAAGCGATCAGCAATATAGTAACTGGAATAGGGATTGCTAGGCCAATACAACGGAGGTTGGAATAACATGCAAAATAAACTAAACCAGATAGCAGTAAGAGCAAAGCAAGATAAGCGACTAAAATTCACATCGTTAGTCCATCTGATAAATACAGAGAATCTTGCGAGATGTTATAAAGAACTGAAGCGTAACAAGGCTTGTGGAGTAGACCAGATAACAGTGGAATCATACGGAGAAAATCTGAATGAGAAACTCGAAGTGCTAGTAGAAAGTATGAAGAGGAAGCAATATCAACCACAACCAGTAAAGAGGGTATATATACCGAAAGCTGGAAGTAAAGAGAAACGCGGACTCGGAATACCATCGACCGAGGATAAATTAGTACAGATTATGCTGAAGAAGATACTAGAAAATATTTACGAGGCAAACTTTCTGGACAGCTCATATGGATTTCGACCTGGAAGAAACTGTCATCAAGCGGTAAATGCACTAGATAAAGCAGTTATGTACAAGCCAATAAACTACATTGTAGAAGTGGATATCAAGAAGTTCTACGATAATATACAGCATAAATGGCTAATGAGATGTCTAAGGGAACGAATAACTGACCCAAATTTGCGGTGGTTAGTAAAGCGGTTTCTCAAGGCAGGGATAGTCGAAGCTGGAAATTATGAAGCAACAAAACAAGGTACACCCCAAGGTGGTATAGTAAGTCCTGTATTAGCAAATATATACTTACATTATGTGTTGGATTTATGGATAGAAAAGAAATTTAAACCAAGATCCAGAGGATATATACAACTAATAAGGTTTTGCGACGATTTTGTGGTTTGTTGCGAAAGTAAGGTAGACGCGGAAGAATTTCTGGAATTACTGAAACAAAGGCTAAATAAATTTGGGTTGGAAGTATCTGAAAACAAGACCAGAGTAGTAAAGTTTGGCAAGAGGGAGTGGCAACAAGCGATAAGAGAGAAACGAAGGACGGAAAGTTTCAATTTTCTGGGGTTTACGAACTATGGTGCAAAAAGTCGTCGTGGTAGATTAATAATGGGACATAAAACCTCAAAGTTAAATCTAGCCAGAAAACTAAAAGAAATCAAGGAGTGGTTGAAAATAGTCCGCGGAGGTATTCGACTTAAAGATTGGTGGCAAGTACTGAAGGCTAAATTAACAGGACACTATAACTACTTTGGTATTAGCGGAAATTATTGGTGTTTGAAACAATTTTACACATCAGTAAGAAAGCTAGCATTTAAATGGATAAATCGGCGTAGTCAGAAAAAGAGTATGACCTGGGAACAGTTTGTACACTACGTAGAAGTAAATCCATTACCAAAGCCAAAAATACATTTTTCTTTATATGCATAAGAGGGACGACTGTGAAAACTAATATTGATGAGCCGTGTGCGGGAAATCTGCAAGCACGGTTCTTTAGGGGGAGTTGTAGTAATAAAACTCAAACGAGAGGAGTAAAGCTACAGCTTCTACCGAACAGTTTTAGCAAGAGTAAGTTTTTTAAAGAAGTATCAAGTAACGGATTTAAAGATATTAATAAAAGAAATGAAGAAGGAGAGACGATATTGCACCAAGCAGTAGAAATCTCTGATTACAAAACAGTAAGGTTATTAATAAATAAAGGAGCAGAGATCAATGCAAGAGATAAAAATGGTTATACACCACTATACTGTGCAGTATTTGCGAAAAGCTTAGAAAATATAAAAGTGCTGCTAAGATCGGGAGCAGAAGTAAATGCCACTCAATATGTCACTGGATGTACGCCACTGCACTCTGCGTGCAAAATAGGAGGAGCAGGAGTTGAAATAATAAAAGAGCTAGTAAAGGCCGGAGCTGAAGTTAATCAACTGAATAAATATGGTGCAACACCAATGTACTATATCTGGGAAAGTGAAAAGTATTGTCTATGTGATAGCAAAGAGAGTGAAAAGGCAAGTAAATTTTTAAGAGAAAAAGGAGGAGTAACAAAAAGTAGAGAACTGACGTGCTATGGAATAGAGGGGCTAGTGGGAGAAATAGCAGACATGTTGAATGGAAGCTACATGCCGGAGCTAAAAATAATAGAGATAGGAGAAATAAGGAAGAGAGACAAATCGCTAATAAAGAAAGAATGTCAAAATTTAGCAAGCAAGATAATGAGCAAAGTGAACGAAATGATAGATGAGGGGGTGAGAAGGAAGGCTTAGGGATTTAAATTTAAAGAAAAAGTGGGGTAAGTTATGGTAAAGCTGGGTAAAAAAGAGGAGTCACTATTAGAGAACTCATATAAAAATATTTATGCAAGAGACGAGAATGGAAGAACAGCTCTGCATTATGCAATAGACGCAAAAACAGTGAGGTTACTAGTCGAAAAAGGAGCGAATGTGAATGCTAAAGATATAGAAGGATATACAGCACTGCATCTAGCGGTAACGGAAAAACGTCTAGAAACCGTGAGAGAATTGATAAAGTCAGGAGCAAATGTAAATGCTGAAGAGTATGGCAATAAATGCACTCCATTGCACCTTGCATGTATGGTGGGAAAAGTGGAAATAGTAAAAGAGTTAGTGGAAGCAGGAGCAGAAATAGAGCAAGAAGATAAGTTCGGAATGACAGCAATGGATTATGCGAAAAATAGTAAAGAGATAACCGAGGTATTAAAGAAAGAAACAGACAGAATTGAAAAGTTATTTATGAAAGGCTAAAAATATGGAGAAAGAAGTAGAAAAGAAAGTAATGAATTTAGAGAGAAAACCTTTGGATGAGCTGAGAAAAACGTGGAAGAAGGTATTTGGGAAAGAAGCGCCTAGATACTCAAAGAAATATCTGATACCAAGATTAGCTTATAGAATGCAGGAAAAAGCGTATGGAGAAATGTCAAGAAAAGGAGCAAAAAGACTGGAGTATCTGGCAGATCGGCTAGAGAAGGGAAAAAGAATAAGTAGTGACAAACTTCCAGTAGCAGGAACAGAGCTAATATTAGAGAGAGGAGAAGAGACGCATGCGGTAATGGTAACAGATAAGGGTTTAATCTACAGAGAAGAGTTTTACACGTCATTGTCAGCAGTAGCCGGAAAAATAATGGGAATGAGTTACAATGGGCCGCTTCTATTTGGAATGAGAGATAAGGAGAAAGAATGCTGAAAGAGGTAAGATGTGCGATATATACTAGGAAGTCAAATGAAGATGGTCTAGAACAAAAATTTAATAGTCTTGATGCGCAACGTGTAGCATGTGAAAAATATATAAAAAGCCGAGAAGGATGGGTAGCATTGGTAAAAAGGTACGATGATGGTGGATATTCAGGGAAAAATTTAGAAAGACCAGCAATAAAGGAATTATTTGAAGATGTAAAAACAGGAGAAGTAGATTGTGTAGTAGTATATACGCTAGATAGGCTATCAAGAGAAACAAAAGACAGCATTGAAGTAACGTCATTTTTTAGAAGGCACCGAGTAAATTTTGTAGCAGTAACACAAATATTTGATAATAATACGCCAATGGGAAAATTTGTACAAACGGTATTGTCAGGAGCAGCACAACTAGAAAGAGAAATGATTGTAGAAAGAGTAAAAAATAAAATAGCAACATCAAAGGAGCAGGGGTTATGGATGGGTGGAACTTTACCGCTTGGATATGATGTAAAAGATAAAGAATTAATAATAAATGAAAAAGAAGCGAAAATAGTAGGGCACATATTTGAAAGATATTTGGAGCTAAAATCAATGGCAGAATTGGCAAGGGAGCTAAATAGTCAAGGTTACAGAACAAAATCAGATATCTTTAAAAAAGCGACAGTGAGAAGAATAATAACAAATCCAATATATATGGGAAAAATACGGCATTATGAGAAAGAGTATGAGGGAAAGCATGAAGCAATAATAAAAGAGGAAAAATGGCAAAAAGCGCAGGAATTGATAAAGAATCAACCATATAGAAAGGCGAAATACGAGGAAGCGTTGCTAAAGGGAATAATTAAGTGCAAGAGCTGTGGTGTAAATATGACACTAACGTATGCAAAAAAAGAAAATAAAAGGTACCGATATTACGTGTGCAATAACCATTTAAGGGGAAAAGGTTGTGAATCAATAAACAGAACTATAGTAGCGGGAGAGGTGGAAAAAGAAGTGATGAGAAAGACAGAGCAGCTATATGAAAAACGGGGAGAAAAGACCGAAGAAAAATGGAAAAATTTAAGTTTTGGAAAGCAGAAAGAAGTAGTGAAAAAGTTAATAAAGGGAGTAATGGTTAAGGAAGATGGAATAGAAGTGAGTTCTGAATCAGAGGAAAAGTTTATACCAATAAAGAAGAAAGGAAACAAATGCACAGTAGTAGAGCCAGAAGGAAAAACAAATAATGCGCTACTGAAAGCAGTGGTAAGAGCCCATTCCTGGAAACGTCAGCTAGAAGAGGGGAAATATGGAAGTGTGAAGGAACTGAGTGCCAAAATTAATATAGGTACAAGACGCATACAACAAATTTTAAGATTAAATTATTTAGCTCCGAAGATTAAAGAAGACATAGTGAATGGGAGACAGCCAAGAGATTTGAAATTAGTTGATTTGAGAGAAATACCGATGCTGTGGAGTGAGCAATTGGAGAAATTCTACGGTCTTGATTTATAAAAGCAACAGAAAAGGGCCATGCCAAAAGATGTTGAGATTGATATAGAAAAGTAAATCAATGTTACAGAATCAATTATATGAAAATATCAATGTAAATGATGAAGATTTTAGCATATCAGATGCAATAGTGATAAAAAATGTATCCAATTTTAGCTGCATATTTTAATGGTAGATTTGGAGGAAAATTCTGTAAACATCAAAAAAAGCAATACTCTAAACCACAGCACACAACTCCAGAAAGTAGTACATGTTGAGCAATCTATAGCCCCTTTTGAATCCTTACTACTACCCACAAATAAAAACATAGTATTGTATTTACTCAAATAATTTAATTTTATTAACCTGAAAGCTTATTAGATTAAAATTATTAAACTAAGAGTTATAATTTTAGCAACTAAAAGCTGTAAATTGCACCATATAAACAGTTATTTCAAGCAAAAGTTATGCCATTAAGAGCTATGCAACAAACATTTATATTTGTGGGTAATAGTAAGTTTTGAATCTGAGAGTGTACTTGAAAATCCATAAACATTAAGTAAACTTTTTAAATAAAATAGTTTCTTTTTCAACTTACTAAATAAACTTCTCCCATCATTGCTGTGTAACAAATCATATACAAAGCTATGGTCTACTTACAAGCAGTGCCTTCTGTTGATGAGATGCTTTTTCTATCTTTAACTCATCCATACTACAGCTTGGCAAGCTTGAATAGCATAAGGAATCTTTTTGTTCTTGCGTTTGTTTTGCCAAGGCCTTATTTCTATAAAGTAGGGGTTGAAAATGATCATGGCCTCCATTTACCATATGTAAGACACTATTGTGACTATAATCTATCTTACCTGCTTTTGATCCTGAGCTATCTATTAACTGATGCAAGAACGGATCTTGTTGCTTATCAATAGTGTGCAATGGGTTACTTTCTGCAACATGCAATTTCACACCATACTTATCACAAAGTACTCTGCCCTCGATATCGGAACGTCCCCAAAATTCATTCTTTCCAATGCTATTGATATATTGGTTACACGTAATTCCACGATTTACGAACTCACCTTCAACCTCATCAAAGTCATTGCCAATTTTACTTATAAACCACTCTGGAGGATTGTCTTGCGCAAATCTCTTACACTCATTCCTTAACTGCTCTACAGTAACTTTGATTCCCTTCTGTTGTTCCAGACTTTGCCTGAATGAATCAAAAAAACAGCTTCCATTATTGATTGCGTGCCCTAAATAGAAGTCATCAGGTATGTTTGATTTTTGCTCTTTATCACCTTGTTTTTCTGCCTTTTCAATAATTTCTTCCTCTAAACCAAAAATCTTACTCCAGTTGTATTTACCTTCTAACCCCAATTTTTTACTTTCCTTTTCTGCTGCTTTAGCTAAGTCTGTTTTAGAAATATCCCCTTTTTCTTCATAGAACCTAGATAAAATTTTAAAGATATCTATCAGGTAAGTTTTTACGTCAAAATTCTTCTCCTTTTTCACAATATTAGACTCAATATTGCGTAAATCTTGTAATAACTTATGCCTTCTAGCAACTTCCTCCATAGAATCCTTTCTTAACTCTTCACGTTCTGTCCATTTGTTGTTAGACTCGCTTATTACTTCAGGATGTATTAATTTTCCAGACCTTTCAAAATATCCCTGTTCAATAGCATAGTAGATATCATAATCACCAAGTGCACAATCCTCGCCTAATTCTTCTTCATGACCTTTGAATTTTTCCAATACTTCCTCTTTATTACTCACTTTTACTATAATTTTGCTTTTATCTTGTACGTCAGGATACAGTCTAACGTCTATATTTCCCAAACTGGTATAGAAAGTTAATACTATATCGCTGCCTTCTGCAAGATTTGTGTAATTCCTTATGCCATCTTGGGTTATAATTTCCACCTCACTTTTGCCAATTTTTATTACACTCCTTCCATATCCTTTTTCTCCTTGAGGTATTCCTAAATTCCTTGTTCTATCTGTGATTTTTGCAACATCTATTATACTATCCTCTGAGTATTCTAAGTAAGATACACTGTTATCGATTTTTCCATCACACAGTTGACCACTGGTAGCATCCTTTGCAACTCTAAAAAATTCTTCAGCATAATTAATGTACTCTACATGAGACTTGATTACATTAGCTTTATGATCTTTAAACTCTCGTTCTATTGTATCAATGACTTTTAAACTATCTGAGTTTTTTAACTTTGCTCCTCTCGATATTAATGCACATACTATATCACTGGCAATTCCATAGCTTCCTTCTAGCTGAGCAATTTTTTCTAGTACGTGATCTGCAAAGTAATAATCTTTGTCTTTAGCAAAATTTAATCTCATTCCAGAAGCTATAATCTCATTTACAACTTCCTGTAGTTCAATCATGCTTTTAGCTTTTACTACCTTACTCAAAAACTTATTTAGCTTAGCAAGTTGATTTGTTTGATACATCTCTGATAAGAGACTATCACATTTTTCACAATTATCTTGCTTATTACCTACAAAGTCAGTTGCTCCTGCTTTTAAGAGTAAAGCTTTTACATCAGGAAATTGACAAAACGGCCAAATTGAACTATCACCCTTAACATTTAAAACTATCTTTAAATCTTGGTTATTTTTATGTTTATCTAAAAATTTTTTCAGATCTTCAACACCTGGACCATAAGGATTATCCCAATCTTCATCAGAATCTGTAGCTTTAACCATTTTACGTAGTTGGTCTCTTAACTTTTTTTGGTTGTCAGTTAAAAAACACTCTATAATATTGTTGCTATCAATTGCAATTTGCAGTGGGGTTTTTCCATTGTTATTTTTTATGTTTAAATCAGCTCCTTTGCTTATGAGTAAATCCATAACCTTTCTGCTATAATCATTACAATTAGCAGCATAATAGTGTAAAGGTGTATTACCTTTTTTATCTTGTATATTTGGATCAGTTTTTGCATCTAAGAGATACTTTAGACCTTCATACTCACTGGAATAAATAGCAGTATCATGCAAAAGTGTTTTACCTTTATTATCCTTCATATTTAGATCAGCACCAGCTTTGAGAAGAGGATGAATGGCTTCATCGTGTGCAACAAACACATTCAATACTGTTGTTCCTAGATGCCCTCTTTTTAGATTAAGAACGTACTTCAGGTCTTTATTTTTCTCGTTACTTTCTAAAAACTGCTTAAGATTTGAAAATGAGTCATAATTCCCCATATTAAAATCTTTTATAATACTATTGAGTAATTTTTGATTTAACTTTTTTTGACTCTCTTCCAGTTTTAAGTTAGGTGCATGAATAAGCCACTCATCTATTAAATCCTCTAAGTATTTTTTATCATCTATCAAACTTCTATCAGCCCAAAATAAATCTCGCTTAATGAATTCATAATAACTATCTACTGGTAATTCAGTTGCTTCTGTTTTTGGGCTACCTATTTCTGAACACTCTTGTCCAGCACTTAGGTCACACTTCAGTTTTTGCTCATCAGTGTGTTTGCTTTGTTCACTGATAGGTTCTGCAATATATTTTACTGACCCTGTACCCATATTACCTGCTAGCTCTAGATATAGAATATATTATATAGAATGTGTAGTATGTGTCAAGCTAATTTCAACATAATCTTTTTACTACTCATATTTTTGTTAAGTTTTTATGGTGAGTACTGCTAGGTTAAAAGTTGTTTATTACTGGAAGTTTTAGCCAATTTTACTATAGATCAACAAAACTGAGAACACCAGCTATATTTAATATATAGGAATATGATGCTTTAAAGGAGTACGGAAACTGCTGAAGTTTTTACAGCAAACCTGTATGGAGCAACTTCAGCAGAATAAACAAATACATGCCAGTATTAGTAGAGAATTATTTATAAGTCAACTAACTTTTTCAAAAAATACTTTAGTAAAAGTACCATGCTAGCTAGTGTTATAAAGAATTCAATTGTTTACTCCCTCAAAAAAGATCGTATATTTTTGAGAACAAGTTGCGTAAAAATGGAGTTACGAAAATAGAATTTTGAAATCTTTGCAACAAAGTTAGGCAAAATAGTTCGTATGTAGATATGGATGAAATGGGCTAATACGGCTAGTTTTAGCGTATAATGAAATCATCATATAAAAAAGTTCGTATGTATCACTTGGTAGCTCACAGAAATGCAAAACTTACTTGACAAACTCCGTCAGCCCCCTTATCATGAAACTGAAGGTATTTAGTTATCTTCATCTGTGCAGATTAAACAGCAAAAAAACAACGTAGTTGGCGTCTTATTTTTAATTTTTTGCACTATGTGCACCTTATGTCTTCACAACATTTCTGGGTTTTTACCCACACAAGCTGAAACGCGCTTATAAGTCGTTTAAGACAGTATAGTACGCCAATTTGCAGGATTAGAGAGTGACAACTAGCTAACACGGGATTTCTTTTGCCTTTTTTTCTGCTTAGTAAATTTCTTAAACATTTGAACTAAGGTGAGTTGCACTTAAAAGCAGCTAAATTGCAGTGTTTAAGACTTAAAAAAACGCCAATACAGAAAATAGACAATGACCAGGGCTTCTTTTGCCTTTTTTTTCGTTTAGTAAATTTCTTAACGTTTGTAGCTAAACGACAATCGTCATCCCGCTGCTTGTTAGCGGGATCTCTTGTTAGCGGCTGAGATACCGCGAATGAATCGCGGTATGACGGTTAAGTAGGGTGTCATTCCAGTCTGGGATCCAGTCTTTATTATGCAGCCACTTGGTTAAAATTAAGTTTTCTGGATCCCAGTGTCAGCTACTCGGATGACAGGAGATACCGTCTTGTTAGTCAACAAAAAAATTATAAAAATTTCCCAAGTTGCATCATAAAATCAAAAAATACTTCCAATTGTGTAACAGTACACAGATTATAGTTAGTGGATATGTTGATAAGTAAATTAGTTTTATACGCACAAAACAGATGAAGTTTACTTATCAACATATCCACTAACCAACAACATTCAATAAATTTGTGTAAGATACCACTTTACATAAGATAGATAGGAAGCATTTTTGATTTTAAAGTACTAAACCTTCAGTCAACCTCCTAGCCCTGTAGTTTTTGATATGGTTAGGATCAAAAGCACTTTTGGATGTCAGAATACCGAAAATGATATGGAGTAGCTTACGCATTGCAGCACCAACGATGGCCATATTATGCTTACCCTTTTCCTTTAATCTTTGGCAAAAGCTCATAATGATAGGATTGTGATTCTTAGCTACTATGGCAGGAAAGAAAAGTGCCTTACGTAATGTTTGTGAACCGGATTTACTTAATCTGGGTTTGGCATATACAGAGGAACCTGACGTCATATTTCGTGGTATAACTCCTGTATATGCTGCCAATTGCCTGGCATCTCTAAAAACCTCTATATCAGAAACTTCAGCTAAAATAGCTATTGCTGATTCTTCTCCTATGCCTGGAATAGTCAATAGAAGTTGAAAATTTTCCAACAATTCTTTGTGTTGATTTAATAGTTCACGTACGGAGTTTTTTATTGTTTCTATTTTTTGAGCTATATTCATTGCAAGGTCTTCCCAAGCATTTGCAACTTCTTTAGGCAGTCTCTCTTTTTTTTCTAAGTGGTTATTTACTAATGTTAACTCATCTTTTAACGCAACTGAGCAACGATAAAGATGTTTTAATTTTTTCATTTCAGGAGAAGGTGGTGTCCAACTAGAAGGTTCCTGTCTTTGGCAATAATCAGCAATAACTTCTGCATCGGTCTGATCATTCTTTTGTCGTATCAGCTTACTCCTTGCATAAGATTTTATGCAATAAGGATTTACAACACTTACAAAATGTCCAGCATTGTGTAGAAATTCAGCCAGTGCTTCGCTATAACAACCAGTAGATTCCATGCAGGTTTTTACTTTTTCTACATTATGTTTGTGTAGAAAATTCAGTAGACTTTGAAACCATCGTTCTTAAAGCTTCTTTTTCTAGTTTCACGCTTTCCTTTTTTGCTTATAAATGAGAGAAAAACATCAAAGCGATCTTTTGATATATCTATGCCCAAAAAGTTGTTGATCATATATAACCCCATACGTTACCATTAAAAATGAAAAGTAAGGCTAGTCTTGTGAATACAGAATTAGAACCATTCAGGTCTTTCTACGATACCTTCCAGCCTATACTTTTGAGAAGGGAATTCTTATCTCCTCTACAGATTTTATATCTAAGAAGAAGCACAGAGTTCCTCCCTTCTCCACCTAATGCTTAAGCTTAAAACATTAGATGCTTTTGACAAGATACAAGTAGAAGATATCCTTATTGCCTGCGTTGATGGGCTGAAAAGCTTTCCTGCAGCTATAAACAGTGTCTTTCCTAATGCGGAAGTGCAGATGTGTATAGTGCATCAGATACGCAACTCACTGAAGTATGTGGCCAGTAAAGATGCGAAGAGTTTTTTGAGCGATTTAAAGAAGGTATATCAAGCTTCAAGCAAGGAAATTGCCGAGAATTATCTGTTGGAATTGGATGAAAAATGGGGCACAAAGTACCCTATGGTTATAAAATCTTGGCAGAATAATTGGGAAAACTTGTCTGGTTATTTTAAGTATTCTGGTCCAGTTAGGAGGATAATCTACACCACCAATCCCATAGAGGGGCTACATAGGCAAATTAGGAAATTCACTAAGACCAAAGGCTCATTTACCAGCATAAATGCCTTGTATAAGCAGGTATATTGTGCTATAAAGAAGGCAGAGGAAAAGTGGACGATGCCTGTACATGATTGGGCATTAACTATCTCTCAACTTGGTGTTTTCTTTCCTGGCAGATTGAAAATTGAGTTGAACTAAAAATGCGGTTTGACACAGTTTATTTAACACTCCCCTTCAATCTCACTAATAGAAAGGCCTGTAAACTTGACAATAGTGTTGACATCAACATTATTAGCCAGCATTGCTTTTGCGACTTCAATTTTCCCTTCAATTTTCCCTTTCTCTATACCTTTTTGTATACCTTTCTCTTCAGCAAGATCAAGTCTGTATTCAAGAATGGCTTCTTCTTTCCGTAGATCCATTATTCTTTCTTCGTAAGCTACTAAATCTTTTTCGTTCCAACGAAACTTGTCTAATTCATCATATGCTAGCTTTATTATTGGCGCTTTTTCTGCTATCTCTTTTAAGTCCTCTTCTGTTGTTTCTTCTGCGTATTTAAAAAAGAAACACCACCTTTCTACTATACTTTCTAACTGCTCTACTTTACTTTTTGAAAATTTGGGCAATTCTATAAAGATAAATTGAAAATCTTTTAAGTAATGGCCGTTAGTTTTTATATCACGTATATTGTGAGTAGAAATATAATCAACTTCTTCAGGAAGTAAGTTACAATTTGATATAGCAATAAAGAAGACTTTCTTTAAATCAATGTAGTTGCCAGATTTATCTAATTGTCTTGAGTAGGCTTTAGCGGCATATAATTGAGCGCGTTTTTCGAAGCCCTTGTCTCTAGCAAGCTGCATTTCTGCTATATATCTATTTCCGTGAGAATCCTTGCAGAGAACATCAACAATACTTTGTTTATCAGAGGCAACTTCGGGATCCATAATAGTGCTAAGAAACTCAACTTCTTGTATTGCATTTATCTCAGTAAACCCTAAAATATCGTTCAAAAAGTGGATCAGGATATTCTTATTTTTTTCCGTTCCAAAGATTTTTTTGAAACACAAATCATTGCGAGGATCGAGAAATTTTGAAAGAGCCATGGCAAAAATGCTTGAAAATATTAATAATTATACACTATTATTAACAATTATTCAACCATATTTTTGAAGATAGCTATAGCTATGCTGCCGCGGTATCTCTTAGCACAGATCCCGCTAACAAGTAGCGGGATGACGAGGATGCCGCCGCGAACCGTCATAGCGCCGCGGCGCTAACTAGTAGCGGAATGACGGTTTTTCAAATTGTCGGTAAATCTAAGTCAGTTTAGCTATAGGCAGCAATTTTCTGTATTTATTTTAAATTGAAGAAAGCTCAAATGAAAGATCATGTTTTGCTAAAAATCACAGAATGCAGTCTGGTTACACATATAGTTGAAGTAATTCAGATTTGTAAGATATGTTTATCTGCAGTTATAGCTTCAACAGTAGGCGTTACTCTTGATTACCTCAACATTTTCTCTTGGCAATTCTTTAATGAACCGAGAAGTGCGCATCGGTTGCCACTGGTTGTTAATTTCCCTCCTATCTGCACATGAAATGATTAACCTTTCTTTGGCTCTGGTTATGCCAACATATGCGAGTCTCCTTTCTTCTTCTAAAGCTTTACCACTTTTATCTTCAAAAGATCTTTGATGAGGAAATAATCCCTCTTCCCAACCAGGTAGAAACACGCACGGGAATTCAAGTCCTTTGGCTGCATGAAGAGTCATAACATATACGGTGTCATCGTTATTCATATTATCCACTTCCATCACTAGACTTATATGCTCCAAGAAAGTTGTGGCATTATCGAAATTTTTTAAAGATGAGATGAGCTCCTTGACATTTTCTATTCGTGCTAAGCCTGTTACTTCCTCATTTTCAAGCATTTCAATATACCCTGATTGGTTTGCTACGATTTTAACGAATTCATGCAGTGGTTTTACGCTTACTATTTCTTCCCAAGCTTTAATTTTATTTAAAAAATCATTTAGTGAGAGTTTAATTCTTTCGGTTACTTGATTACTATTAACTAATATTTTTGCTGCCTCAAAAAAAGAAATTTTGTTATCCTGAGCAGTCGTGTATATTTTCTTTAGAGTTGTAGCTCCTATGCTTCTTTTTGGCCGATTTACGATCCTTTCGAAAGCTAAGTCATCGTTATTGTTTGTAACGAGTCTTAAATATGCAATTATATCCCTGACTTCCTGACGTTCGTAGAATTTTACGCCACTTATAATCTTGTAGGGAATTGAATATTTTATAAAATACTCTTCGAGAACTCTAGTTTGAAAAGTGGCCCTTACCAGCACTGCAATGTCACTAAATCTGTATTTATTGAGCTTTAATATCTGTTCGCTTATGAACCTTGCTTCAGCTTTTCCGTCCCATAATTTTATTAGATTTACCTTTTCCCCTTCAACGTTTGTTGTCCACAATTTTTTTTCTAGCCGAGTTTTATTGTGATTGATAACATATGACGCAGTTGCAAGTATGTGAGATGTTGATCTATAGTTACACTCTAGTTTGACAGTTTTTGCATTTTTAAAATCATCAGAAAATTTTAAAATGTTTTCAACTTCTGCACCACGCCAACTGTATATTGACTGATCGTCATCTCCCACACAGCAAATATTTGAGTGCTTTTTTGCAAGGTATTTTAGCCAAAGATATTGTATTGCATTTGTATCTTGATACTCATCTACCATGACATACTTAAACTTGTTTTGGTAGTAGGACAGAACTTCGGTCTTTTGATTAAAGAGTTGTATGTTATATAGCAATAAGTCACCAAAATCGACAGAGTTAAGGAATTTTAACCTTTCCTGATACTGGTGATAGACTTTGAGTGCAATCACGTATACTGATCTAAATGATTGAACGTCTTCCACTTCAGATGGCAACAAACACTTCTCTTTCCATTGCTGAATAATATTCATAATGGTCTTACATTTTTCTGATAGGTAATCAGGGCTGATTTCATTCATGATGTTTTTTATTACCTGTAATTGGTCATCCACACCAATAATTGTAAAATTGGAATTTAGCCCCACGACTTCAGCATGATGACGTAGAATTTTTGCTGCAATTGCATGGAAAGTGCCAAGCCATGGTATGTTTGTGCCTGTTAGCTCAAGTACCCTTGATACCATCTCATTTGCTGCTTTGTTTGTGAATGTCACTGCTAATATCTCATCAGAGTAAGCGTGACCGTTCCTAATTATGTGCGCTATTCTTGAAGTGATCGTTCTTGTTTTTCCGGTTCCGGCTCCTGCCAATATTAAAACCGGTCCATCTATGTTAGTTACAGCTAATTGTTGTTCTGGATTTAGCAGTGAGAGATAATCGTTCATTTGCAGCTCTATAGATTATAACTTCGTAAAGTTAAACCTATGATCGAAATATTGTAAAGGTTTTATTGAATAGAACAGTTAAAGAATGTCCTAGGTGTATGGTCCCACCATACCAATTTATTGTACTAATTCTAGTATAACCTGCCGGGACAATCTATTTCAGTTCCAATACCTTACATTATAAGGATACAAGTCAATAATTGACAATCACTGAGATACAGGCTAAAATGTTTATATGATAATTCTTGTGAGGAGGAAAAATGGATTTTGACAAATATATTAAAGGCAATGCACTTTTTATACATGGATGTGTTGCTGTAGATATAGTGGTTAAAGAGCTAGTAAGGTTTTTACAAAATGAAACACACATTACAGAACTTGGTCTAGAATGGTGTAAAATTGATGATGAAGATGCAAAAGAGTTAGCTAAGCTTACACATCTTACTTCACTTGATTTATCCATGAACAACATTAGTGATAAAGGTGCAAAAGCTTTAGCTAGTCTTACCAGTCTGACTAGACTTAACTTATTGAGTAACAATATTAGTGTTGAAGGTGCAAAAGCTTTAGCCAATGGCAAGCTTAAAAATCTCAAGCAGCTTAACTTAGAAAACAACAATATTGGTGATGAAGGTGCAAAAGCTTTAGCCAATGGTAAGCTTGAAAATCTCAAGCAGCTTAATTTAAAAAACAACAATATTGGTGATGAAGGTGCAAAAGCTCTAGCTAACGGTAATCTTACAAGTCTTGAATGGCTTAAATTATCATGTAACAAAATTGGTGGTAAAGGTGCAAAAGCTTTAGCTAATGGTAAGCTTGAAAATCTTAAATATCTTGATTTAACGCAAAATAATATTGGTGCTTCTGAAGGTGCAAAAGGGTTGGCTGAAGGTAATCTTATCAATCTTGTTCAACTTAATTTAACCCGGAATAAGATTGGTAAAAAGGGCGCAAAAGTTTTAGCCAATGGTAAGTTTGAAAATCTCGAGCAGCTTAACTTAGAAAACAACAATATTGGTGATGAAGGTGCAAAAGCTTTAGCTAATAACAATCTTACAAAGCTTGAATACCTTAGTTTAAAAGACAACTACATTCGTAATGAAGGTGCAAAAGCTTTAGCTAATGGTAACTTTACAAAGCTTCAACATCTTATCTTAACCGAAGGTGTTGGTGATGAAGTTAGAAAAGAGCTAGAAGCTAAGCTTACAAATTGTACTGTTGTTGTACATTACCATAATCAAAATCTACCATTCAGTCCTGAAAACAATAGCAAATATTATGCTGGCTACAGTACAGCAATTGGCTTATTTTTAGGTTTGAGCATAGCATATCTTGCAGGAGCTGCTGCTTTAACTCCTGTTGTTGCTGTTGCAGTATTTATTGCAGCCACTGTTGTTGGTGCACTGGTGGGTTATGGTATTGGAAAATTTTGTGAAAAGGTCAGTGAAGAGAAGCAAAATGATCCTGATATGAGTATGTGTACTGCAATTAAGAATGTCCTTATCCCTGAGTGTTTAATCCATAAGGTAGGCATTTAGTATTGACTTTACAACGATAGTCACTTTAAATTAGTAATTGTTGTTGCAGTTAAAGTATCGATGCCTTTTTTCTTTTATTTTTTCGCAATTCTTAGCATTTTATCTGCTGTTTGTGTAATTAGTGTAAGAAATCCTGTGCATGCAGTATTATTTTTAATTTTCACCTTCGTTAATTCTGCAGTTCTTTTTATTCTCCTTGGAGCTGAATTCATTGCTATGATGGTGCTGATAGTATATATCGGTGCGGTTGCAGTGTTATTCCTTTTTGTAGTTATGATGCTCGATATTGACTACATAAGGTTGCGCCAGGGTTTTGCGAAGCATTTCACTCCTGGTGCTATATTATGTGTTGTGTTTTTTCTGATTATCAGTTTTGTAATCCGCAGCTCAACGCTGAATATAAGTAATGTTATAAACTATAATGCCAATAACGTGAAAGCTATCGGTAATTTGCTCTACACTGACTACATGTACGCTTTTCATCTTTCTGGTATTCTGCTGCTTGTTGCAATTGTCGGTGCAATTGCTCTTACTTTGCAGGACAAGAAAAAAGGAGTTAAAAAACAGAATGTATTAAAGCAATTGACACAATCTTCATCTGTAAAATTGGTTAAGGCTAAATTTGGAAAAGGAGTAGAATGGAAATAGGATTAAATCATTTTTTGATAGTTGCTGCTATTTTGTTCACTATTGGGGTGTGCGGTATTTTCATTAACCGTAAGAGCATAATCAATATACTGTTATCAATAGAAATATTATTGCTGGCGATTAACATCAATTTAGTTGCTTTTTCTGCCTTTATGAATGATATAGTTGGGCAAATTTTTGTGATGTTTGTGTTGACTGTTGCGGCAGCAGAGTCAGGAGTTGGGCTTGCAATATTGGTTGTATATTATAGAAGTCGTGGCAATATAGATGTTGAACAAGCGAACTTAATGAAAGAATGAAAGTATGATGGATATACTGAAATTAATAGTATTTTTGCCACTCTTTGGTTCGCTATTTGCAGCACTTTTTAGAAAAAGTCAGTTAGTTACAACGGCAGGGATTGGAATATCTGCAGTTTTATCTTGGTATGTTTTTCTCACCTTCTCTGAAAACTATCATTTAGTTTTATTTCCTTTGTTTTCATTAAGTGTATTAAAAGTAAATTGGGCAATTAGTGTGGATGCTCTCTCATCCTTAATGCTTATTGTTATTACCACCGTTTCACTAGTAGTCCACCTCTATTCTATCGGTTATATGGAGCATGATAAAGGGAAGTCGAGGTTTTTTTCTTACCTATCGCTATTTACGTTTTGCATGATTGTGCTGGTTGTAAGCGATAATTTCGTGCAGCTTTTTTTTGGCTGGGAAGGGGTTGGCCTATGTTCTTATTTACTCATAGGATTTTGGTTCCAAAAATATTCTGCAAATAATGCAGCAATTAAAGCATTTGTTGTAAATAGGGTAGGAGACTTTGCACTATTAATTGGAATCTTTCTTATTTATTATACATTTCACTCTTTGAAATTTACTGAAGTTTTTGACACAGCTGATCTTCTTGGCGCACAGAACATTAGGGCATTCTGCTGTGAATTTAAAATAATTCATATAATATGCATATTACTTTTTATTGGCTGTATGGGTAAATCTGCACAGCTTGGTTTACATGTTTGGTTGCCAGATGCAATGGAAGGGCCAACCCCTGTTTCTGCACTCATTCACGCAGCAACGATGGTAACAGCAGGTATATTTTTAGTAGCAAAATGTTCTCCATTGTTTGAGCTATCAAATGTGGCACGAGAATTAATAGTTATTGTTGGGGCACTTACTGCTTTTTTTGCAGCTACGGTTGCGATTACTCAGAACGATATAAAAAAAATAATTGCTTATTCAACCTGCAGCCAACTTGGTTATATGTTCATGGCATGTGGGCTTTCTGCTTACAATGTTGCTATTTTTCATTTAATGACACACGCTTTTTTTAAAGCTCTACTATTTCTTGGTGCTGGCAATGTAATTCATGCAATGCATCATGAGCAAAACATTCAGAAAATGGGAAATTGCTGGAAGAAAATCCCTTGCACTTACACTCTCATGTGGATTGGGTCTCTTGCGCTTTCTGGAATATTTCCATTTGCAGGTTTTTACTCAAAGGATTTGATAATTGAACATGCTTATAGCACGGATAGCTTTGCTTTTGTAATAAGCTTAGTTGTTCCATTCTTCACAGCGTTTTACTCTTGGAGGTTATTGCTTCTTGTGTTCCATAGCCAAAAACAAAGTAAAATTAATATACATGAAGCACCGAAGATTATGCTTATACCATTACTGATACTTGCTTTTGGATCGGTATTTTCTGGAGTGTGGGGAGCAAATATTTTGAACATAACTAGTAATGCGTTTTGGAAATCAAGTTTAATGGTGATTGATGAGCATGGAGTTCATAATTTCTTTATAAAACTACTACCAACCTTGGCAAGCCTAAGTGGAATAGCTCTTGCGTACCTGATTTACCAATATCAAGTAATTAGGCAAATTAAGAGTAAATTTTTACTTAAGTTTTTGCAGAATAAATGGTACTTTGATGAGGTGTATGAGTTTGTTATAATTGCACCGATAAGGTTTATATCTAGGCTTCTATGGAAGTTTGATGTTAAGGCTATTGATTCATTTGGACCAAATGGTGTTGTAAGGTTGGTTAACGAATGTTCAAAAAGTTCTATAAAGTTACAAACTGGTTATATATTTGATTATGCATTTATTATGTTTGTTACTTTAATAATCGGTGCTTTATATATTATTGGAATTAAATAGAAGGTGTTGTTACTTAGTATATTCTTGCTTCCACTGATAGGAGCGTTGATTTTATCCTCGATCAGGATTAATCATCAATCTATACACTTAAGATTCCTTGCCCTATTTTTTGCTGTACTTCCATTTTTGCTTAGCATTGTAGCTTGTATAGAATTTGATTATAACAATGCGGACTTTCAGTTTGTCAGCTATCCAGTAAGAGATATTGGAATAGGGGTGGATGGAATATCGTTGCTTTTCCTTCTACTTACGACCTTCTTGTTTGTTATTTGTATGCTCTATAATTGCAAAATGAGTTATACGACCCTAAAAGCCTATATGGCATTATTTCTACTGCTTGAGAGTTTTGTAGTCGGTTTTTTCGTTTCACTGAATGCTATAAGCTTTTATGTGTTTTTTGAAGCTGTCTTAATACCAATGTTCTTTATTATTGGCATTTGGGGAGGGAAGCAAAGGATATATGCGACGTTTAAGTTATTTCTTTATACATTAACTGGCTCATTATTATTTCTACTTGGGTTGGTATACATCTATAGTGTTTTTGGAACGTTTAGTATACAAAAATTAGCTACATTAGTGCCAAGCCTTGATCTTGAAGTGCAGTCATTGCTGTGGATTGCATTTTTTATTTCTTTTGCAATAAAAGTACCTATGTTTCCATTTCACACTTGGCTTCCTGATGCGCATGTGCAATCACCAACTTCTGGGTCTGTGATTTTAGCTGGCTTGCTTATTAAAATGGGGGGATATGGATTTTTAAGGTTTTCTATTCCAATGCTTCCTCAGGCAAGTTTGTATTTTTCAAATTTCGTTGTTGTGCTGAGCATTATTGCGGTGATATATGCTTCTCTAGTTGCGTTTGCTCAAGATGATATAAAGAAGTTAATAGCTTATTCTTCAATAGCACATATGGGAATCGTTACCGCTGGCCTCTTTTCATTTTGTGAGGAAGGAGTACTGGGTAGCATATTTCAAATGATTAGTCATGGCCTTATTTCTGCTGCTTTATTTTTGTGTGTTGGAATGCTATATACTCGAACTGGAACTTTGGAGATTGCAAAGTACTTTGGCATAGTAAATACAATGCCAAAATTTGGTTTTATGTTCATTTTGTTTTCAATGGCTTCAATAGGGCTACCTGGAACATCTGGGTTCATAGGTGAGTTTTTGGCTATGGTTGGAATGTTTAAGAGCATAGGTTTTTTTACAGGATTTATCGCACTTGGCACTATTTTAAGCGCAGTTTATATGCTGAATTTATGTAAGCAAATAATATGGGGGGTTAGCTATTCTAAATTATTAAATAATCGCTTGGATAGCATAGAATTTTCTGTCTTAATTCTGCTTGCAGTGTTTGTTATTTTGCTTGGATTCTACCCAACCCTTGCACTGAATTATTTGAAGCCATGTATGGCAAATTTGTTAGTCAAATATAATGCGCTATGAATTATATACAGATATTGCCGGAAACGTTCTCTATTATCTCCTCGTTAGTGTTGCTACTGCTTGGAATTATATTTAACCGCCGAACTATCAACTTATTAGCACTTGGCTGCACATTGGTAACTTTGATTATTTTAATTATTTCGGCAGAAAACAATGAAATTTTTCTCTTTAATTCGTTGTTAAAACTCAATTTATACATCAGGTCAGCCCAAGGGTTAATTCTCAGCACAGGAATTTTAATACTTTTGATGCTGAATTTATCAAAATATGACTATAAATATGAATTTTCAATACTGATTCTTTTTGCGCTATTTGGCATGATAACTTTGGTTTCAGCAAATAGTCTGATTTCTTTTTACTTAGCTTTTGAGTTGATGAGTATATCTTTATATGTTCTTGCGAGCTTTAATAAAGATTCAGCTTATTCATGTGAAGCAGGAGTGAAATATTTTACACTTAGTGCACTATCTTCCTGCATTATGCTATATGGAATGTCGCTGCTTTATGGATATACAGGACAAGTCAATTTCTCTGAGCTCTGTTCATTCTTGCAAAACCATCAGATAACTTATGGAATAGTTTTTGGGTTAGTTTTTATCCTTATTGGTTTGTGTTTCAAGCTTGCTATTGCTCCTTTTCATATGTGGGCTCCAGATGTCTATCAAGGTGCACCTACCATAGTAACTGCGTTTTTTTCTACGGCCCCAAAAGCTGCACTTGTAACATTTTTAATTCGATTGATGAATGAAGAGTTAGTAAATGTAAAAAGTTATGTTCAGCCTATTTTCTTATACGTTTCAGCATTGTCTGTGCTTATCTCAGCTTTTGGGGCCTTGCGTCAGCAAAACTTAAAAAGGCTGCTTGCTTACAGTTCAATTGGTCACATTGGTTTTATATTTGCTTCACTTTCTATTTTTACACAAGCAGGAACAGATAGTGCCTTAATGTATTTGGTGATATATATCATCACAAGCATAGGACTATTCTCATATCTCGTACAAATTGACGATGACGATTGTGATATTGCAAATTTATCTGGTATAGGGAAGAAACACCCAATTGTAGCATTTCATCTTTCTGTACTGTTACTCTCGATGTCGGGAATACCTCCACTTGCAGGTTTTATCGCTAAATTTTTTATATTCAAAAGTTTAATAAATTCTGGCTTTATCAGCCTGTCTTTGATCCTTGTAATAGCGAGTGTGATATCATGCTACTATTATTTAAATATCATGAAAGTTATGTATTTTGATAAAGCTAGTGGTAATAAGGTTGCTTATTCTAAGGGTCTATTCATTATCACTTCAGTGGCTTCACTTATCAACCTCGTTCTTTTCTTATACGTTTTACTCACTCATTGAACTAAAGGGCTGACAAGGTGATCCCTAAGGGCTTTCATATTCATCATTACAAAGAAGTTTCAAGCACTAACGAAGAAGCGTTAGATTTAATTGATAAAGGAATATCAAATGAAACTGTCATTATTGCTGATAAACAAACAGAAGGTAGGGGACGCACTGGAAAAAGCTGGATTTCTCCAGAGGGTAATCTCTATGCGAGTTTGATAATTAACCAAGAAACGGATGTCAGCAAATTGACAGAATTGACTTTTGTTACTGCTCTTGCTGTTGGCAACACGTTACTATCATTTATAAGTGACAGTAACGTTCAACATAAATGGCCAAATGACATTCTAATCGATGGCAAGAAAATAAGTGGAATATTGCTTGAAAAAAGATCCAATTCGAATTGGCTCATTATAGGAATTGGAATTAATGTCAATCATGCACCACTTCCAGGAACAACGTGCATTAGCAATTACGGTGAATCTGTGTCTAACATGGATCTGTTAAAGGAATTAATAATAAATTTTAATAAGCTAAGAAAGCAATGGCTATTTGATGGGTTTTATGCTATAAGAGAAATGTGGTTAAAAAAAGCATTCAAAATGAATGAGCAAATCAGTGTAAAGTTAGCTGACAAATTGTATGAAGGAATTTTTGCTGATATAGATAAAAGTGGTAAATTGGTGTTGCAGCAAAAGGATGGAAGCTTAATTTATTTTGATGCAGGTGAGTTATTTATTGATAATGCATTATGAATACATATGTAATTTTTGCTTACCTTATTAGTTTCACGCTGATTGCTGGAGAGCTAATTTTTACCATTTCTTGCTATATTAAAAGTAAAAAAATCTTAGAAAGCCTTAAAAGTAATAATGAAGAAGAAACATAAGCGATTACTTATAACTTCAGGAATTTTCTGCTTTTTAAGTTGTGCAGTTTTTTTTATTTTAACAACGCTCAAAGAAAATATCTCATTTTTCTATACAGTAAGTGAGGCAATAGTTTTACCAAATAATCAAAAGCCAATCCGTGTTGGTGGAATGGTTGTTGAAAATAGTGTGATACGGAGCGAAAGCGAAGTGATTTTTCAAATAACAGATTTTAATAAGAGCGTTATGGTGAAATATCAGGGAATACTTCCACCAATGTTTTCAGAAAAAAGTGGTGTTGTTGTGCAAGGTAAAATGTTTGATAATAGTACTTTTCTTGCAGATACAGTGTTTGCAAAACATGATGAGAACTATATGCCGAAAGTTTTAAAATAGATTCCCTAATTCAGCTGTATTGAAACGATATGTAGAGAGAGTAACAGCCTGCTAGCAAGCTGTTACTTTCCTAACTACTATAATATATCAGAGTGAGTTGGCGCTTCCCATTCATCTATGTTATCACCACCAGTTGTTCCTGTTTTTAATTTTCCAACCTCTTCATTTAGGTTGTCAAAGTTTTCTTTCAAAAATTTAAGATCCTTCTTATTATCCATAACTAGCTCTTCAACCCTATTTGAATTATCATACAATTCATCCATATAATCTTGATGACCTTTCAACACGTCATTCAATTTAGGAACAAATGTGTCATTTAAATCTTTGACTAGTTTATCTAGAATTTTGTGGACGTAATCGACCGACGCATTCTTTTCTTTATTGCCTTCAAAAGATTTAGGCTTAATTTTGACCTCTATGTCATTTATTATTCTACGATTGGTACCGCTCATTCTGCTTGTTACTCCAAAGTTGCTTTCGCTTTCTTTTACACTGTAATTACTCATATTAACTCCTATAAAAAATTAGAATTTAAAACTAACTAGTTACCTTGAAATGGTATGTGAAAAAAGTAATAGCCCACTGGGCTATTACTTTTTCTTATTTTTGCTAATTATTAGCTATTTTCTATCCTAGTGGATTTAACTCTGGAGAAAAAAAGGTGTTGGGATTTGTTATGTCAGAATCCGTGAATGAATCTACTTCATCTCTCAATTTATCGATTTTCCCAATTAAACCTGAATCTTTATCACCAATTTCCTTCTTTATTGTAGATAAGTGCTGTGTGGTTTGGCTTACTACATTATTGATATGTTTTATTATGGGATTGACTGATTCTACAAATGTGTCAGCTTTTACCATCCCTTTAGTTCCTGTTATCTCTTTTAATGGTGCCTCAATTAACTCCACATTAAATTTTTTATCTTCTGTTGAATTATTCATGTTTATTAACTCCTTAAATAATAATATTAAAAATAATGTTATTCATTATCTTCTGTAATCTGCTAAACAGATATGGAGTAATCCTGAACAGTATAAGCATCATTACTGTTAAGGTAATACTCTTCATTTACTACAGAAGAATGTTGATAGCTAAATTGATTGGGGTTAACTATATCATCACCTTCCAGCAATTCCTTAAGTTCTTCAAGTTTTTCTTTCATTTCCTCTTGTTTCTTGTTTTGTTCATCAAACTTCTCTTTTAATGCATCAATAATAGCTTTAGACTGATCTTGATTGCTGAGATCACCAATCACAGCTGTCACTTTCTCATAAGGCAGTTTGTGAATGATGTCTTTAAGCTCTTCTGCGCCTATGTTATCCAAAAGTTCTTTAAACTGCTCATTAGACATATTGCGAGCAAAAGCTTGAAGTTTGTCTGGGTTATCAACTAAAGACTTAATGATAATCTGAATCTTATTAGGATCAGTTAAATCTCGAGCTACTATTGCAAGTTTCTTGTGGTCTAGCTTATTAATTAAATCATGTAATCTATCTCCTTCTAAATTGTGTACTAGGGCTGGAAGTCGATTTTTCAACGTTTCGTCCAAAATAGTGTTTATACTTTTCTCATCTGCATCTTTTATTAGTTCTACAAACTGATCATTGCTTATTGTCTTGATAGCCTCCAGAAACTGATTCATTTTAAGGTGAGGGAAAATTTCTTTTACTTGGTCTAGATTTAAGTCTTTCACTAGGTTTGTAAGCTGATTTTTATCTAAAAGAGGAACAATTATTTGTAACTTTTCTGGATTTAGTTCCTGAGCAAGGGTTTTTAGCTGGTGATTGGTTAGATGATCCACTAAAGCTTGGAGTTGTTCATCCATTAAGTTCTCTGCTAAGACCTGCAACTGGTTTGAATTTAGTTCAGGAATTATTTTTTGCAGCTGCTCATTCGTTAAATTCTGTGCTAAAATCTGGAGTTGATTTGAATTCAGTTCAAAAATTATTTTTTGCAGTTGAATAGGTATATCAAGTAACATATTATTCACTATTTCCTTTATTTCCCCTGCATTACAAGGTGCTACGTTTTTTTGCAGCGCTGTATTGTAAGGTGAATCGATAATATTTCCTTTTTTATCTGAGAAATAGTATTTACCACTTTCGTCTCGCGTTACGTATTGATACGATACAGCTTGTGCAAGAAAATCCACACTACTGTATCTTTCACTGTTATCTCCTACACTAGTTACTACGTTTACTAGCTGATCATTAAGGTATATAAGAGAATTATTAGTGGCATCTCGGTTATACCAGTTATTAGCGTTCAGACTTTGTCCCGATTCATTAAGACAAGTATACATTCCGTTATGAAATTGACAGAAGTTTACGTTTAGTGTTAGCACCTCTTCACTTTTATCATTCAGCGGTATAAAAGCAAGTTTAGCAATTTTGTATGGTCTACTCACATCAGCATTATCTCTGCCAGAAAAAGAGGTTCCTAAACAAACATTTTTGCCTGGATAGCATGTCATTCCTTCGCTTATCACAAGAGACTTTTCAGGTACCATCTTAAAAACATGCTTTTTTCCACTCATAGGCATTACCAATAAATTAACTGTTAGTATTCTAACATTTATTGATTAATTTATTATTAAATTGGTATATATTAGAATTATAATAAAAAACATTACTTGCATAAAGAAAAGTTACAGAAAGAGGGATTTTTTAGGGAACTAGTATAAAATACTAATGGGCTAAAATAAGCTGACTTTATGATATGCTAGAACCTATATTGGTGGAGGCAAGCGGGATCGAACCGCTGACCTTCTGCGTGCAAAACAGATGCTCTACCAGCTGAGCTATGCCCCCAATTCTTGCTTAAAGCATAAATCACTCAGGCTGAAATGCAAGAAATATTTATCTGTTATAGCTAAACTGACTTAGATTTACTGACAATTTGAAAAACCGTCATTCCGCTGCGTGTTAGCGGAATCTATCTGCAGCAGTGTGACGTGTTAGCTATAGGCTATTGCTAAGCATTATAATAGTGCACAAATTCTGCAGGGTATATACAGTTTTCTATTTTTCTTATCTCCTTAGCGTTATACTTCACACCATCCAAATAAATCTGTGAACTGAAAATTAACAAGAAGTTTTCCTTTAAAAATTTTTTAAATTATCCATAGATTTTTTAACTAAATTATCACTAACGCAGTATATTATATAATTTATTTAACCACACATGAAAATTTTAGTTTGATTAAAACGGATAAAAACTGTATTGATGTTTAGTATAGCTGAAAAATGAAATGATCCCGTAGCTCAGCCGGTAGAGCAACTGACTTTTAATCAGTGGGTCACGCGTTCGAATCGCGTCGGGATCACTCACAAATTTTGAAAAACATGCTAAAAGAACAAGACAAAATATTCACCAACCTAAATGGTAAAGAAACTCCACTACTTAAGGGTGCAAAAAAACGTGGTAGCTGGCAAAAAACAAAGGAGTTACTAGATTTAGGATCAGAAAAGATCATTGATGAAGTAAAGAAATCTGGTTTGAGAGGTCGAGGGGGTGCAGGATTTTCCACCGGCCTTAAGTGGAGCTTTATGCCCAAAAATCTCCCAAAAGCATATTTAGTAGTCAATGCAGATGAGTCAGAACCTGGTACATGTAAAGATAGAGATATATTGCGATATGAGCCACATAAGTTACTTGAGGGAATTCTCCTAGCCGGCAAAGCGATCAGCGCATCAGTTGCGTATATTTATATCAGGGGTGAATTTTATAATGAATATTTAGTTCTAAAAAAAGCACTTGAGGAAGCCTATAAAGAAAACTTAATTGGAAAAAATGCCTGCAAATCAGGTTATGATCTTGATGTGTTTATCCATAGGGGTGCAGGAGCTTACATATGTGGGGAAGAAACAGCTCAACTCGAATCAATTGAAGGAAAAAAGGGCTTTCCTCGCATGAAACCTCCATTTCCCGCAGGTGTTGGACTTTTTGGCTGTCCAACCACAATAAACAACGTTGAAACTATAGCCATGGTTCCAGATATTCTAAATCGCGGAGGAGAATGGTTTGCATCTCTTGGTAAACCAAATAATACTGGTACTAAGATTTTTTGTATTTCAGGACATGTAAACAACCCGTGTAATGTTGAAGAAGAGCTCGGAATTCCACTACGTGAATTGATTGAAAAATACGCAGGTGGAGTGCGAGGGGGTTGGGATAATTTACTTGCTGTAATACCTGGTGGGTCTTCAGTGCCATTAATTCCAAAATCTATATGCGATACTATTGAAATGGATTTTGATTCATTAAGAACCGCACAATCAGGGCTTGGTACTGCTGCTGTAATAGTGATGGATAAATCAACTGATATAATAGCTGCAATAGAGAGGTTATCACACTTTTACATGCATGAGTCCTGTGGACAATGCACACCATGCCGTGAAGGTACTGGATGGATGTGGAGGATTATGAAGAGGATGGTGGCAGGAGATATTAAGCCTGATGAAATAGATAAGCTGCTTGACCTTACAACTCAAATAGAAGGACATACAATTTGCGCGCTTGGTGATGCTGCAGCTTGGCCGATTCAAGGATTAATAAGACATTTTCGCCATGTTATCAAAGAGAGAGCGATAATTTAACTCTACTTATACTTCTTAAGCCGTTTTGCTACTTAGCAACCAAAGTTAAAAAATATTGATTTCCTTCTCTTTTAGGTGCTAATTCTACCTTTGCAATATCTTCAGTGTCTCTAATTAGCCGTTCTAATTTTTCCAGTCCAACTTCAGTGTTTATAAGCTCTCTCCCTCTAAATCTCATTGTAACTTTAATTTTATGTCCATGCACAAGAAAATCCATTGTTTGACGCAATTTTGTTTCGTAGTCGTGATCACCAATATTGGGACCCAGTTTAACTTCTTTTATAGTTAATGCTTTTTGTTTCTTTTTTGCTTCACTTGCCTTCTTTTTTGCATCATATTTTTGTCTGCTGTAATCCAGAACTTTACATACTGGAGGAGTTGAATCAGGTGCAATTTCCACCAAGTCTAAACCGACATTCTGAGCAGATGCCAAAGCTTGTTCTATTGGCACAATTCCGACCATTTCACCACTGTGATCAACTAAGAGTACCTCCTTAGCTGTGATGAGTTCATTAATTCTATTTTTATTGTTCTTTTTTATTTGCAAACTTTAACTCCCTTAATTCAAATTAACACTTTTTAACAGCGATTCAGTAGCCTTTTCCAAAGAAAAAGACTCCTGTCTTTCTGATCCTAAATTTCTCACTGACACAGTTTTACTTGTAACTTCATTTTTGCCTATAATCCATAATATAGGAACCTTGTTTGAACTATGCAAACGTATCTTATAACTAATTTTTTCATTGGTCAAATCAGTCTTGACTCTCACACCTTGTTCTTTTAAAATATTGCTAATTTCTGTGGCGTAACCGTCAGCTTCATTTGTAATGGTCAGAATAGCAAGTTGCGTTGGAGCAAGCCAAACTGGAAATTTTCCTGCATAATTTTCTATCAAAATTCCGATAAAACGCTCAAAAGTCCCAAGAATTGCCCTATGTAACATGACAGGGTGATGCTTGTGCCCATCTGCCCCTATATAAAAAGCTCCCAGACGTTCTGGTAAAATGAAATCAACTTGTAATGTTCCACATTGCCAATTTCTGCCTATTGCGTCTTTCAAAACGAACTCTAACTTTGGACCATAAAATGCACCTTCACCAGGGCTCAGTTCATAACTCAAGCCCGCTTCTTTAACGGCTTCAAGCAGCGCTTTTTCAGCTCTATCCCACACTTCATCATTACCGGCTCTAATATCTGGACGGTCTGAAAATTTCACAGAAATTTCATTGAATCCAAGCTCTGAATATACTTCTTTTAAAAGGTCACAAAACTTTACAGTTTCAGAATTTACTTGTTCTTCCATACAAAAAATGTGTGCATCGTCTTGCGTAAAACCACGCACTCGCATCAGTCCGTGCAATGAGCCTGAGCTTTCATTTCTATGGCATGTACCAAACTCTGCCATACGTATTGGTAGATCACGATAGCTTCTCGTGTGAGAATTAAAAATCTGCACATGACAAGGACAATTCATAGGTTTTATTGCTAGCTTTTTGCTTTCAGATTCATCAACAATGAACATATTTTCACGAAATTTATCCCAATGTCCCGACTTTTCCCACAGTTCTTTACTTACCAAAATAGGAGTTTTTACTTCAAAATAGCCATTATTTATCAATTTCTTTCTTATATAAGACTCAAGAACATTATATAGAGTATATCCTTGTTCATGCCAAAAAACCTGCCCGACAGCTTCCTCTTGGATGTGAAATAAATCCATATCCTTAGCAATTTTGCGGTGATCACGTTTTTCTGCTTCTTTGAGACACTCAAGGTAAGCGTTTAATTCATCCTTATTTCTCCATGCGGTGCCATATATTCGCTGTAACATTGGACCCTTAGAATCACCACGCCAGTATGCTCCTGCAACTTTCATAAGCTTAAACGCTTTGACTCTGCCAGTTGAAGGAGAATGTGGACCGCGGCATAAGTCAACAAAATCGCCTTGTCTATAAACAGTTAGGTTTTCACTCTCTGGTATAGAGGATATAATTTCAACCTTATATTTTTCGCCTATACCACTAAAGAAATCAACTGCCTGCTTGCGAGTCCAAACCTCTCGAACAAATCTGTGATTACTTTTTACAATCTCTTTCATTTTCTTTTCTATTGCAGCAAGATCATCCGTAGTGAAGGTACGATCTGTAGCAAAATCATAGTAAAAACCGTCCTGAATTGTTGGGCCAATAGTAATCTGAGTATTAGGAAATAGCTCTTTCACTGCCTGCGCCATTATATGAGCAGCATCGTGCCTTATTATGTCCAAACCCACTTCGTCACTCAGTTGTATCACCTCTATCTCTGTATCAGATTCAATTTCACGTGAGAGATCATACAACTCACCGTTTACTTTCAATGCAACTGCTTCTTTCAAAGCATCCAGTTGTAATATATCAAAGCCAGTGACTTTATCGTCATATTCTTCTATTCTTTTTTCAGCTGGAAAAGTAATTTTAATCATTTATCGACCCTTTTGTCTAACCCTCTCTTTGTCATCCCAGTGCGTGACACTGGGATCCATCTTATTTTTATAATGGAAATTAGTTTAACGTATGCTCCTAAAATCTGTTGTCCATTGCACAATTTACAAATATTTTTATACCTGGATCCCAGTGTCACGCACTGGGATGACAAAAAAAGGAACACTGAAATGACAGAAAAACAGCACCTGGGTAACAGAGGAATGATTTGAAAGCTATAAATTTTTAACATCAGTAGTACGGTCTATTCTTTTTTAACCTGAGTGCAATTGCGTCTTCCCAAACTTCACCATTACGCAATAACTTTTCTTTATTGTACATTAGCTCCTCTCTTGTTTCAGTAGCAAATTCAAAGTTAGGACCCTCCACAATTGCATCAACTGGACATGCCTCTTGGCAAAGTCCGCAGTATATGCATTTTGTCATATCAATATCATAGCGCGTGGTGCGACGACTACCGTCTTCTCTTTCCTCTGCTTCAATAACTATTGCTTGAGCAGGGCAGATAACTTCGCATAATTTACAAGCTATGCATCGTTCTTCACCGTTTGGATACCTACGCAACGCATGCTCACCACGAAACCTTGGACTTAAAGGGCCCTTCTCCATAGGATACCTCAAAGTAACCTTTGGCTTAAACATATATTTTAATGTAATAACAAACCCTTTAATTAACTCTATAAAAGACCAATACCAAGCTAATTTCTTGAGCATAAAATATTTAAAACCTATGTTGATAATTATAAATCATATTATCAGTTTTCAAAATAAATATTTTCACCTGAGTGACCTTTGCAGTTTTTTATATAATGTATTTATTAACATGATATTACTATAAACTAGCAAGATAGATAAAAATTTTGAATATTTTCAAATTAGGTATTTTGGTTTCTTAAGTGTAATATTGCTAAGTAGTTTATATAAATAATGACAAACACAAATGAAACTATTTTCGCTTTATCGACCGTATTGGGTAAGTCAGGAGTTGCAGTAATCAGAATTTCAGGCAACTACGCGCTTAAAGCTTTAAATCATTTTCATATTAAGAAAGAAATTAAACCAAGATTTGCTACTTTAGTTGATCTATATGATGATTCCAATCAATTGATAGATAATGGAATAATCATCTATTTCCCTGCTCCAAACAGTTTCACTGGCGAGAACGTTATAGAGTTACAAGTGCATGGAAGCAAGGCAGTCATAAAAATCATCTTAGAGGAATTATCAAAAATTTTCGTTATGGCCAAGCCTGGAGAATTCTCACTTAGGGCTTTTCTAAATAGTAAATTTGACTTAACGCAAATAGAAGGGATTGCAGACTTAATTGATGCTGAGACGAAAATGCAAGCTAAACAAGCGATTAAGCAGATATCGGGAGAATTGGAGAGACTATACAGCAATTGGAGGCAAAGATTAATAACGATACAATCCAAAATCGAAGCATATATAGACTTTCCAGAGGACATTTGGGCAGAAAAAAGTGAATTGAAAAAAATTAATAATGAAGTGCAATCTCTCGTGCAGTTGATACAAGAGCATTTAAATGATAATAGACGGGGCGAAAGGTTGCGTGAGGGTTTACATATTGTAATAACTGGTGAACCAAATGTCGGTAAATCAACTCTATTTAATTTCTTAGCCAAGCGTGATATTGCTATTGTTTCTGAATATGCAGGCACAACAAGAGACGTGCTTGAAGCTCATATTGACATTGGCGGATACCCAATCATTCTCTCTGATACTGCTGGAATTCGTGAGAGTTCAGACCCGATAGAATCAGAAGGCATAAGTCGAGCAAAAAAGAGGTCTTTTGAAGCTGATCTAAGAATAGAACTATTTCCTTTTGAACAACGTTATAATATCAATTGCAACGTTGTAAATAGCGATACTATTTATGTATTGAGCAAAGCTGACGATGCAATTAATGACAGAAATATACTGATTGGCGATGTAGATTTTCTACCTATTTCTATTTTAAAGGGAATAGGTACAAACAAGTTGATCTCTCTCATAAAAAAGAAGGCAGAGGAAAAATTTGGGCATGATAGAGACACTCCTGTGATTACTCGGCAAAGACATAGGAGTCACATGCAGAAAGCACTGGAACATTTACAACGTTTTAATATCGATAATCCAATTGAGTTGATATCTGAAGATTTGAGGCTTGCTGCATTTGAACTTGGTGCGGTGATTGGAATTATTAATGTTGAGGAAATATTGAGTAGTGTGTTTAGCAACTTTTGCGTGGGCAAGTAAAGCTTTTATAGATTGCTTAAAATCAAATGTTGTGATAGAAAAGAAATGGACGGATGGCCGAGCGGTTTAAGGCACCAGTCTTGAAAACTGACGTACGTGATGAGCGTACCATGGGTTCGAATCCCATTCCGTCCGCACAGCATCCCGCGATGTTAGCTGATTTTTAGAGCTTATTTGGACTATGTGGTTCATAACGCTGGAAATCTTATCTAATCTAGCCACATCTTTTAAAAATACATCCCTTTGTAAATTGACCTTATTAGCGAAGAAAGCTAATATCTATAAATAGATTACCATCTGAATATGAAAACCGATATAGTAATAATAGGTGCAGGGCCTATTGGAATATTCACTGCTTTTCAAGCGGGAATGCTTGATATGAGATGTCATATAATAGATGTTTTGGATCAAGCAGGAGGACAATGCACAGCTCTTTACCCAGAAAAGCCAATATATGATATACCTGGTTATCCTGTAATTACTGCCCAAAAATTAATTGAGCAATTAATGGAGCAAGCTTCACCATTTGAGCCTGTTTACCATTTAAGTCAAAAAGTGGAAAAGATTTCGAATAACTGTGATCAAAGCTTTACTATCATAACTAACACAGGTACAGAGGTAAAATGTAAGGCTGTTATTGTTGCTGCAGGTAACGGAATGTTTGAACCTAACCGTCCACCCTTAAGTGGTATATTAAAATATGAAAATCAATCTGTATTTTACAGTGTAAATAAAATTTCTGATTTTCAGGACAAAACTATAGTCATTGCAGGGGGGGGTGATTCTGCAGCTGATTGGACTGTAGAACTTTCTAAAGTTGCAAAGAAAATTTATGTGATACATAGAAGAAAGGAATTTCGCTGCACTCCTGAAACTAGAAATAAATTAGAATCACTTGAAAATGATGGAAAGATAGAACTGGTAGTGCCATATCAATTACACGAACTAGCAGGAGGTAATGGGCAGTTGAGCGCAGTGATAGTAAAAAACATTGCCTCTAAGGAAGAAAAAGAAATATCCGCTGATTCTTTGCTGCCATTTTTTGGATTGTCAATGAATCTTGGTCCAATAAACAGTTGGGGTATAGAGTTAGAACATGGCCGCATAATTGTCGACCCAGCTACACTTAGAACCAGTAGAGATAGAATATATGCAATCGGAGATATAGCTACTTATCCAGGCAAACTCAAGTTGATACTAAGTGGTTTTGCCGAGAGTGCCATGGCTTGTTATGACATATACAAAGTAATCCACAACTCTCCAGTCAATTTTCAATACTCGACTTCAAAGGGAATTCACGGAAAAGAAAAACTTACTTGACACCCTTCGCCAGCCCCCTTATCATGAAACTGAAGGTATTCAGTTATCTTCATCTGTGCAGATTAAACAGCAAGAAAACAACGTAGTTGGCGTCTTATTTTTAATTTTTTGCACTATGTGCACCTTATGTCTTCACAATATTTCTAGGTTTTTACCTATATAAGCTGAAACGCGCTTATAAGTCGTTTAAGACAGTATAGTACGCCAATTTGCAGGATTAGGGAGTGAACACTAATTACCACGGGGTTTCTTTTGCCTTTTTTTCTGCTTAGTAAATTTCTTAAACATTTAAACTAAGGTTAGTTGCATTTAAAAGCAGCTAAATTGCAGTGTTTAAGGCTTAAAAAACGCCAATACTGAAAATAGACAATGACTAGGGCTTCTTTTGCCTTTTTTTTCGTTTAGTAAATTTCTTAACGTTTGTAGCTAAACGACAACCGTCATCCCGCTGCTTGTTAGCGGCCAAGAGATACCGTGACGATATGATGTAGGACTGCTGTCATCCCGCTACGTGTTAGCGAGATACCGCGAATGAATCGCGGTATGACGGTGTAGATGATGGTTAAGTATCCCGCTACTTGTTAGCGGCTAAGAGATACCGCGACGGTATATTCGTCATCCCGCTACGTGTTAGCGGGATCTCTTGTTAGCGGCTGAGATACCGAGGCGGTATGACGGTGTAGACGATGGTTAAGTATCCCGCTACGTGTTAGCGGGATCTCTTGTTAGCGGCTGAGATACCGCGGCGGTATGACGGTTAATTATTCTGCGGCGGTATGACGTAGGGTTGCACTAGCTATATCATGCATTTTATTAACCGACACTATAAACAACATCCTTACAATTATGAGATTGGACTACAACTTGCTCAAGCGTTAAGCTGCTGCGTTTAGCATCTTTACTGTGGTTTTCTCCAAGAACCTCTGTTCTTTCTTGTTTTATTTCTTCAATGAATTTCTTGTTAACGCTTTCAGTGTTAATCTTTTCCTGAGAATATATAAGGTTAGTGCAATTTGTTTTGTTATAATAATGCACGCCAAAACATACAACTAATAATGCAAGTACACCTGAGCCTATAAGCAATGATAACCCTATGTTATTAGTCAAAGGGTTTTGGTAAAATTTTTGTACGTTATTAACACCGCCTTCCGCGTACAGCAATAAAGGAAGTGCTATATTTGCAGCAACTACACCGGTCAGTAATGCAGTAAATAGTGGCCTATTGTTAATTACTGATTCTATTTTATTAGTTCTACTAATTACTTTTTCATCAATGTTAATGAAGTCGTTTTTAGATTCCCAAGCATTAAATATAAAATTTGAATGAGTGTTGTTGTTATACTCTAATCTTACAGATTTTATAGCTTTATTTTCTGGCTGATGCTTTAACACCTCATCTAAAATTCCATCCGCATTTTTTTCTTGAGTTTTATGCTCTGCAGTATCTCTAAATTGCCTTATTGCAAAAAGTATTGGACTAATTGCAAGCAACGCAGCAAGTGCGATAACTGGTATAGTGATATATTTTGGGCTGTTTGTAAAAAATGCAATAAATTTTGCTTTATCTTGTAAGTATAATAAAGCTGCAGATGTGCCAAGTATAATAGCACTTGCACCAAAAATTATAAAGCCCTTCTGCTGCATGGCATATTTTGCTCTTGGCCAGGATCTGTTTGTTTTTTTATTTGTTGTGCTACCTATATCAGAATTTAGTGACAAAGACTCTTCAGAGTCATCTTTGCTTTTATACGATGGTGGAGGAGTTGGAAACGTACCTGGACTTTTAATATCCTGAGGATTCGGTATAGGTTCTCCAATCCATTTTTCTACTTTGCCTAAATAACCATCATCCGCTGCTCCTTCTGTTCCTGTTGTTGGCTCACTAGATACATTAATCCCTTTAAATGCAATATTGTTTATTTCCTCTTCCCTGATATCAACTTCCGCTATTTCTTGATCTATATTTTCTAAGAGACCCTTCATATCTTTTTCTAATAATCCTTCCTTGATGCTTTTATAAAAGTCATCAGCAGGATTAATGCCCCGCTGATTACCATCAACTAACATGACTTTTTGCGGTAACATACCTTTGTCTTTCTTATATGCTTTTAAAAGAGATAAAACACATAGATGTTTTCCAATTTGTGGATCTTGAGGCTCATTCATTCTTTTAGCTACTTCTGCTGAATTTAGTGGATCTTGACGCTTAGTCGTTCCTCCAACTACTTTAATACCTTGTGCCTGCTCTTCTGTTAAGCCTAAATGATTTTTCACTACATACTCTACTGCTTTTATGTATTTTGCAGACGATACAATAGCAACTTCTACTCCGCTTGAAAGTGCAGAATCTAATACAGACCTTAGCTTTTCTTTATTTTTGATTCCCGAGCCTTCCTTTTGTAAAAATTCTTCTATTTTTTCTTTAATTACTGCTTTTTCTTTGCCAGAATCATAATCATCATATCCCTTGGATGTAAAGAAATTGCACATAGACTTATTTGTAATTGTTTGATCAAAGTCAAATATTAATAGTGCATTCTCTTCAGACGATGGTAGATTCGTTACTGGTCCCATATTTACTCCAAAATTAATTACTATGTTGTGTTGATTACGCTATAGTTATTAAGATGTAGTAAATACCAGTTTACGGATAATTATGAAAAATTTAGTATAGAAATTGCCTATCAAAGATTCTTTCATTGAGTGAGTCGTCTTTGTCAAAAAGCAGAGTGATTGTGTTCTCATGGTCTTTTTGTATTTTTATCTGTGATATATTATGAAACTCTTTGTAATCTGATACTACAAGCGCTGGACGATTTTTTGTGTCGTTAATGTCAATTTGTACGATCGTATCATTTGAGATTAGTGCTCCATTCCAATGCCTTGGGTAATAGCTATTGATGGAGGTCAGTGCAAGTAAGTTTGAATTTAGTGGCAAGATTGGGCCACCGGCAGAGAAGTTATATGCAGTGCTGCCTGTGGGAGTAGATAATATTACTCCATCCCCTCTAAATTTTTCTACTTTTAGTTTATCATTAATAGTAATATTCATCTCTACTATTTGGTTTGCTTTCCTAAAAACATATACTTCGTTTACCGCTATATAGTGGTATTTCTTGCCACTTGTGTCTGTTGCTTCCATTTTTAGTAAAGTTAACTGAGTTGAAGTTGCGTGCTCTATATGATCAATTAAATCTTCACTGCGGCTAAAGCATTTATTCATCAAAAACCCAACATTGCCAGTGTTTACTCCGTATACGTGTGTGTTTTTGTTTTCTATAACGTAATTATGCAAGGTGCGTAGCATAAAGCCATCACCGCCAACAACTATCAATAGATCGATTTCGGACTTATTTTCTTCTGTTATATTGATAAAATTAAGTTTCTTTAATAGTTTAGATACTTCCTGCGATTTTGGTGACTCAGAAGCGATATAGCCTATATTTTTGTATTTATGCATGCTTCACTCTGAAAAAGAAGCGAAAAACTAGAAAATATCCCCATATTTATCGTTAAACTTAGCTAATTTGCTAGTTTTACTTGCTGACCCGCTTGTCAAACTTCCAGTCCATGCAGGGTGAGTGAGAGGATCCCTATCAAGTTTTATCTTATCACCTTCCTTTCCATAAGTGGAACGAGTTTCAAACTCTTGACCATCTGTCATGACTATAGTAACCTTATGATAATCAATTTCTGCCATTGTTGCTTATAAACTTTTAGTCAGTTAATATTCTAGTGAACTTAATTCACTAAGTCAATCATTATTCTAAAATATTGACAAAAAATAAATAAAATGTTATACTTAATAAGGAATAAATAATAGTTATCATGATTTTTGCTTTCCCTGGTCAGGGCTCTCAGTTTGTAGGAATGGGAAAGAGCTTATATAGTGAGTTTTCCGTTGCAAGACAAGTATTTAATGAAGTGGATAGCATATTGGGTAGAAAGCTGTCTCATTTAATCTTCAACGGTCCTATTGAAGAATTAACCATTACAGAAAACGCTCAGCCAGCTATAATGGCAGTGTCAATCGCGACGCTACGCGTTATCGAGCATGTGTTTGGTGAATCTCTTTTTTCTAATTATGGAATTAAATATGTTTGTGGACATTCAGTCGGTGAATATACAGCGCTATGTGCTGCAGGGGCATTGACTCTTGAGTCTGCAATCAAGCTGCTGAAAGTTCGCAGCGAAGCAATGCATGAAGCTTCTTTGAAATGTGAAGGGGGAATGGTTGCGTTGCTTGGAGCAGAGATAAATGAAGTGGAAGATATATTGAAATCAGTTCAAATTGACGGAATTTGTGAAATTGCAAACGATAACGGTGGCGGACAAGTGGTTATAAGTGGTACTAGAGAGGGTCTTGAAATATTACCCGATTTGCTCAAGAACTTGAACATCAAGAGATTAGTTAAGTTACAGGTTAGTGGACCTTTTCACTCATCTCTTATGAAACCTGCTGATGAAAAAGTTTTGGAATTTTTGGAGGGTATTAAAATAACCCGTCCTATAGTTCCTTTGATATCAAATGTTACAGCTAAAGAGGAGAGTGATCCCAAAGTTATAAAAGCTTTACTTGCTAAACAAGTCATAAGCAGAGTGAAATGGAGAGAAATGGTTTTGTATATGGCAAGCCGTGGCATTAACAAATTTGTTGAAATTGGCCCTAATAAAGTTTTATCTAATTTAGTCAAAAGGATTGACCAATCTATCAGTACAAAAAGTATAGGTAATATTGGTGATATAGACAGCTTCTTTAATGAATCATTAGTACTAACAGCGAAAAATTTAAAAGTTGGGTTAAGTTAAAACACATCTATTTGCCAGCGCATGACGCTGCCTAGCTGGAATGACAGAGGGTAATGCAAGAAATCAACGAACTGCCTGTCATTTCATCCGGTTTCTTAATTCCAAGTAGCTGTAAAATAGTGGGAGCGATATCAGATAATCTTCCGTCTCTTAGTTTTAGATTATCGCAAGACACAATAAATGGCACTTTATTTAGAGTGTGCGCTGTATGAGGTGTATTATTTTCTTCATCGAACATACATTCCACATTACCATGGTCTGCAGTAACAATTAATGCAGTGTTGCTTGACTTTTTAACAGCACTCAGCACTTTCGCAAGACAATCATCTACAGCTAGCACAGCTTTCTCGGCTGCTTTTATATTACCTGTATGCCCTACCATATCAGGATTAGCGTAATTTACAACTATCAGTGCGAATTCTTGGGAGTGAATTTTTTCTACAAGCTTTTCTGTGAGCTCAAAGGCTGACATTTCGGGCTGCAAATCATAAGTTTGAACTTTTGGTGAGGGAATGAGTATTCTTTCTTCACCAGAGAAAGGTTCTTCTTTTCCACAATTGAAAAAGAAAGTCACATGAGCGTATTTTTCGGTTTCGGCGATGCGTAATTGTTGCAATTTATTGTCTTCTATTGTTTGTCCTAAAGTGTTAGCAAAAGATATAGGAGGAAAAATATAAGGAATTTTAAGATCTTCTTTATACTTCATCATACTTAGAATTAAAGAAAATGGTTTTCGTTTACGACCTTCTGTCGTACGAGTAGTTTGACCATAGATTCCAGCGTCACGCGCTGGAATGACACCTGATTGGTTTAGTAAAATACTTGCTAATTGTATCATTCGATCAGCACGAAAGTTAGCCAACAGCACTCCATCTTCTGGTTTTATACCTTGATAGTCACCTATTACTGCGGGCCTGACAAACTCATCAGTTATGTTATTTTGATAATTTTCATCAATCAACGATACTGCATTATCATGACGAGGTGCCTTTGCAAATGCGATAGCCTCATAAGCTTCAATTGTTCTCTCCCACCTGTTATCACGGTCCATAGCATAGTAACGCCCAGAAACAGTAGCAATTCTTATGTCATTTCCCTTTATACTCTTTATAAATTCTTGAATGCATTTTTTTCCTGAATTTGGTAATGTGTCTCTGCCATCTAAAAATGCATGTATCACCACTTTGATTCCATGCTGTGATATTTTATTTGCTAAAGTCGAAATATGCTTTTGATGCGAATGAACACCGCCATCTGACACTAATCCCACCAGATGGCATACTCCATTCTTACTTTTTAGATTACTAATAAAGCTTTGTAGATTTGCATTGTTTTCTATTGTTCCAATTTCTTGATTAATGCGCTGAAGGCTTTGCATTACTACTCTACCACTGCCAATATTCATATGGCCAACTTCTGAATTACCTATTTGACCACCAGGTAACCCAACATCAGTTCCACAGGCGGACAAACTGCATTTTGGATAATTAGAGCTAATATATTGCCAACAGGGTGGATTTGCGTTGCTAATAGCATTATATTTACTGCTTTCTACTCCATTTCCCCAGCCATCTAGTATACATAAGACAACTGATTTAATGCCCATATAAGATTAACACTAGAATTTCACAGAGAAGAGCTCCCCGGGCTGGATTCGAACCAGCGACCAATTGGTTAACAGCCAACTGCTCTACCACTGAGCTACCGAGGAATAAACCGTCTTTAATTTATCACGTTGAACGTTGATTGTAAACGTTTTTTGTATACTTTGTAAGAGCCTGTTCAAATTCACTTCGCTTTATTACTTCAACAGTTGCACCAATAATATCTTTTATTTGAGTTGCAAAATTCTCTCCTGTATAGCCCGCATCAACCAGTATATTTTTAACTCCAGAAAGGTTTTCTTTTGCATTGTTGACCATTCTCACAGCACTAGTTGTTCCTGCAGTTGCTACATAAATTGCATGTCTTGAGTATCAACTGCGATATGGCCCTGAGATTTTTTTACCAGCGTCATAGCCTTTTTCTTCAGCAGTATCTGCGTTCTTTACACTCTGAGCATCAATTATGTACAGGTTCTTAGCTATATTTCTAGCTGTAACTATAAATGTATGGATTTTTTATCGTGCCATGTTATAATTAACGTCTTGCTAAAAATTAAATATTGATGAATGAACTAAAAAAGTTAAGTATTACACAAATGCATGACGGGCTCAAAAAAAGGAGTTTTTCCGCTGTTGAACTCGTGGAGGCGCACATCAGTGCGGTTGAAAATGAGAAATTAAATGCATTTATAACAAAAACCCCAGAGATAGCAATGAAAGCTGCTAAAGCTACAGATGAACATTTCTCTAGGCAAAAGGATGATTTAATCTCGCCGCTCATGGGTATACCAGTTGGCATCAAAGATCTATTCTGTACAAAAGGAATAAAAACAACAGCATGCTCAAAAATGCTGGAAAATTTCGTTCCGACTTACGAATCTACGGTGTCTGACTTGCTTTTAAAAAGTGGAGCAGCCATGCTCGGTAAGCTTAATATGGATGAATTTGCTATGGGTTCTGCGAACACAAACAGCTATTTTGGCCCTGTTGAAAATGTGTGGATTAGAAAAAGTGATGGGGAAAAAGTTGTTCCTGGTGGATCATCTGGTGGATCTGCAGCATCGGTTGCTGGATTTTTATGCGCTGGAGCGTTAGGAAGCGACACCGGTGGATCTGTACGCCAACCAGCAGCTTATTGTGGAGTAGTTGGAATAAAGCCAACTTATGGAAGATGCTCGCGTTTTGGTATGATTGCATTTGCGAGTTCTCTGGATCAAGCAGGAGTCATTACTCGTTCTGTCTCTGATTCAGCATTAATGCTGGAAGCAATTTGTGGCTATGATAAAAAAGATTCAATATCGAGCGAAAAGCCAGTGCCTAAATTTTCTAGCTTTATAAATGGTGATGTCAAGGGTAAGTGTATTGGTATACCAAAAGAATATAGGATGGATGGAATTTCAGAGGAAATAGTTCATAATTGGGAAAGAGTTGCTTCCTATTTAAAAGAAAATGGCGCTGAAGTTGTTGACATTACTCTGCCATATACTAAATATGCAATACCGGTCTATTATTTAATCTGTTCTGCTGAAACTTCATCCAATCTTGCTCGTTACGATGGTGTGCGTTATGGATTAAGGTTTGATGCTGATACCCTTGAAGAAATGTATTCACTAACAAGAGCAGAAGGTTTTGGTAAAGAGGTGAAAAGAAGAATTTTAATTGGCGCTTATGCGCTTTCTTCAGGTCATTATAATGAATATTACGAAAAAGCGCAGTGCATTAGAGCATTAATCAGAAATGATTTTATAAAAGCGTTTGAAAAAATAGATTACATACTTGTGCCATCTGCTCCAACAGAAGCTTTTGGCTTAAATGAAAAGCCAGATCCGCTAATTATGTGCATCAATGATGTGTTTACCGTGCCAGCAAGTCTTGCAGGATTGCCTGCTATTTCTGTTCCTGTTGGGCTTTCCAATGAGGGTTTACCACTTGCCTTGCAAGTGATTGGAAATTATTATGACGAAGCTGGAATATTAAATGTGGCAAGTTTGATAGAGCAAAATTGCGGCAGAATAATTAGACCTCTTGCGTAATCTATTTTCTGATAGTAATTTTTGCATTAAAATTTGCTTATGCTCATCAACGTACTCTATGGCTCCATTTTTAGATGAATAGCAAAAACAGGGCATATTAATCTGTTTACAAAATTTTCGTGTAACAGTTCACACTTAATTAAACAGACTAAATTCTGTAATTTTGGGATGTTGAAAAATTCACCTTACGTTGTCATTCCAGCGCATAACGCATAACTGTACGAACATTGTGATTTGGGCCTACCAGAAGGGCAATGCCTCTTATCCAAGTACCCTCTTCTTGTCATTCCAGTGCTTGACACTGGAATCCAGTTTTCCATATAATCTCATCAAAAATGTTTATTTTCTAGCTACTTTTATACTTATCAACTCAGTATGCTTACTTACAATTAAAATTCCTGGATCCCAGTGTCAAGCACTGGGATGACACCCTCCTGATGGGCCAAAATCACAACGTTCGTACAGTTGTGCACGTGACGCTGGAATGACAAGTTCGCGGCGGCATCCTCGTCATCCCGCCACGGTATCTCTAGATCCCGCTAACAAGCAGCGGGATGACGGTTGTCAGGCTAGCTGTCATCCCAGTGCTCCTTTTTTTGTCATCCGAGTAGCCCCTTTTTTGTCATCCCAGTGCTTGACACTGGGATGACACCCTACTTAACCATCATACTGCCGCGGTATCTCTTAGCCGCTAACACATAGCGGAATGACGAAGTTATCGTCATTCCACCGCGAACCGTCATACCGCGATTCATTCGCGGTATCTCATCCGCTAACAAGAGATCCCGCTAACACGTAGCGGGATGACGGTTGTCGTTTAGCTACAAACGTTAAGAAATTTACCAAACGAAAAAAAGGCAAAAGAAGCCCCGTGGTGCGAGTTTTGACTCTATATTACTGTAAGTGGCGCTGTAATAATGTGCTAACGCTTAAAATAAGCGCGATTTGGCTGAATGTAGAAAAAATAAAAAAGACATGCAGCCGCTATAATTTTATGTAATCCGCCAATAAATACCCTGAGTTTTTTACTGAATTTTGTCATTGAGCCTGCAGGTCAAAAACAAGTTTTGAGTCATAAATACCCTTATTGTCATAATAAGGGGGCTGGCGGAGTTTGTCAAGAAATTTTCTTATTTCATTTAAATTGCTTGTAACCTTCTTATACACTCGTCTTTACCAAGAATCACCATGATATCGATGATTCCAGGTGCATCCATTACTCCAGTTATAGGGGCACGTAATGAGTGGTATACACTGCTTATTTTCATATCATGTGATTTTGCACATTCCTTGATCTGAGAAGATAAAAAACCCTTATTCCAATTTTCATCACCGATCTTTGACAGAAATGATGCGAGTAACTTAATTATATTGAGGTTAGATTTGACAATTTGACAAGCTTCTTCACTTAAATCAAGTGGCGGATCTTGAATATAAAATTTTGCTAAATCCAATAATTCGGTCAGGTAGTTTGCTCTTTTTTTCAGCTCTGTCAGTCCCTGCAGTAAATAGCCCTTTTTTTTGTCAGTTAGAGTATTTTCTCTAAGCATTAGAGTCAGAATATCTTCATTGCTCATATTACTAATATAGTGGTTATTCAAATGCTCCAGTTTTTTGAAATCGAGCCGTGCAGGTGAACGACCAATACTTTCTAAATTAAACCACTCTATTGCTTGCTCATCGCTAATAATCTCATCGTTGCCGTGACTCCAGCCAAGTCTCAGCAAGTAATTACGCATCGCTTTTGGCAATATTCCCATCTTTTCATAATCGCAAACGCTTGTGGCACCATGCCTTTTGGATAGCTTATTCCCATCTTCCCCATGGATAAGCGGTACGTGTGCAAAACGTGGAACATCAAAATCAAGAGCCTGGTATATTAGCAATTGCTTAAAAGTATTAGTGAGATGGTCAGAACCGCGTATTATATCAGTTATTCCAGCATCATGATCGTCAACTACCACGGCGAAAATATATGTTGGAGTGTTATCAGAGCGTAAGATCACTATATCATCAAGCTGGTCGCTATTTACTTCGATTTGGCCGTATATTTTATCATCAACGACGATCTCTTGCGAGTCTGGCACTTTGAAACGGATAACTGACCTCACACCCGATGTCATTCCAGCGCGTGACCACATATTTTTTTCTGGATCCCAGTGTCGAGCACTGGGATGACAAGAAGGAGGTTTTGTAGTACATTTATGCTTGTATATCTTGCCCTCTTCTCTTGCTTTTATTTTCTTTTCTGCAACTTCATCTTCAGGGCAGTAACAGTGATACGCCCTACCCTTCTCAACTAAAAGGTTTGCTACTTCTTTATGCCGCTCTATTCTTTTTGACTGATATACTATTTCTCCATCATAACTCACACCGAGCCATTTTAGCCCTTCTATAATTGCATCAATTGCTTCTTGTGTTAAACGTTTTCTGTCGGTGTCCTCAATCCTTAGCAAAAACCTGCCACCATGGTGCCTCGCGTAGAGCCAATTAAATAAAGCAGTACGAGCCCCTCCAATGTGTAAAAACCCTGTTGGTGATGGAGCGAATCTAGTGACTACGTCTGGCATATTTGTCTATTACAGTAATGTAAATGATGATAGCTAAAATTTATGCTTGCAACAATGTGGAATTTATTTATTCTGAGAGATAAAATTTACTTGTTTTTCATAAGTTATGTTGTATAATTTATTATTGGTTGAATATAGCGAGGTGAGTTATGGATGGACTTGTAGATATAGCAAAATTGCTTTCAGATAATGAAGCTACTGTCAGTTGGCGTTACACCGGCCCTTTTGATAAAACAAAACAAATAGTACGGGCAGATAATCTCTTGCATCTAGCTGCAAGAATACCAAAAAAAGATAAATTTGTAGACATTTGCAGGAAGAACATTGCTTCTGTAACTGCGCATAATGAATATGGAAATAATCCATTTCATGAAGCAGCAAGGAGTGGGATTTTGCTGCCTGCAGTAAAAGAGATTGTGCATTACTTAGAGACGGAAGCTGATAACAAAATTACAAAAGCAGAAGAAGCTGGAGATCGGAAAGAAGTAAGCAGATTGAAAGAGGAACTCAAATGTAATAAAAAATATATTAAAGATGCGCTCTGCAGTAAAGACCATGCTTTTAATAAGAAAAGGGAAACTCCTCTTTATTACTTAGATGCTGCACAACAGAAAGAAATTAAGCAAATCGCAGACATAAAAGACAGCTTTATATGTAATCAGAAGTTTCACCTGTGTTTATATATAGTAGGGGCTATAGCGTGTATTGCTGCCTTGTGTTTATCTTTATATTTTCTGTATCTATCTTCTCAGACTTTTGCACTAAGCTCGATGGTTGCAATAGCTTCTGGCGGAGTCACATACCTGTCAGTTAAGGCATGTAACGAGATACATGCCTTGCATAACGAAAGCACTTTAGTGGAAACTAATGTACAACTTGCAGGAGAAGGTTTGGGTGTTTGATGAAGCTAGAAATTACTTGCAGGCAATGATATAGAAATTTACTTTCTTAACTTAAGAAAGTATACTGATACGATGACGGAAAAGAAGTACAGTAAGATTTTAATAGCAAACAGAGGAGAGATTACTTGCAGGATTATCAGAACTGCCCATAAGATGGATATATCTTGTGTATGCGTATATTCGGATGCGGATATAAATTCTGTGCATGTAAGGCAAGCAGATGAGTCGAGGTATATTGGCCCTTCGCCATCTTGCCTCAGTTACTTAAACATCGAAAAAATATGCGAGGTAGCAGTTGAAACAGGTGCACAGGCAGTTCATCCTGGTTATGGGTTTTTAGCGGAAAATCCAGATTTTCCACGTGCTCTTCAAAAACATAATATAGACTTCATCGGTCCCAGTGCAGAAACAATAGAAGTTACAGCCAATAAAATAACGGCAAAAGAAGAGGCAAGAAAGGCTAGAGTAAATGTAGTACCAGGATATATGGGCAAGATTAAAGATGTCGCTCATGCAGCCATCGTTGCTGAAGAAATTGGCTTTCCGGTTATGCTTAAAGCTGCATCAGGCGGTGGTGGCAAAGGAATGCGAATTGTAAATTCCAAAAAAGAAATTGAACTAGCGTTCACATCAGCAACAAATGAAGCAGAGAAAAGTTTTAAGGATGGCAGTATCTTTATAGAGAAATATATAGAACTACCAAGACATATTGAAATACAAATCATAGCAGATAAATATGGCAATATAGTGTGTCTTGGAGAAAGAGAATGCTCGATACAAAGGAATAACCAGAAAATAATGGAAGAAACGCCAAGTCCATTCATTAGTGAAGAAGTAAGACAAAAAATGTATGTCCAATGTGTTTCTCTGGCAAAGCAAGTTGGCTATTTTTCAGCAGGCACTGTTGAGTTTGTTGTAGATAAAGACCAAAACTTCTATTTTCTTGAGGTAAATACGAGATTGCAAGTTGAGCATCCAGTAACAGAATTTATAACTGGAATAGACATAGTAGAAGAAATGATTAGAACTTCCTGTGGAGAGAAATTGAGATTCAATCAGGATGATATTAAACTTACTGGTTCTGCAATAGAAAGTAGAATTTGCGCTGAAGACCCATCGAAGAAATTTTTCCCTTCCAGCGGAAGAATAAAATATTACGATAAACCGGATGAAAATGATTATGTAAGAATAGATGATGGAGTTGCTGCAGGTTCAGAAATTAGCACGTTCTATGACTCAATGATTGCAAAAGTTATAACATATGGAAAAGATAGAGTAGAAGCGATCAGTAGAATGCAAAAAGCATTGTCTGAATGCTATATAGAAGGAGTAACAAATAATATAGAATTTCTAGAATCCATCTTCCATCACCCAAATTTTATTGCAGCAAAGCTCCATACGAGATTCATTCCAGACCATTACCCTAGTGGGTTTCACGGCGATTTTGTTACAGAGGAGTATATTAAAATATTTATTTTCACTGCGTTATATGTTCATTTGGAAAATGAAGAAAGGTACCATCATAAAGCAGTGAATGAAACACCTCAGGTGTCATTCCAGTGCGTGACACTGGAATCTAGTAAAAAAGAAGGGGCACCAGTATCAGCTACTCGGATGGCAGGTGACCGTGCAAGAGATTTATTCATAGTGAATATAAATGACAATGAGTACTCCGTAAGTGCAAGATATCAAGATAATATATTAACAACAGTATATAACCACAATACATACTCTGTAGTAGGCAAGTGGAAATCAAGTCATAAGTTACTATATATTACAATTAATGATGATGCTGATATAACATTTAAAGTAGAAAAACAAGGCAGCAAATACTTCATAAGACATGCAGGCATGAAAGCTGAGTGTTGTATATTTAAGCCTCATGTAGCTGAATTAAGTAGGTTAATGCTAAATAATGAAACAGAAGGGATTTCAGCAGATGCTGTAAAATCCCCAATATCTGGCTTATTAGTTAAGTTGCACGTAAATATAGGAGATCAGGTGGAAATAGGACAACCTTTATTTGTGGTGGAGGCAATGAAAATGGAAAATATCATATGTGCTGAAGCATCAATGGTGATAAAAAATATTCTCGTTCAAGAAGGAAAAAATGTGCAGATTGGTGATGTAGTATTAGCTCTGCTTTCTTAAATAACACAAGAAGTATAAACTTGACCCAAACAAGATAAATGAAAACACTTGATGAGCTATGGCAATGGCTATTGGTATGTGCAATAATAGAGTAATTACACCCAAAATGATCTGAATGATAACGGAGAGCAGCATAATATATACCGGTTTTACGCTAGCATTTTTTACTGTGAGTATTACTACCAAAGCTAGTATTAGCAATGCCAGTGCTCGATGTATAAATTGCACTGTTGCTCTGTTCTCAAAGATATTCAGCCATATAGGGTGTAAGAAAAATAAATCTTCTGGAACGATTTGTCCGTCCATTAGTGGAAAGGTATTGTAAATCAAACCAGCATTTAATCCCGCAACAAACGCACCGAAAATTATTTGTATTACAATTAGGGCCAAAATCATCCCTGTGTAGTATATAGTGTCACTACTAATCTTAAGTTTAGTTTGCTTTGGCCTGATTTGGTAATCAAAAAATTGATATGACAATAATGCAAAGACAATTAATGCTAATAATAAGTGAAGTGCAAGCCTATAGTGGCTAACATGAGGTTCAGTTACTAAACCACTTTTAACCATATACCAACCAGCAAAAGCTTGTAAAGCTCCAAATAATAATGCCACAAATAGCCTTATTACTACCTTTTTAGATATTTTTCTTCTTAATGTAAAATATATAAATGGCAGGACAAAAACTAAACCTGTTAGTCTTGCAACCAATCTGTGTACATATTCTATTAAGTATATAGCCTGAAATTCCTCCATACTCATACCATAGTTGAATGCTTTATACTCAGGTGTAGTTTCATATTTTAATTTTTCTTGTAGCCAATCTTGTCCACTCAGTGGTGGCAATGTTCCAGTGATGGGTTTCCACTCCGTGATTGACAATCCTGCTTTTGAAAGTCTGGTAAATCCACCAATCCCCACCATGAGAATTACCATAATACAGCAGAGAAAAAGCCAAATAGCTACAGGTTTTGATTCCATAAACCATGCTGAGTTTTGTTCCATCACTCAGGGTAAAGAATAAATTCCCATAAGGCAAGAAAAGCTGCAACACTATGTAGCAGACTATAGACCGGAAAAAATATCGATACTATATAAAAATAAAAAGGCATCTTTTGCTGTTTGACAGCTATTACCAAAAGAATCAGGTTAGTAACGTATACCACTACAAAGTAGTACAAAAATAATTCATTTAAAACTTTAGTTAATATCAATGAAAGCAGTAAAAATGGAGTAGTAAAAAATATAAAAGCTGCAGAGCCAACAAAAAGATTCAATAGCAAAATTCCCTTAAATCCAGTGTGTTTATAAAGTGACTTTATATTTTTTAAATGAACAATATAAGTTTGCATATAGCCTTTGATCCAGCGCGCTCTTTGCTTAATCCAAGCAAATACAGCAATTGGTGACTCTTCCAATGTTTCTGAGTCAATCATCCTGGTTTTATATCCCATTTGCGCAAGTCTCAAACCAAGGTCAGCATCTTCGGTAACACTATAAGCATCCCAGAAAAACAATTTTTTTAGAATTTTTACTGAAAAATGATTACTGCTACCACCCAAAGGCATTGGCATGTTCATTTTTTGGAATCCAGGCAATAAGTATTGAAACCAGTTCATATACTCCAGAGAAAAGGATTTTGTCAGAAAATTATGATCATAATTATAGTAATTCAACCTTGCCTGTACACAGGCAAGCTTATCGTCGCCCTTATTAAATTCAATCAGTGCTTTTTTTAACTGCAATGGGTCTGGTTTATCATCCGCATCATATATTACTGCATACTTTCCTCTAGCAAAGCTCATAGCATAATTGCATGACTTGGCTTTTGTTCTAGGCAAAGAATGAGGCACTTTTATTACTTCAAAATACTGTGGTAAAGTGTACTTTTCTATAGCTGCTAGCGTTTCCTGGTCATCACTTTCTACCTGAAGCTTCACATCTAATTTCGATTTTGGATAATCCAAACTTTCAATGCTTTCGATCAATTGCTCTATCACTGCACTTTCTTTAAAAGCAGGCAATAAAATAGTATATATAGGAAAATCTTCTTCATTCAGCTTACTATAATCCACTTTTTGGTTGGAGGTTTCACATAAGTTAAAAATTGTAGCTATAAACTTGAATAAATAACTAGAACATCCGATTATAAATATCAACATCAAAGCAAAATATGTATATTTCTCTGTTAGTGTTAAAATTGAAGTTACAATAAAGAAAGAAGCAAAAAATATTGAGCTTAGTTTAATGCTTTTAGCTGAAAAATTAGCATTCTTGTAATATAAGTAGTTGCTTGCAAATTCTGAAATACCAAAGTGCGAGTTAAGAAGATTTAAAATCTGTTCGCTATCCACTTTTATTAATACATAGTCAATACCGTAATGAGCTTCGACCCAACGGTTGATATCTCGGCTTGTGTCTTCAACCATAAAAAAAGTAGTATCATTTAATTTTTGCCAAGGAATTATATTAAATTTATAGTAAAAAAGTTTCTCTTGCTCTTTGCATAAACTAGAATCAAACTTAATTTTTTCTACATTATCAGCTTGAAGTATAGGCAATTGTTGCATTAAACCTAATGCAATTTTTTATTTAAGTCACGTGAAAATGAAGATATGACCTCGCTACTACGCTTATCATCTTTACGTTCATGCATTATTTTTTTTACAGCATCAGCAGCTATATTCGCTGTGTTAGCCTGTAAGTCTCCAAGAGCTTTTTCAACTTGGTCAGTGACTTTCTTCAAGTTAGAATGGGCATTGTCATCTAATGTCTGATCTAGCTGCTGTCTATTGTGCTTAATGATACTATTAGCTTTATCAAGTGCTTCATTCATCATTTTATTAACTTCTGCATCTAATTCTTTGTATTTTTCAGAAGATTTTTTGTAATACTCCAACATATCTTTCCTGAATTTTTCAGTTTCTTCACTTGAAAATTTGCTTTTGTTACGCTTATTGTTAAGCGCATTTTTTATCACTTTCTTTAGCAATTTATACGAAAGGACAAAACTTACCAAGAAGGCAAGACCGATAATCAGTGATGTAGACATAAAAACCCCTAAAATTCTTTGGACACCAAGTCAGCAACAAACTCCTCTTCAATTTCAGAATTGGTCAATTTAGTATAATAAATTAAAGCAATACTAGTAGCCATTTGTTTTAACTGATCAGTATATTCAGATTTAAATTCTGCCACTTTTTCTTCAATAAGCTTGCTCATTTTTTTGTCTTCCTCTTCTAATATATTCTTAACATTAGCTCTCATTTCTTCTACCTGAGCAAGTGCATCATCTATGATCCTTTTTGCCTGTATTCTAGCTTGGTTTAAAGCGGCATTATACTTGGCAATCTGCTCTTCCGTGAGTCTTAAAAGATGAACAGAACTATTAAAAGAATCCAATACTTTTTTACTTCTAGTGCTTATTATTTCATCTAACTTTGGTAAAAATAAACAACTTACTACGAAAAAAAGTGAAGAGAAAAAAATTAAAAACCAAAAAACTTGAGAAAAGAAGTTTGAAACATCAAGCTGTGGCATGTGTTAAGCAACAAATATTAATAATACTGCAAGTAAAAACGCAAGCAATCCCATTATTTCAACCATAGCAGCACCAATATAAACGTAAGTTTTCATTTTACCTTCCGATTCAGGATTCCTCGCAATCCCATTCAGCATAGCAGAAAAGATATTAGCTATACCTAAACCAGCACCGAGCATTCCAAACGCAACTAAACCAATTGCTATAAATTTTAAAGCTACTAAATCCATATATTACCTTTAAACATTTCTTTATAGTATAATTGTAAAATATTCTGCAAGGAAGTCAATTACTTTACTGCATCTGACAAATATACACATGTTAATATAGTAAATATATAAGCTTGTAAAACTGCAACAAATACTTCAAACCCTATCAATGCAATTATGAACAAAAACGGCGCAGGAGTGAGAAATATGTTCATATTTACAATAAACCCTGCTATCACTTTGATAATTGTATGACCCGCAATCATATTTGCTGCAAGCCTTATTGATAGGCTAATCGGCCTTACTAAATAAGCAAACAACTTAATAATAATTATTATAGGTGCAAGCCACGAAGGAGTTCCTTTTGGTAGCAATATGCGTAAAAATTCTACTCCCCTTTCTTTAAATCCAACAATCGTTATATAAATAAAAACCACCATCGATAAAGCGAAGGTGACTATCACATGACTTGTGACCGTGAAACTATAAGGAAGAACACCAACCAAATTACATGATAAAATGAAAATAAACACTGTAAATATCAATGGAATGTGCTGCAAGCCTTTGCTTCCAGTGTTACTTTCTATTATTGAAACAACAAAATCATATACATATTCAACTGCAGCTTGCAAATATCCTGGTATTACTGACCCCTTCTTTATTCCAAAAAGCAAAAAGAGTATCACCAATATCACCGAAATCATCATGAAAAGAGATGAATTGGTAAAGCTTACGTCATACCCAAATAACCTAGGTAACTCTATTATTGTATATACTTTAAACTGTTCCAGTGGATTTAATGCCATTTTAATCTGAACTATAAACAGTAAATAAAGTATGAATTTTATAGGACAAAGTCAAGAATTAAGATAAAGCCCTGTATCATTATAACATTGATACATTAACAAAATATGTAATTAGAGTGTTAATTACAGTCAGCTCTGTATTTTAAAACTTACTAATCTTATTAAATAATTCAATATCTTGACTTAACATCTTATTTTAATTATAATTTAATTTTTAGTGAGGTATTATTACGAACAAAATAGATTTTATTAACACTAATCATCCTTTAAATTTAGAGCAGGAATTTGGTAGTGGATACATTAAACTAACAGATGGCTCCTTTAACGAATATAATGGCCATTATCAAATGGGAAGCGAAATACTAGATAAAAGCCATAATATGATAGGAAACTTAACTATTGATGGTTACATTCATAACTTCCATGAAGATAACCACAATATGAATCTTAAGCTCTCTATGGAGATAGATTTAAAAGGTGATATCGAGAAGATAAATTCTCTCTACAATAATATATAAAATTACAAAAACTTCTGCATCCTTGTTTATGATGTAGAAGTTACCTTTTATTCCATTACAAAAAGCTTTAAAAGCACTACATTTTATATTACAATAACTCTTTTATTTCTTTAAAGGTTCATGAAATTCACATTATCTTGGTTATTAGAACACTTAGAAACCAATGCTAGTTTAGAAGAAATTACCGATAAATTAACTCACATAGGGTTAGAAGTAGAAGATGTGATCGACAATACCAAATTAGCTGGTTTTATTGTTGCAAAAGTATTAGAAGTTGCACCTCATCCAAATGCCGATAAATTAAAATTATGTAAAGTAGATGACAGAAGTAAAACTCTACAAATAGTTTGCGGAGCAAACAATGTTAGAGAAGGTATGAAAACTGTGCTTGCATCTCTTGGTAGCACATTGCCAGAAAGTGATTTCACAATCAAGCCTACAAAAATACGAGGAGTGCTAAGTGAAGGGATGCTCTGCTCTGCTTCTGAACTTGCGCTAGTTCAAGAGGAAAGTGAAGGAATAATCGAGCTTTCCGATGATTATAAAGTAGGGGATAAATTTTTCAATTGTGACCCTGTAATTGATATAAATGTTACTCCAAACCGTGGAGATTGCTTAGGCATTTATGGAATAGCTCGCGACCTTGCTGCAACTGGAATTGGGACATTAAAGACTTTAAGCATTCCACAACTTACCAGCTCCATAAATTCACCAATCGATGTTGAAGTGACTGACGGAGAAAGTTTTATTAGTGGAATATACATCGCCAATGTAAAAAATCAAGAAAGCCCAAAGTGGCTAAAAGATAAATTGGAATCGATAGGAATGCGCTCCATTTCTACAATAGTTGACATTACTAACTATATTATGATATCTTTTAATCGTCCAATGCATGCGTTTGATGCAAACAAAGTAGATGGCAAACTTACAATAAGAAAAGCAAATGATGGAGAAAGCTTCTTTGCTTTAAATGGTAAGGAATATTTACTGGACAATAATATAAACATTTATTCTGATAGTAAAAATATTCATGGAGTTGCTGGAATTATAGGTGGAAAGTGCAGTGAATGTACTCTTGAAACCACCAATATTTTTTTGGAATTAGCTTTGCTCGATCCAATCTCTATCACTAAATCTTCAAGACAGCTCAGCATCTCCACAGACGCTAGTTACAGATTTGCACGTTCAATCGATCCTGGATTTACCCTTGATGGACTCAATCTTGCAGCCAAAATGATTTTGGATTTATGTGGTGGAGAAGTCTCAAGCGTAGTGTCTGCCGGTAATCTAGATAAAGAATACACCTCTGTCATCCAAGTAGCTGACACTGGGATCCAGAAAAAACCATGCCGGAATGATGCTAAGATAAGCCTTGATTACCAAGATATAAACAAGTTTGGAAGTGTATCTGTATCACCTGATGAGACGTTCGATATCTTAACGAAACTAGGGTTTAGTATTGATAAAAAAACCGAAGGCAATTGGAATGTACAAGTACCAAGCTGGAGACCGGACGTGACTATACCTGCTGACCTAATTGAAGAAGTAACAAGAATATACGGCTATGACAAAATAAAAGAAGAACCACTACCAAATAATGTTGAAGAAGTAGATAGTACATACGACAATTTGCGTATTTTGATGACAAACAGAGGGTTTCATGAAGTGCTAACCTGGTCATTTATGAGTGAATCAACAGCTGAAAAATTTGGTTACTCGAATAAGTTATTTATCATCGATAATCCGTTTAACAATAACTTTAATATGATGAGACCAAGTATTATGCCAAATTTATTGCAAGTCACTGCTGATAATATTGCCCATGGAGTATCTGATCTTGCAATCTTCGAAATTGGGCCGATTTACGATGGTGAAGCTCAGTCTAAACATGTCTTAAGTGGAATAAGAACAGGAAATAATTTACCGCGAAACCATTATAATATTGATAGGAAAGTAGATGTTTTTGACGCAAAGGCTGATTGCATAGCAGCTTTGGAGTTTTTTAACGTCAATTGCGATAATTTAACGATAGAGAGAGCAGAAAAAGAACATTACCACCCAGGAAAGTCAGGCACTCTCTCTTTTAAGAATAAAGTAGCAGGTTATTTTGGAGAGTTGCATCCTAATATATTAGATCTTTTTGACATCAAGCAAAAAGTTGTAGGTTTTGAGGTAATACTAGAAAATATTGAAAATTTACCTGTAAGTAGAAAGAAATTTATCGATTATAAATACCAAAGTGTAAAACGTGATTTTGCATTTATTGTAAATAAGGATGTGGAAGTAGGTAACATAATCAATGTGGTAAAAAAAAGCTCAGAGCTCATCACAGAAGTTTTAGTATTTGACGTATACCATGGAAACAATATAGAACCGAATAAGATGTCTATAGCATTGTCAGTTACTTTCTGCTCTCCAATCCACACTTTAACTGAAAAAGAGATCCAAAAAGAATCAAGTGCTATAGTCAATTTGGTATATGAAAATACCGGAGGAACTTTGAGAACTCATCATTGAGTCACAATCATAGTGTTCTGCTTTTGCTGTGTCACACTTACTTCATCCAATCTATTCCCAATCTTGAATTCAACATCCTTAAAAAATCTATTCCACATTCCATGCAAATGCTCTTCTACTTTAGGCCATACATCATTTTTAAATGTTTTCCCATCATCAGAAAATACATCACCTATCAAGGCTCCTACTTCTTCATAACTTGATTCGAAATGTTGAAGAAATGTCTCTATTTCCTTATGAGTATCATGTGCCACACTCAACGCTTTTCCTTCTGTGCTCTTATCTTTGTTTACGGTAGCTGACCATCCAATCACATTATAATTAAAACCAACTTTAAGAGAGTTCCAAATCTTCCACAAACTATTCCCATTATCTTTTGGTACATTATTTATTATGAGGTTCGCTAACCTGTCTACCAGAGGAGACAATAAATCTTGACAAAAATGTTTGATATTATCTTTCGTTTTAATCACAGGATATTTGATGCATCTTTCTGCCAAATAGTACTCAAGTTCCGCTTCCTCTAATAATCTCTTAATTGCTTCTTCGTTAAAAGTTTCATGCTCGAACGCTTTCAGTAAATCATCTTCTATTATTGCAAATTTTATTTTTTCACGAGATTCCAGCTCTTCTCTATAATTATTTTTTGTTTCTTCATTTATCAACAATCCTTCTTTTTTTAACTCTAATTGCTCTAATGCTTCTAAAATTTCTTGGTTATTTCGCAAGCATAACTCTATTAACTCCATACTTGAAGATTTCTCTTCTTTACTATTTTTCTCAACATCCAAATCCTCATTCTGCTTTCCTATTATTTCCTTCAGTCTTGTAGGTTGCGTAAAATATTCTCCAATTTCTTTTCGATAAGAAACAATCTTGTTTACTAGACGTTTTTCATCTTCTCCATTGAATAGCATGTCCTTATTATCTTCTACATTCTTTATACTTTCCCCTTGCTTTTCAAATAACTCTTGAATTCTACATCTTGTTATTTCTAAATACATCTTCTCTACAAAGTCATTCACTTTATCCGAAGTCCTTGTTTCCTTTAATTCACTAAAATCTTCTGCTAAAGATTGCTTTATTTTTTTATCTGACTTACTCAGTAGAGTGTTAATAGTCCTTATTCTCGATTCTATTAGCCTTTCCTCAACTTTTTGATCATCATATTCAAATTTAAAAAGATCTTCTAATTTCCTTTTTAAAGCACCATCTTTTAAGTTACCGTTTTTCCTATTTTTATGCATCTCTTTTAATTTTTCACATATCCCATTATATCTTTTCTGTCCTATTTCTCTTAAATCCTTAATCTCTCTTTCAGCATTATCTAGAGCTTTCTTTGTTTCTTGAGGGTACATATCTTCATAAGTATTAATTATTGTCCTTTCAGCTATTTTCCCTTCTTTTATAAGCTGTTTCCATTTTGCTTTAAACATAGGAAGCCCTCTATCGTCCAAGTCATCTGGTACTTTTGCTCCTGCTTTTTTTAGATCTTCTAGTATCATTTCCTTTTCAGTCGGCAATTCCTTACCTTGGCTTTTCAGTTCTTGCTCCACTAATACCTCTTTCAGTCTTTCTTCTAATGAAAAATCTTCCTTTTCCTCTCTTCTTTTTTGTGCAAATTTAATTGCTTGTATAAAAGCAACTCGATAAGCATTTTGTATTAAGTAATTCACCAGTTTAGAATCTACACTATCCACCACTTTCAGTCTGAATTCGTTCAACAGTTCCTTCAGCTTATCATATGTAATATCTTTTCCTTCTAGCTTCATTAGCTCTTCCATAGTCTTTGCGAATTCCTGAATCGAAATTGCAAGCACATTCTTGATCTCATTACGTAAAGGCCTAAGGCCGTTTTTTAAATTGATATTAGCTGATAATTTCAGTATGGTATTATGTTCTGAATCACGTGCAACATTAAACCAACTACCATCTTTATCTTCATATAAATCTCTAAGTAATTGTTCAAATTGCGGTGGAAACTTAACTTCCATATCCCACTTAATGTCCGACTTACCAGCATCTATTTCACGAAAAGACACTTCAATATTCTGGTGTTCATTCTGATATAACCCATTACTTATTTTTAGAGCAGCAACCAAAGAATGAGATAACTTTCTGTTTGTAAGATAAAAAGTAGCTAAGGCGGGTGTTGCAGGAATAATTAAGGCTATAAGCACAGCTATATCAACAAGAATTGCAATTGCAGCAAGAACGCCATATGCCAATCTTTTTGCTGTACTTACCTCACTCTTTTTTGTTTTACTTTCCTCTGAACTGGTTTGTGTTTTACTGTTTGTTTTATATATAACTAACCCCAATGCAACAGAAGCAACATAAGGAAACATTAAAACTGATAGAGCTGAATTTAATACTTTCTTCTCCAGGCAAGCTCTGTTTATTTCCTTAAATATTTCGCTTGATATATTATACCAGGAAGTAAAAAAATCGGAGCCGTAACCTTTATAATGAAATATACTTAGTGGAATGCTAAAATCAGCACCTATTTTTTTTAAATTACTAACAGATTCTTGCTCTTCCAAAGTAGCAACAGGTCCTTCCTGTTTTTCTGAAGTAGCAAAAGATTCTCTTTGTAAATTAGGTTGTCCATTTAATGCATCTAAATCACCACTATTGTTATTTAAGTCAACAACTTCCTCACAACCTACAACAGCATTCATACCATAACCTTGTCCAATTACCTTAAGTATAGCATAAATACTGACAATCTTGCAACTTTATTAAAAATCTAACGCTCAATGCTAACATTTAAATCCTGATATTCCTTAGAATAAAAGTTAGTTCCAACTTCTGTATTAATGTCCAAAGATAAGGCAAGGGTCTGCTCTTTTATATATTCAATCCACGTATTTATTGCTTCCTTAATTTTCTCATCTTCTGTTTTGATTATTACTCTGATTCTATCGGACATATGAAAATCAGCTTGTTTCCTAGTTTCCTGAATGAGCCTCACTACATCTCTTGCAAGCCCTTCTAGAATCAATTCATCATTTAAAGTAGTGTTTAGGATAACAACCCCTTTGTTGTTATCAAATACAGAGGAGAATTCACTGTTTGCTTTTAATAATAGTTCATATTCGCCTTTTTCTATGATATAATTTTCTGACTCGTCCCCCAAAAATATGAGACCTCTTTCTGTCATTCCAGCGCGTGACGCTGGAATCTGCGTCTGGATCCCAGTGTCAGCTACTCGGATGACACCGGATTCAACTTGTTTCCACTTTCCTTGTTTAACATATTGAACCAGTGTCTTAATCTTCTCCGGAATTCTTTTTCCAAGCACAGGGAAGTTGAGTTTTAACTCTAGTGATGCAATATCTTCAAGTCTGTTTACTAACTTCAGTTTTTTTACATTTACCTCATCTTTTATCATCTCTTGGTACTCATTTGAGTTTTCAGCACACTGGATCCCAGTGTCACGCACTGGGATGACAGAAAACAGCTCACCTTCAAGAAAACTACAGGAAGACTGATGATAAATGATCATACTGCCAAGTGGCTGTCTGATACGTATATTAAAAGTGTTTCTAATAGAGAGTGCAGAGTTACATATCTCTCTCACTAGATCCATTTTGGCAATGAGCTGACTATCAAACTTCTCTAATTGTGGGAAATCAGCCAAATGAACAGATGTTTCTTCATACTTAAGCCCTTGCCATATATTCTCTGTTATAAGTGGCAACAAAGGGGCTGCAGCTCTTAGTATGTAATAAAAAACCGTATATAGAACATTATAAGCATCAGTTTTATCCTGATCCAAATCACTTTTCCAAAAACGCTCGCGACTGCGACGAATATACCAATTATTTAGCACTTCAAAAAAGTTCATCAAAATTTTGCAAGCCTCTTGGGAGTTATAGCTGTTCATAGAAGTTTGGATACTTTCTACAGCTTCAAAACATTTGGAAATCATGTAGCGATCAATAGTACTTTGATAATCCTTACAAACTTCAGCTTTAATTCCATCTGCATTTGCATACATGGTAAAAAAGTGATAACTGTTCCAAATAGGTTTTATTACGTTTTTCAGAACGTCTCGTACTAAATTCCCTTCTTTATCAAGTAGCAAATTACCACCACAAACAATAGATCCAGAAAGCATAAGAAAACGCAGTGCATCAGAACCGTATCTATCAAAAACCTCCATTGGATCTGCATAGTTATTCAAATGCTTGGACAATTTTTGCCCTTTTACATCCAAAACAACACCGTGGCATATGCAGTTCTTAAATGGTTCCCTATCAAACAAAGCAGTGGACAATACAAAGAGCGTATAAAACCACCCCCTGGTTTGCGCTATGTATTCAGTGATAAAATCTGCAGTTTCAAACCACTCCTTATTTTCAAACGGATAGTGGACTTGTGCGAATGGCATCGAGCCAGATTCAAACCAGCAGTCAAATACGTCAGGCACACGACGCATAACTGATTTTCCTGTTGGATCATCAGGATTTGGCCTCGTTAAAGTATCGATAAATGGTCTGTGCAAATCATCTACTTTAACATTAAAATCTCGCTCTAGTTCTTCTATCGAACCATATACATCCACTCTTGGATATCTTGTATCATCTGATTGCCACACAGGAATCGGAGTACCCCAGAATCGATTGCGTGAAATTGACCAGTCGTGTGCCCCTTCAAGCCATTTTCCAAATTGACCATCTCTAATGTGGTTTGGTATCCAATTAACTCTCTTATTTAGCTCTACCATTCTGCTTTTGAATTTTGTAACGGCAACATACCAAGAAGGCATAGTGCGATAGATCAAAGGAGTGTCAGTTCTCCAGCAGTGTGGATAATTGTGAATATATTGTTCAGTTTTGAACCAGTTTCCTTGTTCTTTCAATTTTTTTATTACTGTATCATTGGTATCAAAAACATGAACCCCTGCCAAATCTGAAACTTCAGCAGTAAATTTTCCACTGTTATCAATTGGACAAATAACTGGAATATCATGGCTTTGGCAAAGGTAAAAATCTTCCTCACCAAATCCAGGAGCAGTGTGTACAACGCCAGTACCATCTTCTCCTGTAACATAATCAGCAACAAAAACACGGAATGCATTCTTTGTATCTTTAAAGTAATCAAACAGCGGCTTATAGGAAAGGCCTGCAAGATCATTCGCTTTAAGTTTTATATTGCAGTTTTCATATGGAATATTGTTTTGTTCAGAGTGGCTGATAAATTTTTCTAGGTAGCTTTCAGCGAAAATATAAATTTCACTCTTCACTGAACTCCTTTCATTAACTTCTGTCATCCCAGTGCTTCGACACTGGGATCCAGAAATAGATTCCAGCGTCACGCGCTGGGATGACACCAAAGAGTGGACTGACACTGCACAATACTTGATGTCCTTTCCTATCGCCAATGCCAGATTGCTAGGAAGAGTCCAAGGAGTTGTAGTCCAAGCAAGTAATTTACATTTTTGTTTAACACTTTTAAACTGCTGTGGGTTTTCTAAAAGCTCAAATGCAACAGTTACAGCTTTGCTAGTCTTTTCTCTATATGCGTTATCAAGCCTTGTTTCAAAATTGGATAATGGAGTTTCGCACGCCCAGCTATATGGAACAACGCGTACTGATTCATACACTAGACCCTTATCATAAAGCTGTTTAAATGCCCACATGACCGACTCCATGAATGATTTATCCATGGTTTTATAGTCATTATGAAAATCCACCCACCTTGCCTGCCTATTGACATATTTTTCCCACTCTGATGAAAATCTCATTACAGAAGTACGACAATGGTTATTGAATTTTTCAATGCCGAATTTTTCTATCTCAGTTCTACCAGATATTCCAAGTTCTTTTTCTGCACCCATCTCAGCCGGTAATCCATGGCAATCCCAACCAAATCTACGTTCAACCCTTTTTTGAAGCATAGTTTGATATCTTGCAAATGCGTCTTTGATGAAACCAGTGAGTAAATGTCCATAATGTGGAAGTCCATTTGCAAACGGAGGCCCATCATAAAACACAAAACAATTATCCTTGGAACGTTCTCCAACTGACCGCTCAAAAACTTTATTTTCCTGCCAAAATTTTATGATTTCTTTTTCTAACGACGAAAAATCAGGACTACTTACTGTATCAGGATAATGCTTTGACTTCATGTTCATTTTGACCGGATAAAGCCAAAGAATACAGGGCTTTCTAGAAAATTACAAATGCAAAAAGAAACAAACTTATTCCTGCACCCCACACCCTATAGCTAACACAATCCCACGTCATACCGCGATTCATTCGCGGTATCTCAGCTTAACCGTCATATCGTCACGGTATCTCTAGATCCCGCTAACAAGTAGCGGGATGACGGTTGTCGGTAAACCTAAATTACTTTAGCTATAGTTGATAAACTTGAAATAAACTACGTGAAGTACTTCTATCTTGTTCTATAGGGGTACTTTCTCTCAATCAAAATAATTCTCTGACGGATGTCCAACAGAGCTATCCTGCACCACACCCCAACAAACTATTCTGCCGAGCTTCCAATACCTTCACATTTACTATTTTATCTCTATACTTCCCTTCAGGATCATCAATGCACACTGATTGCATATATGGGCTTTTACCAATAATTTGGTTTTGGTGTTTGCCTTTTTTATCACTGAACAAAGCAGGTATAGTTTTGCCTACCATACTCTGGTTAAACTCAAGTTGTTGCTTACTAATTAATTTCTGTAAACGAAGAAGGCGTTCTGTTTTAACCTCTTCTGGTACTTGATCTTTTCTTTCTGCTCCTGGTGTACCTGGTCTTGGGCTATATTTAAAGCTATAAGCCTGAGCATATCTAATTTTTTCTACTAATTTTACAGTTTCTTCAAAATCTTTTTCGGTTTCTCCAGGAAAACCAACAATAAAATCAGAAGAAAATTCGATTTCAGGTTTCAATTTGCGAAATCTGTCTATTATTTCCAAATACTCCTCTGCAGTGTGCTTTCTGTTCATCGCGTGCAATATTTTATTCGAACCTGACTGCACAGGCAGGTGAATAAATGGCATGAGTTTTGGCTCTTCCGCATGTGCCAAGTAGAGAGATTCATGCATATCTCTTGGATGAGAAGTTGTATAACGAATCCTCTCTAGCTTTTCAATTTTAGCAATATGACTAACTAATTTGCCTAAATCCCACACTTCCCCTTCGCATTTCCCATGGTAAGCATTGACATTCTGACCAAGCAAATTGATTTCCTTCGCCCCATTTGCAACTAATTTCAATGCTTCACGAAATATTTCATTCACTGGCCGTGAATACTCAGCTCCACGAGTATATGGTACTACACAAAACGTACAAAATTTATCACAACCTTCTTGTATGGCAAGAAACGCAGAAGACCCCTGGCTATTGCCATAGCATTCATCTGGCAATTTATCAAACTTTGCAACTTCAGGAAAATCAGTGTTTATTACATGACCTTTACTTCTGCTTGCTTTGACTATCAGCTCCGGTAAGGTAGCGATACTCTGCGGACCAACAACAATATCAACAAAAGGAGCCCTTCTGAATACTTCTTCTCCCTCTGCTTGCGCTACACATCCAGCCACCACTATAGTAATTTCTTTTCGTGACGAATGAATCTTCCCGAGCTCAGAATAAAGCTTTTCTGCTGCCTTCTCTCTAATGTGACAAGTGTTCAGTATCACCAAATCAGCTTTTTCTGCATCACTAACAACGTTGAACCCCAAAGGTTTAATTATATTTTCCATTAAAACGGAGTCATAAACGTTCATCTGACAGCCGTAAGTTTTAATATATAGGCCTTTCATATTTGGTATGTCTTTTTCAAAACCCTACATATAATCACATTAAATGTCCAACAGACCAGCGCGTGACGCTAGTGAACTTGCTAGCACAATAGATTTTTATAAAATTGGATCCCAATGTCAAGCACACAGCTATTGCAACTCGACTTCACCAGTATCCCTGTAAAAATCATTGGTAAACCTCAGTAACTTTAGCTTATGTTATTTTCAAAAAAGTCAAAAATGAAAATAGAAGAGTAGCTGAGCTTTCTGCTTTTTCTGGGTAAGGTCAGTCAAAAAGGTTTTACAACAACCATAATAACTATAACTATTATCAATACTGTAACTGCTTCATTTAAAACACGAAAATAAACGTGTTTTTTTTCATTTGAACCCATTGCAAAATTTTTCCTATATTTTGCAAGTAGCATATGAATAATTAACATCAAAAGTATTGCAAATGCTTTTACATGAAACCATCCTTCACGATATGCTTCCCTAATAACCATTAATGTGATTCCAAGACCAAGTGAGAAAAGCATTGCAGGGTTTATGATATATCTAAGTAGCCTCTTTTCCATTGTTTGAAGCAAGCTATCATTTTCCGATCCCGGTTTTACAGTTGCGTGGTAGACATAAAGCCTGGGTAAATAAAGCATACCTGCCATCCACATAATGGCGGAGATAACGTGAAAAGCTTCAAGCCAGTGGTAGTAATCCATTGAGATTTATTACAAAATGTTAAAAATTTCTGATATTATTTTAGTTTAATGAAAAAGAAATCGATATGAAAGCAGAAAATTTCACTAAAGAACAGATAATTGGATTCTACATGAAAATGCTACTCATACGCAGATTTGAAGAAAAAGCAGGACAATTATATGGAATGGGATTAATAGGTGGGTTCTGTCACCTATCAATAGGGCAAGAAGCAGTTGCAGTTGGAACTCAAGCTGCATCAAAATTAGGTGACGCTTTTATCACAAGTTATAGAGACCATGGCTTAATGCTCGCATGTAATTCTGATCCAAATGTTGTAATGGCAGAACTCACTGGCAAAGAAACAGGATGCTCGAAAGGTAAAGGTGGTTCGATGCACGTATTTGACGTTGCAAAAAAATTCTTCGGCGGACATGGAATAGTGGGGGCACAAGTTCCAATTGGCACAGGAATAGCATTTGCTAATAAATATAAGAAAAGAGACAACGTGGTATTCACGTATTTTGGTGACGGTGCTGTAAATCAAGGGCAAACATATGAATCATTTAATATGGCAGCTTTATGGAAGTTACCTGTAGTTTATATTATAGAGAATAACGGATATGCAATGGGTACTTCTGTAGAAAGATCCACTTTGGTAACTGAGCTATATAAAAAAGGAGAAAGTTTTGGTATTCCTGGAAAACAAGTTGATGGAATGGATTTTTTCTCTGTTTATGCGGCTACAAGCGAAGCAGCGGAACACACACGCAGCGGAAAAGGGCCTATCCTGCTTGAAATGAAGACATATCGATATCGCGGCCATTCGATGTCAGATCCTGCTACTTATCGCTTAAAAGAAGAAGTTGAAGATATGAAGCAAAATCATGACCCTATAGGCACTTTAAAGAAATACATGATAGATAATAAAATTGCTTCAGAAGAAGAATGTAAAGTAATTGATAAGGAAGTACGTGATTTAGTAAAAAAGTCGGAAGATTTTGCCAAAAATAGTAAAGAACCAAGCGTTGATGAGTTGTATACTGATGTTTATAAATTTGTTAGCTAAGTAGGCTTCTTTTTTTTTATCCAGGTGGCAACTAACTGTACGAACATTGTATAGTAAACGATGTCATTCAAGTAGCTCCTTCTCCCGTCATCTAAGTAGCCTTCTTCTTGTCATCCGAGTAGCTGAAACTGATTCCTTTATGACGGCCCAGTGCCCTCTTCTTGTCATCCCAGTGCCCTGACTACTTGGATCCAGGAAAAAGAATGGTGTCATCCCAGTGCCCCGACACTGGGATCCAGAAAAGTTTGCTTGTAAGCAAGCAAACTAGCATAGAAAGTGGTTACAACATTTTCGATGAGATTATATGGAAAACTGGATCCCAGTGTCTGGGCACTGGGATGACAGCAGTCCTACGTCATACCGCGATTCATTCGCGGTATCTCTTAACATAGATCCCGCTAACAAGAAGCGGGATGACGGTTGTCAGGGTGTCATCCGAGTAGCCTCTTTCTTGTTATCCGAGTAGCCCCTTCTTGTATCTTGTCAAAAGCATCTAATGTTTTAAGCTTAAGCATTAGGTGGAGAAGGGAGGAACTCTGTGCTTCTTCTTAGATATAAAATCTGTAGAGGAGATAAGAATTCCCTTCTCAAAAGTATAGGCTGGAAGGTATCGTAGAAAGACCTGAATGGTTCTAATTCTGTATTCACAAGACTAGCCTTACTTTTCATTTTTAATGGTAACGTATGGGGTTATATATGATCAACAACTTTTTGGGCATAGATATATCAAAAGATCGCTTTGATGTTTTTCTCTCATTTATAAGCAAAAAAGGAAAGCGTGAAACTAGAAAAAGAAGCTTTAAGAACGATGGTTTCAAAGTCTACTGAATTTTCTACACAAACATAATGTAGAAAAAGTAAAAACCTGCATGGAATCTACTGGTTGTTATAGCGAAGCACTGGCTGAATTTCTACACAATGCTGGACATTTTGTAAGTGTTGTAAATCCTTATTGCATAAAATCTTATGCAAGGAGTAAGCTGATACGACAAAAGAATGATCAGACCGATGCAGAAGTTATTGCTGATTATTGCCAAAGACAGGAACCTTCTAGTTGGACACCACCTTCTCCTGAAATGAAAAAATTAAAACATCTTTATCGTTGCTCAGTTGCGTTAAAAGATGAGTTAACATTAGTAAATAACCACTTAGAAAAAAAAGAGAGACTGCCTAAAGAAGTTGCAAATGCTTGGGAAGACCTTGCAATGAATATAGCTCAAAAAATAGAAACAATAAAAAACTCCGTACGTGAACTATTAAATCAACACAAAGAATTGTTGGAAAATTTTCAACTTCTATTGACTATTCCAGGCATAGGAGAAGAATCAGCAATAGCTATTTTAGCTGAAGTTTCTGATATAGAGGTTTTTAGAGATGCCAGGCAATTGGCAGCATATACAGGAGTTATACCACGAAATATGACGTCAGGTTCCTCTGTATATGCCAAACCCAGATTAAGTAAATCCGGTTCACAAACATTACGTAAGGCACTTTTCTTTCCTGCCATAGTAGCTAAGAATCACAATCCTATCATTATGAGCTTTTGCCAAAGATTAAAGGAAAAGGGTAAGCATAATATGGCCATCGTTGGTGCTGCAATGCGTAAGCTACTCCATATCATTTTCGGTATTCTGACATCCAAAAGTGCTTTTGATCCTAACCATATCAAAAACTACAGGGCTAGGAGGTTGACTGAAGGTTTAGTACTTTAAAATCAAAAATGCTTCCTATCTATCTTATGTAAAGTGGTATCTTACACAAATTTATTGAATGTTGTTGGTTAGTGGATATGTTGATAAGTAAACTTCATCTGTTTTGTGCGTATAAAACTAATTTACTTATCAACATATCCACTAACTATAATCTGTGTACTGTTACACAATTGGAAGTATTTTTTGATTTTATGATGCAACTTGGGAAATTTTTATAATTTTTTTGTTGACTAACAAGACGGTATCTCCTGTCATCCCAGTGCTCTTTTTTTGTCATCCGAGTAGTCCCTTTTTTGTCATCCCAGTGCCCCGACACTGGGATCCAGAAAAGTTTGCTTGTAAGCAAGCAAACTAGCATAGAAAGTGGTTACAACATTTTCGATGAGATTATATGGAAAACTGGATCCCAGTGTCAAGCACTGGGATGACAGCAGTCCTACGTCATACCGCGATTCATTCGCGGTATCTCTTAACATAGATCCCGCTAACAAGCAGCGAGATGAAGATTATCGTTTAGCTATAAATATTTAAGAAATTTACCAAACGAAAAAAAAGGCAAAAGAAGCCCTAGTCATTGTCTATTTTCAGTATTTGGCGTTTTTTAAGTCTTAAACACTGCAACTAACCTACGCTGCAAATGTTTAAGAAATTTACTAAGCAGAAAAAAAGGCAAAAGAAACCCCGTGTTAGCTAGTTGTCACTCTCTAATCCTGCAAATTGGCGTACTATACTGTCTTAAACGACTTATAAGCGCGTTTCAGCTTATATAGGTAAAAACCCAGAAATGTTGTGAAGAAATAAGGTGCACATAGTGCAAAAAATTAAAAATAAGACGCCAACTACGTTGTTTTCTTGCTGTTTAATCTGCACAGATGAAGATAACTGAATACCTTCACTATCATGATAAGGGGGATGGCGGAGTTTGTCAAGGAAGTTTTTTCGTTTCTAACGGTTCTTAACGTGCTGCCAAAAACTATGCAAGAAGTCTATTGAAATCGCGTATATCAATCGTTGTAAAATCACACAATTGCTCTGTAGAGCTATGCCCTGTAATAATTACTATACCATTTTGCTCAGAGCGTATTGAGATTAGGTTCAGCACTAATTCACACGTTGCACTATCAAGATTACAAAATGGTTCATCTATCAGCCAAACGTTTGCATTAGAAATCAAGAGGCGAGCAAGTGCAACTCTTCTTCTCCAGCCTGCAGAAAGTTCGCCATATCTAATATTAATTACAGGCTGCAACTGCAAGCAACAAATAGCTGCCACAATCAATTCCCTAGTATTTCGTATTCCTGCCCAGAATTCTATGTTTTGGGCAACAGTTAAGCTATCTTTACAGGCATTCTTATGCCCTACGTAGACCATAGAAGGTATATAGGATTTTGGATCATCATATATGTCTTTTCCGCAGTACCTTATATTGCCTGATACCGGCGGTAAAAGTCCAGATAAACTTCTAATTAAGCTGGTTTTACCACTACCATTTGGACCAGTGATTAGAATCTTTGATTTTGGCTCAGCTTTAAAACTGAGATGTTTAAATAATACTTTGTTATTACGAGCGCAGGATAAATTTTCACATTCGAGCATGAATTATCTGCCCTTCCCCTTATGTTTACCTTGAGTTGAAGCCTGAGCTTTTACAAATAGCTCCCAAAATCCTTTCTTTCCGCCTTCTCTATGTATCAATTGTGCAAAACGCTGCATTAAACCATTACCCATCATAACCATCTTTGTCCATTTACCTACCGGTTTTGCTATGTCAACTATTTCTAGATCTTCTTTATAAACCTGTATATCTTTTTGCTTTTCGCGTAGCATTTCCTGTTGTTTCATCAACTCTTTTTGCTTATTTTTTTGATATAATTCGTTGAATTTTCTGTCTTCTTCCCACTCTTCTTTAAAAACTTTTCTAGGAAATATGATTTTTCTAATGCGATTTTTGTATATTTTTCTCAAAAAGAGAAATACTGCAGCTACAGCAAGTAATGTTACGCTATATAATATGATCTGTGTAAGTGGCATTTCCTGTATCTAATTCATTAAAAATACCCTTACTATTATACCATAATTATAGAAATTGTGCAATTTCTTTGCGGGTAAAGACAGTATAAAAGTAATACTGCTCTATTTCGTAAATTGGACAAATATCTGAGAATGGGCTTGTATGTAGTAAGGTTTATTTCTATACTTTTTAAAGAATTTAGAAGTAAAACAAATATGAACTGCTATAAAACTCACACGTGTGAAGAATTAAGGAAGAACGACGTAGAAAAGGAAGTTACCCTCTCTGGATGGTTATATCGTAAGCGCGATCACGGTAACTTAATTTTTGTTGATTTAAGAGACTTCTATGGAATCACTCAACTAGTATTTAATAATGATAAAGACTTTTTTGATGAGACATCAAATTTAAAATTGGAGAGTATAATTACTGTTACAGGAATAGTTGAAGCTAGAACTGAAGATACGGTAAACAGCTCTATCGCAACCGGAGAAATTGAGGTTGTAGTTAGCAATTTACACGTTGAATCAGAAGTTGAGTTCCACTGTGATGAAGAAATAGCAAAAGAAGAAAGAAGTATATTAGCGAGCATTGCTGGCGAACAAGAATACCCAGAAAATATGAGATTTAAATATCGTTTTCTTGATTTAAGGCGAGAAAACACCCGCAACAATATTATTCTGCGCTCACAAATTATTGCAGAACTCCGCAAGCTCATGATAGAGCAAGGGTTTTTGGAAATTCAGACTCCAATACTTACTGCTTCGTCCCCTGAAGGTGCACGTGATTATTTGGTGCCAAGCAGACTAAATCTTGGTAAATTTTATGCATTGCCGCAAGCTCCACAGATTTTTAAGCAATTGCTCATGGTTTCAGGGTTTGATAAATATTTTCAAATTGCACCGTGTTTCCGTGACGAAGACGCAAGGGCTGACCGTTCTCCGGGGGAGTTTTATCAACTAGATCTTGAAATGTCTTTTGTGACTCAAGAAGACATCTTTCAGATTATTGAGTCTACCTTATATAAAGTGTTTGCCAAATTTTCTTGCAAATCAGTTGATAAAGATTTTCCGCGCATTACATACAAAGACGCAATGCTCAAATATGGATCTGATAAGCCAGATCTGCGCAATCCATTATTAGTCAGCGATGTTACAGAAATTTTCCGTGATTCAGAGTTCAATATTTTCAAAAGCAATATTGAGCGCGGTATGGTAGTGAGAGCCATCCCTGCTCCTAAAACAGCAGAAGAACCACGCAGCTTCTTTGATAAAAAAATAGAACATGCGCAAAAAGAATTCGGCGCTAAGGGGCTTGGGTATATAACATTTGATAAGGACGGCATCGCAAAAGGGCCAATTGCTAAATTCCTTGATGAAAACAGGCTAAATTCTATAAAAGAAATAACGGATGTAAAGCCTGGAGATAGTGTATTTTTTGCTTCTGATAAGGAAAATGAAGCAGCAACAATTGCAGGGAAAGTGCGCACTCTTTTAGGGTCAGAACTCAGTCTTATAGATGATAATATCTTCAAGTTTTGTTGGATCATTGATTTTCCCTATTTTGTATATGACGATAAAAGTAAAAAAATCGATTTCTTTCATAACCCATTCTCCATGCCACATGGTGGCTTGAAAGATTTAGAGGACAAAAATCCACTGGATATCCTTGCTTACCAATATGATCTTGTTTGCAATGGAATAGAACTGTCAAGCGGGGCGATTCGTAGTAACAAGCTGGATATCATGTATAAGGCCTTTGCCATTGCAGGCTACAGCAAAGAAGAAGTTGATACAAAATTCGGTGCGCTCGTGCGTGCATTCAGGTTCGGAGTGCCGCCTCACGGCGGTATAGCACCAGGGGTTGACAGAATGGTTATGCTGCTTGCTGATGAGCCAAATATTCGTGAAGTAATCTGTTTTCCTATGAACCAGCAAGGTGAAGATGTTCTAATGGGTGCTCCTTCTGAAGTGGACAATAAACATTTACGTGAATTATCCTTAAAGGTTATTGAATAAAAATTTTTATAGCGGAGTGTGGTAAACCGAAAATCATGAACGATATTCAAAAAGCAATACTATCAAGCATAATCTGCAATATGATTATATGGTATGAAGTAACTCTATTTGGAGTTTTAACACATATAATAAGCAATGTTTTTTTTCCTTCAGAAAGCGATTATTTAAGCACAATCAAATTTCTTGGTAGTTTTGCAATTGGATTTGGATTTAGACCGCTTGGTGCGTTTATTTTTGGTTGCATTGGAGATAAGTACGGTAGGAGGAAAGTTTTGCTGACTTCCGTAATATTAGCTTCGATATCATCTACTGCAATTGCGGTCATACCAGGATTTAAAGAAATAGGAATATTTTCTCCTATATTACTTCTGCTTTGTAGAATAATACAAGGAATGGCAACAGGAGGGGAAACGAGTATCAATTCAGCCTTTTTAATAGAGCATTCAAGCGATAAAAAAAATCTAGGCTTTTTAGGTAGCATGAAAGCTTTTAGTGGTGCTCTTGGTTCTATTACATGTTTTGTAATGATAGCTATTTGCAAAAAATTTACAGGTGAAAATTATGAAATTTGGGGCTGGAGGTTGCTCTTCTATTTCTGCTTTATTATGGGCATAATAGGCTTCTTAATAAGATACATAATGGAAGAGAGCCTAGCATATAAAATTCATGATCAAAATAGAAGCTTATCTGATTCTCCATTTTTAGAATTAATCAGGGACTATAAAAAGGCATTTGTGCTAGCAATTGGGCTTGGCGTTGCCCAAAATGCAATCGTTTATTCAGCAATCATGTTTTACAACATATCTGTAAAAGAACTTATTCTCTCAGGCATCAATATTAAAAATGTAGTAAGGATTATAGTTGAAATTACATTTGGAGCGTCTGCAGTGCTGTTTGCAATACTGTCTGATAAAGTTGGAAGAAAAAATGTAATGATTCCTACATTAGTAGCTCTAGCTTGCGCCGGTTTGCCGGTACTTTCGCTATTATCGTATGATAATCACTATGTTATAACGCCCACTTATTGGCTAATAACCATACCAATAAGTGCATCTTTTGGAATATATAATTCTCTTGCTTGCGAGTTATTTCCAACGAAAGTTAGGTGCACGGGCTTTAGCCTCGCACATAACATATCTGCAGGAATATTTGGTGGCCTTTCTCCATCCATATGCATGTGGCTTATAGAAAAAACCGAAACAAAACTTGCAGCAGGCATTTATCTTACTGCCTGCGCATTAATTAGCCTAATATCTGTGCTTCAAATTAAAGCCAAAGACAGAAAAGTTGATTGGTGAAATCGTTTCAGTCGAAAAATAGCGCTTCAATGGATTTTTCGATGTGTTTAGTGATAGGAGCGGTGATAGTGATTTCTTTATTGTTTGGCAGTTTTAAAGATAAAGAATGCGAATGAAGGTGAATTTTATTTGCTATCCCATCAATAAAAGCTTTTTTACCACCATATTTACCGTCACCAAGAATAGGGCAATTTATATGAGCTAAATGTGCACGTAACTGATGGGTTCTGCCGGTAATTGGTTGTAATTTTAAATAAGCAACATTGTGTTTGGATTTTGCTATAATTGAAAAATGCGTAGTGGCATTCTGAGGTGAATTTTCATCAACGACCACTTTTTCTTGACCTGAAACATATTTTTTCACCAATGGATAGTCTATTGTTCCACTATCCTTGCTCGGTATGCCAGAAGTTAATGCTAAATAAGTTTTTTTTACTCTTCGTCCTTTAAATTCTTCCATAAGGTATCTGGCAACATTAGCGTTGCGTGCGAATATTATCACTCCACTCGTATCTCTATCTAGCCTATGGACAATTTTAAATGTTTCTCCCTCTCTTATTTGGTCAAGCAAATCACTCATGCTAATCTTTACTTTTACGCCACCTTGAACGATGACCCCTGCGGGCTTGTTTATAGCTAGTATATATTCGTCTTCATATAATATGTTCTCTCTTAGTAGATTCACTAACTTTTCATTATATTTGCGATCAGAATTAGCGTTCTCAATATAATTCAAGTGCTTCAGCGTTATAGTTTGTCCAGAATTTACTCTATCACTAGACTTTGCTTTGCAATCATCAACTTTGATTAACCCTTTCCTTAAAGATTTTTCAATTACAGATTGCTTTAGATCAGGAAAGATTCTTCTGATATACCTATCCAGCCTAACGTTATCGTCTTTTACTGATATGGTTTTTATATTCTCCATTACTTTATTTGGATGTATGCTAATATCAACTGTTTGCATGACATAAAATAAAGTATAGCACAAGATATAAACCCTTCGGCTACATGTGCTATTTATTTAGTAGATTAAATATGAAGTTTAAAACTCTGCTGTCAACTTCCTGCAAAACTAGTGAAAACCAAACTTGCTTAAAACCACTTAATTAGTTATAGTCGTAAGTTTGAGGTACAGTAAAATGACAGCTTTTGTCCCTTTGATTGTTTTTTTAATCTTGTACCTTGGAAGTGGTGCTTATTTTTCTTTTATCGGAACTGATAATCCACTTCATCAGGTTTCACCAGTAATCTGCTTGTTACCAGCGCTATTTTTTGCTGTCTCACGTGGTACAAATAAAATTCAGCATAACATCGATACTGTTATCAAGGGCATGGGTGACAAAAATACCCTTACTATGTGTTTAATTTTTTTATTTTCTGGAGCATTTTCTGCGGTTACTCAATCAATTGGTAGCGCAGACACTGTTGCTAATTTAATTCTTAATTTCCTTCCAGCAAGATTAATGCTGCCTGGAGTATTTTTGGCTTCTGCTTTTATTTCAACTGCAATTGGTACATCTATGGGAGTTGTTGCGCTGATGGTACCTATAGCTGTTAATCTGGCAAAAAGTGGAGCTTTTGGCCTTGAAATAGGAACTGCAACTGTAGTAGGTGGTGCCGTGTTTGGTGACAACCTCTCAATGATATCTGATACCACCATTGCATCTGTTTCTTCACAGGGAGCTTCAGCAAAAGATAAACTTAAAATAAACTCTAAGGTTGCATTTACTGCAGGTATTATAACACTCACCTATCTGGCAGTGATTTCAAGTAGTACAAAAATTATTTCTATATCAAATTTAGATTATTATTCTATAATAAAAATTATTCCTTATATTTCTTTAATAATCATGGGGCTGCTTGAAGTCACCACTTTAGTAACAATAACTGTAAACATAATTATTGCTGGTGTGCTAGGAATAGCTTTTTTTGATTATGCCATCGTTCAATTTCCTCATGACGTGTACGACGGTTTCAAAAAAGTAAACGAAATAGTAATATTTGCTCTATTTATCGGTGGGTTGAGCCATATCATGTACAAACAAGGTCAAAAAGCGTTGCATAAACTCATCGATGAAAGCAATATCACAAAAACTAAAGCTGAATTTTTGATAGCAGGAATTGCGTCTATGTTTACTACCTTAGTTGCCAATAATACCATTGCTATTTTACTAAGTGGTGGCATTGCAAAAAGACTCGCACAGAAACACGATATTGTACCATACCGCAGTGCATACTTATTAGATATTTTTGCTTGTGCTACAAAAGGCATCTTACCTTATGGTTCTCAACTATTGCTGGCAGGTAGCATCGCCTTTGTATCACCTGTTTCTTTATTAACACAGGTATATTACTGCTTTATTTTAGCAGCAGTTACAATAGGCGAAATAATCATCAACAGCAGAAAAGAGAAACATCGTGCGGCTGCAACTTAGAGTTTCTCTTTTTTTTACCCATAAGGAACGGAATTACTTGACAAACTCCGCCAGCCCCCTTATCATGAAACTGAACGTATTCAGTTATCTTCATCTGTGCAGATTAAACAGCAAGAAAACAACGTAGTTGGCGTCTTATTTTTAATTTTTTGCACTATGTGCACTCTATGTCTTCACAACATTTCTGGGTTTTTACCTATATAAGCTGAAACGCGCTTATAAGTCGTTTAAGACAGTATAGTACGCCAATTTGCAGGATTAGAGAGTGACAACTAGCTAACACGGGGTTTCTTTTGCCTTTTTTTCTGCTTAGTAAATTTCTTAAACATTTGCAGCGTAGGTTAGTTGCAATTAAAAGCAGCTAAATTGCAGTGTTTAAGACTTAAAAAACGCCAAATACTGAAAATAGACAATGACTAGGGCTTCTTTTGCCTTTTTTTTTCATTTGGTAAATTTCTTAAATATTTATGGCTAAACGACAACCGTCATCCCGCTACGTGTTAGCGGGATCTCTTGTTAGCGGCTGAGATACCGCGAATGAATCGCGGTATGACGGTTAAGTATCCCGCTACGTGTTAGCGGCTAAGAGATACCGCGGCGGTATGACGGTGTAGATAGTAATTCGTCATCCCGCTACTTGTTAGCGGGATCTCTTGTTAGCGGCTGAGATACCGCGAATGAATCGCGGTATGACGGTTAAGTAGGGTGTCATCCCAGTCTGGAATCTAGTCTTGATTATGCAGCCACTTATTTAAAGTTAAGTTTCCTGGATCCCATTGTCTGGGCACTGGGATGACGAGAAAGGAGCACTGGGATGACAGAAGAAGGAGGCTACTTACATGACATCATTCTTTTTCCTGGATCCAAGTAGTCTGGGCACTGGGATGACATCATAGAGGCGCTGGCCCTGACAATCGTCATCCCGCTACGTGTTAGCGCCGCGGCGGTATAACGGTTAAGTAGGGTGTCATTCCAGTGCTTGACACAGTTGTCTAAGTGAGGAAAGTCACCAGTGGTTATATTATTGCTATATTTCTCACTTACCCAACAAACTTAGATTTTACACTAAACTGTGCTGCCACTAACTTTGCAACCGGTACTCTATAGGGTGAGCATGAAACATAATCCACCCCTGATTCGATGAGAAACTCTATAGATTTTGGATCTGCTCCATGCTCTCCACATATACCTAGTTTTATTTCTTTTCGGGTTTTTTTGCCTCTTTCAATGGCTATCTTGATTAACTCCCCTACCCCTTCGATGTCCAGCACTTCAAATGGATCATTGTCAAATATATTGCTTTCCTTATAAGAATCGAGGAAATTAACTGAATCATCTCTTGAAAGTCCCATGGTTGTTTGCGTTAAATCATTAGTGCCAAAACTAAAAAACTCTGCATGTTTTGCTAACTTATCAGCAATCAGTGCTGCTCTTGGTAGTTCTATCATCGTTCCAATTGAATAAGCCTTGTCTGATGTCATTCCAGCGCGTGACGCTGGAATCTGCGTCTGGATTCCAGCTGAGATGACAGAGGATTCTTTCTTTGCTAGCTCGCATATCAGAATAAATTCTTTCTCATTCATTATAAAAGGGATCATGATCTCAGGCTTGATTTCTACACTTTTTTCCTTTTTTAGCTCATTTGCAGCACTAAGTATTGCCCTAATCTGCATGCTATATATTTCAGGATGAGAAATGGCAAGTCTACAACCTCGATGGCCAAGCATTGGGTTCTTTTCTGACAACTGTGCTATTTTATTTTTTACTGATTCAACTGACTTACTAAGTGATTTGGCGATTTTTTCTATAGTAGACTGATTATTGGGTAAAAATTCATGTAAGGGTGGATCAAGCAACCGTATAGTGACTTCCCTACCCTCCATAATAGAAAATATTTCTTTGAAATCAGACTTTTGCATTTCTTCCAGTTTAATGAGCGCATTTGCCCTTTCATTTTCATCGTCAGCTATTATCAACTTTTGAATGAATTCGATTCTATCACTAACGAAAAACATATGTTCTGTGCGACATAAGCCTATACCTTCTGCACCGAATTCTTTTGCAATTTTTGCATCTTTTGGAGTATCAGCGTTCGCTCTCACTTTGACCGTTTTGATTTCATCTATCCAGTTGATTATCGTTTTGAATTCTTGCGATAATTCAGGTGAAATTGTAGGAAGAATGCCAAGCATAATCTCCCCTGTTCCTCCGTTGATGGTAATTGGTTCACCTTTATTTACTTTTGTATCCCCCACAGAAAAGAAAGTTCCATCTTTATCGATATAAAGTCCACTTACACTGCAAATGCATGGCTTACCCATTCCACGGGTTACAACAGCAGCATGCGAGGTCATCCCTCCCCGTGCTGTTACTATGCCACTTGCAGCATTTATTCCATTAATATCTTCAGGACTCGTTTCTGACCTTACTAAAATCACTTTTTTACCCTGCTCTGCAGCTTTTTCAGCATCACTTGCACTAAACACTACATATCCAGAAGCAACCCCTGGAGAAGCCGGCAGTCCCTTCCCTATTACTTTTTGGTCACTCTTAACGTCAAGAACTGGATGCAATAAATTGTCAAAAGTTTTTGGATCAATTCTCAATATTCCTTCTTCTTTTGTAATCGTTCCTTCGTTTACCATATCAACTATTATGCGAATAGCAGCTTCAGCCGTGCGCTTGCCAGATCTAGTCTGCAAAATCCATAACTTACCGTCCTGCACAGTAAATTCGATATCCTGCATGTCTTTATAATGCCTTTCAAGTTTTTCACATACCACACATAATTCTCGGTAGACACTTGGCAGCAACTTCTCCATGGTGTTTTCTTGCTCTCCGTCAATTGGCATAGGAGTATAAACACCAGAAACCACATCCTCACCCTGAGCATTAACCAAAAACTCACCAAAAAGCTTTTTTTCTCCAGTTGAAGGATTTCGTGTAAATATCACACCAGTTGCAGAATTATCATTTAAATTACCGAAAACCATTGCTTGCACGTTGACCGCTGTTCCAAGGTTTTCAGGAATGTTATGTATTCTTCTATAGGAAACAGCCCTATCATTTTTCCAAGAGGTAAATACTGCATTAACTGAGTTTAACAATTGCTCTTCAACGTTCTGCGGAAAATGTTTTCCTGTTTTTTCATGTACTATCCTTTTGAAATTGTTAACAATTCTCTTTAAAACATCAACATCAAGATCAGCTAAGCTTTTTGCTCCACTCTTTTGCTGCTTATTATCAACAACATCTTGAAATAGGTGATGGTCAAGCTGTAGTACAACATTGGAGTACATCATAATGAAGCGGCAGTAGCTATCGTAAGCAAAACGTTCGCCACTTTTTTTTGCAAGCCCAACAACGGTTTCATCATTTAGACCAACATTTAAAATAGTATCAAGCATGCCCGGCATTGAACTAACACTACCAGAGCGTATTGAAACTAATAAGGGATTATTTAAATCCCCAAACTTACAACCGATGTCATTTTCGAGCATCGCCATGTAGTTTTTGATTTCACTACATATGTCATTCCAGTGCGTGACCACATTTTTTTCTGGATCCGAGTAGTCAGCTACTTGGATGACAGAAGATCTATTGTCTTGATAATAGACTTTGCAAGCAGAGGTGGAAATTGTGAAACCAGGTGGAACAGGAATGCCAACATTGCACATTTCTGCTAAATTTGCCCCCTTTCCTCCCAGCAGATTTTTCATTTCTGCATTGCCTTCGCATTTACCCTGGCTAAAGTAATGTATTAACTTTTCCCCCATCATTTTCTCCGGATTTTCACTGATAAACACATTGTACATATAGTTCCAATAAACCTGTGAAGACTTGAAACCTTAGGATAATAAATTTTACAAAATTTTGCAACAACGTTCCTTCTGGCAACATCAGTAAAGTCAACAAAAAAGATGACAAATTATTGAATTATTATCAATAAGAATATATAATATAAAGATACATTTAAAAATTTTTTTATGGCTCTTTCTAAATTTCTCGACCCAAGAATGATGTTGCGTTCCGGCGTATTTTTGGTACTGAAAAAAATAAAGACATCCTCATTCACTTTCTCAATGATATTTTGGGGTTCACTGGCAAAGATGAAATAAAAGAAATAGAATTCCTCAGCACTATTCAAGATGCTGAAATTGCCTCTAAAAAACAAAGTATCGTTGATGTACTCTGCAGGGATGAAAATGGGGTGCAAGTAATAGTCGAAATGCAAGTTGCCAAAACTAAAGGCTTTGAAAAACGCGCTCAATATTACGCTGCTAAAGCTTATTCAAGGCAAGCTGATAAAGGTGATCAATATCATAATCTTAAAGAAATTATCTTTATTGCTATTGCTGATTGTATTCTCTTTCCTAATAAATCTGAGTATAAGTCAGATCATGTAATGTTAGACAAAGATAGCTATGAACATGATTTAAAAGATTTTTATTTTACATTTATTGAGTTACCAAAATTTCCTAAAACTAAAGAAGACCAATTGGAGAGTATAGTTGAAAAATGGATCTATTATTTTAAATATGCAGATGAAACTAGCGAAGAAGAATTGGAAAAGATAATAGGTAGTGATGTAATAATTAAAAAGGCATATGAAGAACTAAATAGATTCAACTGGTCAGAGAAAGAATTTATTGCCTACGAACAGGAAATAAAACGTATTCGTGATGAACGGGCTGTTCTTGAACAAAAACTTGATGATGCTAAAAAGGAAGGAAAAATTGAAGTTGCAAAAACAATGCTGGCTAATAATGTTGATGTCACCACTATTGTTAAGTTTACTGGCCTCTCCATGAGTGAGATCAAAGAATTGCAGAATTAAGTGGACCCGCAAACGGTTACACGAAATAATGCTGCAGCCTGACCAGGTGATAAGTACATTTAGCCTATTTATCTTTATACTTTCATGCCAATTTTATAAATCAAATTTATTTCTGTGAATAGCTACAATTTAAAGACCTTGCTTCATCAATGTAATGGAACAAAACCTTTTTAGTAAGTTCAAAACCTTCTAAAGTCTCTCCTTCGCATCTTGCTGTAATGCAGTTTTGCGTATTTGATACCCTAAGAAGCCACCAACCTTTATTATCGGTTACTTTAACACCATCAAGATCTGAAAATACAATATTTTGCTTCTCCAGTATTTTCTTTATTGATTCAATTATTTGAAATTTTTTCTCATCTTTCACTACAATCTTTACTTCATGAGTGATATATAACCTCGGTAAATCCTCAATTACCTGAGATAGGCTTTGGTTTTTCTTAAGCAAAATGTCAACTGCTTTAACAGCAGAATATAGCCCATCATCAAAACCTAGCTCAGAAAAGAAGAAGTGCCCGCTTAATTCACCAGCAAACTTTGCCTCTTCCTCTACCATCTTCTTCTTAACTAGTGAATGTCCAGTAGCGCAGGTAATAACTTGCCCTCCTAACTTACTAACAAAATCATGCACTTTCATACTCATTTTTACGTTGGCAATAACTTTGCTTTCTGGATATTCCTCCAACACTTCACGTGCAAAAATTATAAATAAATGGTCATTGGAAACAACACTGCCTTTATTATCAATTAAGCGCACCCTATCGCTATCGCCATCTAGCGCAATGCCAAGATCACATCCATATTCCTTCACAATGTCAATTAATTGAGCGAGATTTTTTTCCTCTATGGGATCTGGATCATGCAGTGGAAATGCCCCATCTATAGAGTTATTGGTTACGATGTGTGTATGAACAGGCAAGATCTTTTCAATATACCTTATAATTCCACTTGCTGGACTATTTCCACAATCCCAGGCTATTTTTAATTTCTGTGTAGTATCGTTCTTCACTGCACTTTTTAATATGCGAATGTACTCACTATATATATTTATGTTAATTAAGCTTCCAATCCTTGTACTGTCTTTAATTGGATTGCTTATAATTTCCTTTATCTCTTGATCTGAGAAGACTTTTTTATTACTAAAAAATTTAAAGCCATTGTATTCACTTGGGTTATGAGAAGCGGTTATTACAATACCAAGATCCGCCTGCGTGATTTGTGTTGCAGCGTAGAGCATAGGTGAAGAGCATAGTCCAACGCGTATAACATTTGCACCGGATAAAGTTAAGCCCCTAATTAATTCTCTTTCTATACCTGGTGAATCTATTCTGCTGTCGTAGCCGACACAAACACTAGCTACGGTTTGGCCAAACTTTCTACCTATCTCGTACCCATCATTAATCTGCAAATCTTTGCCTACTATACCTCTAATATCGTATTTTCTTATAATGGTATTGTCCATACTGCACTGCTTAAGGAGTAACTACTATATAACATAATGGACAAGTGCTCAAGTTTATTTACTCAACGATTAGTTGATTTTTTAAAAAAAATCTGTTAATATTATAGTATACTTTTTAAAGATGCAAAATTATGCCACAGGAAAACGAAAATGTATTTATAGCTGAGAATCAAAGTCTAAATGTAGATGAACAGAAGAAAAATGATATTCTAAGTGTCATTGAATCTTGCAACGATCTTCAGGATTTTATTAAAAGACTGGAGGAAGAAAATTTAATCTGGTACTTTATTGGTCCTTTACGCAAAGATGAGGACATTACAGGACAGATAAATTTAAAGTGGGAAAAGGAGTTCCAAAAATTTGAGCAATCAATAAACACAATGCATAAAGAACTTAAGTCGTCTCTGCCTGGTCAAAATTTCTTAGCGTATTCAACAAAAGATAACGACTTCAAAATTAGATTTGAAAATGAAGAAAAACCAATAGAAATTAGCAATATTTTAAGAGCCAGCAGAGAAGGTAAGGTTTATAACATATCTTTAGAGAAAGATAGTCAAATAACTGCGACCAAAAAAGGCAGCGAAAGGCACTATGATTTTACTGGTTCAAGCTCATGTGAAATGACCATTAACTGGCAGGCTAAAGATTCTGAAGGTAACAGCATAGACTGTAGCATGATCGTAAAATTGGATTCTAGTGGTATACAAAGTGTCATTGGTGAGCCAAAGTTTGGTGATTTAAAGTTCACACCAGAGGAAATAAAAGATAAAATATTAAAATTAGTTGAGCAGAATAAAGAAGTTTTTATCAATGGAAAAACTCTGCATCAAGCTTTTACTGACATGTCCAGGAGTGTAGACGATCAGCAAGTACCAGCAGAGGAAATATTTACAAAAGATCCACATATATCACCACAGTCACCTACACCAAGCAGCAGTGGGTATTCCTCTCCTAGCACACCTTCTTCACGTAGAAGTTCTTTCTCTAGTGTTAGTGAATTTAGTGATGAAGATGAAATACTTGAGGATGATATGTCTAGTGATGAAGAAGAGCATGAACAAGAAGGAGCAAAAGGTGAAGTAGACGAAATTGAGGAATTAGAGAAAGAAAAAGAAACATTTGCTAAATATTTTGCAGCGCAGGCAAAGCAGCTTGAGGATCTAAGATTAGAACGTGACTTCTTGAGAGATGAAGTTAATGAACAACGGCAAGTTATATCTGAAAAAAATCAAAGAATAAAGGAACAAGGTACTTTAATTGAGTCGCTTATGAGTAAAGAGCAATTAAAGAATCAAGAGTTAGTTAAGGAATTAAATCAACTGTACAAAGAAAAAGAAGATTTAGAAATGGCAATTCAGCAATCTGGTATAGGTAAAAAGTCTCTTGCAGATGAGATAGAAGAAGTGGAGAAAAATGAGAAAATAGAGAGTTTGAGAAAAGAAATTAAGCAGAAGGATGAAAAGATACAGCAGATAGTAAGAGAGAGCCAGAAATTAGAAGGAAAGCTTCAAGATTTAAGGGCAAAGTATTCGGAAGTAAAAAACGAAGATAGTGAGTATATTGAAAATTTAACCCGTAAACTAAAACAAGCTGAGATTGAATTTATCGATAATAAAGATAAGCTGACTGAGCAAATAGAAAAATTGGCAGAAGAAAAGGAAAATTTATTTAGACAATTAAGAGCAAAAAGTACAGATTCAACATCGTTCAGAAAGCAACAATCAGAAATAGATAAGCTTAAACAACAGCTTAAGGAAAAGGAAGGGATGTTAACGTGTACACAGGAAGAGCTGGCATCTGTCAAAGAGAGTCTAGAGCAACTGCAGAACATATTACAGCAGGAAAAAGGTCAGGCAACTCAAACTGAAGTTGAATATGAAAGTAGAGGAACAAGCATGCAGCAGCAAGACCAAGGTACACAAGCTGTAAACAACAACTCAAGCAGAATAGCTAGTGGGTTAAGACAAGAAAACAAAAAATTGACTAGAGACAAACTAACTATATCTGAACAATTAAAACAAAAAATAAGAGAGATTGACGAGTTAAAGAAAAATTTAAAGCAATTACAAGAAGAAAATAAACAACTAAAACAAGAAGTTACTAAAAATGCAGGAGTTGATACACCATCTTCAACAGGTCAAAAAGAAGCTAAAGAAGCAGAAGTTATACCGCAAAACATTATGGATTGGCCTGTTCCAATTCCAGACGATAAACCGGAAGAGCAGAAAACTCCATTAGAGCCAATCAAGGTAAATACAGAATTATCAGATCCAAAATCAATCCCCGCTGAGGATCCAGAAAAATCTCCTCCTCTTTCAAAATGATGAGTTTTGCTTCTATTGTTAACTATAGCTAAGACGTCATACCGCCACGGCGCTAACGAGTAGCGGAATGACGAGGTTATCGTCATTCCGCCGCGAACCGTCACACTGCCGCGGTATCTCACATAGATCCCGCTAACAAGCAGCGGGATGACAGCAATCCTACGTCATACCGCGATTCATTCGCGGTATCTCATCCGCTAACACGTAGCAGGATGACGATTGTCAAGGTGTCATCCGAGTAGCTTGACTACTTGGATCCAGAAAACTTAACTTTAAATAAGTGGCTGCATAATAAAGACTAGATTCCAGCTTCACGCGCTGGAATGACACCATTTTCGGTCTCTTAAATTGCTTTAGCTACAAACATTAAGAAATTTACCAAGCGGAAAAAAAGGCAAAAGAAGCCCCGTGGTGCGAGTTTTGACTCTATATTACTGTAAGTGGCGCTGTAATAATGTGCTAACGCTTAAAATAAGCGCGATTTGGCTGAATGTAGAAAAAATTTAAAAGACATGCAGCCGCTATAATTTTATGTAATCCGCCAATAAATACCTGAGTTTTTTACTGAATTTTGTCATTGAGCCTGCAGGTCAAAAACAAGTTTTGAGTCATAAATACCCTTATTGTCATAATAAGGGGGCTGGCGGAGTTTGTCAAGTAAGTTTTTTCGTTTCTATGGGTTAGTTGGTACGCGCTTTGCGTTTTAACAGATGTAAAAGCACAATTATTACGAACAACATTCCACCAATAACTGATATAGCTCCACCCGCAATAAAACAAGCACGTGCCAACATTGATGAAATACTTGGCAGATCTGCAACTTTTCTTAAGGCACCATATCCACCAAGCCATACAAGTCCAGTAATATGGAGAAAATGCCCCACACTGTAAGCATAAATCTGTAATCTTACCATGGAACTTTTTACCTCTTTAAAGTTTAATTTAGGTAACAGCCAATAAATGAAATTCATAAAAGCTATAGTGATCCCAACTACAGAACCATGATAATGAGCGGGAATGGTGACATTTCCTTCAATAGTCAGCACTCCAAGCACATCTCCATAAATGAACAATAAAAATGAATGTAATAAATAGTTGCTTTTATCATTAGTAAAAGTCCTGATGTTGCAGCACACTAATATTATCAAAAAGCACGGCAAAACTGCTCCAGCAATTCTCATATGCCAAGTAAAAAACTGTATTAACTTGGCGCTATCAATTGGATAAACAAAATATATAAACGATGCACCCATAGCCAAAATTGTGTTTATAAATAGTGGTAAAATAGTAATTTTATTGCTTGAAGCTAAACTAGCATCGCTTAACATTATTAAATAGACTAAAAACATTCCTTGAGTAAAAGCAAACTGCAATAAATGTCCGCCTCCCCAAAAGAGATATTCGTAAAACAAATTCTTATCTGAGTGATATAGACCTGGAGGCATATTTTGATATGCTAAAACAAAGCAAAGAAATGACGAAACAAGTGTAATAACCAGCCCAACTTGCCCCACAGAGAGAAATGAAACCTCTTTTTTTGATGTGTATGCTAGCATTGCATTTACTAATATACTGGTGGTAAACAAACCAAGACCAAATAAGAATAATTTGTTTTGTAACACGGGAATATAGTTACTTTTGATAACTTCAGTGTTTGGAACGAATGCAGATACAAACATCAGCAGCATCGAAAGGGTTGATAGAACCCATGAAAAGTTAAACCAACTATTGGTATTTTGTAGGTTTATGATAAAGAGCAGAGATATTATAGAGCACATCCACACCAAAATTGACAAATTCACGTGTATCACCAGCGCATTATCAAAGATATATTGTGCAGAAGGAACGAGAGAGGAGATAAAAGGCAATCGTAAAAAAATAACAATTATTGACAGTAACCCAGAGCAAGCAAGAGCACATACTGCTAAGAATATCCACTGTTTGCAAAGTGTAGCGTTATTTTGTATGTTGAGCACGGTCATTTTCTCTTTTTATTTTTGATTGATAAAGTATTATAATATAAAGCGCTATAAATTTTTCAAATTAATTGGCATTTATGAATAATATCACAGCAAAGCAGGTCATATCCTTATGGAATGCGCAAGTTGGTGGGTTTTTGCCGGACAAAAGAGAAATGGAGATTGTATAATATCTTCTTAATCTAATGCTTCAATGTTTCCGACATAGGAAAAGTATCATCTTTATTTTCTATAGAGGAAGGCACACTATTTTGATTATCACTATCAATTGGAGTAGTAGGGTGCATTAAAGCAACTTTCATAACTTTATCAATATTCTTAGCAAAAACTACGTTGATCCCCTCTTTGATGCTTGCCGGAATCTCTTGCATATCTTTCTCATTTTCACTTGGTATAATCACAGTTTTGATTGATCCTCTGAGCGCTGCAAGCAATTTTTCTCTTAAGCCCCCAATAGCTAAAACTCTACCACGCAATGTCACTTCGCCTGTCATAGCAACATTTTTGTTAACTGGTATATTCGTCATAAGAGAAACAATAGACGTACATACCGCGCCGCCAGCAGAAGGGCCATCTTTTGGTACCGCACCCTCAGGTACATGTAAATGTATATCATTATTTTGGAATTTTTCGGGCTTTATACCAAAAAACAAACAATTTGATCGAATATAACTATACGCAGCTTTTATAGATTCTTGCATAACCTCTCCAAGCTTTCCTGTGTATTTTATTTCTCCCTTGCCCGGAATTAGGACTGATTCTATCATCAAAATATCACCACCTGTTTCAGTATAGGCAAGCCCAGTTACTACTCCCACTAAACTCTCATTTTCTGCAATACCAAAGGTATATTTACGTACCCCTAAATAATCTTGTAAATTGTCAACCCCTACGGATATTTTCTTATTTTTATCAGTCAATATTTCTTTAACTGCCTTTCTCATGAGCTTTGCAAGCTCCCTTTCCATACTCCGCACACCACTTTCACGTGTATATAAACGTATCAACTTGTATAACGCCTCATTAGTTATGTCCCATTCCTTCTGATACAAACCATGCTCCTTCTTTAACTTCGGAATAAGGTGGTGTGTAGCAATACTGATTTTTTCATCTTCAGTATACCCGGACAATTGTATAATTTCCATCCTATCACGCAAAGGATGTGGCAAATTTAAGCTGTTTGCCGTAGCTACAAACATTACACTTGAAAGATCAAACTCAACTTCCAAGTAATGATCCGTAAAGTGTTTATTGTGCTCAGTATCTAAAACCTCAAGTAATGCAGATGCAGGATCGCCACGCGAATCAGAACCCATCTTATCTATTTCATCAAGCAGAAAAAGCGGGTTGCATGAATTAGCTTTTTTCATATGTTGAATAATTTTACCAGGCATTGAGCCAATATAAGTTTTCCTATGCCCTCGTATCTCGGACTCATCACGCACACCACCAAGAGCTATGCGAACAAAATCTCTTCCTACTGCTCCTGCCATAGACTTAGCTAAAGAAGTTTTACCAACACCTGGCGGTCCAACCAAGCAAAGTATAGGACCTTTTATCTCTTTTACTCTTTTTAATACTGCTAAAAATTCTATTATCCTATCTTTTACTTTCTCTATGCCATAATGATTTTCATCTAAGATTTTCTTAGCTGCATTTAAGTTAATTTTTGCATCTTTGTACTTTCCCCACGGCAAATCAAGTAACCAATGCAAGTAACTAGATATAACTGTAGCTTCAGGAGAAATGGGATTCATTTTCTTGTATCTCTTCAAATCAGTTATAGCTTTCTCTCTTGCTTCCTGAGAAAGCTTTGTTTCATTTATCTTTTTTTCAAATTCATTGAGTATATTCCCTTCATCACCATTCTCAAATTCGTCTAATTCTTTCTGTATAGCTTTCAATTGCTCGTTAAGGTAGTAAACTTTCTGAGCGCTTTCAACTTGCGATTTAATTGTCTTATATAAACGGTTTTGTGCGTTCAAAATACTTATTTCTCCCTCAATAAAAGCAAAAGCTTTTTTTAAACGCTCTTTTGGGTCATAAGCCTCAAGTATGCTTTGTTTATCCGATACTTTTATATTTAAATGTGAAGCTACCGTGTCTACAAGTTGATCAACTTCTTTGATTTGATCAATGGGGTTAATGGCAACTTCAGGCTGATTTTTCTTGTTTAGCTTACACCAGCTATCGAACGCGTCTATAACAGATCGCCTTAAAGCTTCTAAATCAATATTGTCTTCATCTTCTTTATAATGATTGTCTAACTCTACCCTGGCTTGTAATAAAGTATGAGAGCTAATATATTCTACAACTCTTCCCCTTCTTATCCCCCGGATTATAACTTTTACTGCATTGTCAGGCAATTTTATTAATGGTTGTATAATGTTTGCTAACACACCTACTTCATAAAGATCTTCAGGCTCTGGATTATCAACAGAGCCACATTTCTGTGCTACAAGAAAAATCTCATTTTGGTAACTACTACTACTTGTTGCATATTCTAGTGCATTAACAGATTTTTCTCTGCCTATGAATAAAGGCACCATTATATTTGGAAAAATTACTACATCTCTTAAAGGTAATACTGGCAATGCAGTAAAACTAGAGCTCACAGCACGTTCAATGTTCATAATATATGCCTCAAATTAATCATTAACCGTTATAACATTGCCATTATTATTATGATTAACCGTTGCTTTTCCTAATTCTACCATTTTCTTAGTGATTACTATAGTGCTACCTTCAAAATCTCCGTTTCCAGCTGTATACATAACGTCAAGCAAAAGTGACTCCAAGATAGCACGTAACATTCTTGCACCTGTTTTATAGCTTATAGCCTTTTTAGCAATAGCTGATATTGCTTCATCTGAAAACTCAAGGTTTACTTTGCTAAACGCAAGCAATGCTTTGTACTGTTTTATTAGTGCATTCCTTGGCTCTGTCAACACATGTATTAAATCTTCATGATCCAACTCATCTAAAACAGCAGTTATTGGAACCCGCCCTACAAATTCGGGTATTAAACCGAATTTGATTAAATCTTCAGGTTGAACATCATGTAAAGCATTCTTTTTCTTTTGCTCTTTAGACTGACTTATATCTGCTCCAAAGCCAACTGACGTTCCCTTTTTTCTCGCTTCAATAATCTTATCGAGGCCTTCAAAAGCTCCTCCACAAATAAATAGTATGTTACTAGTATCCACTTGTATAAACTCTTGTTGTGGGTGTTTTCGCCCTCCTTGTGGCGGAACATAAGCAACTGTACCCTCCATAATCTTAAGCAGAGCTTGCTGGACCCCTTCACCTGAAACGTCACGGGTTATTGAAGTGCTTTCAGATTTTCTTGTAATCTTGTCTATTTCATCTATAAACACTATACCACGCTGTGCTTTTGCAACGTCATAATTTGCAGCTTGTAATAAACGCGACAACACGCTTTCTACATCATCACCCACATAACCTGCCTCAGTTAAAGTTGTCGCATCAGCCATGGCAAATGGCACATCTGAAACTTTAGCAAGTGTTTTGGCTAGCAAAGTCTTACCAGAACCAGTGGGACCAATAAGCATTATATTTGACTTCTCGATTTCAATATCACTTATAGCATGAAATTGTACCATGGATTGACAATGGTTATACATAGCTACAGATAAAACGTGTTGCGCGTGTTCTTGACCTACAACATGCTTGCTGAGAAAATTTTTTATATCCTCAGGTTTCTTTAGTAATAGCTTCATATCAGATATACGATCTGAATTAAAAGATCTATCTTTCTTTTGACTTATTGCTTTATGGGATAATTCTATGCACTCATTACAAATAAACACCTTTAAACCATCCGAGGAGTTAGTAATCAATTTATCTACTTCATCTTGCGCCTTGTTGCAAAAAGAACAGTAGTGTAAATCATTATTGTTATCCATTAACCCACCTTTTGTTTAACTTTAATATTTTCAATTTCAATATCTGTACGCTCAGCTATCACCCTGTCAATTAAGCCAATTTTCCTTGCTTCTTCAGGATCCATGAATTTATCTCTTTCCATCATTCCTTCAATTTTCTTCAGTGAATTTCCAGTATGTTTTTCATAAATTTGATTTAGTTTTTTCTTAACTCGCAAAATTTCATTAGCATGTATTTCTATATCAGTTGCTTGACCATGATAACCACCAGATGGCTGATGTATCATAATTCTTGAATGAGGTAGAGAGTAGCGCTTACCTTTTGTACCAGATGCAAGCAATAAGGAACCCATAGACGCAGCTTGACCTATACATAAAGTTGAAACGTCTGGGTTTATATACTGCATTGTATCGTAGATCGACAAACCAGCAGTTACAATACCACCTGGTGAGTTGATGTACATACAAATGTCTTTATCGGGATTTTCCGATTCTAAAAATAAAAGCTGTGCTACTATTACACTGGCCATGTTGTCCTCAATAGGACCTGTTACGAAAATTATTCTTTCTTTCACTAGTCTTGAATATATGTCATAAGCGCGCTCACCGCGACTAGTTTGTTCAACTACAATTGGTATAAGAGTCATACCTTTTCCTATTAAATATTACCAAACAATTCCTTTAATTCTTTCACAGAAATAATCTGCTCTTCTTTACTAACTTTTTCTATTATATAATCTGTCACTTTATACTCAAGCGCTTGCCCTCTAACTAATTCTTGAAATTGTTTATTTGATTCAAAATGCTTAAGTACTCTGTCAAACGGTACATCCTTACTGACATATTGATTTACAATAACATTCAAAACATCATTTTGAGTTAATGATATTTTATTTTCTGCACTAAATTTCATAAATAACATAGCAAGCTTTACACGTTTTTCAGCTTCTTTACAAGAATCATTTTGAGCACCCAGTTCTCCTTCCATTCTTTGTTGCTCCTGTTTTACTATGTCTGTGGGTAAATCAAAACTATAATTAGCATCCAAATAATCAAATAGCTCCTTTTTAATTAAGAGATTTCTCATTTCGGTGCACTGATCACCAATCATTTTTTTTGCATGACTTATTAGCAAAGAATAATCTTTAAAACCAATACTCCTAGCTATTTCATCATCATTTTCAAAATCTTTGGCAATTTGAATCTCATTAACTCGCACAGAAAAATCAGCTTCCTGTCCTGCAAGTGAAATGGCTTGGTAATTTTCAGGAAATTGCAACTTAAAGTCCTTTGTTTCTCCCTTTTTCATACCAGTTAATTGATCTTCAAAACCATTAATAAATGTGCCAGACCCTAAATTAACGGCAAAATTTTTGCTACTTCCACCCTGAAAGAGCTTATTCCTAATCCGCCCTTCAAAATCAATTATCAATTTATCCCCATCTTTCGCTTGATAAGAAGCATCATCAACAGAGGCGAAATTGGGGAACTTTGTTTTAATAGAATCAATAAATTCTTTTATATCTTCCTCTTCAATCTTTGCTTCAATTTTCTTTAAGTTTATTTTGTCAAGATCTATCATCGGTACTTCAGGCATCGACTCAAAAGATAGCTTGTATACAAAATTGCCCTCCTCATTTTCTTTGCCCAGATCTGGTAATGATATAACATCAACCTTAGGATAAATGTGAGACTTGACTTCAATTTTTTTCATCAAATCACTTGAGCAATAATCAATTGTATTATTTATCACATATTCCAAAGCTTCGTTTTTATAATTTGCAACAACAAGGTCATAGGGCATCTTTCCAGCCCTAAACCCAGGTGATTTTGCATTTTCTGCTATCTCTTGCAACCTGGAATTTACCTTTTGTTTTATATAATCACTACCAACTGTGATTTCATACTCATACTTTAGTTTATCTATACTAAGCTCTTTGTAGGTATATACGCTACTTACTTCGACTGTATTTTGAGGTATATTATTAGACATCATAATTCATTTATTAACATTTTAATTCATATCTTAATAGAGTCATTTTACCAGAATTTAAGTTAAACACAATCCTTAAGAACAGGTTTTTATACAAACAAAAGTGTATTCAGTGATTATAAATTTTCCCTTAAAACCTAAGTTACATGACTTTAAAGTGCGGATAGAGGGACTTGAACCCCCACAAGCAAGCTCACCAGGACCTAAACCTGGCACGTCTACCAATTCCGCCATATCCGCAAGAAATTTTCAGTACCCTATTATAGGTATTCCATTAAAAATATTCAAGGTTTAAAGTCTTACTTAATTTATAGTATTTACACAATCAAAAAAGCTTATTAACATTTCTTAATGAAAGCTCTAAATCCTGAAAATCAATAATGAGATTAATAACAAGCTTCTTACTTGCAATTTTTTTGATTACACAAAGTGGTTGCACAACCCTTATAATAGGTGGTGTGGTGGCTACAGCGACAGCAATAACAATGCAGGACAAATCCTTGGGAAATATCATTGATGATACGACTATGGTCATCAGAATTAATAAGGGGCTCTTAAAACATGGGCTATTTTCATCCATAAAAGTTAAAGTAAGTGAAGGAAGAGTATTGCTCATTGGAAGTGTTGACACTCCTGAAAAACAACTTACAGCAGAAAAAATAGCTTGGCAGCAAAAAGAAATTAAAGAAGTGATAAATGAAATAAGAGTAATACCAATTCAAATGGCTTCCATGCTAGACACTACTGTAGATGGCATGATAACAGCGGAAATAAGAACAAGACTTCTGGGGAAAAGAAATATTAAATCAATTAATTATAGCGTTAATACGGTTGATAGAGTTGTTTATTTGATGGGTATAGCCCAAAATAAAGCGGAATTAAAAGCTGTAATATCAATTGCAAGAAAAGTAAAGGGAGTAAAACAAGTTGTAAGTTATGTACGATATAAGTACAGTAAATTACGCCATTAGGCAAAAATCGCCTTCAAATTATAACATTTGTACAGTTGTGACAATAGGTAGAGAACATAAATGAAAGTTGCCTTTCAGATGGATGAAAATATAAATTTTGAAACTGACACTACATTCGTGCTAATAAAGGAAGCACAAAGGAGGAAGCACGAAGTTTTTGTCTATGCTCCTAACAATTTAGCACTAAAGCTAAACCATCCAATTGCTCTTGCTCAGAAAGTCAGCGTTGATGATTTTAGTTTTATCTCTAAAGAGGATGTAGCAATCAACTTGAATGAAATGGACATCATATTTATCAGACAGGATCCACCCTTTGATATGCGCTACATTACAACAACCTATATCTTAGAAAAAACCAGCGCATTGGTAATTAACAATCCAACAGAAATAAGAAATTGTCCTGAAAAATTGATAACTTCATTATTTCCAGAGCTAATTCCGCCGACTTTGATCACTGAAAATATATCGATGATTAGAGATTTCTACCACAACTATCAAGATATTATTCTGAAGCCGTTGTATAGTTATGGAGGAAACGATGTAATAAGAATACGAGATGAAAACAGCATTCAAGTGGTAGTGGATCTCATGATAGCAAAATATGAATGTCCTGTAATTGCGCAATCATTTTGTAAAAACATAGATAAAGATAAAAGAATATTGCTACTTTATGGTCAACCAATTGGAGTAATGAAACGAGTTCCAAAAATCAGTGGAGAGATCAGAACAAACATGCGACTTGGAGCAAGTTTTGAGCCCGCTCAAATGAACGATAGAGACAATGAAATATGTAACAAAATTGGTCCTGAATTAAAGAAAAGGGGGCTAATATTTGTTGGTATTGATATTATAGATGACTTCCTGCTCGAAATTAACACAACTTCACCCACGGGAGTGGTTTATATCAATAAATTATATAATATATCGCTAGAAAAAGACCTTTGGGATGTGTTTGAAGAAAAAGCAAGCAGCCATCAACTAAACCTGTGAACAATTACCTTAACAAACTCAGTAGTCCCATTGGGAGTGTTAAATAAACTGTGTCAAACCGAAAAAAAAGTAATAAATTGATATAAAAAAATGGAGGTTTGACAATGAGTCAGAAAGTAGTAAACAGAACTACCGGTTTGGTAGATTATAAAGAATTAGAAACAAATATCCTGTCGTCTATACGAGAAGGAAGACCGTTGACAGGAAGAGATGGAGCATTAACACCGTTTATAAAAAAGTTGCTGGAGGTAAGCCTGGAAGGTGAAATAGAAAACCACTTGTCGGCTGAAAGCGAAGAGAATAATCGAAGAAATGGGAGGAATGCAAAGACTTTACGTACAAGCGCAGGGTCATTTGAGCTTTTGACGCCAAGAGATAGGGAAGGAAGTTTCGAACCACAAATAGTCAAAAAAAGGCAAACAAACTTACATCCAGAGCTTGAAACGAAGATTTTGAGCACATTTGCCAGTGGTATGGGCTATAGAGATATAGTGTCACATGTTGAGGAAATTTATGATCACAAAATATCGGTGGCAGAGATATCAAGTATTACTGACAAATTGCTACCAGTAATCAACGAATGGCGTAGTCGCCCGCTGCAGTCTGTATATCCGATAGTTTTCATGGTTTTTTAAAGTCAAAGAGGACGGGCATTGCGTAAGTAAATGCATGTATAACATATTAGGCATAGATCAAAATGGCAAAAAAGAAGTATTAGGTTTTTATTTGGCTGAAAGTGAAGGAGCTAACTTCTGGTTGGGAGTGCTAAATGACCTCAAAGAAAGAGGAGTAGAAGATATCCTTATTGCCTGCGTTGATGGGCTGAAAAGCTTTCCTGCAGCTATAAACAGTGTCTTTCCTAATGCGGAAGTGCAGATGTGTATAGTGCATCAGATACGCAACTCACTGAAGTATGTGGCCAGTAAAGATGCGAAGAGTTTTTTGAGCGATTTAAAGAAGGTATATCAAGCTTCAAGCAAGGAAATTGCCGAGAATTATCTGTTGGAATTGGATGAAAAATGGGGCACAAAGTACCCTATGGTTATAAAATCTTGGCAGAATAATTGGGAAAACTTGTCTGGTTATTTTAAGTATTCTGGTCCAGTTAGGAGGATAATCTACACCACCAATCCCATAGAGGGGCTACATAGGCAAATTAGGAAATTCACTAAGACCAAAGGCTCATTTACCAGCATAAATGCCTTGTATAAGCAGGTATATTGTGCTATAAAGAAGGCAGAGGAAAAGTGGACGATGCCTGTACATGATTGGGCATTAACTATCTCTCAACTTGGTGTTTTCTTTCCTGGCAGATTGAAAATTGAGTTGAACTAAAAATGCGGTTTGACACAGTTTATTTAACACTCCCGTCTAAGGTGTCTGGGCACTGGGATGACATCATAGGGGCGCTGGGATGACACCCTGACAATCGTCATCCCGCTACTTGTTAGCGGGATGAAAATGTTGTACCAAGACCACGGTAGCTATAAAATTATCAAGGGAAGTACCACACACTTCCCTTCTTTTTTAAAATAAGTTTACCTACAGGTCTGATTGTATTAAGATTACTTAATACAATCAGGTCTATTATATGCGTTTATCCAAATATTACCTACCAACTCTAAAGGAAAAGCCTACCCATGCTAAAATTATCTCCCATCAATATTCTTTACGTGCAGGTTTAATAAAGCAGATAGCATCTGGCATCTATACGTGGTTGCCGCTTGGTCTGCGCGTGCTTAAGAATATTGAAGATATTATCAGAGATGAAATGGATAAATCTGGTGCAATTGAAGCATTAATGCCTTGTGTGCAACCAGCAAATCTTTGGCGAGAATCGGGACGTTACGATGATTACGGTAAGGAAATGCTACGTATAAGGGATAGGCATGAGGAAGATATGCTTTTCGGTCCAACGCATGAGGAGGTAGCAACTGATCTAATTAGAGATGTGGTAAAAAGTTACAAAGATTTGCCACTTTGTTTGTATCATATCCAGTGGAAATTCCGTGATGAGGTAAGACCACGTTATGGTGTTATGAGGGGTAGGGAATTTCTGATGAAGGATGCATACAGTTTTGATGTAGATTACGAAGGTGCACTGAATTCATATAATTTGATGTACAAAACTTACATAAAAATCTTCAAACGCATGGGACTTACTCCAATTGGAGTGAGAGCGGACACTGGGCCAATTGGAGGAAATTTGAGCCACGAGTTTCATATATTGGCAAACACTGGTGAGAGCACTTTATATTATGACAATAAATTTTCTGAACTACTGGAAAGTGAAGATGTTGAAAGTTTGAAGAATATATATGCAGTTGCAGATGATATGCACGACCCTAAAACTTGCCTTGTGCCGCAAGAGCAGTTAAATGTTAGTAAAGGTATTGAAATAGGGCATATTTTTTATTTTGGCGACAAATACTCAAAGCCTATGAAGGCAAGTGTTACTTCTCAAGATGGAAAAAATGTCAACATGCATATGGGTTCGTATGGCATTGGGGTTTCAAGGCTTGTCGGTGCAATAATAGAAGCTTTTCATGATGATAAGGGAATTATCTGGCCAGAAGCGGTAGCTCCTTTCAGAATTGGTTTAATCAATTTACAAACGAAAGTAACGGAGGCTGCAGATAAAATATACAAAGCTTTGAAAAGTGATGAAGTGCTTTACGATGATACGGAAAGAAGTATAGGAGTAAAATTTTCTAGAATGGATCTGATAGGCTTGCCGTGGCAAATAATTGTTGGAAAAAAGGCAATAGATGAAAATATAGTTGAAGTAAAAAATAGAGCAACTGGAGAGGTAAAAGAAATGCAGATTGAGGAAGCAATAAATCGCTTTAGCACAAAATGATATGCGGTATCGGCACTGACATAGTATATATACCAAGAGTATTGAGAATATTACAAAAATACGGGGAAAAATTTCTCAATAGAATCTACACTGAAAAAGAAATAGAGCTAAGTAGAAAGTATAATAGTCAAGAAATGCGAGCAAGGTATTTTGCCAAACGCTTTGCAGCAAAAGAAGCTTTTGTTAAAGCACGAGGTACTGGATTTAGCCAGGGCATTATAATGAAAGATATAGAAATATACAGCGATGTAAGAGGAAAACCATATATTGCTGTCAGAAAGGATTTCATCTCAAAGGACTACAAGATTCATCTTTCTCTGAGTGAAGATGGAGATTACGCTACTGCATTTGTTATAATTTGCGTCTAGCAGATATTGTTTCAATTTATGCAGTTGACTTTATGCTATCTATATAGCTAAACTGACTTAGGTTTACCGACAATTTGAAAAACCGTCATTCCGCTACTAGTTAGCGCCGCGGCGGTATGACGGTTCGCGGTGGCATGACGATAAGCTTGTCATACCGCTACGTGTTAGCGGATGAGATGCCGCGAATGAATCACGGTATGACGTAACGACAAGTTCGTCATACCGCTACGTGTTAGCGGGATCTATGCTAAGAGATACCGTGAATAAATCACGGTATGACGGTTCGCAGCGGTATGATGATAACCTCATATCCCGCTACGTGTTAGCGGGATCTAGAGATACCGCGGCGGTATAGCTATAGCATACACAAACAACTAGTTTGCCAAAAAAACATGGCGGTTTTTCTATGATTTGAGTATAATTCTAGCTTTACCTAAACAGAAAATTTAATGGACTATATCTTAATGTATCTTTCCTTACCATTTTCAATTACTGAGAATTACTTATTAATTACTGCGTTGATTCCGCTTTTAAGTGCTTTTGTTATCTTTTTTACTGGTAAATGGCCCGGAGTGAACAATAGTATTACTGTCATTTCTTCTGTACTTCTGTTTACGTATACGTGTCTTTGCACTTTATATTGGGTATATGGTGATCATTCTCAATTTATTCTCATGGATTTTGGTAATAATTTGCACATTAGTTTAAAGCTAGAGTCTACCGGAGTAATATTCAGTTTATTAATATCGTTTTTATGGATACTAACCAGTATATATGCAATATGTTATATGCAGAATAACTATGCTGATGGCAATCACTCAAGTTTTCTATGCTTTTTTTCAATATCGATTAGCTGTGCAATGTTTATTGCTTTTTCTGGAGATTTGCTCACTACATTTGTTTTTTATGAGCTTCTAACTATTAGTACATACCCTCTGGTTACTTACAACTCAACAAATGAATCAATGATTGCAGGGCGCTATTACTTTGGCGTGCTATTTTTCTCTTCTTTAGTATTATTTTTTCCTGCAATAGGCCTTTTATATAATGAATTTCATACTTTAGACTTTGTAAGTGGTGGAATATTCAAATTTGATACTTCACTCATCACTTTCATTGCAGTGTGTTTTGCTATGCTGATTTATGGAATAGGAAAAGCTGCATTAATGCCAATGCATTTTTGGTTACCAAAAGCAATGGTTGCACCAACTCCTGTGAGTGCACTATTACATGCTGTTGCTGTTGTGAAATCCGGAGTTTTCATCATCATAAAAGTTATATTATACACTTTCGGCGTCGATAACATACAACGTTTTGTGCAGCAAAATTGGTTTGCTGGAGGGTGGCTTCCGTACGCTGCTGGATTTACTATTATTACTGCATCATTGATTGCATTAAAGCAAAAAGAATTAAAGAAATTGCTTGCTTACTCTACCATCTCTCAATTGTCGTATATTATATTATTTGCTTCAATTTTTAGTGAGCTCAGCATGAGGGTTGCAATTTTTCAATTAGTTTGCCACGCATTTGCAAAAATCACTTTGTTTTTCATTGCCGGAGCAATAATAACGAAAACAGGTGAGAAATATATAGATAAGATTCACGGTATAGGACGCAGTATGCCAATTAACATGACAGCATTTGCTATAGGTGCATTGTCTATGATAGGGGTGCCGCCTGCTCCGACTTTTTGGGGTAAATTTCTCATTTTTCAAGCTGTTTTCAACTCTGGCAATGTAATACTTTCTGTGTTTGTAACTCTAGTGTTAATTGTTAGTACTATACTTAACGCTCTGTACTTTTTACCGATAATTTACAATGCCTTTTTCTTAAAACCTTCTCAGAATTACTTTATTAAAAAAACGCCAATTCTTCTAGTTTTACCTCCAGTTATTACTGCTACATGCACTTTAGTTATTTTTTTTAGCTACCAAATAATATTTTAAAATCTGTATTTATAACCATTAACAATAAATTTAAATGGTATTATACCAGCCAGAGTTGCTTTTATACTCGACAAAGTGAAGCTAATCTCCACAGTATGATCTTTCACCTCCTTATTTTGCTCGGTTGTAAAAACTACAGTAGCATTTCCAGCAAATGTAACTAAGTCCTTGGTCGATCGATCAATAGATAATGTTATTACATTTATGTTGGCAGTTTTTCTTTTGGATGAAGGTGAACTAACAGCTTCATTGTTCGTTTTTTCCTGAAAGCCTTGATAGATTTTATGTATAGAATTGTTTCTTATAAAATTTTCTTGGTACTTCGGTTCAACGATCTTAATGGACTCGTATATTTCAATGTATTTACTTATTAAGTACCTCGCTGTGGAAGTGTATTCATCTTCCTTTTTACTGAAACTAAGCTTATGCATTGCAGAGAACTCATCTTCTGTGTGGTTCATGTACTTCACAAAATTTAAATCTTTTTTAACAGGAAATAACAGGTATATGTTTAATATTAATAAACATAAGCATACTAGGAGAAGCGATACTATTAATGCCATCCAAGATCTTTCTGCTACACAAAACAGATACCTATGGCAGTACCATTCGACTGCTTTACTGAAATAACTTTTGTTTTTTACTGATTCAAGCAATTTATCTTCCATAACACAATGCTACCAAACCCAATTATAATAACAATAAGATTAGATACTCTAAAAAACTTTAAAATATGTCTAAATTTTCCAAAATAGGATGAATGATTATATCACCTTGTTCCGCAATAAGGTAGAATTTATCGATTTTGCTCACATCTACATTGATCATTTTTACACTGAAATTTTCAGGATTGTAAATATTACTTTCAGCACTTTTGTGATAATTATAATAATGTAATTTATTTTGATCATCAAAATAACCAAATTCATCAGCGAGGGTTCCCACTTTGCTACCTTTACCACTTTTGACTAGCTCAAATAGATCAATTGCATGGTTTTGAGATCCAGGCTCAATAGGCCCTTCTGCAGCAAAAAACTTAGGTGCATGACCAACGTATTCCTTAAATTTTAGATTATGAGTCTTTTTTACACTACCAAAATCCACAAACTTATATTCATCTGAAACGCCAGAATATTGTGGATCATACTTTTTATATTCAAAGAACTCATTACCTAAAAAATTACAAAACGTTAATTTATAATCATCATGATCGGATTTAACGACTTTAAGGTAATGAAAATCTCTAGGAATCTTTACTTCCTCTTCCGTGATATGATTACGTACAACAAGCTCACCATTTAGCATATGATAGCCAATTTTTGGCAAAGTAGCTATATTGATTGCCTTGTTTAGCTTAAAATTTGCTTCATAAATGCCGCTTAACAACTCCTTTCCTTTTTCTAAGGTGACGTCCTGGTCTAAAGCTATATTCTTGATTGAACTTAATTCTTTCTGCATGTTTAGTATGGCTTTCGTCAAAACTTCTATTGATTGCCATACAGTTAATTTATTATCAGTCAAATTATATACTTCGAGTATTAAATTAACAGAATTTTATCATGAATTTATGTTAAAAGTATTATACTTTGTAAACTTATGTCATGATATTAACTACATTAGCTAAAACATGCTTTTTATCTAAGTGAAGTTGCTTAGCAACAACGAAAAGTTCATCTATTTTTTTCCACTGACCTAGTAAAATTTCAACACCATTTACCTCTCTCTTTATGCTTTCTAAAATGAAGGCCTGAATTATATATGATGCTAGTTCTAGTTCGATTTCGCTATTAATTACTTTATTAATCATATTGGGATTCTTTAAATCATGAAGAAATTTATAAAAGCATTTGTATGCTTCATAAGCATCACTACTTATTGCATTTATTATCATTCCTGGCATTCCAGGAAATAAAGTAATCATTTCGTCAAACGTTTGATCATCAAATTTACATTGAGATGAAGCAACTTGCTTTGTTTCGTCATAAGTTAATGGAAGTAAATTTAGCTGAAAGCACCTACACTGGATAGTAGTTTGTATATCATATGGCTTATGGCTAATTATAAATATCTTAGAATTTTTTGGCGGCTCTTCTAATATTTTCAATATTGCGTTTTTAGCGTTATTAGTCATTGCCTCTAAGCTATCTATTATAGCTATTTTGTGTTCTGATTGAATGGGACTTAAGTGTAGAAAGTTTTTCATTTCTCTGACTTTTTCTATTCCGATAGTATCACCTTCAACAATGTGTAAGTCCAATGCTACTTCATTATAGCTTTTTATGAGTAACCAATTGGAGAAGGATTTTGCAAGTGTTGCTTTTCCTATACCTTTTTTACCACAGATCAGCCAAGACTGAACAGATAAGTTGTTCATTAATTTTTTTTTGGCCTGGTTGTGACCTATTACTTTTTTCATTCTTTCTCCTATAAATCTTAGTTTGAAAATGCATTGGTTACTGTTTGTAATAAAATTGCACCTTCCCTTAAAACCTTAATCTTATCTTCGGTTAAGTCAATAATAGTAGATTCTATACCAGAAACTAATTCATCATCTTCAATCACTGCAGATAAATGTTGCTTAATGGATTGTGGTATATCGTCTGCCTTACATACACTTTTTTCTCCTGAAATATTTATACTAGTTGCAACTATTGGAACTTTCAGTTTGTTTAGTATTGAAATTGCAATAGGATGCTCAGGGATTCTGATGCCTATACTATCTTTAAAGAATTCGTTTGGCAATATATTATTGTTTTTAAGTGGTAAAATATAGGTAATCGGTCCAGGAGAAAAGTGATTTACTAAACCAATATACTTTTTCTCTAGCTTTGCTATTCTCATCAAGCTGCAAATATCACTAACAAATATAGACAGTGGTTTATTTTGAGAGCGTTTCTTTATCTGATATATTTTTCCTATAGATTCATTATTTAATGCATTACAAGCAAGAGCATACACTGTTTCTGTTGGAAAACACACTAACAAGTTGTTCTGTATTGCATTTATTATTTTAGATACCATATAGCTAAAAACTTATTCATAACAACTAGATCAGTTTTGTTGCATTGTATCTTATATAGTAACTGCTAGTTTTTGTGAACGCAATGCAACGCAGCTTACCATTTGTTATGCAGACTTGCTACAACCCAAACTCTTCATTGACTTTATCAACTATTGCCTGTGGTGGATCCTCTCCCCATCCTGAATACAAAATCTCTCCATAGTCTGCAACATCTATAGAGCCAGTTCTGCTTTTTGCTAGAAACATTTCTCTTTTCTCTTTATCAACTAATACATAATGCCACGCTGATTTTCCATGATCTTTACCACGGACTAAATATATAAGATCTGACCTACTTCTTTTTGTTGCATCAGCAAAAGATCTTTCATTGACAGTTCTGCTTTTACTTTTTATGCCGCCACTTTCAGAAAAAGCTTCCTTGGATTCGGTTTTTTTGTTTGCTAATTCAGAAATTCCCCCTTTTTCCCCTAATGCCCGTTCTTTGGTGTTTTGAGACGAATACTTACTGGAAAAACCTTCCCCTGTACCGCCAGGAGTCCTGTTTGTGAAACGCTTAATAAATGAATTATTGTTGTTGTTTTCTGCCATAAAAATCTCCAAACTTTAGATTGTAGGACCCAAATTTTTACTACACTCTATCATATGTTAATTAAATTAATATAAATGAAAAATAATATAGTAATTATTACAGGAATTACAGCTTCAGGTAAATCAGAATTGTGTGATAACCTGATAAAAAAATATAATAATATCAGCATAATAAATTGTGATTCAAAGCAGGTATATGAAGAAATTCCCATAATTACTGCTCAACCACTAAAGCAAGAAGAATTTTATAAATTATATGGTTATGTTTCAGCAAAAGAAAATTATTCCGTGGGTCTATGGTTAGAGGATTTAGAAAAAGAAGTTAATCACGCATTAGAAAATGCTCAAATACCTATCATCACTGGAGGAAGCGGGCTTTACATCAGCAGTTTAATCAAAGGCTTATCATCAATGCCACAAATAAGTCAGAAAGTAAGGAAAAATGTAAGCGAATTAAGGAAAAATTTAAGTAAAGAGGAGTTTTACAAATTAGTGCTAAGCAAAGATCCAAGGATTCAAGGTAAAGTATTCATGAATGACTCGCACCGCCTTTCAAGGGCACTTGAAGTTATCACTGAAACTGGTAAGACAATCTTTGTATGGCAAGAAAATAGACAGCCTCCTTTATTCGATAATTTTAAGATATATACAATTTTGCCTAAACGTGAGGATGTATACCAAAAAATAAATTCTCGTTTTATCAAAATGATCGAAAATGGAGCAATTGATGAAGTAAAAAAGCTACTTAGTATGAACTTAGCTCCACATTTGCCAGCTATGAAAGCACATGGAGTGCCAGAAATTGTAAAGTATTTGAAAGGTGAGATTACTTTAGACGAAGCGATACAGATTGCTCAAACAAACACAAGACACTACGCAAAACGCCAGTACACTTGGTTTAAAAACCAGTTCCCAAGTTCTGAAGTAATTGATTGTGCAAATGAGCTAACAGCGCTTGAAATATTTTAATTGTTATTTTCCAGGTGTATTTCCATGCTCATTGCTATGAATGGGCGGTTCCATATTTTCCAGATGGCTGTTTACTTCTAGTGGATTACCTAAACTATGTTCTATCTCTGCTTCAAACTTAAATCCTAACTTCTCGCAAAATTTCTGGAAATACTCTTTAATAATATCAAATAAATTTTTGCCATCAATTTTGTAATTTTTCAGTTCTCGAGGAGCAGTAAGTAACAATTTACCATCTTTATATGTTACATCATTTTTCTCATCTTGGAATGCAAGTGTAAACTCTAATGAGCTATTTATCTGACAAACTTCTTCTTCTGGATTATCAGATTTTACCGTAGGCACTGCCATCTCAGATTTGACTTTTACATGATTTGGATCAGTGCAATCAATAACTATTGTTTTTTGAGGACTTAGTAGCGTAAATTCGGACTGGCGAAATGCTTGAAAGAGAACATCAGTGAATAAAGTGCCTTCATACCCTGCTTGATTACAATTAGTAATTAGCTCTTCTAGAATAGAATCACTTGGAACTTTTGCTTCAGCATATTTAAACATTTCCTTAAAAACTTCTTTTGCAAACGGGCGATAATTTCTGGCTTCTTCCTTTAGTAATAGGTGAGCATACTCCTTGCCTAAATTGTAAAATCTCTCAAATTCCTTTTCATACTGGTCAGTTTTTTTATGATCAGGAGTATTGTCATTTTCACAATATTCGCTCCAAATTTTATCGAATTCACGTTGCTTAGCTCCTTCCATCAACGCACTAGTTAAAGTTTGGTCTATACTTTTACCATTAATAACAAAATCCATTCTATTGATGTCTTTATACATCTGTTCACCAGAGTTTGCTTCAGCATTATCTTTACCAGCTCTTAATTTGCCAAAATCAAACTCTTCTGCTTGAGCCCTTAATGTAACTACTGGATTGGTACTATTCATTTCTATCATAGACCTATTAACATCATAATTAATTATATCACAAATTATTAATAATTCAATAAAATACCTGCTATAAGCCCTATGATAGCAAATATAGTTAGGGGTAACTTAGGCTTACCGACAACCGTCATCCCGCTGCTTGTTAGCACCGCGGTGGTATGATATTAGAGAGCTGTGCTAGCTATAGTGCATACCTGACCATAAGGTGACAAGATTTTAAAAAGGCTCTATTATTGATAAACAGTTTTTACACATGTATGAATCTCAATGAGCAATTAGATGTGCTGGCTTTTCTAAATGGCAAGCTGGAAAATATGCTTAAGTTCCATTCCGCAATATTAACTAAACTCTGTGGTGGGAACAAAGTGGTGGACCTGCTGTTTTATAGGCCGCTTGGTTATATAGATAGAAGTAAGTCACTACTTGATACTCAAGTTGGAGAATTTACAACTTTCATGGCAAAAGTTTATGAGCATCAGTCGCCCACTTTTAGAGGTAGACCATATAAAATAGTCGTTGAAAGTGAGAGTCAGTATATATTCATAGTCTTTTTTAATCACTCAGTTAAGTATTTATATAAACTATTTCCAGTTGGAGCCTATGTAATCATCAGTGGCAAACTCGAAAAATTTGCTGAGCATTGGCAGATTACTCATCCAGATTACGTGTCGCTTGACATCAACCAATTTAAAGAAATAGCTCGCATAGAGCCAGTCTACCAATTATGCCGTGGCATTACCAATAAGAGCATTGGGAACATAATAAGCTCTAACCTGAAAGAATTGCCTGATTTGCCAGAGTGGATAGATGATACATTAATCAAGCAAAAAAAATGGCTAAGTTGGAGGGAAAGCATCATAAAGTTGCACAGACCAAGCTCATTGGCGGAAGCCGAGGTTTGTAGAAAAAGGCTTGCTTATGATGAATTGTTTGCGTATCAGCTAGCACTGAAACTTGCAAGAGAAAATCATGTAAAAAAAAGGGGAAGAGAATTTATAGTATTGAATAAATATAAAGAGCAAGTTTTAAATGAATTATCGTTTCAATTAACAAACGATCAAATTCGTGCAATAGATGAAATTTCAGAGAGGCAAAAATCCAAGTATCGCATGATGAGCTTGCTGCAAGGTGATGTTGGTAGTGGCAAAACCGTAGTTGCACTTTTTGCGATGCTAAATGTGGTAGAAAACAACATGCAGGTAGCTCTAATGGCACCGACTACTATCTTGGCGGAGCAACATTATAATTGGATTGAGGAAGTTTTATCCTGTACCGATATAAAAGTTGCGCTGCTTACTGGTAAAACTTCGCGCAAGGAAAGAAAGATTATCATGAACGAACTTGCAAGTGGTGTTTTAAATATAGTGATTGGCACCCACGCGTTATTTCAAGCTAACGTTACATTTAAAAATTTAGGGCTTGCAGTCATAGACGAGCAACAGCGATTTGGAGTGATGCAGAGAAATCGCTTGGTAGGAAAAGGAGAAAATGCCGATATACTTTTCGTTACTGCAACTCCCATTCCAAGAACCTTGCAGCAAGCTATGTATGGTGACGTTGAATGTTCAATTTTGAGAGAAAAACCAAAATCCAGATTGCCAATAAAAACTGTAACTATGAACATTAGTAGGGTGCCAGATGTTATTGAAAAGCTAAAAGGTGCTATAAACAGGGGCGAAAAAGCATATTGGATTTGTCCATATATAGAAGAAAACGAAGAGACCAATATTGCTGCAGCAGAGATGCGTTTTCAGGAATTACAAAAAACATTTTTTGATAGAGTCGGGATAATACACGGAAAATTGACTCAGGAGCAGAAAGATCAAGTTATGTTTTCCTTCAAAAGAAATGAACTTTCTTTGCTTGTTGCAACCACTGTGATAGAAGTTGGTATAGATGTGCCAGATGCAACCATTATGATTATAGAAAATGCAGAGCAATTTGGGTTATCGCAATTACATCAGTTAAGAGGCAGAGTAGGGCGAGGAAACAAGCCATCTTTTTGTGTATTATTATACGATAATTTAAGTAAAAGCTCATCTTCAAAGTTAAAGATCATGTGTGAGTCACAGGACGGATTTTACATTGCTGAAAGGGATATGATGCTAAGAGGCAGTGGAGATATTTTAGGCACAAAACAATCAGGATGTATGGAATTTAAATTTGCTGATTTATATCAGGACAAAGAGCTGCTCAATCTCGCGTATAATAACGCAAAAGGCGCAATGGCTAATTTTGAATTACTGCTTGATATATTTGAATATAGAAGTAGATTACATTTTTCAAAATTTCAGTAGGAAAACCAGGTAGCTCGCAGAAACGAATTAAATGCAAAAATTCCTTGACAAACTCCGCCAGCCCCCTTATCATGATAGTGAAGGTATTCAGTTATAGCTCTTCTCATAATAGTCAGAATAAAAAAGCAGAATCAACAGCTTGACGGAAAGACTTAAAAATAGGGATATTTTTTCTAGCTCTATTCTTTATAGCAAACCAATTATGCTCAATTTCGTTAAAGTCTGGAGAATATGGAGGAAGATAAAGAATTTCAGCACCAACTCCTCTAGCAAGATTATCTATTTTTTTAGATTTATGGAATGTAGCGTTATCAAGAATTACAGTTTGGCCAGACCTTAAAATTGGAGTTAAAAACTGCTCAAACCAAGCCTCGAAAACATCCTTATTGCAGTATCCTTCAAAGGTCAATGGAGCAATGATCTTCCTTTTATTTAGAGCTGCAATCATACTGACACGCTGAGTTTTTTTACCTGATTTTAATGAATGAAACCTCTCTCCTTTTCTGCAATATCCGTATGGGTAGTCTTCTGTATTATCTATTCCAGATTCATCAATATATACAAGATTTTCATGACGTTTTGTTGCTATAACCTTTAAAAATTGAGCTCGCTTTCCTTCATTTCTTTCTTTATATCCGTAGGTCTTTTTTTCTTGTAAATCCAATATTTTTAAGTGCGCGGTGAATCGTTTGTCGACTGATATTACCCCAGAGTTTAGCCATCTCTGACTGAGTTTTGCCACCATGGTTTTTTGCAAATTTGGTAAAAACATTCCAGTCAGTAATTTTATGGTTATATCCTACGCTTCCAGGCTTTTTTGACTGAAAATCTCCCGTTTCCTTACGCCTTTTCTGCCACTCATATAGAGTCGTTTTTCCAATTTTAAATCTCTCTGCAACAGTTGCTCTACTTTCTCCTTCATCCAATGCCTCCATTGCTTTTTTCCTTAAATCGTAACTATACGCTGCTGGCATACAAACCCCACTACCATAAATCCATATCTTAACTTGTTTGGATTATTATGAGAAGAGCTATATCTTCATCTGTACAGATTAAACAGCAAGAAAACAACGTAGTTGGCGTCTTATTTTTAATTTTTTGCACTATGTGCACCTTATGTCTTCACAACATTTCTGGGTTTTTACCTATATAAGCTGAAACGCGCTTATAAGTCGTTTAAGACAGTATAGTACGCCAATTTGCAGGATTAGAGAGTGACAACTAGCTAACACGGGATTTCTTTTGCCTTTTTTTCTGCTTAGTAAATTTCTTAAACATTTAAACTAAGGTTAGTTGCATTAAAAAGCAGCTGAGTCGCGGTTATTAGACGTTTAAAACATAAAAAAACGCCAATACTGAAAATAGACAATGACTAGGGCTTCTTTTGCCTTTTTTTTCGTTTGGTAAATTTCTTAAATATTTATAGCTAACATGAACTGGGCAGTGCGTCACGCGCTGACCATTTACTGTGCAAATCACCTTCAAAAACAAACGTTCGTACACATATATTCTAGTTATATGATAAAATAAATGAAAAACATCAATTATCTAAATGAAATTCACATCTTAAAAGGATCATATACATCGATTTCCTTAGAATTACTCTTTTTCAATTTTTCACTTAATAATCTTAAAATAGGCTGTAAATCACCATTAATTGATAAGCACAGCACTTCTTTATTGAGATAATTAGCTAGGTGATTCTTCTTTTCCAGAATTTCTGCTTCCCTCAATAAGTCGCATTTGTTTAATACTACAATCTCTTCTTTTTCAACAAGATCACTATTGTAAAGTTCCAATTCATTATGGATACAACTATAAGCCGAAACAACGTCATCGTGAGTTACATCGATTAAATGAAGTAAAATTTGACACCTTTCTATGTGCTTTAAAAATTTATGCCCGAGCCCAACTCCAAGGTGAGCATCAGTAATTATTCCAGGAATATCTGCTATTACAACTTCGCTATCATCCACTTTTGTCACACCTAAGTGGGGTCTTACGGTGGTAAATGGATAATCGCCTACTTTTGTATCGGAATTTGAGCAGCGAGTCAAAAATTTTGATTTACCTGCGTTTGGCATGCCAATAATTCCAACATCTGATAAAACTTTTAGTTTTAATAATACATGTTTTTCTTCGCCAGGCTGACCGTAAGTAAAATGTCTTGGTGCCTTATTAGTAGAAGATTTAAAATTAGTATTTCCAAGTCCACCTTTTCCACCCTGTGCTACTTGAAATTCCATACCAGGCTTGTCAAGATCTACTATTATCTCTTCACTTTCTTCATCAATTATTTGTGCACCGACTGGAACTCGAAGTATAACGTCTTTCCCTGCTGTGCCAGATCTATCCCTGCCTGCACCATTTTTCCCATTATCTGCTTTAATGTGTCTTCTATAACGAAAATGAAGCAAAGTGTTGAGATTAGCGTCGCTGATGAAAACTATGTTTCCACCCTTTCCTCCATTACCACCATTTGGACCACCAAATTCAACGAACTTTTCTCGACGAAAACTTGCACAACCGTCACCACCATCACCGGCTTTTAAGTACAATTTTACTTCGTCTATAAAACCCATGCTAACCCATGATAATATTTAGCATCTTTTCCTAATGTGCCTTCTATTCTCATTAGCTCGTTATACTTCGCGAGCCTATCAGAACGCGACAGCGACCCGGTTTTTATTTGCCCGCAATTTGATGCAACTGCTATATGAGATATTGTTGTGTCTTCTGTTTCACCTGAGCGGTGAGAAATAACAGCTTTGTAGTTGTTTGATTTTGCCATTTCAATAGCAGCAAAAGTTTCTGTTAACGTCCCTATTTGATTTGGCTTGATCAGTACAGCATTTGCCATTTTTTCTTCTATTCCTTTGCCTATTAGTTCACAATTTGTAACAAATAAATCATCCCCAACCAATTGAATTTTACTCCCCAATTTTGCAGTAAGTAATTTCCAACCTTCGTAATCGTCTTCACTCATTGCATCTTCTATAGAAATTATTGGATATCTTTCCACAAGACTACAATAATATTCAGTCAATTCTTTTGAAGTAAGCTCTTTATTTTCAAATTTGTAAATTCCATCTTCATAAAAAGTAGATGAAGCAACATCAAGGCCTAGTGCAAAATCACTTTGCGCTGAATAACCTGCTGATTCTATAGCGTATATGATCAAGTCAAGTGCTTCTTCAGTACTTTCAATATTTGGTGCAAAACCGCCTTCATCTCCTACGTTTGTGCTATAACCCTTTTTCTTAAGAATGCTACGTAAGTTGTGGAACACCTCCGCAGATATTCTGATTGCTTCACTGAAAGTCTCAGCACCGACCGGAAGAATCATGAATTCTTGGAAATCGAGCTTATTGTCTGCATGTACTCCACCATTAATTATGTTAATGAGTGGAACCGGCATCTGCTCTCCTCCCAAATATCTATACAACGGTATTTTGAAACTGTTTGCTGCTGCTTTTGCAACCGCAAGAGACACACCCAAAGTTGCATTTGCTCCAAGTTTAGATTTATTTTTTGTTCCATCTAGTTCAATTAATGCTTTATCAATTGCACTTTGGTTTGTTGCATCCATGCCAATGATTTCATTTGCTATCACTCCATTTACAGCTTGAACAGCTTTCAGCACTCCTTTACCACAATACCTTTTCTCATCTTGGTCTCTGAGTTCCAAGGCTTCTAATTTACCAGTTGAAGCTCCAGAAGGTACAGAGGCCCTACCTATTGCTCCATCACAGAGTTCAATTTCCACCTCAACAGTGGGGTAACCCCTGCTATCTAAAATTTCTCTTGCAAATACGTTGTTGATTATCTTATTCATCGCATTAAACCTTAACTTCCGCAATAAGTGCTGCAGTTTCCTTTGCCAATTTAGCTATATTACTACCAGCACCAATAAATAATACTATATCACCTGGACTTGTCGAATCACTAATAAAATGTGAAATGAGTAGAGCATCATTCATAATCTTTACATCATTAAACCCATTACTGATTAAAGCTTTTTGTATATCATCAATCCCACAACCAGGAATAGGCTTGTCTTCTGGGGGATGAATAGGAGTAAGGATTACATAGTCAAACATCATAAAGATCCTTATGAATTCACCAAAAAAATTACGAACGCGAGCAAAACGAAGTGGTTCGATAATTCCTATTACTTTTCCTTTAGTAATCGAACGTGCAGCCGTTAAAGTTGCATATATTTCATTTGGATGATGGGCATAATCCTCAATTAACTTAACACCTTTAATATTGGCAATCAAAGAGAATCTTCTTGCTACTCCTTGAAATTCCAAAAGGCCTTTTTTAATCTCTGCATTGCTAATCCCGAGCTTTATCGCAACTGATATTGCAGCCAAGGCGTTACTCATTTTGTGAATACCTATTGCGTTTGATAGTACTATGTTTTTTAAAGGGCTGGATCCCAGTGTCACGCACTGGGATGACAGAGGGTGATGGGATGACAGAAGGTGATGGGATGACACCTGCTTTTTTGTCATGCAAGTAGCTGATGCTGGAATCCAGTTGTTCAACACGTCAAATTCTATGCTGTTAGCATGCTGTTTAATGTTGCTGGCTCTTATGCTACCATTCTCAAACCCAAACGTTATAGAATTACTCGCATCATAATTAATGCCTACAGAATCAGGCAAAACTGCAAAACCTGCTTTGCTTATAAACTGAGAAAACGCATTTTTAATATCGTCGAATGTACCATAATGATCCATATGATCGTCGTTAATACTCGTTATGACAGCAATATTTGCAGGAATTTTTAGCATGGTTCCATCAGACTCATCAGCTTCGATTAAAAAAATGTCACTCTTTCCAAGTCTTGAATTACTCTGATACGAATTTAGTATTCCTCCTACAATTACAGTCGCATCAATGCCAGAATGATCAAAAATAGAAGCAATCATAGCCGTTGTTGTCGTCTTTCCACTTGAACCTGAAACTGCTATCACATATTTATCTTTCATAATTTCAGCAAGTATGTCTGATCTATGCAAAATGGTTTTATTGTTATTTCTCGCTGTTACTAACTCCACATTATCAGATTCTATCGCAGAAGAATGTACAACTATTTGAGCTTGGCTTATATTATTAGCATTGTGACCAATAAAAACCTCTATGCCCAGCCTTTGTAATCTATCTACATTGTTGTTTGATTGTGCATCACTGCCTTGAACTTTGTAATTGGAATTGTGAAGAATTTCAGCAATGGCACTCATTCCGATTCCACCTATACCAATTATATGTATTATTCTTTTTTGAGTTTTGTTAATATTTAGCAGTAGATGTTTACTCATTACTAAATTTATTATAGTATAATTTAAAATCCTCATAGTATCGAACCCTCTTACCGAATACAATGATAAAAAACCTAGCCTTCCTATGTCTAATATTTGTTTTGATAAGTAGTTGCAGTTTTAGCAACAGGTTTAATTGCACTGCAGGTCATTATAAAATTGGCTGCAGCTACACAATAAATGGTATAACTTATTATCCAAAAAACTGTAAACACTATGAAGAGATAGGGATAGCGTCGTGGTATGGAATAGAAGATCATGGCACGCTTACAGCAAATGGTGAAGTGTTTAACCGTCACTTGATCTCTGCAGCGCATAAGACTTTGCCCCTACCCTGCTTTGCTCTTGTCACTAATTTAGAAAATGGAAGAAAGCTTGTTGTAAGGATTAACGATAGAGGGCCTTTTATTGAAGGCAGAATAATAGACTTATCAGAAAAAGCAGCTCAAGTCTTAGGATTTCATAAAGTAGGGCTTGCAAAGGTAAAAGTCCAATACCTAAGAAAGATGTCAGAACAATTGATACAAAATACTCCTCATTACAGAAAGCAATATGAAAAAGAAATGCAGAAACGTCACCCGAAACAAGACAGTGCAGAAAGTAAGGGATATGTTGCATTTTTTAAAAGTGCTCAGGCTGCTAAATCAGCTGCATCAAAGCTTCGCAATCAAGGAATAAAAAATGTTAGATTGCTTTTTAAGAACGATCAATATTGCGTGAAAGTGAGTTATAGGTAGTGGTGAGTGCAGAATTCGAAAGATTTGGTTAATGTAAGAAACGCTGGCTAACTATTATAAGTTAAAAATGTGATATAAAAAAGATATCAACAATTTATAGCTATACCGCCGCGGCGCTAACACGTAGCGGAATGACGAGTTACTATACCACCGCGAACCGTCATACCGCCGCGAACCGTCATACCGCGATTCATTCGCGGTATCGCAGCATAGATTCCGCTAACACGTAGCGGAATGACGGTTTTTCAAATTGTCGTAAGTCAGTTTAGCTATAGCACTATAGAGACAAAGATCGAAATTTACTTATTTACGTCTCCAATTTTATTGTGTATAATGGAGACAAAGATTTATATTTTGTATTTTATGTCTCCATCATTTATTGGTAGGCAAACCGAGTTGAAGCAACTGCTGGAGCTTACGGAAAAAAACACTGCATCTTTTGTAGTAGTCAAAGGAAGGCGTCGTATAGGAAAAAGTCGTTTAATTCAAGAGTTTGGTAAACATTTCGAACAACATTACTCATTTGCAGGTTTGCCACCAGAAAAGCATACTACAACATCCCACCAACTTAATGAATTTTCTAGACAAGTTGCTAGACAATTTAATACATCTTTTGCTAGATATGACGACTGGAGTGACTTACTATGGGCAGTTGGTGAACGTTTACTATCTGGCAAAATATTATTGCTCCTTGATAAAATTTCTTGGATGGGCTCAAAAGATCCAACTTTTTTAGGCAAAATAAAGAATTTTTGGGATACACAGCTAAAAAATAATAACAAGCTAATTTTTGTTGTCTGTGGATCAGCTTCATCCTGGATTGAAAAAAATATACTTAGTAGTACTGGTTTTGTAGGAAGAATATCGTTGACTTTAACACTCGGGGAGTTATCACTTTCTGATTGCAATGAATTTTGGCCAAAAAATATTTCAGCATACGAAAAGTTTAAGGTGCTTGCAGTAACCGGTGGAATTCCAAAATATTTAGAAGAGGTAAATTTTAAACATGGTACTGAAGAAAATATTAAAAAGCTTTGTTTTACAAAAGGTGGGTTTTTAGTTGAGGAGTTTGACCAAATATTTTCAGATCTATTCATGCGAAAAACAGCTTTTTATAAGCAAGTAGTGAGAGCTCTTTCTACTGGAGCTAAAGAACAGGAAGAAATTTGTACTGCTTTAAATATTGCAAGACACGGACGCATTTCTGAGTATCTATATGAGCTCGAGCTTGCCGGTTTTATTGCAAAGGATCACACTTGGGATATAAAAACGGGTACTGATTCACGACTCAGGAAGTACAGACTTCAAGATAATTATTTAAGGTTTTATCTAAAATATATTGAAAAAAATCTAGGAAAAATTAATCGCGACACCTACTCTATAGGGTTACTTACATCTCTACCAGAGTGGCATACAATTATTGGACTTCAGTTTGAAAATTTGGTGCTTAACAATAGAAAGAGCATACATAATATCTTGAGAATTGATGGAATAGTAAGCGAAAATCCATTTTTTCAGAGGAAGACAGGTGCTGGTTGTCAAATTGATTACATGATTCAAACAAGGTTTAACACTCTCTACATTTGCGAAATCAAATTTTCAAAAAATAAAATCGGTCATTCAATAATACAAGAAGTACAAAAGAAAATAGATACACTAAAGCGTCCAAAAGGCTTTTCATGTCGTCCAGTCCTTATTCACGTTAACGGTGTGAGTGATGACGTTATAGATAGTGATTACTTTTCAAACATAATTGATTTTGGAGAATTATTGAATTGTAAGTAATTCTTGCTCTACTTTTTCAACTTTGTGTTGTTTAACATTGGAACAAGATTCCAGATGACATCTTTCATGAACTCTTATTATAACAATGTTCATACAGATGTGTGCCACGCGCTGGAATGACATGGTGAGGTGTCATCCTGCTGCTCCTTTCTTGTCATCTCGCGCGGAATAATTAACCGTCATACCGCCGCGGTATCTCACATAGATCCCGCTAACAAGCAGCGGGATGACGATTGTCAGGGTGTCATCCAAGTAGCCCCTTTTTTTGTCATCCCAGTGCCCAGACTACTTGGATCCAGGAAAAAGAATGGTGTCATCCCAGTGCCCCGACACTGGGATCCAGAAAAGTTTGCTTGTAAGCAAGCAAACTAGCATAGAAAGTGGTTACAACATTTTCGATGAGATTATATGGAAAACTGGATCCCAGTGTCAAGCACTGGGATGACAGCAGTCCTAGGTCATACCGCGATTCATTCGCGGTATCTCTTAACATAGATCCCGCTAACAAGCAGCGGGATGACACCTCTCTTGGGCTCTTTTAGCTATAAACATTAAGAAATTTACTAAATGAAAAAAAAGGCAAAGAACTCCCGTGGTGCGAGTTTTGACTCTATATTACTGTAAGTGGCGCTGTAATAATGTGCTAACGCTTAAAATAAGCGCGGTTTGGCTGAATGTAGAAAAAATTTAAAAGACATGCAGCCGCTATAATTTTATGTAATCCGCCAAAAAATACCCTGAGTTTTTTACTGAATTTTGTCATTGAGCCTGCAGGTCAAAAACAAGTTTTGAGTCATAAATACCCTTATCGTCATAATAAGGGGGCTGGCGGAGTTTGTCAAGTAAGTTTTTTCGTTTCTACCAGCTACTTGGATGACACCACATAAATTAATAAATAGGAAAATTACTACAAATCTTTTCAACTTTAGTTTTTACTGCTTTTTCGACACTTGAGCTATTTCCGCTGATTAATCCCTGAACCACTTCATTTACTAGGCTGGCTATCTCTTTAAAATTTTCTGCCTCAAGTCCGCGTGTTGTCTCAGCAGCGGTGCCAAAACGGAGCCCTGAAGTGATGGTTGGCTTTTCTGTATCAAATGGTACAGAGTTTTTATTGCAGGTAATGCCAGCCCTCTCAAGGCTATCTACAACGTCTTTTCCAGTTAATTTCTGCGATCTTAAGTCAACTAGCACTATATGAGAGTCAGTGCCACCGGTTATAATGTCGAGTCCATGCTTTTGCAATTCTTGAGCTAGTACTTTCGCATTTTCCACGATTTTCTTGCTATAAGTCTTAAACTCTGGCGCTAATGCTTCTTTAAATGCAACAGCTTTTGCAGCTATTACATGCATAAGTGGCCCGCCCTGCAATTCTGGAAAAACTGCAGATTGAATTTTTTTGTGTAATATTTCATCATTGGTCATCACTATTCCACCACGAGGACCACGCAAAGTTTTGTGAGTCGTGGAAGTCATAACATGTGCATATTCAGCAGGAGATGGATATTCGCCCGCTGCAATAAGCCCTGCATAGTGAGCAATGTCTGCAAGCAAATAAGCACCAACTTTATCTGCAATTTCGCGAAAGCGTTTGAAGTCCATTTTTCTCGGATAAGCAGAAGCACCAGCTATGATCAATTTTGGTTTATGCTCCAGCGCCAGCTTTTCTATCTCATCCATATTGAGCAGATAAGTGTCTTTGTTAACTGTATACTGAATTGACTTAAACCATTTACCAGAAAAGCTTGGTGCCGCACCATGAGTTAGATGTCCACCGCAACTCAGTGATAATCCAAGTATTGTATCGCCTGGAGTAAGCAGTGAAGCAAATACCGCCTGATTTGCCTGAGAACCAGAGTGAGGTTGAACGTTTGCAAATTTAACACCGAACAGCTTACAAAGTCTTTCTATAGCTAGACTTTCAACTTTGTCCACATGCTCACAACCACAGTAATACCTTTTGCCTGGATAGCCTTCTGCATATTTATTAGTCAGAAAAGAGCCTTGTGCTTCCATTACTGCTTTACTTGCAAAATTCTCTGATGCAATTAATTGCAATTGTGACTTTTGACGTTGTAACTCTTTTTCTATAAACTGATAAACCTCGTTATCAAAAGACTTTAAACTATTTTTAGAGCCACAGATTTTTTTTAAAACACTCATCATAGATCAAACCTCGCTTTAATTTTAAGATGCACAAGCAATTTTAAGACTACTTATCCTGCTTTTTTAACCATAAGAGCCCAAAAACAGCTATTAGCAAACATACAGGAATAATAGATGTTGCTTTTATCAGCAATTCAGCACTATACACAGGATTTCCTTGTATTACTGTTCTATCCCAACACAAATTTATTATTTTTGCGATTCCAGTGTGAAAAAAATAGCCAAAACCCATGACTATCATGTTTGACACAGCTGTAGCTAAGCCTACTAAGTTATTATTTACATAACTTAGTGCTTTATAAATTGTAACTACTTGATATCCAGATGCAAAGCCGATAATAAAAAGCGTAGGTAATACAACATACAAGCCACCAATCTGAGTAAAAAGTAATAGAAAACCGGCGATCATTGCAAATGAGCATGAAATTATTACTTCATAATGCTTATTTTTATACTTTTCCAATAAATAAGCCAAAGAGAATGATCCTGTTAACATTCCTATCAATATTACGGAAGAGAGAGAAGATGCCAAGCCTTCATTCATTTCATATACTTCAAAAAAGAATGCTTTCGCCCAACCATCAGCAAAACCTTGCATTGGACCGACCATGAGTCCACCAAAAAAGCTAATTAGAATAATATGCTTGTTGAAAAGTATGTTTTTCAAGTCTCTAATGCTAATTTTTTCCTGTTGAGCATTGCTTTCAGGCGTTACTAAGAACAGTAACAGAGCAAGTAAACACCCGAATGCTGAGAAGGTATAGATAACATAATTCCAGCCAAATTTATTGAGTAAGAAGTCTAACGGTAATCCGCCACATATCCCCCCCAAAGTTCCTATAATTATGGATAAACTAGCCATTCTTGCTGATTTTTCTTGCGCAAAATACATGCTTGCAACTTTAAAAAGCCCAATTGCTGAAGCGGACGACCCAATTCCAACGACTATTCTGCCAAGTATTGAATAATACCACTCATCAAAACATATAAGCGGTAATGTTCCGGTAAATGTTAAAACAATACAAGCAGGCAAAACAAATTTTGGCCCAAATCTATCAAGGAAAAGACCAACAGGTATATGAGCTAGCGTATAGCCTACATAGTATAACCCACCAAACTGGCCAACATCTGTAATACTTATGTTAAATTTTGTTATCAATCCAGGCGCAATTATGTTTGGAATTACGCGTAATATATATTGGTACGCATAAAACAGTGACGCCAACAACCAGATTAAAAAATTCCTCTGCAGTACTTTACCCCAAAGCTAGTATTATAGATACTCTGTTTATAGAAAACAATATTTTTATGAATACTTATTTTAATTTACCGGAATTTTATACAGTTGAACTCATAGCCAACATAAGTAGTTTATGCATTAACTAAATTTTCCAGGTTCAAGTTTGGATGATGGAAAAAGTTCACTTTTTCTATTTTTAAAAGAGACCTTTTATTTTACTTATAATTTTTTCTACCATATCTACAACTGGCTCATGAATAAGGTATATGAAAAAAATTACACCACAAATGACAAGTATATTTATGATTTTGCCCTTATTCATCTTTATCTTGAGCTTCACTTTTGTTACAAGATCCATTTTATTTATGTTTTTATTTCATGCTAACAATTATATATTAAATACTATAATTTTCAGTAAAATTTGACTTCAGAAGTACCCTATTAACTCAATATTAACCTTTCTACATGTAAAATAGTTAATATAACATTGAGGTAGGTTGATGAACATAAGCACAATAGACAACACACTGCAAAATTACATAACAAAATACATTGAACAAACATTCGCTACACATGTGTCAGGCAATAGATATGACAAATTGTATAGGGAACTTCTAAGTGGTATAGAAGAGATAATAAAACTCACTATAAACGAAGCAAAACATTATGACAAAAGTTTGGAAAATCTATATAACGATTCAAGATTTAATAAGAAATTTATTCAAGCTGTTGCTAAACATCAGGTGTCGGAATTTTTAAATACTCACCCGAAAAGAAAAGAAATTGTTGCAGAATTTTACAATGAACATCACATTAACGAAAGTGATTTAAAGACTCTGGAGAAAGGGAAAGATTTAGTAAATAAAATAAATAACATTAACTTACTGCAACGAAATGAAAAAAATGAGGAATTCAATATTAGAAAGACACTTGCTCACTCAATAAAAATGCCTTCCATAGAAAAATACAAGTTAGAACATTCAAGATAACCTTAGTGAAGGGAGTGTTAAATAAACTGTGTCAAACCGAAAAAAAAGTAATAAATTGATATAAAAAAATGGAGGTTTGACAATGAGTCAGAAAGTAGTAAACAGAACTACCGGTTTGGTAGATTATAAAGAATTAGAAACAAATATCCTGTCGTCTATACGAGAAGGAAGACCGTTGACAGGAAGAGATGGAGCATTAACACCGTTTATAAAAAAGTTGCTGGAGGTAAGCCTGGAAGGTGAAATAGAAAACCACTTGTCGGCTGAAAGCGAAGAGAATAATCGAAGAAATGGGAGGAATGCAAAGACTTTACGTACAAGCGCAGGGTCATTTGAGCTTTTGACGCCAAGAGATAGGGAAGGAAGTTTCGAACCACAAATAGTCAAAAAAAGGCAAACAAACTTACATCCAGAGCTTGAAACGAAGATTTTGAGCACATTTGCCAGTGGTATGGGCTATAGAGATATAGTGTCACATGTTGAGGAAATTTATGATCACAAAATATCGGTGGCAGAGATATCAAGTATTACTGACAAATTGCTACCAGTAATCAACGAATGGCGTAGTCGCCCGCTGCAGTCTGTATATCCGATAGTTTTCATGGTTTTTTAAAGTCAAAGAGGACGGGCATTGCGTAAGTAAATGCATGTATAACATATTAGGCATAGATCAAAATGGCAAAAAAGAAGTATTAGGTTTTTATTTGGCTGAAAGTGAAGGAGCTAACTTCTGGTTGGGAGTGCTAAATGACCTCAAAGAAAGAGGAGATACCGTCTTGTTAGTCAACAAAAAAATTATAAAAATTTCCCAAGTTGCATCATAAAATCAAAAAATACTTCCAATTGTGTAACAGTACACAGATTATAGTTAGTGGATATGTTGATAAGTAAATTAGTTTTATACGCACAAAACAGATGAAGTTTACTTATCAACATATCCACTAACCAACAACATTCAATAAATTTGTGTAAGATACCACTTTACATAAGATAGATAGGAAGCATTTTTGATTTTAAAGTACTAAACCTTCAGTCAACCTCCTAGCCCTGTAGTTTTTGATATGGTTAGGATCAAAAGCACTTTTGGATGTCAGAATACCGAAAATGATATGGAGTAGCTTACGCATTGCAGCACCAACGATGGCCATATTATGCTTACCCTTTTCCTTTAATCTTTGGCAAAAGCTCATAATGATAGGATTGTGATTCTTAGCTACTATGGCAGGAAAGAAAAGTGCCTTACGTAATGTTTGTGAACCGGATTTACTTAATCTGGGTTTGGCATATACAGAGGAACCTGACGTCATATTTCGTGGTATAACTCCTGTATATGCTGCCAATTGCCTGGCATCTCTAAAAACCTCTATATCAGAAACTTCAGCTAAAATAGCTATTGCTGATTCTTCTCCTATGCCTGGAATAGTCAATAGAAGTTGAAAATTTTCCAACAATTCTTTGTGTTGATTTAATAGTTCACGTACGGAGTTTTTTATTGTTTCTATTTTTTGAGCTATATTCATTGCAAGGTCTTCCCAAGCATTTGCAACTTCTTTAGGCAGTCTCTCTTTTTTTTCTAAGTGGTTATTTACTAATGTTAACTCATCTTTTAACGCAACTGAGCAACGATAAAGATGTTTTAATTTTTTCATTTCAGGAGAAGGTGGTGTCCAACTAGAAGGTTCCTGTCTTTGGCAATAATCAGCAATAACTTCTGCATCGGTCTGATCATTCTTTTGTCGTATCAGCTTACTCCTTGCATAAGATTTTATGCAATAAGGATTTACAACACTTACAAAATGTCCAGCATTGTGTAGAAATTCAGCCAGTGCTTCGCTATAACAACCAGTAGATTCCATGCAGGTTTTTACTTTTTCTACATTATGTTTGTGTAGAAAATTCAGTAGACTTTGAAACCATCGTTCTTAAAGCTTCTTTTTCTAGTTTCACGCTTTCCTTTTTTGCTTATAAATGAGAGAAAAACATCAAAGCGATCTTTTGATATATCTATGCCCAAAAAGTTGTTGATCATATATAACCCCATACGTTACCATTAAAAATGAAAAGTAAGGCTAGTCTTGTGAATACAGAATTAGAACCATTCAGGTCTTTCTACGATACCTTCCAGCCTATACTTTTGAGAAGGGAATTCTTATCTCCTCTACAGATTTTATATCTAAGAAGAAGCACAGAGTTCCTCCCTTCTCCACCTAATGCTTAAGCTTAAAACATTAGATGCTTTTGACAAGATACAAGTAGAAGATATCCTTATTGCCTGCGTTGATGGGCTGAAAAGCTTTCCTGCAGCTATAAACAGTGTCTTTCCTAATGCGGAAGTGCAGATGTGTATAGTGCATCAGATACGCAACTCACTGAAGTATGTGGCCAGTAAAGATGCGAAGAGTTTTTTGAGCGATTTAAAGAAGGTATATCAAGCTTCAAGCAAGGAAATTGCCGAGAATTATAGCTCTTCTCATAATAATCCAAACAAGTTAAGATATGGATTTATGGTAGTGGGGTTTGTATGCCAGCAGCGTATAGTTACGATTTAAGGAAAAAAGCAATGGAGGCATTGGATGAAGGAGAAAGTAGAGCAACTGTTGCAGAGAGATTTAAAATTGGAAAAACGACTCTATATGAGTGGCAGAAAAGGCGTAAGGAAACGGGAGATTTTCAGTCAAAAAAGCCTGGAAGCGTAGGATATAACCATAAAATTACTGACTGGAATGTTTTTACCAAATTTGCAAAAAACCATGGTGGCAAAACTCAGTCAGAGATGGCTAAACTCTGGGGTAATATCAGTCGACAAACGATTCACCGCGCACTTAAAAATATTGGATTTACAAGAAAAAAAGACCTACGGATATAAAGAAAGAAATGAAGGAAAGCGAGCTCAATTTTTAAAGGTTATAGCAACAAAACGTCATGAAAATCTTGTATATATTGATGAATCTGGAATAGATAATACAGAAGACTACCCATACGGATATTGCAGAAAAGGAGAGAGGTTTCATTCATTAAAATCAGGTAAAAAAACTCAGCGTGTCAGTATGATTGCAGCTCTAAATAAAAGGAAGATCATTGCTCCATTGACCTTTGAAGGATACTGCAATAAGGATGTTTTCGAGGCTTGGTTTGAGCAGTTTTTAACTCCAATTTTAAGGTCTGGCCAAACTGTAATTCTTGATAACGCTACATTCCATAAATCTAAAAAAATAGATAATCTTGCTAGAGGAGTTGGTGCTGAAATTCTTTATCTTCCTCCATATTCTCCAGACTTTAACGAAATTGAGCATAATTGGTTTGCTATAAAGAATAGAGCTAGAAAAAATATCCCTATTTTTAAGTCTTTCCGTCAAGCTGTTGATTCTGCTTTTTTATTCTGACTATTATGAGAAGAGCTATATCTGTTGGAATTGGATGAAAAATGGGGCACAAAGTACCCTATGGTTATAAAATCTTGGCAGAATAATTGGGAAAACTTGTCTGGTTATTTTAAGTATTCTGGTCCAGTTAGGAGGATAATCTACACCACCAATCCCATAGAGGGGCTACATAGGCAAATTAGGAAATTCACTAAGACCAAAGGCTCATTTACCAGCATAAATGCCTTGTATAAGCAGGTATATTGTGCTATAAAGAAGGCAGAGGAAAAGTGGACGATGCCTGTACATGATTGGGCATTAACTATCTCTCAACTTGATGTTTTATTTCCTGGCAGATTGAAAATTAAGTTGAACTAAAAATGCGGTTTGACACAGTTTATTTAACACTCCCTTAGTGAATATTTTTGACGCGGTGAAATGGGTAATTTATGGATAGTCTATTTCATTTTAACTCCTGGCACGCTTTAGTAATACTATCACATCCAATTTCTAATTGTTCCTGAGAGGTTGCATAAGAAATTCTGATAAAATTTTCTAGACCAAACGCAATTCCTGGAACCACAGCAACTAAATGATCCTCTAGCAGGTATTCAGTGAAATCAAGATCATTATTTATTACTTTACCACTTTTTGTACTCTTACTGAGCAATCCTTCACACGAGACAAATAAATAAAATGCGCCTTGCGGAATGGATGCTGATAATCCCGGAGCAGAATTTAGCTTTTTCACCATAAAATCTCTACGACTCTTAAAAATCCTTGTTCTTTCTTTCAAAAAACTATGGTCACCGTTTAATGCTGCTGCTGCTGCTGCTTGTGCTATCGAATTTGGGTTAGAAGTGCTCTGAGACTGCAGCGTAGAGATAGCTTTTACTACATCACTTCTACCTGCAATATACCCTATTCTCCAGCCTGTCATTGCATAGGCTTTTGACACTCCATTGACTACAAAAACTCTGTTGTAAAGCTTTGGCTCAACCTGAGTGATAGTAAAAAACTTTTCGTCGTATATTATATGCTCATAAATATCATCTGTAACGACATTCACATGTGGATATTCAAGCAATATTTGTGCTATGTCTTTCAATTCATCATATGTGTACACAACTCCTGCAGGATTGTTCGGTGAGTTAAGAATTAACCATTTAGTTTTTTTAGTTATCCTGCTTTTCAATAATTCCGCTGTCAGTTTAAAATTTTGTTTGCATTCCACTACAACTGGTAAGCCCCCAAAAAGATTTACCATATCAACATATGAAACCCAATAAGGAGCTGGAATAATAACTTCATCTCCAGAGTTAATTGTTGCCATAAACAAATTGAATAACACCTGCTTAGCGCCAGTACCAACACAGATTTGGTTAAACGTGTACTCGAGGTTATTATCCCTTCTTAACTTATTAATTATTGCTTCTTTCAGCTCACGCGTTCCATCAACAGCAGTATACTTAGTTTTACCTTCACTTATTGCTTGAATAGCTGCTTTTTTTATATGATCTGGAGTATCAAAATCCGGTTCTCCTGCAGCTAAAACACAGATCTTTTTTCCTTTATTTTTCAACTTATTTGCCTTATCAGTTACAGCAATCGTAGGTGATGGTTTTATTAGGGACATTCTTTTTGCAAGGTCTGACATATCTTACTGAAGCTAAATTCAAATGATAAACCCTGTACAGCAAAAAAGCTAGGAATTTTGTGTATTGTATTAGTAGCTTTTTACCAAATTCACCAACGCAGTGATATTTTCAACTGGAGTATCAGGGAGTACTCCATGTCCGAGATTAAATATGAAGGGTGAATCTCTAAAGCAATCTATTATACGTTTTGCTTCTTTTATTGCTTCCGTTTTATTATAGGCTAAAAGATTAGGATCAAGATTTCCTTGTAGAGGGATTTTTAGATTCGCTTTCGCCCATTCTATTGGGACATTATAATCTATACTTACTGCAGATACACCTGTTTGTTCGCAGTAATCCTTATAAAGATTTCCAGCAGACCTTGGAAATCCTATTATTGGAAAATCAGAAAATCTATCCTTTATTGCCAAGGTAATTCTCTTTGTTGGTTCGATAACATATTCTTTAAACAATGGTTCCGATAATGCACCAGCATTACTGTCAAATAGCTGAATAACATCTGCTCCAAATTCTATCTGTTTAATTAGATAAATAATCGTTGCTTCCGTTATTCGTTCAATTATTTCCTTCAAATACGAAGGGTAAAAATTTAATACTTTGGAAAAAGTTTTGCTGCTTCCACCTTCTATGATATATGAAGCTACTGTCCATGGGCCACCAGCAAATCCTATAAGAGACTTTTTTTTTGATAGCTGACTTCTGACTTTCTTTATAGCGTTTAGAATTGGTAAAATTTTAGCTTCAATGTCTTGTGGACTTTTCAATTCTTTAGGATTCTTTATAGGTTTTATTCTCGGGCCCACATTGCGCAGGAAATTCACGTCACAACCCAAAACATCAGCTATTATTAAAATGTCTGAAAAAATTATCGCCGCATCCACGTCAAATCTTGTCACCGGCTGTAACGTCAATTCTGTCACTAAATCTGTGTTGTAGCATATCTCCATAAAATTATTCATATTTTCCACTGCTTTGCGGTACTCAGGAAGAGACCTGCCAGCCTGACGCATTAGCCAAATAGGCACTCTTTCACCTGGCTCATTTTGTTTGATAACTTCTACTATTGTTGTTTTGCTGCTTTCCAATCTATTTTATCTATTTTTCTGTATACTAAATTATAGTAGTAATAATAGTTCTATCAACAACTTGTTACTAACTTAAAATTCAGTAAAAATTGGCGTTGTTTAATTTGTGGATAAATATGTTAACAACTTCTATATGCTATTGATTTTCTGTTATGATTTATGTGTATAAGTAAGATGTTCAGAGTGTCAGTAATTTTCTTTTATGGAAAACATTTTACCATCATGCATTGTTACATAACTATGTATATGTCGTTGAAAAAACTGTTGATCAATTGTTGGTATTTTATATCAACAAATAATTCACAAATTAATTTGACATTATTCACATGCTTATTAAACATTTAATAACAGTTTTCTTGATAAATCTGATCTGAAAACGTTTTTGCCATTACAGGGAATAAATTGAGTAAAAAAGGAACCTTAGTAGAAAAAATAGCATATAGAATTTTTCTCTTCCTTTTCAAAAAAGCTTCTGTGTTGAAAAAGTGTGCGACTGAAGCATTAATGAAAGATCTGCCAGACCTTAATATATTTAATGGTCTATTAAAATTCCGCGATTGTGGTATAATGGATATAATGACTCCACGTACAGAGATATGCGCAGTAGACATTGAGTCAAGCGAGCGTGAAATAATAAAGAAGATAAAAAACACTTGCCACACTAAAATACCAATTTATAGAAATAACTTTGATAACGTAATAGGCTTTTTTTATGTAAAAGATGTTATTTTTAATAGGGATAAAAATTTTAATCTGAGAAATATTATACAAAGCGTAATATTTGTTCCGCCCTCGATGAAGACAACTAATCTTTTTGTTAGGATGAAATCTTCTAAGTCATACTTAGCTATTGTATTGGATGAATATGGTGGAACTGATGGTTTAATTTCAATGACCGATCTTATAGAGGAGCTAATACCAAACATTGATAGTGAGAACGAAATAAATTCAGAATATACCATTACTGAATTGTCTCAAAATAAGTTTGAAGTGTCAGCAAGGGTTCTTATAAAGGATATAGAAGAGGATCTAAAAATAGAATTACGTGACCTTGAAGAAGACTATGTTACACTTGGTGGTTTGATTCTTTCGATTGCTGGTAAAGTGCCTTCTGTAGATGAAGTCATTAAATATAAAAATGGTATGAAGTTTATAATCAAAGATGCAAATGAGCGCTACATTAATAAAATAGTACTAGACTTAAGTGATTACAAAAATTAGATTTGGTACCCCTTGTCGGGGAATGTCTTGCCTTGAAACGAAGAAAAAGTTGTAATAACCAAATATGCAACTCAAGGTATAGTTAAACCTATCTCCAGCAAATTATTTTCGCAAGTACAATGCATTTCAGTTTTATAGTACTCTAATAATAAAGAGGTCATATAGATATTAATATCTTTTGTATTTAAATTAGTGTCATTTTTTTTGATTAATTTGTCTACTAATGATTTGCTTATTGGTTTGTGTTCATTTAGAATTTTTATAGTTAATAGCATTTTATCTTCTGTTTGACTCAGTAAAACAGACACTAGTTCAACTTCCGCCACTGCGCTGGCTATAGTTAGCACCATATTAGAAATTATCTTATTTATCTTTTCAATTAAATCTTCCTTATTTTTTGCAGAGTATGCGTCTATTTTCCACGTAAGCTTTACTTTTTTTTTAATAAATAATTTTCGATATTAGATTTGGTCTGATCAAAGCTGTAATTATCTGCTGAAGAAGAATATGCCTGCTTCATAACTTTATGTTTATATATTAAATCATCGGAGCTTTCTTTAAGAAACGACAACGCTTCCTTCTGCGCATCAGCATCGTTCTTATCTATTACTTCAAGCTCTTCTAAGCCAAACATTATTCCATTCATAGAGTTAGCAAAGTCATGAAGCAGCCGTCCTGATAGCAGCTCCGTTATTAACAGTATGTTTTTGATGTTTTTGTTCATTGGATAATTATAAATGATTTAAGTTACCCTATATTGGTAAACATATAATAGTCAATTAAGAGAAAGTTTCGTTGCACTTTTTATATCAAGGCATTAATATAGTATTAACAATTTTAAAATTTATAGAAGGATTATGAATACTTATATCAGATCAGGAATAGATCTTGAACTATATAATAAGTTAATAAAAGAAGTCAAGCCTATTGCTCAAGAAACTACTAGAGAAGAAGTAATCAGCGAAATAGGTTCATTTTCTGCGTTGTTTGATTTTGCTGCACTAAGTAAGAAATATGACCATCCAGTACTTGTTTCCTCAACTGATGGAGTAGGTACGAAACTATTGATAGCTCAAGAAGTGAATAGGCATGATACTATAGGTATAGATTTAGTTGCAATGTGTGTAAATGACTTACTTGCACAAGGAGCAACGCCTTTATTTTTCCTTGATTACTTTGCAACAGGTGTTTTGAGCAAGGACGTTTTATTATCTGTGGTCCAAGGCATTGCAAAGGGGTGCAAGCAAGCTAAAATAGCATTGGTTGGTGGGGAAACTGCAGAAATGCCTGGAATGTATGATAATAATCACTATGACCTTGCAGGGTTTGTGGTTGGTGTAGTTGATCGAAAGCAAATTCTTCCAAACTGTAGCATGATGAAAGTAGGTGATTATATAGTTGGCTTAGAGTCAAGTGGAATTCACTCAAATGGGTTTTCTTTGGTGCGCCATATTTTCAAAGGCTTAGGTATAAATTATAACGACTCATCTCCATGGAATAATCAGCTTTGGAAAGAAGTGTTGCTCGAACCAACAAAAATATATGTTGATTCTTTGTTGCCTATTATGCCAAAGGTAAAAGGCATTGCACATATAACAGGTGGTGGCTTGATAGATAATATTCCGCGGATTCTTCCAAAAAACTTATTTGCAAACATAGACATTAATTCCTGGAAATGGCCAGATATATTTTTATGGCTAACAAAGGAGGGTAAAATAGAGAAGAAAGAAATGCTAAAAACATTTAATTGTGGTATTGGCATGGTATTGATCGTAAGTCCTGAGAATATGCAAAACGTGAAAAATCATTTCCAAAAACGTGGAGAAAAAATTGAAATTATTGGAAAACTTGATGAGGCATGTAACCCTCCACTTGATAGAGTAGTATTTAGTTAGTCTAACTTTACTGACAGTCTTTTTGCAACTTCTAGGTACGCTTCCTTTAAATCTCCTAAATTCAAACGAAAGACGTCTTTATCTAGCTTTTTATAAGTATTTTTATCCCATAACCTGCAGTTATCAGGGCTGATTTCATCGGCTAAAATGATTTTAGTACTGTCATTTATTAATCTGCCAAATTCTAACTTGAGATCAACTAAATATATACTTGCATTTGAAAATAGGTGGACTAAGATTTCGTTGATTTTTAAAGTTGTAGTTTTAACTTCATCCATTTCTTTGCTAGATAGCCAATCAAAATACAGTATGTGATTTTCATTCACCATTGGGTCGGCTAGGTCATCATTTTTGTAAAAAAACTCGATTATAGGAGATGTAAGTGCCTCACCTTCTTTGATATTAAAACGTTTGCAAAAGCTGCCAGCTGCAACATTTCTAACTACCACCTCAAGAGGTATTATCTTGAGCTTTTTGACTAGCTGTTCTCTTTCGTTTAGAGTTTTTATAAAGTGCGTGCTAGTTCCTGCTTCTTCAAGCTTTTCCATGATAAAAGCACTAACATGATTATTAATTATTCCTTTGCCCTCAATAATTTCATATTTTTTCTTATTGAATGCTGTAACATCATCTTTAAAGTGCTGTATAACAGTTGATGAGTCTTCAGTTTCAATAATGGCTTTCGCTTTACCTTCGTATATTGTTTTATTCAGTGACATGCTTAATTTAACTATATATTATATCAATTTACTGTTCTTAGAGTATAGCTCCAAATAACTTAAAATAAACCTTAATGGCATTCAATGTTACAATATTAACCATATTTCCAGAAATGTTCCCTGGGTTTTTGAACTATTCTCTTGCCGGAAAAGCGTTAGAAAAAAAAATATGGAACCTTGAAGTAATAAATATTCGTTCTTTTGCGAAAGATAAACATTCAACTGTGGATGATGTTCCATATGGAGGTGGAGCAGGAATGGTTATGCGTTCTGATGTAGTTGGTGATGCAGTAGATAGTATGCTCTCTGTTCATAAAAACACTAAGTTTATTTACATGACTCCATCTGGAACTAAGTTTAATCAGAATATTGCCAGAGAATTATTAGAGTTTCCTCATATAACAATATTGTGTGGTCGATTTGAAGGTATTGACCAAAGGATAATTGATGCGTATACTCCTTATGAATTAAGTATCGGAGATTATATACTTTCAGGAGGTGAGCCAGCTGCGATGGTGGTTCTCGATGCATGCATTAGACTTCTTCCAGGTGTAGTAAATAATTCCGATAGTATTATTGAAGAAAGTTTTAGTTATGATGGTGGTATGCTTGAATATCCTCAATATACTAGACCTGAGCAGTGGAAGGGATATAAAGTACCTGAGGTTTTGTTATCTGGCAATCACAAAAAAATAAGTGATTGGAGGCAGAAGCAGTCTCATGTTATAACAAAAAAGCGTAGGCCTGAATTATTGAATGGAGAGATAAATGACAAATTTACTTAAAAAATTTAACGAACAGCAAATGCAAGTGTTAGCTAAAGAAATACCAGAATTTCGTCCTGGTGATGATTTGAAGGTCACTTTTAAAGTAGTTGACGGTGCAAGTGAACGTATACAGATATTTAGAGGTGTATGTATATCAAAAAGGAACCGCGGGTTGCATTCTTCTTTTGCAGTCAGAAAAGTGAGCCATGGAGAAAGTATAGTGTCTCAATTTTTTGTTTATTCTCCTGCACTGGTTTCAGTGCAAGTGACAAGAAAAGGAAAGGTTCGTAGAGCAAAACTGTATTATCTATGCAAACTATTTGGAAAAGCTGCAAGGATCAAAGAGCATACTACTTATGTTAAAAAGAAATCTAAGTAGATACAATAGGGAGTGATGTCAATTGTGTCATCCCAGCACTTCCCCAGTGTCATCCAAGTAGCTGATACTGGGATCTACCTTATTCTATATCATGGATGTTATTTTTAGCATGGAGTCTGTTACCAATTGCCTGATTTGTAAATATTTTTATAACTGGATTCCAGTGTCAAGCACTGGAATGACATCAACGTTTATTAAACTGGACGTTTGTACAGCTGTGGGCTTGACGATAGGATCCAGGGAAAATAAATGAGTATAAAGAAAAAATCCCTTAAATTACTTCAGTCAAGGCGTGTACATGCTCGTATAAAAAGGAAAAATAAAAAGAACAGAGCGTTACGCTTTTGCTCTTTCACGGCACTAGTTATCTCACTTGGCTGTCCTGTGTGTATATTGTTGAGTATATTAGTTAACTCTTACAGTGCCTTAACAGTAACGAAAATTTTATTGCCAATTGAAATAAGTGCTGATCTTACTTTAACAAATAATCCTAGTGATTTGCGGTATAAGTCCATTGGCTTACTCAACGATTCTTTACGTAAGGTGTTTAAAGGAACTGATTTTAAAGACAGTGACGAAATTTTAAGTCGTAATTCTTACAAAGAACTAGAGAAATTTTTTCGTAAGAAAGTAAAAGATAGTGGTGAATATGAGATCTGGTTTACCGCGTCAAGTATAATTAATTCAATAAATAAAGATAAACATTTGAATGATCGTTATGCTAAATTACTTGATTGGCTAAAAGAAAAGAGGAGAGTGAAAAAATTTTTTAATAAGTCTTTATTCCTTAAATCTGACTCTCGTGAACCTGAGAATGCAGGGATTTTAGGGGCATTTATCGGTTCATTAATGACAATTATAGTGTGCATAGCATTAGCATTACCAATAGGAATTATGTCGGGCATCTGTCTTTACGAATTTATGCCTAAAAATAGGCTAATGACTAATATTGTAGAAATTAGCATGAATAATCTTGCTGCAGTGCCTTCAATAATATTTGGTGTAGTGGGCTTAACTCTCTATCTTGGCATATTTGGGCTACCGCGCTCTTCACCACTTGTTGGTGGAATGACTCTTTCATTTATGATGTTACCTAATATTATAATTGCAACAAAAAATGCCTTTGCGAATGTTCCTATTACGATAAAAGATGCAGCGTTTGCGCTCGGTGCGCCTCACATCAAGGTGATATTAGATCACTCTTTACCGATTGCGTTACCAAGAATAATACATGGTACTGTGCTTGCAATTGCAAGGATTTTAGGTGAATCTTCCCCTTTACTTATGATAGGTATGGTGGCATTTATTGCTGATACACCTACGTCCTTTTTCGATCCGGCGACTGTTCTGCCTGTGCAAATATACATATGGTCAAGTAGTCCTGAAATTGCATTTATTGAACTTGCTGCTATTGCAATTATAGCTTTATTATTGGTGTTATTTGCGTTAAATTTAGTAGCAAATTTTGTAAAAAAGAAATTCGAATTTTTTAATTTTTAGCAATTCATGAAAATCACAGTCCTATCTGGTTATGGCTTAAATTGCGAAAAAGAAACCGCATTTGCATTTATGGAATGCAGCAGAAAACTTGGTATTAGTAATATTGAAATAAAAATCGTTCACATTAATGATATCATAGATAATCCAAGTGAACTGAAATTAAGCAATATACTTGCAATTCCAGGAGGTTTTTCCTATGGTGATAACACTGGTGCTGGTAATGCGTTTGCTTTACGTATTAAAAACAACTTGTTGGATGAGTTTCAAGAGTTTTTATCTCAGGACAAGCTGATTATAGGAATATGTAATGGTTGTCAGATATTAGTAAAATTAATTCCAGAGTTCTCTAGTCTAGCTTTAATCCATAATGATATAGGCAATTATCAATGCCGTTGGATTAGAGTGGGAGTTAATCCGCAGAGTAATTCTGTTTGGCTACGGGGCCTGAGTGAACTATATCTCCCTATTGCTCATGGGGAAGGCAAATTTTTTATGGATCAAGATATTTTGAACCAATTGATTGAGAGCAATTCCACCGCATTACGTTACATTGATGAAAATGGCAACTATGCTAACCTACAATTTCCTTACAATCCGAACGGATCTACATACGACCTAGCAGCTTTATCAGATAAAAGTGGAAGAGTGCTAGCTTTAATGCCCCATACAGAGAGGGGAATATTTTTTACTCAGCAAGATAATTGGCCTCTTGAAAAAGAAAAGAGCAAGCGTTTAGGTATTGCTGTGCCAAAATATGGTGATGGAATGCTTATATTTGAAAATGCACTAAAGTATTTTTGTTAAAATTTATTGGTAGGGGTTTATGGTCGAAATTATCCCCTGATATTGCAAAAAATTACTTTACAAGTTTCGCCAGTCCCCTTATTATGATAATAAGGGTATTTATGACTCAAAACTTGTTTTTGACCTGCAGGCTCAATGACAAAATTCAGTAAAAAACTCAGGGTATTTATTGGCGGATTACATAAAATTATAGCGGCTGCATGTCTTTTTTATTTTTTCTACATTCAGCCAAATCGCACTTATTTTAAGCGTTAGCACATTATTACAGCGCCACTTACAGTAATATAGAGTCAAAACTCGCACCACGGGAGTTCTTTGCCTTTTTTTTTATTTGGTAAATTTCTTAATGTTTGTAGCTAAAGCAACTTAAGAGACCGAAAATGGTGTCATTCCAGCGCGTGACGCTGGAATCTAGTCTTTATTATGCAGCCACTTATTTAAAGTTAAGTTTTCTGGATCCAAGTAGTCAGGGCACTGGGATGACACCTTGACGATTTGAAGAATCGTCATCCCGCTACTTGTTAGCGGCTAAGAGATACCGCGGCGGTATGACGTAGGGACTCCGCCAACAATATTGGAAGAAATCTGAAACTTGAGAAAACTATTTCCCGAAAGCTTCTACAAAAAGAACAGAGAGTTGAATTTATTTATAGAGCTAGTGATCAAATAACCATATGTCTCGATGAATAATAAATGGGAGAGCTAATGGGCAACAAGAAATTAATAGTTTGTATTCGTTGTAGTTATGAAGTGAATAGATTAGCAGAGTTGTATCTATTAGATGCATATGAAAAATTAGTGTTAAGTAAACCAATAAAAGTGAGCAAAAAGGAAGAAAACTCTGAATGTAAGAAAGTAGATTTAAGGAGGGTTAAATGGTAACAGTTAGATTATATGCAAGAGTTTCTTCAGGGAGACAAGCACAAGAAGGTACAATAGCAAGTCAAATTGCTGCTATAGAGAATCAAATTAGTATGGACGGACATAAATTATTAAATGAATATAAATTTATTGATAATGGTTCTAATATAATCCGTCCTGGTTTAGAAAAATTACGTGATAAAATAGCAGAAGGTAGCATTGATAAGGTTTATATTCATTCTCCTGATCGTTTATCTCGCAAGTATGCATATCAGATGGTATTACTTGAAGAGTTCAAGAAACTAGGAGTAGAAGTCATTTTTTTTAATTAGCGATAATCCAGAATCTCAATTACTATTACAAATGCAAGGTATGATAGCAGAATATGAACGTGCAAAAATCATGGAAGGAAGCTGCCGAGGAAAGATTTATGCAGCCAATAAGGGTTATATAAGTGTAATGAGAGCTGCTCCTTATGGCTATCATTATATAAATAAAAATACAGAGACAGGACAAGCCTTATTTGAAATTTATGAAGAAGAAGCTGAAGTTGTGCGTAAAGTATTTTTTTGGGTAGGAAGAGAAAGAGCGAGTATAGGAGAAGTATGTCGTGGGCTAAGTGCTATGTCCGTTATGACGCGAACAGGAAAAGAATATTGGGATAGGGCTGTAGTTTTGAGTATGTTAAAAAACTCTGCTTATAGAGGACAAGCAGCTTTTGGTAAAACAAGGTTAGGCGTAAAATTAAAACATATAAGACCAAAAAAAACTCCTGCGAGCAACCAAAAGATAATTATTCTACTTATCCTGTTCCAAAAGAGGATTGGATTTATATTAAAGTACCTAGTATAGTAAACGAAGATTTATTTGATATAGTTCAAGAACAATTAGCAGAGAATAGAAAAATAGCAAGAACAAGACAAAGAGGAGCAAGATATTTATTGCAAGGTTTAGTAGTATGTAAGCTTTGTAATTATGCATATTATGGTACTAGCACTGCAAGGAATAAGGAGGGAAAAAAACTAATAATCAGGTGTATTATCGTTGTATTGGCACGCCGTTTTGGTGGTAATAAAATGTGTAACAACAAATTAATTCGTACAGATACATTAGACATAGCTGTGTGGGAAGAAGTAAAGCATCTATTAAAAAATCCGAATAGAATATTAGAGGAGTATAAACGAAGACTTTCAGAACTTACCACTAGATCAAAAAAGCGCTTTGCTTGAAGCACAAGAAGATAAATTAAAACGTGGTATTGCAAGGTTAATTGATAGTGATGCTCAAGAATATATTGATCAAGAAGAATTTGAGCCAAGAATTAAAGCAATGAAACAAAACTTAAAAATGGTTGAAGAACAAAAGAAAAAAACATTTGATCAGAAAAAACTCACACAAGAGTTCACTCTAGTAGTAACAAATTTAGAGGGATTTTCCTCTAGTATTAACTCAAGTCTTGATAATGCAGACTGGCTAACTAAACGTGATATTATTAGAACATTAGTTAAGCGAATTGAGATTAATTTTGAGGATGTGAACATCGTGTTTAGAGTGAAAGAGCTTCCAGACTCTTCTCATGGGGAGAAAAATCAATACTTGCAATATTGTTGTAGGGGTAGTCATCCCGCTACTTGTTAGCGGGATCTGGAGATACTGCGGCGGTATGACGTCTCGCTTGGGTCAGCTATACCTTTTTTCTACTTAGTTTGGGTTATGCAAGAAGTCTATTATAATCAGGCTTTAAGTGTGCGGAAGTAATTTTTTGCATTAGAGTAAAAAATTTTTTCTATAGCTAATCAAAGTGGGATCAAGAGAAACTTACCACTTTCTTTACAAAGGGTTTGATGTTACCATTTGATGAACTATTCTGAATTTATTGAATGAACATTAACATAAAGAATCTAGTTCATGCTTTTTCTAAATTGCCAAGTTTAGGACCATCATCATCACGCAGGTTGGTTATACATTTACTCCAAAACAAAGAGAAAGTTATGCTACCACTTGTATCTTTGATTAAAGAGCTAGCAGATCTTATAGTAGAATGTGAGATTTGCGGAAATCTAGATACTAAATCACCTTGTTCTATTTGTACTAACCCAAAACGTGACACTAAGTTACTGTGTGTAGTAGAAGAATTGGGTGATCTATGGGCGTTTGAAAAAGGAAATATATATTCAGGTTTATACCATGTTTTGGGGGGCAGATTGTCTGCAATAAACGGCATAGGTCCAAAAGAACTTAACCTTGATACTATTCTGGAAAGAGTGACAAAATCTAAAGTTGAAGAGATAATTATTGCAATTAATCCGACATTAGAGGGTCAAGTTACTGCACAATATATAATTGAATTGCTAAAAAATTTGGATGTGAAAATATCACGTCTTGCTTGCGGCATACCAATGGGCGGAGAAATTGACTATCTAGATGAAGGAACGTTAAAAGCAGCCCTCACTTCAAGACAAGAATATGAGTTAAATATAAAATAAGGTATGTGCTTAAAAAAACTTGCATCGTTAATAACGTTCAAGAAGAAAGAAACAGCGCCACCACTTCAAGTGGCGGCTTGGGAAAATGACCGTCTAAACTATAAGCAATTTTCAGGCAAATTCAACACTATAATTAAAACGATTGATCAGTTTTTTACAATAATATCTTTAGAAGGATATGACGGATGGGGTAAGACGTTTTTTCTGAAAGAGTGGGTAAAAGAGTTAAAACAGCAAAATGAAATTGCAGCTTACTATAACGCATGGGATATCAATGCACTGGATCAACCACTTCCTTCTTTTTTAAATTTTCTATTTGAAGATTTATTTGCATCGTATGAAGTAAAAAGAAGCGTTATACAACAGTTCAAGAACATAAACCAAGAACTATTTTCTCTAAACACACTAGGAAAGCTGATCAGTAAATCTCCACTTGCTATGCTTTCCGTATTGCTTGACGCTACAAAAGAGGCTGATAGGAAAGATATTGGTTCTGTACTGAGAGAGTTGAATACTCTTCAAAGAAGAGAAGAAAACATTAAGGATTTTAAAACACAATTGGCAAAAGTAGTTAATAGAATTAGAAAAGACAAAAACATTTATATAATGGTGGATAATCTTGATGTGTGCCGCCCTAAATTCGTTGTCGATTTTTTGGAATCTATAAAGTATATGCTTGATGTGGAGGGGCTGGTTTTCATTATTTCTGTAAGTAAAGATAAGAGCAATGTGCATAAAGCCATTAGCACGATACTTGGACCAAATTTTGACCTAAAATCTTTTACTGATCTCTCTTTACATTTACCGAAGCAACCGATAGAAAAATTTACAAAAGAACTATTTGAAAATATTAAATTACCGAAAAAGTCAAAAAATTTGATTGTAGATAGTTTTATATTTTATGCAGAAAGCCTTTTACTATCGTTAAAAACAATAGAATACTGCGTAAAAAAAATAAAGCTGTGTCTTCTGAATTACACAAGAGAAGAATTACCTGCTCCAAATTTGTTTTCGTTTTTGGTAATACTGCAATCAGTAAATACTGATTTGTATGAGGAGTTAGATTCCTCATGTCAAAGAGCATTGGAAAAAATTGAAAATGAATATAAATCTTTAATTCTAAATGGTCAAGAGGAATGGGAAAAACTTAAAACCTCTCTAGAAGCTGCTTTTGCAGAGAAGGAATCGAAAATTAACAAAGCTATAAAGGATATAATATTTTGAAAAGATACCCTACCTTTGCATATACAAAGATAGGGTAATATTTGATTAACGCCCCTTTACTATGTTATTACCTTGTTCAAACTTTCTGATTAATTCGCTTACGTTGACATTAGATAATTTTTTACCTGCAGATTTGTCATTATGTGAAGCATCAGGTTTACGAAGGTCTTCCTTACTGTTACTCCTAGTAATATTACATCTGAAAATGTTTGAATTATTAGACTTATCGCTTATATCTGAAATATTGCTTTTTTCACTACATGAAGACGAATTACTCGACATATTGTCTAAGCTAAAGCGCTTTTTACCTTGATAGATTGGATTCCAATCAAGTGGATTGTAAGCTTTAGCTTTTTTATCAAGAGTACTGCTACTAACATCACTGATACCACTATCCCCTGAATCACGGCGTTGTTTGTTAGAAGTGCTATGAATATTGTCTTTCATGAGTTTTTGCATTGTTGGGCCAAATGTTCTTCCAAGATTGCTACTTACTGTTTTATTACTATCATTTGCTTGGGAATGAGATGCATTTCGCTCAAAAATCGCTTTTATTCCAGCAAATTTAGCTTGGGAAGATTTCGGAGGAACAGGTGGAGCAACTTTCTTAAGCTTTACTATTTTTTCTAACTCATTCTGCGACGATAACTTGGTCTCTGGTGCTCTTGGTGGTACCGGTGGGGCAACCATGCCTTTTGAGTTAATCTTTCCTTCATTTTTAGGAAAAATTTTTGGATTATTTTTTTCTACTGTAGTATTCATTTTTTTACCTCTAAGCCTATTAACTAGTAGAATTATAAACTTAGAGGTATTAATTTTGTAATAACGATGCTAATAGGTTTCAAATAAGCATCGCCAGAGGACTCTCTATATAATGCTTAAAGGCATTTAAAAATTTTGCTCCTAATGCTCCATCAACTGCTCTATGGTCAACAGAAAGTGTTACTGTCATTATTTCTGCTATCTCTATTTTCTCATTCATAACAATTGGTTGTTTTTTGGATGCACCAACTGCCATAATGCAAGATTGCGGCGGATTGATTATAGCACTGAAGGCTTTTATACCAAACATTCCTAAATTGGAAATAGTAAACCCACCTCCTTGAAATTCTTCTGGCCTTAATTTTCCAGATCTTGCTCTGCTTACTAAATCTTTCACTTCTTTTGATATAGATAAAATACCCTTTTTATCAGCATTTTTTACTATAGGAGTAATTAGCCCATCTTCAAGTGCCACAGCGATTGAAATGTCTACATTCGAGTATTTAAGTATTTTATTATCTATCCACGAAGAATTTATATCAGGAAATTTTTTCATGCTGAAAGCTGCAGCTTTTATGATTAGGTCATTAATTGTTACTTTGTTATTTTCATCTGCTGAGCTAATCTCGTTTTTTAACGATATTAACTTATCAACCTGGCAGTCTACAGTTAAATAAAAATGTGGAACATTCTGTTTGGATTCAGTTAAGCGCTGTGCTATCACTTGGCGCATATTGCTTACTTCAACCATGGTATCTTCCTCGGGCCTTTCACGACTTTCAATGCGTGTACCACTACCTAAAGACTCCAACACATCAGCCTTAATTATGCGACCATATGGTCCTGTACCTTTTAATTGCTGCACATTAACCCCTTCATTTTGAGCTATTTTCTTAGCTAATGGGCTTATTTTTATTCTACCTTCTATATAACCCTCTGTCATCTGAGTAGCTGACACTGGTTCTTTTCTTCTGGATTCCAGCGTCACGCGCTGGAATGACACCGAAGAATGACTTGTTGGCTTTCCGTTTAAATCTTGGTGTTCTGATTTTTGATTATCAACAGCACTTTTTGTCACTTCCTTTTTAACTGCACTATTGATGGAAGTTGAAGTATAGTTGTTAAGTGCACTTTCATCTTCTCCTTCTTCCAGCATTAAAGCTATTGGTTGATTTACAGGCACGCCACTTGTTCCTTCTGTTACTAAAATTTTTGCTAAAACTCCTTCATCTATAGATTCAAACTCCATTATGGCTTTATCAGTCTCTATCTCAGCAATTACGTCGCCTACTTCAACTTTGTCTTGTTCTTTTTTATGCCACTTGACAATTTTTCCTCCAGTTTTGCTCATTGTCGGTGAAAGAGCAGGCATTAATATTTCTATAGGCATTGATTTTGCATTTAAAGATCTATTCAATTTTTAATTTACTCTTTATCTTATGTCAATCTAATCGTGAATTATGATGAATAAGTCTGTTACACTATCCCTCACGTCATCCCAGTGCGTGACACTGGGATCTTGGTTCAGTACTATTATCCTATTGTTTTTATTATTTAGTCATAGCTTGTTTGCTAATAACTTTGTTTCAACAAAGTCAAACAAAATCAACATGAGAACAGGGCCAGGGTTTCACTATCCTGTAAAATGGATATACACTTGCAAAAATCTGCCCCTGAAAGTGATAGAAGAGTTTGAGAGTTGGAAAAAGGTCTGCGATATAGATGAAGACTGCGGATGGATAAAAGGCAATCTGCTTAGTGATAAGCACCACGCAATGATAAAAGAAGATACTTATGGATATCAAAAACAGAGTGTAGACAGCAAGATTACTATGAAAATAGACAAGTTCGTTGTAATGAAAATAGAAAAATGCAACGAAGAATGGTGCTTTCTTTCCACCCCAAAACGTAAAGCATGGGTACAAAAAAAACATATATATGGGGTTGATTAGGTTGATAAAGGATCTGGATTAACACTAGTTTCCGGACCTTCTGTAGCAGACTCTTCAGATGAAGCAGGAGTTGCACTAACTTCTTGAGGTTCTGGAGAATTATTTTGCCATATAGTGCTGTCACAAAAACTCTGTAACATCTCCTCAGCAGATGAGTTTAAAATTTGTACAATAGACTTTTCACTTTGTTCTCTTAGCGATTGATCCATTCTAGAAATCAACTTAAGAAACTCACTACCTGATTTTTCAGCTTCACTTTTTATTTTGCTTTCTATGCTTGCAATATTACCTTGATCAATTTCTTCTTTTGTTATGTTGAATGAATTTGCAACATCTTAATATCCAATCTTGCAATTTCCACAACCAATTATGCAAAAAGCAATAGAATTAGATATTTCATTTGCAGCCCACTTATGTATAGTGGTAGCCAAATAATTGTCATGGTATTTAATGCTAAATTGTTGTTCTATTAGCTCAGAAATTTTATTCTTTAGAGACATAAAGCACCCTCCTACATTCGTTATACCTTTTTGTTAAGATACACCATTTACTACATGCTTTACTTTAATTAATTATTAAAACGAGAGCATAATTTTCAGAGTTATATCTTTTTACCTTAACAATTCTTTTTTGATTTCCTCTTCAACTTTCTCTCTTATATTCACATTAAGGTCCTTCGTCGAAAAATCAGTCATAGCTTCAAGATCATATAGATCTCTTGTCACTTTTTCAATAGCATCATTTATTTCTTCTTTGTCAAATTCCTTTATAATAGGTCTAATCTTCACATACCCTGGAGAGCCTTTACCATAAATTTCTTTGCTTTTATAAATGCAACCACCTGCACCAGGTTTACTGCTTCTCAAACCACTTCCACACTCTATTATTTCATACTTGACTTGACCATCTTCTATATATGTTATTTTATTATCTTCAGTAGACTTCAATGCACTTGCTGGTATGACTGTTTTTTCTAACTCTAAACTCGGTTCATGAATTATTGTGTCCCGATAACTTGTACGTTCAGGACCATATGTTCTATACATACCTCCACCTGCAACAGTGATTAATGGCTTGCAATCTTGTTTGTCTGAACGACACATTTTTATAAAAATAGCTCCTCCGTCCTTATCTGAGGAGTTATTTTCCTGGTTACCCCCTCCCTCTGTAACTTTCACCTTAATTACAGGATAATTAGGGTCAATTTTCAGTTTAGCTTTAATATAATCGCCTGGCATTCCTGCTCTACTTTCAGTGGAACATACAGAAGATTCGCAGTTAATAGGTGTATCTTTTATATGACCTGCTTCACCACTTCCCCACGCTTCTATTTCAACACGATCAAATTTTATTGATAAGTCATCTGTATAAACATCTTTATTTTCATGATCATAGGATTTTTCATTATTTTTTTCAAGATCTGGTTTCTTATTTTTCAGCTGTTCCTTGATTATCTCTTTTAATTTTTCTTTTAATTTCTTTTTGAGACCTTCTAAATCGAACCTACACAATTTATCAGCGTAAAAGACCTCTGTTCTATCTGCTTTAATCAGTTGATCTTTTAATTGTGTACACTTTTGTACTTCATTTTTTTCATCTCTTAATACTTTACCATCCTTATCTTTACAATCCACTTCCTCATACCTTAAGTAGAATGGCTTATCATTTTCATTTTTATTCAAATATTGTTTTGAACGGCTGCATTTTCCATCAGAGCAGATGCAACCATCATCACCTTGATTACATTTTTCTCTATGCTCTACATCAGTCAATTTGTATACTACTTTCAGTCCTTTACCAGATTTAAATGCCTTGTCTATCTCATCATTTCTTTTTACACAGTAACTGCATTTCCCCTTTTCCTGTTTATTGTCGTCAGGGAAGAAAACATACCCTTGCTTATTAAATATTATTTTATCCAACTGATCTTGAAGTCTTTTTATTTTTAAGAGGTCGACTGTTTCCCTTTCCTTGCTTGGAAGATAATAGAACCGATTTGATTCCTTTGAATAAACAGCATTGTATTTAATATATTTTGTTCCCATTAATTTTAGTGGTATTATTTTATTTTCTCTTTCAAGAACAAACTCTTCTGGTTCTGGCTGCCATCCAGAAAGACAAAGCATTCTACTGTTAGAATTTTCTTTATATTTTATTTCTACTTCTGGTTGTCCTAAGCTGTTCAATTTGCATTTATTTCCTTGAAACTCTTTACATTCTGTTTCAATATCAGGAACATAGTCATATTCTTTCAGAACTTTAAATTGTTGCGGATTACTTTCTAATATACCTTCTATAATATTATCAATATAACTTTTTTCGTTATTACTATCAGTTGTTTTTTTAACTATTCTCAGTTTTACTACCTTTAAAGATAGAGGGCCAATGTTTGTAGAAGAACCAGCATTAACATTAAAAGTACATAAACCATTGCTGTAGGTTCCACGTGCTTCATAAGTACAAGTGTTCTCACTCATCTTCATTCTTATCTTTAACGTGTTACTCTGTTTTCCAGGCGTGTTACTTTTTACTATCTCTACTACTTCAGGCTCTGGAGTAGGTGGTGCCGGGAAACAGCGGACGAACTGTGGATTTTTTTCATCTATACTTTGAGTTCCAAGGTATTCAGCGCAGAGCTTATCTTTTTCTCTATAAGTTTTGAAGTAGTACGTGATGCCATCTTTGTCTAAAATAGAGCGCCACTCAGCTTTATCTTCTCCATACCCTTTAGGGAAATCTAATTTTTCTCCAATCTCTCCGTCTCCTCCTTTCAGATCACCAATGATTACCTTAACTTTAGGGTTAAAGTAATCATTGTCTTCATCTGTTATAGGAACAATTCTAACTTGTGGAGGTGACATCGCAAGTTGCTCACAGAACGGAGGGGGGCCAGGTGCAAGTGGCACAGGGGCACATTTTACTTTTTCCTGATAGCAAGTATCACAAACATTTTCCATTTCTCCAGGGCGAAAGATATTTTCCCCTGAAAAAACTCTAGAACCCCATGCAGAAATACCTGATATACAAGCACCCTTTTGACTGCAAGCGCATATTTTAGGAGAGTTAGCGAATCTTCTTTTTTCCTCATCAGTAACACCATCTGCCCATTCCCACTCAAGACCCCGTGTCACCTGTCCATGAATTTTTCCACCATTCAGCATTTTATCCCCTCCCCAGTCAATAAAAGCTGCAGCAGAAACACCCCCACCTGTACTTTGTGTTCCATGTATTTGGCGGCAGGATTCCCCGCTTTGTAAGTCATAACAATAACTTTTTCCATCATAAGCACATACTCTAATTTTAGGATTAAAATAGCCATCAACTCCTTGATCTTTTATTGCTTGTACTTTAATTTCTTTTACCCAATCTCCGCTAACTATTGCTTCTAACCAAGTATTACTCGTTACAAAATTCGGACAATCAGCATATCCTTGATACGAAAGACCAAGTATCAAAAAGAACATCAATAAGAAATTAAGCTTTACACTTCTCATAAAACACCGGTAACCACTCATTAACTTCTTCTCCTTTTTCCTTTATTGCCTCGTACATATACTTTATCGTCTCTTTGTTAGCTGAAAGTACATGTATTTCTTGCATATTCTTTAAATCTAAATTTAAAGTTACTAACCCTTTATACTGCTTTATCAAAAATAAACCTTCCTGTGTTGGCGTCTGCAGAATTATATTCAGCTCCTCTTTCGATAAAGAAAATGCTTTCATGTATAACCTATTTGCATTGACGTTTGGCATCAAGATCCTTGTATCAACATGTTTATCTAAGTATTGAGTAAATTTGCTAGCAAATGCGAGGTTTAAGTTTTCAGTACTTAGGATTACTACAACATTTAGTTCCGTCATTCTTTGCATCCAGTTATCAAACTCTTTCTCTGTAGGAAAGATATTACTTATCTCCCATGCTTCATCCAAAACAAGTATTGCAGGCGAGCCATCACATTTTGCCTCAAAAGAATATAAAAAATAGTAAAGTATCACGGACATACATTCTTTTCGTTTTGTGAGGTTTGCGGTGTTGAGAGATATAATTTTTGTTTCCCAGTCAATATCTGATTCATTACCATCTTGAAATAAGTAAGCAAACTCACCACCGTCACACCATCTACTTATTTTACCCCCGAGGAGCAAAAGCACCTCAGAAATTTGCGCAATAGAACGTGACTCCTTGGGTATAGCAAATATAGAATCCACAATTTTTCTTATCTTTTCTTCTACGTCCACCAAGCTCGTATCGGCTACCATTCTTTTGATCAGTTCAACCAACATATTGCGATTGGAAGCACTATCTTCAATGTTTAGTGGATTAAATTTTAGGCTTTTGTCCTTATACTTCGGATCGATTATATAATATTTACCACTCACTGCTTTAGTAAAAATTATCGACTTTCCAGTGTTATCCAATATGACAATTCTTGGGTTAAACTTTCTTGATTCTGATAATAGGAAATTAATGAGTGAAGTTCTGCCTGAATTTGGAGCTCCAAGTATCGTAGTATGGCCATTATTTCTTTTTCCATAGAAATTAAAGAAGTAAGGATTTCCTTCTTTTGAGAAAAAAACTGTTACCGCTTCTTTCCACCTTCCTCCTTTTAATGTACCTGACGTAAAATCATGCAGCATAGCAAAACTGCAAGCATATTTTGCTAATATATTTTTCGGTTGTGTAATAAAGGTAAAATTGCCCGGAAGTTGTGCCCAAAAATGACTTTCCATATGTAGATCAGTTCTAAATATCATGAAGCCAATTAATGACATTATAGAAGATAAATCACTAATATTTTCGGCTAACTTATTCCTATCGTCTGCAAATATTGTAAAAATAATTTTCTGTTGGCAGAAGTCTAGACTAGAGGTCTTTTCAAGCTCTATTATTTCTTCAATTCCTGAGCTTTTAAGTAAGGTATTATCCTCACTAATTTGCAGCATGTTAATTTGTTTATTAAATTCTTTTATTGCCTTACTATTACTAGTAAATATCATTATTTCTGTAATGATAAATTCAGATTCAAGCTGCAAGCACCTATCTATATTGCCTAAGGAGATTTCTCGGTATTCCTTTATGCTGAAAACAGAGCCAAATTTCTGTTGATTTTCAAAGATTGTCTGAAACGTATTGAAACCAAAAGCTATTTTAAAATTTCTAATATATTGCGACAGGTCCCTTTCATGTATTGGATAATCTTTGTGCGTTAATGTAACAATATAGTGGAGAAATTCTATCATTTCAGAATATATTTTACCTTCACTAAATCTTAGACCCAGTTTTTTAGCTCCAAAAGGTCCTAAATCATCGTGAATTAAGTCAGTTATCTTTTGCAACTCCTGGTGGCTTTCTTGTAAAGACAGCTTATGCTTATTCTTTATTCTATTAAAAAAAAATGAATTATTAGTATTCTTACCAAAATCGCTAAACAATATTACAATATATAATTCATTTATATACTGTAATTTACTATCAGTGAGTTTATCAAACCGCGCTGAATGTAGCTTATCAGAGAAGTCTTCAGTTTTATTCCATTTTAAGCTCAATTTATTGCGCTTTCGGACAGTATGAATCCAAACGGTAAAATATAGGCTATTAATATTTTTTGATATGCTTTTTCTAATTTCAGTTCTAAGGTCGCTGTAATTATCAACAGAAGAATAATCTTCTAACTTGATTATTTTTAACAACTCTCCCTGTTTTGTTAGTATAGTTTCTTCATTGTAATGACAAGCATAAGGAATGAAATCTAAATCAATGCTCTCTAGTAATGCTAAGTTGTTCTTTTTTTCAAACTTAGAGTTAATTGCTTGTACTTTTAGCTGCATATGCGTATTCAATAAAGATAATTAAAAAAGATAAAAATACTATCTTAATTTTTATCTTTTTTTTCGCTATCGGATTGTAATTTTATATCTTTTGCAAAATTAAATTTTTCTTTTAAGTAGTCTGTTGCCTTTTCTGTACTACCAAACATCATGATCAGTACACCAAACATTATCATAAAAAAGATTAGACCTCTGAACACTACTGCAAGTATCACCGCAGCTATACACAACCCTATGATTGTTGAAGGACTCATATTTTCTACAGTATCTTTAATTGAAAATGAAGAAATAAAATCTTTTACTGTTTCTTGTACATCCTTTAATTCATCACTCACCGAAGCTTCGCTAGAATATGATGCAAAAATGAAACTTAATAAGGCTATAAAAACCAAAACTTTATTCAATTGAATGCGCATCAACTAAATACCCTTTAAATATTCCTCAAATATAACAACTTTTATATCAATAGGCAAGAACTGAATTCACTTATCCACTACAAGTAACACATATTTAATTTTTACAGATGTGAACATGCTGTAAGCTTTTTATCATCAACAAGAGGTTCCACATTAATGGATGTTAATTTACTTGATAGGAAGTTTGAATGCAATTCAGCTACTGCTGCTATAGCAAACACTGCAGCCATAGCAAGTAGTCCTGCTCCTACCAGTCCTGATGTCATTGCTCCTGCAACAATGCACCCTATTGTAGAGAGAGCACAACCTGCTACAAGTGCAACGTGAAGATTTCTGTTATTGGGTTGTTTAAGTGGAGTATCTTCACCCTTTTTCTCATTCACAGGAGGTTTCTGCATGGTTGTAATGGTATTTTTTTTGTCCTTTTGTTCTTCAGATTTCACTGGCTGACTACCTGTCCTCTGAGTAGCCTGACCACTTGGGTCCATATTTTCTTTTTTTTTGGATCCCAGTGTCACGCACTGGTATGACACCTGAGCTGGCTTTTTTTCTGTGGTCTGTTCTAGCAGCACTTTATTTTCAGTTTCTGCTTTTTGTGGATTACTATCTTCTTCAGTAGAGCTTATACTGCTCCTTACTGGTAATTCCAAACTTTCTTCACTCTTTCTAGGTGAATCTATTCTACTATCTGAATCATTATCATTACTGAGTTCAGAAGTCTGCTTATGCTCCTTTATTTCTTCCACAACCTTGCTATCTTTTTCAAGTATTTCTTCTGTAATACCTAAATTACTAAGTATTTTATTATCACCACTTTTTTTCTCAGCTATATTCAAGGGTGTTTCTTGTGTGTTGTTTTGCTCTTCAATATGTCCTAGCTGCATTTGATCTTCAATATTTTCTTTAACAGCACTTGGTATTGAGCTTACACTGCTGCTCTTGCTAACAACATCTAAAGTTATTAGTTCCATAATTATTTTTTCTATTTCCGTTCTTTTTGCTGTAGTTAGTTTTTTTGAGTTTGTTATTTCTACTTCCAATGCTGGAAGAAATTTCTCGGTGTAATAATTATAGTATTTTTGATATTTTTCTTGCTCTCTCAGTGATTTTTCTAATTGAATTAATACGTTAGGGTCAGCTCCTTTGTTGAACAACTCTATGCATTTTGCGATAGTTCCATCTCCATTTTTTTTTGGACTTTGATTACTATGTGTTTTTTTTGTTACCTTTTTGTATATAGTGTCGCGCAATTGTTGGTTAATATCTTTTTTAGAACTTGGCATAGACTTCTCCATACATAATAAAATGTATAGATACCTTTTTAGCGTTAATTTTACATTAAAACTGGGCAATTATGCCGTATTATGGATAATTATTTGCTCTTCTACTTCTACATTTCAATATAATTGTTTGCCTGTTGAATTAATATGTCTATCACTTCTTTTACAGGCTTTTCCCTATCAACCATGCCAACACTTTGACCGGCCATTAAAGATCCCGTTTCAACATCTCCATCAATTACTGCTCTTCTTAAAGCTCCAGCCCAGAACTTTTCTATTTCAAGCTGCCCATCTTCTTTTGAGATCTGTCCCTTTTGGTATTCATCAATAACTTTTTTTTGATGCTTCATAAAATCATCACTTGCTTTGTTGGCTATAGCTCTTACTGGAATTACAGGAAAATCAGCACTTATCTGTACAGAAGGTATTGCATTACGTGCGGCTGATTTAATAAACACTTTCTTAAAATTTTTGTGGGCAATTGACTCATTAGTGCAGACAAATAATGTACCTATTTGACAGCCACTTGCCCCCATTTCTAAGTAATTAACTATCATTTCACCTCTTCCTATTCCACCTGCAACAAACACTGGTATTTGTTCATTTTTAAAATGAGGCAATATCTCTTGTGCGAGAACAGAAGTGCTAACTGGCCCTATGTGCCCGCCTGCTTCCATTCCCTCTATTATTAACGCATCTACTCCCATTTTTACTAACCTTTTCGCAAGGCTTAATGCTGGTGCAAAGCACATAACTTTAATGCCTGCACTCTTGATTTTTTCTATATTAGGCTTCGTTGGTAATCCGCCAGCAAGCACTATATGGCTCACTTTCGTTTCAATGCACACATCTATCAACTCACTCAACTTTGGGTGCATAGTAATTAGGTTTACACCAAATGATTTGTTAGTTAATTTCTGTGTCTCTATGATTTCTTTTTTCAATAGGTCTGGAAACATTGCACCACATGCAATTACACCAAAACCACCAGCGTTTGAGATTGCCGAAACCAAGTTTCTCTCTGAAACCCAGCTCATAGCACCACCCATTATCGCAAACTCACTACCAAGAAAATCTGTTCCTTTTTTCCAGAGGCTACTTAACATATAACCTATATCATACGTTTAAAAATGTTTTGCTTATCTATAAATGTGTGTTTCAAAGCGCCAAGTATATGCAAGATTATAAAGAGTACCATAAAACATGCAAGCATCGAATATAGCTGATTAGCCGTGTTAGCTAGATCTTTGTTTTGATTAATCAACAAAGGGATATGAAAAAAATACTTGATCTTTTTGCCAGAAGCAGAAGACATAACATAGCCAGATAGTGGCATTAGCACCATTAAAGAATATAAACCAAAGTGTACTGTTTTACTTGCATTGATTACAAATCGAGAAAAATTTGCTGGAAGTCGTGGAACATAAGTAAAGACGCGAAAAAATATGCGTACTATGATTAGTCCAAGAATAGTGATACCGCAAGCCTTATGAATAGCGTATATGTTGAACTTAATCTCATTGCTAAGTGGTAAGCTTTTCATATAAAGTCCAGAGCAAAGCATACCAATAATAAAAACAGCCATCAACCAATGGATAACTCTTAAACCTAGGCTATATTTATCGTCTTCCATTTTGATTACCCTAAAGTAGCATTTATATAATAGAAAAACTATTTTTCAATCAAAATTATTAAAGCAATTTAGATTTACCGACAATGTAGCTATACAAATTCGACCCAGCCGGGAGTCAAGTAGCTGGCCGGCACCTAAGCCATAAACGGATTAAATGCAAAACTTCCTTGACAAACTCCGCCAACCCCCTTATTGTAGTATTAAGGGTATTTCTAACTCAAAACTTGTTTTTGACCTGCAGGCTCAATGACAAAATTCAGTAAAAAACTTAGGGTATTTTTTGGCGGATTACATAAAATTATAGCGGCTGCATGTCTTTTAAATTTTTTCTACATTCAGCCAAATCGCGCTTATTTTAAGCGTTAGCACATTATTACAGCGCCACTTACAGTAATATAGAGTCAAAACTCGCACCACAGGGCTTCTTTTGCCTTTTTTTTCGTTTGGTAAATTTCTTAATGTTTGTAGCTAAAAGAGCCCAAGAGAGGTGTCATCCCGCTGCTTGTTAGCGGGATCTATGTTAAGAGATACCGCGAATGAATCGCGGTATGACGGTTAAGTATCCCGCTACTTGTTAGCGGCTAAGAGATACCGCGAATGAATCGCGGTATGACGTGTTGCTTGGGTCAGCTATACTTGCCTCCTTGTATGTATTAGATGTAGGCTGAGTTGTGGTCGTGATAAATGTGGTCGCTTGTGTAATCAAACATTTTCACAAAGCCATTCTCTAGATAAAGATTATATTCGTGATGTTGATCTGATAATACAATATTATCTTGCTCCCCTAAATTGAAATGACTTGAATCTGACAGCAATTCGTAATTTGGATTATCTATTTTACTAATGCTGCTTATTACTTTGCCATTACCACTTGATATAGCTAAACTATAACTATCACCATCCTTCATTATTTTGATGGACACCTTATCTTCAGGTAACACTATAAGCTTCTTTGTGCCACTATCGTGGATTACGAATTTGCCTTTTTCAAAATAGTATTTGTCTTCCGGCAAAGCACCAACCTTATATCCTGATTCAGCCAATTTGTGCCAAAACTTTAACACAGATTGCTTTTCTGCTCCTTCCGCTCTATCATACAAGGCTTTCACATCATTATAATCTATGGTTACATTTGCCTTGTGCTTCCCTTCTGAGTCCTGCTCGCGACTCTTTTCTATTTTGAGAATTGTGTCTTTTAATACTACCTGTTCTTGCTCTTTCTCCTCCACTGAAGCTGTTCTTTTCGTTCTTGTTAAACTTTGTGATGGAATTGGCTGATCAGACTGCATTTCACTATTGTCGTTTGATACAGTTCTCTCTTCAGCAGCTTGTGCAACAACATTAGTAGTATTGTGACTTATGTGTGATGTATCAACTTCTGTCTTAGTTTCACTTACTTGCCCTTTTGGACTTTCGGTTTGTTTCTCTTTTGTGAATATTCTCTGATAGTCCGTGTAGCCTCTATTAGTGTCACCGATATCACCATCACCTTGATCGAAAGTTATTTTTTTACTTCCATTCCCCATGTCCTCAATTTCAACTTGAGGAGAAACAGATGCGAGGAAGTCGTTATAACTGTAGTTATAATCAGCAGAAAAGAATATTTTCCCTTTGAAGTTATGGAAATTATTAGATAACATTCCAATTTCTTCATCAGTATCACCATCAAATAGTTTTACTTTAGTGAAATATGCTTGATCTTTTATTCTAACTATTTCACCGCTAGAGTTTCTTTGTATTTGGTAATCATTTGGATCGTACTTTATAGCAAAAAGTTTGCCAGAGCCATATTTCTCTAAGTTTATAAGGCCCACATTTACATGTTTATGGGAATAATCTCTCTTCTCATATTCATGTGCAAATATTGGATCTATATATCTATATTCATCTGGTATGCCATTATACTCTCTCCCTTCAGAATCAGATGGTGCTAACTTATATTGTCCATCCTTTTGCACTAACTTTAGATGAGTAACTTTTTCAGGTAACTCATAGCGCACATTTTTTCCGTGATCATGAATGAACAAGTTACTTCCATTTGTAATTTCACCTCTTTCATTTTTCACCTCTTCGGTAATATAAAAGCCCATATTTTTGAATTCATGTAAGCGCTCGTCTCCTTGCTTTACAACCGCTTCGTATACATCGTCGTCTGTCCTATCTGTTCCCTTATTATCCAGTAATTTTCCTTTTTCCACGATTACTCCATTTGCCTTTTGCTCATCAGAATATTGTGCATGCTTTGAATCCTGATGATTCAAAATTTTGGTACCTCTAAGGAGCAGAGAATCTAAATCTTTTTGGATGTGTCCAGTGCTAGGATGCAACAATTCATTTTCATGTAAATGTGCTTCATCAAAGTATTCATCGCGTTCAACTGTTCTGCCATCTATCAGAGAAGCTTTATAATGACCATTTTCTTTTGTAACCGCCATATAAGCACCACCATCATATTGAACATTTAAGTTGTGCAATATGTCCTCAAAAACAAAAGTTTCTTTAGTTTGGCCTTCAACTTGCTTAAAAAATCCTGATTCGCTCAATAATTCTCCAAGCTTTGTATTTCCGTCATATATAGACAGTGCACCCATATCTCCTTGACCATGAGCTTGCATAGAAAAAATCTTACCTTCTTGTAGATTAATGTGAGTACCTCTGATTAAGTTTGGATCGATATTGATCATCTCTTCTAACATCTTTTCTACATCGATGTTCTTAGTCGCTTTTACTTGTTCTAAGCCAGTGTTTATGGTTTTATCAAGCAAGGTACTTTTTAAATTTTCATACTTATCTAGTATTGCATCTTTCAGTTGTGTATATTTGTCTTGTGTAGCACTATATAATCTCTTATCTTCATTACAATAATTAGTGCTGGCTGAATTGCATTTTTCTACAAATTTCTCATAAGAGATCTCTCCTCTTTTGTGTTGCTCGTATGCATCATGATGCTGTGTTTCCTCCTGTTCACGCAGGCCTTTCAACACATCATCATATTCTATATCCTTCTGCTTATCTAAGTCTTCTAGCTCGCTCGCACGTATTTTTTCTAAGTCTTCTTTCCCATTAGAGTAAGATTTTCTTAGATCTTCACCATATTTTGATAGCATCCTTAAAGCTTGCATTTTATACTCTTGACTGTTTTGATATTCATTACCTTGTTGGTCAGAGTAAGTCAGCTTAACCTGCCCATCAGCAGTTTTTACTGCCTTTAAGAAATGATATTCCTTTGATATATCGAGGTTATCATTTGTTGCCCTATTAACAGCACGAGCATAATCATAAAACGACACATGTTCTACAGGAGAAAAACTTCCAACGTTTTCTCCATCTATTTTTTCTATATTTGCTTTATAGTAGGATATGTTTTTAATTTCTCCACCAACTATTTCTTGACCAGTTGCTATAAAATCTCCTTTTGTAACTTGTAGGGCATTAATTTCTTCCATAGCAGTTTCTGTATCATTCTCAGCAAGCCAACTTTTGAAGTCAGCATCATGTCCTTTTATGTCTTTCAAGAAACTTTTTGACTCATCTGAGTTACCTTGACGTAAAGCATCTAGGTAGTCTCTTAATAAACTAGGATCTTTTTCCTGTAAGTACATTATCAACGCATGACCTGTTTTATAAACCAGGCTATTTGCTTCGCTGTCCTTTGAATATTCTAAACTTAAAATTTTATCTAAATCCAAATTTGCAGCTTCAGTTTTATCGATACTTGATCCTTGAGAATTGAATTTATGATCTGAATGATGCTCAAAGTAATCTGCAATTCCTTCCATTAATACTGTAGGTAGGTGCTTACCTCCTGTAGCCAAGTAAGTTAAACCATGTGCAAATTCATGCTGAAGGTTATGAACGCCACCTTGCTGATAGACATACATTTCAGCAAAAACATCAGCTTCCCCTTTGTAGTAACATTTACCACCCTCATCTCCAAGGTAAGAACCGAAACGCTCGCTTCTGCCAAGGTGAGTGTAATCATCCTTGTCATCAAACATATAAATTTTAAATGTTTGTTCTGAGTTGCTGTGTTCTAACTTGAATGTATCTTTAAAACTAGTAGCTGTTTCTTTTATCTCACTTTCAATTGTTGCAATTTTACTTGCTCTTAAATTATGAGAATAAACTTCTACTTTAATATTTAAATCTTTAACTTCTACAACATGTGGCGAATTAAACCCTTTGCCGTTATTGTTAAAGTATTCTTCTTTAGTTATATTTTTATTTATTTGTTGATTGATTGTCATAATTCTAATCTCTAATTTATTAACTCTTCAAATATAAGGTGATCTCTACTAAAAAAGTGTGAATTTTTATATTGGTATAATCTATATCTTAGTGAAGAAATATAAGTAATTAATTTAATATGAACAATATAAGATATAGCTATAACTAAAGCAATTTAGATTTACCGATAATTTGGTAAGCTATGAACTCGTCATTCCGCTACGTGTTAGCGGAATCTATGCTGAGATACCGCGAATGAATCGCGGTATGACGTAGGAAAACCTGACCTGCACTAGCTATAGGCTCTATAGCTTGACCACAAAAAAAATCTAAATTCTAACGTTACATTAGGATAGGGTAAGAATTTAAAAGCAAATTGACTTTCATTCCACCAAAGCACTATACTAAAACCACGATGGGTAATTAGCTCAGTTGGTAGAGCACTTGCTTGACGTGCAAGCGGTCGCTGGTTCGAACCCAGTGTTACCCACGTTTTTGTTCATGAAAAGATTTTATATGACAGCAGTGCATAACGGCAAACACTCAGCAGCACAGTCCAAGCGCTTAATCTATTCCATAATAATAGTTGCGATAACAATGTTTATGGAAATAGTAGGTGGAATAATTTCACATTCGCTTGCTCTACTATCAGATGCAGGGCATATGCTCACTGACCTCTTTGCCTTAGTTTTAAGCTGGTTAGCACACAAATTTTCAGCTAAGAAATCTGATTTGCAAAGATCATACGGGTATCATCGGTTGCAGATAATTGCAGCATTTGTTAATGGTTTAACTTTATTCTTCATTGCAGTAATCATTATAATTGAGTCAATAAAAAGATTTATTTTTCCGGTAAATGTTGAGTGGAAAGTAATGTTAGTAATTGCTACACTTGGCCTGATCTCTAATATTATAGTCTTTTTTATATTACATAGTAAATGCGAGAGCAATATAAACATAAAAAGTGCTGTACTACACGTTATAGGAGATATTTTAGGTTCTGTAGCTGCTATACTTGCATCCATAATTATCATGTTTACTGGATGGCAAATGGTGGATCCGATTTTATCGGTATTTGTCAGTATAATCATTTTGAATAGTGGCTACAAAATTCTAAAGAATTCTTGCCACATACTTCTTGAAGGCACACCTGAAGGGATATCTACTGAGGAAATAAAAAGTAAGATCACATCAGAATTATCTGAAGTGATAGATGTGCACCACATACATGCATGGTCACTGTCTGATAATTATTTTATAATTACCATGCATGCCAAAGTAAAGCAAGATGCACAACACACTGATATTTTGTATGAGATAAAAAAAATACTACTAAATAGGTTCGAGATAGCACACTCTACAGTCGAGATCGAATACGATGAGTGTGCGGATAATAAGATACTTAAACATTGACGTTTTAAATTACTATGCTATTACTAGAGCGTAATGATGTTGAAGGTAAGCTATGATAGGTATCTCTCAAATACAATTTCCTCGCAGTGGTTCCAGTAAAGTTAGAATTGCTCTCTATTTATCTTTTTATTATGCGTTAACTATAGTAACCATTCCTACTTCGATAATAGCTAGCTTAGTATCTACTCTATATGATACAGAAATTAAAACATTTCTTGGATATAAAAAAATAAAAGGTGGGGAAAAAATAAGTAATAAAGAATATTGAAAAATATTTGGTCAAGGTAACATAATCAAGTCAATCGCAGTTTCATGTATTGCTGGGCTAACAATTTATTATTTTTTCTCTAAGTCTTTAATATTAGCTTGGCTGCTGGCGCCGATACCATTGGCAATTGGAATAATCCTATTGCAGCCCGAAACAAGGCCAGCAACACTTAACCCTATAGCCTTACTTAAAGCTTCATTAAAGCTACTTTCCGATGGTTTGTATGAGAATTTAGTTGGTACAAAAAATGTAATAAATGCTATGAAAGAACATATGATGCCTCATATGGCAAATGATAGCATTATTGACAGTATTAATACACTAAAAGATAAATATGGTGAGAAGATACCAGAACCTAATGGTGTTATACATAATGATGAATTTGTTAAGTTTATTAAGTTCGTAGAAGGGGAAAAAGAGCTTGGAAACAATAATAAAAAAGAATTTATTAACTTTCTTAATGAATGGTGCAATAATGATGAACAAGTTCATGTTTCTGGACTCATGGGGGGGCAAATTTTATATTTGGTTCTAAAGGCTTGTAATAGTGGAGATAGTGAATCAGTTGCAGTAAAAAGGCAAGAGTTAGTAAAGTCTTTAATGTATGCCATGAACTATGCTAAAGGAACAATTGTTCCTGAAACCTGCTTTACTGGTATTATTGGTGCAATGTTAAAGTCATTAGAAGGAATACACCCTGGTATTAGAGTAGAATACCTTGTAGAAGATAGAATTGGAATATGTGCAGAAGATGAGGCATGTGAGTTTATTAAGAAAGAGCTGCAAAAAAAGAAGAATCATAAAGAAATCCTCAATGCCTGGGATAAGTCAGATGATAGCAGTAACCAAATAACTTCTAATTTTATTCAAGAAATCAAGATACCTTTAATGAGAAATTTGTTTAGCTTGGATTGTAGTGAACAGAATGTAGTAGATACAATAGAAAATCTTGAATATATTAATCCAGGAAAATTAACCGACCCAAACATCGATAATATAAGAAGCAACAGGGTCAGCACATGAATTATAAAAATTTATGTTCCTTGCCTTGCAGAAGATTCATAATATTCTTGTAGTGCTTGAGAAAAACTAGTGTTCCTATAACTAGTAATGTTAAGAACAAATTCCTCTGAAAAAAAAAGGACCATGCTACAACCGTTGAAGTAGCAGTCAAAGAAGCAAGAGAAGAGTATCTAAAGATAAAAAATACCACTATCCAGGCAAATATAAACACTAATGCCACAGGTATGTTAAACGCTATCAACACTCCCAGAGTTGTTGCAACTCCTTTACCTCCTTTAAATTTTAGCCAAATAGGAAACATGTGCCCTAAAACTGCTAAAATTGCAGATACATATATATAAAAATCGTTATTATCACAAAATTGTTGTGCTATATAAACTGCGATGAATCCTTTTAAGGAATCCAGAAGTAATGCCAGAGCAGCAAGACATTTATTTCCTGTTCTTGCAACGTTTGTAGCGCCAATGTTTCCTGAACCTACTTCTCTTAAGTTTATCCCTTTTATTTTTGTAATGATTAAGCTAAACGGTATTGAACCTAATATGTAGGATAGTATAAGGACTACATGCTTTTCCATTATACCAAGAACCTAATTAATTTTATTATTCCTCAGCCTTTTTAGGTAGCACTGAACTTCATCGTTAATCTGATTACTAAACAGTATAAGCGCTGTCATATTGATGAGAGCTAAACAAGAGAACAAAGTTCCACCGATATTGGCAATAGCCATTATATCTTTAGAAAGAGCAGAAAAAAACGCTACAATTATTACTGCTATGCGATATATCACTATACTTTTTGCACCGAATAAATATAGCCACCCCATTTCACAACAATATACAAACGAAATTACTGAAGAAAATGCAAACAAAGGTGCAGCTATGGTTAAAAGTATAGGAAACCATGAAGAAACAGTTTCAAATGCCTTTTGAGTGATTAATATCCCTTCACCAACACTAGTCTGGTATGCACCTGTTATTACTATCGTTATTCCAGTTAAACAGCAAGTGAGCATTGTATCAAAACACGGTTCTATCATAGCAACAAGCCCAGTTCTTACTGGTTCTTCATCTTTAGTTGTTGCATGAGTAATTGCAGCAGAGCCGACACCAGCTTCGCTGGCAAAAATTGCTCTTTGAATTCCAGCAACAAATGCTCCTACCATCCCTCCGCCAACAGCATTAAAATCTATCATGCTGGAAAATAATATCTTAAATGTGTGACCAAGATTGTGGATATTAAATCCAATAATAATAAGGCAGCTACATATATATATGAGTGACATAATAGGCACTAGTGCAGAAGATACTCTAGCTATCCTTTTAATTCCGCCAATAATCACTAGAGCAAGCAGCGCAGAGATTATGGAAGAAAGAAACCAAGAGTGACCATCTACCCAACTTGAATAGCCAGATAATATTGAAACCATTTGGTTGGTTTGAAACGCTACACTTCCACCAAGACCTGATAATACAAAGAATACTGCATATATTGCAGCTAAAACAATACCAAGTTTTTTAAATCCAAATTCCTCCAGACCATTCCTTATATACTGAAAGGGACCACTAAACAATTGCTCCTGATCTTCTGTTCTATGTCTAAATGCTAAAGTCACTTCGGCAAATTTTGCTGACATACCAAAAAAACCTGTAATCATCATCCAAGGCACCGCTCCTGGCCCTCCCATTGAAACTGCAATTGCGACTCCAGCAACAGTTCCAAGGCCTACTGTGCTTGAAAGTGCAGTCATAAATGCCTGAAAATGCGTAATATGACCATCATGGTGATTCGTGTCATATTTTCCACATAAAATAGCAAACGCATGCTTAAACATTCTTATGTTGAGAAATCCAAAACGTAATGTTAGAAACACATAACCAAAAGCTAGTAGAAAGATTATAAATGGCACGTAAAGGATTTTGAAAAACAGCACTTCATTCATGAAGTTATTTATTCCATTCAACACAGCATCATAACTTTCATAAAAACCTGAAGCAGCGTACACATCATTAAACAATAGGCAAAATAACACCATACAAAGTAATCTATAAATCATGTTAATACCCTTTAGAATTGTAATAAGAATCTATTGTATTCAAAACTTCCCTTCTTAGTAGATATATTGCAACAGCATTTGGAATCATAAGGCACATGAACAAACTGTCGCCTAGGTAAGATATAAATTCTATATTTTTTGACATACAACTGATATATACTGAAACCACTATAAGAATTTGGAACGGTATCAGTATTTTTTTATTACCAAATAAATACAGCAGAGCAACTTCACAGTAGTAACAATAAGCTATTATTGTAGAAAATGCAAAGGAAAACATCATTAGCGGAAAAACTAACTTGCTGAACAAGGGCAAAACTGTTGAAAATACCGAACTAATTAGTGTAATATCACCCACGTTATCAGTGCTATGCATACCAGTAATAATTATCACGATACCAGTCAAAAATGAGATTAGTATTGTGTCTATAAGTGGTGCAATCATTGCAACGCATCCAACTTTAATTGGATCTTCTTCTTTTACAGCTGAATGTGCTATAGCTGCTGTTCCGGTACCTGCTTCGTTAGCAAACACTGATCTTCTCACTCCTGCTATTAATCCGCTCAATACTCCGCCTCCTATAGCTGATTTATTGAAGATGTCTTGGAATATTATGGATAGAGCATTCAGCAAATTACTTCTGTTTACATAAATTAAATATATACACATACCCATATATAGCACTATCATAATTGGTGCTAAGCTCGTTGAAACGAAAGCAATGCGCTTTATTCCTCCCAATATTACAATAAAGACAAGCAGGGATATAATAATAGATGCGTTGTATTCGAAGAGGTTATTTGACAATGCTGCTATCTGATTCGCTTGAAATGGTATACCGCCCAAAATCATTGCAATAAGTAGCATAATCGCATAAGTAAAGGCAAGAAATCTACCAGTTTTTGCAAATCCAATTTTTGCAAGCCCGTACTTCATGTAATAAAAAGCCCCGCCAGTTGCATTTTCAGAGCGATAGGTGAATGCAAGCACCACCTCGGCAAACTTTATCGACATACCAAGTATTCCGGTAATTACCATCCAAAAAACTGCACTTGGGCCCCCTATTGTGATAGCTATTGCAACTCCTGATATTGTTCCAAGACCAACTGTTCCTGAAATTACTGTTGCAAACGCTTGAATATGAGTGATTATGCCATTGTTATTGTTATTACACTTTAGATTGAATAGCGTCTGTATTCCATGCTTGAACAATCTAAAGTTAGTGAATTTGAATTGGATGGTACAAAAAACCCCAGTTGCAATTACCCAAATAATTATAAATGGAATGTTGAATATCTTTATGTACAGAAATGAATTTAACAGTTCACTTATTTTTACAATCATGCTGCTCACTACTTTTTATTACAACTTATAGCTAACGAGCTTTATACGAGTAATATATATAAAGCCCAGTGCTTACTGGAATAGTAAGTACATACACTACACCTAAAATTGGTAGCGTCATCCAGGGCTTACTGATGAAAAATATAATAAGTACTCCAAAAAATGACACAAATATATAGGATAGGCTTTTGGGAACATAAATATATTTTGCAGAGAAGGTTGGAATGTGACTTATCGAAAAAAATGAAATGGCCAGAAAGTAACAAGCTACGTTTCTTGTGTTAAAAAATCGCTCTATGAGAAGTAAGTATTCACTCTCATGAGATTGAAAGGTAATAATTATTGGTAACAAAGAAAGTAAAGCACACACTGGAGCTGGAACACCAGAAAAGAAAAATTTTTCCCAGTGTGATTGTTCTGAGTGTAGCGAAACATTAAATCTTGCAAGTCTTATTGATATGCAGATTACGTATATCATTACTAAAATCCAACCTATGACTTTGATTTCGTTTAGCTTCCAAAAATACAAAAGAAATGCAGGCGCTGCACCAAAATTTAGAAAATCTGCAAAAGAATCAAGCTGGGCTCCAAAATCGCTAGTTGATTTTAGAATTCTAGCTATTCTGCCATCCATTCCATCTATTATTGCTGCAATGATGATAAAAATTACTGAGAATTCCCATTGTTCATTAAATGTAAATTTAATTGAAGTGAGACCAGAACATAAACCCAATAAAGTTATAAAGTTTGGGAATAATTTAGTAATAGGTAAGAATCTACTGTTACTTCCATCGTTATTCATATAACGTCAAAAGTAAGCTTCTCTTGAACGTTTTCCTTATTTAAGTTTGCTATAATTGTTTCACCACCAATAACAGTTTGCCCTTCTGAAACTCTGACTTCTATATCAGCAGGAACATAAATATTCACTCTACTACCAAATCTTATAATTCCAAACCTTTCACCTGCTTTCACATTCTGGGATACTCCTAAATTACAAACGATACGACGTGCAATTAATCCAGCTATTTGCTCCACAATAATTTCTTTTCCCTTTTCGTATTCAATCACAATAACCTGCTTTTCATTTTCATTACTAGACCTATTGCTCATTGCGGATACAAACTTGCCTTTTTTATAATTCATTTCCTTTATCGTACCAGATATTGGTATACGGTTCACATGGACGTTCAAAACACTTAAAAATATGCTAACAAGCGTGAACTTCTTCTCTTCTCCATTTTCTGCCGATAAAGGATAATTAACTTCTTCAATTTTTGAAATCACACCATCAGCAGGACTTAATATAAGATCCTTGTTGTTTGGCACAGCTCTTGTTGGATCGCGAAAGAAATAAGTACACAATAATGTCGGAAACAAGCACGTAACACCAAACCCCCAAGATATAGAGAATGCTATACACGTTACTATAAAGGCAACGACTATAAATAAATAACCTTCCCTGTTTATATTAGGTAAACTAAAACACATAATCTTATTCACAATAACCTATTGTTAACAATTTATCATTTATAATTTCTCATGAAAAGCTTTTTTTAACTGCTTCAGCAAAGTCCTCTTGATACAAGGTAACATTACAGATTAGCACACACCGTCATACTGTAACAACCCATCCAACACAAACTAAGTTTAGATCAGAACACTGATTCTTCTAAAAGTTGCTCACTATCCTCGTCTATTATAATAGAATTATCATGATTTCTGAGTAAATCTCTGATTTTCATTTCTATTTCATTTGCGACTTCTTTGTTTGTTTTTAGGTAAGTTTTTACATTCTCTCTTCCTTGTCCAAGACGTGTATTGTTATATGAATAGTAAGCACCTGCTTTTTCAAGCACACCAAGCTTTGCTCCCATATCTATTATTTCTCCGAGTTTTGATATACCTTCATTGTACATTATATCAAATTTCGCTTCTCTAAATGGAGGAGCAACTTTATTTTTTACAACTTTAACTCTTGTTTCATTGCCTGTAATATTTTCTTTGTCTTTTATTACACCAACTTTTCTTATGTCAAGCCTTACAGAAGTATAGAATTTTAATGCATTTCCACCCGTGGTAGTTTCAGGATTTCCATACACTACTCCTATTTTCATACGAATTTGATTAATAAATATCAATATACAGTTCGCTTTTGAAACGGCAGAGGTTAGCTTTCGTAGCCCGTGACTTAGAAGCCTTGCTTGCAGCCCCATATGTTGATCACCCATATCACCTTCAATTTCAGCTCTTGGAGTTAACGCTGCAACAGAGTCAATAACTATCACATCAACCGCACCAGAACACACTAAGTACTCAACAATGTGTAATGCTTGTTCCCCAGTGTCTGGTTGCGAAATTACTAAATCATCAGTGCTTACCCCAAGTTTACGAGCATATAAGACATCCAATGCATGTTCTGCATCGATAAATGCGCATGATCCTCCTTTTTTTTGTGCTTCAGCAATCACGTGCAAGGCAAGAGTGGTTTTACCAGAACTCTCGGGACCAAATATTTCAATTATACGTCCTTTTGGCAGACCTCCAACACCTAGAGCCGAATCAAGCGCAATTGATCCTGTGGATATTGTGTCTATTTTCTCTACAGGGTTTTGCTTCAACTTCATTATTGCACCTTTACCAAATGCTTTTTCAATCTGGCTTATTGCGTTATCTAATGCTTTTTGCTTATCATTATTTCTTTCTTCTGAGTTGTTTGCCATGGATCATTTATTAACTTGTATAACTTCCATGATAATCAAACGTGAACAACCTGCCAAGGGTTTTTTAATAACGAAGAACGTTATCGTAGAAAAATTAGCTACCTAAATTATATTAAGATAGAAAGTTAGATAGACTCTGCAGTGCGATACAAAATAACGATAGAATACAATGGTAGTAGTTTCTCTGGCTGGCAGAAGCAGCAACATTCTGCTAATTCAATCCAGGAAGCCATAGAAAATGCTATATTTAATTTTAGTGGTGAGAAAGTTACTTTGTACTGCGGTGGCAGGACTGATGCAGGGGTTCATGCTTTAGGACAAATTGCTCATTTTGATATGGAAAAGGAATTTGAGCTTTATAGAATAAGAAACGCAATAAATTATCATTTAAAATCAATTCCCATAGTTGTACTGAATGCAGAAGTTGTAGATGATGCGTTTCACGCACGGTTTTCAGCAAAAAAAAGATATTACGAATACAGAATAGTTAATCGCTATGCTCCTGCCGCTCTGGAGACAGGTTATGTATGGCAAGTGTTTAACCCACTTGATGTAAATATTATGCGTGAAGCTGCTAAACATCTACTTGGAAAACATGACTTTTCAAGTTTTCGTTCAAAAGATTGTCAAGCCGCAAATCCGATGAGAACAATTGATGATATCGATATAATACAAAATGGGAATCATATACACATCAAAATATCTGCTATTTCCTTTTTACATAACCAAGTGAGGATCATTGTGGGTACTTTAGTTGAATTTGGAAAAAATAGAACTAATCCACAAGAAATGCTAAATATATTAAACCAATGCAAAAGAAATGCAGCTGGAGTTACTGCACCACCTTTTGGCTTATATTTGGTAAAGATAGATTACTAATTTAATAAAAAGTAACGTTCTTAGTGAAATAAGTGTCATACCGCCACGGTATCTCCAGATCCTGCTAACAAGAAGCGGGATGACAAGTTTAAGTTCTCATTGGCATCACTACATATAATACACTTGAATCGTCTTCATCAGTGATAATTGTAGCACTATTACCATCGGCTAAGCTAAACTTACATTTATTTTTTATGCAGGATAGAACATCAAGTAAATAACGCGAGTTAAACTCTATTTCTATAGGGGCTTCATTGTAGTCCACTTCTATGGATTCAGTTGCATCATTGCACTCTTGAGAGTTTGAATGCAGAGTCAGCAGCTTTTCTTGTAGTGAGAATTTAATGGATTTTACTTTATCAGATACAACAACGGAAACTCGATCTATAACATCTGAAAGTTTTTTACTTTCAATAATCATATGCTTATCTTGAGATGCTGGAATAACTGCTTTATAATTTGGAAAAGTCCCATCTATTAATTTTGATATTAGAATATATTCACCGCATGTAAACTTGATTTTTCTGTCTGAGAGTTTTACATTAATTTCATTACAGTCGTCCAATATTTTTAACAGCTCCATAACAGTTTTACGTGGAATGATCACACCAAATTCGCCATTGATGTTCCCAGGCTTTGGTCTCTTTATACATGATAAACGGTGACCATCAGTTGCAACGCAGTACAGAAACTGCTCGTCTGTATGTAGATATATTCCATTTAAATTATACCTTGTATCATCTAGTGATACAGCAAATTTTGTTTTAGTTAATAAGTCTATCAGGTCCGTATTTAGTAGAATAAAATCATGTTTATAATTGTCTTCTTCAAGAGCAGGAAAGCTGCTTGAAACTACATTCGGTAAAGAAAAGTTTGCATTTCCGCAAGACATCAATAATTTTCTTTGGTTGTTTACTTCAAAATTGACATCCAAATCAGCGGGTAACTTCTTCACTATGTCATGTAAAGTATGCGCTGAAATTTTTACTTCTCCTTCTGTTAATACGGTTGCAGCAAGTGAGGCAAACATTGAAATGTCAAGATCAGTTGCCATTAATTTTATGCTGCCGTGTTGTGCTTTGATATTTATACATGCCAAAACATCTATTGCATTACGCCTTTCAACCACTCCACTTACTCTGGATAATGTATTTAAAAGACTTGTACGGCTCACGCTAAAACGCATCTGCTCGCACACAGAATTTTGCTTTTTGATTTCTGTATCTACACCTGCAACCTCTGACATTGCTAACTCTCAAAAATATATTTTAAATGATATCCACATCCTATATAAAGTAAAGTGCTATTTATATTTCCATTGAAAGAGTAGTCCAGTTTATACTATAGCTGGGTATTTTGTTACAATGATTTACTTTGTATGACATAAATCATGCATTTTTTGATACGCTTTTTGAAAACCAAGTAGGGAATAAGTATCATCAATGGTCACTGTTTTTGTTTTTCCATTAACTACCATTGATAATCCCTGCTTCATTTTTAGAATGAGATCTTGATCTATTTTTGTATGCTCTGCCCACGCAAAACTTCCCTGTATTATAGGCAGTGTATATTTAATTTTTTTGTCGATATTGAGAGCTACAGGCTCCTTATCATACTGAAAACCAGAGGTAACGCTTACCTCATCTGCTTTTTTATCAACATAACTGACCATTACATACGGCTTGCGATTGGTTGTATAATGCTCGCTTTTTGTCTTAGGGTAAGATACAATGTAACACACTTTCTCTCCATCTTCTGATGCAGTATATACAAGCCAGTCTTTGTATTTTTCCTTCAATTGCACATCACTAACCGATGCAAAAGCGCCTATTGAAAAAAATATTAGAAATATAAAAAAACTACGCATGCAAACCAAATTTCAAACTTTCTGATTGTATATATTGTTTTACCTTAGCCATCGCCTGCTCAGCCAACTGTCTTATTCTTTCTCTTGAAACACAATATTTTTTACTAAGTTCATCTAGAGTTTGAGTGTTTTCAGACAAATATCTACTGATAAAAATGTCTCTTGCCCTTTCGTTAAGGCTTGCTAGTGCATTGTTTAAAATTGTTTCTTTTAATTCTTTTTCTTCATGATTCTGATAGGTTACTTCTTGACTGACCAAGTTACATGGGATCATATCTTGCAACTCCCTTTTAGAGTCATCACCTATTTTTATGCAATCGTTTAGCGACTGATCCTTACAAGCCAAACGGTAATTCATCTGCAGAACATCTCCTTCGGATACAGAAAGCTCATTAGATATTGCTTTTATTTCTTCATTGCTTAAAGTCTCTCTGTTTGTATACTGTAAAATTCTTTTTTTTATTTTACGTAAACTAAAAAATAATCTTCTTTGTGCTTGCGTTGTGCCTATTTTCACGAACGACCAAGATTTCAATATAAAGTCTTTTATTGAAGCTTCAATCCACCACACTGCATAAGTTGAAAAACGAAACCCTAAATCAGGATTAAACTTTTTTACTGCATGCATTAAACCCATATTCCCTTCCATGACCAGGTCCATCAACAATAGTCCATAATTTTTGAATTTCATTGCAATTTTCACTACCAAATTCAAATGGCTGGTAATCAATTTATGAGCAGAAGAAATATCCTTATATTGGTTCCAATTTTTTGCTAATCGTACCTCTTCCTCTTGAGACAGCATAGGAAATTTTTGCACTCTAGCAATATATTGCATGAGATTGGTTCTGCTATCAACACATAAGCTTGCCATTGGGGTCAACATAACAATTTAAATTAAAACTTCATATATATAATATATTGATTTTCAAGCAAAAATTCAAGCTTTGATTTGAAAAAAGTATAAACCTTCTATCTAATTGGGATCTTAAAGACGATAAGCCCCAGCACAGCTACCTGGGTAACACTATATATGACATCCTGCCAGCGTGTAATGATGAACATTATAGTTTAAATACTTAGTAAGTGGTGTTATTCCAGTGCCTTGACACTGGAATCCACATTTCTTTTTTCTAGATCCCAGTGGGCTTTGTTGCATAGCAACGTAAGTTTTTTCCAGAGTAAATAATTTTATGCGACTATTTCAAATTTAGGCATACCAATTGCAGTAAATTTGTTCATTAAGTAGCATTTAATAAGCAGTTTCTTCTCTCTATTTGTCTCAGATTTATTCTTAAAACTAAACCCAAATATTCGCTTCAACCTTGAGAAAAATCCTTCAATATACGATCTTTTTCCGTAATTTACTTCTTCTTTCCATCTTTTTATACCATTCTCACCATGTAATTTCATTAACTGAATAGCGGCATTTCTATCAAGCATATAATCCAATTTTGGATGCTCTGCTGCGTTGTTTTTCGGAGGAATTTTCGTTTTTATGCCATATTGATTACACAGCTTATAGAGCTTTTATAGCATATTTAACATCAAATTTCCCCAATGCTCCATAGTGATCAGAGTAAACGCCATTACTGTATTTTGTAGCTATGACTTGTTTGCTCAACATTATGTGCAATTTTCTTACTTGTTTATAGCCGCGGTACTCTCTATCTTTGCTATTCTCTTTGCTGTGTGTTGTTGTATATACTAATTCCTGTACTGTCTATAGCAATTTCGATATCTTCCATGTTATTTTTATCAACTCTGCAATCATTGATCTTAATATCAAGTTTCTTTTGATGCTTGTGAATAGCTGCAAATTTTTTCCTATTTGTTCAATGTATCCCTCTAAAAATCCCACTCAAACCTATTCTGAATAGATGGGTTATTATATGTATCAAAATTACCACTTTGTTGCTGTAAATATTGTTGCCACCCTACATTTTTGGCCCAATTTCATACCAATTTTCTATGGCTTCGTTGATATAATAAAAAATATTTCCTCTTTTTTCTAGAAATTTGTTATATTCTCTATGGTTACTGACTCTCATTTTTTGTGGCATATTTATCCTTAAATCGTCATTTTATAATGAATTTAGTCAGTAATCACTAGCTTTTCTGCTGCTATGCAACAAAGCCCACTGGGATCCAGATTGGATACTGAGTTGGTGAGTATAAAAGTATAGCTAACGTGAGCTCTGCGTCATGCCGCCACGGTATCTCAGCAGATCCCGCTAACAAGCAGCGGGATGACGATTGTCAGGGTGTCATCCCAGTGCCTCTTTTTTGTCATCCAAGTAGCCCCTTTTTTTGTCATCCCAGTGCCCAGACACTGGTTCACTCTATAATGGCAGTGCCTCTATGATGTAAGGAATCCAGTTTTTATGCAATCTCATCAAGAACGTTGTGTTTTAACGTAAGGTTGGCTACTGTTTACACTCACTAACTTAGCTGGATCCCAGTGTCTGGGCACTGGGATGACAGCAGTCCTACGTCATACCGCGATTCATTCCTACGTCATACCGCGATTTATTCGCGGTATCTCTTAACATAGATCCCGCTAACAAGCAGCGGGATGAAACCTCTCTTGGGCTCTTTTAGCTACAAACGTTAAGAAATTTACCAAACGAAAAAAAAGGCAAAAGAAGCCCTGGTCATTGTCTATTTTCTGTATTGGCGTTTTTTTAAGTCTTAAACACTGCAATTTAGCTGCTTTTAAGTGCAGCTCACCTTAGTTCAAATGTTTAAGAAATTTACTAAGCAGAAAAAAAGGCAAAAGAAATCCCGTGTTAGCTAGTTGTCACTCTCTAATCCTGCAAATTGGCGTACTATACTGTCTTAAACGACTTATAAGCGCGTTTCAGCTTATATAGGTAAAAACCCAGAAATGTTGTGAAGACATAAGGTGCACATAGTGCAAAAAATTAAAAATAAGACGCCAACTACGTTGTTTTCTTGCTGTTTAATCTGCACAGATGAAGATAACTGAATACCTTCACTATCATAATAAGGGGGCTGGCGGAGTTTGTCAAGTAGTTTTGCATTGTGAAAACAACGATCACAAAAATCCTATATCACCGGTCATGAATACGTTATTTGCCCATTCGATTAATAACTTACCTCCTGGTAAATCTACTGAAGTCTGTTGGGCAGTCAGATATCCACGTAGTGTGGATGCAACAAGTGCTGCACAGGCTGCACTACCGCATGATGCAGTAATGCCTGTACCTCTTTCCCAAACTCTTAAAGCTATTTCTCCAGACTTTTCAACTTGTGCAATACTAATATTAATTTTCTGAGGAAATAGTACGTGATTTTCTAGCTTTGGTCCTAAATTTCGCAATGGTATTTCACTTATGTTATCAACAAAAAAAACTATATGAGGGTTACCAATATTTACTGCAACAGGATCTTTTAGCATTTCAAGCTCTATAGGTAAGTGAAGAGTGTCACACTCAGTAGACAAGGGAATTTCATGCCATTTTAGCAAAGGTTTACCCATGTTAACCTTTATGGGTTTATCACCAACTTTAAAACACTCTAAAATGCGTTTGTTTACCAGCTCAATAGTGATATACTCAGTACCTTTTTCTGACATTATCAAATATCCAACACAGCGTGCTGCGTTTCCGCACATTTCAGCTCGACTACCATCAGCATTATAGATATGTATAAAGCAGTCTGCAGCATTAGACATTGTTATAATTATCACTTGATCACAACTGCTTTGATCAGCAATTTGTCTATAGTTCCAGTCTAAATTGTTTGTTGAACGTGAGTCTATGATAACAAAATTATTGCCAGTACCGTGCATCTTGATAAAATTTTTAGGACCTTGGCCACTCATCATAAAAAAATATTTCTTCTATTGGTCTTCTTTTTTTCTTACTTGTTTCAGCACCCTCTTCTTCGTAACCAACCGCTATCACTGACATTACATTAAAATCATCGGATATGTTGAATCTTTCTACTATTTTATCTCTATCAAATCCACCCATTTGATGAGCCATTAAGTTCACAGATGCAGCCTGTAGCATAAGTGCATAATTTGCTGCACCAGTATCATGACTAGCCCAAAGATTTTCTCCTTTACCTCGTTTACGGAAGTTTTTAGCACTGAAAGATATGATTAACACTTGTGCATCTTTTGCCCATTTTTGATTAGATTCATCAAGACAATTTAGCAGCTTTTCCCATGCGCTTTGATTGTTCTGTTTGTTGCATATCACATATCTCCAAGGTTCATCACCAAAACATGAGGGAGTCAGCCTTACAGCTTCCATTAAAATATCCATGTCTTCCTGAGATATTGCTCTTGTAGTATCGTATGAACGTCCGCTGTGTCTTGCTTTCATCAACGATAATAGATCTTGTTTACTTATCATTTTTAATTTAATAGTGCATAAATAATTCATTGTAGCACAATATAAGCAAAATTTAAATTGCAAAACCTCTTATATATATTATATTTTATAAGTTATTTTTATTGGGAAGGTATGTTTATAACACAATCTAGCAGTAGATCAACACTGGCTGAAATATTGTCTTGCGTTTTACTTTTATTCTTGATGGCTCAAATAAGCGTACCATTGCAGCCTGTGCCTATCACATTGCAAACTTTAGGAGTAATGCTTATTGGGCTTAAATTTAACCGCAGAACAGCATTCTATTCTGTGCTTACATATCTATCACTTGGTGCAGCAGGATTTCCTGTTTTTGCGAATTTTTCTGGTGGTTATCACATTTTTCTCGGACCAACAGGTGGATATTTAATTGGCTTTTTAGCTGCTGTCATAGTGATGGGTGAAGTAAATGAACTCTTAAGCCTTAAATGTGAATTACTCGCGCGCAATTCTTTAAGTTGTCTGGCTGGTACAGTTGTAATCTTTATTTGTGGTGTTAGTTGGCTTGCTGTTTACTTGGGTCTGGGACAAGCAATAATGGTGGGTATTTTACCATTTATCCTTCCTGGTTTGGTAAAAATTTTTCTACTCGTAGCGGTTTTGCAGTATTTGAAAAAGTGATAAGGTTTCGTCCTCATCATTTCATGTGCACCCTCGCGTTTCGGGGATATGGGTATTCTCAGGCTTTTGTAGAAAATTATAAAAAGATAGCAAGCAAAGTAATGAGTGATCCTAACACTCAAATCAAAGTAGTTGGCAATCTTGATAGTATTTGTAGTGCTTGCCCAAACCAGACTAAACAAGGTAAATGCACCGAACAAGCTAAAGTTTTAGAGCTAGATAGAAGGCATATGGGAATTTTAGGAATAAAAATTGGCGAGACTTTAACTTGGAATGAGGCGGTAAAAAAGATTAGAGAGAAAATGTCTTTAAAGAAATTTGATTACGCATGTGAGGGGTGCAACTGGCAGCCATATGGAATATGTAAAAATGCCCTTTTAAATTGTCGTTCCTATAAAGGTAGTTGACAAAATGTTAAGATAAATTGAAGCATTTTTGTGGAAATAGACTTCTTGCACTACCTCCCAAGCCACAACTGTCATTCAGTAGAAAAAAAACTTGCTTGACAAACTCCGCCAGCCCCCTTATTATAATAATAAGGGTATTCATGACTCAAAACTTGTTTTTGACCTGCAGGCTCAATGACAAAATTCAGTAAAAACTCAGGGTATTTATTGGCGGATTACATAAAATTATAGCGGCTGCATGTCTTTTTTATTTTTTCTACATTCAGCCAAATCGCGCTTATTTTAAGCGTTAGCACATTATTACAGCGCCACTTACAGTAATATAGAGTCAAAACTCGCACCACGGGGCTTCTTTTGCCTTTTTTTCCGCTTGGTAAATTTCTTAAATATCTTCTTAAATTTTATAGCTAATCAGTACTGGGATGACAAGAAAGGAGCACTGCTATTATAGAGTGAAATGAGATCCCAGTGTCACGCACTGGGATGACATTATAGGAGCACTGGGATGACATTATAGGAGCACTGGGATTGACATTATAGGAGCACTGGGATGACATTATAGGAGCACTGGGATGACATTATAGGAGCACTGGGATGACATTATAGGGGCGCTGGAATGACACCCTGACAATCGTCATCCCGCTACTTGTTAGCGGGATCTAGAGATACCGCGGCGGGTATGATGCAGGAAAACCTAGCCAGCGTTAGCCATAACACAACACTTTTATACTCACCAAACCCAATGCATTACTTGCAATTAAGTTTCCTGGATTCCAGACTAGAATGACACCGTCATAAAAGAACCAGTGTCAGCTACTTGCATGACACCTTCCTGATAGACAATGTTCGTACAGTGTCAGCTACTCAGATAACAGGAAGAAGGTGCTGGGATGACAGGAGATACCGTCTTGTTAGTCAACAAAAAAATTATAAAAATTTCCCAAGTTGCATTATAAAATCAAAAAATACTTCCAATTGTGTAACAGTACACAGATTATAGTTAGTGGATATGTTGATAAGTATAGCTCTTCTCATAATAATCCAAACAAGTTAAGATATGGATTTATGGTAGTGGGGTTTGTATGCCAGCAGCGTATAGTTACGATTTAAGGAAAAAAGCAATGGAGGCATTGGATGAAGGAGAAAGTAGAGCAACTGTTGCAGAGAGATTTAAAATTGGAAAAACGACTCTATATGAGTGGCAGAAAAGGCGTAAGGAAACGGGAGATTTTCAGTCAAAAAAGCCTGGAAGCGTAGGATATAACCATAAAATTACTGACTGGAATGTTTTTACCAAATTTGCAAAAAACCATGGTGGCAAAACTCAGTCAGAGATGGCTAAACTCTGGGGTAATATCAGTCGACAAACGATTCACCGCGCACTTAAAAATATTGGATTTACAAGAAAAAAAGACCTACGGATATAAAGAAAGAAATGAAGGAAAGCGAGCTCAATTTTTAAAGGTTATAGCAACAAAACGTCATGAAAATCTTGTATATATTGATGAATCTGGAATAGATAATACAGAAGACTACCCATACGGATATTGCAGAAAAGGAGAGAGGTTTCATTCATTAAAATCAGGTAAAAAAACTCAGCGTGTCAGTATGATTGCAGCTCTAAATAAAAGGAAGATCATTGCTCCATTGACCTTTGAAGGATACTGCAATAAGGATGTTTTCGAGGCTTGGTTTGAGCAGTTTTTAACTCCAATTTTAAGGTCTGGCCAAACTGTAATTCTTGATAACGCTACATTCCATAAATCTAAAAAAATAGATAATCTTGCTAGAGGAGTTGGTGCTGAAATTCTTTATCTTCCTCCATATTCTCCAGACTTTAACGAAATTGAGCATAATTGGTTTGCTATAAAGAATAGAGCTAGAAAAAATATCCCTATTTTTAAGTCTTTCCGTCAAGCTGTTGATTCTGCTTTTTTATTCTGACTATTATGAGAAGAGCTATAAATTAGTTTTATACGCACAAAACAGATGAAGTTTACTTATCAACATATCCACTAACTATAATCTGTGTACTGTTACACAATTGGAAGTATTTTATGATGCAACTTGGGAAATTTTTATAATTTTTTTGTTGACTAACAAGACGGTATCTCCTCTTTCTTTGAGGTCATTTAGCACTCCCAACCAGAAGTTAGCTCCTTCACTTTCAGCCAAATAAAAACCTAATACTTCTTTTTTGCCATTTTGATCTATGCCTAATATGTTATACATGCATTTACTTACGCAATGCCCGTCCTCTTTGACTTTAAAAAACCATGAAAACTATCGGATATACAGACTGCAGCGGGCGACTACGCCATTCGTTGATTACTGGTAGCAATTTGTCAGTAATACTTGATATCTCTGCCACCGATATTTTGTGATCATAAATTTCCTCAACATGTGACACTATATCTCTATAGCCCATACCACTGGCAAATGTGCTCAAAATCTTCGTTTCAAGCTCTGGATGTAAGTTTGTTTGCCTTTTTTTGACTATTTGTGGTTCGAAACTTCCTTCCCTATCTCTTGGCGTCAAAAGCTCAAATGACCCTGCGCTTGTACGTAAAGTCTTTGCATTCCTCCCATTTCTTCGATTATTCTCTTCGCTTTCAGCCGACAAGTGGTTTTCTATTTCACCTTCCAGGCTTACCTCCAGCAACTTTTTTATAAACGGTGTTAATGCTCCATCTCTTCCTGTCAACGGTCTTCCTTCTCGTATAGACGACAGGATATTTGTTTCTAATTCTTTATAATCTACCAAACCGGTAGTTCTGTTTACTACTTTCTGACTCATTGTCAAACCTCCATTTTTTTATATCAATTTATTACTTTTTTTTCGGTTTGACACAGTTTATTTAACACTCCCGATCTAAATCCGATAGAGCATTGTTGGCACACCATCAAAAGTCGCCTCAGACCTCTAATGCATCAATGTACAGACTTACACCTTTTAGTTGGTAATACCATTTTAGACGTTTATCATTCGTTTTAGAAAATACTATAGTTTCATTAAGATTTTTTTTTAAACTCCTCTTGTTTACTTTTATCTTGTCCGTTATGCACTGGTCTTGGTGTGATATATGAGAATTTCATTCTTTGCATATTACGGTGTACTGTAGACTTGCTAAACCAAACTTTTCCTGAATTCTTATTCTCGTTTCTTTAATGGTAATGTTGGGATTTTCTCCTAAGAAACTCACTCAACTAACTCTTCTTGTTGAACTAATATGTAGCCAAATTCGCTCGCTTTTTTGATCAAATTTTTTACAGTTCTATCTTTATAGCGTGTTTCATAGTATTCCATTCCTTTTTCTACATATTCCTGTCCGTATTTGAGCATACTATAAAATATGCATGCCATTTTTCTTGCAGTAGCTGTTATTGCTTTTGGTGCTCCTAGTCGTTTTTTCAATCTTCTGTAGTATGCACCCAACGCACTTTTACTATTTCCTACAGAATGAGCAGCTATTCGCAAAGCATTCGCAGCACGGTTAATGACTTTACGTGTTCTTGTGTTAAACACTTTTTCCCCTGTAACTTTATTAGCAGGACTGAGTCCCAACCACGACGAAAAGTGCTTTTCTGTTGGCCATTTACTATGGTTTATACCAACTTCTGAAATTATGGTTTGTATACTTAATACATCAAATCCAGGAATTTTAGTGAAATCCATACCAGTTATTCGGTGCAGTTCCTCATACAAAGCAAAGCTTGGCTTACTTTTGCTATTTTTATTCTTTTGCTTACTTAGCTGTTTGCTTTCACAAGACTTTGTTTCAAACGTTTTATAATAGGCTTCAATATTTCTATCACATTCTGCTATTTTTTCTTGATAAATATTATATAATTCAAATTCTTGCTTTAGCGTGAATAAGTGTTCCTCTCTATAGTCACCAGCTAACGCTTTTGCAATAGTAGACTGATCATTTTTCATTCGCACGTCCCTGAATTCTGCTAATTTTTCAGAATCTCTTTCGCCTTCAATTATAGCTTCAATGATTTTCATACCAGTTATCCCAGTAATATGACTAATAACCTTGTATAATTGTATATTCATTTGAATTAATGCCTTCTGCATACGCAGAATATGTGTAGATGCACTTTCAGTGAGATTTTTGCGTTGCCGCACGTAACTGCGCAATACACACATCTGATTATCTGGCCTAAACGATCCATGAAGCAGTCCGTAGCTATGCAGTTGTTGGAGCCATTGGCAATCTTGAACGTCAGACTTCCTACCAGGTACATTCTTTACATGCCGTGCATTTTACCTCGAATTTGTATGACTCAAGTATTTGAAATAAAGGAATCCAGTATACTCCTGTTGATTCCATAGCTACTGTTGTAACTTTACACTTTTTCAACCACTGTGCTAAGTTATGAAGGTCTTCAGTAAAGCAGCCAAATTTCTGAACGCGTTGTTCATCTCTTCCTTCAGGTACACACACATAGTGTACAGCTGAACCAATGTCTATTCCTGCTGCATTAGATTTCTAATTTACTTTTTGCTTTTTTCATGGTAACTCCTACATATAATTTGTAATAGGGAAACGCTTCAGCTTGGAACGGTTGATAGTACAATCTCCTAACCGAGGTAGTCTAAATGACTCCATCAATGATTTGACCGTTCCTTCCAAAACCATGCTTGCATACGGGCACTTAGGCACCATTGAAAATGTCGGTCATAACTGCAGAGGCGCTCCCTGTACAACTATACTTGAAAACTACTAAAAACTTAAATTTGTGTGTTTCTTTCTGATTTGACAGATTTCGTCTGTTCGATGCTTGTATCCATGCTTCAACTTGTTCAAGTTGGCTTTGGTTCAATATAGTTTTTCTACGGCGTTGAGGTGGAGCAAATAATTTTTCTTCTCTGCCAAATTTTAGGTCATGCAGTAAGTGCCTTTCTTGAAATGCAACATATTTTTGCTACGGCTGTTATACTATGCTTTTTTGCTGCAATTACAGCATTTAGTTTTTTTGCAACATATGCATTATTTCTTACTTTCTTCAGCATTTCTTTTGCTCACTTTTTCATCCAATAATTTTGATCTTAATGCCATTTAAACCTCGCTATTTTACTTACTCCAGTATGGCTTTTTTCCATTATTGTCTATCCGTTACTTGTATAGCGGGAATTGGTATTAGGAGATTTATTTGACTTTCTTTTTGGTAGTTCTAAAGCTAATCGCCAATTTGAAAATAATATCGGAGTACAAAAAGAATTGTATGGTCGGTACAATAAATTCATGGATAGTCTTGGGGGCTTAGGAAAAGATGGTCCAGGAGGATTTATTAATCAAATAGCATCGCAATATCAAGGCAATCCTTACCAGCAGTTTATTAGCAATCAAATGATTGGCAACCAATTAAGAGCAAGTAGGCTTGATCAATCAAGCTATGGTCTATCTAAAGTTGCAAGTTTAAACTCTGAACTTGCGTCGCGTGGCTTGAATGACTTTATCGGTTCATCTTTAGGAGGGCTGCAAAGTCTTATCGGAGCACATGGACTTGGTGCACAAATTGGTCAAAATCTAGGTGGTGGTTACACTTCTTACGGAAAATCTTTAAATGATCGTTGGATAGCTATGAATCAAATGTTAGATAATTTTGGTCAGATTGCGGGTAAGGCTGCAATATAGCCAACTACAGCATTTTATTTTTTCAATAAAGAAAAGAATGTACTTATCTCTTGTAAATAGTATCTCTATGTCCTATCTCTGTGATAACCACTGTACGTTCTGATTGATCTACCCTGTAGACCACACGATAGTCACCTACTCTTAACCTTCTGAGCCCTTTTAAGTTATGATGTAGTGGTTCACCAAGATTTATTGGATCGACTGTAAGTCGTTCTTTTATAGCCTTTTGAACTCTTAGCCTTATTGTCTTTGGAAGATTTGGTAAATCCCTTTCAGTAACGCTCTTTAGAGACTTAATTTTATAACGTTCTAGTCCCACTTAATATCTTCAAAATCAACTGTTTCTGCGCCTTCAACATCACGCTCATCAGAAATTTTAGACACTAAAAAATCCTCGATTTCAAGCTCAATTGCTTCTTTGAGTAGTTTCTCTGCTAATTCTTGAGCAGGCTGCTTAGTGAGCTCAGCTAGCTCGGCAAGGTGCAGTAAAGTTTCTTTACTGAGAACTATATTAGCGTTTAAGTCTGCCATAAGTTTTACCAAAATCTACTACTGTAACAATTTTACAACATTTTTTTTAATTTTTCAATAAATTAGTGTATGCTGGAATTAGTTTAAAGGATGAAAAATGCTATCTCAGGAGGATATTATTTTATGCCGCAAAGATTTTGGTTTCTTTGCGTTTCAAGGCATGCTGCGAGTGTTTAATATCAGATTAAATTTAAAAAGAAAAGATGGCAGCAAAAACTATTTGTGGGTGCTGTTCAGCAGCATTAATCGCTTGGTGTTTGAAAAAGCACACAGTCAATGGTGGAACATACCACCACGCTGTGCTAAGACAACACTGGGTTTTATATTTCATGTGGCGTTTGCCCTCGGTAATAATCCAAGGGCAAAGTTTATGTATATTACGCACCAAAGAGATTTGATGCGTGAAAAAATCAATGAACTGCACATTGTCCTTGAGTCTCCATTTTACCGTCAAGTCTTTCCAAACGTAAAAGTAGTTGGTCGCAAAAGTACGCGAGTAATTAGAACTAAAGAAGGAGGTTTTGTTAATGGCTTTTCAATATCAGGGCATGTAACAGGTACAGGAGCTGGGGATAGTTCTCTTGATTTTGATGAAGGTCGAAAGTACGGTGGTTGCATTATCCTTGATGATTTACATGATGCAAGCTGCGCTTATAGTCGGGTATCGCTGATCAGTGCCTGTCAAAAGTTTGAACAATGCATAACTTCAAGGCGTAATACTGCTGATACGCCATTTTTAGTGATTGGTCAAAGGATCAGTGTTTACGACATATTTGGTTATTTAGAGAAAAAATCAGAGCGACAGTTTGAGAAGATCATAATACCTGCAGTACTTGAAGATGGCACGAGTATTGATGAGAATAGATTGCCAATGCAGGAACTTAGGATCAAGGAAAAAGCAGATACCGTCACGGAATAATTAACCGTCATACCGCGATTCATTCGCGGTATCTCTTAGCATAGATCCCGCTAACACGTAGCGGGATGACGATTGTCGATGAACCTAAGTTACTTTAGCTATAAACATTAAGAAATTTACTAAACGAAGAAAAAAGGCAAAAGAAACCCCGTTGGTGGTTGGCTATTTACTATGTACTAAAATATCGGCGTTTTTTTATTCTAAAACGCTTGATTAAGAGCGATTTAGCTGCTTTTAACTTGCAACTAACCTAAATTATAAACGTTAAGAAATTTACTGAGCGGAAAAAAAGGCAAAGAAACCCCGTAGTAGCTAGCATTCAAATTCTCCCTTGTCAATTTGACGTTTTTTGCTGTCTTAAACGCTTTGTAAGCGCGTTTCGGCTTTTATAGGTAAAAACCCAGAAATTTTTAAAGACATGCGATGCACGTAGTGCGAAAAATTAAACATGAGACGCCAAATACCCTAAGTTTTTTGTCATTAACCTGCACAGATTGCGAAGATAAATAAATAGCTTCAGTTTCATGATAAGGGGGCTGGCGGAGTTTGTAAAGTAATTTTTCGTAGCTCTCATGACTTAAAAAGCTGGATTCCAGCTTCACGCGCTGAAATGACAGATTACTGTTACCTTATCTAGATACAGAAAAAAAAATCTTAATACTTAACACATTTTTCATAGTACACACCGTATGATTGATAAATAAAATAATGAATAGATTTACATAATGTTTGGAGGCTACCAATGGTCAACGACAAGATTACTTTGAACTTTGAGATAGAAAAAGGCGAACCTATAGATCGATACTACTTTTCTGCACGTATGAGGCTTACAGATGAAAGCAAAAATCTTTTGCGTGAGAAGCTTGGCAGTACAATTCAATTCGATAACCTAGATGATCACTTCAATCTTAACCATGAGAATTTTTATATCTACTACAATAAATATAGTGAGCACAATGGTAGAAGTGAGCTATACGTTAGGGATGATAACGGTAGATATTTAACTTCCAATCTTCCACTTAATCACTATGGATTCTCAATGGAACTATCATCTGATGGGGCGTCAATAGCAGATTATGGCTTTTATCCTCTTTATGCAATCTATAACCCAAATCACTATGATAAGGCAAAGGAAAAAGTATTTGATGATCACGGTGAATTGTCACCAATTGCATCAAATATGTTAGATAATTTTTTAAGCAACACAAATAGCTTAACCACACAAGAGATGTTTTTACAGTTGCAAAATGGAGCTACTGAAAAAGAGGAGAAATTGATAAGAGAGAAAAGACAAGCAGAAGAAGAATTAGATCAAAAGAATGAGAAATTAAAGGAGTTCATAGAAAAAGGTGAAATTACCTTGTTTAAAGTGGTAAAAGGTAATGACGTAGGTAACGGGCGTTCAGAAGTAGTTTTACAGTTTACTGCAGAAGGTAAGGGGACAAATGAAATTACCCTTGATTCCGAAAAATTCTATATAGCAGATTATGAAGATAGTGAATTCTTGCATTGTGTTAGCTCTGATTATGACATGCTACTTGATTATGAAAATTTATTTTTCGCGCTCAATCAAAGCTTCTACTCAGACTTTGAAAGTGGGTTTTATTCAGCAGACAGCACTGATCCCTATAATTACGCTAAATATTCAAAGGAACCATATTTGAGTGGTGATCAGCTATCTGAAAAATTATCTCATGAGTTGGAGAAAGATAGTAACCAGATAGATGCAGAAGTTATGTTTAGTGATCAACCTATGAACGAAGAAGTTACAGTGAAAAGTGAAGTCAAATCTAGAAAGAAAAGGGCAGTTGAAGAAGATAATGCAGAAGATACTATAGGAAACATAAATGAAACAAATGAGGTAACCGGTGCGACGCGTTTGCACTCTGCTTCTTTATCAGGGGATTTGAATGAAGTTATCGAACTTGTAGAACATAGCGCAAATATTGACGCGAAAGATAAAGCCGGACAAACACCGCTACATCATGCTATTAAATCAGGAAATACAGAAATAGCAAAATATCTTATCGATCAAGGTGCAAATCTCAATTCTCAAGATATTTATTACGAAGGAACTGATTACTCTTGTTTTAAGACACCTTTGCACTATGCCATAAAATCGGGAAACATGGAAATAGTTGAATACTTAGTGGAACATGGTGCAAATCCTAATATTCCAGATGCTCACAATCTCAGGCCGCTCGACTATGCTATAAAGAACACAGCTTTAGTAAAATATCTTGTGGACAATGGTGCAGATATTAATGTACGTAATCCGATATTCCATTTTGTTAAGCTAGGTGACCTGGATATGGTGGAATATTTAGCTCAACATGGTGCAGATCTTAATGTCAAAAACACCTCTGCTCAAACACTACTACATTATGCTATTGAACTCAAACATACAGAGATAGCTAAATACTTAATAGATCACAATGTAGATATTAATACTCGAGATATTAGTTCTGGTAAATCTCCATTACATTTTGCTATGAGTATAAAAAACATGGAAGTGGCTAAATATCTAATAAAGCATGGTGCAGATGTTAATGTTAAAGATAGTTACGGTTTAGCACCTTTACACTTTGCTGTTAATTTAGGAAATCAAGAGATATTAGAATATTTAATAAAGAATAATGCAAATATTGAGGTTCGAGATAGTGAAGGCTGGACACCACTTATTCATGCAGTAAGGCATGGGCAATTGGACAAAGTAAAGTACCTGATAGAGAATGGAGCTGATGTTGATATTTGTGGTAATGAAGGATGGACGCTATTTGAGCATGCTGAACAATGGATAGATGATAGAAGAATATTAAAGGATGTAATCAATAATGATAGAAAATATGCAGATGCTGCAAGTTGGGAAAAGACTGGAAAAGATATGCTTGATTACCTTAAGGGAGTTACAAAAAATACTATACAGGAAGAAGAATCTAACTATATAGATCAAATGCAAGCAGATGATAGCAGCAGTTATAGCTCTTCTCATAATAATCCAAACAAGTTAAGATATGGATTTATGGTAGTGGGGTTTGTATGCCAGCAGCGTATAGTTACGATTTAAGGAAAAAAGCAATGGAGGCATTGGATGAAGGAGAAAGTAGAGCAACTGTTGCAGAGAGATTTAAAATTGGAAAAACGACTCTATATGAGTGGCAGAAAAGGCGTAAGGAAACGGGAGATTTTCAGTCAAAAAAGCCTGGAAGCGTAGGATATAACCATAAAATTACTGACTGGAATGTTTTTACCAAATTTGCAAAAAACCATGGTGGCAAAACTCAGTCAGAGATGGCTAAACTCTGGGGTAATATCAGTCGACAAACGATTCACCGCGCACTTAAAAATATTGGATTTACAAGAAAAAAAGACCTACGGATATAAAGAAAGAAATGAAGGAAAGCGAGCTCAATTTTTAAAGGTTATAGCAACAAAACGTCATGAAAATCTTGTATATATTGATGAATCTGGAATAGATAATACAGAAGACTACCCATACGGATATTGCAGAAAAGGAGAGAGGTTTCATTCATTAAAATCAGGTAAAAAAACTCAGCGTGTCAGTATGATTGCAGCTCTAAATAAAAGGAAGATCATTGCTCCATTGACCTTTGAAGGATACTGCAATAAGGATGTTTTCGAGGCTTGGTTTGAGCAGTTTTTAACTCCAATTTTAAGGTCTGGCCAAACTGTAATTCTTGATAACGCTACATTCCATAAATCTAAAAAAATAGATAATCTTGCTAGAGGAGTTGGTGCTGAAATTCTTTATCTTCCTCCATATTCTCCAGACTTTAACGAAATTGAGCATAATTGGTTTGCTATAAAGAATAGAGCTAGAAAAAATATCCCTATTTTTAAGTCTTTCCGTCAAGCTGTTGATTCTGCTTTTTTATTCTGACTATTATGAGAAGAGCTATATGTTGAAGATCAACCAGCTTTGCAAAGCAATCGTGACGGTTATGCTGACATGGAAAAAGCTCTGCAGGAGAAATTGCATGGAGATGAAATACGCAAGCAAAGTAATGAGAAAGCTCAAAAAGATATGGAAACAAGAAAAGTCACTGTGGAAACTGACAGTAGCAATAATAAAATTGAAAAACAAGCAAAACCAATAGAAGACGAACAAGAAACTGTTATGGCAAGTGTGATAGAAAATATGGATAAAAATTCTGATAGTGAAGCAGAAGATTCTAACAGTATTGCAAATGCACAACATCTCTTAAAAATAAGGACAGGAAGTCCTCTTGAGGTGGGAAAGTATGAGGTGGAGCTGCAAGTGACATATGATGATATAAAGAATTTTTATGATACCGTACGTGGTAAATATCATGCTGGTGATGGATATAACTACGAGCAAGTAATGGTTTTATATAATGAAATTGTTAGGCCAGCATCGCAGCATTATGATAAACCATTTACCCTGCCTAAGGCATACATAACAGATGGTCATCTATTTGTTCAAAATAAAGATTTTGGAACTTTGGATGATTTTAATGAGATGTTCTATAGAAGTGATGAGTTAATGTGATGTAAAAAGCAAGATTCAATTTGGTGAACGAGAGTTAACTGACAGAGGAGATTGACACGTATGCCTTTATCTTTAAGATTGTTTATCAAGTATAGACATCAGCTCGTCCCATTCTCTTTTACCAATATTACTTTCTTCTCTAGTAACGTTTTCCCCTTTAATTAATTTGCGAATTATTTCTAGACCAGTTCTTGAAATACAAGCTGATTCTAGGCAATATTCAACAAAGGCATTGTAGGCCAATGGGACCCATTTTTTTATTATATCCAGCATAACTTCTGCATAAACTCTGATTTCATATTGGGCATGCTTATCAGCTCTAAGCTTCAAAAAATGAAGGAGGTTATGCAGATCTATTTTCCAATAAAATTGCGTGTAGTAATTAAGCGTTAGATTAGTTCGGGCAATTTCTCTTGCAAGCCCCTGCTCAATAAATTTTTCATAATGAGAATATACTAAATTAGAGTCGTTTGTTAGAGAATCTATTATTTCCTTTGAGGTATCCGGATCAAAAGCTTCACCGCTACCTTGTTTATTATTATCAGATTGTTTTGCAATCTGTTCTGGTTTTGGTATATAAAATTCATTGTCAAGTATTGAATATCTTGCCGAATATTCATTCACATTTGCAGTTCTATGCCTTATCCATTGCCTTGCAACAAAAATTGGAAGTTTCACGTGAAACTTAATTTCACACATTTCAAATGGAGTTGTATGATGATGTCTCATTAAATACTTTATAAGTGCTTCATCCTGACTTATCTGTTTTGTTCCCTTGCCATAAGAAACACGAGCAGCTTGAACTATAGCGCTATCAGAGCCCATATAATCCACTACTCGAATAAATCCATGGTCTAATACCTTATGTTCTTCATATAAGATTTCATCTATTTCTTTTACTGTAGTTCGTTTAGTTGCTTCATTCATAAAATATCCTCAAGATGAAATGGAAATATCAGCTCCACATGAATTGAGTTTTTCGTGCATTGCTTCATATCCTCTCCATAAATGATGCGAATTATTTATTGTAGTTTCTCCACCAGCTACCAAAGAAGCAAGTACCAAAGCTGCTGTTGACCTTAAGTCAGTGGCACACAGATTAGCTCCAGATAAGCTTTTTATTCCACTTATAGTAGCTTTGCTTTTCTCGATGCTGATATTAGCGCCTAACTTTCTCAATTCATCTGCATGTGCAAATCTGTTTTCAAAAATGTTCTCTTCAATTACTGATATCCCATCAGCGATGCACATTGCAGACATCAGTTGTGGTTGCATATCACTGGGAAAGTTGGGGTATGGATCTGTTGCAATGTTAGCAGACCTAATAGAGCAATTTTTTCTGGAAATCATAACCCCCTCATTATATAGTTCAACATTAGCCCCTATAGCCTTCAATTCATTCACAATACATCTTATATCAGATAGACTTATTCCTTCTAACTCCAACTTACCACCGGTTATTATAGCAGCTAGTGCATAGGTGCCTGCTTCTATGCGATCTGGTATTATTTTATGAACACATCCATTTAATTCTTCAACTCCTGTTATTGTGATCCTTGTATCACTAATCTCAATATTAGCACCCATTTTCTTTAGGAACTCTATTAAATCAAGAACTTCCGGCTCCGTTGCAGCATTGTTTATTATTGTCACTCCTTCTGCAAGTGTTGCTGCCATTATTACATTTTCTGTTGCACCAACGCTTATTTTCTCAAGTATAACTTCTTTTCCTTGTAGCTTTCCTTTCACTGTTGCAATTATATTACAGCCTTCAACTTCAATTTTAGCTCCCATTTCTTCTAATGCTTTGATATGCATATCAACGGGACGCTTTCCGATATTGCATCCACCAGGAAAGACTGTTGTGATTTTACCAAATCTACTGAGAATTGGACCTAGCATTAAAAGAGATGCTCGCAGCTTACTTGCAGTTTCGTGTGACATTACGTGATTGTTGATATTACTGCAATCAATTTCCAAAGTATGATTTGCTTTATAATCTTTATTGCGTGTAAAATTCACTTTCGCTCCAAGACTCTCAAGCAGCTTAGACATTAGATGCACATCAATTAAATCAGGTACATTATGCAAAATTACCGAGAAGCTACTCAATAGACTTGCTGCCATTATTGGTAAAACAGCATTTTTTGAGCCATTAATCTTGATTTTTCCGACCAGAGGTTTATGGTTACTACTTACTAATATTTTGTGCATTTAATTAAGCTAGATCTTACCAAATAAGTATAGTAAATCGACAGTAAAAGGCAAATTACAGATAATATAGCTATCACAGATCATAATGTTCGTACATTTTAGCTATTTAGCAGCAAAATTGATTACACTTGTCCAAAGATGAGCGATGCATTAGTGCCACCAAAACCAAACGAATTAGAAAGTGCATATTGAATTTTATGCTCCTGAGCTTTAAACGGTACAAAATTTAAATCACATCCTTCTGAAGGTTTATGTAAATTTAAGGTTGGCGGAATAATTCCATTATTTAACGCAAGAATACTGAATATTGCTTCAACGCTCCCTGCAGCACCAAGTAAATGTCCTATAGAAGATTTAGTTGAAGAAACAGGTATTTTATAAACGTAGTCACCAAATAACTGTTTCATTGCTATTACTTCAATTTTATCTCCAAGTGGCGTTGAAGTTCCATGTGCATTGATATATCCTACTTGATTTGGATTAATTTGCGCACTTTTTAAGGCAAGCTGCATTGCCTTAAATGCGCCTCTTCCTTCTGGATGTGGTGCTGTAATGTGGTGCGCATCTCCTGTGAGTCCGTACCCAACCAGTTCTGCATGTATTTTTGCCCCCCTTTTTTTTGCATGTTCGTATTCCTCCAGCACCAATATACCTGCTCCTTCACCCATAACAAAACCATCGCGTTCTGCATCCCATGGCCTTGAAGCTTCTTCCGGTTTATCATTGAATTTAGTTGATAATGCCTTCATAGACGCAAAACCTGCAATTCCAACTCTACACAGTGCACTTTCTGCTCCACCTGCAATCATAATATCCGCTTCACCAAGTTTTATAGTTCTTGCTGAATTTATGATTGCATGCGCACCTGTTGCACATGCGGTTACTGCTGAATCGTTTGGACCTGTAAATTCGTATTTAATAGAAATATGGCCAGATATCAAATTTATTAGACTTGCAGGGACAAAAAATGGACTGACACGTCTGGGCCCTTTTTCCTGCATGGTAATAACATTTTCCTGAATTGACGGAAGACCACCTATACCAGAGCCAATAGTTACGCCAACACGTTCTCTATCTACTTTTGAATCTTCTAAAGATGAATCTTCCACAGCTTGAATCGCTGCTGCAATGCCGTAATGAATAAAACGATCCGTTCTTTTTAGATCTTTTTCAAAAATATAACCTACAGGATTAAAGTAATTCTCAATGTTATCGGATTGCACAGGCACCTGCCCTGCAACCTTGCAAGCAAGATCAGAAGAGTCAAATCTATCTGTATTGATTGCTTTTATGCCAGACTCGCCTTTTATCAGCCTTGACCAAGTGTTGTCAACATCTGCCGCTAGTGGAGTGATTAAACCAACACCAGTGACTACTACTCTTCTGCTCATTTAACACTAACTATTAGCCTTTTTTACTATTAATGTACTCAACTATTTGCTCCATAGTTTCCATTTTTTGTGCGTCTTCATCTGGAATTTCTATTCCGAACTCTTCTTCTGCTGCCATGATGATTTCAACTGCATCTAAACTGTCTGCACCATGCTCCGAAAGCTTTGAAGAGCTGTTGAATTTCTCTACATCCTTACTAATTTGCTCTAGTATAATCTTTTTCACTTTCTCTTCTATGTCTTCTCTAGTGCTCTTTGCTAGTTCGCTATTCACATTTCTTACCAAAAAAATAACCTATTCTTTGATGTTATAAAAAATTTTTATGTTTGCAATATCTTTTATAACTGGTAAACTACAGCAAAGTTTTCTACTGCCCTAGCTGGCTAGCGTTACGTGCTAAACAATTAACAATTCAAAAATGCTAGACGAAACAACAAAAAATTTGCTTATTGTAGAAGTAAATAAACTTTTACCAGAAAATAGCGAGAATAAGCTTATATCAGCTATGCGTTATATACTCCTTGCTCCTGCAAAACATATACGCTCCTTTTTAGTCGTAGCTTCATCGCGAGTGTTTAACGCGGAAGCTAAAAAAGTAATATCAGTTGCTGCAGCAATTGAATTTGTTCATGCTTACTCTCTAATTCACGATGATTTACCGTGCATGGACAACAGTGATACTCGCAGAAGCCAGCTAAGCTGCCATAAAAAATTTGATGAAGCAACAGCAGTGCTTGCCGGAGATGCACTACTTACTCTGGCTTTTGAGGTATTATCTTCGTTAAATGAGAAATGCTGTGAAATCATGAAAGTTCTTTCTCAGGCAATAGGAATTAGGGGAATGGTAGGAGGACAGATTTTAGATATTGGTGCAGATTTTAACAAAATAAAAGAAATTCATTTGATGAAAACCGCAAAACTATTTGCAGCTTCATGTGAAATAGGTGCTATAATAGGGAATGCTACAGATAAGCAACGTAAAGCGTTATATAACTACGGGATAAACCTAGGGCTTATCTTTCAAGCTAAGGATGATATTGAAGATTACGAACAAGATAAAACAAATAATCTAATGTCTGTACTTGGTAAAAGTGAAGTAGAGGACTATATAGACGCCCTCTTTAAACAAGGCTTGGATAATTTGAGTGCGCTTTCAGGGGATACTAATTATTTATATGATTTATTGAATCAAGTAAAGAAAGATGGTTAGAAAAATTATATTACAAATGCTTATTTCCATAGTAATGATTCTCACTTTAACCTCTGCTTTTATGTTTACTATTGTCTATATAAACAAAGGTAAACCGGGAAAAAAGGACAAGCTTTATGAGATAAGTGCCACGCATGGTGGTTTGATACAGACAATAGCACATTATCTAGTGAAGCCAATACTTGAATCAGCACTCGACCGCTATATTGAAAAGCATGGGCTAACAGAATATTTAGAAGAAATGACGCAGCAAAAGGAAGAAGATTCGATAAATTTTTATGAAATTACTGAAGGCAGTGGCAGCAAGGCTTTCTGTGGCATGGAAGTCCTATTGCAAATATATAAAATTTCTAATAATAACTCAGCAACACTCCCTAGCAAAGTTTCTGATGTTACTTTGAAAATAGGTCAAGATGACCTAAAAGAAGTGGGTTTAGGGGTGATAGGTATGAAAGAAGGCGGAGAGCGTGTAGTTACTATTGCCAATGATAACAAAATGAATTTTAATTCTTATTACGTCAAACTGATCGAAGTAAAGGATAAATATCCCGACTCAGTGAATAATCTGATGGTTTTTAATGACTTAATTAACAAGACTGGAAAACAAGTAAGGTGCGGTGATGAGATATCAGTTAAATATAGCGTAAAGGAGCATAATGGGAAATATATAGTCAAAGATCAAACAGTGCAATTTAGGGTTGGCGATAAAAAAATACCACTTGCTATAGAGCTTGGAGTTGTGGGAATGAGAGCTGGTAATAAAAGAACTATTCTTTCTCCGCCTGAACTTTTGACTATTACTGACGATATGTTAATAAAAGACATAGATTATGATGAAGAAAATATCTCAATAATTGACTTAAGCTTAGATATTAAGCAAGAGGTCGCAGCACACCATTCTACTGTTGAAAAACAGCCTAAAGAATATAGCTGAAATTTTAGGCTTACTGGCTGACCTTCTGAACACTCTCTATACTACTTAAAGTAGGCTTTTTGTTTTTCCTAAAGTATAAACTTAGATAAATCAAGCTGCTTCGAAATTGACTCAAGTTTATCTTTTACATACTTGCTGTCTATAATGAATTTTTCGCTATTTTTCTCAGAAGCAATGAAACTTATTTCATCTAAAAGCTTCTCCATGATAGTGTGAAGCCTTCTTGCGCCTATATTTTCCACTTGCCTATTAACTGTAAACGCTATTTCAGCTATGGTTTTTATACCATCATCAGTGAACTCAAGCATCACATTTTCTGTTTTCATTAAAGCTATGTACTGCTTTAACAAACTAGATTCTGGTTCCTTTAATATTCTTATTAAATCCTCTTGAGTAAGTGCCTTAAGTTCTACCCTGATCGGTAATCTGCCCTGTAATTCCGGTAAGAGGTCAGATGGTTTAGACTGATGAAAAGCACCAGATGCAATAAATAATATATAGTCTGTTTTTACATGGCCATACTTAGTTGTAACAGTTGTTCCTTCAAGTAGTGGTAACAGATCGCGTTGCACTCCTTCTCTGTTTACTTCACCTTTTACTTCTGTACGCGCTGCAATTTTGTCTATTTCATCCAAAAATACTATACCGTCATTACTAACAAGATCAATGGCTTCTTTGATTATCTTATCTTCATCGATTAGCCTTTCACTTTCTTCATTAATTAATATTTCACGCGCTTCTTTTACCTTCACCGTAATAGTTTTTGTTTTTTTGCTCCCGTTAAACATCTTGCCCACTATTTCTGTTACATTCATCACACCAACTTGCCCACCTGGCATGCCTGGTATATCGAAAGTAGGTAACATACTCTTGCTCTCTCTGACGTTAATAGAAACTTCTCCGTCCTCAAACTCTTTATTCCTCAACCTTTCTCTAAAAATTTTTTTACTCTCTTCGGTTGCATTTTCGCCTACCATAGAGTTTACTATTGTTTTCTCAGCTAAAATTAAAGCCTTGTTAGCTAAGGCTTTACGGGCTTTCTCTTTAACTAAAACTATTGCTGCATCAACTAAATCGCGTATTATCGAATCAACTTCACGTCCAACGTATCCTATTTCAGTAAACTTCGTTGCCTCAATTTTTATGAACGGTGCACCGGCAAGTTTTGCTAAGCGGCGAGCTATTTCAGTTTTACCAACCCCTGTATGACCGATCATCAATATATTCTTAGGTATGATTTCATCACGCAATGGAAATGGAACCTGATTGCGACGCCAACGATTTCTGAGCGCAATAGCAACAGCACGCTTTGCATCATCCTGTCCGATTATGAATCTATCTAATTCTTTAACTATCTTCTGTGGTGGCAGGTCATCTAACAAAACTTGAGTACTGTCATTAACTTGAATATCGCTGTCATTTGAATCAAAACCACTCTTAGTATCTTTATAGAGGTCATTTTTTTCATCATAGGTGTCACTACTACAAGGCCGCCCTTCTGAAAGGGTTATAGGCTGATTGGAAAAATTAGTGCACAAAGTTTTTTGCTTGGAAGACATATCACTCCTCTATCTTTTCAATAACTACATTATGATTTGTATAAACACATATATCGCCAGCTATCTTCATAGCCTTTTTTGCAATCTCTTCTATTGATATTCCTTTAATGTCAATTAAAGCTCTTGCTGCAGATAGAGCAAAATTTCCCCCAGAGCCAATAGCTGCGATTCCATCTTCAGGTTCAAGAACATCACCTGTTCCCGTAATTACTAATGAAATAGATTTATCTGCAACAATCATCATAGCCTCTAATTTTCTTAGATATTTATCCATTCTCCAGTCTTTTGCAAGTTCAACACATGCTTTCATTAATTGCCCTGGGTGCTTGTCAAGTTTAGATTCTAGTCTTTCAAAGAGAGTAAATGCATCGGCTGTTGCTCCAGCAAAACCGGCAATTACAGAATCACCAGAAAGACGCCTAACTTTTTTTGCTCCGGATTTTATAACAGTGTGGCCCAGTGAAACCTGTCCATCACCTATTACTACTACGCTTTTATCTTTTCTAATTGACAGTATAGTGGTTCCATACATTTTATTGTTATCGTGTTGAATCATTTTTCTATTACTTTAAATAAGAATCTCATTATACTTTAATCTTTAGTCAAATTTGCTAAATATGTTTAATTATAGCTTATAATATAATACCTTCCTTATAACATTTAAAGTGTAGATGCAAAACATAATTTACCCAGATTTGGAAAAAAGTATAAATAATTGGTTTGAGGCAAAATTTAACGGCCTTACATTGCCATTTTATAGCTCTATAGATCTTAGAAACTCCAGCTACAAAATTGCCCCAGTGGACGCTAATTTATTTCCTGCAGGGTTCAACAATCTAAGTGAGACATCAAGAGCAACAGCAGCAAAACTAATAAAAAGTTATTTTGAAACAAAACAATATAAAAAGACTCTTATAATACCGGAGAATTACACACGAAATAAAATGTATATAGAAAACGTATTTGTTATAGAGAAAGTACTGCAGCTCGCAGGTTTTGAAACTAGAATTGGCCTCTTTCACAACGAAACATATAATTTAATAGAACCATATGAAACTATCATGAAAGAAAACTCTCTGCTAAAGACAACTTCAGGATTTGTGCCTGATGTTATTATACTGAATCGTGATATGACGAGCCACATTCCAGACACGCTAAAAGACGTAAAGCAAGATATAGTACCAAGCCCACTATACGGTTGGCATAGCAGACAGAAATTTAAGTATTTTGAAATCTATCAAGAATTAGCGTCCGAATTTTGTAGCGAATTTAAAATGGACCCATGGCTTATTTCTGTGCTTACAGAAAGCTGTAATGGAGTTGACTTTAATGATGATTCATCACTAGGAGCAGTAGCGACTAAAGTTGACCAAATATTATCTCTAGTGCAAAAAAAGTATGAGGAATATGAAATAAAAACACAACCTTACGTTTTTATCAAAGCAAGCAATGGCACATATGGGATGGGCATTATAACAGCAACAAGTGGAGAGGAAATATTAAATCTCAATAAAAAAAAGCGTCATAAAATGAAAAAGATAAAAGAAGGAATAGCAATCAATAGCGTTATTATACAAGAAGGTGTACCAACCATTGACATATTTAAAAGCAGTTCTGCAGAACCGCTGATATACTATATAGGAGATACTCCAACATGTTACTTATACCGATGTAATAGCAGGAAAGATGTATATTCTAGCTTGAATGCCACTGACTGTGAGTTTCATGATGTTAGCCAGGTTGTGGAAGGTAAAATTCTGTCACTTTGGAGTATTGTTGGCAAATTAGCAGTACTAGCGTTGGCAGTAGAAATAAAATCTTTTCACCTCTAACCCTTACATTCCCACAGCGTTGCCATCGGGCAGATCATTATCATCATTACCGGGCTGAATATGGTTATGGCCAGCATTATCAAGTTCAGTGGAAGGATCATCATTGACAGGTTGTTGAAACAATTTGTCAAGCTGAACTGCCAGAAATACTGCACTATATATTATGCTAACTGTTACGCTTAAGTTGAAATTATAGATTATACCATTACCTAAGTTTATTGGTATGGTTGCAGTCTCCATTCTTTTTAATATGAAGTTTAACAAACCTAATGACAAAGTTAATGTGCTGATAATAAGGTCCTTCTTACACTTAGCAGACTTTTCAGGATCCTTATTATCTAGGTATTTTCTCCATGAATAATAGTAGCTTATAGGTTCTGAAATAAACAGAAATAGGATCGTTGATGTTAAGTGAATGTGACTTATTACGTCTCCATTACCCCTAGTAAAAAAATGGATGACTTTCAACATCATCAATGCTTCTATGATGCTGCTTGCAAGATTAGCCGATTTACCCACAACTTTTGCCAGCTCTTTTTTACTCTCAGGGTTTTTGTAATCCTTAATTAGATCCTGTAGAGTAAATGCAGAATGGGCAATATATAGAATAGATGTCGGAAACTTTACTAGTCGAGCAACATTCCGTATAAGAAAGATATTGGATCTATTATTGTCAATGAACTCGCAGCAAAATTGCAGTGAAATCTTACACAATAGGGCTGTTAAACCTGTTGTGATGCAGATTACCTTCCTGAAATCATGATCATAAATATCATGCACCTTTTGTGCGAGTATGTTAGATTTCTTTTTTAGCTTGTTTGGCATGAAATAGTTAACAAAATAATAACTCCCTTTTATTCTATCACATAAAAGCCTTGAAGAAAAGCCCTATAAATCAGGACTTTAAGGGTGATTTATGCATAAATCGGCTAAGCATTTTATAAACAAGGAATCAATACTGAGAGTTGGTACGCGAAAATAATATCCATCCTTGATAATTGCTTTATATTCTATATCAAGTTCAACTAGAGTTTCTGAATGCTCAGAAACAAAAGATATAGGTGATAAAACTACAGGTACACCATCAGCTTTTGTACGTGATAGCTCACTTTCAGTGCTTGGCTCTAGCCATTTTACAGGACCAATCTTACTCTGATAACATATTGACCAATCTAAGTTATTGATAGCTAACTTTTCTACTATTAACTCTACGCTTCTTTCTACCTGTGAAGCGTAAGGGTCGCCTTTTTTAATAACGCTAAGGGGCAAGCTATGAGCTGAAAATAGGACTCTTGGCTTACCAATCCTGCTGGCTAATTTGTAGTACTTGGCTATCAAGTTAGTATGAGCCTCAATAAAGTTTTCATTGTCATAATAATGATGAATTATTTTTGTATTGCATTTTAGGCCATGCTTTTTAGCATTTTTTTGCCAATTTTCGATGGATGACAAAGTTGTGGTAGTTGAATATTGAGGGTATAGTGGCAGCAAAATTACTTCATCAGGATCAAACTGTTTTACACTTTTAACAACTTCGTCAGCAAATGGATGCCAATAGCGCATGCAAATGAATACCTTGTGTACATGGTTTCTATCTTCATTTAATTTTAGTTCTAAAGCATTAGCTTGCATTTTTGTATTCTCCAGAATTGGCGATTTACCTCCGATTTCCTCGTATATTTTTCGTGCAGTATTTTCTCGTTTCGCAGATATAAACTTTGCTAAAAGAAACCGAAAGGGATTCGGTAGATTGATTATTCTCCTGTCATAAAAAAGGTTGAATAAAAAAGGACGGACCGCATTTAGTGAATCAGGCCCGCCAAGATTAAATAAGATAACTGCCTTTTTCACCTACGCACTACTACAACAAGTTACTTCTGGGGTGCCTATAAAATTAGCTACACACTCATCAAATTTAGTTATAGGCACTAAATTTCTTACACTGGCATACAATAAGTGGCCTGATCTCTTCAGGTTACTCTTGGTGGATGTGAAGTTCCAATCGAAAAATGTATCGACAAAAAGACTTGGTACCGTTTCAAGAAGTTCAACAGCAGCTAAAGATAGCATTATACAACTTTGCAGGACATTCAGAAGAACCTTGAGGGGAAAAAGTAAAACTTTAACGAAAAGAGAGGTGCTACTTGTTTCATCCAGTGGTCGCCCTGAGTTAGGCGAATTATACTCAATATGCTTTCTATTTTGATCAAAGATAGGAAATTTTATAGTATCTTTCTTAAATTGCCCATCTATTTCTTGTGTACTATGTTTGGTCCATTTTTCTAGTGACCACTCACGCACGTGAAAAGTTCTTACAAAAAAGCATGTTGTAACCATCAATGCAGCACATATAAGCGCACACTGCATAAGACTTATACTACCTACCATAGCTGGCAGCGCAAAACAAACAAATGGCACTATGATAGCCATTTCAAGAAATGGAATAGTGTTTCTTTTCATTGCAAAGGCAGCGCCTTTTTTTAGCTCCGTGTATTGATTATTACTTTTTCCTTGCTTTTGTAGAATATGGTCACACATACCATATTCTAAATAACTTAAAAAAGCCAAATTAAAAGTTAAAAACCCTTTTGCTCCACAAAAAATTGACGATTTCAAGTTATTGACCAATTTTTTAGCAGTAGATTCAGTTTCAACCAGTTGTTTGGTAGTAGATTCAGGTTTTTCATTAGTTTTTTTACAACAAGTATGCATACAATACTCCCTTGATGGTTTATTCTTAACTATAAATAAAAAACTGCTTTTATCAAATCAAAATTTACAATAAAATAAATCTATAAATATACTATTTTATATAAGGAGATAATATGGCAATTGAGAGAACACTTTCGATATTAAAACCTGATGCAGTAAAAAATAATATTACAGGCAAGATAAATTCATACATTGAAAGCTCTGGGCTCAAAATTATAGCACAAAAAATGATGTTACTGACAAAAAAACAAGCAGAGCTGTTTTATGAAATTCATAAAGATAGGTCTTTTTTTGGGGAATTGGTAGAGTTTATGACTTCTGGTCCTGTGATAGTTCAAGTTTTAGTTGGTGAAAATGCAGTAAGTAAATACAGACAAATCATGGGAGCTACCGATCCAAAGCAGGCAGATAAAGGTACAATCAGGGGTGATTTTGCTGATGACATTAGTGAAAATAGAGTTCACGGCTCGGATAGTCTAGAAAATGCTCGTAAGGAGATAGCTTTCTTTTTTGCTGAACGTGAGTTGGTGTAGTCAAATCAGATTTTCCTATATATAACTAAATTTTCTGGATCCTATGTCAAGCATACATCTGTACGAACGTTGTAATTAACAGGTGGCAAATCCAAGTAGCTGACAACATAGAAACGAAAAAATTCCTTGACAAACTCCGCCAGCCCTCTTATCATGGTACTGAAGGTATTCAGTTATCTTCATCTGTGCAGATTAAACAGCAAAAAAACAACGTAGTTGGCGTCTTATTTTTAATTTTTTGCACTATGTGCATCCTATGTCTTCACAACATTTCTAGGTTTTTGCCTATATAAGCTGAAACGCGCTTATAAGTCGTTTAAGACAGTATAGTACGCCAATTTGCAGGATTAGGGAGTGAACACTAATTACCACGGGATTTCTTTGCCTTTTTTTCGTTTGGTAAATTTCTTAAATATTTATAGCTAAACGACAACCGTCATCCCGCTACTTGTTAGCGGCTGAGATACCGCGGCGGTATGACGGTTCGCGGCAGCATGACGACAAATTCGTCATTCCGCTGCTTGTTAGCGGCTAAGAGATACCGCGAATGAATCGCGGTATGACGGTTCGCGGTGGCATCTCGTCATCCCGCTACTTGTTAGCGGGATCTAGAGATACCGCGGCGTTATGACGTAGAAGCTATACTTTTATACTCACCAACTCAGTTTGCTTGCTTACAAGTAAACTGCAACCCTAAATGTTGGAGCACTGTCGTACACTAAGCGCTGTAATGACAATTTTAGTCGCTTCATACACTTATCATGCTAGTCATAACAGAAATAATTTTTACCAGAGATATTTATGAAATAATTGACATAGTTTGGAAATATGTATATTATAGAACATTAATAGTTAGTTAATTTGTAGGTGTAATATGGCTAGAAAGATTTTGAATGAAAATGAGTATCACGCTTTTAAGCGGTTGTTTTTAATGTTTGGTATTCAGAAGAAGGATGTGGTAAATTCTGGCATTGAGAATATTAATAAAAAGTTTAGTGAACAATATCGTAAATTATCGTTAAAATATCACCCAGATAAAAACCCAAACAATAAAGAAGCGGAGGAGAAATTTAAGGTTATTGCATTAAATAAGCCATTTTTTGAAGAATTTATAATAGAGCCGTTGGAGAAAGGTCTCAATAAAAGAAATAATTTAATAAAAGAATTACGCGGTAAGTTGTGGAGTCGCAGTTATGAAGAATTGCAAAAATACTTAGATGATAAGCACAGAAATAAACTCTATAATAAGCAGCAGTCAATTAACAATAATGTAACTGCTTATTCAAAATATTCTTCTTATTCACATCTCTTAGGAAGTCTTTTAGTATTCTTCACATCAATTGCATTTTTAATCATTAATGGTATTTCTTGTAATGTACCAATAGCAGTAGGTTTTCTTGCTCCCTTGTTAGCAGGATTTATTTTGAGTTCAGCTATCAAGAGCATTTATACTAGAAATGGAAAAGAGTTTAATAATCAGACTAATATTTTATTATTGTTTTACTTTGACCAAGAATGCGAAAATTTTTCAAAGAGTGATAGGACTAAATTAAAGTGGCTAAAAAATTCATTTATTTTGAGCAACATAATCTGTACATCTTTAATGTTTTTCGGTGTGGGATTAGATTTAGTTGCCAACGGCTTTGGTATAACTAACTCTATGATGTTATCCGGCTTATTACTTTCATTATCATTCAAGCTTTTAATTGTTACTTCACCTGTTTTCAATGCTGCAAGTAATTATATTCTCAAAAAGACGACTATAAATTCAATTGAGGAGCAATTTAAAGGTGATGGTCCACTTGTAGAAGTTGATGACGAACAACCAAGCAGTACTATGAGCAATCAAAGTTATTTCCCCATCGGTCAGTTAATGCTCACATATCATCAAAGTTAGTTATTCTCCATAGCGAAGTCTCTAGCTAGGAACAATGAGCCACAGATTAGTATGGTTTTGATGTTTTGGATAGAGGCTTTTAATATGTGATTTGATATTGCATCGCCAATTGATTCACATTCAACTGCTTTTATTCCTATGTTATTGGCTTTTTCCCTAATCAAATTTGTATTTGTTGCTTTAGGTTCAGACTTAACACAAACCGCACATAGTATAGCTCTTCTCATAATAGTCAGAATAAAAAAGCAGAATCAACAGCTTGACGGAAAGACTTAAAAATAGGGATATTTTTTCTAGCTCTATTCTTTATAGCAAACCAATTATGCTCAATTTCGTTAAAGTCTGGAGAATATGGAGGAAGATAAAGAATTTCAGCACCAACTCCTCTAGCAAGATTATCTATTTTTTTAGATTTATGGAATGTAGCGTTATCAAGAATTACAGTTTGGCCAGACCTTAAAATTGGAGTTAAAAACTGCTCAAACCAAGCCTCGAAAACATCCTTATTGCAGTATCCTTCAAAGGTCAATGGAGCAATGATCTTCCTTTTATTTAGAGCTGCAATCATACTGACACGCTGAGTTTTTTTACCTGATTTTAATGAATGAAACCTCTCTCCTTTTCTGCAATATCCGTATGGGTAGTCTTCTGTATTATCTATTCCAGATTCATCAATATATACAAGATTTTCATGACGTTTTGTTGCTATAACCTTTAAAAATTGAGCTCGCTTTCCTTCATTTCTTTCTTTATATCCGTAGGTCTTTTTTTCTTGTAAATCCAATATTTTTAAGTGCGCGGTGAATCGTTTGTCGACTGATATTACCCCAGAGTTTAGCCATCTCTGACTGAGTTTTGCCACCATGGTTTTTTGCAAATTTGGTAAAAACATTCCAGTCAGTAATTTTATGGTTATATCCTACGCTTCCAGGCTTTTTTGACTGAAAATCTCCCGTTTCCTTACGCCTTTTCTGCCACTCATATAGAGTCGTTTTTCCAATTTTAAATCTCTCTGCAACAGTTGCTCTACTTTCTCCTTCATCCAATGCCTCCATTGCTTTTTTCCTTAAATCGTAACTATACGCTGCTGGCATACAAACCCCACTACCATAAATCCATATCTTAACTTGTTTGGATTATTATGAGAAGAGCTATAGCTTGATATATGGCTTTAAGTGCTCTAAGAACTCTGCCACATTTCTGTTACGAGTAACACCAAAAATTATATAGATACCTTCAGCAAAATTATCTTTTACCCACTGAGATAGCACTCTAGCACCGTCATTATTGTGCGCACCATCTAAAAATAATTGCCAATCTTTCGGTAGTAGGGAAATTAAATTACCCTCTTTTATTAGCTCTAGTCGTGCAGGCCAGTAGGTACGCTGTAAACCTGAAGTGATATCCTCTTCTCCAATATCAAATCCATATTTTCCACTTAAAATACTACATGCTGCAATGGCGTTTCCTGCATTGATTATTTGGTGTTCACCCTTCAGAGATGGCAAAGGAAATTCTATTGATTGAATAGCTGATTGGAAAACCATTTTGTTGTTCTTTTTTTTGCAATTCCATTCAAGACCTCCTCTATATAGAGGAGATTTCTTATTTATTGCATGGAATTCTAGTGTACTCATCACAGACTTTTCTTGTGGTGCTATTACGCAAGGAACATTAGGTTTCATTATTCCAGCCTTTTCACCTGCTATAATTTCTACAGTAGGGCCAAGATATTCTGTATGATCAAGGGCAATGGAAGTAATTATTGTTAAAATCGGACTATCTATAACATTTGTTGCATCAAGTCTTCCGCCCATACCTACTTCAACTAAAGTAATATCGGCTTTATGACGAGAAAAAGCTAAAAAAGCTGCAATAGTTGCAGCTTCAAACAGAGTGATAGGTTGTTCTGCAATCACGGCACGGCATTCTTCTAATAAGCTATATAATTCATTATCGTCGATATAACTGTCTGCAATAACTATTCTTTCATTAAAATTCACCAAATGTGGAGAAGTGTATGCATGGACCTTATACCCTGCTGCTTGCATTATATATCTTATAAATGCTAGTGTTGAGCCTTTCCCGTTAGTCCCAGCTATATAAATTACGGGAGGCATTTTTTTCTCAGGATTGTCCAATTTATTTAGAAAGCTTTTTATGCGATCAAGAGAAAAATCCTTTGGTCTACTACCAAGCGGTTTAGGCCAATGAGGCATATATATCATGGATTGTTATTGCATTTTAATTCAGCTATAACGCTTGCTATGCCATGCGTGTCGATTTTTTCACTAAATTGAGAACGTTGATTAATAGCAATACTTATTCCACTCATTACAACATCACTTATCAAGAAAGAACTGTTATTTTTAGTAACTTTAAAATCAATATTTGTAAATTCTTCATCACCGTAAGAAAATCTTGTACCAATTAAGCAAGTTTCATCGTCAACTGCTTTTGTACTCATTATGATCATTTCACTATCATGCATGTATTTATATAAAATTTTAACGCACAAACGCGTAAGATACACTTCATACTCTCTTAAAAAATCTTCTTTTTCTTTTTGTTTAACTAAAGCCCAATGTTTTCCTATAACGAATTGCGATATTCCTTTGAGGTTAACATTATTCTGAATGACCTCCTGAAGCTTTTCGTGTACATGCCCTAGGTTTTTTCTATTTCCTTTTGTAGATATACCATCCACTTGTTGCTTCATAGTATGCACAAAAATTTTGTGATCTGTACAACTAGTGTAAGCTCTTGAAGAAATTGCAATAAAAACAATAATGATTAAAACTTTAGTAATGTTCATAAGATAAACTATAATACTTAAAATGCAAAATTTAATAAAGATTAAATAATAATCGCTGACTTTAATATACCTATAGACATGCCCTGTGTAAATCATCTATAATTCAAGTAAGGGTCTGTGCTATGCGTTATGAGTTAAGTTAAATTTCCCGAGCGATAATTTCTAGAGAAGGGAATTGCCTCTGCTGGTTTCGTTGAAACTAATATGCGATTCCCACCTTAACTTCAGGTCTCAGGAATCTACTAAGGCTGACGGTAGATACGGATCCTTTTTTGATTGGTACTAAATTTATGCTTCATCAATGCAGAGAACAAGGTACCTTCCTATGTTCGCCTAATGAAGTATTCCAAATTGTAATTGATGTTGAAAGGTATCCTGATTTTGTTCCTTGGTGCAAAGCCGTTTATATAAAAGAAAAAATTGACAACCAAATGGTTGTGGATCTTCTCGCAGTTTTTCATGGAATTAAAGGAAAGTACACATCAGAAGTAACCTTTCTTTCTCCAAGTGGAACAAATGAAGGTTGGATAAAAGCTGTATCATCAAATGGAATATTTAAACATCTATACAATGAATGGCAATTCATTCCCATAGATGAAAATAAAACTATGGTAAAGTTTTATATAGAGTTTAAGTTTAAGTCCAACTCATTTTCCACTTTATTAAACTCAGTATATAAATATACACAGAGTAAAATAATTGCTGCATTTAAAGATAGGGCTGAAAGCCTTGCTAAACAAAAGTTATCTTGACATTATTAATATAAATATGTAATTTTTTTAGTAAGTTAAGTGTTTGTATTGTAATGATTTTCAGACTATTGTTTTTACTAATTCTTATGAGTGTTAATTCTTATGCAGTTGTTAAATCCAGTAACCAACATATTCAAAAAGAAACTAATGAAATAACATCAAAGGAGTTACTATCACTATTACCTGATGATAAATTATTAGGAGATCCAAAAGCACCAATTCTAATGATAGAATATGCTTCATTAACTTGCTATCACTGCTCTCTTTTTCATAAGAATGTTTTTCCTAAAATTAAAGAGAAATATATAGACACAGGTAAGATGTTATATATATTTCGTCATTTTCCTTTGGATTACAGAGGGCTAAAGGCTGCAATGCTAAGTCATTGCTACGAAAAACAAGAAGACTACTTTAATTTTAACAAAGCTGTTTTTAACTCAATAGATTCGTGGAATTACTACAATTTAAGTGATTTGACTTTACTACAAAGAATTGCTGCACTAAGCAACTTAAAGCAAGATGCATTTAACCAATGCATTAATGATAAGAAAATTATGGATAAAATCGTAAATGATAAATCACTGGCAATCAATAAACTTGGTATCACAGCCACTCCAATATTTTTCATCAAGCTTAACGATGATGGTAAGTCATATATAGAGCATAATAAAGTTAAACATGAAGGGTATAAAGAGCTGAAATATCTTACTGATGTGATAGATAAATTATATGGAAAAGCTATAGTGAAGTAATACCACTGTAGCTTACCATATAAAAGACTCTATGCTGAGTCATTGTTTTTCACTACTGTTTGTTGTTTTTTACGCTCAAACTCTCTTTTTTTACTGTGCCAAGTGTAGTAATACATAGCGATTTTATTCTCTATTAATACTATTGTCCCATCATAAAACTGAACCATATCCATAACTTTTCTCTGAGCTTCATTAAAACGTTCTTTATACTTTTCACGATAAGCTGGATTATGTAGTAACATAACCCCTTCATTCTTGTTAGATTTTTTGTTTAACGTTTCAACTTCACTAGCAATAGTATAAGACATATAACCCCCTCTAATTGATTATAAAAATTATATTTTAAAAAGAGAAATGCGCATAAACAATCCCTTTAATTCTAGTATAATAATCGATTGTTTATTATACTAGTTAACCATAGTACGATATATAATAATTTTTGTCACTTAAAATTTTATACTATGAAATAATAACTTAAAATAAATGTTTTTATTATTTTAAACTATATTATTATATTTATAAACTGTGTATGAATTAAGCTTCCCTAATTTATAATATAAAACGTAATGCGTAATAATTTTAGTATAAAATTATCATATATAAGAAATCTATTTGCAAAAGAATATAAAAAAATAGAAGAATATTGTATTCTTGAAAAAAAGCAACATATTCAGATTGGCCCTGAAGAAGGAAAGCTATTAAGTTTATTTATAAAAATCCATAAAATCAAAAGTATTGTTGAGATTGGCACGTTATACGGTTATTCGTCGATTTGCATGGCAAAAGCTCTACTGAAAGACGGTCATATATATACAATAGAAAATAATCCTCAACACTCAAGAATAGCAAAAAAAAATTTTAGTGCTTTTAATCTAAGTGATAAAATTACTCTAATAGAAGGTGATGCACTGGAAAAAATTAATGAATTATCAGCAAAGGCACCATTTGACATGATATTCATCGATGCTGACAAAAGTAGTTATCCTAAGTATTTAGATTGGGCAGAGTCATACATTAAACAAGATGGGCTAATCGTTGCAGATAACACTCTATTATTTAATACAGTATTTTTAGAATCGCCTCCAAAAGAAGTATCAGAAAAATCATGGCATGCTATGAGGGAGTTTAATAATAGATTATCAGATGAAAAGAAATATTTCTCTATATTGATTCCAACTGATGAAGGAATGACTGTAGCTTTAAAGCTAACATAAGTTAAAAATCAAGGTCAGCGTAATGTTTAGGAGGGGTTAAACCGGAAACTCTCTCTAATAATATCTCACGAAAACAAGGCTTTGATTTAACAATGGAGTACCATTCTTTTAAAATTTTACTTTTTTCCCATGGAAAACTACTTACATAATCCATTACGGAAATATGCGATGCTAAAGCAATATCAGCCAAAGTGAACTTATCAGTTGCAAGCCAAACGTTCTTGTTAATTAAGTGTTCGATGTATTCCATATGGCAAGGCAGGTTATGCTGAGCTGCATGAAGAAATCTAGAGTCAGGGCTGCGGTTAGTAATTACTTTTTCATTCATAATATACTTAGTAACTTCATTGTAAAATTTGTTGTCGAACCAATTGATTAGAGCGCGTATTTTAGACTTAATAATAGTGGATGAACCAAGTAATTTGACGTCGCTATTGTAAGTCTCTTCTATATATTCACAAATGGCATTACTATCCGCTATTACAAAGTTATTATCTATTAATACTGGTACTTGCCCAGTTGGATTGATCTCCATAAATTCATTCCGTTTTTCCCACGGATTTTCATACACTAGATCGCAGCCTAATTTTTTTTCTTTTAGAAAAGTTCTAACTTTTCGTGAAAATGGACAAAGAGGAAAATGATATAAAATCATAATATTCCTCTTTTGTTATCCCAGTACCTATAGGTTGTTATTCCAGTGTGTGAAACTGAAATCCACATCTTTTTTCTCTGGATCCAAGTTGGAATGACAAGAGAAGAGTATTTTAGGTAACAGTTGTTTACTCCAAAGTAATGTTGCAAAAGGTCTAACATATAAATTATAAGACTAATATAGGATATACCTTGCTAAATAAAAAAAAAAGTATAATATTTTATAAGGTATGCAGGCAAAAACTCTGTAATTTGGTCAGATCAGAAATGAAGCAGCCATATCAGAACCTTTTTGGGTTGCATACCTATTTCTTATTTGTTTTATCAGAGGCTATGAATATAGCATTAAAACATCGTCCTAGTAGCTTTAAAGATCTAGTAGGTCAAGATATATTAGTGCGTGTATTAGAAAATGCTTTTATTTTAAACAAAATCCCACAGTCTATACTGCTCTCTGGTAGTAGTGGAGTTGGTAAAACCACCACTGCAAGGATAATAGCTTTATGTTTGAATTGTTCCCTGGGGCCAATTTTTGAACCTTGCGGATCATGTGAAAATTGTCTAGCAATAAAAAATTCAAGCCATCCAGATGTGATTGAAATTGATGCAGCAAGTCACACTAGCATTGACGATGTTAAAGTAATCCTGGGAGATATTTGCTATTCACCTATAAGCTCTAAATTCAAAGTCTACATTATAGATGAAGTACACATGTTATCCAGCAGTGCATTTAACGCATTACTTAAAACCCTAGAAGAGCCACCCTCTAGTGTAAAATTCATTTTAGCAACTACAGAAATAAAAAAGATACCAATAACTATTATTGCACGTTGTCAAAGATTTGATTTACACAACATTCCTGTAGCTAAAATAGTAGAACGTTTAAATGATGTTGCACAAAAAGAGAGTTATTCCATTGAAAAGGGGGCATTAGAGTTAATTGCACGACATTCTGGAAATTCAATGCGTAACGCCTTGTTTTTGATGAATCAAGCAGTGCTATATAGCAAAGATGGTGCAATATCCACTAAAAATGTGATAGACATACTTGGCCTAGTGGATAAAGATATTATATTCGATCTATTAGGAGCAATATTAGAAGGTGATTTACAGAAAGCTCTATCAGTGTTTGACAAGGCGATAAAAACAGCAAACCCACTTAGTATTTTTGAAGGTCTATTGCAAACAATTCAGTTAGTATGCCGTTTTTTGATTACAAAAGAAATTGATAATGCAGTTACAGAGTATGAAAAGAACAGGATAAAAGATTTAAGTATAAAGAAGTCTTTAATATTTTTTTCGAGATTGTGGAAGGTGTTGCTTAAAGGTATTCAAGATATAAAAACTTCAACATGCAACGATGTTGCTGCTGAAATGATGTTAATTAGCCTCTGTTATCTTTCTGATCTGCCTTCTCCGGAACAAGTGGTCAAAAAAATTCTTTCGCAGAATGCACAGCAGGGAAATACGCATAGTATAGGAAATGAACAGCAACAAAATTATGATTTTGACAAAGTTTTGCAACTATTAAGGCGGAGTAACCAAATTTATCTTTACAAACAACTGTGTAATAATCTACAATTAATAGATTGTGAACCTGGATATTTAAAATTAAAAGCTGTATCTAAGTTGGATAGTAATTTTTGCAATGATTTAAAAAATTACTTAAACCAGGTGACTCAGCAGGAGTGGGTTATTACAGTTGATACGGGTTATATAAATAGGGAAGTGAGTAATTTAAATTATGCACCTGCAGTTAAGGATATACTTGATACATTTAAAGGTGCAAAAGTAGTTAATATAGAAAATAAGGAGTAAGTTGTGGATTTTAGTCAAATAATGAAACAAGCGCAAGAGATGCAAAAAAAGCTTGCAGAAGCTCAAGAAAAATATGTTGGGAAAGAGTTTCAAGGTATTTCTGGTGGTGGCAAAGTTTCTGTATTAGTGGAAGTCATAAAAATAGGTAGCTATAAAGCTAAAAAGGTGAACATAGACTTAGAACTTATGAGAAATGAGGAAAAAGATATAGTAGAGGATTTAGTAACAGCAGCGTTTAATGATGCCGTTAAAAAAGCAGAAGAAGATATGGCAAATGCAACTTCTGATCTTGCAGGTATGATGGGTTTACCACCTGGGTTTAAACTTCCTTTTTGAATTTACTACTGAAGTTTCTTTTAGTGTAAGTATTTCTTTTTTAATATTTCTAACGCCAGTACTTCTTCATATAATGCACCTATAGCTAGCACAGCCCTACGTCATACCGCGGTTCATTCGCGGTATCTCATCCGCTAACATGTAGCGGGATGATGAGGTTATCGTCTGCTGCCACGAACCGTCATACCGCGATTCATTCGCGGTATCTCAGCCGCTAACACGTGGCGGAATGACAGCAGTCCTACGTCATACCGTCACGGTATCTCATCCGCTAACAAGCAGCGGAATGACGAGGTCTTTCGATAGTAAATCTTACCTATGTTAGCTATACCAAAAAATCAAAAGTCGTGTAACTCTATTTATTCATTAATAAAATCTTTGTCTTCTCCTAAAAATTAGTTAAAATGTAGAATATTTTGTGTTATTAAGTTAGCACTTGACTTAACTTTAGTTGTTACTTAGACTGCTAAAGTGGAATTTTAATTTTTTTTTACGAGGACAATTATGCATTATAAAAAGTTTTTTTCAGCAGCCGCTTTAGCAACGTTGCTAAGTTTATCAAACTCTGCTTTCTCAGATCCTGTTGGTCCAATAAGTGATGAAGAAACTAGCTACTACGTTCGTTTGCAATACAACGGTGAAATTTTACCTCTTTTCACAAAAGTTGATGGTATTGCACATAAATTAGGCAAAGACAATAATAGTCCCTTAAAAGCATCTTTTATAGCTGGCGGTGGTGCGTTTGGTTATAAAATGGACGACATCAGGGTTGACGTTGAAGGACTTTACTCATGGTTGAATAAAGATGCAGATGTAGTAGGTGATACAGTTGCAGAAAGCTTAACAGCAATTTCAGGATTAGTTAACGTTTATTACGATGTAGCGATTGAAGACATGCCTATCACTCCATATGTTGGTTTTGGTGTTGGTGCAGCGTATATTAGCACACCTTTGGCAACTGCTGTGAGTAGTCAAAATGGTAAATTTGCTTTTGCTGGTCAAGCAAGAGCTGGTGTTAGTTACGATGTAACTCCAGAAGTCAAACTTTACGCTGGAGCTCGCTATTTCGGTTCTTATGGTGCTAACTTTGATAAAACTGACAAAGACGGCAAAGGGGAACTCAAAGTTCTTTACAGCACTGTTGGTGCAGAAGCTGGAGTAGCGTTTAATTTCTAGTCTATCTCAATCTTGTTATCCCAGTGGGTTTTTTCTTGTCATTCAAGTAGCATGACACTGGGGTGGCTTTGTTGCATAGCGTTCAGAAAAACTAGTGATTACTGACTAAATTCATTATAAAATGACGATTTAAGGATAAATATGCCACAAAAAATGAGAGTCAGTAACCAAAACGAATATAACAAGTTTCTAGAAAAAAGAGGAAATATTTTTCATGATATCAACGAAGCCATAGAAAATTGGTATGAAATTGGGCCAAAATGCAGGGTGGCAACAATATTTACAGCAACAAAGTGGTAATTTTGATACATATAATAACCCATCTGTTCAGAATAGGTTTGAGACAAACAGTCGGGTTTATAAAATGATATTTGCAACGTAATTGGTATGCCTAAATTTGAAATAGTCGCATAAAATTATTTACTCTGGAAAAAACTTACGTTGCTATGCAACAAAGCCATCCCAGTGTCTGCTGCTTGCATAGCATTTATCTACCAAAACAATGGTCATGCAAGAGACTTTGCTTGGATGTGTGATATAATTTAAATTGTAAGGTCTAAAAAATACTAGCATGAATGAAGTGATAACATTTGGTTGTCGTCTAAATTTTTACGAGAGTGAGTTAATCAAAGAAGCATTAAAAAAAGCAGAAAGAAAAAATGTTGTTGTGGTACATAGCTGTGCAGTGACAAACGAAGCAGAACGCCAAGTAAAGCAAAAAATACGTAAGATCTATAAAAACGACCCAAGTAAAGAAATTATCGTAGTTGGTTGTGCTGTTCAGTTGGATCCAGAAGTTTACAGTAGCATTCCTGGTGTAAGTAAAGTGCTCGGTAATCAAGATAAGCTAAAAGCTGAAAATTACTTACTAAATGACGATAAAATCTTAGTCAGTGATAACCAAGTAAACAAATCAGAACCTGTTCTAATTAATGGATTTGAAGATAAATCAAGGGCATTTATTGAAATTCAAAATGGTTGTAATCATAGCTGCACATTTTGCTCAATTACTGAGGCAAGAGGGAATAATCAATCTGTGCCAATAAACAGTATTATAGAGCAAATTAGGATCTTTGTAGAAAATGGATATCAAGAAGTAGTGTTTACAGGTGTTGATATTACTGACTTTGGTACAGATTTGTTTGCCAAGCCATCACTTGGTTCAATGATTAGGAGAGTTTTAAAAGATATACCAGAGTTGAAGAGGCTAAGACTTTCCTCTATCGATGTTGCTGAAGTTGACGACGAATTAATGGATTTAATAGCTAATGAGTCAAGACTTATGCCTCATTTACATTTGAGTCTACAATCTGGTAATAATTTAATACTAAAGAGAATGAAGCGTCGTCACAACAGAGAACAAGTAATAGAATTTTGTCATAAAATGAAGAGCTTGAGGCCTAATATAGCATTTGGCGCTGATATTATTGCTGGATTTCCAACAGAAACTGATGAAATGTTTCAGGATACAGTTGATTTACTAAAAAAAACAAATATAGTTTACCTACATGCTTTTCCATATTCAGAGCGGAAGAATACACCTGCTGCACGAATGCCACAAGTACCAGAGAATGTGCGTAAAGAACGAGTAAAAAATTTAAGAGAAATGAATAGAGAAATGATGAGTAGCTTTTATCAATCTTTGATAGGCACTGAACAAAGTGTTCTGGTTGAGCAAAATAATGTCGGTAGAACAGAAAATTTTGCATTAGTAAAGCTTGAATCAAAAGCTCAAGCAAAGAGTATTGTGAAAGTTAATGTTAAAGGAGTGGAAAATAATTATCTAATTGGAAATATTCTTTCTTAATTTTTGTACATTAAAGAAATATATGATATAGTAGTTATACTATAAATGATAATTATGGGTTCATTTGTGATAACTAAAATATCTATTACTTTATTTTTGATTTTCATTCCATGTGTCTATTTTTTTATTACTTATATTAGTAATACACACATTGAGCAAGTACAACTCTTAAAACTAGAAACGGACAATAATGAAGATGTAATGCATTCTGAAGAGGTTACTGAGAAAAAAATACTAATAAATGATTTAAAATATCAAGAACTTGAAAGTAGTCCTACTGAACAACCTTCTATTCTCCAAGTAGCTGATCAGAAAAATATGTGGTCACGTATTGCAGATCAAGCTGATAATGAGCAGCCTACAAAAGAAAAATCAAAAAAACTTGATTTTTATGTTAGTGCTAACGGTGGTAAGATATACCATGATAATTCAGAAACATTTGTAAAGGGTATAAAGGCAATATGGGAGAGAGTCCTAACTTTAGTTGAAAGTCATTATGGTTTTATGATAAAAAATATAGTGGCAAATGAAATTAAAAGCATAAAAGAATTTAATGGTAAAATTGATTTCCAATGGGTTAACAGCATATCTTTAGGTTACTATGCTGGAGAAAATGGCCGAGTTGATTTTGAAGCCATGTATTCTAGAGCCAATATTGAAAATAGTAATTCTCCTCTGGTATTTGATAAATCAGCAAGTATATTTGCGTTTTTGTTAAACTTATATTATAATCCCAGCTTTCAGGATACGCAATTTGCTCCATACATCGGCCTTGGTATAGGACCAACAGTTTTTAGATTAAAAAGAATTAATGGATCACCCCAAAGTTCAATGCCACTTAATGTTCCTTGGTTTGCTTATCAAATAAAGCTTGGTATTAACTATTCAATAATCCCAGAAGTCAAAACCTTTCTCGGCTATCGTTACTTTAGCGTTCCGATACCTGTTGCAGATGACATATCCACTCATAATATTGAAGTTGGTTTGATATTTAATTTTTAGTAGTGATTTAATATATATATAAATTCTTATCTTTTCTATCTAACAAACCAAATGTTGGTACGATTGTTGCTTTTAAAAAAATGACAGTTTCTACTGTTCTAATGTTATTCGCTAGCCTTTTTGACTTCTGATGTAATGTAGCTTTAAAGCTTTGCTTATCTTCCCTATGTTCTATAAGCCCGCCGATTACCATAATTTCACCGCTCTTAATTTTTAACATAGAGTTCATTTCTCTGATTTCAACAATTGGAATGTCGCTATTTAATTTCATTTTACTCTGCTGTGCGATGTACTCTATATCTGGATCTTTAATGTAGCCGTTAATTCTTGATAAAGTTGGATGTATATCCATGAATATTTCACTAGTATCAATGTTAATGCTTGGGTGGATTATTAGCACAACACCTATTGGAACACTATTCATCTTGGTAATTAAGGTCTGATTAGAATTTCTAGTATCTTTTTGTATGTCGGAAGTAAAATAAATATGGTTTTTAGTAAATGAAATCATCGCTTGCTGATTATTTATAGCATGTACTCTGGGGCTTGAAATTACAGTTGAAGTGCCAAATTTGTCTAAATTTCTTACTAAATCTCCTAGATCACTCGCACCAAAGTTCATTGCTAGGTTAATAATGGAGTTATCTTGATTTATTATAGACTTAGTTCCATCGCGTAAGTCATTTAAGTTTATACCAGAAAGATATTTGTCATCTAACACAACTTCAACTATTTTTGCCTCTATCATTACTTGAGAAGACGCTAATTTCTTAACCTTATTAATATATTCTTCAACAGCTTTATGGATATCTTTTCTAGCATTCAAAATAATAACACCAGCTTCTCTGTTGGATGAAAGGAATTCGCCATCATCCACCCCGTTAACATCCATTATTGCATTCAAGCCTTTTTCTAATGAATTCCATAAGTCACTACTGTATTGAGACTTCATAACATTGTTATAGTCCCTATCAGTGTGACTTCCATCACTGTTAGTAATATTGTTACTAATGACGAAACTGCTTTGAGCAGAATGTTGAATATTAATGAAGTCTGCGTAATAATTTTGCGCGTATGGCAAGTCCTGCTCAATTCTAATTACACCATTGCTTGTTGAGTAACGCAATTTGGCGCTATTTGCTATACTCTGAATTACTTCATTTGTATTCTTATCTTTTAGCTTTAAAATAATATTACCTGATATTTTTGGGTCTATATCCAAGTTAACGTCAGAAAGTTTTCCTATCTCAATCAGCAAATCTTTTACTGATACTTCTTCACTAACATTAATGGAAATAAGCTGATTACTGATTGTGAGATCGGGAAACTCTATTGGTAAAGGCATAATTTCTGGTATTGCCGGTTCATTAATCTCCAAAGAGGTGTTGTATTGCTGCAACGAATAATCGTGCTCACCTATATCATGATGATCTTCGTTGCCTATATTAGTGAGATGTTGCTTAGTAGGCAGGTGTGTGCAAGAAATAATGAAGAGGAGTATTAAGCATTTAAAAATAGCCATTAGAACAGCATATAGATCTATACTAATAGATTTCTATAAAAATATTAAAAATGTATTTAATTTCGTTTTCATCGAGCAGATAATTGTCATATATTAGCTTGACCTACACTGGCTATAGCTAAACTGACTTAGATTTACCGACGATTTGAAAAACCGTCATCCCGCTACGTGTTAGCGGGATCTAGAGATACCGTGACGGTATGACGGTTCGCGGGCGGTATAGTATAGCTCTTCTCATAATAATCCAAACAAGTTAAGATATGGATTTATGGTAGTGGGGTTTGTATGCCAGCAGCGTATAGTTACGATTTAAGGAAAAAAGCAATGGAGGCATTGGATGAAGGAGAAAGTAGAGCAACTGTTGCAGAGAGATTTAAAATTGGAAAAACGACTCTATATGAGTGGCAGAAAAGGCGTAAGGAAACGGGAGATTTTCAGTCAAAAAAGCCTGGAAGCGTAGGATATAACCATAAAATTACTGACTGGAATGTTTTTACCAAATTTGCAAAAAACCATGGTGGCAAAACTCAGTCAGAGATGGCTAAACTCTGGGGTAATATCAGTCGACAAACGATTCACCGCGCACTTAAAAATATTGGATTTACAAGAAAAAAAGACCTACGGATATAAAGAAAGAAATGAAGGAAAGCGAGCTCAATTTTTAAAGGTTATAGCAACAAAACGTCATGAAAATCTTGTATATATTGATGAATCTGGAATAGATAATACAGAAGACTACCCATACGGATATTGCAGAAAAGGAGAGAGGTTTCATTCATTAAAATCAGGTAAAAAAACTCAGCGTGTCAGTATGATTGCAGCTCTAAATAAAAGGAAGATCATTGCTCCATTGACCTTTGAAGGATACTGCAATAAGGATGTTTTCGAGGCTTGGTTTGAGCAGTTTTTAACTCCAATTTTAAGGTCTGGCCAAACTGTAATTCTTGATAACGCTACATTCCATAAATCTAAAAAAATAGATAATCTTGCTAGAGGAGTTGGTGCTGAAATTCTTTATCTTCCTCCATATTCTCCAGACTTTAACGAAATTGAGCATAATTGGTTTGCTATAAAGAATAGAGCTAGAAAAAATATCCCTATTTTTAAGTCTTTCCGTCAAGCTGTTGATTCTGCTTTTTTATTCTGACTATTATGAGAAGAGCTATAACTCGTCATTCCGCTACTCGTTAGCGCCGTGGCGGTATAGCTATATATGTTTTTTTGTACGCCCCTCTTGTACTTAAATGTAGAGTAAGTTTTCCAGCATAGCCTTAGTTTTTTTATATATTTTACTTCTTTCTCTATATTTAATAATAGGCTTAAAAATAAATGGTAAGCCTATAATTGTTAAGCTTAGAGCTAGGGTTGAAAGTATACAACAGGCTTTGTGTTTACTATGTAGCTCTTTCAGGTAAAGCATCAAAAATCTACAAAATTTTTTGTAATTTTCTTCGATGTTTTTTTTGCTATGAGCCTTGCTAATGAATATATCTATTGCGGTATGACCGTTATTACACTTAATGTTAAGGTCTGCACCTTTTTCTGTTAACAGCTGAGCTATATCAAAATAATCCTTTTGAACAGCAAGATGTAGAGGTGCAAAACCTTGTTGCTCACAAATGTTCATATTGGCTCTAACTTCCAATAACATTTTCACAATTTTTGTATGGCCTTTTTTAACTGCCAGTAGCAAGGGAGTTCTGTTACATTTAGTAACAGCATTAATGTTTACCTTAAGCTTCAATAAGAGCTTAACTGTTTTAGTGTTACCATTATGGCTAGCTTTATGCAGCCTGGCGTTGCCATTAAAATCTTGATCATTTGCATCTATTCCTTTTGATACAAGAAATGTTACCATTTTTCTATTATTATGCTCAATAGCGCAATCTAATGCATCAAAACCATGGTTGTTTTTTGTGCAAAAAAACTCTTTAAGTTTAATTTCATCGTTACTTGCTTGCTGTCTTTTTGCAATAAGTTTAACTATTTGCATTTTGTTGTTATACGCTGCTAGGAAAAGCGTAGTGTTATTTTCTGCATCTTTGGCTTCTATATTTGCACCTTTCTTTATCAGATATTCTATAATTTCTGCTCTGCTGTCATAATGTGCAGTGCATTGATAGATAGTTAAAAACAAAGGAGTGCGAAAATTGTTATCTTCACATTCGAGATTTGCTCCGCTATCAATTAAAATTTGGACGCTTTTTTTAGAACCGTATAGTGAAGCTATATGAAGAGGAGTATAGCCCTCTTTTTCATTAATTTTTGCGCCTTTTGTTATCAAAAAATCTATTAATTCCGTGTCATCTTGTAGTGCAGCAAGGTGCAGTGGAGTGAATCCATTTTTATCCTTGGAATTGATTGTCAGTTGATTAACAAAAAGTTTAGCAATTTTCTTGTGTCCATGCATAATGGCGTAATGCAGTGGGTTTCTATTTTCGTTGTCTACGACATTAAAATCAGCTTCGTGCTCTAGCAATGATTTTACTCCAACTAAATCGCCTTCTTTTGTGAACTTATGCAAGAGAGTGATTCCACTTGCATCTTTTGAGTTAATATCAAATCCATTTTCTACTAATTGGTTTATATCTTCCTCACGCGCCATATCACTTAAGTCTCTAATTGAACCCTTTTCGCGTTAATAATACTCCTACTTGATTAAGTTTAAATGAATCTGTGAGAAATGGCTAGGATACTATGCATTCTTGCATAACAAACTTTTGGCAGCGCATTGGATGAAACAAAAAAACCACTTGACAAACTCCTCCAGCCCCCTTATTATGACAATAAGGGTATTTATGACTCAAAACTTGTTTTTGACCTGCAGGCTCAATGACAAAATTCAGTAAAAAACTTAGGGTATTTTTTGGCGGATTACATAAAATTATAGCGGCTGCATGTCTTTTAAATTTTTTCTACATTCAGCCAAACCGCGCTTAAACTAAGCGTCAGCACATTATTACAGCGCCATTTACAGTAATATAGAGTCAAAACTCGCTACTCGGGGCTTCTTTTGCCTTTTTTTTCATTTGGTAAATTTCTTAAATATTTGTAGCTAAAAGAGCCCAAGAGAGGTGTCATTCCAGTGCTCCTTTTTTTATCATCCCAGTGCCCAGACATTGGGATCTAGCTAAGTTGGTGAGTATAAAAGTAGCCGTTTTATGTTAAAATACAACGTTTTGATGATTATGAAAAGGCTGGATTCCAGTGTCACGCACTGGAATGACAAAAAAAGGAGCACTGGAATGACAAGAAAGGAGCTACTCGGATGACAGGAGAAAGGGGCACTGGAATGATACTATTATAGAGTGAACCAGTGTCTGGGCACTGCCGTCATAAAGGAACCAGTGTCAGCTACTTGGATGACACCATCCTTTTTTCTGGATCCCAGTGGGCTTTGTTGTATAGCTACTTATGAAGAGGGCAAATGGAAGAAATTCATTTGCCCTCAAACTGTGCCTTGCGATCCTTAAAAGGAAGAGTAGATGGATCTTTCACCTCACTATTCACCTCAGTCACTGTTGTTGCAGGAGGAGCTTGAGGTCCTGTTTGTAAATTAGCAGGCTTAGGAGGTATTGGTGGCTTTTCTGTATTTGGTTGGTGGCTTGGCAAAGCTGCAATTTTAGGATGTTGTTGATCCACATCATCAGATCTATAACCACTCTCGGGAGTGCTTGTTCCTTTTTCATCGTCTGATTGGTGGTTTGGAGGTGTTTGATGTTCATCTTCCCATTCACTATTAAGTGTACGATTTTGATCGTCATCTTCGTCATCACTATCACTCGAATAATTTGCTTTAAATCGAGACTGAAGCTTTTTGGACAAAACATCTATAAGATTTTTTGGTTGCACATCTTCCAGTTTATTTAACCTCTCTTTCTCCCTCTTGTCAGACTCTTTCTTGTTCGTGAGTTTTGTTCCTTTTTTTATTGCCTTAAGCAAATCATTATTAGCTTTAGGCATACTAGGACCACCAGTTTCCTTTAGTTTTACATTCTTTATCCCTGCGAACATATCATCATCCTTGGTTTGCATCGTAAGCTTGGGAGCTGGTGCACCACTTGCTTGATTCAATTGCTCAGGAGTTGGCATAGGAGGAGGAGGTGGTGGTGGAGTACCAGTTAATGGAGGAATTGCTACACCAAGTGTTAGCTGATGTTGTGAAAGAGTAGGCGTACTTGACTTATTCTTCAGATCAGTACCATTTTCACACACAGATTTTTTTGTTGGTTCTGGAAATTCAGTATGTTGTTGGTCAGACTGATCAAATTCTTTTCCACTCAGATCTATTTTTTTCTCATTACCAGCTATAGAAATGGCCCGTTTAATAAGATATATCACTGAAGCCAATGCAACAACCGTAGAAACAGCAAAAATTGCTAAAGGAACTGCTGCAATGGCACCAGAACCAGAAATTGCTGTAATAACATAAGGAAGATATTGACCATCTGTGAAACTAAATGCAGATAATGATAAAACAGCAATTAAAGGACCAAGATTTGATGTACGCATTTTTTACTTCACTTGTTAATGATAATTTAATAATAACTAGATTATCATCATTCGTCAATAGTTTATGACTAAATTAATGTTTATATTAAGATAATACACGACAAGTAATAGCCATAATATTTATAGTTACTTTTCAAGCATGTATTGAAATATCTCATTAGCCATAGCAACATCTTGGCGCGGGGCTTTGCCGTGTTCTATAAACACAGAGATTGCGTAGCGCGGGTTATGGTAAGGACCATAAGCGATAAATAACTTATGACTTTCACCCTTAGAGTTTATCTCTGGTGTACCGGTTTTGCCGGCAATTTGTATGCTGCTTAGCCCTTTTCTATAGTTAGAATTCACCACGTCAAACATAGCTTTTCGAATTATGCTAAAATGCTCATAATCTACATCAATGTCAGGGAAATTTTGCACTGTATTACTCATTTCAATGTGGGGAATTACCTCTTTTCCTGTTGCAATCCTCGCTGCAAGAACTGCAAGCTGCAGTGGTGTTGTAAGCAAATACCCTTGTCCTATAACTAAGTTGATAGTGTCACCTAAATACCACTGCGAATATAGTTTTCGTGCGCGCCAATCTCTATCGGGCAACAATCCCGGAGCTTCTTCCTTAAACGTTCCAATCAGCGACCCACCGCCAATACCAAATTTTCTGGCCATTTCCACCAGAGAGTCTACACTTATTTTTTTTCCTATGTTATAAAAGTAAGTGTTGCATGATAATGCCATTGCCTCATTTAAAGATACATACCCATGGACTTTGCTTTTCAGGCAACGAAATTTCCGCTCACCTATTTTCATATAGCCCTTACACGAGAATTTCTCTTCTGGTATTATTATCCCGTCTTTTAAACCCGCAAGCGCAACTATTACTTTAAATATTGAACCAGGTGGAATTTGATACGACAATGCACGATTCACAAGTGGTAATGAAGGAGTATTCAAGCTTTCCCAAGTCTCATTTGATAGTCTGCTAGCAAAAAGATTATTATCGTAAGAAGGTGAATTATATAGTGCTAAAATTTCTCCGTTACTTACATCAATTACCACTGCGGAGCCTTGGTGATCTTTAAATACCTTTGCGATTTTCTCTTGCAGATTAATATCAATTGTTAGCTGTATATCTTGTCCGTCTTGTTGTGGTATGCTTGATAATTCTTTTATGACGCGTTTTTTAGAATTTATTTCCTGCTCAGATTTTCCTGACTTGCCTTTCAATATATGATCATATGTATATTCAATACCGCTGATTCCTACTTCGTTTATGCCTTGCTGTCTTTTTGTATATCCAATTACATGAGAACATATTGAACCAAACGGGTAATAACGTTTATAAAGAGCAGTTACTTTTGTTTCTGACGATCTTGCTATTTTAGACTCGACTTCTGATAATGTTTGCAAATCGACCTCCTCACCAGAAGTTTTTTGCCCATCAAACAGAACAACATACGAAATTTTGTTTACCGCAAGTTCAGTGCTATTCCTATCTAAAATTTTGCCCCGCTGAGGCATAATAGTAGCGACTCTTATTCTATTACTATTAGATAGTGCTTCGTACTTTTGTCTGTTTCGTATTTGTAAATTATATAACCTATAGCTAAAAATAGCGGAAATGGTAAGCTGAATACCACCTAATATGAATGCTCTGCGGTTAAAGACTTTGTTTTTTGTCCACATAACATTCCTTCAAAACGCACTTTTTCCCCCTCTTTTATTGTTACACTTCTGGCTTTTACCGTATTACAAACCCTTTCCTCCCACTCACTTAAGGTAACAAACTTGTAACCCGATTTTTTTAGTATTTTAATAATATGAGGTAAAGCTTCAATTGTGTTTGATCTGTTATTGTGATCATGAAACAGTATAACTGCTCCATTATGTACATTACTTAAAACTCTTTCAACTAAAGCTTCTGGTTTATCACCTTGCCAATCTAGCGAATCAACTGTCCATAATATTGAATACATATTTAATTGATCAGTATTTTCAATCAGATTATCGTCATGACATCCATATGGCGGGCGAAACCATTTTACATCTTGTTTTATTGCATTTTTAATTGCTGTATTTGTCTTTTCCAATTCTTGCAATTGTTCCTCACTTGAAAGTGATGTCAACTTCCTATGCGACCAAGAGTGATTGCCTAACTCATGACCTGCTTCATGGATTTTCTTTACTATCTCATATGTTTTTTTATTTATACGTTCACCAAGCACAAAAAACGTTGCTTTTGCTTCATAGCTTTCCAGAACATTAATAATATCGTTTACTCTATTGTTGGAAGGCCCATCATCAAACGTAAGCGCAACAAACTTATCGTCGTTATTCAACAATTTTTTTATATTACTTAAATTTCTATATGATAGATCCAGATTACAACTGAGCCCACAGTATGGTAAATTAAAATTACAATCACCACAGAAAACCGCGCTTGAGTATAGCAAAAGAAAAGTTATTATCCTTATAAACATTTTGTAATCAGCAAAGTGATAGGATACTATGCACTTTTTTGCTAAGTTAAGCCATCTTTAATTGCTGTAGCCTTTACTTCATCACTTCTTTAATATATTATATTAACAATTTTATATAATATATTATGATTGCAAATATAAATACCGTTGCGCTTCAGGGAATTAGCACAGTAAATGTCAATGCACAAATTCATATGGCAAATGGTATTCCAGCTTTTAATATTGTTGGATTGCCGGATAAAACTGTTGCGGAATCCAAAGAGCGCATCAGAGCAGCGTTAAATTCAATCAATCTACTACTACCTCCAAAAAGAATTACAGTTAATCTCTCCCCTGCGGATTTGCTGAAAGAAGGCAGTCATTATGACTTGGCTATCGCTATTGGACTACTTGTTGTAATGAATATGATACCAGTTGAAAAAGTTCAGTCTTATATAATCATGGGTGAACTGGCTCTTGATGGCAGAGTTATTCCAGTTTCAGGAGTGCTGCCAACAGCAATTAATGCAAAAAAGGCAAATAAAGGAGTGATTTGCCCAAGGGGAAATGGAGTAGAGGCTTCATGGGTAAAGAATGTTTCAATTCTAGCTATAGAGAAATTAACTGATATTATCAGACACTTTAAGGGTGAGCAATTAATTCAGCCAGTAATTTTTAATTATAGTGATGCACCCAAAGAAAAAAGATTGGTTCCCGATATAAAGGATATCAAAGGCCAAGTTGTTGCAAAAAGAGCAGCTGAAATTGCAGCAGCAGGTGGGCATAATATGCTTCTTGTTGGCCCTCCTGGTACTGGAAAATCAATGCTTGCTAAGCGCTTTATAGGATTGCTGCCTGATTTGACCGAACAGGAGATGATTGATGTTAATATTATTTCCAGCATAACAAAAACTGGTAATGAAATATTCAAAGTAACTCGCCCCTTTCGTGAACCTCATCATTCATGCTCTATGCCAGCAATGATAGGGGGAGGAAAGAATGCAAAACCTGGAGAAATCACTATGGCTCACAATGGCGTGTTATTCCTTGATGAGCTACCTGAATTTCCAAGACTTGTGCTTGATTCTCTGCGCCAACCACTTGAAGATAGAAAAGTTACCGTTGCAAGGGCAAATGCTCACATAACCTACCCTGCAAATTTTCAACTGATTGCTGCGATGAACCCCTGCAGATGTGGTTACTTGGGAGATGCAAGTAGATCGTGCAACAAAGCTCCAAAGTGTGGCACAGATTACAAAAACAAAATATCAGGACCATTGCTTGATAGAATAGACATATGCATTGAAATGCCAAACGTTAGCATACTCTCTCCTGAAATCTCTGTGGAGGGAGAAAGTACTAAAATCATAAGAGAAAGAGTGATAGCAGCAAGAAAAGTTCAAACTGAGCGTTATAGTAAATTGAATGTTCGTTGTAACGCAGAAGTAAGCGGTGAAGCATTTAATAAATTTACTGAACCAGATCAGGCAGGGTTAGAATTGCTAAAATACGTACTGAAAGAAAATTACATTTCCAATCGAGGCTACACACGCGTATTAAAAGTTGCAAGAACCATTGCAGATCTTGCAAAAAGTGAAGAAGTAAAAAGAGCACACATTGCTGAAGCGCTGAATTACAGAATAAGGATATATTAAAAAATTAGTTTACTTGACAGACAATTTGTTTCATTATATACTGCCCTTAATGAAATTTTAACATTCTATTTAAGGAGTAGAGTTATGGCATTAACAGAATATAATTACGAACAAGAACATAGTGTTTTTCACGCTATTTCAGAGGGATATAAAAACCCTGATAATGGACACTGGGGAGTTACAGGTGCTGCTGGTGGGCTTGGTCAGTATATTAAGGATAATAAGTTAAGAACAGCATTATTTCCGGTTGCAGTTGCAAGTGTTGTCTTTACAGCAATGCATATGAAAGCAGGCTTTATTAGTGCAGCAGAAGCTTCTGGGTTTCTTGCTAAGACTGCCAGCTACTTTGTTGGGACAAATCAAGCAATAGCTGCTTCATTACCTGGATTTATCGGAACAGGTGTTGCTGGTCAGATAGTTGCAGGTGCCATAATGACAATTGCTGCAGCTGCTGTTCTTTATGGAACATATCAAGTTGCCTCAAAATTAAAAGATGTTGTGGTTGAAGCATCGAACAAAGCAGAAAAAGGTGTATAATAACTTCAACAAAACAAAAAGGGATAGGTCTCTGTCCCTTTTTATAAACATTTTTTTGAAGTAATATCATCCAAAAATCTAGTAATTATAAAATAGCACTTATTAGTATAAATATTAAGAATAAGTAAATCCCGTTTACTGTTTACGCCTATAGAAGTGAAAAGTATTTGCATATTATTAAAAAAGCGGTAACTTACTATCAAGTGAATTCGCTAAATTTGAGTAATTTAAATGTCTATTGATCTTAGTCTGCCGGAGTTACCTATATTACACCCAAGGATTACCGTTGTGGGAGTGGGTGGTGCTGGTGGAAATGCTGTGAATAACATGATCCAATCTAATTTGCAAGGAGTGAATTTTGTTGTCGCAAATACCGACGCTCAAGCACTAGAAAAGTCGTTATGTGATAAAAAAATTCAGCTTGGCATTAATTTAACTAAGGGTCTTGGTGCTGGTGCTTTGCCTGATGTTGGGAAAGGTGCAGCAGAAGAATCAATCGATGAAATTATGGAGCATATAAAAGATAGTCATATGCTTTTCATCACAGCAGGAATGGGCGGTGGTACCGGAACCGGTGCAGCACCGGTAATTGCAAAAGCAGCCAGAGAAGCAAGAGCTGCAGTTAAGGATAGAGCGCCAAAAGAAAAAAAGATATTGACTGTTGGAGTTGTAACTAAACCGTTCGGTTTTGAAGGTGTGCGCCGCATGCGCATTGCAGAGCTTGGACTTGAAGAACTGCAAAAATACGTGGATACACTTATTGTCATTCCAAATCAGAATTTATTTAGAATTGCAAATGAAAAAACTACATTTTCTGATGCATTTAAACTTGCTGATAATGTTCTGCATATTGGCATCAGAGGAGTAACTGACTTGATGGTCATGCCAGGGCTTATTAATCTTGACTTCGCTGATATAGAAACAGTAATGAGCGAGATGGGCAAAGCGATGATCGGCACCGGAGAGGCAGAAGGAGAAGATAGAGCAATTAGTGCTGCGGAAGCTGCAATATCCAATCCATTGCTTGACAATGTATCAATGAAAGGTGCGCAAGGAATATTAATTAACATTACTGGTGGCGGAGATATGACTCTGTTTGAAGTTGATGCTGCAGCCAATAGAGTGCGTGAAGAAGTAGATGAAAATGCAAATATAATATTTGGTGCTACTTTTGATCAAGCGATGGAGGGAAGAGTTAGAGTTTCTGTTCTTGCAACTGGCATTGATGGTCGCAATAATAAGTCAGAAACTTCACCTATAAGTCAGAGCGAAGACTCAGAGAAAGAGAAATTTAAGTGGCCCTATAGTCACAGTGAAAGTACGCAAGACAGAACACTGGAAACAAAACCAACTGAACAGGTAAGCGAAGGAGCTAAATGGGGCAGCAATGTTTATGATATACCGGCTTATTTAAGAAGAAAAAAATAATGCAACTTTGGCTACTCAAGTCAGAGCCAAGTGAATATTCATGGCAAAAAATGGAAAAGGAGCAGGTAGTTGAGTGGGATGGCGTGCGCAATTATCAAGCTCAAAATTACATGAAAATTATGAAAGTAAGCGATCTTGCGTTTTTTTATCATACAGGTAAAGAGAAAGCAATACTTGGAATCGTTGAAGTATTTAAAGAGTATTATCATATTAATGATCCCAAGTTCGGATTAGTGAATGTAAAGTTTTTGAAACCTTTAAATAACCAAGTAACGTTAAATAATATAAAACAAAACCCACTTTTGAAAAATATGTCTATATTAAAACAACCACGTTTATCAATTGCCCCAGTTTCGGAAATTGAATGGAATGAAGTAATAAGGATGAGTGAATGTTAGAAGTAAATATTCTTGACAAGAAATGGTGCAGCATTATAGAAAATCCTAAAAATTTTGTATTAGGTGTCATCAATGCTTCTCTAAAAGAATTAAAAATAGACCACTATAAACCAAATATATCAATAGCTCTGGCTGATGATGATTTGCTACATCAACTTAATTTAAAATTTAGAGAAATGGATAAGCCAACTAACGTACTATCATTTCCGTGTGAACAATTGTCTAATGAGTGCGATTTAGGAGACATAGCAATTTCAATAGACACAATAAAAAGAGAATCGCATGAGTATTGTATACCTATTCTTGCTCACATTGCACACATGTTAGTGCATGGATTACTGCATTTACTTGGTCATGATCACCAAAAAAAAGATGAAGAAATTATAATGAAAAATCTAGAAAGAGAAATTTTAGCTTCGCTTGGCTACAATATGTGCGCGATTTAAAAGGAATTTAATAAAAATATAGTAGATGATAATAAAATATGTTATCTACAAAGGGTTTTAGCTATAAACAATAAAAGGTAAGTGATATGGTTCAGTTTTCTTTGCCAAAGAATTCTAAAATTAATCAAAAGGGCAAAATTTATCCTATTCCTGCTAGAGCAAAAAACATCAGAAGATTTCAAATTTACCGTTGGTCTGCTGATGACGAGAAAAACCCTAGAATAGACACATTTTTTATTGATATGGATAGTTGTGGCCCTATGGTACTTGATGCATTAATAAAAATAAAGGATGAAATAGATTCGACTTTAACTTTCAGACGTTCTTGTAGAGAAGGCATATGTGGATCTTGTGCCATGAATATTGACGGAACCAATACTCTTGCATGTACTAGATCTATACACGATATAAAAGGTGATGTAAAAATATATCCATTACCTCACATGTATGTGATAAAGGACCTAGTCTCGGACTTGAGCCAATTTTATGAGCAATACAAATCAATTAAACCTTGGTTACAAGCAGATAAGCCTGCCCTACCAAATAAAGAATACTCTCAATCTCCTGAAGATAGAAAAAAATTAGATGGCTTGTCCGACTGTATATTATGTGCTTGCTGTTCGACTGGTTGCCCAAGCTACTGGTGGAATAGTGATAAATTTTTAGGACCAGCAATACTATTACAAGCCTACAGATGGATTGCTGACAGCCGTGATAATAAGACAGGTGAAAGACTTGATGTTTTAAACGACCCATTCAAGTTGTATCGTTGTCATACAATAATGAATTGCACAAAAACTTGTCCTAAAGGACTTAATCCAGCAAGAGCAATAGCGAAAGTAAAACAGCTCATGGTAGAGAAAGAAGGAGTTTAAGTATCATCTTTTGCATTCTTCGTAAGAGAACAGCAAACCTTCCGAAGCGTAGGGTATTGTTAATACCCTGAACGCTTTTCCATTCGTGAAATGCATCGTATCATCATACGATGCAAATAATTTTTTGAATAACTCATGTCTTTGGTTACTAATAGTTTGAAAATCCTCTTTTTCTAAAAGCTTTTTAGATTCGAAGAGGTAAAGCATAACTTCATGATAAGTTGGGTAAGATGCCAAAAATTTTGGGTCAAATTGAAAGGTTTTTATGAAAGCATTATTATAAAATTTTAGCTTTTGATTCTTACTATATATTACTATAGCAACCGGCAACCTCTCAAGCAAATTTTTCTGTGTAGCTAAATAACTGTTTAATTCAGTATATAATTTCTCTGCATCACTAACATCTTTCCCATACATTACTATGCTACCAGAACCTTGTATTGGAATTTTAACAAAATCGAAAACCTTAGGTTCGTTCTTGTAAGTTACGACATGCCTTCCTGGTTTTGTGCTATGAGCGCTACTGGTAATAGCAAATTTCTTAGAGCCATCTACATATTTATCATAAAACAAATTATAAAATTCTACCTTTCTATTCTTGTTATATTTTAGTATTGGAAATGGTAAAGAGTTGAAAACATTTTTATAGCCCTCCACTTCTTGTGTAAGCTTACTATTTTCTAGCTCAAGTCCGTGAGCTTTTATTTTACAGTCTGAGACATTCCTTATCCATAACAGCACACCAATCACATTGGTAGAATCATCTATTATGCTTCTACCATAACATATGCAATAAACCTCACTGTCTTTTGACTTTAAATCTAGAGTAAAAGATTTATTTATTTCCTTTGCCTCAGCAAAATTTTTAATTAAACTTTCTGATTGCTCAAAAAAATTCACAAACTCATTAAATGAGTAAAAAACAGTATTAAGCAAAATTAGTAAGTTGGGAGAGAACTTTTCTATACGCTTTTTTGCATCCCAAATATAAAACCCATCATTCACAGTATCAATTAAATTATTTATGATAACATTTCGATGTTGTAAGTTCTTAATCTTATTACTAATTTTTAATTTAGAATAAGAGAGAAAGAATAATATTAGAATCAATATTAAAACCACTTCATACAAAAAAAACATAGCACTTCTAAAACAGATGTAAAAACTTGTAACCGCTCAGAATTATGCTGAAGAGTTATATAAGTAAAGATTGCCTAACATCTGAAAGCCCAATCTCTTATAAAGGTTTACAGAAGGTTTCATACAATGTGCTACTATATATTTGCATTCAAGCTGTTTAGCTATCTTTATTCTTTCTAAAACCATTTGGGTACCTATTCCACGATTCCTGTAAATTGGTAAAACTCCATCACTATAAAAACCAGCTACACTGTCTTGAACATAAAGACCGCATGTCCCAATAATTTCACTATTTAGTGTTACAAGAAAAAATCTTAATCTTGAGTTTTTATCATCATAATTTGATAATCCGCGAAAAAATGTGCTGACAATTCCAACACCATGATAAAAAATTTTAGAAGTGTGTAAATCTAACTGTTCTAAGAGGTCGCTACCATTTACAGCATTTAACCTCAAGTTTGGAATAACATCAGCAGGTAAAAAGTAATTTTTCATATTAAGTAAAGCTTTTTTTGGTGTGCTAACGTGTTTTATTTCACACTTTTCTAAAATATCTCTTATTTTCATATGTGAATTTATTACCCATGTTGCTTCTATATCTCTTGTTCTGAGATAATCTAGAGTTTTTTGTATAGAAAGCTCGGTACATTGATCTCCACAGAACACAAAATTAAATAATGACTCCCTAGTACCATTTATTGTAAATGTAACGTTATCAAATTCATCGTGTACTTCCCACTCAGATAAATTCGCTGTGTACAGTATATAATCCTTTAAATTTTGAACAATTAAGCTTGAATAATAAATTTTTTTATCCTGCATACATCAACAATAAACAATAAAAGGCTCCTATAAGAACACAGGCTAAAATTGCAGCTATAATGTCATCTAGCATAACACCTAAAGGACCTTTGGTATTTTTATCGATCAAATTTATAGGCCACGTTTTTATTATATCAAAAAACCTAAAAGAAAAAAAGCACAACAACAATGAAGAGCAATTCATCTCTTGGCTTAATAATATCGAAACTAAAAGTATTGTCAGCAATTGACCAACTACTTCGTCAATTACTACCTCTTTTGGATCACATGAAGTCTTGTAGTGTTTTATATAATTGCCTATAGACCATAGTCCAATCAAAAATAAAAAAAAAATAATTGCTGCACCTAAAATTCTGTCACTCAGTATCACAGGAACAATTGGATAAGAAGCTAAGCTGCCTATGGTACCTGGCATTTTTTTTACTGTGCCAGACAGCCACCATGTTGATATCAATTTATATAAAAATTTCACAATACACCAAAGTACAAAACTAATTTACAAGAACAGAAATAGTATCCTCTATAGAGGCGCTTTCATACAATAATCTATAGACCGCTTCACATATAGGCATTTTTATCTTTAGCTTTCTTGCTAAATTAAATATGGGCTCAGCAGTGCTAAAACCTTCAATCACTGACTTGCCTTCTGACAAAATCTGCTGAACATTAAAGCCATTGTCACTATTACCTATTTTAAACCCAAAAGATAGGTTTCTTGAATTCAAGGATGTGCATGTCATAATTAGGTCACCCAGACATGCCGGTCCAAGTAGTGTATTTATATCCACATTACCGTTACCAACTTTTGCTGAGTATAAAGCCTTAATTTCGCTTACACTTTTCGTAATCAATGCTGCATGAGCATTAAACCCAAGTTTACTACCTAGAACAATCCCACACGCTATAGCAAAAACGTTCTTTAACGCTGCACAAACCTGTATCCCTATAACATCGCTACTAAGGCGTAATTTAACATTTTCTTGCTGTAGTTCTGATACTAGCTTTGAACCCAATATGTTATTTCGGCATGCAAGAACCATTGAATAGGGCAATTTTCTTGCAACTTCTACAGCAAAACTAGGGCCTGAAAAAATAGCAATAGGATTGTTAGGTAAAACTTCATTTACTATTTCACTAGGTAATTTTAATGTAGACTTTTCTATTCCCTTACAAGCTAAAATTATTGCTACATCTTTTTTCAGATTACAATTATGCAATTGCTGACATACCTCCCTCAGAGATTGAGTGGGAACAGCGAGGATTGTTACTGAAGCATTAATTGTGTCTTCAATAGCCAATTTTACTGACACATTATCAGAAATTCGACAACCGGGTAGCTTGTCACTTTCTCTTTTCCCGTTGATTGATTCAAATGTAGTTTCATTGCGAGTCCACAAAATCACATCTTTCTTACTACTGAGTGAAATTGCGATTGCTGTACCCCATGCACCAGCACCTAAAATTGATATTGCCACACAATATTCCTGAAAGTATTACTTATACTTTAAAACAGTAGGATAAGTAAATTAAAAATATAACACAGACATATAGAATAGTTAAATATTTATTAACCGAAGTATTCTTTTAATAATAGTAACTTTAATTCAATATTTACTAAAAATATTATTACTACCATGGTATATCTATTACATTTTAGATCTATTTATATAACTTTGGAACAATATATTTATTATTAATTAATAAGTGTAATTTTGATCATTTGTTAATAAAGATTTGATTTATTACTTTCCTTAGTTATATATATTACTAAAATTATAAATTATTTATGGGGTGTAAAATATGCGTATATTATTAATCGAAGATGATCAAGTAAGTGCAAAGACTGTGGTTAATGCCTTAACTTCTGATGGACACTTCTGTGACGTTGTTACTTCTGCACAAGATTATAACAATAATATGGTTTCCTCAAACGGAGATTACTATGACCTAGTTATTTTAGATATACACTTGCCTGGTGATATTGACGGATATGATATATTGTTAAGACTAAGAAGTGCAAAAATCAAAGTTCCTGTCTTAATACTTTCATGTATATCCGCTGTCAATCACAAAGCTAAAGGGCTTGGGTATGGTGCAGATGATTACTTAACCAAGCCATTTCATAAAAGCGAGTTATTAGCTCGAATTAAGGCCATAGTGCGTCGTACTAAAGGCCATCCTGAATCGGTGATAAAGATTGGTAATATAAATATCAATTTTGATCACAGGATTGTTGAGGTGAAAGGTAAAACGGTTCACCTTACTAATAAAGAGTATTCTATGATAGAATTGCTAGCACTGCGTAAAGGAACAGTACTAACAAAAGAAATGTTCTTAAATCATCTTTACAATGGCTTGGATGAACCTTCAGATAACAAGATAGTTGATGTTTTTATGTGCAAATTACGTAAGAAACTTGAAAGTGCAAATGATGGAAAAAGCCACATAGAAACCGTTTGGGGCAGAGGGTATGTTCTGAAAGAGTATATTGATGATGAAGAATATTCTAATGTTAATGTAGGCGAAAGTAGTTATGGCTATCAAGAAGAACAAGTGAAGGACAACGCATGAAATGCCTACACTTAAATATAGCATGGCTTATATCGCACGTATCATGTGACGCCTAGGTGAAATATAAGCCGAGTTCTGTTTATGTAGCTATTTATCTGGAGTAAATGTTACCATTTACCTCATGCGATTTACCCGAGTAGATATGAGAAAAACATAAAATCTACTTCTATTTAATCTTGCTCCTAGTGTTGGTTACTCGACTACCAATGTTGCCATTGCCATGGTGTGCTCTTACCACACCTTTTCACCCTTACCTAAAATATTTTAGGCGGTAATTTTCTGTAGCCCTATAACTGGAGTTACCTCCGGCGGGCGTTACCCGTCACTATTTTTCCTTGGAGCCCGGACTTTCCTCTGCTATGTTTATCACACAACAGCAGCTACTTATTTCACCCAGGAATTATACTTTAACATGAAAATCACAAAAGCAAAAGACAATTTCCTAACAGTCTACATATTAAAAACATTCAGACAAATAGCTAAAGGTGATATTCCGGCACATCATCGCTATCCCAAGATAAGCTTTTTTCACTTTTAGACTCCGCTTCAGTCAGTCAAGAGCTTGGTCCACCGCCTGAAGACGATGAGCTACTTCTTGACCTACTACTACTTTCTACCGATATACTGTCTAGCATTGTTTCAGATTGATACGTAGTTTGTATAGATATGTTATTATCACTGCTTGTTCTGCTATGGGTGAAAAAAATTTCTTCATTGCTGCTATTTGAATGCGATTCCAAATCAGCTAATTCTAACACATGAGCAGCATTATAATAACCGTGATATTTCTTAATACATTTATATGCTATAAATCCTATAATTCCAGCAATACCTATTGTTCCAATCAAAGATCCTCCTATCATTCCTGCCCTATTAGACCCTATAGCAAGTTGAGTAGGCTGTGGTGAAGAAGTAGGTTGAGGAAGTAAAGTCGTGGTAAATATAGGAGTTGTTGACTCTTTTGTTCTAGTACTTGGTATACTAAATACTGTTTGTATAGTTTTCTCTGAGTTTATTATTGGCACACTAGTTGACGTTGTAGCAACCGTGGTCACTTGTGAAGTAGTAGTTGTTTTTGCTACTGTTGTTGGCTTCACTGTTACTGTACTTGTTTGAGTCGTTGACTCCGTTGAAGGTTTATTCATTGTAGAAGTAGGTGTAACGGCTTCTGTTGTTGGCTCCATTGTTACTGTACTTGTTCGAGTCGTTGAAGGTTTACTCATTGTAGAAGTAGGTGTAACGGCTTCTGTTGTTGGCTCCACTGTTACTGTACTTGTTTGAGTCGTTGACTCCGTTGAAGGTTTATTCATTGTAGAAGTAGGTGCAACGGCTTCTGTTGTTGGCTCCACTGTTACTGTACTTGTTTGAGTCGTTGACTCTGTTGAAGGTTTACTTATTGTAGAAGTAGGTGCAACGGTAGTTGATGCTTCTGTTGTTAATTTGGTAGTCTTTACAGTGTCGGTTTCTGTTGTGCTAGTAATTGCAGCAGTCAGCGTTTTCTTAGAAGTCACAACCGTTTCTGTAATAGTTACAGGAGCCACGGTACTACTAGAAATGATATCAGGTGTCAATCGACCGTTAATGATATCAACAAAATCACTGAGAGTTTTGATACTACTTGCCGGTATTATTGTTACCTTAGAAGGTTTTTCAAATCTTTGATGATTGAAAATTGCGATGTTTTCTTCACTTATTGCAGTTACAATAAAACTGTCTTGACCATTGTCTTTAACGTACAATTGCTCTATAGAATCTGCAAATTCGCAAATAGTAAAGTTCGATTTTGATCCATTCTTAACAAGACTTGTTAAATGTAACGTTTGTTTATCAGACAACCGGTCTTCTGCAAGAAAGGCAACTAGATCATTGCCTTCAGTTCGTTTCACATACTGTAAAAAGCTTATTTCATATTCTCTGGAAAGAGATAGTGCTTTATTATCTATCTGACATCTCTTACTAAGCAAACATTCATCTTTCTTGCCACTTTTTAGATCCTTAACCACTTTAGCCATATCGAACTTAAAAATATTTGTTCTTACTTCTTGATTTTCAATACTATTTTTTCTCACTTGCGAATAAAGTATCGTATTTTCATCTAGTACTAATTGCCCTGGATTATCAAATTTGAATAATTTTCTTTCTATAAGACCGTTTTTTTCACGCAAAACCTTAAATTTTCCATTTGTGTCTGATTGTAAATACCAAGAAACTAAAGTTTGATCCTTTAAGTTATGAGCAATTACAATAACATTACCATTACCAACTTTTACTGCTTTTGGTTGAAAGTAGCTATTGTCTTCATTTGCAAGACTATCTCTATTAATGTTCTTGTATAATTTTACTTTTCCTACGTATTCAACTAAGGGAACATTAATTGAATGCTTGATTTCGTAAGTGTTGAATGTTAAGCCTTTGATGCATTTTTCTTTTTTGTTAATTTCTTCTGTAGGAAAGATAACTCCAACTTTATCTGTTTCAGATGAATCTTCTATTAATGTGAGAGACAATTGATCTTTGAATTCATTTACTACGCTGACATTTGTACCCCATTCGTATGTTTTTGATTGATATAATGGACTAATAAGTAATTTTACTTTACTGCTCCCATTACCATTATCTTGATAGCTAAGTCCATAAGCGACTCCATCTCCTTCAATCAACCCTACGTTTGCTGGGTTAAAACCTACCGCTTCTTTAACTTCCGGTGTATTTGAGTTGATCCCGAGCAATCTTCCTAATATAGACATAATTTTATTTAAAATATTAATAAAATGCTATTATGATTACTCCTGTGTGTTAATGTCAATGAAAATTTTAACTAAAATTAAAAAATTAACGTCTTTATTTTATACTAAAAAGTAAGTATAGGCTCGAAAATGGCTAAGAAGTTTTATAGATGAAAGGAAGGTAGAGTTCTCAAAACCCTATAATCTATATTTAAAGGTAAATTTTTATTCGTTATGTCTTATGCAGATTCCGCTAACAAGTAGCGGAATCTTAAGTTTTGGCTAAATTTCTTTTTTACTCCCTAATAGGGCTTCTGCCTTTAGCTCATCTATAATTGTTTGAACCTCAGGAAGCTCCTTATGTTTTTCGTGATCTGATACATATTCTCCCTTTTTGTTGGAGGCTTTATATTCATGTTCTTGATAAAGTGAGTATAGAAATCCAACTCCAAAGATAACAATTGCTGCAAGTGCCATGTATTCAAGTGGTTTTTGCACTTTTTCTCTTAGATCGAAATATCGAGATAGCAGAATGAGAGCACAAGATCCTATTACTACTGCACCAGAACCAATTTTGTTGTACATGAAATACTTTTCATTGTAACTTTGTTCGTAATTTCTGTAAATAGTTGTGGCATGCTTTTGAAGATTTTCTTTATCTAGTGATGTGAGAAAATTTTTAAATTTCTCTTCACCAGTTTCTTTTATCCATAAATTTAATTGTTTACTCATAGTTTAACCTCATATTAATAAATATAGTTTATCATACACAACATTTATAATAAATGTCAAAGATAGTGTATTTATAAATAATATACTATAATTTCTTAAGCATTTTTTTAAAGTAGTTAGCTGTAGCTAAAATAATTGAGATTTACTAAAACAAACTTATGAAACAATTGAAGTTAGCGCATGATCAGATTTTTTAACTGGATCCTATGGCCAAGCCAAAAGAATTTACAAGTTGGGCAGTATGGGTAGTATGATACTGCAAAATGCTATTTCTCAAAAAACCAACAATTGCAATCATTGGTTCTACAGGTATAATCTGTAAAGTTTACACGAGTCTCATGAATGATAGAAAAAAAAGAGCAGTTTAGTTTTACATCAGAAAACCTTAAGAAAGCGGAAAAGTTTATAGAGATGTATCCCAAAGGTAGAGAAGGTAGTGCTGTCATGCCTTTACTATACCTGGTTCAAGAGCAATGCGGATGGGTTTCTGAATCTGCTATGCGTTATGTTGCTGATATGCTGCATATTCCACATATTCGTGTATATGAAGTGGCAAATTTTTACACCATGTATAATTTAAAACCAGTAGGCAAATATCTAATACAAATTTGTAGAACAACTCCTTGCTGGTTGTGCAATAGTGAAGAAGTTTTAAATACCTTTAAAAAAAAACTTGGAATCAATATCGGTGAGACTACTAAAGATAATTTGTTCACTTTAAAAGAAGTTGAATGCCTAGGTGCATGCGTTAATGCTCCCGTTGTGCAGATCAATAATGACTTCTATGAAAATCTTACTCCTGAGAAAGTAGAAAACATCATAACAGAACTTTCAGGCAAATAGATGAAAGAAGAATTTGCATTCAAGATAATCAAGCAATCAGGTTCTGCAAAAGTTGGAACAATTAAAACTCCAAATGGAAGCGTAGAAACACCAGCTTTTATATTCTGTGCAACAAAAGCTGCAATTAAAGCTGCAGATATCGAGAGAATTAGTGAAGCAGGTACTCAGATAATACTTTCCAACACCTATCACCTAATGCTCCAACCAGGGGAAGATACCGTAGCAAAACTTGGTGGTTTGCACAAGATGATGGGATGGAGTGGACCAATGCTCACTGGTTCTGGTGGATACCAGATATTTAGCTTAGGGCACGGATCAGTTTCGGAAGAGATAAAAGGAATAAGAAAAAAACAAAAAACTCTGATCAAAATTAATGAGGATGGGGCAATTTTTCGTTCTTACATTAATGGTAAAACTTATTGCTTGACTCCTGAAAAGTCTATACAAATTCAACAGAAACTAGGTGCAGATTTAGTCTTAGATGAATGTACTCCATTTCACATAAGCAAAGAATACACAGCAAAATCAATGCTCATGAGCCACAAATGGGCTGAACGTTCTTTAAATGAATTTGAAAAAAACAATAATGGCAAGCAGGCACTGTATGGAATTAGTCAAGGCGGAGTATATCAAGATTTACGTAGAGAAAGTTGTAATTTTATTAACGATTTGCCATTTTTTGGTCAAGCAATAGGTGGATCACTTGGTCAAAGTAAAGAGCAGATGTACGATGTAGTTTCTTTCACTATGGACCATCTGAAAAAAGATAGGCCTACTCATTTGCTTGGTATTGGTGGAATTGTGGACATCTTTCGCGGAGTTAGTCTTGGAATTGATACGTTTGATTGCGTGCATCCAACCCGTTTAGCAAGGCATGGTGGTGCGCTTATTAAAGTAAAAAATGGAGATTCTATTTCTTCAAAGTGCAAAGAGCATATTAATTTGCGAAATCAACAATTCGAGCTGGACAATAACCCAATTGAAAGTGACTGCTTATGTTTTACCTGCAGAAAGCATTCAAGAGCTTATATACACCATTTACTGAAAGCTAAAGAGCTCCTGGCTTACACACTCGTTACCATTCATAACGTTTTCTTCATGAATAAGTTAATGGCATCTATAAGGCAGGCAATATTGGATGATAGGCTAGATCAAGAGAAAAATAATTGGATTAGTGAAATACCATTGCACTTTGATTTGGCCTCTCTTTAAGTCTTTTCTTTATGCCGTTGATTTTTACTTCTTGTTATATTTACTTTATTTATCACACTATTAATTAGAAAGGTTATAATAAATAATTAATCTATTAATGTTAGTCTCTACCCATATGATTTGTAAGGATTAGAGGTGAAGATATGGCTAAAGGAAATAATACCCTATTAATATTTGATTTTGATAACACTATTACTAATGGACACATGCATAATATTTTCTCCGGTAAACACTCCGGGTTCAAAAAAAGTGATTTCAATTCTGGTGCAGAATATGCAGTGAACAATACTGATATAGGAAATTTTCTAAAGAATACAGGCGGAGTAAAAAATAAGGAGACATTAAAATCTGTGTTGCAATCTGCACTTTCAAATGGAGTGAAAGTTAATATCGCATCGTATACAGGATATTCAGACGCTGTGAGAAGGGTTGTAGAGAATCATTTGGGTTTATCTAAAGAACAAGCAGGCGGTATTTCTGTATTTGGTGGGTTTCCAGGAGATTATGATAATGAGCTTCCAAAAGGTCTCAAAGAACAAAAAAATCAAGTTGGAAAAAATTTACACATCTGTAAGGCAATTGTGGAGTATAAGGATAAACATGGTGAGTTGCCAAAAACTGTCATGCTAGTTGATGATGATGTAAAAAATATTCAAAAGATTAATGAGTTTGTTGCATCAATGAGTAAAAGAGAGGAATGGCTTGAAAAAAATGGGCTGAGTATTGAAGAGATACAAAAAATCAAATTTGAAGGTGTGCGAGTACCTAAAGAGGATAAAAATGTTGGTTATCTAGGAAAGGTACAAAAGTTTATCAATACCAGTTTGATACAAGAACCAAATTATGAAAACTCAAGGGAACAAGAATCGCTATATGCTAAGATTAATAAAAGCACTGTTTCCTTAGAGAAAGAAATGGAGACAATTAAGTCTGTTCTTATTAACAATGGTTATAAATTAAGGAAAGAAGTACATAGTGTTCAAGACTTGTTTAAAGAGGAGGCGATAAGGGCACTCAAAGAGCAAGGCTATGGTGTGAGCAATAAGGACAGAAAAGAAATTGTTGTCAAAGGGAGTAAGCAAATAGATATTCAAAAGGTTCAGGAGATAATAAAAGATGCTTCGGATCGAGTAATAGAGGGATTTAAGGCATCAAAAATAGTGCCAGAGGAAAGTTATACCAAAATTTTGAAGATATTAAGAGTGCATTAAAAGTGCAAGCAAAGCCTATACATAAGAGTGCATCACCATCACTTCCTCAAAAAAGGAAATCAAGTGATGGTATGGTTACTGATGGTGAGAATAAAAAACAAGTATACACTGAGACTATCTCCTTAGCACAGGAATTTAAAGCAATCAAAGCTTTTTTTAAAGATTGTATTCAAGAGGTAATAAATGCTATTTGCAATTTATTTAGAAGAGAAGTGGCAACAAAAATTGAAGGGCAGGGCTATAATGTAAGTAGTAAGCAAGGAAGTAGTGAAATTACTGTCAAAGGAAGTAAGCCAATAGATGCTTCAAGAATAAACAAAGATATTATTGTCGAGTCCTTAGCTCAAATAATCGAGAAAAAAGAGAAAATCAAAGATCTTAACAATAATTATAAAGGTGATCAGCTAGGGCGAGAGATATCGAAATTATTGAACGCTGGTTTGCAAAAGGAAAATATAAACTCAAACTATAATGATGGAGAGCCTATATTCCAGACTCGTGAAGAGGCATCGAATTATCCTCCGCAAAAGAAAGACATAAACTCAAACTCTGTGAGAGGAAACTATAATGATGGAGAACCTACACATCAAACCGTTCAAGAAGCATGGAACTATCATCAGCAAAAGAAAAATAAAAACTTGAATCCTGCAAGCAGCACTACACCTCAAGGTCAAGCATCATCATCTCCTCCTAGAAGCAATATAAAAGAAGCGTGTAGTTCACAGCACATTGCTTCAATTGTAAAGCAGCCAAATCGATATAACAGAATACACTAAGCTTTAAGCAGGGAGTGTTAAATAAACTGTGTCAAACCGCATTTTTAGTTCAACTTAATTTTCAATCTGCCAGGAAAGAAAACATCAAGTTGAGAGATAGTTAATGCCCAATCATGTACAGGCATCGTCCACTTTTCCTCTGCCTTCTTTATAGCACAATATACCTGCTTATACAAGGCATTTATGCTGGTAAATGAGCCTTTGGTCTTAGTGAATTTCCTAATTTGCCTATGTAGCCCCTCTATGGGATTGGTGGTGTAGATTATCCTCCTAACTGGACCAGAATACTTAAAATAACCAGACAAGTTTTCCCAATTATTCTGCCAAGATTTTATAACCATAGGGTACTTTGTGCCCCATTTTTCATCCAATTCCAACAGATAATTCTCGGCAATTTCCTTGCTTGAAGCTTGATATACCTTCTTTAAATCGCTCAAAAAACTCTTCGCATCTTTACTGGCCACATACTTCAGTGAGTTGCGTATCTGATGCACTATACACATCTGCACTTCCGCATTAGGAAAGACACTGTTTATAGCTGCAGGAAAGCTTTTCAGCCCATCAACGCAGGCAATAAGGATATCTTCTACTCCTCTTTCTTTGAGGTCATTTAGCACTCCCAACCAGAAGTTAGCTCCTTCACTTTCAGCCAAATAAAAACCTAATACTTCTTTTTTGCCATTTTGATCTATGCCTAATATGTTATACATGCATTTACTTACGCAATGCCCGTCCTCTTTGACTTTAAAAAACCATGAAAACTATCGGATATACAGACTGCAGCGGGCGACTACGCCATTCGTTGATTACTGGTAGCAATTTGTCAGTAATACTTGATATCTCTGCCGCCGATATTTTGTGATCATAAATTTCCTCAACATGTGACACTATATCTCTATAGCCCATACCACTGGCAAATGTGCTCAAAATCTTCGTTTCAAGCTCTGGATGTAAGTTTGTTTGCCTTTTTTTGACTATTTGTGGTTCGAAACTTCCTTCCCTATCTCTTGGCGTCAAAAGCTCAAATGACCCTGCGCTTGTACGTAAAGTCTTTGCATTCCTCCCATTTCTTCGATTATTCTCTTCGCTTTCAGCCGACAAGTGGTTTTCTATTTCACCTTCCAGGCTTACCTCCAGCAACTTTTTTATAAACGGTGTTAATGCTCCATTTCTCCCTGTCAACGGTCTTCCTTCTCGTATAGACGACAGGATATTTGTTTCTAATTCTTTATAATCTACCAAACCGGTAGTTCTGTTTACTACTTTCTGACTCATTGTCAAACCTCCATTTTTTTATATCAATTTATTACTTTTTTTTCGGTTTGACACAGTTTATTTAACACTCCCTGCAATTGTGGTTCGCTCTAACCATACATTAAATACATCTTTATTACACCCTCCTGTGAAGGTCATTGGTGTAATAAACTTCTTTTCAATCCATCCACCTATTATACTCACTCTTTCCCACTTTTTTCCTGGAACATCAGCATATATTTTTTCTCCTCTTGGAGCTCATGCATATTCTCGGTATAGTCTATTATCAACTCCTGCTTCATCTATATATAAAATGCTACAGTGGTCTATTTTTGAGACTTTATCGATAAATTGCTGCCTATCTTCTTGATTGCGCTCTTGATAGAATGTGACTTTTTTTAAGGTTATTTTTAGCTGTTTTAACCTATACCAAATTGCACTTATTCCAAAGCCAAGGTTTTGTTTCATTTCTGCTAGTGTGTGATCTGGGTGTTTTTTAACATAGTCTACAAGTATTTTTGGGTCTATTTTCCGAATAAAACCAGTACTTTTTACCGCTTTGAGACCTTGGCCAGTAGCTTTCTTTTTTAGCCATCTATATAGTTTCTATCTCAAAAACCTCTGCAACTTCAACCTTTGACTTTCCTTTTTCTACCAAAGACACTGCTTTTTCCCTTAAATCTACACTATATACCATCGCTTTCCCTACTTTAAAAAAACATATTATACCTTTATCATTCGCTTTTGAAAATACTATAGTTTGCTTATGAGCAACCTGGATCCCAGCGTCAGCTACTCGGATGATAAAAGGAAGGAATATCGGAGTGACAAGAAAGGGATCATAGTGTGCTAGACTTTATACCTTTTGCATTCAAACTCACACAAATCATGAATTATACACGTTTCACACGAAGGCTTTTGCGCTTTGCAAACATATCTACCATGCAAAACTAGCCAGTGATGAGCATAAAGCAGGTATTCTTTTGGAACTACATTTAAAAGAGATTGCTCTGTTTTAAACACATCTTTTTCTCTCACAAGTCCAAGTCTATTGCTTACTCTAAAAACATGAGTATCAACTGCCAATGTTGGAATACCAAGTCCTGAATTTAAGAACACATTAGCGCTCTTTCTCCCAACCCCTGGTAAAGATACCAAATCATCGAAATCAGTAGGCACTTTGCTATTGTACTGCTCAATCAATATTTTGCTGAGCCCGATTATGTTTTTTGCTTTGGAATTATATAAACCAATACTGCTTATACATTTTTTCAGCTCATTTTGTCCAAAGCTCAGCATTTTTTCTGGCGTATCAGCGATACTAAATAGCTCCTTTGTAATTTTATTAACACTGACATCGGTTGTCCGCGCTGATAGAACTATTGCAACTAATAACGTAAAATGATTGGTATAATTTAGCTCTATTTTCGGTATAGGATTTGATTGTTGAAACTTTTCAAATATCAATTCTACTTTTTTTGAATCCATTTCATTTATCACACCTCTTTTAAAGAATTAAGAAAAGAACCCCTCTTTCCCATCATATAAATACAACTTATCCATTCTCACCACGTCAAAGCTATTTTCTTCGAGTTTGATTAGCAAGTTATTCACATCAATATTTGTAATAGTTTTCTTTTCATTATTTGCGATAAACCTACAGGTTATTTGATCGCTTGAAGATTTTGAGCTTCTTGGCCAAATTGCCAGTCCTTTTGAGTATATTGCTATCATTTGCAGATTATTTAATCCTACTATTTGATCAAAATTGCTGGATTTGTCCCAAGCAAGCGTTATATCACTACCCACTAGCTTTTTAACTTTGTAATCTTGTTCGTAATTGTCTTGTACTTTATTTATTTTACTATCTGAACCACTGCTAATTATAAGCTCAGGTAATGTTGCAGGTTTCTTTCCTAGATTATCTATAACAGCTTCTGCAAATTCTTTTGTACCAACTTTCTGTTTACTTCTTTTCTCCTTATACAAATCGGCAGTGTGTATTCCATCCTCTAAAGTCTTCAGCCATGCATCGTAGATTAGTTTTGCAGTACCCACTTGACCTATGTAAATTAGCATATGCACTGCAGCATTTAAAAGACCAGAAGGATTAGCTATGTTTTTTCCTGCAATATCAGGAGCAGAACCATGAACCGCTTCAAACATCGCATATTCATTACCTATATTGCTACTTCCAGCGAGTCCCACAGATCCAGAGGTTTGTGCCACTATGTCTGATAATATGTCGCCATATAGATTTTCAGTTACTATAACATCGAAATTCTCCGGTTCTGTGGCAACACGTGCCATTCCAATATCAACTATATAATGTTCTGCCTTTATGTCCTGGTATTCCTTTGCAATGCGATCAAACGCTGCATGGAAAGTTCCGTCAGTCATTTTCATTATGTTGTCTTTAGTCAGGCAAGTTACTTTTTTTCTGTTGTGTTTTTTCGCGTATTCAAAAGCATACCTGCATATCTTCTCTGAGCCAGATCTAGTAATAATTTTAGTGCATTGGTAAGAATCACCAGTGAGCCTATGCTCTATTCCGGTGTAAACGTCCTCTTCATTTTCGCGTATCACTACGATATCAAACTTATCGAATTTATTTTCTATAACAGGATGATATGAAACGCATGGTCTGATATTTGCATACAACCCTAGATTTTTTCTGAGTGCAACATTTAAGCTCTTGTGGCCTTTACCTTGAGGAGTTGTTGTTGGAGATTTTAATAATATTTTTGTCCTTTCAATTGATTCCCAACCACTTGGAGAAATTCCGTGAGACCATTCCTTACTATAAACACGCTCACCTATTTCAATAATATCTATTGAGATTTTTGCTTCCGCTTTGCGCAATATCGACAGCACCGCTTCCATGATTTCTGGTCCGATACCATCACCATATGCAACTGTGATTGGTGTTGACATAACTTTCCTAGTTATAAATGATTTAATATTAATTCAAATAACAGAGTGGCACAAGTAGCTAGTATTATCCAAATTAGTATATTTACGGTTATTTAATAACATATTTTTATACTAGTTATGTCACAGTAGAACATGGGCAGAGTATGGATACTAAAGTAAGTTATGCAGGGATTCTGAGGCGAGTTTCAGCATGTGCGATCGACGGTGTTTTATGGATGATAATAGCACTTGTTTCACTCCTTTTTCTAAATTACGATGTAGATGATATATCTACCCATAGGATAATCCTTATGGCAACACTGCTTATAACATATATAGTATTTAATATATTAACAATAACGAAGTACGGTTGCACTCCAGGAAGACTACTGTGCGGCGTACGTATAAAAGATGCAAATACATTTAAAAACGTTACTCTAATGCAAGCAACAATAAGATACATTTTTAGGGAAGGCATTTGGGTTATTTATAATTTTCTGTCTTATCTTCTGCCTGGCTATGTTTCTGGATGCCTTTTTATTATACTAACTTTAGTTTTAATGTTTGCAATATTTGACCAACGTAAACAGACCTTTTATGATAAAATTGCAAAAACAGTGGTAATAGACTATAAACCTAGTTGATATTTTTCTTTATAGGCAGTGTATGGATAAAAACGTAAACTACTCAAAAATGACAAGGCGTATTCTAGCATTTATAGTTGATTGTATTTTATTTATCGCAATACCATTTGCTTTAATGGCGGTAGGTTTCTCACTTACACACGTAATACAAGGGATCATGGGTGCAATAATTGTAATCACCACGATTGTATTTTCTTTATTTTTAATGATACCATGTATATTTCATATATTCATGCTAGTAAAATTTGGCGGCACTCTAGGGCACTTGTTATTTAGCATGCGTGTAAGAGACAAAGATACACTTGAGCAGATCACTCTAATACAAGCAATAAAAAGAACCATCGCTTTTTTCATAATTTACTGTATATCGCTTTATAATCCTATTTTACTTTTAGCTATACTAATCCTAGTTTTAGTATGTGCAGTAGATGATGAACATAAACAAGCTTTTCATGACAAAATTGCAAACACGGTAGTGATAGATTATAAACCTAGTTGATATTTTTCTTTAGTTGTTACCACCAAGGGTGTTATTCCAGCGCGTGACGTTAGTTAGAATCCAAAAACCATGAGAGCTACAAAAAATTACTTTACAAACTCCGCCAGCCCCCTTATCATAACACTGAAGCTATTTATTTATCTTCGCAATCTCTGCAGTGGATTAATGACAAAAAACTTAATGTATTTGGCGTAAATCATGCTTAATTTTTGCACTATGTGCACCTCATGTCTTTATAAAACTTCTAGGTTTCTACCTATATAAGCTGAAACGCGCTTATAAAGCGTTTAAGACAGTAAAAGACGTCAAATAGACAAGGGAGAATTTGAATACTAGCTACCCTAGGGTTTCTTTGCCTTTTTTTCCGCTCAGTAAATTTCTTAACGTTTATAATTTAGGTTAGTCGCATTTAAAAGCAGCTAAATTGCAGCGTTTAGAATAAAAAACGCCAATATTTTGAAGTACATATAAATAACTAGCCAACCATGGGGCTTCTTTTGCCTTTTTTTTGTTTGGTAAATTTCTTAATATTTATGACTAAAGTAATTTAGGCCTACCGACAACCGTCATCCCTGTAAAGGTCAAGTATCCCGCTACGTGTTAGCGGATGAGATACCGCGAATGAATCGCGGTATGACGTAGAGTCAGCGTTAGCTATACTTTTATACTCACCAAATCAGTTTGCTTGCTTACAAGCAAACTTTCCTGGATCCAAGTAGTCAAGCTACTCGGATGACACCATTATAGAGTGAACCAGTGTCAGCTACTTGAGTGACACCCTTTCTAGCAGAAACTGCTCCTCAAATCACAACGTTCGTACAGCTGCGTTTTAGATTAGGCACTAATGCATTACTTCCAATACCTTCTTACCAATCACTGCAGGGGTTTCAGCAATTGCAATCCCGGCGCTCCGCATAACTTCTAGTTTTGCACCAGCACTTCCACCACTGGAAGAGATGATTGCTCCAGCGTGTCCCATACATCTTCCTGGAGGTGCTGTTTGACCTGCTACAAAACCAACGATTGGCTTTTTAGTTTTTTCTGTTTTCACAAAATGTGATACATCTTCTTCTTCGTTTCCACCTATTTCACCAATAACTACAATACCATGAGTATCGTCATCTTTTAAAAAGAGCTCCATACAGTCGACAAATGTCATACCATGAACTGGATCCCCCCCAATTCCGATACACGTGGATTGACCAAGACCAACAGCGGTCGTTTGTGCTACTGCCTCGTAAGTTAAAGTTCCAGAACGAGACATAATCCCTATATGTCCACGCTTATGGATATGGCCAGGCATAATCCCTATTTTGCACTCTTCGGGCGTAATAATTCCCGGGCAGTTAGGACCAATCAATCGACTTTTTGAACGAGCAAGAGCATGCTTCACCTTTACCATGTCAAGTATAGGAATGCCCTCTGTAATGCAAACTATTAGCTCTATCTCTGCATCTATTGCTTCAAGTATTGCATTAGCTGCAAACTTAGCAGGTACATATATTACCGTGGCATTCGCATCAGTTTTTTCTTTGGCTTCTGCTACAGTATTAAAAACTGGTAAGTTAAGGTGAGTGCTACCACCCTTGCCAGGAGTTACACCACCAACCATTTTTGTTCCGTAGCTAACTGCTTGCTCTGAATGAAATGTACCTTGCGCACCAGTAAAACCCTGGCATATTAACCTTGTATCTTTGTTTACTAAAACGGACATACTCTATTTCACCTCTTGTACTATTTTCTGCGCAGCATCGCCCAGTTCATCTGCAGCAATAATATTTAATCCTGACTCTTCTAAAATTCTTTTTCCTTCTTCGAAATTAGTGCCTGATAATCTAACCACTAGAGGAACTTTAATGCTCATTTCTTTTACAGCCGCAACAATTCCACTTGCGATAATATCGCAACGCATTATACCACCAAATATGTTAACCAAAATTCCTCTTACGTTGCTATCAGACAATATGATTTTAAATGCTTCAGTTACAGTTTCTTTACTCGCTCCACCACCAACATCCAAAAAGTTAGCAGGCTCTGCTCCGTAGTATTTTATTATATCCATTGTTGCCATAGCAAGACCTGCACCATTTACCATGCAACCAATACTGCCATCCATTTTGATGTAACTGAGCCCATACTTTGAAGCCTCTATCTCTTCTTTCACTTCTTCATCATAATCACGAAGTTCCATAATTTCTGGGTGACGATATAAAGCATTGTCATCAAAATTAATTTTCGCATCGAGCGCAATAAAGTCTCCAGAACTTGTTTCAACCAGTGGATTAATTTCAATTTGGCTCGCATCAGTTGCAATAAACGCATCATATATATTTTTTGCAACATTTGTTATTTTTTCTATTTGTTCTGAACTCAAATTAAAACTGCTGCTTAACTTGCTGCTATCAAAACTTGTAGCAAGATCAATATCAAATTTCACAATTTTTGCGGGAGAATTTTTCGCCACTTCTTCGATGTCCATTCCACCTTCTGAGGAAAATATGAATATTGGCCTACTGAGCTTCGGGTCAATTACCAGGCTTAAGTAATACTCTTTCTTAATGCTTGAGCCTTCTTCAATATATACTCTTCTTACTTGCTGCCCGCTTGGCCCTGTTTGATGAGTAACTAAAGTCATACCAATCATGTCTTTTACAAACTGTTGAGCTTCTTCAGCTGACTTTGCTAGCTTTACGCCACCGGCTTTACCCCTACCACCTGCATGAATTTGAGCTTTAACCACAAACACGTCAGATTTTAATTGACTTACTTGAGTCTTTACTCCTTCTGCAGATATAGTGACAAAACCTTTTGGCACCGAGACATTAAATTTATGCAAAATCTCTTTTGCTTGATATTCATGAATATTCATAAAACAACCAATGATAAACTATTAAAAAATTACCAACCGTAACGCTGCCTTCTGCATTCTTGCTGGTGCCTCTTTTTTCTCGCTTCAGCTTTCTTTTTAGCTCTTTTTTCTGATTTTTTTTCATGATATTGTTTTTTCATTTTCAACCCTCTTCCTTCCTTTTGAATTGTTTTTTTCAATACTGGAAGAGCTCTGTCTACATCACCATAATGGACTGATACTTCAATCAAACTCTATACCTCCTTCGGTAATCATTTCAAAATTTATTTATAAATTAGAAAATTAACATTGTCAATTATTTTATAAACTTGAGCGTTAAACTGCAATATGAACGAAATGCCTTTAAAAGCTCTAACTATTAAAAGCGTTAAAACTTCTGCTAGCATCGGGGCGGAGAGATTTGAACTCCCGACCCTTTGGTCCCAAACCAAATGCGCTACCAGGCTGCGCTACGCCCCGACTTCTTTACTCAGAGTATCAATAACTCAGGCAAAATGCAAGATTCATTTGTTTATTTTAGAAAAAATATAATATAAGATTTAATATTATTTTAGAATATGTTTTTTATTAGCTCCTCTTTAGTAGCAAACTGCTTCGCAGGCGGCCTATAGAGTTTGTACAGTTAGCGCGTGCAACACTGAATCAGATTTCTCTATGGCCCAAACCTTAGCCATATTTAAAAATCTAGCTACACCAATTGGTGAAAGTTAGTGCAGCAACCACAGCAGTATCGACCCTTAAAATTCCTTTTCCTAGACTCAATTTTTGACAAAACTTATCGGCAAGATCAAGTTCATAAGATGAAAAACCACCTTCAGGGCCAACAATAATAGCAACATTTTTCTTACCTTTCAGCACTTTATCAGCTTTACCTGTTTCATCACATAAAACAAAATTTTTACTCTGGGAATCAGGTAACTCACAAAAGTTAATAGGAGGCAAAATCTCTGGTATACTCATCCTACCGGATTGTTCCGCAGCTTCGATTGCCTGTAATTTTGCTCTACTTAGGTTAATGTTTTTTACTACTGTACGTTCCGTTGAAATAAATTGAATGCAGGTTACTCCCATTTCAGTTGCCTGTCTTACTATGTTGCCTAAAGCACCACTTTTTACCATGGCACAATATAAGTATAAATTTTCCTCATATTGCTGTTGTTTAGTGCATTCTTTGAGTGTAACTTTTGTTAATTTACGCGATATATTAACTACTTCTCCTAACCATTCTCCATCCTTTCCATTAAAAAGAGAGAGATTATCATACTTCTTAAGCCGCATTACATTGCAAATATAGTGACTTTGTTGTGGATTAAGTGCTAAACTCACGCCTTGTGATAAAGCTTCTTCAAAATAAAGCCTAATTTTTCCCATTCAAAACTTTAATTATATTCTACTTGAGTGACTCTTACGGGATTTGAACCCGTGTTACCACCGTGAAAGGGTGGTGTCCTAACCACTAGACGAAAGAGTCAATGCGAATTAACTCAAGTTATATTGATTATGCACATAAAGTCAATTATTTTATGGCGCAAACGTCTTTCTCTATTCCATATTTAATATTCACTGAATTTATTTCAGATTTAGGAGTTTTAGATCCTAATTCTAATTGTTGTTCAACTTTTGTATCGGAATCATAGCCAGAATCGTAGCCAGAATCTCTACGCTCATATTTCTGCTTTATTTCTTCTACACTAAAGCCAGCCTTTTAGTGCATTGTAGAGACTTAGAGTCAGTTTAACACCTTTTATGTCATTGTTTTTGACAGATTTAATTAAAAAATTATCTATTATACCCATGATTATACCCCCTATATAAAAGCTCACTATCATGGTACAACTTTAAACTATGATGATTTATTTTCTGCTAATAGCAGCTCTCTATAACCACTTAACAAGTGGTGGCATTGACATCATAATTGCATCTGGATTGCCGTCAGTCATTAAACCAAACCTTGTGCCACGATCGTATAACAGATTGAATTCTACATATCTGCCACGTTTTATTAATTGATTTTCTCGTTGTTCTTTTGTCCAAGATTTTTGTATATGTTTACGTATGATGTGCAAATAAATTTCCAAAAAGGCTTCACCTACTGCTTTTGTGAACTCAAAATCATTTCTCCAATTGCCAGAACTCAGATTATCATAGAAAATACCACCAATGCCACGCGGCTCTTTTCTATGTGGTAAGAAAAAATAGTTGTCACATTGCTCTTTAAATTTTGGATAATATCCGGTGTCAAATCTATCACATGTCATTTTGATTGATTCATGAATATACTTGCAATCTTCTTCATTTTTATATATTGGCGTAAAATCCATCCCTCCACCAAACCATTGTTTTGAAGTATATATCAGCCTTGTGTTCATATGTGCTGCAGGGATAAGGGGCGATTGCATATGAGACACTAAAGATGTACCGCTTGCCCAAAACTCTCCGTTACTTTCACTTGCACCAGGAATTTCATTAATGGCTGAATCTGCAAATTTTCCGTGTACTTTTGAAACGTTTACTCCAACTTTTTCAAAAACATTGCCAAAAATAATTGTAGATTCACCACCTCCACCACCTGGGCGATCCCACTTTCTTTTTTCAATCTTTGGCTCTGTGGATGATTGTTTTTCAATTAATAAGAAAGATTCTATGATCTTATCTCTTAGTGCACAGAACCACTTAAATGCTTGTGTTTTTTGTTTTTCCATAATGTCCTCTTGCTAGCTTATTAACATTGTTATATCTGATATTTAAGGAACTTAATTAGATTTGGATGATAATTATCTATCAAAGACGTTAATAAATCTATAATAATTAAATCAATATAATAAAACATTTTCGTATATACAACAATGCCAAATAGCAATAATGAATAAAAGATACATAGATAACAAGAAAGAGAACAGGGTTGACTTCATACTAAGAAATTATGGAATGTCAATTGTTGTGATGGCAGTTATTATGCTCTTACCTCCAGTAGCAATATCGATACTCTACTTTTTTGATATATATAGTCAGCATATTAATATAGAGATTAATTTATTAGTGAGCATTCTAACAACTCTCTTTATGATATATAATGTAAAACGCTACAGACACCTACTTAATACTATAGAATTTCAAAATGCAATATTTGCAAATGCACTAAATCATAATACAGAATTTTGCCTTATTTTACATAGAGATGAGGGTATTATTTATGCTGATGCAAGGTTCTACGAAAGGTTTAAAGATCATATAGATGATGACATTACGTTAGGCAAGATTTTTGAAATAGGAGATGTTTCAGAAGAAGACAAAAAAGTACTCTATCATGCACTAAAAAATAACTCTTCTGTACAAGTATGCATTTCCTTAAACAAGAAGAATAGAGTATCTAACTTTCTTTTGCTCTTTGAGCCGATACCAGATAATCCCCAAATTGCTATAAATAGTAATAAGATTTTAAATTTATCATTAGTGCCAATAGCAAGGCCAGATGGGTATTTTGTGTTAAAAGCAACACAGATAAACAAGGAGCAGATATATGAAGAGTTAATAGAAAAACACAGTATAGGAACTTACATTGCAAATGCCAAAGGGGTGATTTTATCTGTAAATAAAAGATTTTTAGATATATTTGAACTGAAAAAACTGGAAAAAGGTAGCTCAATCAGTGATTTTATATCTCAATCTAAATATAACAATACAACAACCGATAATGAAATTTTGTTTTTTACTATAAGTGGTATTCCATTCAAGGCTTATATGAGCACTGCTATATTTTGTGATAAATACAACCATAGCTATATATATGGCTTTATAACACCAACCGAATCAAATATTGTTGATTATCAATTACACCCTTGTTTTGCAAATTCATCAATTGCTATTGCACAATGTGACATAAACGGCAACTTTGTAAAGAAAAATACGGCACTAATAAAGCTTGCAGGGTCAGATAATAATTCAATCTTTACATTGATATTAGATAGTTATCATGTGAAAATACGTGAATATTTTTCGAGTAATAGAATAAATAATGCGTCCTTTGATGTACAGCTCAACGGCGATAATAACATAAAAATATATTTCAATAAGTTTCTTCATAATAAAATGATCTTCATACTTTGTTATTTTATTGACAATACTGAACACAAAAACCTAGAGATAAAGCTTGAGCATTATCAAAAGATGCAAGCTATAGGGCAGTTAGCAGGTGGTATTGCGCATGATTTCAACAATATATTGACTGGGATAATAGGATTTTGCGATTTGCTTTTACTCCAACATTCAGCTGGTGATCCATCTTTTGGAGATATAATACAGATACAGCAAAATGCAAAGCGTGGATCAAATTTAGTAAGACAATTGCTTGCTTTTTCAAGAAGACAGACCTTGCAGCCAAAAATTATTGATGTAAATAGTACTATAGCTAATCTTTATGAAATGATAAAAAGATTAATAGGTGAAAATATAAAGTTTAATATTTATTATGGTAGAGACTTGGGTGCTGTTAGGGCTGATCAAGGGCAATTAGAGCAAGTTATACTTAACTTAGCAGTCAATGCTAGTGCTGCTATGGAAAAGGGCGGAGAATTAACTATACGAACCTTTAATCAAAAGATTGACTCATTAAATTCTACATCTCAGGACATGTTTTCTCCAGACAAGGAAACGATCGAACATGGAAATTATGTTGTGATTGAAGTAATTGATACTGGATGTGGAATGACAAGTGATACAATTGAAAAGGCATTTGACCCATTTTTTTCTACCAAAGATATTACCTCTGGTACAGGTCTTGGCCTCTCTACTGTATATGGCATTATTAAACAAACTGAAGGATACATCTATGTTGCTAGCAAAGTAAATCATGGAACTAAATTTAGCATATTTTTGCCCATGGTTTACATATCAGATGAAAATCTGATAGAGGAAGATAGTGAAGAAATAGAAAGACCGGTAGTAAGTGAAATTAAAGGTAATGGTATAATTTTATTGATTGAAGATGAAAATTCAGTAAGGGAATTCATCTCTAAAGCACTCAAAAGAAAAGGATTTGATGTAATAGAAGCGAGCATAGGCAGCGAGGCGCTAGAAATAATCAGTAAAAAAAATCAACACATAGATCTAATAATCACTGATGTAATCATGCCAGAGGTGAGTGGTCCAGAAATAGTTAAAGAAGCATTGATCCATAGGCCAAATATCAACGTTATTTTTATTTCTGGGTATGCAGAAGATGCTTTTTTAAAGAGTGATGACATCAATATAGAAGATTTTCACTTTTTGCCAAAACCATTCACTCTGAATGAATTAGGAAACAAGGTTCAAAGTGTGTTACACAAAGCAAAAAAGACAGTCTAATTTTAGTGTGATTAGCAACAAAAAAATTTTCTAATGCAAAAGTTTCTTGCATATATACAATAGAATTATTTTATACATAAGATAAAAGGCGTGAGCAAGATTATTGCAATAGTAAATCAAAAGGGTGGAGTTGGCAAAACCACAACTAGTATAAATTTATCGACAGCCTTTGCTGCTGTGGGAAAAAGCACTTTATTGGTAGATCTTGATCCTCAAGGAAATGCTAGCACCGGACTCGGGATTTCTTATCGTAGTAGGGAAGAAAAAAATATATACAAAATACTACTGAGCAGAGAAAATAAATTGATAGAATCGGCAATTTTCAATATAAAGGAAATTCCAAATTTATCACTAATTTCGTCAGTAGTTGATCTGTCAGCTGCAGAAATTGAATTATCGCAACTTGAGCGAGGAAAATTTGTGCTAAAAAGCGCATTAGAGAAGATACGCGATAATTATGAGTATATAATCATCGATTGCCCTCCATCACTTGGGCTTCTAACCATAAATGCTTTGACTGCTGCTAATTCTATTATTGTTCCTCTTCAGTGTGAGTTTTTTGCTCTGGAAGGATTAAGCCATTTAGTTAAAACTGTAGAACTGATAAAAAGGAATAACCTAAACCCTTTTTTGGCAATAGAAGGGATCGTGTTAACAATGTATGACAGGCGCAACAAACTCAGTGAACAGATTAAAAACGATATTTGCCAGTATTTAAATGATAAAGTATACAAAACTATCATCCCATTGTATGAGACTGTTATTCCACGTAACGTACGGTTATCAGAAGCGCCTTCTCATGGAAAACCCGCTATTGTGTATGATCTTAAGTGTCCTGGTGCACAAGCATATATAAGTTTGGCAAGAGAAATTTTAAAAAAGCACGCGAGCAGTTGTAAGGAGAAGAAGCTAGTGAGTGAGGGCGTGGTATGAAGGATGATAGACGCCTCGGCAGAGGTCTTGCCGGCCTCATAGGCGATAATTATGATAATAAAGAAGATCGACAAGAGTATTTGCCTATTTCATTACTGCACCCAAGCAAATTTCAACCGAGGAAACATTTTGACGAGGAGTCATTAAGAGAACTTGCAAATTCGATAAAGAAAAGTGGCATTATACAGCCTATCGTGGTACGCAAAGATTCAAATGATGATGGTTACGAAATAATAGCTGGGGAACGTCGTTGGCGAGCAAGCAAGATTGCAAATCTTGATAGTGCACCCGTTATCATAAAAGATCTGAGCGACAAGGAATGCTTGGAAGTATCCATTATTGAAAACATACAAAGGCAAGATATTAATCCAATAGAAGAAGGTGAAGCGTATAAGAGACTGATAGATGAGTTTTCCTATACACATGAAGAATTAGCTTCAACTGTAGGCAAAAGCCGCAGTCACATAACCAATATGATTCGGATGTTGTCACTTCCTGATGGAGTAAAAACAATGATCAACGAAAAAAAGCTATCTATGGGCCATGCAAGAGCGTTGATTAATGTTGAAAATGCGGAAAGTATTGCAGAAAAAATAATTTCCCAAGGCTTAAGCGTTAGGCAAACTGAAAAATTGATAAAAGACTTACATCAAAGTAACAACCAAAAAGAGCAGAGATATACCAAAAATCAAGATATGGCAGCACTAGAAGGTGCTATATCTTCTCAACTTGGTTTAAAGATCAAAATTAATGACAGTAATTCTAAGGGTAAAGTTATGATACGGTATAATAATCCAAATGAATTGAATTTAATATTAAAAATTTTAAATAGGAAACTTGAGTGCTAGTAGAGCAAAAAGATAATATAAAATACAACTGTTGGTGTCACCCAAGTAGCATGGAGAGACAAAAATCACTTGACAAACTCTGCCAGCCCCCTTATCATGAAACTGAAGGTATTCAGTTATCTTCATCTGTGCAGATTAAACAGCAAGAAAACAACGTAGTTGGCGTCTTATTTTTAATTTTTTGCACTATGTGCACCTTATGTCTTCACAACATTTCTGGGTTTTTACCTATATAAGCTGAAACGCGCTTATAAGTCGTTTAAGACAGTATAGTACGCCAATTTGCAGGATTAGAGAGTGACAACTAGCTAACACGGGGTTTCTTTTGCCTTTTTTTCTGCTTAGTAAATTTCTTAAACATTTAAACTAAGGTGAGTTGCATTTAAAAGCAGCTAAATTGCAGTGTTTAAGACTTAAAAAACGCCAAATACTGAAAATAGACAATGACTAGGGCTTCTTTTGCCTTTTTTTTCGTTTGGTAAATTTCTTAATGTTTATAGCTAACATGAACTGGGCAGGAAGGTGTCATCCCAGTGCTCCTTTCTCGTCATCCGAGTAGCCCCTATGATGTCATTCCAGCGCGTGACGCTGGAATCTAGTCTTTATTATGCAGCCACTTATTTAAAGTTAAGTTTTCTAGATCCAAGTAGTCAAGCTACTCGGATGACACCTTGACAATCGTCATCCCGCTACGTGTTAGCGGGATCTATGCTAAGAGATACCGCGAATGAATCGCGGTATGACGGTCTGCGGCGATATGACGGTTCGCGGTGGCATGACGATAACTTCGTCATCCCGCTGCTTGTTAGCCGGTATCTAGAGATACCGTGACGGTATGCGGCAGCATGACGATAACCTTGTCATTCCAGCGCGTGACGCTGGAATCCAGACTTTAACTGATATGATTACAGAAAGAGAATTTATTAGGTAGTCATAGACACTGAAAGTAGTAAAACTTACCACTTTCAAGTAAAGAAAACTACGTTTTGTGCCTCCAATAATTTCTATGGATGAACCGCTACTGCACCGTCTTTACAAATCACACCGCTTGGTGTTATTTTTGAAACGACTACAGGAGCGCCAAAAAACACAGCAGTAAATGCACCGAGTGCAAAAAGCGCTGGCCACGGCATTCTGCCGAATATTGCAAGCAACGCTGCACCAATTATCACTATTGTGATCATTGGTCCACCTATGCCATGAGTATAGCCTATTATCTTGCATATCACTAATGATGTTGTATCATTTTGATCAACAAAAGTAGGACTAGTATCAGCATTTGCATCAAATGCAAAGGAGAGAATTAAAGCTACAAGTAGAAGAAAATTTTTCATTACGCCTCCTATAATTTCTGTTTCATATTTGATTATCTATCACATTGATTAAGTTTAAGTAAATGGTGAGGATTTTTTGCTTAAAAGTATCCTTTATTTCATTTAGAATACTTTTCTTGGTTCGTTTATATTACATGCTACAGAAATTTTACAGCATCGTTTATTGCCTTTATCGTGCTTTGATTGACACAATTCATAATGATGGAGTGGAGCATGCAGGGTATCTATCATTTTTAATCCTGTTATCAATATTCCCTTTTCTCATCGTTTTAATGGCTGTGGCGTCAACATTCGCAAATTTCTTAGACCAGTATAACATTGGCTGGGTATTTATCATTGATAACATGCCACAGGATATTTTATCATCTTTGATGCCGCGTATCAGAGAGATAATATCAGGCCCGCCGCAAAGCTTACTAACTTTAGCAATTGTAGGCGCTGTTTGGACCGCCTCGTCAACAATTGAAGGGCTAAGAACAATATTGAACAAAGCTTATAAAGTTCCGGTTTCGCCACCTTATATATTAAGAAGGTTGTTAAGTATACTACAATTTTTAGTGATCACGCTTATTATAACTCTAACTATAGTGTTCTCTACATTAGTGCCAATGCTAATTGATTTTTCCTATCAGGGGATTAGTTATACTAAATATCTCCTCATTGAATTTGTACTTTTCACAGTAGTCTCTTGGCTATATTTTATGTTGCCAAACATAAAACAAAATTTATCAGACGTCTTTCCTGGATCTTGTGTGGCTGTGATTCTTTGGACAATTTCTGCTTCAGCTTTCAAGCAATACTTAAAAGCTTCCTTTGATCAACTGAATTTGATATATGGAAGTTTAGGTGGTATGGTAGTGTCATTACTATTTTTTTATATGCTAAGTTTGATTTTTATATATGGAGCAAAATTTAATTTTCAGCTAAAATATTTCAATGAATCTCGCTAAGGAGAAAGAAATGAGTAAGTTAGAAGGTAAAGTAGCTTTAATCACCGGAGCTTCAGGTGAAATAGGCTCTGCTGTTGCAAAAAGATTTGTAAAAGAAGGTGCATGTGTAATTCTGATTTCAAGATCTCTTGATAATCTCAAGCCACTATATAATGAAATTGAAGAGCTTGAAGAATTTAAAGAAGGCTCTGTGAAACTAATTCAGCTTGATCTTTTAGACTTTGAGAATGTAAAGATACTGACAAACATGATAGAAAGCCTGAAATTATCAGAATCTGGAGCACTTGATATATTAGTTGCATGTACTGGAATTTTAGGCAAATTGAACCCTATTCACGACTGTGAGATTGAAGAGCTACAGAACGTAATGAATACAAATTTTACTGCCAATTGGTACTTACTAAAAAACTTAGATCCAATGCTAAAGAAGTCTAATGCTGGAAGAGTGATATTCATGACCTCAGAGGTGACACTTTCTCCTTCCTCTTATCCATATTGGATGCCGTATGCTGCAAGTAAAGTTGCACTAGAAATAATGGTGCAGATATATGCATCTGAGACAAAACATACAAAATTATGTGTAAATGCTGTATACACGAAAGGACCTGTGGGTAGTGAGCAGGCATTTCCTGGATCTGAATTGGTGTCACCTGATAAACTAACAGACAAATTTGTGGAGTTAGCTTCTAACGATTGCAGCGTATCAGGAAAAATCTTACCGCTTAGCAAATCTCCCGAATAAATTACACTAGAAAGGATGTCATCCCAGTGCCCAGACACTGGGATCTAGTTTTTAATTTAACATAATCAAGAACGTTGTGTTTTACTTTTATGCTTACCAAATTAGTTTACAATCAAAGTTTCCTGGATCCCAGTGTCTGGGCACTGGGATGACACCATTCTTTTTCCTGGATTCCAAACTGGGATGACAGCTAGCCTGACAATCGTCATCCCGCTGCTTGTTAGCGGGATCTAGAGATACCGCGGCGGTATGACGGTTCGTGGTGGAATGACGATAAGCTCGTCATCCCGCTGCTTGTTAGCGGGATCTATGTGAGATACCTTGAATAAATCACGGTATGACGTAGAAGCTATACTTTTATGCTTACCAACCCAATCAAAATCCTGGATCCCGCTGCTTGTTAGCGGGATCTAGAGATACCGCGGCGGTATGACGGTTCATGGTGGAATGACGTAGAATTTTATACTCACCAACTCAGTGTCCAATCTGGATTGTATCTTATCGGTAAAAAAGAAGAGCTATTTTAGGAAGTTTTTATAGGGCTAAAACTAAAGAAAACTTGCATATAAGTTCATCAAGTGTAAAATTAGAGTTGTTTTAAAAGAATAGGTCAATTATGAATCTTGTAACAAAATCTGCTATCGATTTTACTGCTTCAGCTGTTCTCTCCGGCGGAGAAATTGTTGATGATTTTTGTCTGAGTAAGCACATAAAAAATAAGTATGCTGTCCTTTTTTTCTATCCACTTGATTTTACTTTTGTTTGCCCAACTGAATTGATATCGCTCAATAATAGAATAAATGAGTTTGCAAAGCGTGGTATTGAAGTGATAGGAATAAGTGTAGATTCAAAATTTTCACATTATAAATGGCGAAACACTCCAGTTAATGATGGTGGTATTGGAGAGGTTAGCTACACTTTAGTGTCTGATATCAAAAAGTCTATATCAAGAGACTATGGGGTCTTATATGATGACTCAATTGCGCTGAGAGCAACTTTCGTTATTGATGATAAATTTATTGTACGTCATCAATCGATAAATGATTTGCCTTTAGGGCGTAATATCGATGAATTCGTTAGAATCATTGATGCAATTAAACATAATGAGGAGCATGGTGAAGTATGTCCAGCAGGGTGGAAAAAAGGTAAGCCAGCAATGCAGGCAAGCGATGAAGGAGTAGCTGATTATCTAAATTCATACAGTGAAGAATTATAGATTTAGTACAAAAGTTCTTATTATTGGATCTGGAGCAGCGGGTTATGCTGCTGCTATATATGCAGCACGTGCAAACTTAGAGCCAATTGTAGTAACGGGAATGCAGCCTGGTGGTCAGCTTACAATTACTACAGATGTTGAAAACTATCCTGGTTTTGTTTCAATACAGGGTCCAGAACTAATGGAGCAAATGAGGTTGCATGCAGAACAGGTTGGAGCAAAAATAATAGATGATGAGATAAAAAGCATTGAACAACTTGAGGATTCTAATGAGTATAGGTTTAGATCTTCTGGTAATACTAATGACTACTATTCAGATGCAATTATAATTGCATCTGGTGCGCAAGCGAAGTGGCTTGGTCTCAAGAGTGAAAAGGAATTTCAAGGTTACGGAGTTTCGGCTTGTGCAACTTGTGATGGTGCATTTTTTAGGAATAAAGTTGTAGCCGTGATTGGTGGTGGAAATACCGCTGTTGAAGAAGCAATATTTTTAACTCGATTTGCCAAAGAAGTGATATTAATACACAGGCGTGATAAATTGAGAGCGGAAAAGGTAATGCAAGATAGGCTCTTTAAAAATGATAAAATAAAAGTAATGTGGAACCATACCGTAGAGCAGATTCTTGGAGAAGAAAATCCGAAAAAAGTTACTGGTATTATAGTTAAATCAACGGAAGCTCAAGAATTGAAAGTCGATGGAGTGTTCATTGCAATTGGGCATGCACCAAATACAGGTATTTTTAAAGGCTTTGTTGAAATGGATGAACAGGGTTACATAATTACAAAACCTGGAACAACTTTAACTAGTAAAGCAGGAGTATTTGCTGCAGGTGATGTTCAAGATAAGGTATATCGCCAGGCAGTAGTTGCCGCAGGAACAGGGTGCATGGCTGCACTTGATGCAGAGAAGTTTTTAGAGTCGTAATTAATTAACTCAGAATTAGGATTTTATAGCTAAAGTGACTTAAGTTCATCGATAATTTTAAAAACAAAAATTCGTCATTCCGCTACTTGTTAGCGGAATCTATGCTGAGATACCGCGAATAAATCGCGGTATGACGTAGGAAAACCTTTCTTGGGTTAGCTATAGATAAATCGCTTGCAATTTTCCTTTTTTTTTACATAATTATATTAGTAAATCATTAATAAAGAGGGTTTAGTATGCCTTATAGAAACGGTGTAACATATTATGGAGCTTATGGAGGTGGTGATAACACGGCATCGCAAGCTCGAAATTCGACAACTTTAAGACAGCTAAGTGAATCAACAAAACAGTTATTTAAAGCTATTGATGATGAAAACCTAGAGAATTTTAAACAAGCTCTAGTAGAAGGTGCGGATGTTAATGCGTTTGATGAGAGATATACACCACTAATGACTATTATCATGAATGGTGATGACAGCCCTATATGCTTAAAAATGATGATGTTGCTTTTACAACATCAAAATTTAAATATTAATGCTCAAGAAACTAAAAAATGTAATACAGCTCTACATCTAGCCTTTCACATGGAAAATAAGAATTTTATACGGATGTTACTTAGACATCCTAGCATTAATACAAACAGTAAAAACAAAGTTTTTCTTCTTCAGGATAAATATCTTGAGCCTGAACATGATCGTACCAGAGCATATCTTATAGAACATGCAGAGTACAACCAATGTTTTTTTTATACTTCTAAGGAATATATTGAAAAAATAGGGCGAATACAAAAAAAGGACTTTTCGCATCTTACAATGGAAATAACAAAAGCACAAAAAGGAAAAAAATTATTAGATGCTCTTTTTAATGGAAATATTAACCGAGCAAAAACACTGTTGGCTCAAGAGCTTAATCCTAATTGCTGGAAAAGAAACCAAAATGGAGAAATAGAAACACCCCTGAGCTTAATATGTTTATAAGGAATAACACAAGATAACGAAGAAGTATTGATTAAACTTTTAAAACATAAAGACCTAGATTTTAGTCAAATAAAGCCAATACGAGCTATAGAGCAAAATTCACGGTTGAAGAAAATAATTGAACAAGCTATTACAGAGCGATTAACTGATGCTATTAATAGAAAAGATTTAGATGATGTAGAAAAGTTAGTAGAGGATAATTGTTTCATAAATCGTGCAATTGTTACTGCTGCATTTGAAAGTATTGAACGTATCAGAAATTATCTAAATGAAAAATTCCCTACAAGTGCAGAGCAACCTGTAGCAAATACGAATAATATACCAGCAGGTTTTGAGGAGTTTGCACAAAAACTTGTAGATGAACTTGAAAAGACAAAAGCTCAACTTGCAGAAACAGAGCAAAAGCTGGATAAGGTTGTGCGTGAAAAAACGAGCGAAACTAGCAAAATTTCACAATTAGAAAGAGATTTGAAACAAGTAAGGGAAGAAAGAGATAGGCTTTCATCAGAAAATATACTGCTCCGTACTAAAAGTCTGAGTAATAAAAACGAAAAATCCTCGGAGGCAATTTCTCCTGGTAAAAAACAAAGCAACTATGCTTATGCATTTTTTATATTATAGCTCTTCTCATAATAATCCAAACAAGTTAAGATATGGATTTATGGTAGTGGGGTTTGTATGCCAGCAGCGTATAGTTACGATTTAAGGAAAAAAGCAATGGAGGCATTGGATGAAGGAGAAAGTAGAGCAACTGTTGCAGAGAGATTTAAAATTGGAAAAACGACTCTATATGAGTGGCAGAAAAGGCGTAAGGAAACGGGAGATTTTCAGTCAAAAAAGCCTGGAAGCGTAGGATATAACCATAAAATTACTGACTGGAATGTTTTTACCAAATTTGCAAAAAACCATGGTGGCAAAACTCAGTCAGAGATGGCTAAACTCTGGGGTAATATCAGTCGACAAACGATTCACCGCGCACTTAAAAATATTGGATTTACAAGAAAAAAAGACCTACGGATATAAAGAAAGAAATGAAGGAAAGCGAGCTCAATTTTTAAAGGTTATAGCAACAAAACGTCATGAAAATCTTGTATATATTGATGAATCTGGAATAGATAATACAGAAGACTACCCATACGGATATTGCAGAAAAGGAGAGAGGTTTCATTCATTAAAATCAGGTAAAAAAACTCAGCGTGTCAGTATGATTGCAGCTCTAAATAAAAGGAAGATCATTGCTCCATTGACCTTTGAAGGATACTGCAATAAGGATGTTTTCGAGGCTTGGTTTGAGCAGTTTTTAACTCCAATTTTAAGGTCTGGCCAAACTGTAATTCTTGATAACGCTACATTCCATAAATCTAAAAAAATAGATAATCTTGCTAGAGGAGTTGGTGCTGAAATTCTTTATCTTCCTCCATATTCTCCAGACTTTAACGAAATTGAGCATAATTGGTTTGCTATAAAGAATAGAGCTAGAAAAAATATCCCTATTTTTAAGTCTTTCCGTCAAGCTGTTGATTCTGCTTTTTTATTCTGACTATTATGAGAAGAGCTATATCTGGAGCATTGACTGGTTGTGTAGGTTTAGCAATTTTATACGATTATCTAGTAATAGGTGCTTGTCTTACAGCAGTTGCACTGGTTCTTTTTTTAGTAGGATATTATTTATGTAAAGCGGATGAACGAGATATAGGACCTGGTGGTACCACCGACAATCCTCAAGTTACAAAGGTTTTGATTTCTTCTCCAGGCCCTGCTGAAAATTTTTGTACATGTTAAAAACATCTTGATAATTGAGGTGAGTGTAAACCTGGGTGGTTTCCAGGCTTGAGTGGCCAAGCAGTTGTTGTATTGATCTTATGTCAATATCTTCTTGAAGCAAATGAGTAGCAAAACTATGACGAAATGCATGTGGAGATAAGATTTCTGGCAGATTTAATATTCTCCTTATTTTCTGCAAACGATTAGCCACATAAGTTCTTCCCAATTTTTTTCCTCTTACTCCCAAAAAAAGATATTGTGTTTCATTATTAATGCCAAGATAAGGACAGGCTTTTACATATTCCTGTATACACTTTTTTACTACCGGAAGAATGAATACCTGCCTTTGTTTATCTCCCTTACCTGTTACTATTAAACTTTCATTGTTAATATCACTAACCCCAAGGTTCAACGCTTCACTGATTCTTAAGCCTGTACCATATAGCAGGACGATAATTGCAATTTCTCTTTTTACCACCCAAGGTTCGCTCAAGTCAGATAATTTCATTTCTTTCACCAAAGTTTTTATATCAGGTATTGATAATGCTTTGGGCAGAGTTCTTCTCTGAATTGGCCTTGATAAGGAAAATACAGCTTCATTGTCTATATTGTAGTTGTTTTTTATGTACTTGAAGAAATTTCTGATTACTGACAATGCACGAGCGTTAGATCTTGCATTCACACCTCTTGCATAACGAGAGGTAAGCCAACTTCTTAACTCAGGTATACTTAAATTTTTCAGAGTACCAACATTTACTTCTCCACCAATGTGAGTATTTAGGAAACTTATAAGATCCTTCAAGTCCCTCATGTATGACTCTAAAGTGTTTGGTGAATAAGATCTGTTGCACCTCAGCCACTCATACCATTTTTCAATGATTGAACCGAGGTCCACAATTATTTTTTAAAGAAAGCATCGATGCACGCATCTCGAAAGGCTTCATTTATATCAGGATGAGAATGACAAATTCTGTATATATCCTCTGCTGCTGCGCCATATGCCATTGCAACCGCTGCTTCGTTGATTAGCGTATCAGCGTATGCTCCTATGATATGCACACCTAGTATTGTATCTGCTCTGCTACAAGTCAGCACTTTCACGAATCCTTCAGCATCATCAGTGATTTTTGCTCTGCCGTTTGCAGCAAATTGACATTTACCAACTTTGTACTTATAGCCAGCATTTTTGAGTTCCTCTTCGGCTTTACCGATCGAAGAAACCGCAGGGTGAGTGTAAATGACAGATGGTATAATTTCATAATCAACGTGAGGTGACTGTCCTGCTATTATCTCTGCAACTGCCACTCCTTCTTCCTCTGCTTTATGAGCAAGCATTGCTCCACCAATCACATCACCAATAGCAAATATTCCTTTCACATTAGTTTCATATCTGTTGTTAACTTGAACGAAACCGCGATTATCTTTTTCTATTTTTTCATCAATACTAAGATTCTCAGTGCATGGTTTGCGTCCTGCTGCCACCAATACCTTATCCGCCTCTATAGTGTTTGTTTGATTATCTTTTACAGAGCAAACTTTCACACTCAAAGAGTTACTACTTTGTTTTATTCCCTCAACTTTAGTGCTAAGTAAAAATTTTATTCCTTGTTTTTGTAGACTAGAAAGTAGAGACTTACTTAATTCTCCATCCATTGCTGCAGCGATTCTGTCAAAAAATTCTACTACAGTGACTTCAGACCCTAGCCTCCTCCATACAGAAGACATTTCAAGCCCTATTGCCCCGGCTCCGATTACGACAAGTTTTTTTGGTACTTCAGTTAAAGACAATGCACCAGTTGATGAAATAATACTTTTCTCATCGATATTAATTCCTGGCAAAGAAATAACGTCAGAACCGGTTGCAATTACTATATTTTTTGTCTTCAGCACCTTATCTTCAACTGAAACTTCAAGATTACCTTGGTCAAAAGAAGTAATTTTCCCAAGTCCATTGATTTTAGTGATTTTGTGAAGGTTAAACAGATATTCTATACCTTTTCCAAGTTCCTGAACTCTGGCGTCCTTATAGCCTAGCATTTCTTTTAAATCGAAACTTGCATCCTTAATTTTTATGCCAAGCTTCGACAGATCATTTTTCGTGTGAGCATACTGATAGGAAGAATGAAGTAGTGCTTTGGAAGGTATGCACCCAACTCGCAAGCATGTACCACCAAAAATGCTATTTTTATCTATGCAGACAACTTTCAATCCAAGTTTTGCAGCAGCGATAGCACACTTATAACCGCCTGGACCACCACCTATAACAATCAGGTCATAATCAATCATAAAGAACAAACCTATTTTCTAAAGAATAAACACCATTTCCCTCAGTTGTTACATATATTTTATCGTGAGTAAACACTGGAGTGTGAAACACATTACCAGGTACTTTGATTACCTTTCCTGCACTTTCAGATCCAGGAAAAGCAAGCATTGAACCTTTATTGCTTGTCACCCACAGTGTATGGGCATGCACAATTGGAGCAAACAATTGCGTATTTTCTATTAAATCAGATGCCCAGACTGTTTCTCCATTTTTTATATCCAGGCCGATTATTTTATTATCTTCAGTTACTATAGAAATTCTTCCGCCTTCTTTTTGTTTCTCTGCAGGAATAAGAGGACTATAATATGACTCAATGTCTGATACACTTTTTACTTGCAGTGACTTTGACCACAAAATATTTCCTGATTTCACGTCAATACCATAAATATAAGAATTGTTTGTAGCTATTAAAGTATCGCCAAGCACTCTCGGTGTAGTAGTTACATCTGTGAGCTGTGTATCCAAAAGGTTTGTAGCCAATTTTTGGCTCCACAATTTTTTACCGTCTTCATTAAAAGCTATTAACTCACCATTTGAAAATGGTGCTATTATTTTATCGTTAGAAATTGTTGGCGATATGGAATACAAACCTCGAACCTCATTGATACCGTTTTGATAAGCCCAAACGGAGCTGCCATCTTTTATATCAAACACGTACAGATAATTATCAATAGTCAATACTACCAATTTATTATTTATTACTGCTGCTTTCCCTCTTACTGGAGCTCTCAATTCTTTTTCCCACTCAATCTTGCCAGTTTTTGCATCTATTGCGTGTAAAGTGTTATCCACTATAAAGAAAACATTTTTTTCATAATGCGATAGGCTCATGTTACCAATTTTTTTCCTACGTGAGAGGTGTAATTTCCAATTCATAGCCTTTGAGTTATCAATATCAAAGGAATATAAAGCGCCGTGCTTGTCTGATAAAATAACGCTATCTTCTGTAAGCACTGGAGCTACATATCCTTGAGATAGTTTTTTATCCACTAGACTTATTCGCTCGCTTGCCATTGTGTAACTGCTACACAATAACATTATTATAACAATTATTACTTTCATTACTTAGTTGAGAACAAGATTTATTAATATACATACTAGAAATCTTAATCACAATGAAAATGTTCTTGTTGTACGTTGAAACATTGATTTATGAACAGAATATTATATTATTATGTAAAAATCATACTCTTAGAGGTAATACACCTCATCCACTATGCGGCAACGTGCATAGCTGTATGAACATTGAGATATAAAAGTAATTTATACCAAGAAGAAAGATGTCATCCAAGTAGCTTGACTACTTGGATCCAGATTGGATACTGAGTTGGAGTATAAAAGTATAGCTAACGCGAGCTCTGCGTCATACCGTGATTAATTTGCGGTATCTCAGCCGCTAACACATAGCGGGATGACAGCAATCCTACGTCATGCCGCCGCGAACCGTCATACTGCCGCAGATCGTCATACCGCGATTCATTCGCGGTATCTCTTAGCATAGATCCCGCTAACAAGCAGCGGGATGACGAGGTTATCGTCATGCCACCACGAACCGTCATATCGCCGCAGACCGTCATACCGCGATTCATTCGCGGTATCTCTTAGCATAGATCCCGCTAACACGTAGCGGGATGAAGGTTTTCAGGGTAGCTGTCATCCGAGTAGCTTGACTACTTGGATCCAGAAAACTTAACTTTAAATAAGTGGCTGCATAATAAAGACTAGATTACAGCGTCACGCGCTGGAATGACACCATTTTCGGTCTCTTAAATTGCTTTAGCTACAAACATTAAGAAATTTACCAAGCGGAAAAAAAGGCAAAAGAAGCCCCGTGGTGCGAGTTTTGACTCTATATTACTGTAAGTGGCGCTGTAATAATGTGCTAACGCTTAAAATAAGCGCGATTTGGCTGAATGTAGAAAAAATTTAAAAGACATGCAGCCGCTATAATTTTATGTAATCCGCCAAAAAATACCCTAAGTTTTTTACTGAATTTTGTCATTGAGCCTGCAGGTCAAAAACAAGTTTTGAGTCATAAATACCCTTATTGTCATAATAAGGAGGCTGGCGAAGTTTGTCAAGTAAGTTTTTTCGTTTCTGCGGGCTACTTGAATAACGGCTACAATGTTTGTACAATTGTTCGTCATGCGCTGGAACCCGTTTTAGCCCTTATCTATATCTCAGTTCCACCAACAGTTATTGCGTCGACTTTGAGTGTTGGTTGACCAACTCCAACGGGCACATTTTGTCCATCTTTTGAGCATGTGCCAACACCGGGGTCCAACTTTAAGTCGTTGCCAACCATGGATACTTTTTTTAGCACTGTTGGCCCATCACCAATTAGTGTTGCTCCTTTGACTGGCTGTGTAATTTTACCATTTTCTATTAAGTAAGCTTCTGAAGATGAAAAAACAAATTTCCCTGACGTTATATCAACTTGCCCACCACCGAAATTTACTGCATAAAGACCTTTCTTTACGCTAGATATTATTTCTTCCGGCGTATGTTTCCCTGGTAACATATAGGTGTTTGTCATGCGCGGCATAGTAACTTCTTTATAACTTTCTCTTCTACCATTACCAGTTGGATTCACACCCATGAGTTTAGCATTCATATGATCCTGCATGTAGCCTTTGAGAATTCCATCCTCTATCAACACATTATAACTGGGTGGAGTACCTTCATCATCTATGCTAATAGAACCACGCAAATTAGGCAGAGTTCCATCATCAACTACTGTGATGCCACTAGCTGCTACTTGTTTACCAATAGAATTTGAAAATGCTGAGACTCCTTTACGATTAAAATCGCCTTCGAGTCCATGACCCACAGCTTCATGCAACAATACTCCCGGCCAGCCCGGACCTAGAATAACTGTCATTTCTCCGGCTGGAGTTGGAATTGCTTCAAGATTTACCAGTGCTTGTTCCAAAGCCTGGTTTGCAACTTCTTTCCACTTTTTCTCAGAAATAAACTTACTATAAGAATCCCTTCCACCGTGTCCTGCGGAGCCTCTCTCGGTACGGCCATCCTTTTCTACAATGACTAGCACATTAAAACGTACCAGAGGCCTGATATCGCTTAATCTGTGATCACCCTTTATTATTTGTACGACTTGCCATTCTCCACTTAGAGTTATTTTTACTTGCTTCACGCAGTTATTTTTGGACCTTACATACTCATTAACCTCATTGAGTAGTTTAATCTTTGAATTCAGATCCATTTCATTTGTAGGGTTAATCCTCGAATATAGGCTTTTTGTCTCTTCGTTTAAATTTATTGAATTTGTCTTGTTTAAAGACACTGAGCTTTTTACCATAGAAGCAGCATTACTAATTTCTTTTTCGCTAATCTCAGAAGAACAAACGAAAGATGTACTATCCTCACAAAAAGACCTTAAACCAAATCCCCTTCTGGTATTCAAATCCACGTGTTTTAATATGTTATCATCGAAAATCAGGGACTCCGACTGGCAAAATTCTAGAAACAGCTCACCACCATCGCTATTGCTCAAAGCGTTATTGACTATTTTATATACGTTATTAATATTAACATTGTTTTGAGCGAAAAATATTTGATCTAGATTTGGCATTACCTTTGAACTAAAAATTGTTTAAGTATATTATTTAACTTTAACATAGTAAACTATAAAAAGCCCGGGTGGCGGAATTGGTAGACGCGCTAGCTTCAGGTGCTAGTAACTTTTTAAGTTGTGGAAGTTCAAGTCTTCTCTCGGGCACTTTTAGCTTCCATATTGCTTGTTGAATTAATTAATGCTACAATATAACGTATTAGGTAATATTTATGCTATGTATGGTGAAAAAGATAAGTTAGCCTACAGAAAGAAGGTACGAACTTACTCGAAACGCTTAGTTACTACACTATCTACTGCTTCTTTTATTGGATATATAGCAGCATTAGCCTTTAGTATTCCTGTCTTAAGTCTGTATTTTAGTATTGCCGGCACTATATTAAGTGTACTTTCGTTTGCTTTAAATATATGGTCATTAAAGGATCATTTCCTACAGCAGAAGCAACTTGGTGTAGCAGGACAAAAAAAACTAACAAAGATCTGTCTTGATATTACATCTAACGTTTCGTTTTTAATAGGAGGAATTGCATCTATATTGCCTCTCGAATCTCCTATCATTCCTTTTGTTTCTACTGCCTTTTTTATTCTAGGCTGTACCTTTATGGCAGCTAATATCGTTCGGACTTTGATCAGCAAACCACAGGCAGAAAAACCTACTGATACCCTCTCTCCATCTGTAAAAGCAGTTTAAGTGTCAACAAGTTAACTTATTTGACTTGTATAGGAATATTAGCTATAATATTAATAGTTTAATAATAAAAGAGGTTAGTATATGGATTTTTTAAACAGTCACCCAGATTTTTTTGAGGATAATGCTTATTATATAATATCTGAATATAATACGGATAATCGAGATCTTACAGATCTTAGTACATATGTAGTAGAACGTGATGCATATGAGAATTTGGTATTCAAAAACTTATATACATATATACGTTCCGATGGAAACGTACATAAAGATATAATGCTTAATCCAAAATCTTTACAAATAGAAGAGAGGATAGAAGATAGCAGAATCGAACAGTGTTATACAAATAACTATAAGATAGATAATGGAACTTTATCTTTAGGTGAGAGAGAATTAGTATTCAATATAACTCCAGGTAAATGGAATGATTCAACAGAGTTCAATGTAATTAGCATTAGAAAAGTATAAGTGAATTTAAAGCTTAGTGGTAAATAGGGGACTGAGTATCCTTATTTCAACATCAATTACTTGAATAGTTGCTCAAGCCATCAAAATAAAAATTTTTATTCAGTAATTTGTGTATAAAGGGTACTATTTTACTAGTAGTGAAATAAATCAGAATGAAGTCTATTTTATTAACGAGGCCTTTATTGGATTCGTTCAATACAAGAAATATATTGAGAAAGTATGGATACAAAGTTTTTATAGAACCAGTATTCACAATAAAGTACTTAAATCCTGATATATCTGCGTACGAATTTGATGTTGTGATATCTACAAGTAAAAACAGTGTAAAGGCTTTTAGTCAAATATGCAAAGAGGATGACTTTCCGATTATTACAGTTGGTAATTCAACCATGCAGGCTGCAAAAAATTTGGGATTTTCTGATATAATCTCAGCAGACAGCAACGTTGATGGTCTGATATCATTCATAAAAGCTCATTATTCAAACGCAATAAAGTTCTTGTATATAAGGGGACAAGAAGTATCATGTGACCTAAAAAAGAGATTATCTGAAGAAGATTTTAATGTAAGAGAAGTTGTACTCTATAAAACAATTATAAAAAGGAGTCTAACTAATAGGTGTAAAAATTTACTGTTGGATGGTAAAATTGATAGTGTTGCTTTTTTTTCCTCACAGACAGCAAGGGTATTTTGTTCATTAGTTCTAAAAAGTGGGCTATCTCATGTGATGAATAATACAGTTGCATATACCATGAGTAAAAACATTTCTGATAGTTTAAGGTTAATCAAATGGAAAAAAATTATAACATCGAGGTTGCCTACTGGGGAGAGTTTAATTGATATAATTAATAAGGATTGTTGATGCTAAAGATTGCAACTTGGAATGTAAACTCCATACGTAAAAGAGTTAACCAACTTTGTAGTTTTATAGTTGACAGTCAGATAGATATAGTTTTGCTGCAAGAGATAAAATGTACGGAAGAGCAATTTCCTTATGTAGAGATAGAAAAGTTAGGATATGAATATGCTATCTATGGACAAGTTGCAAGAAATGGCGTTTGTGTTTTATCTAAATATCCGATACTGGAAAAATTAAAAATTGATGTTGTAGAGAGTCATCAAGAAGCACGTTATATAGAATGTGTGATAAAACACACCAATCATAAGGTAAGGGTAGGAAGTGTATACGTTCCAAATGGTCAAAGCCCAGACTCTCATATGTTTGAGTATAAACTCAAGTTTTTTGATAACCTATATGAAAGGATGAGCACTTTGTTGAAAAATGAAGAGTTAACTATTATAGCTGGCGATTATAATGTTGCACTGGATGAAATTGATGTTTTTGATTCAAATTTATTGAATGGCCAAGTGTGCTTTCATATAAAAGAACGTGAGAAGTTAAGAGCAATCTTGAATCTTGGGTTTAAAGACACGTTTAGAATATCCCACCCCAATTTGCAACAATTCACTTGGTGGCATTATCAAGGCAATTCACTCAGAAACAATCAAGGAATGCGAATAGATTATATGCTATTATCGCCACGAGCTGTAGATAAATTGGAAACATGCTACGTAGATGATAGATTGCGTAAGCTAGAAAACCCGTCTGATCATACTCCTGTTGTATGCGTTATAGAATAATAGTAGACCTCTTACACAACTCACTTTATTGGCAAACTCAGGTAGTCTTACTTGGTTGCTGCCCTGTGGTTTTTTGCTGATCTAAAGTAACTTGTTCAAGCACAGTAGACTGCTCACTCTTTTGAGTAAGTTGCTCCTCAGTTGTTACAGCAGGTTGATTACCCTGCCCAGTTTCATTAACTTTGGATCCTAAAATTTTACTAATACCATCAAGAATTTTCCCATCCCATCCTTCTTTTTTCTTTTCATCTCGTGAATGAGGGTTATATAAAGTACCTTTTTTGTCATTTGAAAAAAGAACCTCCACTCCCCCTTTTATGGCGAATATTGTACCAATAACGGCAGCAACTATCGCGAGTGTAGTAGGACCAAAAATTAATATTGAAGCAATGGAAAAAGAAATAGGAAGAAAAATCTTACGTAAGAATGCTGTTGCCATCTCTTCATCACTGAGTGGTGGTTCATCCTCTTCTTTTTTATCTTTACCTAAGAATGGTATTTTTTCTTTCACCCCATTCATAAAAGAGCTGGAAATATTTTTTGGGTCTATCTTTATTCCAAGCGGCCACCCAGCAAGCTTTATGAGTGAATCTTTAGCTTCTGTACCGCGTATATCAGCTACACATTCAGCTACTTCTTGCTTTATTTTGTCATTCTTTAAATTCTCTTCACTAGCTAAATTTTTTTCTCTAATTTTTTCAAATACGGAAAGTAAAAGCTGACAAAAGTTTTCTTCACTTAGTAACTTTATATCTTCTTGATTAATATTATTGAATATACCTTCATGATTTTTTGATATAAAAGTAAAAATTTTCTTTTCATTTCCATTCTGTAATCGCTCTAATCGTTCATCTAATGACTTCAGATCATCCTGTAATTCTTGTTTTTCTCGATCTGGAAGTTCTTCTTTCAATTTCTGTTCCTTCTTTTCTATTTCCTGTTTCGTTTGCTTTTTTAGATTTTCTAGAGTTTCTGGATTTTCTAAAGTATCTAGGAAAGCACGATAGATTAACTGGTGCTCCTCGTTTTTAAATTTAAAAACTTTCTCATCTTTGTTAGTTACCTGATTTGAAGGCTCCAAATTCTTTGTTTGTGGAGTTAATATTTTTGTCATAACTGAGTTACTCACATTTACTATACTTTAATTGTAGCATATTTTTCATATTAATTCAAATAATCTATACTCTTAGAATCCGCCATGTTTAAGTCATAATTAAGAGCCCAGTTGTCGCCAATTTTTATTTCTACTTCAAGTGGTATAGAAATTTCTATTGCATTTTCCATTACGTCTTTCATAAGTTTTGCTGTTTCTTGTACCTTTTCGTCTTCTACTTCAACCAGTAGTTCATCGTGAACTTGGAGGATTATTTTACCTACTTTTAACTGATCAAAAAGCTGAATCGTCGCACGTTTTATTATATCAGCAGCAGTTCCTTGCAGTGGTGCATTTATCGCTGCCCTTTCTGCAAATTGTCTTACATAAGGAATTGTATTGTTTATGTCTCTTACAAAGCATCTCCTGCCAAACAAAGTTTCTACATAACCATGCAATCTTGCGATAGACACTGCTTTTTCCATATAGGCCTTTATTTCTGGGTAACAGGAAAAATAGTAATTAATGTATTCAGCAGCTTCCGCAATGGTAATTCCAAGCCGTTTTGCAAGGCCAAACGGGCTGATTCCATATATAATTCCAAAATTAATGGATTTTGCTTTGCGTCTTAATTGCTCATCTATTTCTTGCACTCCAAAAACTTGCCTAGCGGTGATATCGTGAATATCTTGTCCGTTTGCAAAAGCTTCTTTAAATGCTGCAACGTTTGCAACGTGTGCCAGGAGCCTCAATTCTATTTGCGAATAGTCAGCAGAGATTATCTTGCACCCTTTTGGCACAATAAATGCTTGTCTGATAAGATTTCCCTCTTCGCTTCTGATAGGAATATTCTGTAAATTAGGATTGCTGGAGCTCAGCCTTCCAGTTGCAGTTGCAGTTATTGAAAAGCTTGTGTGTATTCTATCATCGAGCGGATCAACCTGTTTTATTAATGCATCAGTGTAGGTACTCTTCAATTTACTTGAATGTCGCCAACTTAAAATTTTACCTGCAATTTCTACCCCTTCTTCTTCGAGTGCCTCTAGAACTTCATAATTGGTGCTATACGATCCAGATTTTGACTTTTTCTTTTTATTAAGCCCCATTTTATTAAATAAAACATCACTTAATTGTTTTGGTGACGCAATGTTGAATTTCTCCCCTGCCAAATTATATATCTCACTTTCAAGTACAGCAATTACCTGCTGAAATTTATCGGACAGCTCCTGTAATTTTTGAATATTTAGCAATATTCCATTTTTCTCCATATTAAATATCACTTTCATAAGTGGCTTATCGAAGCGCTCGTAAATTGTGAACAATTTTTCCTGAAATAACCTTTGCTTTAGCTTTTCATGAATTGCTATTAAAGTTTTTGCCGAGAAAATTTCTGCATTTTCACTCAAATTATGCGCAACTATGTTTGGAATACTGTGATCATGTTTTCCTGTATCCAAGCTATACGACATTATCATCAAATCATCAACTGAATCTAGCATCTTCTCCACTGCAGGGAAGATTTTCCTCATCTCTTTAATGTTATGTATTATTTTAAGCACCCCATTTGAGAGTAAAGTTGAGTTGATTGTAATGAGTGCATTTTGTATGCTATCTTGCTCTATACAAAAAATATTACTTTCGCTATAAGATAGACTTAATACATTGTTTTCAAGGTGGTAATGAATTGCAATTTTGCCTTCATATCTACAATGCTCCAAAAATTTCTCTAACTCTTCACTACTATATTCTATTTTCTCTTTTGTGCTAGATCCATTATAGGAAAAAAGCTTTTCTATTTTACCTATTAAGGAATTGAATTCATACTTCTTTAAAAAGGATAATAGTTTTTCCATATTTGGAGGGCGAACTTCACATTTTGCAATATCATGTTGAAGGTCTACTTTTTCGCATAGTGATAAAAGTTCTCTTGAAATTAGCGCTTTTTCCTTATGTTCAGCAAGAATATTACGAATCCTCGTTTGCTCGATGTTATCAATGTTCTCTATAATATTATTCAATGAATCAAATTCATCTAGTAATTTAGCTGCAGTCTTCGGACCTATTCCCGGAACGCCTGGAATGTTGTCAGATGCATCACCAGTTAGAGAAAATAAATCAAGAAGCTTGTGTGAGTTTACACCAAATTTTTCTATTACTTGTTTTTCATCTATATATATATTTTTAATGGGGTCGAATATTAAAATATTGTGGTTCAAGAGTTGAAATAAATCTTTATCTGATGAAACGACTACCACTTTAAAGTCTTGGTGGTTGGCGTATTTTGCAGCTAGTGTTGCGATTATGTCATCTGCTTCATAACCTTCAATTTCTTCATAGCTGAGGTTAAAAGCTTCTACCGCTTCCCTCAGTATGGTGAACTGTGGAATTAGATCCTCAGGAGGCGTTACTCTGTTTGCTTTGTATTCAGGATATAAATTGTGCCTAAAATTCTTTTTTCCTGCATCAAGTGCTATAGTTAAGTAGTCCGAATGGGCAATGTACTTAAGAACCATATTCAGAAAGCCATATACACCACCTATTGGCATTCCTGTTGTGGTAATTAAGTGAGGTAGTACATAGTAAGCTCTGAAAAGAAAACCATAGCCATCGATGATTGTGAAAGTTTTTTCTTTCATTGTAGATATTTATGCGTGCTTTTGATGGTCCACTATTTAGCTGCGAAAATCAAGTTTTTGTTTTTCTGCTTTTGAGCATTGTAAGAGATTCTGCCGAAAATAGCATTCATGCATGGTTATACCAATTAGACTTCTTGCATAACCATATAACATTGGGAATAGAAACGAAAAAGCTACTTGACAAACTCCGCCAGCCCCCTTATCATGAAACTGAAGGTATTCAGTTATCTTCATCTGTGCAGATTAAACAGCAAGAAAACAACGTAGTTGGCGTCTTATTTTTAATTTTTTGCACTATATGCACCTTATGTCTTCACAACATTTCTAGGTTTTTGCCTATATAAGCTGAAACGCGCTTATAAGTCGTTTAAGACAGTATAGTACGCCAATTTGCAGGATTAGAGAGTGACAACTAGCTAACACGGGGTTTCTTTTGCCTTTTTTTCTGCTTAGTAAATTTCTTAAACATTTTAGCTAAGGTAAGTTGTATTTAAAAGCAGCTAAATTGCAGTGTTTAAGACTTAAAAAACGCCAATGTTTTTAAATAGATATTAATCGGGGCTTCTTTTGCCTTTTTTTTTATTTGGTAAATTTCTTAATATTTGTGGCTAAACGACAATCGTCATCCCGCTGCTTGTTAGCGGGATCTAGAGATACCGCGGCGGTATGACGGTTCGCGGTGGTATGACGGTCTGCGGCGGCATGACGGTTCGCGGTGGCATGACGGTTCGCGGTGGCATCTCGTCATCCCGCTACTTGTTAGCGGCTAAGAGATACCGCGGCGGTATGACGGTGTAGATGATGGTTAAGTAATTCGTCATCCCGCTACTTGTTAGCGGCTAAGAGATACCGCGGCGGTATGACGGTGTAGATGATGGTTAAGTAATTCGTCATCCCGCTGCTTGTTAGCGGGATCTAGAGATACCGCGGCGGTATGACGGTTCACGGCGGTATAGTAACTCGTCATCCCGCTACTTGTTAGCGGGATCTATGCTAAGAGATACCGCGAATGAATCGCGGTATGACGATGAATGAATCGCGGTATGACGGTTCGCGGTAGTATAGTATAGCTCTTCTCATAATAATCCAAACAAGTTAAGATATGGATTTATGGTAGTGGGGTTTGTATGCCAGCAGCGTATAGTTACGATTTAAGGAAAAAAGCAATGGAGGCATTGGATGAAGGAGAAAGTAGAGCAACTGTTGCAGAGAGATTTAAAATTGGAAAAACGACTCTATATGAGTGGCAGAAAAGGCGTAAGGAAACGGGAGATTTTCAGTCAAAAAAGCCTGGAAGCGTAGGATATAACCATAAAATTACTGACTGGAATGTTTTTACCAAATTTGCAAAAAACCATGGTGGCAAAACTCAGTCAGAGATGGCTAAACTCTGGGGTAATATCAGTCGACAAACGATTCACCGCGCACTTAAAAATATTGGATTTACAAGAAAAAAAGACCTACGGATATAAAGAAAGAAATGAAGGAAAGCGAGCTCAATTTTTAAAGGTTATAGCAACAAAACGTCATGAAAATCTTGTATATATTGATGAATCTGGAATAGATAATACAGAAGACTACCCATACGGATATTGCAGAAAAGGAGAGAGGTTTCATTCATTAAAATCAGGTAAAAAAACTCAGCGTGTCAGTATGATTGCAGCTCTAAATAAAAGGAAGATCATTGCTCCATTGACCTTTGAAGGATACTGCAATAAGGATGTTTTCGAGGCTTGGTTTGAGCAGTTTTTAACTCCAATTTTAAGGTCTGGCCAAACTGTAATTCTTGATAACGCTACATTCCATAAATCTAAAAAAATAGATAATCTTGCTAGAGGAGTTGGTGCTGAAATTCTTTATCTTCCTCCATATTCTCCAGACTTTAACGAAATTGAGCATAATTGGTTTGCTATAAAGAATAGAGCTAGAAAAAATATCCCTATTTTTAAGTCTTTCCGTCAAGCTGTTGATTCTGCTTTTTTATTCTGACTATTATGAGAAGAGCTATAACTCGTCATCCCGCTACTTGTTAGCAGGTGAGATACCGCGGCGGTATGACGGTTCGCGGTGGTATGACGATAACCTCGTCATCCTGCTACGTGTTAGCGGATGAGATACCGCGAATGAATCGCGGTATGACGGTCTGCGGCAGTATGAAGGTTCGCGGTGGCATCTCGTCATCCCGCTACTTGTTAGCGGGATCTAGAGATACCATGAATAAATCACGGTATGACGTGTTAGCTATACCTTTTTTCTACTTAGCTTGGGTTATACAAGAAGTCTAATGAAGTGAAAATAAATTTATTTACCAAAATAGAGTTGCCTTGGTCTACAGATCTTAGTTTCTTTATCATTTATCATTTCATACCACTGAGTAACCCAACCAGTGGTTCTTGCAAGTGCAAAAATAGGCGTGAACATATTTGAGGGAATATCGATAGCATTCATTATTATACCTGAGTAAAAATCAACATTTGGATATAACTTACGCACGATAAAATATTCATCCTTTAAAGCTATTTCTTCAAGTTTTTTTGCAATTTTGAGCAATTCATTATTTTGTTCTAGTTTACTTAGAACCTCATGACAAGCGTCTTTCAATATCCGCGCGCGCGGATCATAATTTTTATAAACACGATGTCCAAATCCCATCAATTTAAATGGATCTTTATCATCTTTAGCTTTTTCGATGAATTTATCTATATCTTCACTTTGCTCTATCTCTTTTAGCATATTTATAACTGCTTCATTAGCTCCACCATGTGCTGGTCCCCAAAGTGTAGCAACTCCTGCAGAGAGGCTTGCAAACAGATTAGAGCCAGCCGATCCCACCAATCTGACAGCCGCCGTAGAAGCATTCTGTTCATGATCAGCATGGAGAGTAAATATTTTATCCAGAGCTTTTGCAAAAAGGGCGCTTTTATCATTATCAACAGCATCGCCAAATATCATCTTTAAGAAATTTTCACTGTAACTTAATTCATTGTTAGCATTTATGAATTCCTGATTGTTGATATGCCTATAAATCATTGCAACAATTGCAGGAACTTGTGCTATTGCAGAAATTCCAAAATCTAAATCTTCACCATTGACATTGTTGCTATGTGTTTCATGGTAAGATGCTGACAAATTTGCAAAACATGCAACTAAAATCGACATAGGGTGAGCAGTTTTTGGAAATGCTTTGATTACATTTGTAACTTGCTCTGATACTTTGGATGATTCTTGTATTTTGAGAAGAAATTTTTTGTGTTGCTCTGAACTGGGTAGTTCACCATAGAGTAATAAATAAATCACAGCAGTAAAACTATTATTCTCTGCCAAATCAGCTATATCATGTCCCCTATATTTAAGAACTCCTTCATCTCCATCAATAAATGTAATCGAAGAAGAACATGAAGCTGTGGAAACAAACCCCGGATCATAAGTGAATAATCCTGTCGTCTTATATAAATCCTTGATATTTAACACGTCAGGACCTATTGTTCCACTTAATATGGGTAGCTCAATTTTTAATCCATTACTTAGTTCTAATAGCACTTTTTTATCCATCACTTAAGCTACTTAAATTTTATACAGAATATACAAACTGAAGAGTATATATTAATACAGTTAACTTTACATTAACCGTATTAAGCGGTCATCAATGCTTTTACTTTTGCATTTAAGCGACTTATTTTACGCGCAGCAGTATTCCTATGAATAACACCTTTATTCACACACTTGTGTAAATTAGATTCAGCATTCCGAAATGCCAGAACAACATTTTCTTTGTCGCCAGACTTGATTATATCAACCAATTTTCTAATAGCGGTGCGAGTTTTACTTTTCCGCATCTTATTTATTAAAGTGCGCTTTGCTATTACCTTTATCATTTTTTTAGCACTCTTATGATTTGCCATATATTAATACCTAAAATACTGTACTTTTTTTTTAATTATAAAGTTTTTTTGTTAATTTGCAATATCAGTTTTTTCTATGGTTAATCTACTGCTTCTCTCTTCAATAATTTTTTCTAAACTTTGCAAGAATTCATTTTTGTTTAACCCAGGATATATTGGGGGCAATATTTCTATTACTGCCTTTCCGGGATTCTTTCTCAGAGAAAGTATGCTTTTTGGCCAAAACAAACCAGTGTTTAAAGCAACCGGTAACACAGGAACAGATAATACGCTATATAAAGCAGCAATACCTGGTTGATATTTTATATTTTGGTTTATAGTCGTTCTTGTACCTTCAGGAAATATTATTATGCTTCTATTTTCTTTTATACGCATTTTTGCTAGTTTAATTATATGGCGTATAGAACTGATACCATCTGAACGGTTAATAAAAATCATTTTCAGCGCTATAAGATGTAAACCAATGAATGGAATCCATTTCAATTCACGTTTTAAAATAAAAACCGCTTTTCTAAATAGTAGTATAAAAATAAATGTTTCAAATGGAGATTGGTGTTTAGATGCAATGATAAAAGGTTGCTTAGGAATGTTTTCCATTCCCCTCACTTCATATTTAATGCCACATAATAAACGCAGCATGAATAATACAACTCTCACCGAACAGACGAGGAAAATGGTTATTACATACTCAGGAAAGAAAATTACAGGGAGAGCAATTAAAGTATAGAATACTTCCCATAATATAAGGAAGAAATTAAACAATAAACTTGAAATCACAAACTCACATAAACTTATTTGAATTTAACTTTACTACAAATTAAAAGCAATAAGTTTAATTATTGATCATCTGAGTAATAGGATGCGAATCAGCTAATTTGTCCTTTAACTTTTCGTTAGCAATATGAGTATATATTTGTGTTGTAGAAAGGTTAGTATGGCCAAGAACTTTCTGTATCAACACAATATTTGCTCCGCTATCCAGTAGATGGGTAGCAAAAGAATGCCTAATCACGTGTGGAGAGATCTTATTTTCATCAATATTGCATTTTCTTGCTAACTCCTTCATTAATTGACCGACCCTCTGCCTTGTAATTGGTTTATTAGGTTTATTACCTGGGAATAGCCAATCGGATTCCTTTTCGTTAGGGATCAGATTGTCACGAACTGATAAATAATTTCTAAGGCTCTGCAATGCTTGTTCATTAAAAAGAATTTGCCTCTCTCTACCACTTTTTCCTTTTATTATTATATAGCATTCTTTGTTATTACTGTTTATTAAATGTGACACTTCACATAACTTCATATCAATTAGTTCAGAAACACGCATTCCAGAAGAGTAAAGGATATCTAAAATCGCACATAGCCTTTTACTGCTTATCTCTTTATTCGATTCGCTTGCTGATTTTCTCACTGCGTCCATTAGCAAAAATATTTCTTCGACACTTAAATACTTAGGCAAAGGACGAGAAACTTTTGGATTCTTTAATTCAGCATCATTAGCCGGTGCTGGATTAAAATCTATTATTCCGTCATTAAATAGACACTTATAGAAATTTTTCATAGCGGATATTTTTCTTGATATAGAGCTACTTTTATATTTTTTTTGTGTACATAGATATTTCACATAATCTTTAATATTGGTTTTGTTTACGCCAACCAAGGTAGTGCCGCTTTCTAATAAAAATTCTTCAAACTGGTGTAAATCCGAACGATAACTTTCCAGAGTATTTTGTGTAGCGGACCTCTCTGAAGCCAAAGCATCTATGTAATATGTTATGTAAAGATTTTCTTTTTTATTTTGCGACTGTTTATTTTTCATTATCAGCTCCTATATTTATTTCTTTGGCTATAATTTGATTGGAAGTGTTTCCTATGTGTCTTATGAGAAAATATGAGACAAATAAGGCATTTATCAATAGAGTGAACATCACAAACCTTTGCTTTAACCTTTTTTTTAAATTTAATCTTACTCTTATCATAGTTAAATTATAACGTCAAATCTATAAAAAACACCTTATAAAGTGAGCTCTACTATAAATATAGAATACTTCTTAGCTGTATCTATCTATATTTATTATAACATAACATTTATTATAATTCTAACATGGACAGATAGAGATTTCAATTACGTTAGTGTTATGGGTGTTAATAAATTTTTAATATATACAATGAGTACTTTACAAAAGAAGAAATCAAATGGCATCTTTTTTAAATAAAGTGCTAATAAAAGGAACGGTCACATTTGACCCTATAGATTCATTATCTATCTTCTCTATAATTTTATCAATGCTATAGAAAGAACGTTCTATTCTTGCTAAAATATAATTAATCACTTTTAAATCAATTTTTAACTGTTTATCTGAAAATCGTTTTATTAGCATGATTCTTAATAATTCTTCGCTTGCAGGCAAAATTTTTACGCTGATAGTTGATAATATTCGAGAACTTAAATCTCTTAGTTTGAAGTTAAGTTTTTTTGGCGAAATTGAAGAAGTGATTAGCAGCTTCTTATCATTTTCTTTCATGTAATTGTAACAATGTAATAACATTTCTTCATCTTTAATGTTTTGTACGTCTTCTAAAATAAAAGCATCGCTATACCTAATCTCGCTTACAAAGTTATTCACATTGATAAAAATTGCATCGTTTATTGACTGCCAAATATGAGCAAGATGAGTTTTACCAGAGCTTTTAGGTCCAAAAAGAATGAGAGATTTCCAAGATAAATCCTCAATTACTGAATTATATATGTGCTTATTTTCATCTAAGATGATGTAATTTTGCCGACTATAATCAGCTTGATTGTTGTTAAATAAATTTAATTGCACATTAAACCTCTTACGTAACCTCTTTCTGGTAGTAATTTTTGCGCAGAAATTTACTTACGCTCCTCAAATATCTCAGGTATTCTGGGCTCATTTCTCCTCTTACCATAAATTGATTATGCAAAAGGTCTGTTAGCCGTTTTTATAAAGCTCACTTTTAAAATATTTATTGATTGCATATTCTACTGATACATTGAACATTGCTATTATTGGAATAAAAAGTAATATACCTGTAAATCCAAAATATGAAGCGCATATAGTAATTCCCAGAATAATTACAGTTGGATGTATATGAACTTTTTTTCCTATTAATAAAGGAACTAATATGTTTGAATCTATTAATTGTCCAACACCAAATAATAGCAAAACGGCAGCACTTTCAAACCATTCACTAAATTGAGTAATAGCGCTCAAAAACCCAATAATGGTATATAATAATGGTCCTACGTAAGGTATGAACGTTAATATTCCTGATAAAATTCCAATAACAATAGAGTGTTTCAATCCGATTATGCTCAGGCTCACAGAGTAAAAGACCATCATGACAATACATACATTTACCTGCCCCTTTAGATAATTAGATATGATGAAATCCACTTTGGAAAAATAATTTGCAACTTTTTCTCTATAAGAAACAGGAATTAATTTATTAGCTTTTTCTATAATTAAAGGCCAATCACGTAATATATAGAAAAACACTACAGGAGTAATCACCATTAATGATACCGTGTGAATCAAGCTAAAGCTTGAACTTAACACTTGGATTATAAAGTTACTAGCAATATCAAGAGCATTTATGAAATAAGATACATAGTCGCTGTAATTTTCTGCTAGATTTTTAGATAAGTGATCAAATAAGCTATCCTCGATTTTTATATTAAGAAATTCTGATACAGAGGGGATTACTTTAAGTTTTAATGAAGGCACTTTACTCACTAAGAAATTTAATATTGAAGTAATTTGAACATATATAATAGGTAAAACAAATGTTATAACTAGTATAAAAGCTATTAATAAAACAAGTATTATAAAAATTACAGAACATGAACGCGGTATTCTATACTTTTCAAACTTGACTACTAGCGGATTAAACAAATATGCAATAACAATAGACATTAAACATGGAAAAATCATAGGACGCATCAGGAATAACATCCCTATTATAAAAAGCAGTATAAAACAAATAGTTATATGACGTTTTTGCATGCGTTTAGCATAGTCAATTTACTGAAAAATATACAGTTTATTGTAAATACTATCTATTCATTGTTTTATCAATTTTATTAAGTATTAGGTCAATCAAATTTTCACCCAATTCCCAACTAGATAAAACTCCGTTATGTGGATCATCTTCATACCTTTTCGAATTAACAATCTTGATCAATTTTCTACGTAGCAATACATCATTTTCTATTGCGTGCGCCAATTGTGCAGGTTGTGGTATTAAGTAATCTCTTTTGCTATTAATAACTATTATTGGCATATTCAATTTTCCCTCATCTCGCAACTTTCGTATATCGTTCACTAAATCAAAATCTAGATCTAAAGCCTTTAGCAATTTTTTAAAAATGGATGAGGGCAACATACTTAAAATTTTTGCTTGAGGGATCGGAAAATGCCCTATTGCTGTATGAAAAGAGCTGAAAGTGCTAGTAAAAATAACACTTCCAAGTTTAACGTTTTCGTCTGCAAAGTGCTTCAAAACTGCCGATGCAACTGCTCCTCCAAAGGAATGGCCAAAAAGTATAATGTTTTCAGGCCTCACACCCTTGTCCATTAATTCATTGATTTCTTCTATCGAGGGCTTAAGCAAACTTTGATCTCTATTTATAAAGGGAATAATAATAAGCATTACGGATAAAAAAATGCAAGTTAGAGCAGCTAAGCTTGCTAAACCAACTACTCCAGCTGTTATGGGGCTTATAAGTAGTAATATTGCAATGGGCGCTGATACAGATGCCACGAGGAACAAAAAGCTAACTGCAGCATAAGTTATGTAGTTTTGGAATATAGCCGGATATTTATGTGTATGAGAAATAGCTTTTAGCCTATTTCTGCCACATAAATGCTGTAAGCATTGTTGAGCATTTTTATGATTATCCCCTATTCCATGAAAGAATATAAGGTGTATCTCATTTTCTTTATTACACTTAGTAATGTGCATTCTAGCATCGTATTATATCTTATAAGATAATACACTCTTTTTTTAAAACTGTAAATAACTTGTTACTATACACTTACGCTGAAAATGATAAATATGCACACTAACAGACTTAAGAAATACAAAATAGCAGCATTAATAGTTGCAGCAGGAGTAGGCAGTAGATGCAGTAACACAATTCCTAAGCAGTATACAAAACTTGCAGGTAAATCTGTTTTATTTCATGCAATTAAAAGATTTCTGGCTAACCAATATATAGATTACATAAGAATAGCAATTAATAGAGACCATGAAAGTTTTTATAGGGAAGCAATGGATCTCTTATCCAACCATTATTTAAGTGAAAAATCAGCAGTACACTCCTTCCAGCGCGTGACGCTGGAATCTAGAAAAAAAGAAAGTATGGATCCAAGTAGTCAAGCTACTTGGATGACAGGAGGTGTAGATACTAAATTACTAAGTCCAATATATGGAGGAGAAAACAGGCAAAATTCAGTTAAACTAGGGCTTGAAAGCTTACAAAAAATTAACCCAGATTTTGTAGTTATACACGATGCTTGTAGGCCTTTTGTGTCAGATGTTCTGATAGATAACTTGGCTCAGTCCATGATTAATGATCAATATACAGGAGTAGTACCAGCAATAGAAGTCGAAGACACTATGTCATTGGTGGGTAATAATTTCGTTGAATCTACGATTTCAAGAGGAAAACTCAGAGCCATACAAACTCCTCAAATTTTTAATTTCAAAGAATTATTATCGTGCCATCAATCAGACAAAGAATTTACTGACGATTCATCACTAATGGTAGAGCACAAAAAACATGTTGCGATTATTAAAGGTGAGAAAAGCAATTTTAAGTTAACCACAAAAGAGGATATCAATATGGCAAAGCTTCTCTTTGAAGAGCCAAAATTTCGTGTCGGAACTGGTTATGATATACATAAGTTCATTAAAGTTCAAAATGGTGCTGAGAGCTTTATAAAAATTTGCGGTGTGAAAATTGAACACAACATGGCAATAGAAGCGCACTCTGATGGTGATGTTGCAATACATGCAATCGTTGATGCAATACTCGGAGCACTGGGATGTGGCGACATAGGAGAGCACTTTCCTCCTAGTTCCTCTGAATGGAAAGATTGCAATTCATCTCACTTTCTTGACTTTGCTGCTAAAAAAGCAAAGGAAAAAGGGTACAGCGTGTCTAATTTAGATATTACTATAGTTTGTGAGGAGCCTAAAATATCGCCTTACAAAGTAGAAATGAAGAAATTCATATCAAAAGCATTAGAGATTGATGATGAATTCGTAAATGTCAAAGCAACCACTGCAGAAAAATTAGGTTCTCTTGGAAGAAATGAAGGAATAGCAGCATATGCTTCTGTGTTATTGCATACAAACTTTTATTGGGAATAGAAACGAAAAAACTTCCTTGACAAACTCCGCCAACCCCTTATCATGAAACTGAAGGTATTCAGTTATCTTCATCTGTGCAGATTAAACAGCAAGAAAACAACGTAGTTGGCGTCTTATTTTTAATTTTTTGCACTATGTGCACCTTATGTCTTCACAACATTTCTGGGTTTTTACCTATATAAGCTGAAACGCGCTTATAAGTCGTTTAAGACAGTATAGTACGCCAATTTGCAGGATTAGAGAGTGACAACTAGCTAACACGGGATTTCTTTTGCCTTTTTTTCTGCTTAGTAAATTTCTTAAACATTTAAACTAAGGTGAGTTGCATTTAAAAGCAGCTAAATTGCAGTGTTTAAGACTTAAAAAACGCCATACTTGAAAGTATAATGTAAGTAATTAGCCAACCACGGGGCTTCTTTTGCCTTTTTTTTCATTTGGTAAATTTCTTAAATATTTATAGCTTATATCTAAAATAATACCTTGTATCTTTTTTCTGTTTAGGTTATGCAAGAACCCATGCTTGACACTTGGATTTAGTGCAGCTACCCTAAATTGGAATTGCTATTCTTGGCTGAAAGGAACACATTTTTAGAATAATGAAAACAATCAGCACTTTAATTCAAGAAGGATCGGAGTTATTATCGTCACATAAAGTTGAATCACCACATTTAGATTGTGAAATCATCATTCAGCACGTACTTGGAGTGGAAAGATCATTCATAATTATGAACCATGCTGATCAAGTGCCGATGGAGAAAGAACTTTTATTTTGGAAATTAACAAAAAAAAGAGCGGAAAGATATCCAATATCGCAAATAATAGGTAATCGTGAATTCTGGAGTAAAAATTTTATAGTTAACCAGCATGTTTTGGATCCAAGACCAGATAGTGAAACAATAATCCTAGCAGTGTTAAAATATTACCCAAATAAAAAGCAGAGACTAAAAATTGCAGATTTTGGTACAGGCACAGGTTGTTTATTGATATCCGTACTTAGTGAGTATGAAAATGCCGTTGGGATCGGTTTTGAAAAAAGCTTGGAAGCATACAAAGTTGCCTATCAGAACACAAAGAAACATAATCTTCTCAGCAGAGCCAAAATATTTCCAAGCTCATGGACAGAGTGCAGAGGTTCATTCGATCTTATAATCAGTAATCCTCCATATATTAAAAGAAGCAAATTGAAAGACCTGCAAGCCGAAGTGCAAAAGGAACCAAGAATTGCTCTTGATGGTGGAATTGATGGTTTAAACTGTTACTTGAGTATTTTTTCAATATTAAGGAGGTGTATTAAAAAAAATGGGTTTGCGATATTGGAGATAGGTGAAGATCAAAATGATATTGACAAAATAATACCCTCATACAAATTAGCTTTTCAGGAATATGTACATGATTTGGCAGGAATGAAGAGGTGCATTGTTGTGCAAAAAACATAGCTAATGTTTTCTTGTATTATCTCCTTCATCCCATATTATCCTATGTCATTCCAGTACCCTCTACCTCGTCATCCCAGTGCGTGACACTGGGATCTATATTTAACTAGATCCTATGGTCAAGCCATAGGATGACAGGAACGGTTTTATGCATTTTTTAAAAGGGCAACATGTTTAAGCTTTGCTGGCAAAGTGGAAAGTAAGGCCAGCCTCTATGCCGTGTGTATGAAAAAAGCCATTCTGTATGGTAGTAGATACTTGATTATCACCTGTTTGTTCAACCATTTTACCTTTTGGCTTACCTGCGCCATTATTAAAATTGGGATCCCACTTTGAGGTTTCTAGTTTGAACTCACTGCTACCAATAGCACCAAAACCTCTATATCCAATATGCATATTTACATCTTCGTTTATGCGATAATCAAGGCCAGCTTTTAATTGACCTGCGGGTCTTATTGACGATTTTTCAAACATTTTCATTCTTGTTGCACCGACTCCAATACCAACGTAAGGAGAAAAAGAGAAACGGTCACTTTTCCAATGATGATAAACATTTGCCATTAAAGACGCGTTTTCTATCTGGTCATGATTGACTATTGCTCCATATCTCTCTTCTGGGTTAGCTTTATCCTTTATGTAGGATATTGTTATCTGGCTGCTTGCTAAACCAATATTATCCACTTTTACAGAAGAATACATTCCTTCCAATTCAGCTCTGTAGCTATTGCCATTCAATTCCCCTGTATAACCAAGTGCCACATTTGCAGCAAAAGGTGGATTATAATCTCCTTTATACTTACTTAGTGATTGACCTTCTGTATTCTGAGCACTCCTGTCATTTACAGATACATTATTGGCAGCTGTAGCAGCAGTATCTCCAATTTTTGCTTTCAACTCACCCATGTAATTTAAATATTGACCGTAATACCCACTGCCAAAGTAAAACCCTTCTGTTTCACTTGCAAAAGATTGTTGTGACAACAGCAAAGCAAGTGCTGTAACCGCTAATGTTTTTTTACTAATCATTACTACTCCCCTAGTTAAAATAGCTAATCTAATACTAATTAATTAAAAATGGCTTAATATGAAAAACCTAATTATTTGCATAACTTGCACTTTTCTGAGCTAAAAATAGGCAAAGTTAACCTTTATTTTTGATCATTTTTTAATTTATCGTCAATATCCTCATCTTCAAATTCATCCTCCTCGTCTTCGTCATCAAACCCATCATCGCTCCTCTCGTCATCAAACCCGTCATCATCATCTTCAAACTTATCGTCAATATCTTCATCATCAATATCTTCGTCTGCAAATTCATCTGATTCATCATACACTGCATCCTCTGTTTTAGTTTCAGCAGGATAATCAGCAGCGCTAGGCCCCTCAAGAGCATTATTCCCCTCGTTATTAACCTTATCTTTGCTCGCAGCAGCAGAAAGAACTTTGTTTGGGTCATATGGTTCTTGTGTAGGCACACGAGTTTGCTTGAGCAGTCTTTTTGTGAAGGTGCTATCACTATAGTACAAAATTTTCTTTGATTTAATTGGGTAAGTTGACTCTATTAAAATTATCTGATCGTCGCGTGGCAACATAATAACTTCTTGAGGCAATAGCAATGCCCTCTGTGTTTCAGAGATATGCAACGACCTTGAAGCAGGATTTAAATCTAAAAATTTAGGCTTATTCAACGATTCTTGTTGTACAGTTTTGTTTCCTATAAGTTGCGATATTAAATTAGCTGTTTCAATATTATTGGCTGCAAAAGTTATTCTGTAAGTCGAGTTTGACAAAAAGGAGTTCATTCCTGCTTCTTCGTATATTCCTTTGAGCTGCTCAGTATCTTGAATAATTAAGAATAACCTAACTCGATAACCACGAAAATATGCAATACCTGTTTGAAATTGCTCCATTTTTCCAAGTGTAGGAAACTCATCCATTAAAAACAATACGCCATAAGGCTCGTCATCCGATGGCAATTTTCTACATAAAAACTCAGTTGCCTGTTGGTAAAAAACCTGCATTAAAGGCCTGAGCCTAGTCAAGTTGTCAGGAGTTAAACCAACATAAACTGTAGTTTTCTTCTTTTTAAAATCTAAAATATTAAAATCACTTGACGCAGTTGCAGTATCAATCAATGGGTTTGCCCACAATTCAAGCGATGAGTTCATAGTTGATACAACACCCGACCTTTCTTTATCAGCTTTTTGTAAAAAAGCTGCAATATTCATATATGCTACAGGGTGTAGTATTTTACCCATTGTATCAAGAGCAACAGCAAGATTATAAACTACGTCATCACTACGCATCGTACGCACAACTTCACCAAAAGATTTAACTTTCTCTGGTGCAGCAAGTAAGTATAATACCACTCCAACAAATAAGCTTCTTGCTTCATTTTGCCAAAAGTCTTGTTCAGGCATGATGAGGTTAGCTATTTTTTGCACATCGTCAACCATCTGCCCAGGTTTTTTACTAATCCATTGTAATGGATTGTAACAGTGACTTATTCCATCTGGCTGCGCTGGATTCCATACGTATACTTTTTGTCCTTGTCGTTCTCGCCAACCACTTGTTATTTCATAGTTTTCTAATTTTATGTCGTGTACAATTACCGAGTCAGTCCAAAATAATAAATTAGGAATTACAAAGCCAACACCCTTACCAGAACCTGTAGGTGCAAATAACAATGCATGCTGAAACCCATCAGCAATAAAGTATCCTCTTTTATCTTTACCAAGCAATAATCCCTTTTTGCTTCTTAATCCTGCTTTTCGTATGTCTTTCTCTGATGCCCACTGCGAGTCTCCATGAAGTGATTCTTTCTTTTTAAATGGTCGCCACTCAATTATCCTTTCTCTTAAATTCCATAAGATAATCATTAAAACAACAATAGGCATTGTAGAAGATAGAATTAATTTTAATTTGAGCTCAAGGCTATATAACTCTGGGTGGTGCCAACAATATTGTATATGATCAAAAATCGTTGGCCAAAGAGCTTGAGGGAAAGGCGTCAAACTAGGATTAATTGCCTTAAAATCCACAGCATCCGGACCGTCAACTAATAGAAAGAACAATATACCAGATAGATAGAAGCAAAACTCAAGTACGCTAAAAGCTACTACACCTCCTATGAGAATATTACGTAGGTGATTTCCATTACTCATAAACTACTCTTTTTTAACTTATGTATAAATTTAAGCATTTTCGCTTGCAGATCTAGTAAATAATATCTCAGAAATGCTTCTTTTGCCCCCACCGGTTCTTTTTAGCTGAATAACAATATCAATCACATTTCTAATGTATGGTATAATTTGGTCTGGAGGAATGCCAAGATTTGCCTGCATAACCATCAATTTTATTTGCTCAAGGGCCATTGTTGGACTATCCGCATGAAGGGTTGATATTGATCCAGGGTGACCAGTATTTATCGCCCTAAGAAAACTAAAAGCTTCCGCTCCACGGAGCTCACCAACTATTATTCTGTCTGGCCTTAAACGTAAGCACGCCTCTATCAAATCTTGAGTGGTTACTTTTGCTCTGCCCTGCCCTCCTTTGGAGGCAATCAGATGCACTCTATTTGGATGATCGTTCAAAACGATTTCCCTTGCATCCTCAACAGTAATAATTCTTTCCTCAGTTGGAATAGCACGCAAAGTAGCATTAGTAAAAGTAGTCTTACCAGTGGAAGTTCCACCGCTAATTATAATATTTTTCTTACTTATTACAGCGTATTCTAAAAACTCTTTTATTTTTTTTTGCCTTAACAGTAAATCCAAATGACGGTCAACTGGATTATCAGTTGCTTCTGTAACAGTTTCAGAAAAAGCCCCCATTTTTTCGTAATCATCGAGTGCTAATTGCATGCTAGAAGGCTTACGAATCGACATGACTACTTTATCAGGTTCACATGCTGGTGGAAATACTATCTGTATACGATAACCATTTGGTAATGTTGCCGAAAGTAAAGGTGCTTCTTCGCTAAGTTTTTGTTCTGTAGCTTGAGCAATCAGTCTGCCAAGAGATTTCAAATGGTTAAGATCGAATACTTCTAATTTTTCACACCTTATTTCACCGCGATTTTCAATCCATACTTCCTTTGGCTTATTTATTGATATTTCATTTACGCCTTCTTCTTGAAATATGCCTTGTAATGGCTCCAAATATGTATCAAGTGCAGCATAATTCATTTCATTGATTTAATATTGCCTGTGGAGGAAATACTATATCTTGGTTAACAAATACTTTCAACGCGGTGCCTTGATCAACATAAATAGTTGGTTTTTTATCTGTGTATCTGCCTACTATATCCCGCATATCTTTAGAAAAATCCTCGATTGATTTCCCGATTGCTTTATCATAAACAGACTTGCTTCTTTTCTGAGTTTGCCTCAACAGTTGACGTACATCGTCTAAAGTTATACCGATATTGTCACTAGTAATTGCATCAACTCCACTAGCTCCAGAACTTTTTATCACACTTACTATTTCTTCCTTTATTATTCTCAGTAAATCCTGATCACTTTTAGCATTCCGAATTTTTTCAATAGCCCTAAGACCCAATTTCCATTTTTCGTCTCCTACCCTCCCAACTTCAGTTTTTATAGCATCCTCCAATCTCTCAACAATAGCCCCTTTGAGAGAAGAGATATCTATTTCAGTTGCAGTGATGGATCTCACCGCATCCATAGCAGTTAGCGTATCAATAAGATTAGAGGCCTTTTGCCCTATAACAGCCGAACCAATTGAAACACCAGCAAGTGCCACTGAAGAGAATAATGCACTTACTATTTTATTATCAACTATTCCAGCTATTCCTGCTCTGCCAAGTTCATCCGTACCAAGTGATGAAATAGCAATATCTATTCCATGAGGAAGAATGACCCTACTCCAGTTTATATTTACACGAGCTCTTGCGACATTCGAGTCAAATGAATAACTGCCTATCAATCTTGAGCCTTTAGGTATTAAAACTGTATCACCAGTTTCTGCATAAACATCTCTACTCACCATAGCACGCAGCATTCCTTGCAGATCAGAGTTTATTGCAGTTTCAAGAACAGCATCAATAATTTTACCTTGAGTAACCATTAAACCAAGCTTTCCTACTCTGGTAGCTTTGCTCGATTGTGCTGAAGTGTCAGATAAAATAGCATCAGCAGCCTTATTCTCTCCACCATCACTTGAAATTGTTAACATTTGTGCACTACGTCTGTCTCTAGGATAACCGCTACCCCCTATTGTAGGAAACGAGGTAGGTAAATTGCCCATAACATTACTAGAAGGAAAATTTTGCTTTGGCAAAATAGGTATATTTGACACAGGAGTTTCTTTTGGTTTCTCTTCTTCTTTTCTAATTTGTTTTATTTCTGGTATGATTGGTGGTGTAGGAAGAGGAGGTAAGGGTGGTAAGGGATCAGTTATTATTCTTTCAGGAACCATTACATTATCTGGAACTTGTTCCAACTTTCCCTTCAATTCTTGAACATTTTGCTTTGTTTCCTCTTTTTTAATAACTTCTGAACCCTCTTTATGAGAAGGACTAAAATAGAGATAATACACTCCACCAACCAGAAGCACTAAAATAATGACCATCAATGCCCTATGACCTTGATTAGAGCCAACTGTTACTACCTTGTTCTCTATTTCTGATTCATCTTCTGAATTGTTACGCCTTTCTTTATTCATATTGCATATACCACAGCTAAAGTGACCTATTTATAATTTCAACTTCACCATCTTCATAACGCATAAATAGCTTTTTATGTACTCCTTTTATTATAACATAATCATCAAATAACAGCCTTTTACAAGGTTTATCCTCCTCTTCTACAAAAATCTGAGGTATTTTATTATTATTTCTAAATTTTAAATAGGTTAAATAACCATCATCAAATAGCTCAATCGGAACTATATCCGCATTACCACCTTCATCAATATATGTATAATTGTACTTCGTATCATTTTCTTGTATTATTTTTTCTGGCTTGTCTGTAGTGTATTGCATTTGAGTAGGTAAAGAAACCTCATCTAAATCAAGATCAAATTCACCTTCTTCTTGAGGATAATAAAAACGTACTACGTAAGATATATCCTTTTCAGCAGAATAATCGTGACCCACTTTCTTAGCATCAGTATCTGGGTATTTATCGTAGTTTGGCCTTGAGATTAAATCAAAAATGTAATTTCTTTTTTTAGTTGTTGTAATAATCATGTTAGTGCGACTACTAACTTCAAATGGCATGATAAGCAATTTATTGTCATAAGGATTAATTTTCCAACTTGATGCATCACCAACAGCGATATTTTTAACTTTTTCTCCTTCCGCAAATTCAATATAAGAATAGTAACCCTGACTAAAAACCACCGTAAATACTTCATTAGGGCTATACACAAAAGTCTTTATTCTACTATCTACAGAAATAGGCTCATTATAATTAATGGATGCGTTTAAATTGCCACTTACAAGTAAAGCTAAAACTAATAATATCCTATACATATTCATCATCTACTCTATATGAAATAACTTGAAATCCTAATGGGTTAATATATCTTTGCTGATCATCCATTTCAAGCGATGCATATCTATATGACATAATAACTATCTTATTTTTTCTTGTGGAACTTCCATCTTTCCGTATAAATTCCACAAAAAACCTCACCTGAAGAGCATCGTTACCCAATTTTTGAATTGAGCGAATTTTAAATTCACTTTTGGTATCTGAGTACAAATTAAAAAGATCATCCATATTCTGTGATCCTACATAATTTCTAAATTCATTATACACATTAGGTGAGGAAAACAACCTCACCTTTGTATAATAGTTATAATTATAATGATATGGATCAAAAACCTCCCTTGCTTTTATATACTCTGAAATAAAATAAACGTTTAGCGCTTCATTTGCAGAATATTGTTTTACTGTGACAGGATCAACCAATTGCACTATTCCTGATTTCTTGTCAATTTCTATAACAAATGGCTCAATAGTGCTACTTGTGCTAATTTTAAATATGACTAATATGCTGATAGAGATCGTTGCTAATAATATTAATGCAAATAAAAGTAGAATATTCCTTTGAGCAATAACTGTGCTGTAGCGGTTTGAATTCCAATCTATATCCTTATCTAAGGATTCAGTATTTTTTTCTCGCTTAAAAAATCTTAGCATTTTAGTATTCCTAAAAATCTTAACTTATGTTAATAAACATAGCAAATTAACAAAGTAGTTACAACAAAAAAGCTAAAAAACTCTTAATCTATGGCCTAGCTTACCAAACTTTGTCTCCATATATGAATCGTTATATTTATTACGTTCCACAATAAGTGGTAGACACTTTGTAACTCCTATACCACTACTTTCCAATTCTGACAATTTCCTATCATTGTTTGTAAGTAATTGGATTTTGTTAATGTTCAATTTATTAAGCATTTTAGCTGCAACAGCAAAACTCCTTTCATCATCTTCAAAACCTAATATTCTGTTTGCATCAACAGTATCAAGATTATGTCCTCTTTGCACACTGTAAGCTCTTAACTTATTAGTTAAACCAATGCCTCTTCCATCTTGCATCAAATACAATATAATACCACTTCCAGAGTCAGCTATCATTTGAATTGCTTGATGTAACTGACTTCTGCAATCGCATGATAAGCTATCTAACAAGTCACCCGTATAGCACGAAGAATGAATTCTTACTAATGGTTCGCCATCTTTATCTGGATTGCCAATGATAATTGCATGATGTTCTCTTCCACCACTTTCTGTTCTATAAGATATGATATTTACTTCTTGAGTCTGTTTTAAAAATAATGATGTTTTGCACACTTCATATACATCCTGATTTTCTTGAAAATTATTTATGAATGACGTGTCCAGTGCAATAACGTCATTTTTCTCGCACCAATTTCGCATTTCATGGTTATTCTCAAAAGTCATATCAGCCACTAACGCGTATGGCAATAATTCTGAGAACTTAAGCAAGGCAATAGCACATTCATCTATTGTCTTTGAGCATTGCAACTCTCTTATGCAATCTTCCTTTGAAAAGTTTATTAAATGGAGCAGTTCATCAAAATTATTCACCAACAGACGTTTGCTGTTATGTTCTTTATTCTGAGATATGTATTTTACCTTACTTGAAGTTAAAGTAACATATACATTACTTGATATAAGCTTGTATTGATTAAATAAATCTCTTTCTAAAGCCTCAGCAGCAGCGAACAATAGGTAATTACTTTTATCATATATTACAATTGGCCGGCCGCGCCTGATTTCGCTGATAGCTCTTTCTACCTTATTGCTACTCTGATTTCCTATAAACATTTTTACCCATATTAAGCAGCTATGAAAAAACTGGTGCGGCCGAGAAGACTTGAACTTCCAAGGCCTTATGAGCCACAGCGACCTCAACGCTGCGTGTCTACCAATTCCACCACGGCCGCACTATATTCTAGTTTTTATATAATTATTTTAAATTGTTTAATCATTTTAGAATTTTTCATCTAGAGTGTCAATCTGATACTAGAATAATTTAGAAATTACTTGTATAATTTGATTATGAATTTTGTGATTATAAATTTTAATCATTTAAGACAACCTTACTACTAATTTTTAACTTAGGTTTTTATACAAATGAATGTAGCTAATATCTTTATTTTTTTAGCTCTCTCTCTTATAACTAGCTTTCATTTCGTCCATGCACAGATATTATACACATGGTCTCAAGTTATCCCAGAAAATAAATTAAGCATACGTGCAATTACAGACAATGACATGTGTCCCATTGTTTATGTCGATGGCGAGGAAATAGAAATGCTGAATCGCAGCTCAATTAACAATGGTGATCATAACGAAACAGTTTGTGAACTGACAGTACAAACAAGTGCCAAAAACATTAGTATTGAGGATCTACGAGTTCCTATATTACCAGAAAAGGTTAATAAAATTGCTTTTATTGGTGACACGGGTTGTAGAATAAATATGTTATTTCAGCAGGAATGTAATTCGGTAGATAGCTGGCCTTTAAAAAAAAATTTAGATTCAATCGCCCTTCATAAACCAGATTTAATTATCCATGTTGGTGATTATCATTATAGACAAACAAAATGTAGAAATACAAAAAAGTGTGGCGATATTTATGGATATAATAAAAAAGCTTGGTACGCTGATTGGTTTGAGCCTGCAAAGGATATTTCATTACAATCCCCTTTCCTTTTTGTTCGTGGAAACCATGAGAGTTGTAATAGAGCTTATGAAGGATGGTTCAGGTATCTAGATTCATACCCCTTTTCGTCTGAAAAATGTGGAAACTTCGTTTCTAGTTGGTCCTTAGATGCTGGACCGATGAAATTTTTTATCTTCGACTCTTCATCCGGTGAGGATATTTTTACAACCCAAAGCACAATTGATGCTTTTGAAAGGCAATTTGATAAATTGATACAAGATAAGCCCACGTGTTTTTTAACTCATAAACCGCTTTGGAGATCTCCAAAAAAAGAATTTTTGACATTAAAAAGCCATGGTAATCTTACACAAATTGAAGCTTTTGGAGATAAATTTCCAAGCAATGTCACTACCATAGTTTCTGGCCACATTCATATAGCCCAGATTTTATTAATGGATAATGTTCCAGACCAGATTATAGTTGGAAACGGTGGTGCATTATTACACGCTCAAGATCAAGAGCCTGTTTATCAAAATGTAGAATTTGACTATTCAAATGGTAGAAACTACTTAGCACACGAGGTTAGAAACTTTTTCGGTTTTGGCTTTGCAATACTAAACTTAGATGATCACAAATTTACCTTCTATAATCAACACAATAAGGAAATGTATTCTGCGAAGCTAACAGAAGATTTTAAACTTGAACGGATTAAAACTATAGTCGATTCATTTTAGGACTTGTTATTAGCTATTTTAACAACGCTACTTAAACATTTTTTTTAATCGATTGATTTCATCAGCAAATTTTGAGTCGGTCTTTATAAAATTTTCTACTTGTTTTACTGCATGTATAACGGTAGCATGGTCTCTGCCACCAAAGTTTCTCCCAATATCTGGTAGGCTTTTTTGCGTAAATTTTTTGGCAAAATACATAGCTATTTGTCTTGGCCTTGCAAGACTGCGAAGTCTTCTATTGGATTGCATATCTGCAACCTTTATATTGAAAAATTCAGCTACTTTCTTTTGTATTTCTTCTATTGTGATTGACCTATGATTTGACCTAAGAAGATCGATTAGGGTTTCACTAGCTGATTCTACCGTCATACTTCTTCCAATTAATGAGGTATGGGTAACCTTATTTAATGCTCCTTCTAATTCTCTTATATTAGATTTTATGTTCCTTGCTAAAAACTCTAGGACATCTTTCGGAACATACATATTCATCTGCTCCACTTTTGCCTGCAATATACCAAGCCTTAATTCAAAAGTTGTTTCATTAATATCTGCCACCAACCCCCAACCGAGTCGTGATCTTATTCTTTCTTCCACTCCATCAAGATCACTAGGAGACCTATCAGCTGATATAACCAATTGCTTATTTTGGTCTATCAATGCATTGAAAGTGTGAAAAAATTCTTCTTGTGTACTATCTTTACCACTGATAAATTGCACATCATCTACCATCAATACATCTACTGATCTAAATTGCTCTTTAAATAACATAATATCTTTGCTTCGCAGCGCTGTAATATATTGGTACATGAATTTCTCTGCTGATAAATATACTACTTTTCTTTTTTCTGATGGGGAATTGACTATGTGCCAGGCTATAGCATGCATTAGATGTGTTTTACCAAGTCCCACTCCACCATATAGAAACAAAGGATTGCTGCCTAATATTGGATCTATAGATTCTGCCACACGCTTTGCCGCCGTAAATGCTAATTCATTTGGCTTTCCCACTACAAAATTATCAAAGGTGAACCTTGGATCCAGCGGCGAACCAAGATTATGATTACTTTCCTCTCTGTTTTTTAGTATAACATTAAAATTTGAATTCCTTTCCTCAATTACTTGAATATCAATAGAACGTATGCTTTTATCTTCGCTTTGCCATAATGATAATATTTTTTTCATGTAATGAACTGTAATCCACTCTTTTATAAACCTTGTTGACACGGATAAAAGAACTTCCCCATTTCTGCTACTGACAAATTTTAGCGAACTCAGCCAGCTGTTATATGTTGCTTCTCCATAAAGATTATAAAGACAATTTTGGATTTTTTCCCAAGTAACATTGTGATCCGTTACTGTAATAATCTGATCAAAAAACACAGTAGAAACCTTAGGGCTAGTTAAGTTCATATACCATACCAAGAAAAAAGCAACAATTAGAAAAATATAAGATAATCAATAGCTTACTGCAAAATGAAAAGCTAATACTACTTAATACATACTAAAAATTATGGTGATTTTTTGATGAGTTGTAAAGGGTATAAAAACACTAAAATTGATCATTTTTATTTCAAAAAAATGAAAAATTTGTAAATGTCGCTTGTATCGAGGATTAGAAGCATGCTATTAAAAATAGTAATACATTATGTATAAATAAGATGTTAAATTTACTGGCAAATAAGTAAAGTATTCATATAAATATAGCTAACCTAATATAGATTTACTGAAGCAAATTTATGATTATATTAAGTAATTTGAGTTGTCATGCTGTATTCGGTATTGAACTAGAGTTTTACATTGAAGGAATAGAAAAAGAATATTTATTTCTGAATAGCATCAAAAATAAAATAGCATTTCTTGAATTTTCCTGCGAGAAGGAGAATTCTACACATCAATATGAGATAAAAAGTGGTTGTTATACGAACTCCGACAATTTAATTAAGCATTTTGAGTTAGCAAAACAATTACTTACTGAAGTAGTACAAAAACTTGGTGGGAACGTTTCTTTTAAAGCAAAGCCTTATTTGGATAGAGCAGGCAGTGCATTAAATGTGCATGTTAATCTCGTGAATTCAAATAACGATAACTTATTTTATATCAATGAGCAAAAGTATAGTGATTATTTGATTCATAGTATTGGCGGATTATGTGCAATGATGAAAAAACATATGTTGTTTTTTGTTCCAAATGATGATTCATATTTAAGATTTCAGTACCCGGATATTCACACTCCAACTACGATTAGTTGGGGAGTAAATAACAGAACTGCTGCGATAAGAATTCCCTATTTTGGCAACGATTCCAAAAGATGCCGCCTAGAGCACCGTGTTCCTGGAGCAGACTGTAACCTTGAAAAAGTACTCACAGCAATAATTGAAGGTATAGTTTTTGGTATAGAGAACAAAATTGCTCCGCCAAATAGGGTCTACGGCATTGCATCTGATTCTCAATATAAGATGAAGAGTTTGATATAAACTCTAACCACGTTGGTTAACAATATCTTCCATAGTTAGCCGCTCTGGCATTCTCATTAAGTTATCACTGAAAAAAGTCCTCGGAGCATTGGTAAGTTCTTTGATTTTTTTGTCATATCCATTCATATGCATAGGAGGGGATCGCATTAAGTCCATATAGTTCGTTGCGTATTTAGTCCGACTTGTATCATCAGCGTTAGTGCTTTTAGAAAGTGAATTACCTTTGAAATCCATATGTTCAGGTAGTCCATTTTTCATTTCTTCTTGTACTCTTTTATTTTTTAATTCTTCTGCTAGCTCAGTTTCAGTTCTTTTTGGTTCTTTTACGGATATTTCCGTATCTTTTTCTTCACCTTCATCTTCTGAAACACGAGTAATTTCAGCTTTAGTTCTTATTTTATGAATCAGCAAAAGTAATAAGTAAGTAACTGCAGCAGCAGAAACGATAATGGCTATCTTTGCGGCAATGTGGATTGCTGTTAAAAATATTAAAGCTGATAAAGCTCCAGCTAATCCAGACACAATAACTTTTCTCTTGCCTTTTGTTACATTTAAAATTGCCACCATAATAACCTCTCAAATACTGTTCTAGAATTATTATACAGAAATTTTCTTATACTTGCAATTTTGCGAAAATTTTAATTATTTGCGTAAAGTTTTAAAGCTATACAAGGATTAATTAATATGCAACGTATCTCGACTATAATATTGTACAAACACACATATTTAGTTAACATTCAACATGCAGAGCTTACTCATAGAGCGAAACAGGGCGGTGGTATTATTACTTATAGTAATTTTTATCTTCGGTTCATACGTTTATGTAAAAATGCCAAGGGAAAGTAACCCTGATATACAGATTCCTATAATCAGCGTGTTTGTTGGACTTCCTGGGATTTCTGCTCAAGATAGTGAAAAGCTATTAGTGCTGCCTATAGAAAATGAACTAAGATCCATCGAAGGTGTAAGAGAATTGAGAGCTTTTGCAACTAATGATGGTGCTCACATGATACTCGAATTTGGAACAGAGTATGATAATAAAGAAGTGCTCGATAATGTCCGTTCAAAGCTTTCAAACATAAAATCGAAGTTACCTGTTGAAGCGGAATCTCCGATAATCAATGAAATAAACTTGAGCTTATTTCCGATACTCAATGTCGGCTTAATTGGTAATTTGCCAGAAAGAGCCTTAACTGAAATAGCACGCAAGCTAAAGAAAGAAATAGAATCTCTGCCAAATGTTCTCAAAGTTGAAGTGGCAGGTATGCGTAAAGAAACAGTGGAAGTTATAATTGAGCCCACAGTTCTAACAAAATATAACATTCAATCAAACGAAATATTCCAAGCTATATCAAGCAATAATAGACTAGTGGGAGCTGGGTCACTGGAAAATGATACCGGTAAATATTCGATTAAAATATCAGGGTTATTAAAAGATATAGAAGATATTATGAATATTCCTATTAGATCTCAAGGCGATGCAGTTTTGAGAATCAAAGATATAGCAAAAGTATACCCTAGGTTTGAGGATCACCAAGGGTTTGCTCGCATTAATGGATTACCTAGTGTCGTGCTAGAAATTTCAAAACGTAACGGAAAAAACATAATAGACACAGTAAATCAAGTAAAATACTTAATGGATAAGGCAAAAGATCAATTACCTGAAAATTTAAAAGTGGTGTACTTAAATGACCAGTCAAAAAACGTCCGCGATGTGCTTGATGACTTGGAAAACGGCATAATATTCGCTGTGTTGTTAATATTGATCATAATGATGCTTTCTATGGGAACAAGGATTGCTATTCTTGTGGCACTCTCGATACCCGGTTCCTTTCTCATTGGGATAATAGCTCTTTACTTTATGGGCATAACCTTAAATATCGTTGTGCTCTTCAGTTTAATCATGGCTGTTGGCATGCTGGTTGATGATGCAATTGTGATCAGCGAATATGCCGATAGAAAGATGATCTGCGGAATGGACAAAGTAGAAGCCTTTCACACTTCAGTTCGTGATATGTTTTATCCGGTTCTATCATCGACGTTAACTAAATTAGCAGTGTTTTTTCCTCTATTATTCTGGCATGATACTGTTGGTAAATTCATGCAGTACATATCAATTACAATAATTCTAACTTTGACTGGATCGCTCATTATGGCTTTGGTTTTTATACCAACACTTGGTGCAATATTTGGTAAGCCTTCAATAACTTCAAAAAAAGAAATAAAAAAAATGAGTGCTATAGAAAGTGGTGAGATAAAAAATGCTGGGTCTATAATAAGAGCTTACATACGCATGCTAGAGAAGGTTTTAGATCATCCTAAAAAATTCATATGTGCTACTGTATTCGTCCTGTTTTCATTTAGTGTGCTGTACTTTACCTTTGGTCCTGGAGTGAAGTTTTTTCCGAAAGTGGATTCAGATAATATTTTAATCAGTGTTAAAGCAAAAGAAAGCTTATCAGCCAAAGAACGAGATCTGATACTCAAAGAAGTGGAAGAACGCATTTTGAGCGTTGAAAAAGAAATTCATGTTTCTTATGCTAGATCAGGAGCATTTTCAGACAACGTTATCGCCAGAATTCAACTAGAACTTATGGATTGGCGCTTCAGGCGCAAAGCTAAGCACATATTAAACGATATAAGGAGCAGTGTGCAAGACATGAAAGGAGTAATAATTAATGTTCAAGAGGAAAAGTCAGGACCGTCGGCTGACAAGCCAATACAAATTAACCTCAGCGGAAGTGCATCCAATCTGAATTTAGCAGCAGAGAAAATTCTAAAAATTATGGACCAACCTTCATCCGGGTTTATAAATATTCAAGATAGCAGATCAGCACCTGAAATAGAGTGGAATATGAGTGTTAATAAGAGTAAGGCTACAAGTTCTGGAGTAAGTGTTGCAACCATTGGCGATTTTATAAAGATGGTTACAAATGGAGTGTTGATTGGAAAATATAGACCAAATAACACGGATGAAGAAATCGATATTGTACTCCGTTTCCCCAGAAGGGACCGCAACATGAAGACTATAGATAATCTTTTTATCAATACAGTTAATGGCCCGCATCCTATGAGCAACATAGTAAAATATGCTCCCGAAAAAAAGGTAAACAAACTAAATAGGATTGATGGATTACGTACAGTGACAATTTCCGCTGATGTGGATACAGGCTATCTTGTTAATGAAAGAGTAAAGTTCATTCAGAATTCTATTGCCCAGGATTGGGACAAGGGAGTAAAAATTGATTTTAAAGGCGACAAAGAAGATCAACAAAAATCAGGAACATTTTTGTTAAAGGCTTTTATATTAGCAATTACACTAATGATATTGGTATTAGTGACACAGTTTAATAATGTATACCATACATTTATCGTAATGACAGCAGTGTTTTTATCCACAACATGTGTGTTTTTTGTTTTCTTTCTTATCCAACAAGTTTTCGTAGTTGTTATGTGTGGAGTGGGGATAATTGCTTTGGCAGGAATTATAGTAAATAATAACATACTATTGCTTGATGCCTTTCATCACCAAATTAAGGTACACAAAAATGACATCAAGCGATGTGTAATAAACGCTGCAATTTCTCGCGTTAGGCCAATATTGCTTACCGTTGCAACCACAGTTCTTGGTTTAATACCGATGATTACCAGGTTAAATATCAATTTTTTTACGCTACAAATCACATATGATGCTCCATCAAGCCAGTGGTGGGTTGACATTTCAACAACCATAGCAAGTGGAATATTGGCTGCAACGGTCTTAACTTTATTCTTTACTCCGGCGTTGCTTGTCATACAAAGACATGAAAAAACTTGACTTAAATTAGCAATCATTTAACATTTAAGATAGCGTTCTTTGCCCGTTGAAGCTATAATTATAACTAATTACATTGGATTTATTTATTATGATTGCTAATCGTAAAAGCAGTGTTAAGCAGAAAAGTAACAAGAATAACATAGTTGGAAGCCTTGATGTAATAAAAACAGCAGGAGAACTTTCACTTCAAAAAGGTTTAGATTTTAATGTTGTAATAAAGGCACTAGAAAGTGCTATAGAAGCAGTGGCTTATCAAAAGTATGGTAGCAAAAGTAAAATTGTAGTTAATATAGATAGAAATACAGGCAAAGTTACTTCATACAGAAAACTAAAAGTTATTGATGACGAATCAAATGAAGAAGAGAACACTGAGTATGAATCAATTACGCTGACACAAGCTAAATTAATAAAAGGAGATGCAAAAGTTGGAGATACTGTTAGTGAATTGCTCTCTCTTAACACTGATCTTGCTTCAGCAAGGATTGCCCAGCAAAAGATTGCTCAAATAATTAAAGATGAAGAGTCAAAAAAGCAATATGAGGAATTTAAAGATAAGGTGGGAGAAATAAGGTATGGTATTGTTAAACAAGTAGAATATTCAGATCTTATTATAGACATAAATGGCACTAGGGCATATCTTCCATTGCGAAATTTGACCGGTGGTGAATCATTTCCTGAAGGCGATAAGGTTAAAACTTACATACAGACCGTTAAGCGCTCTGATGATGGACGTCAAATTATTCTTTCTAGGACTCATGAAGGCTTTTTAGAGGCATTATTAAATCAAGAAATACCAGAAATTGCTGACGGGTTAGTAACAATTAAAGGTATAGCTAGAGACGCCGGCTCAAGGTCTAAGGTTGCTGTTTTCTCTCCTGACAAGAACATTGATCCAGTAGGTGCTTGTGTTGGAGTTAAGGGAGATAGAATAAAAACTATTATACACGAATTAAATGGTGAAAAAATTGACGTTATAAATTACTCCTCAGATTTGGGTCAATTTGTTATTAAAGCCATTACTCCTGCAGAAGTATCGAAGGTTATTATTGATGAAAATGAAAATTGCATAGAGTTAATAGTTGCTGAAGATCAATTGAGTTTAGCTATAGGAAAAAAGGGCCAGAATGTAAGATTAGCTTCAGAGCTTGTTGGATGGAAAATTGAGATATTAAGCACTCAGCAAGAATCAGAAAGGCGAAGTAAAGAACTTAGTCAATGTTCAGCTTTATTTGCTGAAGCTTTAAACTTAGAAGAGATTATGGGTCAGCTATTGGTAACAGAAGGTTTTTCAAGCGTAGAAGATATATCCAACGCTTCAATTAAAGAGCTTTCTTCAATAGAGGGCTTTAATGAGGATATTGCAAACGAACTTCATAACAGAGCAAACAAGCACCTGAAAGCAGAAAATGATAGAAAAATAGAAGAGCTAAAAAGTCTAGGTATGGAAGATGATGTAATCAATTTAACTTTATCAATAGACAATAAAATTGCTCTTAGTAAACATGATATTAAGACTTTAGAGGACATAGCAGATTTATCAAGTTATGAGTTTTGCAGCATACTCTCTTCCTCAGCTGATAGTAAAGAAAATCTAAAAGATACAGTAGACTCAATAATCATAGAAGCACGTAAAAAGCTTGGGTTAATATAATAAAATAATATGAATAATGAAGATATCAGTAATAAAAAATTAACGCTCCAAGGCTTAAGCAAGCTTAAATTAGACCTCAATTTAAACTCTTCAGCTAGCCCAAGTACTGGAGCTACAATAGTAAAAAAAAGAAGAAAAAAATCTCATGATGCAGAAGAACATAATTTATTTGACGAGAGTAAATTAGGTTCTTTAACAGAGAAAGAACAAATTTTCCGCATTAATGCTGTGCAGAATGCTGCTTTGCTGAAAGAAAGAAATCAGAGAGAAGAAAAAGAGAAAACAGCAAAAGAAGACAGCAATAAAGAGATTGACGAGAAAAATGAAGCGGACACTTTATCTAAAGAAATAAATAAGAAAGTTTTAAGTAATACTCACTTAGTTGAACTAAGAGAAGATAATATTGACTATGAGAGCGACGATAAAAAGTCTTCTAAAGTCAACAAAGATATATATTCTAAGCATTCTAAACTGGTAATTGCACAGGCAATAGATGAAAAAACTGAACAACCCCCTGTATTTAAGCAAAGATTTGGTATAAGAAGTAGAAAGTCAAAGTTTACTAAGGGTAAAAATATATCAAGAGAAGTTATTATACCAGACAAAATAACTATCAGGGAGTTATCTGTTCGTATGGCAGAAGATAGCAAGAGTGTGCTAAAAATGTTCAAAGAAGAAGTCGGTGAGAGTTATAGAGTAGATGATCTGGTGGATCCAGATATAGCATATGAAATAGTGGAAAAATTCAATCATACGGCTAAACGAGTGAGCGATACCAACAGAGAAAAGGATTTATTTTTCATAGAAGACAGGGAAAGCTTGTCTAAAGAACCTAAACCACCAGTCGTCACTTTTATGGGACACGTTGATCATGGTAAAACCTCATTGCTCGATGCATTTCGTGAATCTAATGTTGCAGAAAGAGAGTCAGGTGGCATAACTCAACACATAGGTGCTTATCAAATAACGACAAAAGATAAGAAAAAAATTACTTTTATTGATACACCAGGACATGAAGCGTTCACTGCGATGCGTGCACGTGGTGCCAATATTACTAATATAGTTGTAATAGTAGTTGCAGCTGACGATGGAATCATGAAACAAACAGTTGAAGCAATAAATCATGCAAAAGCAGCAAATGTTTCTATTATAGTTGCTATTAATAAAATTGATAAATCTGAACCTGGTGATGTAGAAAAAATAATTAATAGTTTGCCTCAATATGATCTCATCTCTGAAGAGCTTGGTGGTGATATTATGATTGTGCCAGTATCAGCAAAAAAGAAAACTAATTTAGATAAACTAGAAGAGGCGATTTTGTTAATCGCTGAATTAATGAAGCTAGAAGCAATAGAAGATTGTCGAGCACTTGGATGGGTAATAGAATCCAAAATAGATAAAGCGAAAGGAATATCAGCTACATTGATAGTTGAGGAAGGAACGTTAAAGGTTGGTGATATATTGGTAGTTGGTGCAACATACAGCAAAGTACGTAGTATGGTTAATCACCTTGGTCAAAGAGAAAAAGCAGCACTACCCTCCGCTCCAATTGAAATTACTGGTCTAAATGGTGTGCCAAATGCTGGAGATAAATTTGTTGTTGTAAATTCTGAAAAGCAGGCGCGTGAAATTGTTGAATACAGGCTAGAGTTGATCAAGAAAAAGAAAGAAGATTTAGACGACAATAATTTAGATATATTCAGTCGTAATAACAGTGAAACAGAAGAACTATCTGTAGTTTTAAAGTGCGATGTAACTGGTTCTATTGAAGCGATATCAAGTTCAATTGATAAACTCGGTAAAGACCAAGTGAAATTAAATATCCTACACAAAGCAGTAGGAGGGATAACAGATTCAGATGTGCTGCTTGCAGAAGCATCAAGTGCAGTAATTTTAGCTTTTAATGTAAAAGTGGACTCAAAAATAAGGGACTTGGCAAAACAAAAAGGTGTAGAAATACATATTTATAACATAATATACGAGCTCATTGACGACATGAGAATGTATTTAACTAAAATGTTAAAGCCTGTTACACGAGAGGTTCGTGTTGGTTCTGCATCTGTGAGGCAAATATTTAACGTATCTAAAGCTGGTAATATCATTGGATGTTACGTAAGTGATGGAGTCATAAGAAAAGATTCTTTAATTAAGGTAGTGCGTGGTGGCAAATTGGTGCATGAAGGAAAGTTAAAAGCACTACGTAGATTTAAAGATGATGTTAAAGAAGTAGGTGTAAACTTTGAATGCGGAGTATCACTAGAGGGTAATATCGATATTAAAGTTGGAGATATTTTGGAAGCTTATCAATTAGTGCAAGAAGAAAGGGTGTTATAGTAGATGGATATGAAAAAGGAAATTAGAAACCTAAAAATAGCATCGGTATTGCATAGAGCAATATCAAGAGTCCTAATGGAAGGTAAGGTGTTCAATAAAAATGTAGCGGTATCTGACGTAAAATTAAGTAAAGATTTGAAAAAAGCAGATGTATATATTGTGTTATCTTCATTGAATATCCAAGTAGCTGACTACTCAGATTCAGAAAAAAGTACATGGATTTCAGCATCACGCACTGGAGATCCTTCTGAGGATAATTGTGATATTAACACTGTTGTTAATGAAATGAACCAATCTGCATGGTCAATACGTAAATCTATATTGTGTTATGTTGATTTGCGATTTATACCTGAGTTAGTTTTCAAGCCTGATTTAGCGTTCGATAATTTTGTTAATGTAAGCAAAATATTACATAATCACACTTAATTAATGTATTTCAACCGTTACTTTTCATTAATGAGACTGCACAGTTTAACAGGTTTGTGGCTTGTGCTATTTCCCAGTTTGAGCGGTATTCTTTTAGCCTCAACTTCTCTATCGTATCAGGCTCTTTTTCTCCTTGTTTTATTTACTATAGGTGCATTTTTAATGAGACCTGCAGGGTGCATAATCAATGACATTTTCGATAGGGAAATAGATGCGCACGTTGAACGAACAAAATATAGGCCACTTGCAAGTGGTGCATTAAACATAAAGCAGGCTTTGGTTTTACTCTCACTGCTACTATCTATCGCCTTGGTAATTTTATTGTTAACTAATAAAACCACACTCATACTTGGAATAATCTCAATGTGTATGATAGCTACTTACCCTTTATTAAAGCGGTATGTTTGGTGGCCACAATTGTTCTTAGGGTTTACCTTCAATATGGGATCGCTCATGGGCTCAGCAGCAATAATAAACCAGATCAGTATAGAATCCTTGCTGTTTTATATAGGATGCGTCTTTTGGACACTTAGCTATGACACCATATACGCTCATCAAGATAAAAAAGATGATGAAAAACTCGGAATGAAATCTACCGCATTATATTTTGGTGATACAACAAAATCTTGGTTGAAAAGATTTTATTTAATATCTCTTATGACGTGGCTATATGCTGGTATCTTATCATCATTAAATAACATCTTTTATATTGCTCTACTTGCTGTAGGGTTCATATTTCACCGCCAATACAAAAATTTCAATCCTGACGATCCCAGTCAATGCATGTCCATATTTAAAAATAATTCCTACGTAGGGTTGCTTCTCTTTTTTGGCATCCTTTTAGATAGAATTATCACCTAGGTCTCAAGAGTTTTGGCTCTAATGAAGTCAATAAACTCAGGTAGCTCGCAGAAACGAAAAAACTTCCTTGACAAACTCCGCCAGCCCCCTTATTATGATAACAAGGGTATTCATGACTCAAAACTTGTTTTTGACCTGCAGGCTCAATAACAAAATTCAGTAAAAAACTTAGGGTATTTTTTGGCGGATTACATAAAATTATAGCGGCTGCATGTCTTTTAAATTTTTTCTACATTCAGCCAAATCGCGCTTATTTTAAGCGTTAGCACATTATTACAGCGCCACTTACAGTAATATAGAGTCAAAACTCGCACCACGGGGCTTCTTTTGCCTTTTTTTCGTTTGGTAGATTTCTTAATGTTTGTAGCTAAAGCAATTTAAGAGACCGAAAATGGTGTCATTCCAGCGTGTGACGCTGGAATCTAGTCTTTATTATGCAGCCACTTATTTAAAGTTAAGTTTTCTGGATCCAAGTAGTCAAGCTACTCGGATGACACCTTGACGATTTGAAGAATCGTCATCCCGCTACGTGTTAGCGGGATCTATGCTAAGAGATACCGCGGCGGTATGACGGTCTGCGGCGATATGACGGTTCGCGGTGGCATGACGATAACTTCGTCATCCCGCTGCTTGTTAGCGGGATCTAGAGATACCGCGGCGGTATGACGTAGGGAAACCTTTCTTGGTTAGCTACAGCAGCTTGCAAACCATTCAGAAAAGGGAAGACAAAACTATAAAAAACCATAGGCGCCAGATGGTTTTTAGCTAAAGTCAAGTGTCTGGAATTTTAGACATAGAATCCCCCATATGAACAAGATTCAGAAAAAATGCAACGTACATTGGGCAGAGATTAAGTATATGTATACACGCTGAAGAAGATACGCCACATTTTTAACTGAAATTTAGATGAAAAGTCTGCAGACGGAGATAGATTTTGAGCTCTCTAAATATCTCTAATTGTCATTATAATAAGGCTTTGAATATGCAGAAGTAATTTTTTTAGTTAAAATAAAAAAGTTTTCTGCTATAGCACTACTAAGCAGCAGAAGACCTTGCATGACCTCCAAAAAATGCTTTTACTCTTTCAAGATAAGTAGGTGGTACTGGAGGAATTTCTATACCATCTATAACAGCGCTTATTGCTTCTTTTACATCATCGCTTGTAATTAACTCTTTTAATTTATGCTTTATAGGGCCTCTTCCAACATCTTGCCCATACCTATTGTAATAATCCACATATAATTCATTAAAGACAGATTGTTTTGCTTCTTCTATCAGTTTACTGATGTTGCTTTTTATTTGAGGATCCATATCACCATCAGAATAAAAATTATCAAAATTGTCCTTTAAAACTGTAATTTTTTTATTGTTACAGCTTCTCAGGAATTTTTCTGTAATGCTTGGCATTCTCTCATACACTTGAGCGTTTACCTCAACTGTAAAGTTATTTTTAGCTTCAAGACAACTGAGTGAATAAATAATACGATTGAACATTCCTAGATTGCACTTACCATTTCCCTCTTTGAAACGTATCAGTAACATGCACTTTAGAAAATCTATATCTGACTTTTGATCCTTAGCTGCAGTCAAAACTAAATTTGCAGCTTGCGTGAGAGTAAGGCTAGTTTTTGATTCTCTATAAGCTGCTCCATTGGAACCATTAAAGTTAAGATAAAGTTTTAATTGCTCTTTTTGCTCAGTTGTAAGCTCATCTGAATTATTTATGTAGTCTTCAAACTCTTTATTGAGTACATTTGGTTGAGCTCCAAATTTCTGTTTTAACTCTTGAGCGCATTGGAAAATACTATGTTCAAAACTACTCGTGTGAACACTTTGACTGCCAGTGCCCACATCACTTACATTAAACAAAAAGCTTAGCTGCTTTACATTCAAACCCAAAGGTGAGAAAAGCCTCACTAATGGATACTTTATCAATTCAAGAAGTGCTACTGGAATTAATAATACAGCATTTATAAGCACAAGAAATATGTGATTACTTGGTATTTCTCTTCTAGTACTCAGTAGCAGCCACCCATTAAGGGCAGATATTTTCGATGCACAGTACAAAAATGGTAATTGAATGTAATATATTAAATATATAGAGAAAAATAGAATCTTATCTTTCAACCCTATTGTTGGGTCGTTATATACTTCAGAAAAAATACTATCATCACTGTTTTTATTTTTGAAAGACTGATAGTTGCTTGTAATTTTTTCTGTAAAGATAGAACAGAGCTTATGTATGCCATAGCATGCAACACAGGCAGCAAGAGAAATTGCAAGTGTTCCAAAAGCAGCTAATACCTCACTTGAAGTTTTGGCAAGAAGGAATGCATAAAGCGCATTAATAAAGATCTTAAGCAGAGAATCATGATAAAATAATGTTCCAATAGCAGCACCAATTAATAAAACATACCCACAAACAACCAAAAATGTTTTTAACCTCGGATTCATAGCCTTCTCCTAATAATCTATTTCATTATATGCATAAATTTAAAAAATGCAAGTTTTTATAAAGATCGATTGAAATTTCTGAGCTTCAGTTATATCGTTAGTCTATTTAGATAAAAATTATTGTGTCAAATAAAATAGGTTTTTGGGCTATTTTTGCCTTAGTGATTAGTAGCCAAATTGGCTCTGGAATTTTTATGCTTCCAATTAGCCTTGCTCCATATGGCATGTACAGCCTTGTAAGCTGGGTGATATCAGGGCTTGGTGCTATATCTCTTGCTTTGGTTTTTGCCTTACTCTGTGCAAAATTTCCAGAAACGGGTGGTCCTCACGTTTATGTAAAGCATGCTTTTGGCCCTGCTGCAGCTTTCTTTGTTGGTTGGACATATTGGGTAATTTCATGGGTTAGCACGACAGCAGTAATCGTTGCAAGTATTGGCTATCTTACTTCGCTTTTTCATGGAGATATTCAAAATATACGCTTATTTTTAGAAATACTATTATTTACGATCATTACACTAATAAATTTAAGAGGTGTCACTGCTGCTGGATGTGTTGAGCTTTTATTGATGACTGTCAAAATTACCGCACTGCTTGCTATACCAGTAACAGCGTTGTTTTTCTTTGATAGGAATAATTTTATCATAAGTGAGGAAATATCAACCCTCACGATGTCTCAAGTCCTTGCTCGCTCTACACTACTCACTCTATGGTGTTTTATTGGACTTGAATCAGCAACAGCACCTGCAGGATCAGTCAATGATCCAGCAAAGACTATACCAAGAGCCATAGTACTTGGCACAATCTCTGTTGCAGTTATATATTTCATTAATAGCCTTGCAATCATGGGATTGATAAACGGCAATGATCTAGTTAATTCAAAAGCGCCGTATGTTGACGCAATAAAAATTATGTTTCCTGGTAATTGGCATTTGATCATTTCTATTGTTGCTTTTATTGTTTGTGTTGGCAGTTTAAATGCTTGGGTACTAGCTAGTGGACAAGTGGCCCTTGGCCTTGCAGAAGATAAACTGATGCCACAGTTCTTTGCTAAAAGAAACAAGCACGGTTCTCCTTTCTGGGGCATAACAATCAGCTCCGTTGGCACTTCAGTTCTACTAATTCTCACTTCAAGCAACAATTTTGCTAAACAGATCACATCAATTATCGACTTTTCTGTAGTTTCATTTTTATTTGTTTACCTTGCATGCAGTCTTGCTTTTCTCAAGGTTATTATAAAGGAGAAAAACTATTACAAATTTTTAATTGGCAGTATAGCAACAACCTTTTGCTGCTGGGTAATATTTGAAACTTCTGTGAATACCTTGCTGATCGCAAGCTTATTCACCGCAAGTGGCATACCCATTTATTTATTTTGGTACTGCAGAGCTCCTGCACAATAAAATAGAGTTTAACGACTTTTCTTATTGTCCACTTGTTCAACATTACCCTTCTCAAGTTTACTATCTACTTCTTTTGCGTGTTCATCATCTACACTAGTCTCATCTTTTATCTTACTGGAGTGACCTGCTTGCGATTTTTCATATGCTTCCATGTTGTCATATATAGGGTTACTGATGATTTCTATTTTTTCAGGTGTGAAAATCCTTGCTAAAAATCTCCCTATTATTGGTATTGATCTTAAGAAATCTCTTAGCTTTGAAGATTCTTGTCTTTTATTTAGGAACTGTTGGTCTATTTTAAGGTTTTTTACACCATACTTTTTATCATCAAAATTTATTGCAGGCTTTCTTTTTTTCGAAAGAACATTTTGAGCCTTTAATCCATTGGTTCTTTCAGGCTCTTGAGGTGTAGACATTGCAGGTTTAACCTTAGTTTCATTGTATTCTTTATTCATCTTTCACTTTATTATGTAATATTACTAATATTGAATAATAATAGCTAAATTACAATTAATTGCAAGGTAAAAATATTAAAACAATTGTAAATTTTGTCAGTAAAAATATAATAGAACTTTAAAGTTAGAGGTTCATCTATATGGGATACAAAATTGCTGTTATTGGAGCAACCGGAAGAGTAGGGCGTGAGGTATTAAGCACGCTTGCTGAGTTTCAAGATGAGGCAATAGATTCTGTTATTGCACTTGCGTCGAAAAAATCAGAAGGGAAGAAGGTGAGTTTCGGTAATGAAGAATTAACTGTCTTGTGCCTTGAGAATTATGACTTCGTTGGAGTTAATATAGCCATTTTCTGTGCCGGATCTCATGTTTCTGAGAAACACGTACCGACTGCAATTGAGGCTGGGTGCATCGTAATAGATAACACTTCCCATTTTAGAATGAAAGAGGGTGTGCCACTCATTATTCCGGAGATTAATAAAGAAAAAATTATGGAATATAAAAACCACAACATAATATCCAACCCAAACTGTACTACAATACAGATGCTGCTAGTACTACATCTATTACACCAGAAAGCAAAAATAAAGAGAATCGTTGCTTCAACTTATCAATCAACTTCTGGCGCAGGCAAAGCAGCAATGGATGAGCTCTATGACCAGACAAAAAAAATCTTCATGAATGAGACTAAAAAGCCCGAGATATTCCCCAAGCAAATAGCGTTTAATTGCATTCCCCATGTAGGGAAATTCATGGAGAATGGTTCTACAGAAGAGGAATGGAAAATGCAAGAGGAGACAAAAAAAATTTTAGAGGAAGATATAAAAGTTACTGCAACTTGTGTAAGGGTACCCGTCTTTATCGGCCACGCTATGGCAGTAAATGTGGAATTTGGTCAACATATCACTGAAGAACAAGCTCGTGAAGTGCTAAGTGAAGCCGAAGGTAGTGGAGTTTTAGTATACAACAGGCGTGAAGACAGTGAATACATAACTCAAATTGATGTTGTACAGGAGAATGCTGTATATGTATCGCGTATTAGACGAGACAATACTGTTGAGCACGGATTAAATATGTGGATAGTGGCTGATAACCTGCGCAAAGGTGCAGCACTAAATATAGTGCAGATTCTTGAGATTTTGATAAGAGAGCATTTGTCAATCAAGTGCATATAGAGTGCACGTACGTTGTAATTCGAAGGAAATTTGTATACCACATGGCAGCGCGTGACGCTGGAATCCAGCTTTTTAAACCATGAGAGCTACGAAAACTTACTTGACACCCTTCGCCAGCCCCCTTATCATGATAGTGAAGCTATTTATTTATCTTCGCAATCTGTGCAGGTTAATGACAAAAAACTTAGGGTATTTGGCGTCTCATGTTTAATTTTTCGCACTACGTGCATCGCATGTCTTTAAAAATTTTAGGTTTTTACCTATATAAGCTGAAACGCGCTTACAAAGCGTTTAAGACAGCAAAAAACGTCAAATTGACAAGGGAGAATTTGAATACTAGCTACTCTGGGTTTTCTTTGCCTTTTTTCCTGCTTGGTAAATTTCTTAAACACTTGCGGTGTAGGTGAGTTGCATTTAAAAGCAGCTAAATTGCAGTGTTTAAGACTTAAAAAACGCCAATACTGAAAATAGACAATGACTAGGGCTTCTTTTGCCTTTTTTTTCGTTTGGTAAATTTCTTAATGTTTATAGCTAAAGTAACTTAGGTTCACCGACAACCGTCATCCCGCTACGTGTTAGCGGGATCTATGTTAAGAGATACCGCGAATGAATCGCGGTATGACGTAGGGCTACAGGTGTCATCCCAGTGCCTAGACACTGGGATCTAGCCTTTATTATTTGGTTGAAATTAAGTCTTCTGGATCCCAGTGTCAGCTACTTTCATGACATCATCATAAAGTAAAATGAGATCCCAGTGTTAGCTACTTGGATGACAGGGGAAGGTATTTGGATGACACCGTCATAAGGTGAACCAGTGCTCCTTTTTTTGTCATCCCAGTGCGTGACACTGGGATCTAGCCTTTATTATTTGGTTGAAATTAAGTCTTCTGGATCCCAGTGTCAGCTACTTTCATAACATCATCATAAAGTAAAATGAGATCCCAGTGTTAGCTACTTGGATGACAGGGGAAGGTATTAGGACGACACCGTCATAAGGTGAACCAGTGCTCCTTTTTTTGTCATCCCAGTGCGTGACACTGGGATCTAGCCTTTATTATTTGGTTGAAATTAAGTCTTCTGGATCCCAGTGTCAGCTACTTTCATAACATCATCATAAAGTAAAATGAGATCCCAGTGTTAGCTACTTGGATGACAGGGGAAGGTATTAGGACGACACCGTCATAAAGTAAAATGAGATCCCAGTGTTAGCTACTTGGATGACAGAAGAAGGCACTGGGATGACAGGAGAAGGTACTAGCCTGACAACCGTCATCCCGCTGCTTGTTAGCGCCGTGGCGGTATGAAGTAGGAAGCTATAGTATATAGAAATTCCAGCATTGTCTACATCTCTACTTTTCCTGGGTGAGTTCACTTGATTTTTATGTCATATGATGCTAATATATATTATTTGTGAGTTGGGGTATATATGGCTAGGAACTACTATGAAATACTAGAAGTAAATAAAGATGCTACTCCGGAAGAAATAAACAAAGCTTATAAAAAATTAGCACTGAAATATCATCCTGATAAACTCCCACCTAAAAAAAAAGAAAGATATCGAGAATTGTCAGAAAAGCAACGTGGTGGTGGTATTTTATCTGAGTCCGAATCGAAAGAAATGCAAGATCTTGTAATGCCATTTCTAGAGGTTCAAAAGGCATATGAAGTGTTATCCAACGAGAAAAAAAGAAAAGAATATGATAAAAGTGGTTGTGAAGAGAAAAATACAGCAAAATCTGATGATTTATTTGCAGATTATATAAGGAAGCAACCATACCACTTTTTGTACCAATCAATTCTTGCAGGTGATCTAGAATCTGTATGCACAGTAGTAGAAAAGTTCAGTGTCGATATTAATATTAAGTATGATTGCATATATATTGGTATTACTCCGATTAATTATGCAATTAAAGAAGATCATGAGCAAATTGTTGATTATTTGATTAGCAAAGGAGCAAAAGTATCTCTTATTGACGCTTTACGTCTTGCTATCAAATTAAATTCTTATAAAACCGCAGGCTTGCTGTTAGGGAAGTTAGATGTGGACGATATTAATGTGCAAGATAGTGACGGGAATACGATTTTCCATGATTTCTTTAAGTATTTTAATAACCCTAATTCTGATGATTTTGTTCTAAAAAAGACGTTATTTAACTTTGATGCTTTTAATTTTGGTCAACCTTCTTCTAAGAAGTCTTCTTCCGAAAATAGTAGTAACCCTAATGTTCAGAAAGATACACAAGATAATAACATCAATTGTAATACAAGTCCTCTCTATAAAAATATAATTAAGCTTTTTGATCAATGCCAGTCAAAAATGAACTCAATGGAATTTAGGGAAGGTTGTGCAAGAGAGAGTGTAATTATATCTCTTAAGAATGCTGTTTCCTTTTTTCACTCACTTATAGATAAAGGTGTACGTTACGATATTTCAAATAGTGAACACGTAACTTCACTTGATGTGTGTATTGACCAGTTTGTAGATAATCATAGAAAGAGTTTATGGACTGATTACATCTTTTATTATGATCGCGTGGAAACAGAGAAAGCATACTATTCAATGATGAATGTTTTTGTTGAGAAAGGAATTATAGGATTAAAGGATGCAAACGGTATTCCTATATCACACAAGATTGTAGAGCATAATATTTATCCACACGTCGAAAATAAAGCAAACATTGACTTAATGGAAGAGGATAGCAGTGGCAAAAACGCATTAGTTAAAGGATGTTGTGATGTTTCTACTATAGAATCTTTAATTGAAAATGGAGTAGATCTAAATACTCCTGATTCTTTAGGGCAAACCTTGCTGCATTACGTTGTTTCAGAATATTGCAACAGCGTTGAGGAGGTAGGTCAGAGTTTTCAGCTTGAAGAAGTAAATAAACGTTTTTATCCCAAATTAGAAGCATTAATAAAAGGTGGGGCAAAAATTGATGCTAAGGACAATAATGACAAGTCCCCAATAGACCTATTGGTAGAAAGAGGTAAAAATATGAAGGAAGATATTAATTGTTCTGCTGAGGAAAAATCTGCTGCTCTTAAAAATTCATTAGAAGTTTTGGGAATAAAACAAGAAGAAGAAAAAACTCCTGAACAGGAGCAGCCTGAAGTTTTGGATCAAGTAAATCAAGACGATGATGTACTGCCAAGTAACCTAGAAGAAGAAAAAACACCAGGAAATAAGCAGGAGCAGCTAAGCCAACCTGAAATACCAGTTTCAGATCAAGCAAATAATACTCAAGGCGATGGTGTACAGCTAAGCAACCCAGAAAAAGAAAAAACTCCTGAACAGGAGCAGCCTGAAGTTTTGGATCAAGTAAATCAAGACGATGATGTACTGCCAAGTAACCTAGAAGAAGAAAAAACTCCTGAACAGGAGCAGCTTGAAGTTTCAGATCAAAAAATTGGTATTCAAAACAATAATCAACAACCAAGTAAACCAAATGCTGCTGCTCCACGAAGTGAAAAGAGAACTATTATAGCTGCTTCTGTACTGGCAATAGCTGGAGTTGCTTTAGGAATAACTATTGCAGTTTACTTAGAAATGTTGGCGGTTGGAGTAGCGGTTGGAGTTTGTTGTCTTATTGCTGCTGCAATCATATATTGTTGTAATCAGCCTTCAAAGTCACTTGAAAATAGCAAGGTCCAAGGGTTTTCTGGAAACCATGAACAACCTACTCTGTAAAATTCACAAGACCTATTAAAATATTTTTTTACTTTTCATCGTATATTTCTCAACATATTATCTTTAAGTACTAAAATAATTAACAATATGGCGTTATTAATAGTTGAATCACCTGCGAAAGCAAAGACAATAGGCAAATATTTAAGTAAAGAGTTCAAAGTAGCTGCATCCTTTGGACATGTGAGAGATCTTCCAGCAAAAAACGGCTCTGTTGATCCAGATAATGATTTTGCCATAAAGTATGAGATTATTGAGAAAGCAGAAAAATATGTAAAAGAGCTGGCAAAGCAAGCGAGTAAAACATCACCTTGCAACAGATCCATCCCAGTGTCTGGGCACTGGGATGACATCTTTTTTCTTGACTCTTATATCTCAATGTTCGTACAAACACAAAGGCAGTGCTTGACACTGGGATGAAACCTTGACAACCGTCATCCCGCTACGTGTTAGCGGGATCTAGAGATACCGTGACGGTATAACGTAGAGTCAGCGTTAGCCATAACACAACACTTTTATACTCACCAACTCAGTATCCAATCTTGGATCCAAGTGCTTGACACTGGGATGACAAGAGGGGCTACTTGGATGGAAACCAGTGTCAGCTACTTGGATGACACCCTCATAAAGTGAAATGAGATCCCGCTAACACGTAGCGGGATGACGAGAAAGGGGCTACTCAGATGACAACAAAGGGGCTACTTGAATGACATCCTTCCTGGTGTGCTCAAATAACAATGTTCGTACAAATACGTGCTAGAGTGACACCGTTTACTATGTAACATCTCATCATATCACAATGTTCGTACAGTTGTGGCAGAATGACGTAGAAAAACTATTAACTTAAATCTATATTGACATGTCCCATTTTACGCTTATCTCTAACCTCTTTTTTTCCATATATGGTTAAACTAGCTTTTTCGTTGCTCAAATACTTATGAGAATCATATATATCGTTACCTATTATATTTTTCGTCATACAAGGAAAGCGTAATACTACTTCCTGCATAGGTAGCCCGCATATTATCCTAACCAGCTGTTCAAATTGACTAACGTTACATGCATCCAAGCTCCAGTGGCAAGAATTGTGAGGTCTTGGAGCTAGTTCATTAACTAACAATTCGTTATCTTTAGTAACAAAAAATTCAATAGCCAGAATTCCTATTACATCGAGCGCATTTGCTATTTTCTTTGCAGCTCGTTGTACCTCTTGAGTTAATTTGCTATCTATTTTAGCTGGCACTGTTGAAGTATCAAGTATTCCATCAACGTGGTAATTTTCTGCTATAGGAAAAAAAGCTACTTTACCGTTTTTATCTCTTGCAATGACTATTGAAACCTCTTTCAGTAAATCAACACTTGCTTCAAGAATGTACTCTGTATTCCAATCAAAGGAAGCAAATTGCTTCACTTCAGAATCATTCTCAAGCACATATTGCCCTTTTCCATCGTAACCCATTTCTGTTGTTTTCAGCCTTGTTGGATAGCCAAAAGTTCTACTGCTTTTCAGTAGCTCATTATAATTTTGTATACTTTTGTATTCAGCAGTTTTTATACTCAAGCTTCTAATGAAATCTTTCTCTCTAAGCCTATTTTGCGCAATGTGTAACGCTTTTTTACCCGGATAAAAATTTACATCGATATCAATTGCACTACATGGAATATTTTCAGACTCAATAGTGACCAAATCCACACTCTGTGCAAAAGATTCAAGCGCTTTCTTATCAGAGAAATCTGCTATTGTGAAATCATCAGCAACAGAGAAAGCCGGATCGTCCTTAGCACTGGCAAAAACATGTGTTTTTTGTCCAAGTTTTGTTGCAGCGATAGCAGTCATTTTACCTAATTGTCCACCACCTATTATTCCTATTACTTTTTTGCTAAGCGCATCTGGTTCGTTCATACTATAAATTGATATTTCCTAATTAAAGTATACTTGAAAAATCTATGAAAAAAGTATATAATTAAAATACTATCTTTTTATCATGAATATTCTATAATGATAGAGTACACACTAACTACCAACTTTGTTGAAGTTACAGTTTTACCAATTTATATTGAAGAGCAATCCATTCCTTATGAAAATTGCTATATATGGATGTATAACGTTAAGATAAAAAACAAAAGCCAATCAACTATTCAATTATTAAGTCGTCATTGGCAAATAATAGATTATAAGGGAAAAATAAATGAAATTGCCGGAGTTGGTGTTATCGGAGAACAACCTGTGATAAAATCTGGAGAGGTATTTAAATACACAAGTGGAACATACTTAAATGCACCGTCAGGAATAATGCAGGGTAAGTATGAATTTCTGAATGAAGAAAGCATAAAAATTTTTGAGGTTATGATACCACCCTTTTCTTTGGATAGTCCATACGTCAAAACTAGACCCCATTAACTATCAAAATAGTTTATTTGTAACCAGACTGCATTCTGTGATTTTTAGCAAAACATGATCTTTCATTTGAGCTTTCTTCAATTTAAAATAAATACAGAAAATTGCTGCCTATAGCTAAACTGACTTAGATTTACCGACAATTTGAAAAACCGTCATTCCGCTACTAGTTAGCGCCGCGGCGGGATGACGATAACCTCGTCATCCCGCTACTTGTTAGCGGGATCTATGCTAAGAGATACCGCGGCAGCATAGCTATAGCTATCTTCAAAAATATGGTTGAATAATTGTTAATAATAGTGTATAATTATTAATATTTTCAAGCATTTTTGCCATGGCTCTTTCAAAATTTCTCGATCCTCGCAATGATTTGTGTTTCAAAAAAATCTTTGGAACGGAAAAAAATAAGAATATCCTGATCCACTTTTTGAACGATATTTTAGGGTTTACTGAGATAAATGCAATACAAGAAGTTGAGTTTCTTAGCACTATTATGGATCCCGAAGTTGCCTCTGATAAACAAAGTATTGTTGATGTTCTCTGCAAGGATTCTCATGGAAATAGATATATAGCAGAAATGCAGCTCGCTAGAGACAAGGGCTTCGAAAAACGCGCTCAATTATATGCCGCTAAAGCCTACTCAAGACAATTAGATAAATCTGGCAACTACATTGATTTAAAGAAAGTCTTCTTTATTGCTATTTCCAATTGTAACTTACTTCTTGAAGAAGTTGGTTATATCTCTACTCATAATATACGTGATATAAAAACCAACGGCCATTACTTAAAAGATTTTCAATTTGTCTTTATTGAGTTACCTAAATTTACAAAAAGCAAAGTAGAACAGCTAGAAAGCATAGTAGATCGTTGGCTATTTTTCTTTAAATATGCTGAAGAAACGACAGATGAAGATCTAAAGAAAATTGCAGAAAAAGCGCCAATAATAAAGCTAGCATATGATGAATTAGACAAGTTTCGTTGGAACGAAAAAGATTTAGTAGCTTACGAAGAAAGAATAATGGATCTACGGAAAGAAGAAGCCATTCTTGAATACAGACTTGATCTTGCTGAAGAGAAAGGTATACAAAAAGGTATAGAGAAAGGAAAAATTGAAGGGAAAATTGAAGTCGCAAAAGCAATGCTGGCTAATAATGTTGATGTCAACACTATTGTCAAGTTTACTGGCCTTTCTATTAGTGAGATTGAAGAATTAAGTGGAAATCTGTGAACGGTTACGTTTATTTTTTATCCTTATCATCAAGTGTAAATAAGGTTATTGTAGAGATTAAGCCTATTATAACTATTATCAACGAAAATGGGGCAGCTTCTCTATAGCGCTCATCGCTTACAAGTTCATATATTCTAGTTGATATAGTTTCAAAACTAAATGGTCTTATAATGAGTGTTGCTGTGAGCTCCTTGATAGTATCCATAAATACGAGCAAAAATCCCGATAATATACTCTTCTTGATGAGAGGGATATGAACATTCAAACATGTGGAAATAGGCCCATGACCCATGGTATATGCAGTCCACTCAATTTCATTTGGTGTTTTTTTGAGCCCTGATTCTACTGCCTTGAAAGATATAGCAAAAAAACGAAATAAATATGAGTAAACTAATGCGCCAATAGTTCCTACCAAGCTAATTTCCACAATATATTGAGTAATGAAAGAAGATATTCTGCTTAAAAATATTATTATGCTAATTGCGATAATTGCATTTGGAATTGCGTAGCCTAAAGAAATGAGACGTGCTACATTATTGATTACCTTACTTTTACGCGCCGTATATCCAATCATTATTGCAATGCTAATTGAGATTAATGCGGTGATAAATGATAAACTAACGCTATTTGCTATTATATTATAGAACCTTGCTTCGTATATGAAAAACCCCTTCTCTATGCTCCAATATATGAGCGGAATCATTGGCAAAATAAAACCTATTAATATCGGCAATACACACATAAGATAAGCAAAGATCAATGGTATAGTGCCACTTACACTCCGTTTGTTGTGATAATCTGCATTAGCGTTGATTGAAGAGTAAGATATTCCTTTTTTTTGTAGTTTCTTTTCGATAGCTATTAGTGTTGCAACGAAAATCAATTCTGCAACTGCTAAAACAGTAGTTGAATATTTATCATGCAGTAAAAACCAGGTGCGATATATTCCTGTCGTAAAAGTATCGATAGCAAGAAACTGTGGTGTGCCGAAATCCGTAATTACCTCCATTAGTACCAAGGACAACCCAGCTATAATTGATGGACGTATGGAAGGTATGATGACAGAAAACAGGCTCTGTAATGAGGAGAACCCAAGTGTTGACGCAATAGTGACTGAGTTACTAACATTCTTTAGACTTGAGCGGACTAGCATATAAACGTATGGATATAAACTAAATCCCATTACTAATATTCCACCACCTAGGGATTTTATTTCAGGAAACCAATAGTCACCTTTGCTCCACTCTAAAATGTCTCTTAATGAGCTCTGCACCGGACCTGAAAATTCTAGTGTATTTACATAGACGAACGCTACTATATATCCAGGAATCGATATCGGAAAGAACAAAGCAATCTCAAAAATTTTACTTCCAGGAAATGAAAAAAATGTGGTGAGCCATGCTGGAATCACTCCAAATATGAAGGATATCCCCCCCACTCCTATCATCAAAATTAGCGTACTCAGTATATATTCAGGGAAAAGTGTGCTGATTACCCATCCAGAATTTGCTGATTCTGTAAATAGAATCGATATTAACGATAGTATAGGACAGACGAATAATATACTTACTAAAAATAAGAATATATTTTTAAATACTCTCAAAAACATTAATTTGGATCTATATTTGATATTAAAATGTTATATGTAAAAACTGAAGATATCCAGTAATTAACAGCCGTACTATTGAATATCTTTATAATTTTGTATATCATGTTTTTAGTTGATAAGTGAATAATCATGAGCTTCGTCATTGCAACTTTCTATCACTTTGTAGAACTCTCTAATTATTATGACATGAAAGACGAAATAAAAACTGCATGCGACAACATTGAATTAAAGGGTACTATACTCCTTGCAGAAGAGGGTATTAATGCAACCGTATCTGGTGAAAGAAACGCGATTGATAAAATATTCGATTTTCTACGTTCTGATTATAGGCTAAGGGACCTTACATGGAAAGAGAGTGCAGCAGAATATCAACCATTTAGCAAGATGAAGGTAAAATTAAAAAGAGAGATTGTGAATCTTGGTGTAGGCAATCTTGATATTTCCCTTAAGGGTAAATATGTTGATCCAGAGCATTGGGATGATTTTACTTCTCAACCTGACGTTTTAGTAATAGATACACGAAATGAGTATGAAGTGAAATTAGGCAAGTTTAAAAATGCAATCAATCCACATACTCAGCGTTTTCGCGATTTTCCTGAGTGGGCAAAGTCTTTCTCTGAGAGTAAAGACCTGAAAGTAGCTATGTACTGCACTGGTGGGATTAGATGCGAAAAATCAACAGCGTACATGAAAAATCTTGGATTTAACAATGTATACCACCTGAAAGGCGGCATTCTTTCTTACCTTGAAAAAACTTATAATAAAAATGGTAATTGGGAAGGTGAGTGTTTTGTTTTTGATGATAGAATTACTGTTGACAACTCACTTACTCCAAGCAACACAATAAAATGTATATTCTGCTCAAATCAAGTTTCAACGGACAAGCTGAAGTCAGTTCCACGTGGCCAAGTGGTTTGTTCTGATTGTAAACTTCAGTGTTATAGCTATAATAAATAAAACATCATGCCGCTGCAGTTGTATGCACGTTGTGATTTGAGAGCAACCTCTACCAGAAAGGGTGTCATGCCAGTGCCCAGACACTGGCATCCAGGTTCTTTTTTTCTAGATTCCAGCGTCGCGCGCTGGAATGACAATAAAGAGCATATGGTTATGCAAGAAGTCTATTTCTTACCCTTAATCAACTCTAAAGCCTTCTTCAAATCTATGCTTTCAATATCTGCATTCTTACCCAAAGCAACGTTTGTTCTATCGCATTTTATATAGAATCCGTACCTACCGTTGCAGATGAAAACTTCTTTTCCTTTTTCATTAACCCCGAGAGATTTTAACTCTTTGCATGGACTGTTTGCAATAATTTGTACAGCTTCGCTCAATTCTGTATTCAGCACCTCTTTAGAGCTTTTTTTAAGAGAAAAATATCTACCATCATAAAAAATATAGTACCCAAATCGTCCAAGGCCTATTTTTATTTCCTTTCCGGTCTCAGGGTGTTCTCCGATTACTTTTGGCAAGGAAAGTAACTGAGTAGCGGTATTCAGATCAATATCATTAACATTTAGATCCTTTGGTATGGAAACTGTTTTTTTCTTTTTGGACTCACTATTAAACTCAAGGTAAAGCCCAAAAGGACCTTTTTTAATTACTACCTCTTGGCCTGTTATATCATCTACACCTAAACTTTTTGGATATTCTAAATTGTCATTACTACCTGTAATTTCTTTTGTATGGTTGCATTCAGGATAGTTAGAGCATCCAAGGAACACTCCTGCTCGCCCAAAGTTCAATTTTAATATACCATCAGAGCAAGCAGGGCATTTCTTACCTATTTCTTCTTTTCCTTCCTCTGAACAAAACCAATTAACTACCAAATCGTGAATGCCGCTGAAAACTTCATCATGTGTCATTTGCTTGACAGAATTTACATGACCAAAAAATGGCACCCAAAAGTGGCTCAATTCTTTTTTCCAATCTGCATGTCCATTTGAGATTAAATCAAGCTTTTCTTCCATTTGTGCTGTGAAATCATACTCTACACAACGCTGAAAAAAAGTTTCTAAAAATATGGTAACGATCTTACCACGACTGCTTGGAATAAATCTTTTATTATCCAGTGTAACATACTCACGATCCTGCAATACCGAAATAATTGTCGCATAAGTTGATGGACGGCCTATACCGATTTCCTCCATTTTTTTAACGATACTTGCTTCACTATAACGAGGTGGCGGTTGAGTGAAATGCTGTTTTGGCTCAACTGAAATCAGCTTACACGCTTCCCCTTCCTTCATGGCAGGTAGCAGGCCTTCATTTTCGGCTTCCATGTTATCTTGATAGACTTTATAAAAACCATCAAAGAATATACTTGATCCACTTGCTCGCAGAATCACTTTCTGATCAGTAGAACTAATTTCAACTACCACTTGATCAAGAATCGCCGATTCCATTTGACTTGCAATGGTTCTTTTCCAGATTAAATCGTACAATTTAAATTGCTCTGGCGTTAAGTAATCCTTAATACTACCCGGCGTTCTATTGATATCAGTTGGACGAATTGCTTCATGTGCTTCTTGAGCATTTTTGACCTTTTTTACATATTTACGAGGAGACTGTGGTAAATATTTATCACCATATAACGACTTAATTGACCCTCTAATTGAGTTTATAGCCTCATCTGCAATATGAAACCCATCTGTACGCATGTAAGTTATCAACCCTACAGTTTCACCACCAATATCGATACCTTCATATAAATTTTGCGCTATGCGCATAACATTTTTCACATTAAAATACAGCTTATTCACTGCATCTTGCTGTAGAGTAGAGGTAATAAATGGAGGAAGCGGATTTCTCTTAACTTGCTTGCGTTCTACTGTGCTTACAGCATATTGCCTTGATTCAATCTCCCTGACTAAGTTCTTTGCTTCTTCTTCATTTTTAATATCAAATTTTTCTAGCTTCTTATTGTCATAGTGACTCAGCATAGCAAAAAAAGCCTCATCTTTGCTATTTTGCATTTCTGCCTTTATGCTCCAATACTCCTGTGTTATAAACTTACTGATTTCATCTTCTCGTTCGCATATAAGCTTTAATGCAACAGATTGAACTCGCCCCGCAGATTTGCTTCCCGACAATTTTGTCCACAGCAGCGGTGACAAGCTAAATCCAACTAGATAATCCAAAGCTCTGCGTGTTTGCTGTGCGCGCACTAAGTCCATATTAATTTCACGTGGATTCTTTATTGCTTCTTGAACTGCTCTCTTTGTTATCTCATTAAAGACTACTCTATAAATGTTGTTTTCATTACTGATTGCTTTCTTTTCTTTTAATGTCTCTATCACATGCCAAGCCATTGCTTCCCCTTCTCTGTCTGGGTCTGTTGCAAGATATATATCTGATGCTTTACTCGCTGCTTTTACTAACTCTTTTATATACTTTTCTGCTTTTTCAATGGTTTCATACTTTATAGCAAAATCATTATCCGGATCGACAGAACCGTTTTTTGCTGGAAGATCCCTCACATGTCCAAAGGATGCAGCTACTTTGAACTCTTTACTTAAATATTTGCCTATTGTCTTTGCTTTCGCAGGTGATTCAACTATTAATAATGCCATATTGTTAATTATTTTAGTATTTAAAGATAATATGTTGAGAAATATACGATGAAAAGTAAAAAAATATTTTAATAGGTCTTGTGAATTTTACAGAGTAGGTTGTTCATGGTTTCCAGAAAACCCTTAGACCTTGCTATTTTCAAGTGAATTTGAAGGTCTATTACAATAGTATATGATTGCAGCAGCAACCAGACAATAAGCTCCAACTGCTATTCCCACTGCTATAGCTAACCCAAGAAAGGTTTACCTGAAGGATAGAATAGGTTATAATGGCATATTAAAGAGATGAAAAATGCCAAGCCCATATAGTGAAGACCTCAGAGAACGAGTTCTCAAAGCAGTTGATGAAAAAACAATGACGATAAAAAGAATTAGTGAAATATTTAAACTGAATATAAAAACAATATATTTATAGAGGAAAAGGAAAAAAGAAACAGGAAACATAAAGCCATCTTCAGGCTATCAAAAGGTGACTGAGCCTCATCGGTGGCAGAATCTGGGTCACGAGGTCTTCTTCCTACACTCCATGTAAGAGCAGACAGTGCCTCAAAAGAACTGCCACCTATCCACTCTGAGAAGTTATTATCTTCTCTTGCTTTCAACCAAGTAATACTTATTCATATCATCTGGGTAAGGTCAGTTTGTAAAACTTAATTTGTACGCTTCCTAGTAATTCTGATATAGTTACTTTAGTTAAAGTCTATAAAAGTTTATAAATGGCAACCTTAAGTGTAAGAGAAGCTTTATGCACAGCGATCAGAGAAGAAATGCAAAACGACCCTGACGTGTTGATCATCGGTGAAGAAGTTGCAGAGTATGATGGTGCCTATAAAGTAACAAAAGGATTACTGAAAGAGTTTGGAGAAAATAGAGTGGTTGATACGCCTATTACCGAACATGGATTTGCTGGCCTTGCTGTTGGAGCAGCATTCGCTGGATTAAAGCCAATTGTCGAATTTATGACTTTTAATTTTTCTATGCAGGCTATCGACCAAATCGTGAATTCTGCAGCAAAAACAAATTATATGTCAGGTGGACAACTTGGATGCCCCATAGTATTTCGTGGGCCAAATGGTGCTGCAGCAAGAGTTGCTGCACAACACTCTCAATGCTTTGCATCTTGGTATTCGCATATACCGGGATTAAAAGTGATAGCACCTTACTTTGCCTCCGATTGCAGAGGTCTGCTTAAAGCTGCAATTCGTGACCTGAGTCCGGTAATATTTCTAGAAAACGAAATAGCTTACGGACATGAACATGAAGTTTCTGACTCTGAGCTGTCAAATAAAGATTATCTACTTGAGATAGGCAAGGCTGCTGTTATACGGGAAGGAAAGGATGTAACTATCACTGCTTTCTCACTGAAATTAATGGATGCTTTAAACGCAGCAGATTTACTTTCAGGTGAAGGTATAGAAGCTGAAGTTATTGACCTCAGAACCTTAAGACCACTTGACACTCAAACTGTTATTAACTCTATTCAGAAGACTAATAGGTTAGTTAGTGTAGAAGAAGGATGGCCATTTGCAGGAATAGGAGCAGAGCTGTCAGCCGTTGTTATGGAACAAGGATTTGACTACCTTGATGCTCCAGTTATGCGCGTAACTGGCAAGGACATCCCCTTACCTTACGCTGCAAATCTAGAAAAAAAAGCATTACCACAAGTGGAAGATATAGTTGAAGCCGTGCATCAGGTCTGTTTTAGAAAAAAAATAATTTTTAACTTCTAATACAATATATAAAAGCAATTTACTGGCAAAATGTTATCGGAATTTATTTCTGTTTGTCCACTCCACATTGGTCCATCAAAGAAGTATTTCCACCTATACCACCCATTACTTTTGTCACAATAGTTTTAGCACCGAAAAATACAGCATAAAATATACCGAGTGCAAAAAGAGCTGGCCATGGCATTCTACCAAATATCGCAAGCAAAGCTGCACCTATTATCACTACGGTCATAAGCGGTCCACCTATTCCCCAAACGTAGCCAATAATATTACATATTACTTGAGCAGTTGTATCAGCATTAGTGTCAGCGGCAGCACTCCCAACATGAGAAAAAGAAATAAATAATACTATAAAAAGAATATTAAAAACTTTCCTAGGGTTCATCCCTATACCTTAAATTTAGATATTGCAATTATACCTAAAATATTATAATTTTTAGTAAAGCTAGCATAAAGATTGAATAACAAACGGTGCCACAAAAGTAGTTGACACACAACTGCACGAACATTGTAATATGGCACGATATCACATAGTAAACGATGTCATCCCAGTGCCCAGACACTGGGATCCGTTTTCTTTTTTCTAGATTCCAGCGTCACGCGCTGGAATGACAGCAGTCCTATGTCATACCGCCGCGGTATCTCTAGATCCCGCTAACAAGTAGCGGGATGACGAATTGCTTAACCGTAATACCGCCACGAACCGTCATACCGCCGCGGTATCTCATCCGCTAACACGCAGCAGGATGACAGCAATCCTACGTCATACCGTGATTTATTCACGGTATCTCTTAGCCGCTAACACGTAGCGGGATGACGGTTGTCGGTGAACCTAAATTACTTTAGCCATAAATGTTTGAGAAATTTACCAAACGAAAAAAAAGGCAAAAGGAACCCCATGGTTGGCTAATTATCTATATTATAGCTCTTCTCATAATAGTCAGAATAAAAAAGCAGAATCAACAGCTTGACGGAAAGACTTAAAAATAGGGATATTTTTTCTAGCTCTATTCTTTATAGCAAACCAATTATGCTCAATTTCGTTAAAGTCTGGAGAATATGGAGGAAGATAAAGAATTTCAGCACCAACTCCTCTAGCAAGATTATCTATTTTTTTAGATTTATGGAATGTAGCGTTATCAAGAATTACAGTTTGGCCAGACCTTAAAATTGGAGTTAAAAACTGCTCAAACCAAGCCTCGAAAACATCCTTATTGCAGTATCCTTCAAAGGTCAATGGAGCAATGATCTTCCTTTTATTTAGAGCTGCAATCATACTGACACGCTGAGTTTTTTTACCTGATTTTAATGAATGAAACCTCTCTCCTTTTCTGCAATATCCGTATGGGTAGTCTTCTGTATTATCTATTCCAGATTCATCAATATATACAAGATTTTCATGACGTTTTGTTGCTATAACCTTTAAAAATTGAGCTCGCTTTCCTTCATTTCTTTCTTTATATCCGTAGGTCTTTTTTTCTTGTAAATCCAATATTTTTAAGTGCGCGGTGAATCGTTTGTCGACTGATATTACCCCAGAGTTTAGCCATCTCTGACTGAGTTTTGCCACCATGGTTTTTTGCAAATTTGGTAAAAACATTCCAGTCAGTAATTTTATGGTTATATCCTACGCTTCCAGGCTTTTTTGACTGAAAATCTCCCGTTTCCTTACGCCTTTTCTGCCACTCATATAGAGTCGTTTTTCCAATTTTAAATCTCTCTGCAACAGTTGCTCTACTTTCTCCTTCATCCAATGCCTCCATTGCTTTTTTCCTTAAATCGTAACTATACGCTGCTGGCATACAAACCCCACTACCATAAATCCATATCTTAACTTGTTTGGATTATTATGAGAAGAGCTATAACTTTATAAATTGGCGTTTTTTACTCTCAACGCTCCAATTTAGCTACTTTTATAACAAAATTGTAAACGTTAAGAAATTTACTAAGCAGAAAAAAAGGCAAAAGAAACCCCGTGTTAGCTAGTTGTCACTCTCTAATCCTGCAAATTGGCGTACTATACTGTCTTAAACGACTTATAAGCGCGTTTCAGCTTATATAGGTAAAAACCCAGAAATGTTGTGAAGACATAAGGTGCACATAGTGCAAAAAATTAAAAATAAGACGCCAACTACGTTGTTTTCTTGCTGTTTAATCTGCACAGATGAAGATAACTGAATACCTCCAGTACCATGATAAGGGGGCTGGCGGAGTTTGTCAAGTAAGTTTTTTCGTTTCTAACGGTTGTTGCCAAAAACTATACAAGAAGTCTTTTAAGATCAATCACTTATCTTCAAAGCTTGAATAAAAGCATTCTGTGGAATATTTACGTTCCCTATAGAATGCAACCTTTTTTTACCCTTCTTTTGCTTTTCAAGTAGTTTCATTCTTCGCGTTACATCTCCACCATAGAGTTTAGCTGTTACATCTTTTCTATATGGATTAATCGTTTCTCTGGCAATAATTTTCCCGCCCACTGCCGCTTGAATCGCGATTTTATATTGCTGACGTGGTATTAGATCCTTCAAGCGTGCGCATATTTCACGCCCCCTTTTTTCTGCTCTGCTTTTGTGAGCGATACAAGCCAGTGCATCTACGGGCTCTCCATTAATTAAAAAGCTTAATTTATCTATTTGGCTTACCAGATAGCTGGAAATTTCCCAATCCAAACTTGCATACCCCTTGGAAATTGATTTTAATCGATCATAAAAGTCAAAAACAACTTCAGACAGTGGTAACTTATATCTTAACAATGCTGTTGTTGTGTTACCAATGTAAGATAAATCTTCCTGTTCTCCCCTCCTCTCTTCACATAATGATAGAATCTCACCTAAATATTGGTCAGGGACCATTATAGTTGCAGTAATCCACGGCTCTTCTACCATTTCAATCTTTGTTGGATCTGGCATGTCACTAGGATTATGAATGCTCAGAACTTCACCACCTTGCGTTGTAACCTTATATATAACACTCGGTGCAGTTGCTGTTAGATCTAAATCAAATTCTCTCTCGAGCCTTTCTTGAATAACTTCAAGATGCAACATTCCCAAAAAACCACAACGAAATCCATAGCCTAGCGCATTTGAAGTTTCTGCTTCAAAAGTAAAACTTGCATCATTCAAATGTAATTTTTCCAGTGCTTCTCTTAAATATTTAAAGTCGTCCGTTTTATTAGGAAAAATACTACAAAATACCACAGGGTGCACTTCTTTAAAACCAGGCAATGCCTTGCTGCACGGTCTTTTCTCTTCAGTAATAGTGTCTCCCACTCTACAGTCTGCAACTTCCTTCATTGAAGCAGTGATAAAACCAACTTCACCTGCTGAGAGTTCACCTGTCATTACTTTTTTAGGAGTAAAAATACCGATATTGTCCACTTGGTATGTAGAGTTATTAGACATCATAACAATCTTCATGCCCTTTTTTAGCACTCCATTTTTAATTCGTACTAAAATTACTACTCCCAAATAAGTGTCATACCAACTATCAACTAAAATTGCCTGTAGTGGAGCATTCACATCACCTTGAGGAGCTGGAAGTTTTGTCACTATAGCTTCTAATACATCCCTTATTCCAAGACCAGTCTTGGCTGATATTAAAACTGACTCACTTGCGTCAATGCCAATTACTTCCTCAACCTGGAGTTTTACCTTTTCTGGATCTGCAGCAGGGAGATCAACTTTATTGAGTACAACTATTATTTCATGATTGTTGTCAATAGCTTTATATACATTTGCAAGAGTCTGAGCTTCAACACCCTGGCTACTATCTACCACTAAAAGTGAACCTTCACATGCAGCTAAGCTTCGACTTACCTCATAAGAAAAATCAACGTGACCTGGGGTGTCCATGAGATTTAGGCAATATTGATTACCGTCGTTTGCCGTATAATTGAGTTTTACCGTCTGTGCTTTAATTGTAATGCCACGTTCACGCTCTATATCCATTGAATCGAGTATTTGATTGATCATTTCTCTTGCTTCAAGGCCGTTACATTTCTCTATTAAACGGTCAGCAAGCGTTGACTTACCGTGGTCTATATGCGCTATTATTGCAAAATTTCTTATGTTGTTCATTTATGGCCTACTATACTTAATTAGTAAAACTATTTTACATTTTAAGTGTTGTGAGGGCAATTATTTATTAAGAGACTATTTACTCCTTCAACATAGACGACACTTTTTTCGAGCAGGAAATCACTTTATTAACCATATAGTTTTCATGATTGTTATCTATTTTAGGCAACTCATACAGATAATTCACCATCATTCCAGCCGACTGACTAATACCCTTTTCAGAAGTATCCGCCATCCAGTTTAATTGTTTTATTGATGCGCCATTGCTTAAATGAAAATGTGCCACCGGATCATAAGCATTTCCATTACTATTATTCACTTTTAGTAAATAATATGTACACAGTTTAAGCATGCATTGTTTAGTTTCATTTGTACATTCAACGTTAGTTTTTAATTGCTCTGCACTTTCTAAAATTTCTGCACTAGATTGTTTTATATTTAGTTTGCCCAATAAAGTGACATCTTGGTTTAGATTGTTTTTTAGCCATTTCGTAAAGCCAGGTATTGGAGAAAGAGTTGCGTATGTTTTTATACTTTTAAACTCTTGCGATAGCTTTTCTACAACCCTTTTGATCAAAAAATTACCAAGGCTGATTCCAGATAACCCTGCTTTAGTATTTGATATTGAGTAGAATATAGCAGTGCTTGCACTACTTGGATCACTTGAAGGTACTGATTCATCTAAAAGGTGTTGAATGCTATCTGCAATCTTATTCACCAATGCAACCTCTACAAAAATTAGAGGTTCGTTTGGTATTTTGTAATGAAAGAAAGCAAAACAGAGACGATCAGAATCTAGTCTGTTTTTTAAGTCATCCCAAGAGGAAATTTTATGCACAGCTTCATATTTTATAAGTTTTTCTAGCAATGATGCAGGTGAATCCCAGGTGATTTGACGAAGATCGAGTAGATCAACATCAACCCAAGTATAGAGTATATTTTTTAATTCATTCTCTAGTGGATTCAAGCTTCTATATTGGTTCTTTAGCTTAAGCACATCAGAACGCATATCAACAATAAACTTGAGGCCTTCTGGTAGAGAAATAAATTGCTTCAATATTTTAGAACGCGGTGATTCAAGAATTTTTATTAAATCCTGTTCAAATTTATAGTTTAACTCGGGATCTTGGTTTTTCTTATACTCTTTAATTTTCTCATCTATTTCCGCTTTATTCGGATTAAATTTTTCTGCCAGGGTTTGTAGAAATTTTATTTTACCTTTCTCTGATAAGCTCAAGTACAGGTTACCAAGAGATACAGCGTTCTTACGTGCTGAAACCTCTCCTCCCTTTGGGTTTAAGCACTCGTTCATCTTCAAGACTAAACTATCGATATCGCGACTGTTGCTTAAATCAGGACCGATGTTACCAATCCACGATCTTACAGCATCTGCCACTCCACCTAGTATTTTAAAAAAGCTTCTTACCGCTTTTTTGTCTTCAACTTTCACTATATCAGTTTTTACCAATGATTCTTTTGTCATAGATTCCCTTTATTATACATGGCTAATGCAAGTCAGGTTTCCCTACGTCATACCGCCGCGGTATCTCTAGATCCCGCTAACAAGCAGCGTGATGACGAATTTGTCGTTTGTCAAATCGTCGGTAAACCCAAGTTATTTTAGCTACATATAGCTTAAGTTAAAGGAAAATTTTAGCTACATAGCAGGCACTATTACTGAATTATTAATAATTCAGTAATACAATAGACTTCTTGCACTACCTCCCAAGCCACAACTGTCATTCAGTAGAAACAAAAAACTTCCTTGACAAACTCCGCCAGCCCCCTTATTATGATAATAAGGGTATTTATGACTCAAAACTTGTTTTTGACCTGCAGGCTCAATGACAAAATTCAGTAAAAAACTTAGGGTATTTTTTGGCGGATTACATAAAATTATAGCGGCTGCATGTCTTTTAAATTTTTTCTACATTCAGCCAAATCGCGCTTATTTTAAGCGTTAGCACATTATTACAGCGCCACTTACAGTAATATAGAGTCAAAACTCGCACCACGGGGCTTCTTTTGCCTTTTTTTCCGCTTGGTAAATTTCTTAATATTTGTAGCTGAACGACAACCGTCATCCCTGTAAAGGTCAAGTATCCCGCTACGTGTTAGCGGATGAGATACCGCGAATGAATCGCGGAATGACGGTCTGCGGCGGAATGACGGTTCGCGGCGGAATGACGGTTAAGCAATTCGTCATCCCGCTGCTTGTTAGCGGGATCTAGAGATACCGCGGCGGTATGACGTAGGACTGCTGTCATTCAAGTAGCTGACACTGGAATGACACGTCATAAAGGAACCAGTGTTAGCTACTTGGATGATACCTTTTTTCTACTTAGTTTGGGTTATGCAAGAAGTCTATTTACTTCTTAACTTGACGCACATGATGTCTTGCAGCATCATCTACTGCTTCTAAATAAACCATCGCCAAACATATACCACTGTGTACTTCTATAGATAACTTACTGCCTAAACTTCGATTAAAGCAAGAATTCTTTCCTGGAAAAGCAAGGTTGCTAAGATGCAGTTCCCATTTTAATCCTTTGGTTGATATTTGAGCTCTCGGTATACCAAGTAAAGATATTTTAGTATCTTTCGGCAAAGAAAAATGGGTAATACTTTTTTGTAGGATGTAACCTACCATGGGAGGTGAAGGTGTGTAAAAGATACTGCCCGTACTTAGAAAAATGTTAATATTCTGTAGTATGTGATCAATTGCTCCTCCAGTAATACCCGTTACTATTGATGGCAATAACTTTACTGTTTTTAAGTGAGCCATTGCTTTAGAAAAGTCGCAATAATCTTGATCAGGTAGATATATCGTATTCAAATTAGCACGTAAATCCAGATTTACGCTATCCAAATCTCCTACTACAAGATCAGGTTTTACGCCAATTGATAGAAGCTTGTTTGCTCCTCCATCTACAGCAATAATAGGTATATCTCGTTTAAAAAACGATGAGCTCGGTATTTCTCCATTTAGCACTACAATAGAACGATATTGTTGTTGTGTACTGCAGTGCAGCACATGATCATGGTGCAGGTTTTGCATCGTAGTAACATTTTTAAATAATTGATATTATGCTAATCACTAATCCAGCAATATTGCTAAGCACCACAAAAATTGAGCTCTGGTAAAGACCATAGCCAATCCAAGACAATGAACAAATAAGATAGTTTACTAACATTAGCATCGATACATCACGAGTAACTTTAGTGATATATGCTTTATATACTTGAGGTGATAATCCAATTAGAGATGCAATTAACGCAATGAAGCCGAAGCATTCTTCAATATTTATATACATACATTTTCCTACGCTTGCTTTAACAATATCAGGTTCAAAGGGTTGTACTTTATGTACTCTCAGCTTTTCTAGAGCACCCCTAATGCGTGTAATTTATAACATCATTTAGTCTATTAATCAAGAAATTAATAGTGACTTGCATTCATGAAACCCAATCGGCTTCTATGCTAATTATTATCCAAACTAATCGTCGGTTGTGCATCTTGCTCAGAGATTAGGGCAACCAACAAATTATTTATCAATTGAACCTTTTGCTTGCCATCTAATTGTAAGCTTTTGTTTTTTTCAAAATGAGCTATTACTTCCTCGACAATTCCTATTGCATTTTGCACTATATGCCTTCTTGCCGAAGTGATAGCATGTGCTTGTTGACGCCTTAACATTGCTTGTGCAATCTCGGACGAATACGCCAAATGCGATATTCTTGCTTCTGTAATCTCAATTCCTGCAATATCTAATCTTTGTTGTAACATTGACCGCAATTCATCTGAAATTTTATCAGAATTTTTACGTAAAGATTCCTCATCGCTTTCGCTATCATACGGATAATTGCTTGCTAATTCTCTTATTACTGAGTCACTTTGTACAAAAACAAATTCGTGATAGTTGTTAACATTATAATACGCCTTTGCAGGGCTGTTTACTCTCCAAACAATTACTGCAGAAATCTCTATTGGACTTCCATTTGCATCATTCACTTTTATTTTTTCTGTGTTGATATTTTGAAATTTTAGGGAAACTATATATTTGCTTGAAAAGGGAAGCGTTACACATATTCCAGACTTAAAATAAGTTCCAATATAATGACCAAAAAACTCTATCACTCTTGCTTCATTAGGGTCATTAATAAAAAATCCTTGAAGAAAAGTCAAAATTGAAACAGCAGCAACTCCAAGCGCAATTGTGCTGTCATATGCAAAAAAAAGCAGCGATAAAATTAATCCTAGCGCTATTAGTACAGGAAAAAACCGGAGTTGACTTAAATTTCTATCGTTTATCGTATTCTTATCCATATTGTCTTTAAACTTCTTTTTCACTTGAACCCTCTCTGTTGATCGTTTTATTTATCTTATTTACAAATAGTTTAAACTCTCTTAATTCATGATCAGGCAATTTTACTTCAGTTTCATGCGCTATCGTAAGCGGATCGATGTGTTTGCCGTTATATATAACTTCGTAATGTAAATGGGGTCCTGTTGCAACACCAGTGCTACCAACATAGGCAATGACCTGCCCCTGTTTTACTTTAGAGCCTAACTTTATATCGCCACTAAATCTACTTATATGCGCATAACAGGTTGAATATTCATTTTTGTGTTTTATTTTGATGTAATTTCCATAGCCACCATTCTTTCCTATATATTCTACCACACCCTCTGCAGCAGCGTATATGGGAGTGCCAAGCTTAGCTGCATAATCCACTCCTTTGTGAAAAGAAATTTTACCGCGAACAGGATGCTTTCTATTGCCAAATTTTGAGGATATGCGATAATCTCCATTTAAAGGATTTGCAAAAATTTCGCCATTTTTTAAGCTTATTCCTTCTTTATTAAAATACCTTTCTTTGCCGTCTTGCGATTTATAATGATATAAACTAATAGCTTTCTTGTTTATTGTCAGTGAAGCATATAAAATCTTTTCTTCAGTCTTCTGATTACTGAGCGATCTCTCAAAAAGAACCTCCAATTTACTCTTCGGCACAATGTCTTTTTTAAAATCAACACCAAAATCTTTATATATGTTGATCAATTTTACCACTGTATTTGGCGCCAACCCTTCCGTGTCAAAAAAAGAGGATTTTATGTCACTAGATATGAATAACAACTTTCCATCACTTTCTGTCGTCAAAGTAGCTTTTTTTTTTCTGATTCCATGCTGGAATGGCTGTGCAAGATCTGTTGATGTTTCAGTAGCATATGCTGGTAAAATACAAAGCAATACAAATATTACCAGCCTCATAGCTTATCAACAAAAGTAAAATTACCTTCAACATACTGTACATCATCATTATCTTCTAATTCTTCAACCAATGTGGATAATTTATCGATCAACTCTTTATCGCTAATTTCAACTAGATCCTTTGGTTGCCACGAAAGACGAGCAAGTTCTGGTTCTCCGAATTTTGCATAAAAGGCATCGCGTACTTTACCAAAATCTTTTATTTCACAAGTTATAACGTGTAATCCTTCTTTGTCATTTTCCTCAACATTCAATACTTCTAACTCGATCCCATAATTAAATAAATCATCAAAATTCACACCCTCTGCTTTATAGACGATTAAGCCTACATGATCGAAAAGGTAACTAACACTTCCTGTTTCTCCCAAGTTTCCACCCTTGCGAGAAAATATATAACGTACCTCAGAAGCAGTACGGTTGCGGTTATTAGTCAAGGCATGGACAATAAGTGCAGTGCCAGAAGGCCCATGACCTTCATATTGGATTTCCTCATAATTTTCTCCAGCAACGTTACCAGTTGCATTTTTTATTGCTGTTTCTATTTTATCTTTTGGTAGATTTTCCTTGCGTGCAGCAAATATAGCAGAGCGAAGGCGCGGGTTGAATTCGGGATCGGGTAGCCCTTGCTTTGCAGCAACTGTTATTTCTCTAATCAGCTTCGTAAATTTTTGAGAGCGCTTTGCATCCTGAGTGCCTTTCCGATGTTTTATATTTGAAAATTGTGAATGACCAGCCATATTCAAATAGTTAAAAACCTAATTATATATCAAAGCATAGAAAAAGCTAAAGCAAATTTTCAAGCCTCTGGCTTGGCATCTTGCAGGTTTTCTGCTAATAACATACTTTCATACTGCTCAGCTTCTAAGTCAAGGCCAAGAGCTGAATGGGCTGCTATTAAATAGTTAATAGACTTAGAAAAATATTTAGAATCCTTATAGCTTGCTATATTCTGGAAACGCTTAATTGCTGCTAAATATTCACCACGCCTCAAGTAAAACTTACCGATAGAGTACTCTTTTGTTGATATATGCTCTGTGATCAGCTTTGCTTTTTCCTTCATCTCGTCTACATATTCGCTGCCTGGAAAGAGATTAATGTACTCTGTAGCTAGCTCTAAAGTTTTATATGCAACTTGTTGCCCGAGCTGCACTTTGTTAATTTGCATGTAATAAGATAGTACTCTTAAGTAATACACATATGGCAAATCTTCACCATTTGAATAAACGTATATATAATCATCCATATCACTTGCAGCACTACTGTAGTTACCCATATTATAGTGAGAAACCCCAGATAATAATTTTGCTTTCCTTGCCCAATAAGAGAAAGGGTACAAATCTTCTATCTTTTGAAATGCCCTAATAGCTTGTTTATATTTTTTCTGGTCAAAAAGTTCAACTGCTTCCTCATATAGTTCAGCTTCAGTTTTTTCAAGATCATCCGCATACGATTGTGTAAAGGAGCAAATTAGGAAAATAAAGCACGTGATTAAAGTCTTATACATAAGATTTTTTTCGATCAAAATAAAGTATAGACCTAAATATTACTTAAATAAATAAATTTCTTAGGCAATAGCCGGCCCTTCCTCTTTATAACTACGGTCAGAACTACCTGCATTCCTCGATTTACCTTGTCCTTCCACTTTTGGATCTTTCAGCGTTTTGCTGTAGGAATGTGTAGTTAATATCTGTACAACCATAAAAAGTGCAATACCTATCAAGCCTAAAGTAGGCCCAACAGCAGGATTTAAGGACGATGCTAATGCCATTAACATTATCCTTCTTATTAAAAATATAGAAGAACCAGCAAGCGCCAATCCGGCTACAGACATATTGCTAGTTTTCTTGCTAGATTTTTCATCAAGATTAGATTTTTCTGTTTCCTTTTTCTTATTTTTTTCATGCTCATCAATATAAGAAACAAGAGTTACAAGAAAAGCAATTGCATTGGCAAGAAATAAAATTGCATCCTCTGCTGCTTCAAGTGAAGATGTTTCACCCATTATCATACCTACAATAATCAGTGCAGTTGTTATAGCCTCAATATAGATCAAACACTGACCTATATCAGAAATATTGTGCTCTTTTTCCTTTACTTCCTCTCCATTTTCAATATTCTCCAACTCTCGTTCTTTTTGTGCTATTTTCCTATTATTGTAAATTAAATATAGCATACAAATAAGAGATAGGACCATAGAAGGTAATATAGTGTGGCTTAGCGCGCCACTTATCACGCCAAGTAATACCTGATCGCTACATATTTTTTCCAGTTCAATAGCCATAAATAATGCAAATGGAACCATTGTTACCAATGATACACATTGTCTATATAGCTCTCTTTTTTTTAGTGTTAATAGCTCTTGTTCTAGCTTCTTCTTTTTTTCTGCTTCTCCTACTTTTAGCATTAATAACTCCTGTTCTAGCTTCTTCTTTTAGTGTTAATGACTCTTGTTCTGACCTTTCTTTTTTGACTTCCTTATCAACTGTCAGCCAAAAATCCCCAAAAAAATCTTCAGGAGAAAACGTAGTCTTAAAGTTATCAGTCATATAAACCCTATTAACTAATATATTATACAGGATTTTAACTATTCAGTCAATATTATGAAAGTATTAACTACTTTTGTATATTAACTGTTTCTCAAGAAATTCAGTCAACCTGTTTGATGCCGGCTAGGATATAATTATATCCTGACCACATAGTTATAATAGCTGCAACCCATAAACAAATTGCACCTATATATTGAGTTGTGTCGTAATCGTTCATTATTAGCGCTACTACAGCAACCATCTGCAAAAATGTTTTAATTTTGCCAGCTTTGCTTACAGGTAGACTAACATTTATAGCTATAAGGAACTCCCGTAAACCCGAAACTAATATTTCCCTACAGATGATGATAATCGATGGTACTATTGTAAAATCATTTATCTTCTGCTTATAAACTAGCATAATTATCGTTGAAACCACTATTAATTTATCAGCAATTGGATCAAATAGCTTGCCAAACTTTGATTGGACTTTCCACGCACGCGCCAAGTAACCATCAAAAAAATCCGTAATGCACGCAAACACAAAGATTGATATTGTTATCAGGCCTGCATATTTATTTTCTATATAAAAACTTAATATTATTGCTGGTATTGCAAGTGCACGAGAAATTGTAAGCAAATTAGGCACGTTTTTCTTAAGCATGTAATATCATCTTACGTAATAGGTAAACTTATACAGAAGTACAACAGAGTTCACAAGCTAATAGTTTACAATTGAACATTTATAAAAACTCCATATACTTAAAAATTACAAGCTTAAAATATAAGAATGAACGATGATTTAGATAATACCACAAAACAAGAGGCACTTAAGTATCACAGTAGAGGTGGTAAACCTGGTAAAATTTCAATCATGCCAACAAAACCTTTATCTATCCAGTATGATTTGTCACTTGCTTATTCTCCTGGCGTTGCAGCTCCGTGCCTTGAAATAGCTAAAAATCCTGAGATTGTTTATGATTATACGGCAAAAAGCAATTTTGTAGCTGTCATTTCAAATGGCACTGCAGTGCTTGGGCTTGGTAATATCGGTCCTCTTGCTGCAAAACCTGTCATGGAAGGCAAAGCTGTTTTATTTAAGCGTTTTGCTGATATTGATGCAGTTGATATAGAAGTTGGTACAGAAAATATAGAAGATTTCATCAATGCAGTAAGGTACCTTGGGCCAAGTTGGGGGGGGATAAATTTAGAGGATATAAGATCTCCCGATTGTTTTATAATAGAGAAACGTCTGAATGAACTGATGGATATTCCAGTGTTCCATGATGACCAGCATGGAACTGCAGTGGTTGTTGCAGCTGGTATAAAAAATGCTCTTGATATTGTCGGAAAGAAATTAGAGGACGTTAAGATCATTATGAATGGTGCTGGAGCAGCCGGTATTGCATGTTTAGAAATACTAAAGTCCATGGGCGCTAAAAATATAGTGCTGTGTGATAAGCAAGGAGTAATATACAAAGGTAGAAACGAGGACATGAATGAGTGGAAGGAAAAATATGCAATTGATACTTCCGAACGTTCTCTACTTGATACAATAAAAGGCGCTGATGTATTCATCGGATTATCTGCAAAAGATGTGTTAAATGAAGAGATGTTAAAGAGTATGGGCAAAGACCCGATTATTTTCGCTCTCGCCAACCCCGATCCAGAAGTAAGGCCTGAGTTTGCAAAATCTGTGAGGCCAGATGCAATAATTGCAACTGGCAGGTCAGATTACAACAATCAAGTCAACAACGTAATGGGATTTCCTTATATATTCAGAGGAGCGCTTGATGTACATGCAACAACAATAAATGATGAGATGAAAATTGCAGCTGCAGATGCAATAGCAAAGCTTGCCCGTGAGCCAGTGTCTGACGAGATATCTGCAGCCTATGGCGGTCGTAAAATGAGCTATGGACGTGAATATATAATACCTACTCCATTTGACCCAAGATTAATTTCTATAGTATCTCCTGCTGTTGCAAAAGCCGCAGTTGATTCAGGTATTGCAAGAAAGGCAATACAAGATTGGAGTAAATATGAAAATCAATTGAAATCTCGCCTTGCTAGTACACTTAACACGCTGAATCTACTGTCTTCACAATATTAGTAACCATATAATCAATAATTCAATTGCACCCAGTCGTTTTAGATTTATAATGAAAGTATTGTAATTTAAAGCAAATCAATGACTATTGCAATTCACGAATTAGAAAGGATCATCAAACAATCGTTCCCCGACGCTGATATAAAGGTTCAGGACCTTGCTGGAGATGATGATCATTATCATTTAAAAATAACCTCCAAGCGCTTTCTTGGAAAGACAAAAATAGAACAGCATAAAATGGTATATAAAGCTCTGGAAGGTCAGTCTATACACGCCTTGCAACTGGAAACTAATACTTAAAAATAAGGTGAATTTATGAGCAGTTTTGAACAAATAAAAAAAGATATAGCGGAAAATGATGTGGTGTTGTACATGAAAGGCACTTCTGATTTTCCTCAATGCGGATTCTCTGGACTCGTCGTGTCAATCCTAAAAAAATTGAACGTGAAGTTTAAGTATATTAACGTGTTGGAGAATGATGAAATACGTGAATCTATAAAAAAGTTTTCTGATTGGCCAACAATTCCACAATTATATATAAAGGAAGAGTTTATCGGTGGTTGCGACATCACTCGCGAGATGTACGAAAAAGGCGAACTGCAAAATTTATTGAAGGAAAAAAAAATTATTGCGGAATAAGTACCAAGAAACCAGTGCCCAGACGCTGGGATTGGTATAACGTAGTATAAGCTATGAAAAAGGATCTTATGTCTTAAACCTTATCACCAGGCTTAACAAATAGGTGGCCCAATACTATTAACTTTATGGGTTTACCTTCGTTATTTGCTACTATCCAAACCCCATCGCTCTCATGATCAACAATTTCTATTGGTACAAATATTACATAATTATTGTCATCAACAATCTTTATTCCAAGAGCACCCTCGTCACTTAAGCTCAGGGCTGAAGAAGGAACTTTATATGCAAATCTTTCGCCTGAAGGTAGTCTTACGTTGGCAGTTAGTCCCTGCAAGGATATCATTTTATTATTAATTACCTTTACCTCTACCCTATAAGACCCAGTTTTAGGCTCAGCAATTTTACTAATAAAACTTACTTCACCTGCCAATTCTTTTCCGTCCAGTAAACTAATTTGAGCTGTGCTGCCTAGCTCTATTTTATTTACTTCATTTTCCGAAACGTATAACACCACAAGAATTTGATCGAAATCAACCACGTCAGCTATTTTTTGCCCAGCATTAACAAAATCCCCTTCGTTTGCATTGATTTTATCAATATAACCATCTATAGGAGATTTGACTGCAGTATTTTCTAAATCCAATTCTAGCCTTTTTAGGTCAGCTTTTGCACTTTGTAACGCAGTAAAAGCTGCTTCTACTTGTATTTGTGCTCCATAGCCTGTTTTATTCAGTTTGTGAGAGGAATCATACTCAATTTCACGCTGCTTTAATAAAGCTTTGGCTTTCTGAGATTGCTCAATCCTGTCATAATCTTCTATCTTTAACACTACATCATCTCTTTTTACCTTTTCACCATCAGGTAAATAAATAGCAATAATCTTACCACTTATTTTTGAGACAAGGCTAGCTCTATGTAAGGGATTTACTGTACCAGAAAAATTTAAATATATAGTGCGGTTTTGCGGCGCACATTCTTGAGTTTTTACTGAAAAGCTACTAGTTGCATTATCACTATGAACCGCCTGATCTTTTTTTAAAAATGCACTGCTGATAAAAAACAGTAGAATAAAAGCAATACTAGAAATGATGATTACTTTATTTCTCATCTTTAAACAATAGAATTTGTTGACTAATTTTGTTAGAAACAACTGCATAAATTTTCGAATCAAAAATGTAAGTATAATACATGCACCATTGTCACTCCATAAATAGTTTTATATGAGAACAAACACAAGATTTTCCTACAATAAGTAAGTTTTTTATTGCTAAGAGGCAGTATAAATTCCGTTAAAAAGCAGCAGAATGACAAACAACCTAAAAATAATTAACTGTAGCAGCCTACTTTTCAATAAACTCCATTTGCATTTCTTGTATATTACTTTCTATTTGCTCTATTTGTTCTATCAACCTTTCCTCTAAGTCAAGATTACCGCTCAGCCTCGCTTCGGTTCTTTCTTTTCGTAACGCATTTAATTCTTTTAGTAACACTATATTATTCCACACAATTTCTGCAGATTTTCTCTCGTTCAGTTGGCTATTTAGTACACTAGTTTTTTCAAATACATACTTTATAACGTCAAACTGTTTCAATTCTTGTAACAAAGCCTCTTTACCAAGTTTGCTTTTGTTACTTATTACATCAATTACACGCTGTTGTAATCTTTTCATCTCATTAGTAAATTCAAAATGAGAAAATTGCTCAAAAAATATAGGACGGTTCAAGATTTCAGGAAATTCTACGGCTATACGCAAAATTATGGCCTGATTTTGCTCTGCCTCAATTAGCTCTGGAGATTTGTTATGAAGATACTCACCTTTTGTTGCTCTAGTTTTACTATTAAAAATCTGTTTTTTGAAGCTACTTCTTAGTTCACTAGCCTTATTATAAAAATAATCTCTATAATACCTTCTAATACTGCTGTTGCTAATAGTATTTACATATTCCATGAACTTGTGCTCAAGAATTGAATATTTTTCCGGAGCAAGTTTTTCATAATTTTGAAAGTTGCTATCGATTATGTGACGCCATAAATATTCAGAATGCAGTTTTGTTGAATGGTCAAGAGCAGTCAACACGTCTTCTTTCTTGTATGCCAGTTCGTTACATATATCGTATGGATCTTTATTACTCGGCAAAGTCACAAACTTTAACGTGTATCCAGGCTCTAATATTGGCAGAGCAAGTTCCGCAACTCGTGTAGCAGCACGATATCCGGCATTATCGCCATCCATACAGATGGAGATTTCTTTAGCAAATCTCCACAGGTTTTTTATCTGTTCTGCAGAAATTGCGGTACCAAGTGGAGCAACTGCATTACTAATTCCCGCTTGATGTAGCGCTATAGTGTCCATATATCCTTCAACAACAAATATGTGCTGTTTTTTACGTATTTCGCTTAAAGCAAAGTTTAATCCGTATAAATTCTCCCTCTTCTTGAAGAGCTGACTCTCTGGGCTATTTAAATATTTTGGCTGTTGCTCAGAACTCAGCGCACGTCCGCCAAAACCAATAACTCTTCCTGCAATGTTGTATATAGGAAATATCAGCCGGTCATAAAAATAATCATGAAAATTTTTGTTTACTAATCCAATATCAATTAAAATTTTGTCTTCAATACCTGAAGAGTTTAAATACTCTTTCAAACCAGAGCTTGGTGCATAACCTATCTTAAATTTATCTATGATTTCAGGTAAAATCTTGCGCTGCTTTAAATAATCTACAATGCCCTGATTTTTTTGTGCAAACCAATTTGCAGCTAAATCAAGCGCTAAAAATAGTTTATTGTCCCCTTTTGTAATACTAAGACTTTTGGGCAGTTCAACACCTGTAACCGATGCTAATCTTTCCAATGCTTCTTTAAAGCTTAATCCTTCAGTTTGTGAAATAAATTCAAATGCATCACCACTAGCTGAACAACCAAAACAGTAATATAACCCCTTAGTATTGCTCACCGAAAAAGATGGGGTTTTTTCGTTATGAAATGGACAGAGCCCAACAAAACTATCTCCTCTTTTTATTAGCCTGACTTTTTTACCTACTATGTCAGATAATAATAATTTTGATTTTATAATATCTATGTGATCCATCTTATTGAATTAGTAGTAGGATAAAAATTATATAGAATTTATACACATCTGACTCGAAATTTATTTCAAGCTTTAGGACTCCCGAAAGATCAGGAGTATTAAAACGGCTTGACAGAAAGATCAAAATAAATTACCCATATAAATATCCTTAAGTTATGCAAGATCAACTTTTTATATGTCAGATATAATATCAATTGCCTCAGATCATGCTGGTTATGAATTAAAATCAGAAATAAAATCCTACCTGGAAACCCTGGGTTACACAGCGGTAAATCAAGGCTGCACTGCTAAGCAAAAGTGTGTAGATTACCCAGACTATGCTGTTAAAGTTGTAGAAGATATAACAAGCAAAAAAGCAAATTATGGGATATTAATTTGTGGTACAGGTTTGGGCATGAGTACTGTGGCAAATCGTTTTGAAGGAATCTACGCTGCTTTATGTAACAGTGTTGAGATCGCAAAATTAGCTCGCGAGCATGGCAACGCAAATGTACTGTGTCTTGGTGCAGGGTTTACTGCGAGTGGATTAGCAAAAGACATAGTCAAACAATTCCTCGAAACAGAATTTTCAAAAGAAAGCAGACATAAAAAACGCCTTGATAAACTCAGTAATATAACCTCTAAGAAAAAAAAAACAAAAACTTATAACGAAGATGAAATATCAAAATTCGCTAAAATGGCAGGCCAGTGGTGGGATGAGAACGGCAAATTCAAACCATTGCACATGATGAATCCTGTTAGAGTATCTTACATTATTGAGAAAATAAAAGAGTTAAAAAAATGCAATTTGAAAGAATTATCATTGCTTGATGTTGGATGCGGTGGTGGCATTTTGTCAGAGTCAATGGCACGCGTTGGCATTAACGTTGTGGGAATAGATGTATGTGAAGAAAACATCAAAGTGGCACAGTCACATGCGAAAAAAGTAGGGCTTAATGTAGAATATATGCACACCAGCATTGAAGAGCTAAGCAATGACAAGAAGTACGACGTGGTTCTGCTGATGGAAGTAGTCGAGCATGTAGATAATTTAGAATTCTTTATGAGAAGAGCAATAGAATTGCTGAAACCAGAAGGGCTAATCTTTATATCCACAATAAATAGAACTATCAAATCCTTCTGTCTTGCAATAGTCGGCGCAGAGTACATATTAAATTGGCTGCCTAAGGGTACGCATAATTGGAATAAATTTCTCAAGCCGTCAGAAATTGCAAATCACTTAAGAGAAAATAATGTAACGCTGCAAAACATGTCTGGCATGGAGTACAACGTAATAAAGCGTGAGTGGAATTTAACTAAAGGTGTGGATATTAATTATATACTTTGTGGTTTGATGAGTAGTTAGATTTAACTCTATAAAAGCACCATTTTCACTTCCAATACTTTGAAGGATCTTGGCCAGCTTTTATACAGTAGCCTTTATTAGTTAGCGCCCAACCGCGACGACAAGAATAACTTGTACCTACACGTTCATATCCAGGAGCAGCAACACACTTTCCTTGAACCAACGTTTGACCTTTATAAGGACAACGAACCGGCATTTGATCTTCAAGAAAATTACAAACGTTTTTTTCTGTTATCGCTGTTGCAATTTTAGGTGCACCAAAAAACACAGCAACAAACATACCAAGTGAGAAAAGTGAAGGCCAAGGCATTCTTCCAAATATTGCAAGCAAGCTTGTACCAATTACTACTACTGTAATCATTGGTCCACCTATTCCATGAACGTAACCTATTACATTACACATTACATCTGTTGCTCCATCAGCGTGTGCATCAAATGCATAGAAAACTATAAATAGAATTACAAGAAAATTTCCCATTGTTCTTTCAATAATCATACCTGATTGTTTCTTATTTTAATAAAATTTCAGTAAATAGCTTTTTTCAAAAATTATGCTTAACCCAATCAATATTTATTTATTACTGCCTTTTTAATACTATAATTAACTCAGTTGATTTTTATCAAAATGCTAAACCATGGATCGATTTGAGAGTTTTTACATCACCACGCCAATATATTACGTAAACGATAAGCCGCATATCGGTCATGCATACACTTCTCTCTTGTGTGACGTGGTGGCAAGGTTCATGAAACTAGCTGGGAAAAATGTCAAATTTACCACCGGTACAGATGAACATGGACAAAAAATAGAAAAAGCAGCTAAAGCAAAGGAAATGCAGCCAAAAGAATTTACAGATGAAGTGAGTGTTTCATTTAAAGAATTAGCTAAGTTCATGAATTTTGAGTATGACGATTTTATTCGCACTACGGAGGAACGTCATGAAAAAGCAGTGGTAGCTTTATGGAATAGGCTTGAAGAGAGAGGACAAATATATTTGGATTCCTATTCGGGTTGGTATTCAGTTCGTGATGAAGCATTTTATCAGGAATCAGAGCTGATAGATGGCAAAGCACCAACAGGTGCTGAGGTTGAATGGGTAAAAGAAGAGAGCTACTTTTTTCGTTTGTCGAATTGGCAGGATAAATTACTAGAACTATATGAAAATCAGCCAAATTTTATCTTTCCTGAGAGCAGAAAAAATGAAGTGGTATCGTTTGTAAGATCAGGGCTCATTGACCTCTCAATCTCTCGCACTAGTTTTAACTGGGGAATAAAAGTACCAGGTAATGACAAACACGTAATCTATGTCTGGATAGATGCATTAACCAATTATCTTACATCAATAGGTTTCCCTAGTACTGAAGGTGAAGAATATAAGAAGTTTTGGGCAGAACCAGAAATACAGATTCCAGTGTCAAGCACTGCAAACCTAGCTGACAACTCTTTCAACGTTCATGTAATCGGCAAAGACATATTGCGCTTTCATGCTGTGTATTGGCCAGCGATTCTCCTTGCAGCAGATTTGCCACTGCCAAAACAAATTGCAGTTCATGGTTGGTGGCTAAACGAAGGAGAAAAAATATCCAAGTCTCTTGGTAATGTCATAGATCCAATTGGCCTCGCTCAAGAGTTTGGTGTTGATCAACTACGCTATTTTCTCCTTCGAGAAGCAAGTTTTGGCCAGGATGGCAACTTTAGTAAGAAAAACATGATCAGCCGCATAAACTCAGAACTTGCAAACAATATAGGCAATTTAGTACAAAGAACAATTTCATTTTTACACAAGCAATGTTCTGGAATTGTACCAACAATCGATCAAAGCCTACTTAAAGGTGAAAAAAGTCTTCCAGGTTGCAAAGCTATACTCGATCAGGTGATGAATCACCTATCAAAGTATGAGTTTAACCATATCATACTTCTAATCATCAACATCTCTTCTGAAGCCAATGCTTATATAGATAAAAGTGCACCCTGGACACTAAGCAAAACTGACAGAGAGCGCATGAACTTAGTAATTTATAAGCTACTGGAATACATCAGGATAATTGGCATTTTATTGCAGCCAATTGTCCCGAGGTCAGCGGAAATGATACTCGATCAATTGCAAATTCCGAAAGAGCAACGAGGTTTAAAATCTTTGTGCGATACGTGCGTAAGTTCAGGCATTACGCTGCCTAAACCTACGCCGGTTTTTTTGAGGGTTGATGTTTAACTAAGGAAGCATTCAGGTAGCAACACATCATATTTATTACTTGTTGTAACTGTATACACTATAGGTTGTTCTACTCGTGCTTGTTTTCTTTTTCTTCTTGCGGCTCCACTCCTTTTATTTTTACCGCCTTCTTCCGTATTGTTTATGCTGTTGTCCCTTTGAAGATTTGGCTTTTGGTCTGCTTGCTCTTCTAGCTTTTGAGCTTCTTTATTTACAACCTCTTCTTGTGGTACATTAGCCAAGGTGTTTTTATGTTGAGCATGCAACAGATCAGTACCTAGTGCACAACTATTATAAACATTCTTACTATAAATACTTTGTACCCCACTCCAAAAGCTGGTAAACTTTCCTTTTACTGACTCACATAAATCAGAAATTCTTGACGGAACTTTTGCTTTACTGTTTTCATCTAACTGCTCTTTCAGGCTAGAAGTCTCAGTATCTTTTTCACCACCAGATTCTGCATCATAAAATATCTCCTGATCCTCAGAAAGACTCATTAAATACCTTTTAGCAGCATCAATACTTAAATGATCAGGTTGCTTAGGAACGTCGTTATCAATATTTAAATAATCCAAACTATTAGCTCGTTGCTTTTGCTCACTGGAAGAAACTGCAAGATCTAAGTAATCCAAACTAGTTAGTTCTTGCATACTAGGTTTAGATCCATCTTCACGCTTAAACTGCTCTTCCGAACTAGAAACCTTAGTACCATGAAATCTACTGTAAAAGCTGCTTCCAACGCTGTTAAGTGCTCCTTTTGTATACTCAACTGATGTACCATAAACATTTTTTAATTTATTTCCAGCACTATTAAATTTCCCTTTTACATACTCAACTGATGTGCCATAAGCATTTTTCGCACTACCTACGACATTTTTTAAGTCATTCGCAACATCACTACGGCGCTGCTTAATAGTACTATGAACGCGCCCACTACTGTAGGCTTCTGCTACATATGCAAATACTTCTTGAGATGCTTCTTTGATATTCTTCATTGCTTGCGGAACAAAAGTTTTCTTGTGTTTAAGTTCTTCTATTTCTTTTTTTTGATTATCAATCTCCTCATTTTTTTTTATTAATTTCAATTTTTTGCTTAGAATTTTCCTCCTCTTTAGCTTTTACTTCCGCTTCTTTTTTAGTCAGTTGGTCATTTTGCCCAGAAATTGTTTGCTTTTGAGCCTGTACTTTATCTTCTTCTTTAGCTAGTTGAGCATCTTTTTTAGATATTTCTTCTACTTTCTCAGTCAGTTGAACATCTTTCTCAGAAATAGTTTTATTCTTACTAATTGCTTTATACGAAAGTGCCATAGCTACAGCAGAAAATACAGCACCACCAATAATAAATGGCAGGCCAACACTTAATGCTGCAACAGGAGCTAAGAAACCAATATAAGGAGCTGCAGCAAACACTCCAGATGCTAATAAAGTTAAAGCAGCCAGAGTTCCAGCTATATAATAGGGTAAATTGTTTTTACTCATACGATTATTCCTCACGTATTGTAAAATATAATACCATATAAAAGGATTTAAAGGAAGTTGTCAAGCTAACTTTTTACATAAAAAAACAATTGATGAACTTGGGAACAAGAAGATTGCTGCCAAGCTACACACTATGCCTCTCCGTGTAATCTTTAAACGAACCTCTGTTAGAGTCAAAATATAGCTTCACACTGCCAATTGGCCCATTTCTCTGCTTTGCAATAACAAGCTCTGCAATATTTCTAATTTTTTCCATTTTTTCTTGCCACTCTCGATGTTTATTGCTTCCTTCACTTGGTTGCTTTCTCAATTCATAATATTCCTCTCTATAGAGGAACATCACTATATCTGCATCCTGCTCTATGCTTCCTGAATCACGCAAATCAGAAAGTTGTGGTTTTTTGTCGTCTCTCTGCTCAACAGAACGAGAGAGCTGAGATAGTGCAACAACGGGAATATTCAGCTCTTTTGCAATTGCTTTCAAACCCTGCGTCACTTCCGAGATTTCTTGTACTCTATTTTCATTACTTCTTTTTGTTGTTCCTCTGATTAGCTGCAAATAATCAATGAATACCACTTCTACATTATATAATTGATACAGCAAGCGTATTCTGGTGCGAAGGGCACTAATTGATAGCGCAGGGGTGTCATCTATGATGAAAGGCAGTTCAGATAATTCTGTACTAGCATTGATAAATTCATGCAATTCAAAATCACTAATTCTCCCGGTTAATGCCTTATAATAACTAATCCCTGAATCTATAGTGATCAGCCTTGCGGTTAATTGTTCTGCTGACATTTCAAGTGAGAAAAACGCTACATAATGTTGTTTATCTGCTCTTTTTTGCAACATCTTACAAGCATTAAGTGCGATGTTTAGCGCCAGTGCTGTTTTACCCATAGAAGGCCTTGCAGCTAAAATTAATAAATCAGATTTTTGTAGGCCACCAAGAAGCTGATTTAGATCTTGAAGTCCGGTTGTAACGCCCAGCGCTTCTGGATTATTTTTCAGTGTGCTGATCTTCTCAACTACGTCTTTAATTGAACTTGCAAGTTTTATATATGTTTTCTCACCTTGTTTTTTTACTGCTAAGTTGAACAATTTTGTCATTGCTTGTTCAATTTGCGCCTGTGCAGGATTTTCAATATCGTAGTTGTAGCTATCACCAACTATTTCTTGCCCGAGCTTAATTAAACATCTCCTTAAGTAAGTATCACGGATTATTCTAGTCAAACTATAGATATCAAGTGCAATACTTGCCTTTGCTGCAAGCTTTGCTAAGTACTCTACCCCACCACACTCGGTAAACGCTTGGTCGTTCTCAAAAAACATTTTGAGGCTTAGTTCATTGGCAACTATACCGTGTTTCCTGGTTTTGGATATCTGCGTAAAAATACTTTGATGTAATGGATCATAGAAATTTTCTGCTGTGATTGTGTCTTCAACTGCATCACAGATTCTATTATCACGAATCATTGCACCAATAAGCATCTGTTCAGCTTCTAAATTATGCGGTAATTTACATATTTCCTTATCTACACTTCTTGAACTGAGGAGACTAGCTAATTCATTCATTTTAAGTTTTGAGAGTAACTGTTGATTATTGTAGAATATTTAGTCCTCATTTGAAAGACATATAAAATTTGACTAATTCCGTGTTGCCTATAGCATTAAAACTTAATGCCCCTGTGGTGGAATGGTAGACACGGCAGACTCAAAATCTGTTGCTTGCAAAAGCATGCTGGTTCAAGTCCGGCCAGGGGCACGTTAAATATTGGAAAGTATATATATGTTACATAAATTTTTTAATCGTTTATTTTCTATTTTTTCTTCTATAAATGTTATTCAAAAGGTAAAGAAAGATGAAAATGGGATATGTTATGTAACAGGACTTAGGCGCTATATATCAGTATTGCTTGATTTGATTATTATCGTTTTGTTCTTGCAGTTTTGCAGCCAAGACTTAAATAAGCTCTTTATGAACTCAGAGGATAGCAAAATATTAAGTCAAATTGCTGCAAAATACCAAATGCAAGCGCCACTGTCTGCAGAAGAAAAGACAACGCAGAGTAGACTTATAAAATTACAAATCCTAAATCAAATAGTCCAATGCATTATGCTCTTTTGCTATGTAACATATATGTGGGTAAGGTTTGCTGCTACACCTGGAAAACTATTACTTGGGCTTAGAGTTGTGGATGCACAAACTTTCGAAAAGATGACCCTAAGACAAGCAACAAAGAGATTTTTTTCCTTTATATTGTCAGCTGCACCATTATTCTTGGGCTTTTTATGGTCAAATTTCAACAAACGCTGTCAAACTTGGCACGACAAGATCGCAGGCACAGTGGTTGTCACGAGTAAAAGCCTTAGAAGGCAGAACTAAAAACTAAAGAGCTCAAATGAAAGAAGGTAAACTCTACAGTATACATTTAGTAGCGCTTTCTATGAGAGAAATCGTATTATCTATTCCATAAAGCTTTATGAAAGATCCCATTCTTGGACCGGGTTTTTGGCCAAGTAACGTTTCATATAATAGCTGAAACCAGTCACGTAAGTTGGTATAATCATATTTTTTTCCAATAGAAAATACCTGAGATTGAATTTCTTCAGCAGTAACAGTTGTAGATAGAGAATGTAAAGTGTCCTTCAAATCTAGTAACGCTTCTTTCTCTTTTGCATTTGGAGTTTTATATGATTTTGTTGGTTTGATAAAATCGTGGTAATACTTTACTGCAAAGTCTGAAAGTCTATCAAGCATTTTATTATTTTCTGGTGTGACGCTTGGTGCATAAGTGGATATAAAACCCCAGAGAATCTCTTTGTTTTCAGCGTTACAAGCCGCCGCTAGGTTTAAAAGTAGCGTAAAATTTATACCTGAAGTTTCTATACTGGGAACTTCACCTTGATGAATATGCCATGCAGGATTATTTATATCTTTTTCTTTACTCTCATTATAGCACCTTACAAACTCTAGATACTCATCGGTTGATTTTGGTATCACATCAAAATATAAACGTTTAGCTTTTTTAGGACTCTGAAAAATATACAGTGATAAACTCTCCGTTGGTGCGTAAGTTAGCCACTCTTCAATCGAAATGCCATTTCCTCTTGATTTTGATATTTTCTTTCCTTCTTTATCAAGGAAAAGCTCGTAGCAAAACAGGAGTGGTGGCTTTTCTCCAAGTATTTCACATATTTGACTTGAAAGCACAGCAGATGGAGTTAAATCTTTTCCGTGAGCTTCATAATTTACTCCAAATGCGGCCCACCTCATTCCCCAATCAGGTTTCCATTGCAGTTTACATTTTCCTTTTGTCACTGGAACTTCTATTTTTTCCCCGTTTGGGTCTTCATACGTGATTGTTCCTTTATCTGTATTTGTTTCAATTACTGGAACTTGTAAAACTTGGGAAGTTTTTGGGCATATCGGCAAGAATGGACTGTAAGTCTGCTGCCTTTCTTCCCGAAATGATGGAAGCATTACGTCCATCACTTTATCATAATTTTTCAGCAGGAGTAAAAGTTTTTCATCGTAAACGCCAGATTTATAACACTCTGTTGCACTCCTAAATTCGTATTCAAATTCAAACAAATCAAGAAATTTACACAACAACGAATTCATGTGATGACCATAACTCTCATGAGTGCCAAATGGATCGGGTATCATAGTCAATGGTTTATTTAAGTGCTCCCTTAGCATCTCTTGATTTGGCACATTATCTGGTATTTTTCGCAAACCATCCATATCATCTGAAACTGCAATGATTTTGGTTTTTATACCAGGAGCTATTTTTTTTAATGCATTTACAACAACTGTAGTGCGGAAAACCTCTCCAAAGGTTCCTATGTGGGGTAAACCAGAGGGTCCATAACCAGTTTCAAATATTATTTCTTTTTTATTAGGAAACTCTTGCAATATTTTTTCTGCTTCTTGAAATGGCCAACTTGTCATTATCTGGGTTAAATTATTAATCAATGTATCTTAACTTAAAGTGCTACTAGTTTCAATGGATTTTTAATATAATGATATAGTATTAGTGTTAGAGCTATTATTAGAAGGTTAAAGATATGTCCACAGGTAGTATACAAACAGATCAATTATTTAAAGGTCTTACAAGACCTGCAATGCTCTTTGGTGTGAGTTATATGTTTGCAATATTAAACGTCCTGATTTGCCTGCTAATTTTCATTAATTCAAATGATTTGAGAGTGATTCTTTTAATGTTACCAGGTATACATGGACTTGGCTATATAGCTTCTGCAAAAGAACCTTTGTTTATTGAATTATTTATGGTAAAATTAGGAAAGTGCTCGAAATGTTTAAATCGTTTTTATCATGGAGCCAATTCTTATGATATTGCTTAATGTTGTGTGATGCTGAGGTTTAGGGCTATTCAATCAAAGAGTAAATCTACTCTGAGCAGGGAAGTTCACGCTGCTGAATTTATTCCTTATTCTTGCTATTGGAATAGCACAACCTTGATGACAAAAGAAAATTGGTTGGTTAAGGTTATAAAACTAAGTGGCTTTGCATTTGAAACCGCCGATGACGAGGATTTAGTAATACAAAATAATATCAGGAATCAGATGCTCAGAAGCATTTCATCTCCGGCATTTAGTTTGTATTTTCATACTATCAGACGTAAAAAAAATATTTTTTCTGATGAATTTGCAAGTCAAGGTTTGCCGAATTTTTTCGCTAATCACGTAAATCTAAAATGGAGAGAAAAACACGCAACAAGGCAATCATTTATTAATGACCTATACATTACGATTATCCGTAGAGCAGACACAAAAGGAGTAGAATTTTTGTCATATCTACTAAAAAAATTCGGACATGTAACTTCAAAACATGCTTGGGAAAGTGATATGCGTGCCACGTATGAAGATTTAGAGGAAACGACAAATCGTGTAGTGACAAGCCTTAGAAATTATTCGCCTAAAATTCTTGGAGTAAAAGAAACTCCAGATGGTTTGTTCTGCGAAATAATGGAGTTTCTATCTAGAATCGTAAATTGTGGCTTCGTTACAAATACGCTTTTTCCGCTAAGAACTGAAATATCAAGATACTTACCAGTACATAGGTTATTCTTTGGCCGTAAGATGATACAGGTTGTGACTCATAATGAGAGTAAATATGCTGGAGTAGTTAGTATCAAAGAATATGGAAATCATACTTCTGCAGGAATGCTTGATTCGTTTTTACAACTTCCTTACGAGTTTATAATTACGCAATCTTTTCAATTTATAAACAGGCAAATGGCGATTGGAAAAATGCAGATACAGCAAAATCGAATGATACAGTCTGCAGATAAAGCTATTTCTCAAATAGCAGAAATTTCTCAAGCGCTTGATGACGCAATGAGTGGTAAGATTGCATTTGGTCAACATCACCTGACTATTTTATGTATAGAAAAAAGTCCTAAATCATTGGATAACGCTCTGTCGTTGGTAGAATCAGAGCTTTCTAATTGCGGTGTTTACCCTGTCCGTGAGAGAGTTAACCTTGAACCAGCATTTTGGGCGCAAATTCCTGGTAATTTCGATTATATAGTGAGAAAAGCTACAATAAGTAGTCTTAATTTGGCTGGATTTGCATCTCAACATAATTATCCTAATGGTAATAAATTCAATAACCACTGGGGAGATGCCGTTACAGTTTTCGACACGACATCTGGTACTCCATTTTTTTTCAACTTTCATATAAGGGATGTTGGACACACTATGATAATTGGCCCAACTGGTGCTGGTAAAACTGTTTTAATGAATTTCTTATGTGCTCAAGCGATAAAATTTTCTCCAAGGATATTCTTTTTTGACAAAGATCGCGGTGCAGAGATTTTCTTAAGAGCACTTGGTGGTATCTATACTGTAATAGAACCAAGAACTAAAACAAATTTTAATCCTTTGCAACTTGATGACACCTCTGATAATAGAACATTTTTAATGGAGTGGATAAAGTCTTTAATTTCGGTATATAATGATAAATTTACTTCAGAAGATATTGCACGAATTAATGATGCAATTGAAGGAAATTTTAAATTAAGAAAAGAAGACAGGTTCTTGAGAAACCTTGTACCGTTTTTAGGACTTGCAGGTCCTGATACTCTAGCTGGGGCAATATCTATGTGGCATGATAATGGTTCTCATGCTGCAATATTTGACAATAAAGAAGATTTGCTAGATTTTTCACGAGCAAGAGTATTTGGTTTTGAGATGGCTAGCTTGCTCAAAGATCCTGTTGCCCTTGGACCAGTATTGATTTATTTATTTCATAGGATTAGTATATCTCTTGATGGCACTCCATCTATTATCGTTCTTGATGAGGCATGGGCATTAATAGATAATCCAGTTTTTGCACCCAAGATAAAAGACTGGTTGAAGGTACTGAGAAAACTAAATGCTTTTGTGATTTTTGCTACTCAGAGTGTTGAGGATGCAAGTAAAAGTGCTATTAGCGATACGCTTGTACAACAAACAGCAACACAGATTTTTTTACCAAATCTGAAAGCTACTAGTGTCTATCGGGATGTTTTTATGTTAACTGAACGTGAATATATATTAATTAAGCACACAGATCCGAGTACTAGATTCTTTTTGGTGAAACAAGGAGTTAATGCTGTGGTAGCTAGAATAGACTTAAAAGACTTAGATGATATAATCAACGTATTATCCGGACGTGCAGAAAGTGTTCTATTGTTACACGATATATTAAATGAAGTTGGGGACAACCCAAAAGTATGGTTGCCTATATTTTATCAGAAGGTAAAAAATGTTTAAGACTAAGCTGTCATTGCTATTAATTGCGATATTTTTACTAAATATAGACTTTTTACTCTCATATCCAGTGCTTGCAGATGGAGTAAGTGGTACTGACAAGACAGAATTTGTTAGCAGATTTAATTCCACTGGCAGCTTCAGTCGTGCCTCTAATCCTGATTGTGGGGCGTTTAAAACAGCTGCAGCACTTGCTGGAATAGCGATTGCTGTTGGCGCAATATTTACTGGCATTGTCTTAATCGTCTCTTCTGCTGGTTTGTTTACCGCTCTTGTTATTGTTGGAATGATAGCTGCAATTGTTGGAGTCTGGAAAGCAATAGGGGGGCTTGTTGTTTGTGAACATAGTTTTGTTAAACACCCAGTTGCACGTGGTCATGATGGAAAATACAAAAATTTTAAAGAAGACACAGGTTATAGTGGCTGCACCAATAAAAATTACCAAACAGAAGATGAATATTTTTCTTGTTTGCAAGATAAAGCTCGGGAAGACGTGAACAAAAAAGACTATGACGGGAAAAGAGCAGAAAAAGAAGCCTTAAATTCTAACGTTCAGGAGAGTACAGAAAGTTATTACTGGCCAAAAAACGGTGTGCAATACAGTGAATATATAGAAATATGTCATCGAAATCCTTTAACTTTTGGTAATCTTTTTAACAAGAAAGACTTTGATTCCAGAGAAAAACCTGGATACATAGACTTTGATGTAAGGGAAAAAGATACTGGATATGTAGATGGGTCATGGTCCCCGACGGTCGATGGTGAGCTGAAATGTAAAGTTCTTAAAGCTGGGCAAAGCGAAACCATACATGGGTCAACATTTAAAGCAGTAAGAAAAATGGGCAGGTTGTGTGTGGAGCTGGGAAGTGTGAGCATGCTTGGTATCGAAATGACTCCTTGGCCGCAAGGGGTTGATATGGGGTGCACGGAATTGCCACCTGACCCACTTGCTCCTATGTGTGAAAAATCTATGATGACATTCAAAAATAAAGATGGTACAGGAGAGGAAAAAGTTTCTATTGGTAATAATGATGACTATAAAACTATTATCAGATCTAAAGAAAAAGGACTCAACGGACAAGGGGGGAAAATTTTTGTAGGTTATGATAATGCTGGCTGTTTTAGCTCGTATGTCTCTAAAGCTTGCTATAATCAGGCAGGAAGTAAATCATTAGCTCCTATTCCCATCACTTCTATGATAGTGCAATGCATTAAGGAATCGTTAGATAATTTAGTTGCAGGTATTGATTCAAGTGGCAGCCCACTTAAAGATAAAGATGGACATAACAAGGGCAGTTTCTTATCTGTAGCACAAAAGAGGTTGAAAAACACTGTAACTGCTGTTTTGGTTTTAGCTTTAATACTGTTCTCTATAAAAGCTATGTCTGGTGGAGTTCGCAGCCCACAAGAAATGTACATGTTGATTATTAAATTCGCTTTAGTGATTTACTTCACAACAGGCAGTACCATGTCTCATTATTATGGAGAATTAACTCGTCTCTCAAATGGTTTGTCAGAGATAGTGCTAAAAGCGTCATCTGAAAGTAAAGGCATATGTAATTATAAAGCAGGTACAGATTATGAATATACTCGTGAAGGAAAGAAGGTATCTTACAGTTATCTTGCACCTTGGGATAGGCTTGATTGTAGAATTTTATTTTATTTAGGTGCCCCTTTAGATGGAATTAGTGGCAAAATTGGTACTGGAGGTGTTGCAACGTTAGCAGTCTTGCTTGGTGCTGCTCCTGTCTTGTTAGTTGCAGGTTCGGTGATTGGTATTATTTTCGCTGGTGGACAAATTTTAGTAGCTCTTGTCTGTATATTTATGGCCGTTCTGATGATGATGGTTATTTTGTGGCTGTGCTATGTATTTATTTTATCTCTAGTTGCTTTAAGTGTAATTGTTATTCTATCACCTTTGTTTATTCCTATGGTTTTATTCCAACACACCAAAGGATATTTTGACGGCTGGGTGAAAGAGTTGATTACCTATAGCTTATACCCGGTTATCCTTTTTGCGTTTTTGTCCTTTATGTTCATAGCATGTGATAAAATATATTTTAAAAATTTGAAATTTGAATCGGATAAGCTATATGAAAAGAAACAAGCAGAAACCTCAGATAGTAAGAAAAAACAGTGGTTCAAATTGAAGGATGGTGAATGTGATAAAAATGAAACTACTCTTGCATGTATGATGCAAAATTATAGCTTTAAAAAGAGCAACATACTTGGTCTATTATACTTTAAATACATGGAGTTTGGCAGCTCTCTCATCGGAGAGTTATTAAAGTTGTGTCTAGTGTTATTCCTCTTTTACCACTTTTTAAACATTCTTCCTAACATGGCTGCTGAACTTGCTGGTAACCATAGAGCATTACTCGGTTCTGGTAGTACACCTGGACAAATGGTGGGCAAAGCTTTATCTGCTGTCAAAGCCGCTGCTGGAGGTGTTGGTCAAGCTGCTGCTGCGGCTGTCAAGAAGGCAAGAGGTGGTGCTGGTGGAGGAGGTGGAGATAGTGGTAAAGGTTACAGCGAAAAGATTAACTAAGGTGGCGGTGATGCTAGTTAAGGTAAGTAACAGATGCTTAAACGTTTAAGTAACCAAAACTTGGGTAAGCTATGCATAAGTTTTGTGGTACTTTTTTTATTGTCTGGATGCGGGGAGGATCACTGTATTAAGCCAGAAAATTTATCAGGTTTGCGTGAAAAACTAGATATAGTGTCAACAGAGCAGAAGTGGGTTGATTCTGGTGTTTACATCTCAGATGGGATAAGAAGCGTAACAGAGATTAATATAGTGCCTAGTAAGGTTAATTTTTGTCCTAAGCAGTATGCAGATTTTGCAATTAGGCCTGGGAGAAATGACGTTACATTACCATTTGCACTTAAAAAAGACGATACGATAAGCTTTAGTGTTATTGGAAGTAAAGTGTGTAAAGATAAAGAGAGTGAGACAAAAATCAGGTATGTGAAAATCGATGAAAAGTGTAGCGAGCAAGAAACGGAACATTTTGCACATGTTTTAAATCAAGAAGAATGTCAAGGTAGTATTCAAGATGGAATATGTCCTAATAAATATATAATAGGCGATGCACAATGGTTGAATGGAAAAGAGTACTGGTTTTCGAAGTTAGATCAAGATGAAAAAAAGATTAAAAATATCATCAATTCTATAAAACAAGGAGAAAATATAGACTGTAGGAGCCTTTCAGATAGCAGCGCAAGCGAAATAGATACGCGCATTTTGAATTTACTCTGCGGACGTATATGTAAATTTCCTTCCGGCAGCGGAAACAAAGGTTGCGCATATATTGAATACAATAGTGTAGAAGGTGAGATATCCCGGTCTGATGTTGAAGCTATTAGTAAAATACTAAAAGAAAAACAGATAAAAACTGGCATTACACTTTTGAAAATTCACATGGATGGTGAAGATTTTGAATACATTCCAACAGGTGGCATATGTACTAACTGTGATTATAAGATAGAAAAATACCATCGAACACCAAGTTTAACTTTTAGTTTATGTAGTAGAAATGACGAGCACTGCTACGATAGAAATGACAAAGGTGGTTTCAACATAAGAGTAACAAAGAACCATAGCCTAAAAAATAACTTATATATACGTGTTTCTGATAAATTCCCTGACCATAAGCCTGGTGAAGACCAAGCGGATATATCTGTGGATATTAGCCAAGTTCATGACGTTCAATATATGGAAAGCTTAAAAGAAAAGTTAAAAGACAAAACAGGCACCATATATTACGGAATAAGAGACCATGGCTGCGATTACAAAAATGAAGGTCAGTTTAGCATTAACCTAACAACTAAAGAGCCACCTACAAGAACTTTTAGTGCAATCTATAATTTTTTTGACGAAAAAGTAAAAACTGCATTTTTTGGTTCCAGCTATAAAGACTCCAACGCGATTCACTCTGATACTAGTCCTGTAAAGCATCTTTACGAAAGTTTTCTAAAATCAAGCAAAACAAATATCATTAGATCTACGATAATATCGCTGTTAGTATTATACATAATCTTATATACCCTTTACTACTTTTTTGGATTAACTCATATTTCTATATATGAGTTTCTAATTATATGCGTAAAGATAGGAGTTATTACCCAGCTGCTGCAGGACAACAGTTGGAATTTTTTTTATAACAATGCATTTTCTATTTTTATTAACACCCCAAAACAGTTAATAGAAATAGCAAATTTCAGAGGCACTACTTCAAATGTTTTTGAGTTTCTTGATTTGCCGTTAAATAGATTTCTGTCATCGCATTCAGTATTGTTAATAGTATCTCTTATATTTTCTGGCCCTTTGGGCATTGTATCTTTTTGCTTGGTGATTTGGGGTTTAATCACAGTGAGCTTATCTATTTTTAATGCCTTATTTTCTTTTATTACATCTATAGCAATAGTTGCGTTATTGCTTTCTTTAGCACCTATTTTTATTATTTGTCTTTTATTTGCGTATACTAGGCAGATGTTTCACAACTGGGTTAAAAATTTAGCAAGATTTGCGATTCATCCAGTAGTGCTTTTAATTTTTATATCACTGATAAGTCAGGTTATGGATTATATCATATATTCAGTATTTGATTTTGAAGTCTGCTCTACGTGTATACTTAGTATTAACCTAAAGATTTTTAACCCTTGTATCTTCTATGGTTATGCTTCCAAATATACACCTAATATTACCGCTATGATGGCTTTTGTTATTTTGGGACACGCTATGAAAGCTTTAGTTAAAGCTTCTTCGGCAATATCTGACTCGTTGTTTGGTGCTTATGTGCAAAACGAACCTGGAAAAGAATATCAACAAAGCTTAATGGGAACAGTAGGGTTAGATGAACAAAGCGTTCAAAGAAGAGGAGGAGGTACTTTTCAACAGTCAGGTGCGTCAAGACCTCAAATACCACAAGGGACTCAAAGGTCAACGCCTCAGATACCACAACCAGGAAGACAGCAATGATAAGTAAAAGATCACTATTATTGATACTGTGTCTTGCAATCACTGGTTGTACTATGGAGTGTGTTGAGCCTGGGTTGCAGAGCAGAAACACCAGCGTTAATGTGGATGTTCCAGTTCATAAAGCAGATGAAGGAGTTAAAATTCATTGGGTTGATTCTGGTCAGATAATTAGCAAGGGTGAGGAAATCAAATTCACCCTCGATGGATCAGTAAATTTTTGCCCTTTTAAAGAAGACAAAAATCCAAGGAAAGTACTTGTGCCAGCTAGCTTTTGTGCTGATGGCTCAGAACCAAATTATAGTAAAGCTGCAAATATTAACGATGTGCCTAATAATTATGGCGTAAATGAAAACGAATTGTGCGGCGGTAAAGAATTTGGCAGCAATAGACGTTATGTAGACACTGGAATAAAAGTAAGTCCTGGTGACAGGTTAAGCTTTAGCTTAGTTCCCAGAAAAATAACAATTGATTATGACAATCCAGAAGGGAAAGGCATCAATTTTGATGATAATTGTTATAAAGCTGTAGAAAATGACCGTAAGGAAACTGTATATAAGAAAGCTACAGTGAGTGAAGTACATCAGGGGGGAGAGTTTTTTTGTGATGGTAAAGATGGTACAAAAAATGAAATACAATTTTTACCTCTTGATAAAACAAAAGCAAAGGAAAGCAAAGTGCTAGTTGGCAATGGTTACACCCCATATGATAATAAGGTACATTTTAATAAAGGTTATATTCAAGACAACGAACCATGGATATATGGCTCGCTACTCGATTTACGCCGCGCTAAAATAGGATTGAACGAATTATGTGATGGAAAAAACTGCGATTCTAACGAGGTGAAAAAGTACAGCTCTTATGAGCTTAATTGTTACTATCAGAACGTGTGCTATACCGAGAAGGGTATATGGAATTATACATATAAAGACAAAGAACGGAACTGTGTCTCTTCTATAAGGTATAGCAAATATGATAAAGGAAATAAATGTGACATGTATTCTCACCTTAAAGGAGTTGAAGATAAGCTTAAGAGGATAGAAGAAAATAAAGGGGGTACCATGCAGATTAACGTTGATTTTACATCAAACACTGAAGAAGATATCTCATGGGCTGAGGCTCTTGTTGCAAAAATTGGTGATCTTGGTGATCAAGATACTGCTAAAGGTATTCAATGTCTTCCAAAGGAAAGGGGTGCAAAAGGGGATAATGTGTGTTCACAAATTAAAGATGAATTTGGAGATTTTTCTCTGAAATTAAATCATGACTATCCAATAGGAAGTGTAACACCTGGTAGCAGTGTGATGCTTGCCATTGCAGATTATGATCATTATGGAGCTAATAGGGGTGGGTACCATGTTAAAGTGACTAGATCATGTGAATATATTAATGGCGAAAAACTGTATGTGTATTTGGGTGATGAGCCACCTAAAGATTTGCATGGTGTGGGAACTAATGATTTCAAAGTGGTAGGAGTGAGAGAAAGAGTAGACGGAAAAGATGAGTACACTATATTAGATGTAATAAGCGGAAAACACTTTCAGAACGAAGAATCTAAGAAGATATATTTTGGTATTGATGTAAGCAACGTAGAGAGAGATGACATTACGGACAAAAATGGCAAATATTACGAAAACAATAAGTATAGTGTAACTTTATTTGTCAAAAGAAAAATTAATGATTTTATTTCATCAAATATAAACAAGATATTTGGTTTTATGAAAAAAGAAGTAATTGGTGACAGCGTTAAAGATTCATACAAAGGATATGCAAGAGGTCTTCTTCAAGGAGTAAGAGCTTTGCTTACTCTATACGTTATATTTACTGTCGTTGGCTATATGCTTGGAACAATACAGCTAAGTAAATTTGATTTCATTGTAAGAATGTTCAAGATAGCATTTATAGCTTTTGCCTTTAGCGATAGAAGCTGGGAACTTTTTGGTACAACTTTATCCAGACTTTTTATAGATGGTAGCACTTATTTAGTTGATAGCTTTTCTGGCTATATAGGGGAAGGGGGGAGAAAATTTGCATTCTTAGACTTGACAGCAGGAATATTATTCACAGCAGAAACTTGGTTAAAGTTTTTATCGTTGATGCTCTCTGGTCCTTTTGGCTTTATTGCATTTTTGGCAATACTCTACGCTACTTTTGCGTTTTTAAAATGCATTATTAGCGCTACGTTTAAATATGTAATATCTACTGTTCTAGTAGCGTTTTTACTGTCATTAACACCTTTGTTTATCGTGTTTATTTTATTTCAACAGACTAAACCCTTGTTTGATAACTGGATAAAAACGCTGGCTCACGTTGCAGTACAACCAGTTATTTTATTTTCATCTTTATCTCTTTTAAATCAGTTGATGTATTCAGTTCTATACAATCTCACAAATTTTTCTGCATGCTATCAATGTTTAATTAGCGTAAATTTCTTATCGTATGATCTGTGCTTGATGAAATCAATACTGCCTCTTGGATACAGTCCTGGCACTAATGTTGATGTTGCACTCAGTACCGGAGAAAGGGCTGGTGGGCACTTTGCAGCGTTGCCCATAGATCTGATCCAAGCATTTATGTACTTAATTATTGCTAATGCAATGGAAGCTTTTGTTACTATATCAGAAACTATGGCACAAGCACTATTCAGCTCTGGTTGGGGAGTTGCTGGCAGTGTTCGTCAAGTTGCCACAAGCGCATCACAAGCTATACTGTCAACTGTTGGCCTTGATAATAACACCCAAGGTATGATACAGAACATTAGGCAACAAGTGGGTAAAGATCGGACGGAAGTTGACGTGAAGGATAATTCCATGAGCCCTAAATCTGAAATACCAGAACAATCAGGTAAGCAAGAAGGTCCTGATAAAAAGGAGAGGGGGAGCTCTAAACCTGAAGCACCAAAACAATCAGGTCAGCAAAAAAATCCTGATGAAACAATAAGAAGTGATCCTAGTGATAAAGCTAAAAACAAGGAAGGAAATGGAGAGAAGTAAGATATGAATGATGTTATGGAGTAACTAATTAAAAAGATATTTTAAGTAAAGTTTTAGAAATTTATTTCTATATTTGGAAAAAGTTTAGATATGCAATCACGCTTAGGCAAATGTTGGTTTAGGGTATTACTTCTTGCAGCTTATGTGCTGATCACAGGTTGTAGTAAGAACGATATGCCTTTCCCAAGGTGCATATCTGCCGATTATTTTGGTCCTGAACCTATTGCAGTAAGCGCTCATTTTACAAACGATCACGATGCGTTTATTCCAGAAGATGGAGAAGTTATTGATCCTGAAACTGGCGAAATTAATTATGGTTTTCACCATAACCAAGTGGTGAAGTGGGAGGATACCGGACTCGAAACCAATGGAGATAGTTTAAGAGTGCGAGTTAATGGTGCATGGACATCTTGGAGCAATAATAACAAGAAGGAATCTAAAAAAGGCAGTTATACCTTACAAAGCTTGGAGCAGTTAAAATATGCAACTAAATTTGAAGGCAAGTCAGGTGATAATAGTCTACCTGACTTTCACTTAGTTTGTAATGATTATAAACCTAGCATACAAAAATTTTCAAGTAAGCCTAATGCAAGTTGCACTGTAAATTGCAAGTGCATTAATGAAGATGATAGCGCAAATACAGTATCACGTGGTGCTCCATGCTGGTTTACCAATGGTCATGGTGCTTATCTTTTGTTTCAAACGGGGAAAGATGATCCTAACGAAAATCTAAAGTTAATGCGCGATCCTCAATATCCTACTGTACATCTAGGTTATAACTCCACAGCAGAGGGCGCCAATGGACTTTTTACTTTAGACAGAGATAGCACTGAATTAAAGGACAGAAATTGTAATGAGTTGAAGTTAGAAAAGGGATGGAAAATATATGTAAAAATATTAGATAGATATTACTTAGATAATGTAGGTGGCTACTCTTTTGAGTTTTTGTATGGAGTACAAAAACCAGGTACCTTTGGATTTTTCAATGAAGTTTATCATTATCTAAAAGACACTTTATTGATCTCACCTAATAAAGATTGTAAAGGTAGTGAGTGTGCGGCTGCGCAAACTATGTTTGAGAATATAGTTAAAAAAGGTTCAAGTTTTCACAATTTTGTTCTTTCCTTGCTTGTTCTATTTGTAATGATTTCATCGCTTCTTTATCTTTTTGGCATGATACGAGAAACTAAGCATGATATGCTCATCAGAATGATGAAAATCACTCTAGTAATAGTGCTTATATCTCCTGGAAGTTTTAGATTTTTCTATGATCATTTTCTCGTTCTATTCGTTAAAGGTCTTGAACAACTGATAAGTATAATTACTAATTTTGCTCCCAACATGAACACCGGAAGTATTGCTCAAGGAGATGAAGCTAAGTTGTTTAAGTTCATGGAGGACATGTTCAATAAGTTTTTTGCTTATTCTGTTTGGAAAAAGTTTGCAGCGTTTTTACATTACCAAATGTGGGCAAGCTTACTTATGATACCAGCAATTTTCATAGGGATAGTTTTATATTTCTTGCTGTGCTTATATGCTTACATAATATTTCTCTCTTGTTTTATGGGTATAGCTTTTCTTATAGCTATCATGCCATTGTTCCTGATCTCTATTTTATTTTCACCGCTGAAAAGTCTGTTTGAAGGTTGGATAAAATTCTGCATCAGCTTTTGTTTACAGTCGATTATGATATTTGCTCTCTTGTCATTACTGGCTTCCATTATAATGAATACCTTTTATAGGCAGTTAGGTTTTACTGTATGCTACAATAAATGGTTTGAGGTAAGGTTATGTGCTCCAAAATGGGTGTTTGGCGGTTTTTGTATCGTTGATAAGCAGTACTTTGGTTGGACCCCAGGGCAAATTTTCGTACCTTACACTCTTGGAGAAGCTTCTCCGCTGAACGTAGATAAGAACATAGAAGGTATAGAAAAGATAAGCAGAGAAGGTGGTACAATAAAATTTACTGGAGGCGCTGGATATATCCTGCTTCCACCGGATTACATTGAAAAAGGTTTTCGTTATATAGATTATCCTTTCTTTAATCCAATTCCTGGTACTAAAAGGAATCCAGCAGACCACTATATTGCGGAAAGTGATATAGTAGTGGATAATAACTGTAGTGCAAAGGATCTAGTACGCTTAACAAATAGTTTATCTCATGCATCAGAGAGGGCTAACATTATATTACTGATCAACAATATAGACAAAAAGATAGGTGGTATGAATAGTAAAATAACAGAGCTTTACTGTCAACCTCAGCAAGATGAAGAAAAATGTAAAAATTATAGGAAAATAGTGGATGACTACAGAAAAGGTACCATAAGACCAGATCTTAAAAGAGAGATAAAGTCTTTGGTGCAGGATGTTATTAGACGAGAGCCACATTGCCAATTACAGGATTTGCACAAATTATATAGGGATCCCAACAGTGAATACTGTCAGAAATGTAAAGATTGTGAGGATTGCAAAAATTATCAAGAAAATAGCGATTACCAAAGGGTGCAAGACATACAGAGGGGCTATTTAATCAATGCGGGGGAAATCTTTGTATTATTCTTGCTCTCATTCTTAATGTTCTCCTTACGTGAGTTTGTGCAACAAATGGGCTCAAGTATTGCCGGTGGTGGATACAGCGTTTACAGCATATCTAGCATGTATCATGCGTCACCTTTAGCTGGTGTAGCAGAAGGATTAAAGCAGAAGTGGCAAGATTTTGCTGGTGGAAAACTAGAGTCTTTAGGCAGTTGGGCTACTCATTTACCAGACAGATTAGCCGGAGGTACAGCTAATCTACTGGGTAGGATACCAAGAGTTGGAGGTGTACTGAAACATGCTATTGATGCGCCACGTAAACTTGTAAATGCTACTATTGAAGCAACAAAATTTGTGACATCGCCTGAAAATGACATTGATAAGCTTGAGGAAAAAATTTACAGGGCATTTGGAGTTGATAAAGAAGATATTACACATAGAAGGATTGGTAAATATTTAGATTATTATAAAGGATATGTAGGGTCACATTTGGGCTATACAATAGAAGATGCTATGAAGTTTACTTGGGAGCATGGCCTTGATTCTATAGGAGTTAGCCACCGTACAGGAGAAAAAGATGGTTACCAAGGTAATCTGCTCTGTAGAGCAAAATCGCATAGGCGAGATTTCTTAGAAAAACTTCATGATTACACTATCGGACGTAAGAGAGGACCAGAAAAAGACAAGCTTGATCAACCACTAAAGGAAAATAAGTCTGATCAATCAAATGAATTAGCACGAGAGTTAGGCACAGAAAAATACACTAATACTCCGGAAGATATAGAAAAACGTGCTGAAAGAGCTAGAAGAAAAAAAGAAAGAGATCAAGAAGGCGAAAATTACGACACCTCATTACTTTTTGGAGAAGATACAGAACGTGAGAATAATGAAAGGGCTGATAACAGGGGTGATAATGACGAAGAATCATAACTTTAAAGGATTAAATTATTATGGTCTGCAGCAAGACGGTGATGGTAATATAAAGTTAAATGACTACGATGACATTTTAAATGCGCGTAGGGCAAGAGTAGATCTACTATTAGACAACACACTAGACAACAATATCGACCTCACTAAATTAAATAAAGCTTTGAGTGAGAAATTTGTAGATAATCATAGTTTATTGTCTGAATTTGATAAGGAAGACAAAGAGATTGCACAAGAAAGGCTTAAGGTGTTTAATATTTTAGACAATCTTGATAATCTTGCAAACATTAAAAGTGAAGATCTATTAGAGGTTAGTTTATTACTATCAGATCTTAGCTTCGTAGAGAGAAATGTTGTACTGAATACCGATCAGAATTCCAATTTAGTAGGATTTAAAAACCTATTTGTTGAAAAAAAAGCATCTGGCGAAGAGTATAGTGATGAAGAATGTAAAAGCTTTCTCGATAACATAGATAAAATTAATACTATAATTAAGCTGGAGTTAGAAAGCAGAATTGAAGGGATAAATCATGATGAAAGAAATGATTATGGTGGTTTACAAGATGAGATTGGTCAAGCAATTAATGCAGTAGGCAAATCAGAAAAAAATAACGGATGAGTTTTGTGTTTGTGTTTTTCTTACAAGCGACTCGATAGCTTCTCTCTATTAAACTGCTAAAGCCATATTGACATTAATCATATAGTATTAAATAATTAGTTATTTTGGAGCTTATTTAGTATGCTACGCATCATTGCAGGCAAATATCGCGGAAGAAAAATAACTACAGGTAAGCATTTAGCTGCACGACCAACTATGAGTGTTGTCCGAGAAGCAATATTTAGTATACTTTCCTCAAGAAAACCTATTTATAACTTGAATGTACTTGATTTATTCTGCGGAAGTGGCTCTTTTTCATTTGAAGCACTTTCTCGCGGCGCTAAACATGCATTCATGGTGGATTCAGATTATTACAATTTGCAACTGCCTAAAAAAACAGCAGAAGATTTTGGAATTACGAACAATGTCACGCTAATTTGTTGCAGTGCTAACAAATTGCCACAACCTATTTCAAAGTGCGATGTAGTTTTTATAGACCCACCTTACAATAGCAATCTAGTTGAATCAACGTTGAATGGACTAGCTCACTCAGGCTGGTTAAGTGATGATGCATTGATAATTCTAGAGATTAGGAAAAACGAAGGTTTTGAGTGCAATAAAAACTTCAGTATAATCTTGGAACGTACCTACGGTATAGCAAGAATAATTTTTCTTTCTCTATTAACTTAAACTTGTATATGCTTTTCATTGATGGGTTTCAGTTCTATTTCCGTCAAGCTTCCAAAGATACTACTTTTACAGTAGTCTTTTAGCTTAAAATTTCTATTAAATTTACCTTTCAACAAATACTTATGTGCTTTTTCAATAAATTTATTTTCTTTTTCTTCGTAACTGGTGTATTTTGTTATATCATCATTATCCTCACGATAAACTAAATGTTCTTTATGATCAGCATGAATATTTTTGCTCTTACACTCCGTGTTTTGAGGATCGTGTTCAAGTACTATATTCCATCTAAACCATTCAGATGTGTCAGATGTGGATGAATCTGGAAGTTTACCAACGAGTTGTGCTTCCTGTGGAATTACAGTATCGCCTTTCCTGCCAGCAATTAATACAGGGCATTTTGTATTCTCTATAATCTCTCGTGAATTAAATTCCAATCCGCAACGATTAAACCAAAAATTCAAGAATTTTGCAGGAAGCCGTCTCATGAAAAAATTCCCTATCCCATGAGGAAAGTTATTAGTTGCATCCTTAAGTGAGCTATAAGAATTACTATGAATTAATGTTAAATAGATACCTTGTTTTTCAAATCTTTTTAAAACTTCTGCTGCAATTCCTCCTCCAAGAGAGTTAGTATCCAAAATTATATTGTTTGGATGCACACCTTTTACAAGTAACATGTTTACCATTGCCATTCCAGCTTGAACTAACTTTTCACCGTTTGTTAGAAATTCATATAGCGCTACAATTTTCTTTCTTTCCAAGAGGAACTCTATAATATCCTCTATATCTTTTTCCAACTCTTGATCACAAGCTTCTGCATCTCTTTTCGAATCTTTATCTATAAGTTCTTTTTTATAACGCTTTATCCACTCAGGGCTGACTTCATTTTCTAAAAAGCTTTTAATTCTGTGTACTACAAATCTCTTCTTAATAAAGTCAAAAAGCATCCATAGGCAAAGTACGATAAAACATATGGTAGCCAAAATTGATAGCACTACTGATGCAAAAGCTAACCCTGTAAGTACCTTTTTTGATTTTTGATTCTGGTATGCCAAGTATAACGACACAATAGAAGCAGTGGACAATATAGCAGAACATAACCATAGTGAGATTATTCTCCTATTGAATTTTTTTTCTTCAGCATTTAATTCTTCTTGAAAGAATCTTGGATTAACAATTCTAGAGAAATAGGGATAGTCAAAATAATGCTTAACTAACTTACTTTCTTGTCCCTTAAGTGGATTTTTACCACGAGCATTAACCTTAATACACCCAAGTACTCCAAAAAAGTTTATCACGTGTTTTGTATTTTTTTCTGGCTTGATATCACTATTGGTATGATAAATAACTTTCATTTTATCGTTAATGAATATTTAGTTATTTTAACATAAAGATCAAAAAAAACAAGAGAATATAAATATGAATAACCAGTATGATGAAAAGCTTATAAGAAATTTCCTATGATTCCTTTTAAGCGAGTTTTGAATTTTTGAAATGTCATGACATTGTTGATACGGTTATCAAGAAACGATAAAGTATCCGCAAAATCTTCTGAATAATCATTGATAAAAAAAAGTATCGTACTTAAGTACACTCCAGCTAATATTGCTCTTTTTGTATAGTAGTTAAAATCTGTTGATTGGTCATGAATGCCATACCAAATCGCGCTAATAGTTCTGTATAAAAGTTTACTAGAAAAATATGTATTTTTTGGTGATACGGAGAATGATAAAACATTTTTTAAAAGTTCTCTATAATTCGGTAGCTTAGCGTAGTTTGAAAGGCGTATTTGAATAGCTAATTTTACCCGCTCTCGCACTTTCATATCTTCTAAATTGGAATTTCTTAGTTCAGCTTCCATTGAGCTATTTAAGTCCTCTGCTATGTGCTCCAAAGCGCTATATATTCCATTCTGAAATTTGCAAAAGCTATTAGCTAGATTAAGGTCTGTGCAAATTTTTAATAGGGTTTCATCGCTTATCCCTTCAAATGGAATAACCCTAATTAGCTTATCTATTATTAACTTTATTTCATCTTGTTCCACGCAACATTATACTAAACAGCATGTGTGATTGTACCTGAGATTTTCAAACATTCTACAAAATGCTTCACCACGTTCCTCGAAATTTTTCCATTGATCAAAAGAAGCACACGCGGGAGAAAGTAATATAGTTACTTCTTCTGCGCTATTTAAGGCCTCTTCAAAAGCCAATCTGAATGCATCTTCTAGATTGCAACATCTAACATAATCTACTTTATTCTCCATAGTGTTTGCAAAGGCTTCGGTTGATTCTCCAATAAGAAAAGCTTTTCTAATCCTCGTGAAATGCTTGCTTAATGATTCTATTCCACCTTTTTTGCTTCTTCCACCAACGATCCAATTTATGTTTTCATAAGATAAGATCGCCTTTTCGCTCGACTTTGCATTAGTTGCTTTGCTATCGTTCACGAAAAACACATTTCTTATTTTGCCAAGCAGTTCATTCCTATGCCTCAGTCCTGAAAAGGACTTGATTCCATTGATAATAGTGTTGCTATCTACTCCAAGTAGCTTACATACGGCATATGCGGCTGCTATGTTTTCTGCGTTGGATATTAGGTTTATTTTCACGTCGCTTACTGATAAGCTATGACTCTCTAGTTTTAACGAGATCTTCTGGATCCGAGTAGTCAAGCACTGGGATGACAAAAGAAGTGGCTGGAATGACAAAGAGGATGACATCGAAGCTGAGATTGGAATTTTGTTTCCAGTGAATTTGTTGAATATGTCAGCAGTAATCTCATTGTCACATCCTATTACGGCAACCTCACTACCGTTTATCAGTTTTAATTTAGTTGCTATGTAGTTCTCCATACTTCCATGCCTATCTATGTGATCTGGTGTAATATTGAGCAGTGCTGAAATGTCCACGTTAATTTCATTCATCAACTCCAATTGAAAAGAGGAAAATTCAATTACATAAATTTCTGCATCTCTTTCTAGATCCAAAACAGGAACGCCTAAATTTCCACCAATAGCTACTTTTTTCCCTGCAGATTTTAATATGTGCCCTATTAGTGATGTAGTGGTTGATTTACCATTTGTTCCTGTGATGCCTATTACCTTCTGGTTCGTAGTTTTAGCTTCAAGAAATAGCTCAATGTCTGATTTTATTTTGCAATCAAATCTCCTTGCAAGTTTTACTATCCAATGTGGCTCTGTTGGCACTCCAGGGCTTAAAACCAATGCACTGATCTCATGCCAATTGTATTCCTTGGGATGAATAAAATTACATTTTTTATACATCATTTTTGCATTTGCTATTTGCTCTTCATGATCATCCCATGCATATATTCTTGCACCACTCTTTATTAGAGCGTTAATGGCGGATAAACCAGTTTTACCAAGACCAAAAACCGCGACGTTTTGATTTTTGTATTTGTTTAGTTGCACTGCTAGATAACTTATGCGAACCATTTTATAAAGATATCGTACAAACTACAACAGACTTCTTGCATAGGTCACAACTGTCATTCAGTAGAAACGAAAAAACTTCCTTGACAAACTCCGCCAGCCCCCTTATTGTAGTATTAAGGGTATTTATGACTCAAAACTTGTTTTTGATCCGCGCGGGCTCAACAACAAAATTCAGTAAAAAAACTCAGGTATTTATTGGCGGATTACATAAAATTATAGCGGCTGCATGTCTTTTAAATTTTTTCTACATTCAGCCAAATCGCGCTTAAACTAAGCGTCAGCACATTATTACAGCGCCACTTACAGTAATATAGAGTCAAAACTCGCTACTCGGGGCTTCTTTTGCCTTTTTTTCGTTTGGTAAATTTCTTAAATATTTATAGCTAAACGACAACCGTCATCCCGCTACGTGTTAGCGGGATCTGGAGATACCGCGGCGGTATGACGGTCTGCGGCGGTATGACGGTTCGTGGTGACATGACGATAACCTCGTCATCCCGCTGCTTGTTAGCGGGATCTATGTGAGATACCGTGAATAAATCACGGTATGACGGTTAAGTAATTCGTCATCCCGCTACTTGTTAGCGGGATCTAGAGATACCGCGTCGGTATGACGGTCTGCGGCGGTATGACGGTTCGCGGCGGCATGACGATAACCTCGTCATCCTGCTGCGTGTTAGCGGATGAGATACCGTGAATAAATCACGGTATGACGGTTCGTGGCGGTATGACGTAGAAGCTATACTTTTATACTCACCAACTCAGTATCCAATCTGGATCCAAGTAGTCAGCTACTTGAATGACAAGAAAGGGGTACTTGGATGACAAAAAATAGGCACTGGAATTGCAAAGAGTTTGCAAATATTAGTTATTACCTGTAGAATACAGAGAAATTAGTAAGGATTTTAATAGGAATAATATGCCATCTGTTACTTTTGTTTTACCTGATGGGAGTAAGAAAAGCTATGAAGCTGCAGAGGGAGAAACTCTGCTTAATTTAGCCCACAGAAGTGATCCAGATCTGCTTGAAGGTGCATGTGAAGGCTCTCTTGCTTGTTCTACATGCCACGTGATTGTTGATCCAGAATTTTATGATGCTGTAGAAACGCATAATCCCATATCTGATGAGGAAAACGATATGTTAGATCTAGCCTTCGGCTTAACAGAGACATCAAGACTTGGGTGCCAAATAAAAATCACAAAAGATATCGACGGTTTGTGTGTAACCATACCAAGGGGTACAAGAAATATATCATTGGATAAACAGGGGAATAATTAGCTATGCGTAAGATTTTTATCTATATTATCATCTCTTTACTTTTGTTTATTCCTGTAGCGTATGGTGGTTTTTGGTATTTTTCTGCATGTAAGGTAAAAAATCTTTTAGCTGAAGCAATACTATACATTAACGACGAAAAGTTTGATATTTCACATGATTTCAGTGGACTTCCTTCTAACCTAATTTTCCGTGTGACAAACCCAAAATTTTCCAATAAGCAATTAACCATCTCATCTGATGCTTTATTGATAAAAAATAGATTGTTTGATAAATCAGTATATATCTACATACCAAGCAATGAAGTCAACATTGTTGTTCATGGTGATGAGAAAAAGAATATAAAATGCCACACAAACGATAGCAGCCACTTTGTTGTTAGACTAAATGATTTACCATCTTCATTGCGATTCAACAGAAATAGTACCGTGATAGACTATATAGATACACTTCGTTACGCAGATTATGGATTAAAATGTGATGTTTCAGAAAATCAGCAAAGTGTTATAACTGAAGTGAATGATAAAAGCAATTACATTCAATTTCACCTCGATAAAGAACCAAGTGGAAATACTAAACTAGGATTTGATTTTTATACTTATCGGTATAAAAATACTGCAAGTCCTGAAAGTTACCTTAGTATCGACACTAAATTTGATTACGAATTTGTAAACCACATCTCAGCTTCCAGAGTTAATTTCAACATAGAGAAATTTTTAATTCAAAGTAATAATTTTTCTCTTGCTGCAGATGGTGGAATGCAAAATTATAATTTGGTTACGTCTTCATTTAAAGACAAAATCAACGTGGCTATATCAAATTATAAAGAATTAATCTCGTTTATGATTGGTGACTCAAAAACTTCAGATGCGTTTGAAAAATTAATGTCTTCCTTATCAGAAAAAACAACTGATGACAGCGTTCAATTTTCAATAAAGTACGATGATGATGTAGGGTCAAGCTTTATTGGAAAGTTATCCACCACTGATTTTATGAACCAACTCAGTAAAATAACCCAATTAACCAAGGATGAGAGCAGTAGTTAGTTTACTTTTCATATTGATATTTCACTCAGGCGTAAACGCTTTTACTCTGGATAATAAACTCAGAGATAAAAGCATGGAAAAACGAGCAACCAGTTTATTTGAAATAATAAGGTGTCCAATATGTTCTGGCGAATCATTGTCTGAATCTGGATCTCAGATTGCGTATGATATGCGAGAAGCAATTCGTAAAAAAATCAATGATGGATACACAGATGAAGAGATAATCTCAGAGTTAAAAAATTCTTACGGCAATTCAATTATAACTACCCCACCTAGCACTTACATTTTGTGGTTTATTCCACTCACAACTCTGCTTATTGGGTGTTTTTTAATACGAAAGTATATCAGTATGTCCAGTATATTTAAACCTTTTATGTAATGTAACCGTTCACATATTTCCACTTAATTCTTCAATCTCACTAATAGAAAGGCCAGTAAACTTGACAATAGTGTTGACATCAACATTATTAGCCAGCATTGCTTTTGCGACTTCAATTTTTCCTTTCTCTATACCTTTTTCTATACCTTTCTCTTCAGCAAGATCAAGTCTGTATTCAAGAATGGCTTCTTCTTTGCGTAGATCCATTATTCTTTCTTCGTAAGCTACTAAATCTTTTTCGTTCCAACGAAACTTATCTAACTCATCATATGCTAGCTTTATTATTGGTGCCTTTTCTGCAATTTTCTTTAGATCTTCATCTGTCGTTTCTTCAGCATATTTAAAGAAAAATAGCCAACGATCTACTATGCTTTCTAGCTGTTCTACTTTGCTTTTTGTAAATTTAGGTAACTCAATAAAGACAAATTGAAAATCTTTTAAGTAATGGCCGTTGGTTTTTATATCACGTATATTATGAGTAGAGATATAACCAACTTCTTCAGGAAGTAAGTTACAATTGGAAATAGCAATAAAGAAGACTTTCTTTAAATCAATGTAGTTGCCAGATTTATCTAATTGTCTTGAGTAAGCCTTAGCAGCATATAGTTGAGCGCGTTTCTCAAAACCTTTATCACGAGCCAGTTGCATCTCAATCACAAACCTATTACCAATAGAATCCTTGCAGAGAACATCAACAATACTTTGTTTATCAGAGGCAATTTCGGGATCCATGATAGTACTTAAGAATTCTACTTCTTGTATTGCACTTGCCTCAGCAAATCCTAAAATATCGTTCAAAAAGTGAATAAGGATATTCTTATTTTTTTCCGTTCCAAAGATTTTTTTGAAACACAAATCATTGCGAGGATCGAGAAATTTTGAAAGAGCCATAATGCTTGGAAAATATTAATAATTATACACTATTATTAACAATTATTCAACTATATTTTTGAAGATAGCTAGTTTCTGTATTTACTTTAAATTGAAGAAAGCTCAAATGAAAGATCGTGTTTTTCACAGAATGCAGTCTGGTTACTATATAATTTTTTGATTTTCACTTTTTTTTTAACCTTGCAATGATATTTTCTTTGCCGATAAAAATTAATAATTTAGCGAGCTCTGGTCCTGTTTCTGTTCCTGTTAAAGCTGAACGCAACTGCATAAATAAGTCTTTTGCCTTTATATCCACTGTCTGTCGAATAGCTTTTACCCACTCTGATAATGTGTTTTCGTTACAATCGCCTTGAGGCAATGCATTGAACGCAATTTTTATAAGCTCCTTATCAAGAATCACAGGCTCTATATCAGATTTGCATATTTTCCACCACTTGGCCACCTCAGAAAACCTTTCTATATTGTTCCTTATAAAATACCAAAACTCTGAGGAGCCCACTCCAATTTGATTTAAACGTTCTTGTACAATTTCAAATGACATTTGTTGCAGCACTTTGCTATTTAGCTTGTATACTTCACTCAAGCTGAATTGTACAGATGCTGAGCTAAATTTTTTAATGTCAAATGAGTCAATCAAAGATTGCATACAGGCGCAAGCTTCAATTGGATTGGATGTTCCGAGCTTCACTAAATAACTAACTAGCGCCATTGGTTCAGTCTCATCTTCTCTTATGGACTTGATATCCAGCCCGCCTTTCCGTTTCGATATCTTGCTATCATCAAAATGTAGTAGAGAAAGGTGAGCAAATATAGGAATTTTCGCTTTTAATGCTTTAATCATTTGGATCTGAACTGCGGTATTAGTTACATGATCTTCCCCACGTACAACATGGGTTACATTAAAGTCAACGTCATCAATAACAGAAGGTAGCATGTATGTATAAATTCCATCTTCTCTTTTTACCACAGGATCGCTGATGTGACTTGTTGCAATATTTATTTCACCTTTAACTTCATCATTCCATTTAACAACTTCATTTCTATCCAATTTAAACCTGAAATGTGGTCTTCTTCCTTCTTGCTCATAATGAATTTTCTCTTGCTCAGTTAGAAGTAACGCGCTTCTGTCATATACCGGGGGAAGTCCTTGTTTTAACTGCAATTTTCGTTTAATGTCTAACTCTTCTCTTGTTTCATAGCATGCATAAACATGCCCTTCTTTTATTAACTGCAAAAACACCTCATTGTAACGCTCAAAGCGCTCTGATTGCTTAAAACTTGCATCCCAATCTATGCCAATCCATTTTAGGTCTTCTATGATATTATTTATATATTTGACATCTGAACGCTGAAGGTCAGTATCATCAAAACGGAGTAGAAATTTTCCATTTTGATTACGTGTGTACATCCAACAAACCAAAGCAGTCCGTACGTTTCCTACGTGGAGATAGCCAGTTGGGCTTGGAGCGAATCTTGTTAGCATTTAAATAGCAATATTGTAAAATAATAACTTATTTACTCTAATTTATTTTAATTTTATATAAATATACGGCTAAAGCAAGTGAGATCTGCTAATACAATTGAGCAAGAGAAGAATAAGTATGGCTATAGCATTGTGGCACCTTTGATATTTGATGGATTAAGACCATATGATAAATTCAAGAAAATTCACAACTTGACGACAAAGGCTAATGTAGCATCATATTGATATCATGACTAACTTAGAAAAGATGAGAGAAAAACTGCAAGATCAAATAAATTATCATAATGTTTTGTATCACCAAAAAAATAAGCCAGAAATAAGTGATGCTGAATATGATGAACTGAAGAAAAAGTTAGCTGAAATAGAGGCACAATTTCCAGAAATTTATGCAACACAAGATAGTGTTGGTGCTCCACATGATGAGAGGTTTTCTAAGGTGGAACATCAAGAACCTATGCTTTCTCTTGAGAATGCTTATGATGAACAAGATGTAGAGAAATTTTTGTCTAAAATAAAGAGGTTTTTAATTGAGGACAAAATAGAGATATTATGTGAGCCAAAAATTGATGGGTTGTCGTTTTCTGCAATTTATGAGGATGGGAGATTTGTTAAAGCTGCAACTCGAGGTGACGGTTTTTTAGGGGAAGATGTCACTCACAATGTTGCAACAATAAAAGGCTTTCCTAAGTTTTTGCAAGGCGTGCAAGGAAGACTAGAAGTAAGAGGTGAAATATACATCAGTAACAGCGACTTTTTAAAGTTAAATGAAAACGATGAATTTGCCAATCCTCGAAATGCAGCTGCTGGTTCTCTAAAGCAATTGGATGCAAACATTACAGCAAGTAGACCACTTAGATATTTTGCTTATTCTTTGATTGGTGGAGCAGAGAAAAGTCAAAGTGAAATACTAAATAAGCTTGAGGCACTTGGTTTTTGCGTAAATGAGCATCAGTCCTTAACGAGTAGTTTGGATGGAATGCTGAAGTTCTATAACGAGGTCTATAATTGTCGCTATAACTTGGATTATGATATTGATGGAATAGTCTATAAAGTAAATGATTTGGTACTACAAAATCGTCTAGGGAATACTCACAAAGCACCGCGCTCAGCACTTGCATACAAGTTTTCTGCGGTTTATGCAAAAACAAAGTTAAATAAGATATTTATACAGGTGGGCAGAACAGGGGTTTTAACTCCAGTTGCAGATTTAGTGCCAGTCAATATTGGTGGGGTGCTAGTTAGTAGAGCAAGTCTGCATAACCAAGATGAGATAAAACGTAAAGACATAAGAGAGGGAGATATTGTAACAATCAAAAGGGCAGGAGATGTAATTCCCCAGATCGTTGAAGTAAGCAGAGATTCTCGTCTTCCAAATACACCTGAATTTGTGTTTCCTGGAGTATGCCCTGAATGTGGTAGTAAAGTACGTCAGGTTGAGGGAGAGGCGGCAGTAAGATGTCCTGAGGAATTTGCCTGTAAAGCTCAAATAATAGAAAAACTAAAGCATTTTGTATCGAAAGATGCATTTGACATTGTTGGCCTTGGTGATAAGCAGATAGAGTTTTTTTACGACCTTGATCTGATAAAACAAATCCATGATATTTTTACTTTAGAAGAAAAATTGGATGAATTTAATCTGGAAGGACAGTCTGGCTGGGGCGAGAAATCTATAGCTAATTTGTTAAATTCTATACAAAGCAGAAGGGTAATAACTCTAGATAGGTTTATATTTTCTTTAGGTATTAGATTTATTGGCCAAGTTGCAGCAGAATTGCTTGCAGATTATTATGTTTCTTATGATAATTGGTATAATTCGATGATTGAACTGTCATCAGATAATACTGAGCTAGTCGGTATAGACGGCATAGGAAAAAAAGGGGCTGAATCTTTGGAATCATTTTTTTCTAAGGAACATAACATCAAAATGTTAAATGATCTTACTGCTTGTCTTCAAATTCTTCCTGTGAACTCCAACTCTAGTGACTCTGTTTTAAATAATAAAATTATAGTGTTTACTGGTAAGCTACTTGCTATGAGTAGAGGAGAGGCAAAAGTAAGAGCCAAAACTCTAGGAGCAAAGGTCAGCTCACATCTTTCTGCTAAAACTGACTACCTAATTGCAGGAGAAAAACCAGGATCCAAATATAAAAAGGCAGTGGAATTAGGTGTAGAAATTTTAGATGAAGACCAGTGGCATAAAGTGATAAGTTTGGGAGTGTTCAAATAACATTTGGATTGTATATTATAGCTCTTCTCATAATAGTCAGAATAAAAAAGCAGAATCAACAGCTTGACGGAAAGACTTAAAAATAGGGATATTTTTTCTAGCTCTATTCTTTATAGCAAACCAATTATGCTCAATTTCGTTAAAGTCTGGAGAATATGGAGGAAGATAAAGAATTTCAGCACCAACTCCTCTAGCAAGATTATCTATTTTTTTAGATTTATGGAATGTAGCGTTATCAAGAATTACAGTTTGGCCAGACCTTAAAATTGGAGTTAAAAACTGCTCAAACCAAGCCTCGAAAACATCCTTATTGCAGTATCCTTCAAAGGTCAATGGAGCAATGATCTTCCTTTTATTTAGAGCTGCAATCATACTGACACGCTGAGTTTTTTTACCTGATTTTAATGAATGAAACCTCTCTCCTTTTCTGCAATATCCGTATGGGTAGTCTTCTGTATTATCTATTCCAGATTCATCAATATATACAAGATTTTCATGACGTTTTGTTGCTATAACCTTTAAAAATTGAGCTCGCTTTCCTTCATTTCTTTCTTTATATCCGTAGGTCTTTTTTTCTTGTAAATCCAATATTTTTAAGTGCGCGGTGAATCGTTTGTCGACTGATATTACCCCAGAGTTTAGCCATCTCTGACTGAGTTTTGCCACCATGGTTTTTTGCAAATTTGGTAAAAACATTCCAGTCAGTAATTTTATGGTTATATCCTACGCTTCCAGGCTTTTTTGACTGAAAATCTCCCGTTTCCTTACGCCTTTTCTGCCACTCATATAGAGTCGTTTTTCCAATTTTAAATCTCTCTGCAACAGTTGCTCTACTTTCTCCTTCATCCAATGCCTCCATTGCTTTTTTCCTTAAATCGTAACTATACGCTGCTGGCATACAAACCCCACTACCATAAATCCATATCTTAACTTGTTTGGATTATTATGAGAAGAGCTATAAATCAAAGTTGCAAGACTATAATGAGCAAGCTGTTAATTGGATTGATTGGATTACCACAAAAAAACTCCTTTCTTTCTCTCCATTTTTTCTGGGTAAGGTCATGGTGCTGGTACAGGTCCTATAGCTGACCCAAGCAACACGTCATACCGCGATTTATTCGCAGTATCTCAGCATAGATTCCGCTAACAAGTAGCGGAATGACGAATTTTTGTTTTTCAAATTATCGGTAAACCTAAGTCACTTTAGCTATAGCTATCTTCAAAAATATGGTTGAATAATTGTTAATAATAGTGTATAATTATTAATATTTTCAAGCATTTTTGCCATGGCTCTTTCAAAATTTCTCGATCCTCGCAATGATTTGTGTTTCAAAAAAATCTTTGGAACGGAAAAAAATAAGAATATCCTGATCCACTTTTTGAACGATATTTTAGGGTTTACTGAGATAAATGCAATACAAGAAGTTGAGTTTCTTAGCACTATTATGGATCCCGAAGTTGCCTCTGATAAACAAAGTATTGTTGATGTTCTCTGCAAGGATTCTCATGGAAATAGATATATAGCAGAAATGCAGCTCGCTAGAGACAAGGGCTTCGAAAAACGCGCTCAATTATATGCCGCTAAAGCCTACTCAAGACAATTAGATAAATCTGGCAACTACATTGATTTAAAGAAAGTCTTCTTTATTGCTATTTCCAATTGTAACTTACTTCTTGAAGAAGTTGGTTATATCTCTACTCATAATATACGTGATATAAAAACCAACGGCCATTACTTAAAAGATTTTCAATTTGTCTTTATTGAGTTACCTAAATTTACAAAAAGCAAAGTAGAACAGCTAGAAAGCATAGTAGATCGTTGGCTATTTTTCTTTAAATATGCTGAAGAAACGACAGATGAAGATCTAAAGAAAATTGCAGAAAAAGCGCCAATAATAAAGCTAGCATATGATGAATTAGACAAGTTTCGTTGGAACGAAAAAGATTTAGTAGCTTACGAAGAAAGAATAATGGATCTACGGAAAGAAGAAGCCATTCTTGAATACAGACTTGATCTTGCTGAAGAGAAAGGTATACAAAAAGGTATAGAGAAAGGAAAAATTGAAGGGAAAATTGAAGTCGCAAAAGCAATGCTGGCTAATAATGTTGATGTCAACACTATTGTCAAGTTTACTGGCCTTTCTATTAGTGAGATTGAAGAATTAAGTGGAAATCTGTGAACGGTTACGGATTGATTGGATTACCACAAAAAAACTCCTTTCTTTCTCTCCATTTTTTCTGGGTAAGGTCATGGTGCTGGTACAGGTCCTATAGCTGACCCAAGCAACACGTCATACCGCGATTCATTCGCGGTATCTCGGCATAGATTCCACTAACTAGTAGCGGAATGACGAATTTGTCGTTTTTCAAATCGTCGGTAAACCTAAAAAAGTTTGCATCATATGCAGCAATAGCCATAGGGTCTGTAGGGCTTATAGCTAGTATCACAGCTCTTAAATATTGTCCTAGTTTACCGCCTTTGATCGCAGGGGGGATGATTGGCTCTATGCTCCCGCTAGTTGCGTGTACGCTTGTTGGCATTTTATTGCTTATAGATAGAAGCTCTCTCGATAAAATATACGGTAATATATATGACCAAAAAAAGATAAATGAAAAAGCTGAATTGTTTGATAAATTGAGTAAGTGTGTTTTACCTCTTATAGCAGGGGCTGTTGTTTCTTTTGGAGTTGGAGCAGGTTTAGCTGCCCTTGGCCTTGAATCGCCCCTAGCTATAGCCGTCTTAGCTGCAGTAGCATGCAAAGTTATTATGTCACTTTTTAGTGCAATAACTGAACGCTCTTCTTCTCCACCAACACCACCAGGTAGCTCGGTTGACAGCGGTGTGAAAGTTAATGGTGCTAGTGCAGGTTGTGTTCCTAGCCCTAGTCATTAGTCAGTTCTTTCCATCCAAGAATCATTTTATTGGCTTGCCTCAATTTTTCAACAGAAGGCAAGTCTTCTGTGCTGAGTGGTAGGCGGACAGTTTGATGTTCTATAAGACCAATATCATGCAAAAGTGCTTTAGTGGGTATTGGGTTGCTGGCAATAAATAGAGCTTTGCAAGCTTGTTGCCAGATATCTGTTGAACTTTTTATGTCATTTCCTGTCATTTGAGGAGTTGTTTTTTTTCTAGTTACGTGCTGGAATGACAGTAGGCATTGCTTAACATATTCATGTGCTACATGTGGCCAAACATTGGAAGCAACGGAAACCAGACCAGCCGCACCATAAGCGGCCATATCGGATATCATATTATCATCTCCGTAAAAGACCTCAATATTTGGAGCAACTTTCTTATACTGAGCTAAAGTATCAACGGTGCCACTTGAATCTTTGATAGCCCAAAATTTTTCGTGGCTGGATAAGTTGCGTACAGTTTCAGCGTGAAGACTCACTCCTGCTCTCGATGGAATATTGTAAAACATAGCCGGCACATGTGCTTTCTCAAGCAGCTTTTCAAACCATAAAGTCTGCCCCATAATTCCGGGCTTTGCATAAATGGGAGTTGTCATTAGATAGCCATGAATAGGCATACCCTTGCAAAAATCAAGCCATTCAAGAGTTTGATATAGATTCACTCCTGGTACACCAATTATAATTTTCGTATTTAATTTTAGCTTACATACAAATTCAACTAATGTACGCTTTTCAGAATCAGTAAGCGATAGGCCTTCACCTGTGCTACCCAGTAACACTACGCCATTTTCAGCTTCAGCTTGTATTGTAAGTAAACGCTGCAAACTGCGGTAATCTATGTCATCCCCATTGCAATTAAAAGGAGTAACACAAGCAGTCCATAAAAATATAAATTTCAATTTAAATTGTTAAAATGGTATTTCATCATCGATTAGTTCATCTTTTATATCGTTGTCAAAACTTTCGTGCTTATTTTTTTGTTCTGTTTCATTTTGCTTGTATTCACTTGGCTTGTAATCGGAATTTGGTCGCGAATCCAAGAGAGTAAGAGCGCTATTAAAATTATATAGAACCACCTCTGTTGTGTATCTTTCACTACCGTTTTGGTCAGTCCATTTTCTAGTTCTCAAAGAACCTTCAACATAAACTTTACTGCCTTTGCGTGCAAAATCTTTGACGATTTTTACTAATCCTTCACTAAAAATTACAATATTATGCCATTCTGTCTTTTCAGAGCGCATACCGGAAAGTTTGTCAGTCCAACTTTCAGACGTGGCTATTGAAAAACTTGCCATCTCTTTTCCATTTTGTGTAGTCCTAATTTCAGGATCTTTTCCTAAATTACCAACTAATATGACTTTGTTTATGGTACCACCAGACATAATTATGCTCTAAATAAATCCCTTTATTATCTTATGTGAAAGTACTATTGTCAAATTTAATTAAAAGTGCGCTTGGAGGGATTCGAACCCACGGCCTTTGCCTCCGGAGGGCAACGCTCTATCCAACTGAGCTACAAGCGCATATATAGCTACCCACCCGCGGTATCTATGTTGAGATCCCGCTAACGAGCAGCGGGATGACGGTTTTTCAAATTGTCGGTAAACCTAAGTCACTTTGGCTATATACTAAATTATTTAATAGATAAGCTATCCAAGTCAAATTTTTGTTTTGGATAAAGCGTAAACATAACACTCCCATGTCCAAGATATACATTTTGAGAATCATTCGCATGCTTTTTTATTGCTTTTTGATCTACGGCCCATACAAAAGTCACACAATTTTCAGTGACTGAGTGCACCTTTAAGTCCTTAGTATTTATAAACAGCTTTCCATTTACCCATATTTTCCATGTATCGGAAGAAAGATATAAAATTGAGTCTAAACTCACTACCTTACAGTTGAAATTATCTGATACCTCCTCTTTTGCAGCTCTTGAAGACCGTAAATTGAACTTTTCCATTTCATTGACCATTCTATTAACTGGCTCTTCATCAAAAAAAATGCTTTTTACGTTACTATATTGTGACAAAACGTCAAAGTCACTTTCCACTGCTTCTCTTATTATATCGTCCCGATCTGTATAGCTTAGTTTTTGATTGTTAATAAAGAAACACTCTTTTGCACGCAAATTTGCTATATCAATAAAATCATCGATTTCTTGATTGCCAACTTTAAGAATACTTTCAAAATATCTTTTTTCTATCATCATTCCATACTGAGAATGATGACAAACCATTTCATCATCACCTTGTTTTTCTATATATACGCATAAATTTCCACTATTTAATCCTAATATTTTATGCTCAATAAAATCTTCATTGCCAATATATTGTCGGCAAGAATACTCATTACAAATTTCTATGCTTTCTATGATATCTTCACAACTGCAATATGCATTAACATTGGAAATGAGTAGCGTAAAAATAAAAAACAGCTTTATGTTCATCACCTTATCTACTTAATATAGTATACCAATCAAAGACTATATTAACTCTCACTATCTCTATCATATTACCATTCAAAATTTGATTCATAGTTGCAGCATCAATATTTCTCTGCTTGTTTAAAATAAGAGATTTGATCATAACATAACCGGGCAGATTTGGAATAGACTGTAGAAATAAAAAAATATGCTTATCGCTGATTGAACTTAAATTTAGGACCACTTCACTTTTTATTACTTTTGTGCGTTCACTTTTGTTGTGGAGCTCAACTTCTTCGGGTATAGAAATTGATATTTCAGGTTCTAATATATAGTACTTTTTATATAACCTGCTAAGCTCGAAATTTAAATTTGCAATGTATCTGCTACTGTGTAAATTTGAAGAAGAAATTTTTTTCCATAAATCTAGGTTTTTATTTAGAACAACTTCCTTTTTTTGAATTCCAGTAATCTGTAAATTAATAGAACGTATTTTATCAATCGCAATTTGGTTTTTATTATAAACCTTTTCGTTATAGATAACAACATATGTTAATAACCCTATTAATCCAACAGATAATAACAAACACGATATAAACTGAATTGTAGCTTTTCTTTTTAATTGAGAGATAGTCATTAATCTACATTGCCTCTCCTATTTCAACATCAATAGATAGATTTTGCCCTTTAGCAGCAGGTAAGTTAGAAATATTAATGTCATAGGTACGAAAATTATCGTTTAAATTTTTTCGTAGTTTCTCGTATTGATAGGAAATATTTTTACCGGATCGAAAATTAAACCTTAAAGTTGTGGTAATATAACTTTTTGCCTCATTATAATTCCATTCAAATGATCGAAGCTCTATACCTGGTACTTTTAACTTTTCTACATACTTAACTTGTGTAAGAGGAGAGTATTCTATTTTTGATAAAATATTATTGATATTAATAAAATCATAAATTTCATCTATTTTTTTTACATTATAGCTTTGGCTAAGTTTTGTTAATTGGTTATTTAAGGTGCTCTGCTTTGCGGATAAATTATCAGCGACACTGAAGTTTGAATACAAATTTAGCAAACAAAGGGCGTTAATTACGACTAAAACCAAAGCGAAGTATAGAAAAATTTGAGGAGAGTTTAAATAAAGATAATTGAATAGATAAAATTCTTTAGTTTCCTTTGTATTAAAAATAGCTGCTAATTTATTCTTAAAGCTGTGAAACAAAATTATGGTATCGCAAAAGTTATCTTTTTCACTTATAGCTAGTTCTGCTCCTAATAGTTTGCCTAACTCATATGGAGTTAATATGTTCACACTGTTCTCTGAAAAATTTATGACTGATAAACTAGCTTTAATATCTTCTGACACTATGATGCAAAGGTCGATAGGGTTATTTTTTTCAAACCCAAACTTAGTTAAGGATCGAATAGTATCTTGCACTTCCTGATATATTCCACCAGCAATAATTCCTGGTAAATTATCATTAGTAAATGGTACTAAACGCGTAAATATCATTTTATTCTCTTTAAGAACCACTTGTCTATAGCCTCCCGTTTTAGTTGCAGCAACTATAATTTTCCAATTATTAGGATCTTTATGTAGAATCTTTTTTGTTATATTACTTATTTCTATAGGAAACATTAATATTCCCTTAAAGTTGGAGCCTATCTCAATAAACACATTCAACCAATATTCTACTAAATGCTTTGCTTTTGATGAAACAAGAAGATAGCACCAGTTTTGATTGAATTTGTTTGGCTTCTCAACCAAAAAAACTGAACTTATGTCATTATTACGAGAAAAATGCTCCATCTTTGTTTTTGCTGATAGATAGGCACTAATCTTGTTTGCCCTTGTAATAAACTGTAGCGAGTAATTTTGATCTGCATGATTAAGCACCAGGTATAAAGGTGCTTTTTTGTCTGATGAAAGACATGAAATTAAATCGGAAACTGCTTTATCGTTTTTGCCCTTAACAAAATACCTTTTATTTAAAGTATTATTTTTAAAATATAGTAACATTATGCCTTCTTCTCCAATAGAAAGCATAAACTTACTTTTGGATTTTGAACTAAACATATTAACAAAGCATATACTTATCTAGAATTAAAAAGGCAATTTATTGAAATTCATTAAACGTTAGAGGGAAATATTGTTATAAATTTTCGCAGCAACATTATTTATATTATAATTTTTTTTATAAAATCACTACTAATATTAAGCTATTTAATTAATAAATTAAGAAAACTCATTAATTAGAAATATACACTATCTGCCGATTAACTTTAATTAATAGGAGTTATTAATCTATTTACTATTCTTGTAATATTATTTCTAATGGTAAACATTTCTAGTAATACTGGAACAGTTGTTATTTCAGATACAGAATTTAGTGTAAGTAAACTAACCATTTGCTGAAGAGCGCTCATCTTCTTTGGTATTTGATGATGGAGCAACTAATTTGCTCAAAATCTCATCTTTTGGTCCCATAGCGTAAATGACACCATCTGACATGAGGATCACCTTATCAACTACGGACAATAACGGTAGCTTGTGAGTGATGATAACAGTAGTAGTATTTTGCTTTCTTGCAATGCCAATTGCATTAATTAAGCATGCCTCTCCATTGCTATCTAAGTTAGCGTTTGGTTCATCAAGTACTAAAAGTTTTGTGTGACCATAAAAAGCTCTGGCAAGTCCAAGAAGCTGTTTTTGGCCGCCAGAGAGCGTTACTCCTCCAGGACCTCCTATTGTTGTATCATATCCATTTGGTAAGCTTAGTATTAGTTCATGTATTCCTGCAATTTTTGCTGCTTTGATTATTTCTTCAGGATTTGGATCTGGTCTCATGCGAGCAATATTAGCTTTGACACTAGTGTTAAATAACTCAATATCTTGAGGTAAGTAGCCAACATAATTACCAAAATTTTCTCGATTCCAAGTATATACATCAGCGCCATCTAGTCTGACTACACCAGATATTGGCTTCCATACACCAACAGTTAATTTTGCGATAGTGGATTTACCAGAAGCACTTGCACCAATCACACCTACTACGTCCCCTGGTTCTATAATAAATGATATTCCTTTTACTGTTGGCTTATTGCTTCCATAAGGAGTAAAAAATACTCTATCAAATTCCAATTTTCCTTCAGGTTCTGGTAGAGCCATCGTTTGCTCTCTTTTTGGTGATGTTAATATAAGTCTTTGTAGCCTTCCATATGACATTCTAGCCTGATTTAAAAACTTCCAAGTATGAACCGCAGCGTCAAATGGTGCTAATACTCTACCCATTAAAATTGAAGCAGCGATGATGCTACCAGCAGTTTTATGAGCTGTAATTGCAAGTAATGCACCTGTTCCAATTACTGATATTTGCAGAGTTGAGCGCAAAAACTTAGTGATTCCAGTAATTACATTAGAGCGATTTTGTGCTTTAATTTGCATTGCTCGATTCTGATCATTTCGTTTACACCAATCAGAGACTATGAATTCTGACATGCCCATAGCTTCAACTACTTCTGCATTTCTTGTTGCAACATCTATAGCATTGATATTCCGTATAGTTTCTTCGTTGGTTTCTTGTAATATTCGTTTAGTGGCAAGTTCATTCCATATTGCCATAGAGACTAATATAATGATTCCAGCAATAACTATAAACCCCGTGGAGGTGTGTATCATGAAAATCACAACAAGGTAAATTAACGACCATGGAGTATCAAACAGTGAGAATATACCATTTCCTGTAATGAAATTTTTTATTACCCCGAGATCTCGTATTGCTTCACCACTTGAAGTTGAGCTCTGCACTGACGTTAGCCTGATTGACCTTACTATCAGATCTGGTGTTGCAGTTTTATCGATCCAATCACCTATTTTTGCCATGGCTAAATATCGACAAGTTTCAAGCATTGCAGAACATGCAAATGCAGATAAAGTGATAATTGTCAGCATAGTTAGTGTTGATACACTTTCGCTTGATATCACCCGATCAAGCACTTGAGAGGTATAAAGTGGTAGAAATAATATTAATAAATTGATTCCCGCACTAAACCAAAAGATAAACCAAAATGCACTTTTGCATTTTTCTAGGCAAATATATAGAGTACTTTGCTTCAATTCTTTTTTTATTGATGGCGTAATTTCCACAATCTTCCTCTTAATTTAATTACATGCACCATATACAATTTTTATTACAAAAATATTAATAACGGCAGTTAGCCTGCTTTAAGTGAGTAAAATATTAATATATGTGAATAGGAAATATAAACAATGGTAAAAAGAAGTATAGTTAATATTTCCTTCATTGCCTATAGCTGAGCTACGTCATACCGCCGCGGCGCTAACAAGAGATCCCGCTAACAAGCAGCGGGATGACGAGGTATAAACCATCGTCATGCAGCCGCAAACCGTCATACCGCGATTTATTCGCGGTATCTCATCCGCTAACAAGCAGCGGAATGACAGCAATCCTACGTCATACCGCCACGGCGCTAACAAGAGATCCCGCTAACACGTAGCGGGATGACGGTTGTCAGGGTAGCTGTCATCCCTTGTGGAAATTGTTCTCAAATCACAATGTTCGTACAGCTATAGATTCATTCGCGGCGTAGATTCCGCTAACACGTAGCGGAATGACGAATTTGTCGTTTTTCAAATCGTCGGTAAACCTAAGTCACTTTAGCTATAATTCAGAATTGAGAGTTTTTAATAACTTTCTAACTCCCACTTAGGTCTTGGTGCAAAATTAAGTGGATCTATATAATTCTTCTGTAACCTTTCAATTCCTGCCCATCCAACCATTACTGCATTGTCTGTACATAGATTATTAGGGGGGAAAAATATGTTTAAGTTTATGTGTTCTTTCAGTTTTTCTCTCAAAAAATTATTTGCTGCAACTCCGCCGGTAATCACAAAGTCATTGATTTTGATATTTAAAGATTCGGCCATAATAATCGCATTACTAACCCTGTCCAGCAGTATGTCACTAATACACTCTTGAAACGAAGCACACACATCACACACATCTTGCTCGCTCATTTCGAGTTTCTGCACTAAGTTTTTTACTGCTGTCTTGATTCCAGAAAACGAAAAGTTACATCCAGAACGTTTTATCATCGCCCTTGGCAGTTTAAATCTTGCACCATTGCCTTTTTTAGCTAACTTTTCAATTAATGGCCCTCCGGGATAGCTTAAACCCAGCATCTTAGCAACTTTATCAAATGCTTCTCCTAACGAGTCATCAAGTGTCTCCCCGAGTTTAATATATTTACCTACATCCTGTGCAATTAAAAATTGACAGTGACCACCTGATATTAATAGAACTAAAAACGGAAATTTCACCTCATGCAGTAACCTAATAACTAATGCATGCGCTTCTAAGTGATTCACTGCAATGAACGGTTTTTGTGCTACATGCGCAATTGCTTTAGCCATCATTGTACCAACTATTAATCCACCTATGAGTCCTGGTCCTGATGTTGCTGCAATTGCATTGAGATCACAAAAGTTAAGGTTAGATTTTTCCACGGCGCTTTTTATTAGACCACTTAAATGCTCCATATGAGCACGTGAGGCTATTTCAGGGATCACCCCACCGCGTTTTTTGTGTTCTGCTTGGGAGAGAATTTCGTGAGCAAGGACTTGCTTGTCACTATTTACAATCGCTACTGCAGTTTCATCGCAGCTTGTTTCAACAGCTAAAATGGTTTTCATGTATATTCGAGCACTTTATTATAAAAACTATACCTTGAAACGCTGTAGAAGTTAACTGCAAAGTTAACTTCTATAGCTAAAAGATTTACCGACAACCGTCATTCCGCTGCTTGTTAGCTGATGAGATACCGCGAATGAATCTACAATCGTATGAACATTGCGCTATTGAGATGGAGCACTTTCTTGTTATTCCAGGTCTCCTCTCTCGTCATCCCAGTGCGTGACACTGGGATCTCACTTAGTAATTTCGTAATATAAATCATACCAATTTGGGTTTTTTCTTGCAACTAAATTGATTTTCCATTCCCTTCTCCAACTTTTTAGAAGTTTTTCTCTATCAAGAGCCGAATCTACGTCTTGAAATTCTTCAAAATAAACTAATTTTTGTACATTATATTTCGACGTAAAACCGGGAATAACCTTGTTCTTATGCTCCCAAATTCGTTTAATTAAATTCGACGTAACACCTATACATAGAGCCTTATTGTGTCTACTTGCAAGTATATAAATATAATAGTTTTTCATAAAATTTAGATCCCAGTGTCACGCACTGGGATGACAGGAAGAGGAGACTGAGATGACAAATGTGAGTGCTGATGTAACAAATGTAAATGCTTGAATGACATCAATAATTATATACATTTTATCACTAAACTAGACGTTCGTACAGTCGTGGAATGAATTGCGGTATGACGTAGGAAAACCTGCACTATAAGCTAATCATCATCTCCAAATATGGAGCTAATTTTTTTGCCCCCAGGAGAAAATTTATTAGTCCAACTGCTTTGCACTTTGGTTACGTCTTTAGTGGCGGTTTTATTGCTGTATTCCTTGATTTCCTTATCTATTCTATCCATCATTTGTGGATCCAGGCAGCTCTTTTTCCATTGATCAGTAGCAAGGAACACTTTGTTTAAATCTTGAGTGCGAATTAAGTATTCTTTATCCTTAGGATAAACCTCTTGTGCCCAAGCAAATAGCTCAAAATAGCGTGCAAACAATTCAGATGCGCGTGACTTTGCAGTTTGATAAGCTTGTATCTCCTTAAATATAACTTGGCTAATAATTTTCTGCACAAGAACATTTGCTTGCCTTAAATTCTGCTCAATATCCTGGTAAACCTTATGGAGAAATTCCTGCTCTAGGCTCAAGTTAAGCTCATTTTCAACCATATGTGAAAGTTCATGCACTATAATGTATGGATTTGACCTTCTCAGCACAATAACATACCTATTTACACCGGAAGACCTGATTGTCTTACACACCCCTTCTTCCATATCCACTAATCCCTCTTGGTATATTTCAAACGAAAGCTTATTTTGCTTTATTAGTGATAAAGTGAGGTTTAATGTGTTTCTAAACTTCTCAAATTGATAGAGATACTCAATATATCGTATTGCATTTTCACTGCTTCCTACTTTAGTCGCTTGTTTGATTAAATTCCTGATTAGCATGCCTTATTATTAAAGGAATTTTTTTTTATACTCAAGAGCTATAAAGTGTTTTTTAGGAAATCTCATTGCATAGCTAAAGTAATTCAGGTTTACTGACAACCGTCATACCGCTAACACGTAGCGGGATGACGAGATGCCACCGCGAACCGTCATACCGTCACGAACCGTCATACCGCGATTCATTCGCGGTATCTCTTAGCATAGATCCCGCTAACACGTAGCGGGATGACGAGATGCCACCGCAAACCGTCATACCGTCACGAACCGTCATACCGCGATTCATTCGCGGTATCTCTTAGCATAGATCCCGCTAACAAGTAGCGGGATGACGATTGTCGATGAACCTAAGTTACTTTAGCTATAAACATTAAGAAATTTACTAAACGAAGAAAAAAGGCAAAAGAAGCCCTGGTCATTATCTATTTTCAGTATTTGGCGTTTTTTAAGTCTTAAACACTGCAATTTAGCTGCTTTTAAATGCAACTCACCTTAGTTTAAATGTTTAAGAAATTTACTAAGCAGAAAAAAAGGCAAAAGAAACCCCGCGTTAGCTAGTTGTCACTCTCTAATCCTGCAAATTGGCGTACTATACTGTCTTAAACGACTTATAAGCGCGTTTCAGCTTGTGTAGGTAAAAACCTAGAAATATTGTGAAGACATAAGGTGCACATAGTGCGAAAAATTAAAAATAAGACGCCAAGTACGTTGTTTTTTTGCTGTTTAATCTGCACAGATGAAGATAACTGAATACCTTCAATACCATGATAAGGGGGCTGGCGGAGTTTGTCAAGGAAGTTTTTGTATTTAATCCGTTTCTATGGCTTATATAATAATCATTATTGTGATATAAAACTTAGAATAATGCAATAGATACCTAATGTTTTAGCTATTAATTATATGTTGCACAAGAGCACATATTACAATACCATCCAAGTAGGTCAAAAATAAGGAGATTGTCATGAGTTTTACTTTACCTGAATTACCATATGATAAAACAGCTTTGGAGCCTTACATATCTGCAAAAACCTTAGATTTTCATTATGATAAGCACCATAAAGGATATTTAAATAAACTCAACGAGCTATTTGAAAATACAGATTATCAACATGTGAAAATTGAGGAATTAATAACAAAAGTGCATGGTAATAGCGATAAAGTTCCCATATTTAATAACGCAGCGCAAGTTTGGAACCACACTTTTTATTGGAATTCAATGAAGAAGAATGGTGGTGGTAAACCTAAAGATGATGGTTTTCTGGCAAAAAAAATTCAAGATGATATCGGTGGTTTTGATAAGTTTTGTGGGGAATTTGCCAATTATGGAGTAAGCCAATTTGGTAGTGGATGGGTATGGTTAGTGCTCGAAAAAGGAAAGCTCAAAATCACCAAAACTCCAAATGCAGATTTGCCATTAATTTATGGCCAAGTTCCATTACTCACTATGGATGTCTGGGAGCACGCCTATTATTTAGATTGTCAAAACCGTAGAATTGACTACATAAAAGTTTTCCTTGACCATTTGATTAATTGGGATTTTGCAGAAGAAAATTTCAAAAAGAATACATAAGATGAATACACCTCAGGTAACAAAATTAGATAATGGTCTGCGCATAATAACTGAGCAGGTGCGTGATGTTGATTCCGTAGCTTTAAGCATACGAGTTGGTGTTGGCAGTAGAGCGGAAAGTGCAAATCAAAATGGAATATCCCATTTTCTAGAACACATGGCTTTCAAAGGAACGAAGACAAGAACTGCGTTTGAAATTGCAAAAGCTTTTGACGACATAGGTGGGGTTTTCAACGCCAGCACCGGTAGGGAAAGCACCACCTATTATGCAAAAGTCCTCAAGAAAGACATAAAAACTGGTATTGATATATTAATAGATATATTGATGAATTCAACATTTCCAGAAGATGAATTGGAACGTGAGAAGGGCGTTGTAATACAAGAGATTTTTCAAACTAATGATTCACCAAGTGACATTGTTTTCGATAAATATTTTGAGGCAGCTTATGAAGATCAACCTTTCGGCAGGTCAATCTTAGGCACGCAAGATACTGTAAAATCTTTTACTCGAGAAGATCTAAATAACTACATAAATGAGCATTACTTTGGCGAGAATATGCTATTTGCCGTTGCAGGAAATGTTGAACATGAAGAAGTTGTTGCATTAACCAAAGATTTTCTCTCAAAGATTCATTCTAAAAAGCTGAAAAAAAGCCAAAATGCGACGAGCTACACTGGTGGTGAGTATTTAGAACATCGTAAATTAGATCAGGTGCACTTGCTAATTGGTCTACCTAGCGTTTCTCGTTATGACGATAAATATCACACGTTTCAAGTGCTTGATTCTATATTAGGGAGCGGAATGTCATCACGTCTGTTCCAGGAAGTAAGGGAAAAGCAGGGATTAGCTTACTCTGTTTATTCATTTAATTCCAGCTACACTGATACAGGGATGTTTTCCATTTTTGCTGGCACAGATAGTAGTAACTTAGATAAGCTTTTAAAATCTATGACGACAGAGTTGAAGAAGCTGTCTACAGATAATCTGAGGGAAGAAGAAGTAAATAGAGTGAAAGAGCGAATAAAATCCCAAATTTTAATGTCACGCGAAAGTGTTAGCTCACGCGCTGAAACATTGGGGCACTACTATGGTAACTATAATAGGTACATCAGTAAAAATGAATTAATAGAAAAAATTAGTGCAGTTACCACTGCTAACGTAAAAAAAGCAGCAAAAGAATTGTTATCTCAGCATGAAAAAACCACTCTAGCTGCAATTGGAGAAATTAAATCATTGCCAAGTTACGATAAAGTGGTTTCTATGCTTAAAGGGAGTGTTAAATAAACTGTGTCAAACCGCATTTTTAGTTCAACTCAATTTTCAATCTGCCAGGAAATAAAACATCAAGTTGAGAGATAGTTAATGCCCAATCATGTACAGGCATCGTCCACTTTTCCTCTGCCTTCTTTATAGCACAATATACCTGCTTATACAAGGCATTTATGCTGGTAAATGAGCCTTTGGTCTTAGTGAATTTCCTAATTTGCCTATGTAGCCCCTCTATGGGATTGGTGGTGTAGATTATCCTCCTAACTGGACCAGAATACTTAAAATAACCAGACAAGTTTTCCCAATTATTCTGCCAAGATTTTATAACCATAGGGTACTTTGTGCCCCATTTTTCATCCAATTCCAACAGATATAGCTCTTCTCATAATAGTCAGAATAAAAAAGCAGAATCAACAGCTTGACGGAAAGACTTAAAAATAGGGATATTTTTTCTAGCTCTATTCTTTATAGCAAACCAATTATGCTCAATTTCGTTAAAGTCTGGAGAATATGGAGGAAGATAAAGAATTTCAGCACCAACTCCTCTAGCAAGATTATCTATTTTTTTAGATTTATGGAATGTAGCGTTATCAAGAATTACAGTTTGGCCAGACCTTAAAATTGGAGTTAAAAACTGCTCAAACCAAGCCTCGAAAACATCCTTATTGCAGTATCCTTCAAAGGTCAATGGAGCAATGATCTTCCTTTTATTTAGAGCTGCAATCATACTGACACGCTGAGTTTTTTTACCTGATTTTAATGAATGAAACCTCTCTCCTTTTCTGCAATATCCGTATGGGTAGTCTTCTGTATTATCTATTCCAGATTCATCAATATATACAAGATTTTCATGACGTTTTGTTGCTATAACCTTTAAAAATTGAGCTCGCTTTCCTTCATTTCTTTCTTTATATCCGTAGGTCTTTTTTTCTTGTAAATCCAATATTTTTAAGTGCGCGGTGAATCGTTTGTCGACTGATATTACCCCAGAGTTTAGCCATCTCTGACTGAGTTTTGCCACCATGGTTTTTTGCAAATTTGGTAAAAACATTCCAGTCAGTAATTTTATGGTTATATCCTACGCTTCCAGGCTTTTTTGACTGAAAATCTCCCGTTTCCTTACGCCTTTTCTGCCACTCATATAGAGTCGTTTTTCCAATTTTAAATCTCTCTGCAACAGTTGCTCTACTTTCTCCTTCATCCAATGCCTCCATTGCTTTTTTCCTTAAATCGTAACTATACGCTGCTGGCATACAAACCCCACTACCATAAATCCATATCTTAACTTGTTTGGATTATTATGAGAAGAGCTATAATTCTCGGCAATTTCCTTGCTTGAAGCTTGATATACCTTCTTTAAATCGCTCAAAAAACTCTTCGCATCTTTACTGGCCACATACTTCAGTGAGTTGCGTATCTGATGCACTATACACATCTGCACTTCCGCATTAGGAAAGACACTGTTTATAGCTGCAGGAAAGCTTTTCAGCCCATCAACGCAGGCAATAAGGATATCTTCTACTTGTATCTTGTCAAAAGCATCTAATGTTTTAAGCTTAAGCATTAGGTGGAGAAGGGAGGAACTCTGTGCTTCTTCTTAGATATAAAATCTGTAGAGGAGATAAGAATTCCCTTCTCAAAAGTATAGGCTGGAAGGTATCGTAGAAAGACCTGAATGGTTCTAATTCTGTATTCACAAGACTAGCCTTACTTTTCATTTTTAATGGTAACGTATGGGGTTATATATGATCAACAACTTTTTGGGCATAGATATATCAAAAGATCGCTTTGATGTTTTTCTCTCATTTATAAGCAAAAAAGGAAAGCGTGAAACTAGAAAAAGAAGCTTTAAGAACGATGGTTTCAAAGTCTACTGAATTTTCTACACAAACATAATGTAGAAAAAGTAAAAACCTGCATGGAATCTACTGGTTGTTATAGCGAAGCACTGGCTGAATTTCTACACAATGCTGGACATTTTGTAAGTGTTGTAAATCCTTATTGCATAAAATCTTATGCAAGGAGTAAGCTGATACGACAAAAGAATGATCAGACCGATGCAGAAGTTATTGCTGATTATTGCCAAAGACAGGAACCTTCTAGTTGGACACCACCTTCTCCTGAAATGAAAAAATTAAAACATCTTTATCGTTGCTCAGTTGCGTTAAAAGATGAGTTAACATTAGTAAATAACCACTTAGAAAAAAAAGAGAGACTGCCTAAAGAAGTTGCAAATGCTTGGGAAGACCTTGCAATGAATATAGCTCAAAAAATAGAAACAATAAAAAACTCCGTACGTGAACTATTAAATCAACACAAAGAATTGTTGGAAAATTTTCAACTTCTATTGACTATTCCAGGCATAGGAGAAGAATCAGCAATAGCTATTTTAGCTGAAGTTTCTGATATAGAGGTTTTTAGAGATGCCAGGCAATTGGCAGCATATACAGGAGTTATACCACGAAATATGACGTCAGGTTCCTCTGTATATGCCAAACCCAGATTAAGTAAATCCGGTTCACAAACATTACGTAAGGCACTTTTCTTTCCTGCCATAGTAGCTAAGAATCACAATCCTATCATTATGAGCTTTTGCCAAAGATTAAAGGAAAAGGGTAAGCATAATATGGCCATCGTTGGTGCTGCAATGCGTAAGCTACTCCATATCATTTTCGGTATTCTGACATCCAAAAGTGCTTTTGATCCTAACCATATCAAAAACTACAGGGCTAGGAGGTTGACTGAAGGTTTAGTACTTTAAAATCAAAAATGCTTCCTATCTATCTTATGTAAAGTGGTATCTTACACAAATTTATTGAATGTTGTTGGTTAGTGGATATGTTGATAAGTAAACTTCATCTGTTTTGTGCGTATAAAACTAATTTACTTATCAACATATCCACTAACTATAATCTGTGTACTGTTACACAATTGGAAGTATTTTTTGATTTTATGATGCAACTTGGGAAATTTTTATAATTTTTTTGTTGACTAACAAGACGGTATCTCCTCTTTCTTTGAGGTCATTTAGCACTCCCAACCAGAAGTTAGCTCCTTCACTTTCAGCCAAATAAAAACCTAATACTTCTTTTTTGCCATTTTGATCTATGCCTAATATGTTATACATGCATTTACTTACGCAATGCCCGTCCTCTTTGACTTTAAAAAACCATGAAAACTATCGGATATACAGACTGCAGCGGGCGACTACGCCATTCGTTGATTACTGGTAGCAATTTGTCAGTAATACTTGATATCTCTGCCACCGATATTTTGTGATCATAAATTTCCTCAACATGTGACACTATATCTCTATAGCCCATACCACTGGCAAATGTGCTCAAAATCTTCGTTTCAAGCTCTGGATGTAAGTTTGTTTGCCTTTTTTTGACTATTTGTGGTTCGAAACTTCCTTCCCTATCTCTTGGCGTCAAAAGCTCAAATGACCCTGCGCTTGTACGTAAAGTCTTTGCATTCCTCCCATTTCTTCGATTATTCTCTTCGCTTTCAGCCGACAAGTGGTTTTCTATTTCACCTTCCAGGCTTACCTCCAGCAACTTTTTTATAAACGGTGTTAATGCTCCATCTCTTCCTGTCAACGGTCTTCCTTCTCGTATAGACGACAGGATATTTGTTTCTAATTCTTTATAATCTACCAAACCGGTAGTTCTGTTTACTACTTTCTGACTCATTGTCAAACCTCCATTTTTTTATATCAATTTATTACTTTTTTTTCGGTTTGACACAGTTTATTTAACACTCCCTTCACTAAGGTTATCTTGAATGTTCTAACTTGTATTTTTCTATGGAAGGCATTTTTATTGAGTGAGCAAGTGTCTTTCTAATATTGAATTCCTCATTTTTTTCATTTCGTTGCAGTAAGTTAATGTTATTTATTTTATTTACTAAATCTTTCCCTTTCTCCAGAGTCTTTAAATCACTTTCGTTAATGTGATGTTCATTGTAAAATTCTGCAACAATTTCTTTTCTTTTCGGGTGAGTATTTAAAAATTCCGACACCTGATGTTTAGCAACAGCTTGAATAAATTTCTTATTAAATCTTGAATCGTTATATAGATTTTCCAAACTTTTGTCATAATGTTTTGCTTCGTTTATAGTGAGTTTTATTATCTCTTCTATACCACTTAGAAGTTCCCTATACAATTTGTCATATCTATTGCCTGACACATGTGTAGCGAATGTTTGTTCAATGTATTTTGTTATGTAATTTTGCAGTGTGTTGTCTATTGTGCTTATGTTCATCAACCTACCTCAATGTTATATTAACTATTTTACATGTAGAAAGGTTAATATTGAGTTAATAGGGTACTTCTGAAGTCAAATTTTACTGAAAATTATAGTATTTAATATATAATTGTTAGCATGAAATAAAAACATAAATAAAATGGATCTTGTAACAAAAGTGAAGCTCAAGATAAAGATGAATAAGGGCAAAATCATAAATATACTTGTCATTTGTGGTGTAATTTTTTTCATATACCTTATTCATGAGCCAGTTGTAGATATGGTAGAAAAAATTATAAGTAAAATAAAAGGTCTCTTTTAAAAATAGAAAAAGTGAACTTTTTCCATCATCCAAACTTGAACCTGGAAAATTTAGTTAATGCATAAACTACTTATGTTGGCTATGAGTTCAACTGTATAAAATTCCGGTAAATTAAAATAAGTATTCATAAAAATATTGTTTTCTATAAACAGAGTATCTATAATACTAGCTTTGGGGTAAAGTACTGCAGAGGAATTTTTTAATCTGGTTGTTGGCGTCACTGTTTTATGCGTACCAATATATATTACGCGTAATTCCAAACATAATTGCGCCTGGATTGATAACAAAATTTAACATAAGTATTACAGATGTTGGCCAGTTTGGTGGGTTATACTATGTAGGCTATACGCTAGCTCATATACCTGTTGGTCTTTTCCTTGATAGATTTGGGCCAAAATTTGTTTTGCCTGCTTGTATTGTTTTAACATTTACCGGAACATTACCGCTTATATGTTTTGATGAGTGGTATTATTCAATACTTGGCAGAATAGTCGTTGGAATTGGGTCGTCCGCTTCAGCAATTGGGCTTTTTAAAGTTGCAAGCATGTATTTTGCGCAAGAAAAATCAGCAAGAATGGCTAGTTTATCCATAATTATAGGAACTTTGGGGGGGATATGTGGCGGATTACCGTTAGACTTCTTACTCAATAAATTTGGCTGGAATTATGTTATCTATACCTTCTCAGCATTCGGGTGTTTACTTGCTCTGTTACTGTTCTTAGTAACGCCTGAAAGCAATGCTCAACAGGAAAAAATTAGCATTAGAGACTTGAAAAACATACTTTTCAACAAGCATATTATTCTAATTAGCTTTTTTGGTGGACTCATGGTCGGTCCAATGCAAGGTTTTGCTGATGGTTGGGCGAAAGCATTCTTTTTTGAAGTATATGAAATGAATGAAGGCTTGGCATCTTCTCTCTCTTCCGTAATATTGATAGGAATGTTAACAGGATCATTCTCTTTGGCTTATTTATTGGAAAAGTATAAAAATAAGCATTATGAAGTAATAATTTCATGCTCATTTGCAATGATCGCCGGTTTTCTATTACTTTTTACTCAGATTGGTGGCTTGTATGTTGTATTACCTACGCTTTTTATTATCGGCTTTGCATCTGGATATCAAGTAGTTACAATTTATAAAGCACTAAGTTATGTAAATAATAACTTAGTAGGCTTAGCTACAGCTGTGTCAAACATGATAGTCATGGGTTTTGGCTATTTTTTTCACACTGGAATCGCAAAAATAATAAATTTGTGTTGGGATAGAACAGTAATACAAGGAAATCCTGTGTATAGTGCTGAATTGCTGATAAAAGCAACATCTATTATTCCTGTATGTTTGCTAATAGCTGTTTTTGGGCTCTTATGGTTAAAAAAGCAGGATAAGTAGTCTTAAAATTGCTTGTGCATCTTAAAATTAAAGCGAGGTTTGATCTATGATGAGTGTTTTAAAAAAAATCTGTGGCTCTAAAAATAGTTTAAAGTCTTTTGATAACGAGGTTTATCAGTTTATAGAAAAAGAGTTACAACGTCAAAAGTCACAATTGCAATTAATTGCATCAGAGAATTTTGCAAGTAAAGCAGTAATGGAAGCACAAGGCTCTTTTCTGACTAATAAATATGCAGAAGGCTATCCAGGCAAAAGGTATTACTGTGGTTGTGAGCATGTGGACAAAGTTGAAAGTCTAGCTATAGAAAGACTTTGTAAGCTGTTCGGTGTTAAATTTGCAAACGTTCAACCTCACTCTGGTTCTCAGGCAAATCAGGCGGTATTTGCTTCACTGCTTACTCCAGGCGATACAATACTTGGATTATCACTGAGTTGCGGTGGACATCTAACTCATGGTGCGGCACCAAGCTTTTCTGGTAAATGGTTTAAGTCAATTCAGTATACAGTTAACAAAGACACTTATCTGCTCAATATGGATGAGATAGAAAAGCTGGCGCTGGAGCATAAACCAAAATTGATCATAGCTGGTGCTTCTGCTTATCCGAGAAAAATGGACTTCAAACGCTTTCGCGAAATTGCAGATAAAGTTGGTGCTTATTTGCTTGCAGACATTGCTCACTATGCAGGGCTTATTGCAGCGGGCGAATATCCATCTCCTGCTGAATATGCACATGTTATGACTTCCACGACTCACAAAACTTTGCGTGGTCCTCGTGGTGGAATAGTGATGACCAATGATGAAATATTACACAAAAAAATTCAATCTGCAGTTTTTCCAGAATTGCAGGGCGGGCCACTTATGCATGTAATAGCTGCAAAAGCTGTTGCATTTAAAGAAGCATTAGCGCCAGAGTTTAAGACTTATAGCAAGAAAATCGTGGAAAATGCGAAAGTACTAGCTCAAGAATTGCAAAAGCATGGACTCGACATTATAACCGGTGGCACTGACTCTCATATAGTGCTAGTTGACTTAAGATCGCAGAAATTAACTGGAAAAGACGTTGTAGATAGCCTTGAGAGGGCTGGCATTACCTGCAATAAAAACTCTGTACCATTTGATACAGAAAAGCCAACCATCACTTCAGGGCTCCGTTTTGGCACCGCTGCTGAGACAACACGCGGACTTGAGGCAGAAAATTTTAAAGAGATAGCCAGCCTAGTAAATGAAGTGGTTCAGGGATTAATCAGCGGAAATAGCTCAAGTGTCGAAAAAGCAGTAAAAACTAAAGTTGAAAAGATTTGTAGTAATTTTCCTATTTATTAATTTATGTGGTGTCATCCAAGTAGCTGGTAGAAACGAAAAAACTTACTTGACAAACTCCGCCAGCCCCCTTATTATGACGATAAGGGTATTTATGACTCAAAACTTGTTTTTGACCTGCAGGCTCAATGACAAAATTCAGTAAAAAACTCAGGGTATTTTTTGGCGGATTACATAAAATTATAGCGGCTGCATGTCTTTTAAATTTTTTCTACATTCAGCCAAACCGCGCTTATTTTAAGCGTTAGCACATTATTACAGCGCCACTTACAGTAATATAGAGTCAAAACTCGCACCACGGGAGTTCTTTGCCTTTTTTTTCATTTAGTAAATTTCTTAATGTTTATAGCTAAAAGAGCCCAAGAGAGGTGTCATCCCGCTGCTTGTTAGCGGGATCTATGTTAAGAGATACCGCGAATGAATCGCGGTATGACCTAGGACTGCTGTCATCCCAGTGCTTGACACTGGGATCCAGTTTTCCATATAATCTCATCGAAAATGTTGTAACCACTTTCTATGCTAGTTTGCTTGCTTACAAGCAAACTTTTCTGGATCCCAGTGTCGGGGCACTGGGATGACACCATTCTTTTTCCTGGATCCAAGTAGTCTGGGCACTGGGATGACAAAAAAAGGGGCTACTTGGATGACACCCTGACAATCGTCATCCCGCTGCTTGTTAGCGGGATCTATGTGAGATACCGCGGCGGTATGACGGTTAATTATTCCGCGCGAGATGACAAGAAAGGAGCAGCAGGATGACACCTCACCATGTCATTCCAGCGCGTGGCACACATCTGTATGAACATTGTTATAATAAGAGTTCATGAAAGATGTCATCTGGAATCTTGTTCCAATGTTAAACAACACAAAGTTGAAAAAGTAGAGCAAGAATTACTTACAATTCAATAATTCTCCAAAATCAATTATGTTTGAAAAGTAATCACTATCTATAACGTCATCACTCACACCGTTAACGTGAATAAGGACTGGACGACATGAAAAGCCTTTTGGACGCTTTAGTGTATCTATTTTCTTTTGTACTTCTTGTATTATTGAATGACCGATTTTATTTTTTGAAAATTTGATTTCGCAAATGTAGAGAGTGTTAAACCTTGTTTGAATCATGTAATCAATTTGACAACCAGCACCTGTCTTCCTCTGAAAAAATGGATTTTCGCTTACTATTCCATCAATTCTCAAGATATTATGTATGCTCTTTCTATTGTTAAGCACCAAATTTTCAAACTGAAGTCCAATAATTGTATGCCACTCTGGTAGAGATGTAAGTAACCCTATAGAGTAGGTGTCGCGATTAATTTTTCCTAGATTTTTTTCAATATATTTTAGATAAAACCTTAAATAATTATCTTGAAGTCTGTACTTCCTGAGTCGTGAATCAGTACCCGTTTTTATATCCCAAGTGTGATCCTTTGCAATAAAACCGGCAAGCTCGAGCTCATATAGATACTCAGAAATGCGTCCGTGTCTTGCAATATTTAAAGCAGTACAAATTTCTTCCTGTTCTTTAGCTCCAGTAGAAAGAGCTCTCACTACTTGCTTATAAAAAGCTGTTTTTCGCATGAATAGATCTGAAAATATTTGGTCAAACTCCTCAACTAAAAACCCACCTTTTGTAAAACAAAGCTTTTTAATATTTTCTTCAGTACCATGTTTAAAATTTACCTCTTCTAAATATTTTGGAATTCCACCGGTTACTGCAAGCACCTTAAACTTTTCGTATGCTGAAATATTTTTTGGCCAAAATTCATTGCAATCAGAAAGTGATAACTCCCCGAGTGTTAAAGTCAACGATATTCTTCCTACAAAACCAGTACTACTAAGTATATTTTTTTCAATCCAGGATGAAGCTGATCCACAGACAACAAAAATTAGCTTGTTATTATTTTTTAGCTGTGTATCCCAAAAATTCTTTATTTTGCCTAAAAAAGTTGGATCTTTTGAGCCCATCCAAGAAATTTTATCAAGGAGCAATAATATTTTGCCAGATAGTAAACGTTCACCAACTGCCCATAGTAAGTCACTCCAGTCGTCATATCTAGCAAAAGATGTATTAAATTGTCTAGCAACTTGTCTAGAAAATTCATTAAGTTGGTGGGATGTTGTAGTATGCTTTTCTGGTGGCAAACCTGCAAATGAGTAATGTTGTTCGAAATGTTTACCAAACTCTTGAATTAAACGACTTTTTCCTATACGACGCCTTCCTTTGACTACTACAAAAGATGCAGTGTTTTTTTCCGTAAGCTCCAGCAGTTGCTTCAACTCGGTTTGCCTACCAATAAATGATGGAGACATAAAATACAAAATATAAATCTTTGTCTCCATTATACACAATAAAATTGGAGACGTAAATAAGTAAATTTCGATCTTTGTCTCTATAGTGCTATAGCTAAACTGACTTACGACAATTTGAAAAACCGTCATTCCGCTACGTGTTAGCGGAATCTATGCTGCGATACCGCGAATGAATCGCGGTATGACGGTTCGCGGCGGTATGACGGTTCGCGGTGGTATAGTAACTCGTCATTCCGCTACGTGTTAGCGCCGCGGCGGTATAGCTATAAATTGTTGATATCTTTTTTATATCACATTTTTAACTTATAATAGTTAGCCAGCGTTTCTTACATTAACCAAATCTTTCGAATTCTGCACTCACCACTACCTATAACTCACTTTCACGCAATATTGATCGTTCTTAAAAAGCAATCTAACATTTTTTATTCCTTGATTGCGAAGCTTTGATGCAGCTGATTTAGCAGCCTGAGCACTTTTAAAAAATGCAACATATCCCTTACTTTCTGCACTGTCTTGTTTCGGGTGACGTTTCTGCATTTCTTTTTCATATTGCTTTCTGTAATGAGGAGTATTTTGTATCAATTGTTCTGACATCTTTCTTAGGTATTGGACTTTTACCTTTGCAAGCCCTACTTTATGAAATCCTAAGACTTGAGCTGCTTTTTCTGATAAGTCTATTATTCTGCCTTCAATAAAAGGCCCTCTATCGTTAATCCTTACAACAAGCTTTCTTCCATTTTCTAAATTAGTGACAAGAGCAAAGCAGGGTAGGGGCAAAGTCTTATGCGCTGCAGAGATCAAGTGACGGTTAAACACTTCACCATTTGCTGTAAGCGTGCCATGATCTTCTATTCCATACCACGACGCTATCCCTATCTCTTCATAGTGTTTACAGTTTTTTGGATAATAAGTTATACCATTTATTGTGTAGCTGCAGCCAATTTTATAATGACCTGCAGTGCAATTAAACCTGTTGCTAAAACTGCAACTACTTATCAAAACAAATATTAGACATAGGAAGGCTAGGTTTTTTATCATTGTATTCGGTAAGAGGGTTCGATACTATGAGGATTTTAAATTATACTATAATAAATTTAGTAATGAGTAAACATCTACTGCTAAATATTAACAAAACTCAAAAAAGAATAATACATATAATTGGTATAGGTGGAATCGGAATGAGTGCCATTGCTGAAATTCTTCACAATTCCAATTACAAAGTTCAAGGCAGTGATGCACAATCAAACAACAATGTAGATAGATTACAAAGGCTGGGCATAGAGGTTTTTATTGGTCACAATGCTAATAATATAAGCCAAGCTCAAATAGTTGTACATTCTTCTGCGATAGAATCTGATAATGTGGAGTTAGTAACAGCGAGAAATAACAATAAAACCATTTTGCATAGATCAGACATACTTGCTGAAATTATGAAAGATAAATATGTGATAGCAGTTTCAGGTTCAAGTGGAAAGACGACAACAACGGCTATGATTGCTTCTATTTTTGATCATTCTGGCATTGATGCGACTGTAATTGTAGGAGGAATACTAAATTCGTATCAGAGTAATTCAAGACTTGGAAAGAGTGACATTTTTTTAATCGAAGCTGATGAGTCTGATGGAACCATGCTAAAAATTCCTGCAAATATTGCTGTCATAACGAGTATTAACGACGATCATATGGATCATTATGGTACATTCGACGATATTAAAAATGCGTTTTCTCAGTTTATAAGCAAAGCAGGTTTTGCAGTTTTGCCTGATTCTGTAGGCATTAATTATGATGCGAGTAATTCTATAACGTTTGGGTTTGAGAATGGTAGCATAAGAGCCAGCAACATTAAACAGCATGCTAACAGCATAGAATTTGACGTGTTGAACAACTGGATTCCAGCATCAGCTACTTGCATGACAAAAAAGCAGGTGTCATCCCATCACCTTCTGTCATCCCATCACCCTCTGTCATCCCAGTGCGTGACACTGGGATCCAGCCCTTTAAAAAACATAGTACTATCAAACGCAATAGGTATTCACAAAATGAGTAACGCCTTGGCTGCAATATCAGTTGCGATAAAGCTCGGGATTAGCAATGCAGAGATTAAAAAAGGCCTTTTGGAATTTCAAGGAGTAGCAAGAAGATTCTCTTTGATTGCCAATATTAAAGGTGTTAAGTTAATTGAGGATTATGCCCATCATCCAAATGAAATATATGCAACTTTAACGGCTGCACGTTCGATTACTAAAGGAAAAGTAATAGGAATTATCGAACCACTTCGTTTTGCTCGCGTTCGTAATTTTTTTGGTGAATTCATAAGGATCTTTATGATGTTTGACTATGTAATCCTTACTCCTATTCATCCCCCAGAAGACAAGCCTATTCCTGGTTGTGGGATTGATGATATACAAAAAGCTTTAATCAGTAATGGGTTTAATGATGTAAAGATTATGAATGATGCTCTACTCATTTCACATTTTATTAGTGATTCGACAAGTCCAGGTGATATAGTATTATTTATTGGTGCTGGTAGTAATATAGCTAAATTGGCAAAGGAAACTGCAGCACTTATTGCGGAAGTTAAGGTTTAATGCGATGAATAAGATAATCAACAACGTATTTGCAAGAGAAATTTTAGATAGCAGGGGTTACCCCACTGTTGAGGTGGAAATTGAACTCTGTGATGGAGCAATAGGTAGGGCCTCTGTACCTTCTGGAGCTTCAACTGGTAAATTAGAAGCCTTGGAACTCAGAGACCAAGATGAGAAAAGGTATTGTGGTAAAGGAGTGCTGAAAGCTGTTCAAGCTGTAAATGGAGTGATAGCAAATGAAATCATTGGCATGGATGCAACAAACCAAAGTGCAATTGATAAAGCATTAATTGAACTAGATGGAACAAAAAATAAATCTAAACTTGGAGCAAATGCAACTTTGGGTGTGTCTCTTGCGGTTGCAAAAGCAGCAGCAAACAGTTTCAAAATACCGTTGTATAGATATTTGGGAGGAGAGCAGATGCCGGTTCCACTCATTAACATAATTAATGGTGGAGTACATGCAGACAATAAGCTCGATTTCCAAGAATTCATGATTCTTCCGGTCGGTGCTGAGACTTTCAGTGAAGCAATCAGAATATCTGCGGAGGTGTTCCACAACTTACGTAGCATTCTTAAGAAAAAGGGTTATAGCACAAACGTAGGAGATGAAGGCGGTTTTGCACCAAATATTGAAAGTACTGAAGAAGCACTTGACTTGATCATATACGCTATAGAATCAGCAGGTTATTCAGCGCAAAGTGATTTTGCACTAGGCCTTGATGTTGCTTCATCTACTTTTTATGAAGATGGAATTTACAAATTTGAAAATAAAGAGCTTACTTCAAAAGAATTGACTGAATATTATTGTAGTCTTGTGGAAAGATATCCAATAATTTCTATAGAAGATGCAATGAGTGAAGACGATTACGAAGGTTGGAAATTACTTACTGCAAAATTGGGGAGTAAAATTCAATTGGTTGGGGATGATTTATTTGTTACAAATTGTGAACTAATAGGCAAAGGAATAGAAGAAAAAATGGCAAATGCTGTACTGATCAAGCCAAATCAAATAGGGACGTTAACAGAAACTTTTGCTGCTATTGAAATGGCAAAATCAAACAACTACAAAGCTGTTATTTCTCACCGCTCAGGTGAAACAGAAGACACAACAATATCTCATATAGCAGTTGCATCAAATTGCGGGCAAATAAAAACCGGGTCGCTGTCGCGTTCTGATAGGCTCGCGAAGTATAACGAGCTAATGAGAATAGAAGGCACATTAGGAAAAGATGCTAAATATTATCATGGGTTAGCATGGGTTTTATAGACGAAGTAAAATTGTACTTAAAAGCCGGTGATGGTGGTGACGGTTGTGCAAGTTTTCGTCGAGAAAAGTTCGTTGAATTTGGTGGTCCAAATGGTGGTAATGGAGGAAAGGGTGGAAACATAGTTTTCATCAGCGACGCTAATCTCAACACTTTGCTTCATTTTCGTTATAGAAGACACATTAAAGCAGATAATGGGAAAAATGGTGCAGGCAGGGATAGATCTGGCACAGCAGGGAAAGACGTTATACTTCGAGTTCCAGTCGGTGCACAAATAATTGATGAAGAAAGTGAAGAGATAATAGTAGATCTTGACAAGCCTGGTATGGAATTTCAAGTAGCACAGGGTGGAAAAGGTGGACTTGGAAATACTAATTTTAAATCTTCTACTAATAAGGCACCAAGACATTTTACTTACGGTCAGCCTGGCGAAGAAAAACATGTATTATTAAAACTAAAAGTTTTATCAGATGTTGGAATTATTGGCATGCCAAACGCAGGTAAATCAAAATTTTTGACTCGCTGCTCAAATTCCGATACAAAAGTAGGCGATTATCCATTTACCACCGTAAGACCCCACTTAGGTGTGACAAAAGTGGATGATAGCGAAGTTGTAATAGCAGATATTCCTGGAATAATTACTGATGCTCACCTTGGAGTTGGGCTCGGGCATAAATTTTTAAAGCACATAGAAAGGTGTCAAATTTTACTTCATTTAATCGATGTAACTCACGATGACGTTGTTTCGGCTTATAGTTGTATCCATAATGAATTGGAACTTTACAATAGTGATCTTGTTGAAAAAGAAGAGATTGTAGTATTAAACAAATGCGACTTATTGAGGGAAGCAGAAATTCTGGAAAAGAAGAATCACCTAGCTAATTATCTCAATAAAGAAGTGCTGTGCTTATCAATTAATGGTGATTTACAGCCTATTTTAAGATTATTAAGTGAAAAATTGAAAAAGAGTAATTCTAAGGAAATCGATGTATATGATCCTTTTAAGATGTGAATTTCATTTAGATAATTGATGTTTTTCATTTATTTTATCATATAACTAGAATATATGTGTACGAACGTTTGTTTTTGAAGGTGATTTGCACAGTAAATGGTCAGCGCGTGACGCACTGCCCAGTTCATGTTAGCTATAAATATTTAAGAAATTTACCAAACGAAAAAAAAGGCAAAAGAAGCCCTAGTCATTGTCTATTTTCAGTATTGGCGTTTTTTTATGTTTTAAACGTCTAATAACCGCGACTCAGCTGCTTTTTAATGCAACTAACCTTAGTTTAAATGTTTAAGAAATTTACTAAGCAGAAAAAAAGGCAAAAGAAATCCCGTGTTAGCTAGTTGTCACTCTCTAATCCTGCAAATTGGCGTACTATACTGTCTTAAACGACTTATAAGCGCGTTTCAGCTTATATAGGTAAAAACCCAGAAATGTTGTGAAGACATAAGGTGCACATAGTGCAAAAAATTAAAAATAAGACGCCAACTACGTTGTTTTCTTGCTGTTTAATCTGTACAGATGAAGATATAGCTCTTCTCATAATAATCCAAACAAGTTAAGATATGGATTTATGGTAGTGGGGTTTGTATGCCAGCAGCGTATAGTTACGATTTAAGGAAAAAAGCAATGGAGGCATTGGATGAAGGAGAAAGTAGAGCAACTGTTGCAGAGAGATTTAAAATTGGAAAAACGACTCTATATGAGTGGCAGAAAAGGCGTAAGGAAACGGGAGATTTTCAGTCAAAAAAGCCTGGAAGCGTAGGATATAACCATAAAATTACTGACTGGAATGTTTTTACCAAATTTGCAAAAAACCATGGTGGCAAAACTCAGTCAGAGATGGCTAAACTCTGGGGTAATATCAGTCGACAAACGATTCACCGCGCACTTAAAAATATTGGATTTACAAGAAAAAAAGACCTACGGATATAAAGAAAGAAATGAAGGAAAGCGAGCTCAATTTTTAAAGGTTATAGCAACAAAACGTCATGAAAATCTTGTATATATTGATGAATCTGGAATAGATAATACAGAAGACTACCCATACGGATATTGCAGAAAAGGAGAGAGGTTTCATTCATTAAAATCAGGTAAAAAAACTCAGCGTGTCAGTATGATTGCAGCTCTAAATAAAAGGAAGATCATTGCTCCATTGACCTTTGAAGGATACTGCAATAAGGATGTTTTCGAGGCTTGGTTTGAGCAGTTTTTAACTCCAATTTTAAGGTCTGGCCAAACTGTAATTCTTGATAACGCTACATTCCATAAATCTAAAAAAATAGATAATCTTGCTAGAGGAGTTGGTGCTGAAATTCTTTATCTTCCTCCATATTCTCCAGACTTTAACGAAATTGAGCATAATTGGTTTGCTATAAAGAATAGAGCTAGAAAAAATATCCCTATTTTTAAGTCTTTCCGTCAAGCTGTTGATTCTGCTTTTTTATTCTGACTATTATGAGAAGAGCTATAACTGAATACCTTCACTATCATGATAAGGGGGCTGGCGGAGTTTGTCAAGGAATTTTTGCATTTAATTCGTTTCTGCGAGCTACCTGGTTTTCCTACTGAAATTTTGAAAAATGTAATCTACTTCTATATTCAAATATATCAAGCAGTAATTCAAAATTAGCCATTGCGCCTTTTGCGTTATTATACGCGAGATTGAGCAGCTCTTTGTCCTGATATAAATCAGCAAATTTAAATTCCATACATCCTGATTGTTTTGTGCCTAAAATATCTCCACTGCCTCTTAGCATCATATCCCTTTCAGCAATGTAAAATCCGTCCTGTGACTCACACATGATCTTTAACTTTGAAGATGAGCTTTTACTTAAATTATCGTATAATAATACACAAAAAGATGGCTTGTTTCCTCGCCCTACTCTGCCTCTTAACTGATGTAATTGCGATAACCCAAATTGCTCTGCATTTTCTATAATCATAATGGTTGCATCTGGCACATCTATACCAACTTCTATCACAGTGGTTGCAACAAGCAAAGAAAGTTCATTTCTTTTGAAGGAAAACATAACTTGATCTTTCTGCTCCTGAGTCAATTTTCCGTGTATTATCCCGACTCTATCAAAAAATGTTTTTTGTAATTCCTGAAAACGCATCTCTGCTGCAGCAATATTGGTCTCTTCGTTTTCTTCTATATATGGACAAATCCAATATGCTTTTTCGCCCCTGTTTATAGCACCTTTTAGCTTTTCAATAACATCTGGCACCCTACTAATGTTCATAGTTACAGTTTTTATTGGCAATCTGGATTTTGGTTTTTCTCTCAAAATTGAACATTCAACGTCACCATACATAGCTTGCTGCAAGGTTCTTGGAATGGGAGTTGCAGTAACGAAAAGTATATCGGCATTTTCTCCTTTTCCTACCAAGCGATTTCTCTGCATCACTCCAAATCGCTGTTGCTCGTCTATGACTGCAAGCCCTAAATTTTTAAATGTAACGTTAGCTTGAAATAACGCGTGGGTGCCAATCACTATATTTAAAACACCACTTGCAAGTTCGTTCATGATAATCTTTCTTTCCTTGCGCGAAGTTTTACCAGTAAGCAGCGCAACTTTTATATCGGTACAGGATAAAACTTCCTCAATCCAATTATAATGTTGCTCCGCCAAGATAGTAGTCGGTGCCATTAGAGCTACCTGCATGTTGTTTTCTACCACATTTAGCATCGCAAAAAGTGCAACTACGGTTTTGCCACTACCAACATCACCTTGCAGCAAGCTCATCATGCGATACTTGGATTTTTGCCTCTCTGAAATTTCATCTATTGCACGAATTTGATCGTTTGTTAATTGAAACGATAATTCATTTAAAACTTGCTCTTTATATTTATTCAATACTATAAATTCTCTTCCCCTTTTTTTTACATGATTTTCTCTTGCAAGTTTCAGTGCTAGCTGATACGCAAACAATTCATCATAAGCAAGCCTTTTTCTACAAACCTCGGCTTCCGCCAATGAGCTTGGTCTGTGCAACTTTATGATGCTTTCCCTCCAACTTAGCCATTTTTTTTGCTTGATTAATGTATCATCTATCCACTCTGGCAAATCAGGCAATTCTTTCAGGTTAGAGCTTATTATGTTCCCAATGCTCTTATTGGTAATGCCACGGCATAATTGGTAGACTGGCTCTATGCGAGCTATTTCTTTAAATTGGTTGATGTCAAGCGACACGTAATCTGGATGAGTAATCTGCCAATGCTCAGCAAATTTTTCGAGTTTGCCACTGATGATTACATAGGCTCCAACTGGAAATAGTTTATATAAATACTTAACTGAGTGATTAAAAAAGACTATGAATATATACTGACTCTCACTTTCAACGACTATTTTATATGGTCTACCTCTAAAAGTGGGCGACTGATGCTCATAAACTTTTGCCATGAAAGTTGTAAATTCTCCAACTTGAGTATCAAGTAGTGACTTACTTCTATCTATATAACCAAGCGGCCTATAAAACAGCAGGTCCACCACTTTGTTCCCACCACAGAGTTTAGTTAATATTGCGGAATGGAACTTAAGCATATTTTCCAGCTTGCCATTTAGAAAAGCCAGCACATCTAATTGCTCATTGAGATTCATACATGTGTAAAAACTGTTTATCAATAATAGAGCCTTTTTAAAATCTTGTCACCTTATGGTCAGGTATGCACTATAGCTAGCACAGCTCTCTAATATCATACCACCGCGGTGCTAACAAGCAGCGGGATGACGGTTGTCGGTAAGCCTAAGTTACCCCTAACTATATTTGCTATCATAGGGCTTATAGCAGGTATTTTATTGAATTATTAATAATTTGTGATATAATTAATTATGATGTTAATAGGTCTATGATAGAAATGAATAGTACCAATCCAGTAGTTACATTAAGGGCTCAAGCAGAAGAGTTTGATTTTGGCAAATTAAGAGCTGGTAAAGATAATGCTGAAGCAAACTCTGGTGAACAGATGTATAAAGACATCAATAGAATGGATTTTGTTATTAATGGTAAAAGTATAGACCAAACTTTAACTAGTGCGTTGATGGAAGGAGCTAAGCAACGTGAATTCGATAAAATTTGGAGCGAATATTGTGAAAATGACAATACTCCTGATCATAAAAAAACTGACCAGTATGAAAAGGAATTTGAGAGATTTTACAATTTAGGCAAGGAGTATGCTCACCTATTACTAAAGGAAGAAGCCAGAAATTATCGCCCGTTTGCAAAAGAAGTTTTTAAGGAAATGTTTAAATATGCTGAAGCAAAAGTTCCAAGTGATTCTATTCTAGAAGAGCTAATTACTAATTGTAATCAAGCAGGGTATGAAGGCACTTTATTCACTGATGTTCTCTTTCAAGCATTTCGCCAGTCCGAATTTACGCTACTAAGTCCTCAAAAAACAATAGTTATTGATTGCACTGATCCAAATCATGTAAAAGTCAAATCTGAGATGGCAGTGCCTACGGTAAAATCTGATAATCCAGAAGAAGAAGTTTGTCAGATAAATAGCTCATTAGAGTTTACACTTGCATTCCAAGATGAGAAAAATGATGTAACATATAAAGATGGTAAATTGTTACTTACTGCTCCTCGAGAACTGAAAAATTACAAAATTGATGGCAAAAATTTATTTGATATTATTAAAGAGTATTTCCAGAAATTTTGCGAGAAGTTAGGATTTAAGTTTGAAGCAGAGATAGAACATAGTTTAGGTAATCCACTAGAAGTAAACAGCCATCTGGAAAATATGGAACCGCCCATTCATAGCAATGAGCATGGAAATACACCTGGAAAATAACAATTAAAATATTTCAAGCGCTGTTAGCTCATTTGCACAATCAATTACTTCAGAACTTGGGAACTGGTTTTTAAACCAAGTGTACTGGCGTTTTGCGTAGTGTCTTGTGTTTGTTTGAGCAATCTGTATCGCTTCGTCTAAAGTAATCTCACCTTTCAAATACTTTACAATTTCTGGCACTCCATGTGCTTTCATAGCTGGCAAATGTGGAGCTAAGTTCATACTAAGTAGCTTTTTTACTTCATCAATTGCTCCATTTTCGATCATTTTGATAAAACGAGAATTTATTTTTTGGTATACATCCTCACGTTTAGGCAAAATTGTATATATCTTAAAATTATCGAATAAAGGAGGCTGTCTATTTTCTTGCCATACAAAGATTGTCTTACCAGTTTCAGTGATAACTTCAAGTGCCCTTGAAAGGCGGTGCGAGTCATTCATGAATACTTTACCTTGAATCCTTGGATCTTTGCTTAGCACTAATTTGTAAAACTCCTCTTTACTTAAATTTTTCCTTAATTCGCTTACATTTTTCCTTACTTTCTGACTTATTTGTGGCATTGATGATAAGCCTTTGATTAAACTGCTGATGTAAAGCCCGCTTCCTCCAGTGATGATAGGTATTTGAGCATTTTCTAATGCGTGATTAACTTCTTTTTCTAAATCCTCTAACCATAGACCCACGGAATAATTTTCTTTTGCTGAAACATAACCATATAATTTATAAAATTCTTCTTGCTTTAGTGGTTGAGCAGTAATTATGGGAATTTCTTCATATACCTGCTTTGAATCACAATTTATTATGCTGATATTATTATATTTTTTTATCAGGTTATCACACAATTCTGATTTACCTGAAGCTGTAATTCCTGTAATAATTACTATATTATTTTTCATTTATATTAATTTAATTAACATATGATAGAGTGTAGTAAAAATTTGGGTCCTACAATCTAAAGTTTGGAGATTTTTATGGCAGAAAACAACAACAATAATTCATTTATTAAGCGTTTCACAAACAGGACTCCTGGCGGTACAGGGGAAGGTTTTTCCAGTAAGTATTCGTCTCAAAACACCAAAGAACGGGCATTAGGGGAAAAAGGGGGAATTTCTGAATTAGCAAACAAAAAAACCGAATCCAAGGAAGCTTTTTCTGAAAGTGGCGGCATAAAAAGTAAAAGCAGAACTGTCAATGAAAGATCTTTTGCTGATGCAACAAAAAGAAGTAGGTCAGATCTTATATATTTAGTCCGTGGTAAAGATCATGGAAAATCAGCGTGGCATTATGTATTAGTTGATAAAGAGAAAAGAGAAATGTTTCTAGCAAAAAGCAGAACTGGCTCTATAGATGTTGCAGACTATGGAGAGATTTTGTATTCAGGATGGGGAGAGGATCCACCACAGGCAATAGTTGATAAAGTCAATGAAGAGTTTGGGTTGTAGCAAGTCTGCATAACAAATGGTAAGCTGCGTTGCATTGCGTTCACAAAAACTAGCAGTTACTATATAAGATACAATGCAACAAAACTGATCTAGTTGTTATGAATAAGTTTTTAGCTATATGGTATCTAAAATAATAAATGCAATACAGAACAACTTGTTAGTGTGTTTTCCAACAGAAACAGTGTATGCTCTTGCTTGTAATGCATTAAATAATGAATCTATAGGAAAAATATATCAGATAAAGAAACGCTCTCAAAATAAACCACTGTCTATATTTGTTAGTGATATTTGCAGCTTGATGAGAATAGCAAAGCTAGAGAAAAAGTATATTGGTTTAGTAAATCACTTTTCTCCTGGACCGATTACCTATATTTTACCACTTAAAAACAATAATATATTGCCAAACGAATTCTTTAAAGATAGTATAGGCATCAGAATCCCTGAGCATCCTATTGCAATTTCAATACTAAACAAACTGAAAGTTCCAATAGTTGCAACTAGTATAAATATTTCAGGAGAAAAAAGTGTATGTAAGGCAGACGATATACCACAATCCATTAAGCAACATTTATCTGCAGTGATTGAAGATGATGAATTAGTTTCTGGTATAGAATCTACTATTATTGACTTAACCGAAGATAAGATTAAGGTTTTAAGGGAAGGTGCAATTTTATTACAAACAGTAACCAATGCATTTTCAAACTAAGATTTATAGGAGAAAGAATGAAAAAAGTAATAGGTCACAACCAGGCCAAAAAAAAATTAATGAACAACTTATCTGTTCAGTCTTGGCTGATCTGTGGTAAAAAAGGTATAGGAAAAGCAACACTTGCAAAATCCTTCTCCAATTGGTTACTCATAAAAAGCTATAATGAAGTAGCATTGGACTTACACATTGTTGAAGGTGATACTATCGGAATAGAAAAAGTCAGAGAAATGAAAAACTTTCTACACTTAAGTCCCATTCAATCAGAACACAAAATAGCTATAATAGATAGCTTAGAGGCAATGACTAATAACGCTAAAAACGCAATATTGAAAATATTAGAAGAGCCGCCAAAAAATTCTAAGATATTTATAATTAGCCATAAGCCATATGATATACAAACTACTATCCAGTGTAGGTGCTTTCAGCTAAATTTACTTCCATTAACTTATGACGAAACAAAGCAAGTTGCTTCATCTCAATGTAAATTTGATGATCAAACGTTTGACGAAATGATTACTTTATTTCCTGGAATGCCAGGAATGATAATAAATGCAATAAGTAGTGATGCTTATGAAGCATACAAATGCTTTTATAAATTTCTTCATGATTTAAAGAATCCCAATATGATTAATAAAGTAATTAATAGCGAAATCGAACTAGAACTAGCATCATATATAATTCAGGCCTTCATTTTAGAAAGCATAAAGAGAGAGGTAAATGGTGTTGAAATTTTACTAGGTCAGTGGAAAAAAATAGATGAACTTTTCGTTGTTGCTAAGCAACTTCACTTAGATAAAAAGCATGTTTTAGCTAATGTAGTTAATATCATGACATAAGTTTACAAAGTATAATACTTTTAACATAAATTCATGATAAAATTCTGTTAATTTAATACTCGAAGTATATAATTTGACTGATAATAAATTAACTGTATGGCAATCAATAGAAGTTTTGACGAAAGCCATACTAAACATGCAGAAAGAATTAAGTTCAATCAAGAATATAGCTTTAGACCAGGACGTCACCTTAGAAAAAGGAAAGGAGTTGTTAAGCGGCATTTATGAAGCAAATTTTAAGCTAAACAAGGCAATCAATATAGCTACTTTGCCAAAAATTGGCTATCATATGCTAAATGGTGAGCTTGTTGTACGTAATCATATCACGGAAGAGGAAGTAAAGATTCCTAGAGATTTTCATTACCTTAAAGTCGTTAAATCCGATCATGATGATTATAAATTAACGTTTTGTAATTTTTTAGGTAATGAGTTCTTTGAATATAAAAAGTATGATCCACAATATTCTGGCGTTTCAGATGAATATAAGTTTGTGGATTTTGGTAGTGTAAAAAAGACTCATAATCTAAAATTTAAGGAATACGTTGGTCATGCACCTAAGTTTTTTGCTGCAGAAGGGCCTATTGAGCCTGGATCTCAAAACCATGCAATTGATCTATTTGAGCTAGTCAAAAGTGGTAAAGGTAGCAAAGTGGGAACCCTCGCTGATGAATTTGGTTATTTTGATGATCAAAATAAATTACATTATTATAATTATCACAAAAGTGCTGAAAGTAATATTTACAATCCTGAAAATTTCAGTGTAAAAATGATCAATGTAGATGTGAGCAAAATCGATAAATTCTACCTTATTGCGGAACAAGGTGATATAATCATTCATCCTATTTTGGAAAATTTAGACATATTTTAAAGTTTTTTAGAGTATCTAATCTTATTGTTATTATAATTGGGTTTGGTAGCATTGTGTTATGGAAGATAAATTGCTTGAATCAGTAAAAAACAAAAGTTATTTCAGTAAAGCAGTCGAATGGTACTGCCATAGGTATCTGTTTTGTGTAGCAGAAAGATCTTGGATGGCATTAATAGTATCGCTTCTCCTAGTATGCTTATGTTTATTAATATTAAACATATACCTGTTATTTCCTGTTAAAAAAGATTTAAATTTTGTGAAGTACATGAACCACACAGAAGATGAGTTCTCTGCAATGCATAAGCTTAGTTTCAGTAAAAAGGAAGATGAATACACTTCCACAGCGAGGTACTTAATAAGTAAATACATTGAAATATACGAGTCCATTAAGATCGTTGAACCGAAGTACCAAGAAAATTTTATAAGAAACAATTCTATACATAAAATCTATCAAGGCTTTCAGGAAAAAACGAACAATGAAGCTGTTAGTTCACCTTCATCCAAAAGAAAAACTGCCAACATAAATGTAATAACATTATCTATTGATCGATCGACCAAGGACTTAGTTACATTTGCTGGAAATGCTACTGTAGTTTTTACAACCGAGCAAAATAAGGAGGTGAAAGATCATACTGTGGAGATTAGCTTCACTTTGTCGAGTATAAAAGCAACTCTGGCTGGTATAATACCATTTAAATTTATTGTTAATGGTTATAAATACAGATTTTAAAATATTATTTGGTAGCTAAAAAAAATAACTAAAGTGCATGTAGCAGTAATAACTGGAGGTAAAACTAGAAGAATTGGCGTTTTTTTAATAAAGTAATTCTGAGAAGGTTTTAAGAAAAAGGCATTGTAAATTATCGGTAAAAAGTACAGAGCGTTAAGTATAGTACTAACAATTAACACTAGAGTTACAAACACAGAAAGTATTACATTGCCAGAGTTGAAAACAGCTTGAAAAATGAGAAATTTACCCCAAAAAGTCGGAGCAGGCGGCACCCCTATCATAGACAATGCACCTATAGCAAATGCTGTCATGTTAATTGGCATACTGCGTCCTATACCGTGAATCTTATCTATATATTTCTCACCTGTTTTCGTTATTATTGCTCCGGCAATGAAAAACAAAGTGATTTTTGCAAATGCGTGGCAAACTAATTGAAAAATTGCAACCCTCATGCTGAGCTCACTAAAAATTGAAGCAAATAATATAATATACGACAATTGAGAGATGGTAGAGTAAGCAAGCAATTTCTTTAATTCTTTTTGCTTTAATGCAATCAATGATGCAGTAATAATAGTAAATCCAGCAGCGTACGGAAGCCACCCTCCAGCAAACCAATTTTGCTGCACAAAACGTTGTATGTTATCGACGCCGAAAGTGTATAATATAACTTTTATGATGATGAAAACTCCGGATTTCACAACAGCAACAGCATGTAATAGTGCACTCACAGGAGTTGGTGCAACCATTGCTTTTGGTAACCAAAAATGCATTGGCATTAATGCAGCTTTTCCTATTCCATAAATCAGCATAGCAAAACACACTGCAATGAAAGTGATGAGTGAAGTATCAAATTTGAATATTCCACCACTTACAAAGTCTAAAGTATGAAATTCATTATATAAAAGGCCTATTGCAGGAAAAAATAATACTAAAGAAGAGAAAAATAGCACGCCAAAGTAATAGCGCCCTGCAATCATTGATTCATTTGTTGAGTTGTAAGTAACCAGAGGGTATGTACTAATAGTTAGAAGCTCATAAAAAACAAATGTAGTGAGCAAATCTCCAGAAAAAGCAATAAACATTGCACAGCTAATCGATATTGAAAAAAAGCATAGAAAACTTGAGTGATTGCCATCAGCATAGTTATTCTGCATATAACATATTGCATATATACTGGTTAGTATCCATAAAAACGATATTAATAAACTGAATATTACTCCGGTAGACTCTAGCTTTAAACTAATGTGCAAATTATTACCAAAATCCATGAGAATAAATTGAGAATGATCACCATATACCCAATATAAAGTGCAAAGACACGTATACGTAAACAGAAGTACAGAAGAAATGACAGTAATACTATTGTTCACTCCGGGCCATTTACCAGTAAAAAAGATAACAAAAGCACTTAAAAGCGGAATCAACGCAGTAATTAATAAGTAATTCTCAGTAATTGAAAATGGTAAGGAAAGATACATTAAGATATAGTCCATTAAATTTTCTGTTTAGGTAAAGCTAGAATTATACTCAAATCATAGAAAAACCGCCATGTTTTTTTGGCAAACTAGTTGTTTGTGTATGCTATAGCTATACCGCCGCGGTATCTCTAGATCCCGCTAACACGTAGCGGGATATGAGGTTATCATCATACCGCTGCGAACCGTCATACCGTGATTTATTCACGGTATCTCTTAGCATAGATCCCGCTAACACGTAGCGGTATGACGAACTTGTCGTTACGTCATACCGTGATTCATTCGCGGCATCTCATCCGCTAACACGTAGCGGTATGACAAGCTTATCGTCATGCCACCGCGAACCGTCATACCGCCGCGGCGCTAACTAGTAGCGGAATGACGGTTTTTCAAATTGTCGGTAAACCTAAGTCAGTTTAGCTATATAGATAGCATAAAGTCAACTGCATAAATTGAAACAATATCTGCTAGACGCAAATTATAACAAATGCAGTAGCGTAATCTCCATCTTCACTCAGAGAAAGATGAATCTTGTAGTCCTTTGAGATGAAATCCTTTCTGACAGCAATATATGGTTTTCCTCTTACATCGCTGTATATTTCTATATCTTTCATTATAATGCCCTGGCTAAATCCAGTACCTCGTGCTTTAACAAAAGCTTCTTTTGCTGCAAAGCGTTTGGCAAAATACCTTGCTCGCATTTCTTGACTATTATACTTTCTACTTAGCTCTATTTCTTTTTCAGTGTAGATTCTATTGAGAAATTTTTCCCCGTATTTTTGTAATATTCTCAATACTCTTGGTATATATACTATGTCAGTGCCGATACCGCATATCATTTTGTGCTAAAGCGATTTATTGCTTCCTCAATCTGCATTTCTTTTACCTCTCCAGTTGCTCTATTTTTTACTTCAACTATATTTTCATCTATTGCCTTTTTTCCAACAATTATTTGCCACGGCAAGCCTATCAGATCCATTCTAGAAAATTTTACTCCTATACTTCTTTCCGTATCATCGTAAAGCACTTCATCACTTTTCAAAGCTTTGTATATTTTATCTGCAGCCTCCGTTACTTTCGTTTGTAAATTGATTAAACCAATTCTGAAAGGAGCTACCGCTTCTGGCCAGATAATTCCCTTATCATCATGAAAAGCTTCTATTATTGCACCGACAAGCCTTGAAACCCCAATGCCATACGAACCCATATGCATGTTGACATTTTTTCCATCTTGAGAAGTAACACTTGCCTTCATAGGCTTTGAGTATTTGTCGCCAAAATAAAAAATATGCCCTATTTCAATACCTTTACTAACATTTAACTGCTCTTGCGGCACAAGGCAAGTTTTAGGGTCGTGCATATCATCTGCAACTGCATATATATTCTTCAAACTTTCAACATCTTCACTTTCCAGTAGTTCAGAAAATTTATTGTCATAATATAAAGTGCTCTCACCAGTGTTTGCCAATATATGAAACTCGTGGCTCAAATTTCCTCCAATTGGCCCAGTGTCCGCTCTCACTCCAATTGGAGTAAGTCCCATGCGTTTGAAGATTTTTATGTAAGTTTTGTACATCAAATTATATGAATTCAGTGCACCTTCGTAATCTACATCAAAACTGTATGCATCCTTCATCAGAAATTCCCTACCCCTCATAACACCATAACGTGGTCTTACCTCATCACGGAATTTCCACTGGATATGATACAAACAAAGTGGCAAATCTTTGTAACTTTTTACCACATCTCTAATTAGATCAGTTGCTACCTCCTCATGCGTTGGACCGAAAAGCATATCTTCCTCATGCCTATCCCTTATACGTAGCATTTCCTTACCGTAATCATCGTAACGTCCCGATTCTCGCCAAAGATTTGCTGGTTGCACACAAGGCATTAATGCTTCAATTGCACCAGATTTATCCATTTCATCTCTGATAATATCTTCAATATTCTTAAGCACGCGCAGACCAAGCGGCAACCACGTATAGATGCCAGATGCTATCTGCTTTATTAAACCTGCACGTAAAGAATATTGATGGGAGATAATTTTAGCATGGGTAGGCTTTTCCTTTAGAGTTGGTAGGTAATATTTGGATAAACGCATATAATAGACCTGATTGTATTAAGTAATCTTAATACAATCAGACCTGTAGGTAAACTTATTTTAAAAAAGAAGGGAAGTGTGTGGTACTTCCCTTGATAATTTTATAGCTACCGTGGTCTTGGTACAACATTTTCATCCCGCTAACAAGTAGCGGGATGACGATTGTCAGGGTGTCATCCCAGCGCCCCTATGATGTCATCCCAGTGCCCAGACACCTTAGACGGGAGTGTTAAATAAACTGTGTCAAACCGCATTTTTAGTTCAACTCAATTTTCAATCTGCCAGGAAAGAAAACACCAAGTTGAGAGATAGTTAATGCCCAATCATGTACAGGCATCGTCCACTTTTCCTCTGCCTTCTTTATAGCACAATATACCTGCTTATACAAGGCATTTATGCTGGTAAATGAGCCTTTGGTCTTAGTGAATTTCCTAATTTGCCTATGTAGCCCCTCTATGGGATTGGTGGTGTAGATTATCCTCCTAACTGGACCAGAATACTTAAAATAACCAGACAAGTTTTCCCAATTATTCTGCCAAGATTTTATAACCATAGGGTACTTTGTGCCCCATTTTTCATCCAATTCCAACAGATAATTCTCGGCAATTTCCTTGCTTGAAGCTTGATATACCTTCTTTAAATCGCTCAAAAAACTCTTCGCATCTTTACTGGCCACATACTTCAGTGAGTTGCGTATCTGATGCACTATACACATCTGCACTTCCGCATTAGGAAAGACACTGTTTATAGCTGCAGGAAAGCTTTTCAGCCCATCAACGCAGGCAATAAGGATATCTTCTACTCCTCTTTCTTTGAGGTCATTTAGCACTCCCAACCAGAAGTTAGCTCCTTCACTTTCAGCCAAATAAAAACCTAATACTTCTTTTTTGCCATTTTGATCTATGCCTAATATGTTATACATGCATTTACTTACGCAATGCCCGTCCTCTTTGACTTTAAAAAACCATGAAAACTATCGGATATACAGACTGCAGCGGGCGACTACGCCATTCGTTGATTACTGGTAGCAATTTGTCAGTAATACTTGATATCTCTGCCACCGATATTTTGTGATCATAAATTTCCTCAACATGTGACACTATATCTCTATAGCCCATACCACTGGCAAATGTGCTCAAAATCTTCGTTTCAAGCTCTGGATGTAAGTTTGTTTGCCTTTTTTTGACTATTTGTGGTTCGAAACTTCCTTCCCTATCTCTTGGCGTCAAAAGCTCAAATGACCCTGCGCTTGTACGTAAAGTCTTTGCATTCCTCCCATTTCTTCGATTATTCTCTTCGCTTTCAGCCGACAAGTGGTTTTCTATTTCACCTTCCAGGCTTACCTCCAGCAACTTTTTTATAAACGGTGTTAATGCTCCATCTCTTCCTGTCAACGGTCTTCCTTCTCGTATAGACGACAGGATATTTGTTTCTAATTCTTTATAATCTACCAAACCGGTAGTTCTGTTTACTACTTTCTGACTCATTGTCAAACCTCCATTTTTTTATATCAATTTATTACTTTTTTTTCGGTTTGACACAGTTTATTTAACACTCCCAATGGGACTACTGAGTTTGTTAAGGTAATTGTTCACAGGTTTAGTTGATGGCTGCTTGCTTTTTCTTCAAACACATCCCAAAGGTCTTTTTCTAGCGATATATTATATAATTTATTGATATAAACCACTCCCGTGGGTGAAGTTGTGTTAATTTCGAGCAGGAAGTCATCTATAATATCAATACCAACAAATATTAGCCCCCTTTTCTTTAATTCAGGACCAATTTTGTTACATATTTCATTGTCTCTATCGTTCATTTGAGCGGGCTCAAAACTTGCTCCAAGTCGCATGTTTGTTCTGATCTCTCCACTGATTTTTGGAACTCGTTTCATTACTCCAATTGGTTGACCATAAAGTAGCAATATTCTTTTATCTTTATCTATGTTTTTACAAAATGATTGCGCAATTACAGGACATTCATATTTTGCTATCATGAGATCCACTACCACTTGAATGCTGTTTTCATCTCGTATTCTTATTACATCGTTTCCTCCATAACTATACAACGGCTTCAGAATAATATCTTGATAGTTGTGGTAGAAATCTCTAATCATCGATATATTTTCAGTGATCAAAGTCGGCGGAATTAGCTCTGGAAATAATGAAGTTATCAATTTTTCAGGACAATTTCTTATTTCTGTTGGATTGTTAATTACCAATGCGCTGGTTTTTTCTAAGATATAGGTTGTTGTAATGTAGCGCATATCAAAGGGTGGATCCTGTCTGATAAATATGATGTCCATTTCATTCAAGTTGATTGCTACATCCTCTTTAGAGATAAAACTAAAATCATCAACGCTGACTTTCTGAGCAAGAGCAATTGGATGGTTTAGCTTTAGTGCTAAATTGTTAGGAGCATAGACAAAAACTTCGTGCTTCCTCCTTTGTGCTTCCTTTATTAGCACGAATGTAGTGTCAGTTTCAAAATTTATATTTTCATCCATCTGAAAGGCAACTTTCATTTATGTTCTCTACCTATTGTCACAACTGTACAAATGTTATAATTTGAAGGCGATTTTTGCCTAATGGCGTAATTTACTGTACTTATATCGTACATAACTTACAACTTGTTTTACTCCCTTTACTTTTCTTGCAATTGATATTACAGCTTTTAATTCCGCTTTATTTTGGGCTATACCCATCAAATAAACAACTCTATCAACCGTATTAACGCTATAATTAATTGATTTAATATTTCTTTTCCCCAGAAGTCTTGTTCTTATTTCCGCTGTTATCATGCCATCTACAGTAGTGTCTAGCATGGAAGCCATTTGAATTGGTATTACTCTTATTTCATTTATCACTTCTTTAATTTCTTTTTGCTGCCAAGCTATTTTTTCTGCTGTAAGTTGTTTTTCAGGAGTGTCAACACTTCCAATGAGCAATACTCTTCCTTCACTTACTTTAACTTTTATGGATGAAAATAGCCCATGTTTTAAGAGCCCCTTATTAATTCTGATGACCATAGTCGTATCATCAATGATATTTCCCAAGGATTTGTCCTGCATTGTTATTGCTGTCGCTGTAGCCACCACACCACCTATTATAAGGGTTGTGCAACCACTTTGTGTAATCAAAAAAATTGCAAGTAAGAAGCTTGTTATTAATCTCATTATTGATTTTCAGGATTTAGAGCTTTCATTAAGAAATGTTAATAAGCTTTTTTGATTGTGTAAATACTATAAATTAAGTAAGACTTTAAACCTTGAATATTTTTAATGGAATACCTATAATAGGGTACTGAAAATTTCTTGCGGATATGGCGGAATTGGTAGACGTGCCAGGTTTAGGTCCTGGTGAGCTTGCTTGTGGGGGTTCAAGTCCCTCTATCCGCACTTTAAAGTCATGTAACTTAGGTTTTAAGGGAAAATTTATAATCACTGAATACACTTTTGTTTGTATAAAAACCTGTTCTTAAGGATTGTGTTTAACTTAAATTCTGGTAAAATGACTCTATTAAGATATGAATTAAAATGTTAATAAATGAATTATGATGTCTAATAATATACCTCAAAATACAGTCGAAGTAAGTAGCGTATATACCTACAAAGAGCTTAGTATAGATAAACTAAAGTATGAGTATGAAATCACAGTTGGTAGTGATTATATAAAACAAAAGGTAAATTCCAGGTTGCAAGAGATAGCAGAAAATGCAAAATCACCTGGGTTTAGGGCTGGAAAGATGCCCTATGACCTTGTTGTTGCAAATTATAAAAACGAAGCTTTGGAATATGTGATAAATAATACAATTGATTATTGCTCAAGTGATTTGATGAAAAAAATTGAAGTCAAGTCTCACATTTATCCTAAGGTTGATGTTATATCATTACCAGATCTGGGCAAAGAAAATGAGGAGGGCAATTTTGTATACAAGCTATCTTTTGAGTCGATGCCTGAAGTACCGATGATAGATCTTGACAAAATAAACTTAAAGAAAATTGAAGCAAAGATTGAAGAGGAAGATATAAAAGAATTTATTGATTCTATTAAAACAAAGTTCCCCAATTTCGCCTCTGTTGATGATGCTTCTTATCAAGCGAAAGATGGGGATAAATTGATAATTGATTTTGAAGGGCGGATTAGGAATAAGCTCTTTCAGGGTGGAAGTAGCAAAAATTTTGCCGTTAATTTAGGGTCTGGCACATTTATTAATGGTTTTGAAGATCAATTAACTGGTATGAAAAAGGGAGAAACAAAGGACTTTAAGTTGCAATTTCCTGAAAATTACCAAGCCATTTCACTTGCAGGACAGGAAGCTGATTTTTCTGTGCGAGTTAATGAGATTCAAATTGCCAAAGATTTTGAAAATGATGATGAAATAGCTAGGAGTATTGGTTTTAAAGATTATTCTTTGCTAATAAGTCATGCAAAAAAAATGATTGGTGATCAGTGCACCGAAATGAGAAATCTCTTAATTAAAAAGGAGCTATTTGATTATTTGGATGCTAATTATAGTTTTGATTTACCCACAGACATAGTAAAACAGGAGCAACAAAGAATGGAAGGAGAACTGGGTGCTCAAAATGATTCTTGTAAAGAAGCTGAAAAACGTGTAAAGCTTGCTATGTTATTTATGAAATTTAGTGCAGAAAATAAAATATCATTAACTCAAAATGATGTTTTGAATGTTATTGTAAATCAATATGTCAGTAAGGATGTACCGTTTGACAGAGTACTTAAGCATTTTGAATCAAATAAACAATTTCAAGAATTAGTTAGAGGGCAAGCGCTTGAGTATAAAGTGACAGATTATATAATAGAAAAAGTTAGTAAAGAAGAGCAGATTATTTCTGTGAAAGAATTAAAGGAATTGTTTGGTAATATTTAATAGGAAAAGGTATGACTCTTATACCAATTGTAGTTGAACAAACTAGTCGCGGTGAGCGCGCTTATGACATATATTCAAGACTAGTGAAAGAAAGAATAATTTTCGTAACAGGTCCTATTGAGGACAACATGGCCAGTGTAATAGTAGCACAGCTTTTATTTTTAGAATCGGAAAATCCCGATAAAGACATTTGTATGTACATCAACTCACCAGGTGGTATTGTAACTGCTGGTTTGTCGATCTACGATACAATGCAGTATATAAACCCAGACGTTTCAACTTTATGTATAGGTCAAGCTGCGTCTATGGGTTCCTTATTGCTTGCATCTGGTACAAAAGGTAAGCGCTACTCTCTACCTCATTCAAGAATTATGATACATCAGCCATCTGGTGGTTATCATGGTCAAGCAACTGATATAGAAATACATGCTAATGAAATTTTGCGAGTTAAGAAAAAACTAAATCAAATTTATGAAAAACATACTGGAAATTCACTGAAGAAAATTGAAGGAATGATGGAAAGAGATAAATTCATGGATCCTGAAGAAGCAAGGAAAATTGGCTTAATTGACAGGGTGATAGCTGAGCGTACAGATATTGAAATTGAAAATATTAAAGTTAAACAAAAGGTGGGTTAATGGATAACAATAATGATTTACACTACTGTTCTTTTTGCAACAAGGCGCAAGATGAAGTAGATAAATTGATTACTAACTCCTCGGATGGTTTAAAGGTGTTTATTTGTAATGAGTGCATAGAATTATCCCATAAAGCAATAAGTCAAAAGAAAGATAGATCTTTTAATTCAGATCGTATATCTGATATGAAGCTATTACTAAAGAAACCTGAGGATATAAAAAATTTTCTCAGCAAGCATGTTGTAGGTCAAGAACACGCGCAACACGTTTTATCTGTAGCTATGTATAACCATTGTCAATCCATGGTACAATTTCATGCTATAAGTGATATTGAAATCGAGAAGTCAAATATAATGCTTATTGGTCCCACTGGTTCTGGTAAGACTTTGCTAGCCAAAACACTTGCTAAAGTTTCAGATGTGCCATTTGCCATGGCTGATGCGACAACTTTAACTGAGGCAGGTTATGTGGGTGATGATGTAGAAAGCGTGTTGTCGCGTTTATTACAAGCTGCAAATTATGACGTTGCAAAAGCACAGCGTGGTATAGTGTTTATAGATGAAATAGACAAGATTACAAGAAAATCTGAAAGCACTTCAATAACCCGTGACGTTTCAGGTGAAGGGGTCCAGCAAGCTCTGCTTAAGATTATGGAGGGTACAGTTGCTTATGTTCCGCCACAAGGAGGGCGAAAACACCCACAACAAGAGTTTATACAAGTGGATACTAGTAACATACTATTTATTTGTGGAGGAGCTTTTGAAGGCCTCGATAAGATTATTGAAGCGAGAAAAAAGGGAACGTCAGTTGGCTTTGGAGCAGATATAAGTCAGTCTAAAGAGCAAAAGAAAAAGAATGCTTTACATGATGTTCAACCTGAAGATTTAATCAAATTCGGTTTAATACCCGAATTTGTAGGGCGGGTTCCAATAACTGCTGTTTTAGATGAGTTGGATCATGAAGATTTAATACATGTGTTGACAGAGCCAAGGAATGCACTAATAAAACAGTACAAAGCATTGCTTGCGTTTAGCAAAGTAAACCTTGAGTTTTCAGATGAAGCAATATCAGCTATTGCTAAAAAGGCTATAAGCTATAAAACAGGTGCAAGAATGTTACGTGCTATCTTGGAGTCACTTTTGCTTGACGTTATGTATACAGCTGGAAACGGAGATTTTGAAGGTAGCACTATAGTAATCACTAAGAAAATGGTAGAATTAGGAAAAGCAACGGTTAATCATAATAATAATGGCAATGTTATAACGGTTAATGATTAATTTGAGGCATATATTATGAACATTGAACGTGCTGTGAGCTCTAGTTTTACTGCATTGCCAGTATTACCTTTAAGAGATGTAGTAATTTTTCCAAATATAATGGTGCCTTTATTCATAGGCAGAGAAAAATCTGTTAATGCACTAGAATATGCAACAAGTAGTAGTAGTTACCAAAATGAGATTTTTCTTGTAGCACAGAAATGTGGCTCTGTTGATAATCCAGAGCCTGAAGATCTTTATGAAGTAGGTGTGTTAGCAAACATTATACAACCATTAATAAAATTGCCTGACAATGCAGTAAAAGTTATAATCCGGGGGATAAGAAGGGGAAGAGTTGTAGAATATATTAGCTCTCATACTTTATTACAAGCCAGGGTAGAGTTAGACAATCATTATAAAGAAGATGAAGACAATATTGATTTAGAAGCTTTAAGGCGATCTGTTATAGACGCGTTCGATAGCTGGTGTAAGCTAAACAAGAAAAATCAGCCTGAAGTTGCCATTAACCCCATTGATCAAATCAAAGAAGTTGATCAACTTGTAGACACGGTAGCTTCACATTTAAATATAAAAGTATCGGATAAACAAAGCATACTTGAGGCTTATGACCCAAAAGAGCGTTTAAAAAAAGCTTTTGCTTTTATTGAGGGAGAAATAAGTATTTTGAACGCACAAAACCGTTTATATAAGACAATTAAATCGCAAGTTGAAAGCGCTCAGAAAGTTTACTACCTTAACGAGCAATTGAAAGCTATACAGAAAGAATTAGACGAATTTGAGAATGGTGATGAAGGGAATATACTCAATGAATTTGAAAAAAAGATAAATGAAACAAAGCTTTCTCAGGAAGCAAGAGAGAAAGCTATAACTGATTTGAAGAGATACAAGAAAATGAATCCCATTTCTCCTGAAGCTACAGTTATATCTAGTTACTTGCATTGGTTACTTGATTTGCCGTGGGGAAAGTACAAAGATGCAAAAATTAACTTAAATGCAGCTAAGAAAATCTTAGATGAAAATCATTATGGCATAGAGAAAGTAAAAGATAGGATAATAGAATTTTTAGCAGTATTAAAAAGAGTAAAAGAGATAAAAGGTCCTATACTTTGCTTGGTTGGACCGCCAGGTGTTGGTAAAACTTCTTTAGCTAAGTCTATGGCAGGAGCAGTAGGAAGAGATTTTGTTCGCATAGCTCTTGGTGGTGTGCGTGATGAGTCCGAGATACGAGGGCATAGGAAAACTTATATTGGCTCAATGCCTGGTAAAATTATTCAACATATGAAAAAAGCTAATTCATGCAACCCGCTTTTTCTGCTTGATGAAATAGATAAGATGGGTTCTGATTCGCGTGGCGATCCTGCATCTGCATTACTTGAGGTTTTAGATACTGAGCACAATAAACACTTTACGGATCATTACTTGGAAGTTGAGTTTGATCTTTCAAGTGTAATGTTTGTAGCTACGGCAAACAGCTTAAATTTGCCACATCCTTTGCGTGATAGGATGGAAATTATACAATTGTCCGGGTATACTGAAGATGAAAAAATCAGTATTGCTACACACCACCTTATTCCGAAGTTAAAGAAGGAGCATGGTTTGTATCAGAAGGAATGGGACATAACTAATGAGGCGTTATACAAGTTGATACGTTTATATACACGTGAAAGTGGTGTGCGGAGTATGGAAAGGGAGCTTGCAAAGCTCATGAGAAAGGCAGTTAAAGAAATATTGACTGATAAAAATAAGAAAATATCCGTAGGGGTTGACAATTTACAAGATTATTTAGGGGTACGTAAATATACCTTTGGTATTGCAGAAAATGAGAGTTTAGTGGGAGTAGTAACTGGGCTTGCCTATACTGAAACAGGTGGTGATATTTTGATGATAGAATCAGTCCTAATTCCGGGCAAGGGAGAAATAAAATACACAGGAAAGCTTGGAGAGGTTATGCAAGAATCTATAAAAGCTGCGTATAGTTATATTCGATCAAATTGTTTGTTTTTTGGTATAAAGCCCGAAAAATTCCAAAATAATGATATACATTTACATGTACCTGAGGGTGCGGTACCAAAAGATGGCCCTTCTGCTGGCGGCGCGGTATGTACGTCTATTGTTTCTCTTATGACGAATATACCAGTTAACAAAAATGTTGCTATGACAGGCGAAGTGACATTGCGTGGTAGAGTTTTAGCTATTGGGGGCTTAAGAGAAAAATTGCTTGCAGCGCTCAGAGGATCAATCAAAACTGTGATTATACCAAGTGAAAATGAGAAAGATATGCAAGAGATTCCGGCAAGCATCAAAGAGGGGATCAACGTAGTTTTTGCTAAGAATATTGATAAAGTTATGAAAGTTGCTTTAATGCACCCTACTACTCCAATTGATAGTGATAATCAAAATAGTGTGCCTTCCTCTATAGAAAATAAAGATGATACTTTTCCTATGTCGGAAACATTGAAGCATTAGATTAAGAAGATATTATACAATCTCCATTTCTCTTTTGTCCGGCAAAAACCCACCAACTTGCGCATTCCATAAGGATATGACCTGCTTTGCTGTGATATTATTCATAAATGCCAATTAATTTGAAAAATTTATAGCGCTTTATATTATAATACTTTATCAATCAAAAATAAAAAGAGAAAATGACCGTGCTCAACATACAAAATAACGCTACACTTTGCAAACAGTGGATATTCTTAGCAGTATGTGCTCTTGCTTGCTCTGGGTTACTGTCAATAATTGTTATTTTTTTACGATTGCCTTTTATCTCCTCTCTCGTTCCTTCTGCACAATATATCTTTGATAATGCGCTGGTGATACACGTGAATTTGTCAATTTTGGTGTGGATGTGCTCTATAATATCTCTGCTCTTTATCATAAACCTACAAAATACCAATAGTTGGTTTAACTTTTCATGGGTTCTATCAACCCTTTCGATGCTGCTGATGTTTGTATCTGCATTCGTTCCAAACACTGAAGTTATCAAAAGTAACTATATTCCCGTGTTACAAAACAAATTATTCTTATTTGGTCTTGGTTTGTTTACCACCAGTATATTAGTAAATGCAATGCTAGCATACACATCAAAAAAAGAGGTTTCATTTCTCTCTGTGGGGCAAGTTGGGCTGGTTATTACACTTGTTTCGTCATTTCTTTGCTTTGTTTTAGCATATCAAAATATGCCTCCAGGTCTATATCACTCAGATAAGAATTTGTTTTACGAATATCTCTTTTGGGGAGGCGGACATTTATTGCAGTTTGCTTTTACTCAAGGAATGTTTTTAGTCTATTTAATAATGTTAAGCGATGCTAGTTTAGCTTCAAGCAATAAAATTACTATTTTACCACTATTTATAAACACAATTTTGGCTATGGGTGCATCGTTTATATATTTTGTTTATCCAATTGATAGCGCCAAGTTAATACAGTTTTTTACTTGGCATATGAGAATTGCTGGAGCAGTTTTGCCGTGCTTTTTGATAATATTAGTGTGCTGCAACATCAGGACTTTTACTAATGATAAAAGCAACTATTTATTACATTCATTTTTATTGTTCATTTATGGAGATGTGCTTGGAGTGCTGACTATTGAAGGAAATGTCACCATTCCCGCTCATTATCATGGTTCTGTAGTTGGGATCACTATAGCTTTTATGAATTTCATTTATTGGCTGTTACCTAAATTAAACTTTAAAGAGGTAAAAAGTTCCATGGTAAGATTACAGATTTATGCTTACAGTGTGGGGCATTTTCTCCATATTACTGGACTTGTATGGCTTGGTGGATATGGTGCCTTAAGAAAAGTTGCAGATCTGCCAAGTATTTCATCAATGTTGGCACGTGCTTGTTTTATTGCGGGTGGAGCTATATCAGTTATTGGTGGAATGTTGTTCGTAATAATTGTGCTTTTACATCTGTTAAAACGCAAAGCGCGTACCAACTAACCCATAGAAACGAAAAAACTTACTTGACAAACTCCGCCAGCCCCCTTATTATGACAATAAGGGTATTTATGACTCAAAACTTGTTTTTGACCTGCAGGCTCAATGACAAAATTCAGTAAAAAACTCAGGTATTTATTGGCGGATTACATAAAATTATAGCGGCTGCATGTCTTTTAAATTTTTTCTACATTCAGCCAAATCGCGCTTATTTTAAGCGTTAGCACATTATTACAGCGCCACTTACAGTAATATAGAGTCAAAACTCGCACCACGGGGCTTCTTTTGCCTTTTTTTCCGCTTGGTAAATTTCTTAATGTTTGTAGCTAAAGCAATTTAAGAGACCGAAAATGGTGTCATTCCAGCGCGTGAAGCTGGAATCTAGTCTTTATTATGCAGCCACTTATTTAAAGTTAAGTTTTCTGGATCCAAGTAGTCAAGCTACTCGGATGACACCTTGACAATCGTCATCCTGCTACGTGTTAGCGGATGAGATACCGCGAATGAATCGCGGTATGACGTAGGATTGCTGTCATCCCGCTGCTTGTTAGCGGGATCTATGTGAGATACCGCGGCAGTGTGACGGTTCGCGGCGGAATGACGATAACCTCGTCATTCCGCTACTCGTTAGCGCCGTGGCGGTATGACGTCTTAGCTATAGTTAACAATAGAAGCAAAACTCATCATTTTGAAAGAGGAGGAGATTTTTCTGGATCCTCAGCGGGGATTGATTTTGGATCTGATAATTCTGTATTTACCTTGATTGGCTCTAATGGAGTTTTCTGCTCTTCCGGTTTATCGTCTGGAATTGGAACAGGCCAATCCATAATGTTTTGCGGTATAACTTCTGCTTCTTTAGCTTCTTTTTGACCTGTTGAAGATGGTGTATCAACTCCTGCATTTTTAGTAACTTCTTGTTTTAGTTGTTTATTTTCTTCTTGTAATTGCTTTAAATTTTTCTTTAACTCGTCAATCTCTCTTATTTTTTGTTTTAATTGTTCAGATATAGTTAGTTTGTCTCTAGTCAATTTTTTGTTTTCTTGTCTTAACCCACTAGCTATTCTGCTTGAGTTGTTGTTTACAGCTTGTGTACCTTGGTCTTGCTGCTGCATGCTTGTTCCTCTACTTTCATATTCAACTTCAGTTTGAGTTGCCTGACCTTTTTCCTGCTGTAATATGTTCTGCAGTTGCTCTAGACTCTCTTTGACAGATGCCAGCTCTTCCTGTGTACACGTTAACATCCCTTCCTTTTCCTTAAGCTGTTGTTTAAGCTTATCTATTTCTGATTGTTGCTTTCTGAACGATGTTGAATCTGTACTTTTTGCTCTTAATTGTCTAAATAAATTTTCCTTTTCTTCTGCCAATTTTTCTATTTGCTCAGTCAGCTTATCTTTATTATCGATAAATTCAATCTCAGCTTGTTTTAGTTTACGGGTTAAATTTTCAATATACTCACTATCTTCGTTTTTTACTTCCGAATACTTTGCCCTTAAATCTTGAAGCTTTCCTTCTAATTTCTGGCTCTCTCTTACTATCTGCTGTATCTTTTCATCCTTCTGCTTAATTTCTTTTCTCAAACTCTCTATTTTCTCATTTTTCTCCACTTCTTCTATCTCATCTGCAAGAGACTTTTTACCTATACCAGATTGCTGAATTGCCATTTCTAAATCTTCTTTTTCTTTGTACAGTTGATTTAATTCCTTAACTAACTCTTGATTCTTTAATTGCTCTTTACTCATAAGCGACTCAATTAAAGTACCTTGTTCCTTTATTCTTTGATTTTTTTCAGATATAACTTGCCGTTGTTCATTAACTTCATCTCTCAAGAAGTCACGTTCTAATCTTAGATCCTCAAGCTGCTTTGCCTGCGCTGCAAAATATTTAGCAAATGTTTCTTTTTCTTTCTCTAATTCCTCAATTTCGTCTACTTCACCTTTTGCTCCTTCTTGTTCATGCTCTTCTTCATCACTAGACATATCATCCTCAAGTATTTCATCTTCATCACTAAATTCACTAACACTAGAGAAAGAACTTCTACGTGAAGAAGGTGTGCTAGGAGAGGAATACCCACTGCTGCTTGGTGTAGGTGACTGTGGTGATATATGTGGATCTTTTGTAAATATTTCCTCTGCTGGTACTTGCTGATCGTCTACACTCCTGGACATGTCAGTAAAAGCTTGATGCAGAGTTTTTCCATTGATAAAAACTTCTTTATTCTGCTCAACTAATTTTAATATTTTATCTTTTATTTCCTCTGGTGTGAACTTTAAATCACCAAACTTTGGCTCACCAATGACACTTTGTATACCACTAGAATCCAATTTTACGATCATGCTACAGTCTATGCTGTTACCTTCAGAATCTTTAGCCTGCCAGTTAATGGTCATTTCACATGAGCTTGAACCAGTAAAATCATAGTGCCTTTCGCTGCCTTTTTTGGTCGCAGTTATTTGACTATCTTTCTCTAAAGATATGTTATAAACCTTACCTTCTCTGCTGGCTCTTAAAATATTGCTAATTTCTATTGGTTTTTCTTCATTTTCAAATCTAATTTTGAAGTCGTTATCTTTTGTTGAATACGCTAAGAAATTTTGACCAGGCAGAGACGACTTAAGTTCTTTATGCATTGTGTTTATTGATTGCTCAAATTTTTGGAACTCCTTTTCCCACTTTAAATTTATCTGTCCTGTAATGTCCTCATCTTTGCGTAAAGGACCAATAAAGTACCAGATTAAATTTTCTTCCTCCAGTCTTTTAATAAAATCCTGAAGATCGTTGCAAGATTCAATGACACTTAGAATATCATTTTTCTTCTGTTCATCTACATTTAGACTTTGATTCTCAGCTATAAATACATTTTCGTTTTCCTGTGGCATAATTTTGCATCTTTAAAAAGTATACTATAATATTAACAGATTTTTTTTAAAAAATCAACTAATCGTTGAGTAAATAAACTTGAGCACTTGTCCATTATGTTATATAGTAGTTACTCCTTAAGCAGTGCAGTATGGACAATACCATTATAAGAAAATACGATATTAGAGGTATAGTAGGCAAAGATTTGCAGATTAATGATGGGTACGAGATAGGTAGAAAGTTTGGCCAAACCGTAGCTAGTGTTTGTGTCGGCTACGACAGCAGAATAGATTCACCAGGTATAGAAAGAGAATTAATTAGGGGCTTAACTTTATCCGGTGCAAATGTTATACGCGTTGGACTATGCTCTTCACCTATGCTCTACGCTGCAACACAAATCACGCAGGCGGATCTTGGTATTGTAATAACCGCTTCTCATAACCCAAGTGAATACAATGGCTTTAAATTTTTTAGTAATAAAAAAGTCTTCTCAGATCAAGAGATAAAGGAAATTATAAGCAATCCAATTAAAGACAGTACAAGGATTGGAAGCTTAATTAACATAAATATATATAGTGAGTACATTCGCATATTAAAAAGTGCAGTGAAGAACGATACTACACAGAAATTAAAAATAGCCTGGGATTGTGGAAATAGTCCAGCAAGTGGAATTATAAGGTATATTGAAAAGATCTTGCCTGTTCATACACACATCGTAACCAATAACTCTATAGATGGGGCATTTCCACTGCATGATCCAGATCCCATAGAGGAAAAAAATCTCGCTCAATTAATTGACATTGTGAAGGAATATGGATGTGATCTTGGCATTGCGCTAGATGGCGATAGCGATAGGGTGCGCTTAATTGATAATAAAGGCAGTGTTGTTTCCAATGACCATTTATTTATAATTTTTGCACGTGAAGTGTTGGAGGAATATCCAGAAAGCAAAGTTATTGCCAACGTAAAAATGAGTATGAAAGTGCATGATTTTGTTAGTAAGTTAGGAGGGCAAGTTATTACCTGCGCTACTGGACATTCACTAGTTAAGAAGAAGATGGTAGAGGAAGAGGCAAAGTTTGCTGGTGAATTAAGCGGGCACTTCTTCTTTTCTGAGCTAGGTTTTGATGATGGGCTATATTCTGCTGTTAAAGCAGTTGACATTTTGCTTAAGAAAAACCAAAGCCTATCTCAGGTAATTGAGGATTTACCGAGGTTATATATCACTCATGAAGTAAAGATTGTAGTGAAAGATGAGAAAAAATTTCAAATAATTGAATCAATAAAGAAAATACTGGAGAAGCAAAATATTGTATTTTCAGATCTTGATGGTGTTAAAGTAACCGATAATAAAGGTTGGTGGCTTCTTAGGGTATCAAATACGCAAAACTGCATTACAGCAAGATGCGAAGGAGAGACTTTAGAAGGTTTTGAACTTACTAAAAAGGTTTTGTTCCATTACATTGATGAAGCAAGGTCTTTAAATTGTAGCTATTCACAGAAATAAATTTGATTTATAAAATTGGCATGAAAGTATAAAGATAAATAGGCTAAATGTACTTATCACCTGGTCAGGCTGCAGCATTATTTCGTGTAACCGTTTGCGGGTCCACTTAATTCTGCAATTCTTTGATCTCACTCATGGAGAGGCCAGTAAACTTAACAATAGTGGTGACATCAACATTATTAGCCAGCATTGTTTTTGCAACTTCAATTTTTCCTTCCTTTTTAGCATCATCAAGTTTTTGTTCAAGAACAGCCCGTTCATCACGAATACGTTTTATTTCCTGTTCGTAGGCAATAAATTCTTTCTCTGACCAGTTGAATCTATTTAGTTCTTCATATGCCTTTTTAATTATTACATCACTACCTATTATCTTTTCCAATTCTTCTTCGCTAGTTTCATCTGCATATTTAAAATAATAGATCCATTTTTCAACTATACTCTCCAATTGGTCTTCTTTAGTTTTAGGAAATTTTGGTAACTCAATAAATGTAAAATAAAAATCTTTTAAATCATGTTCATAGCTATCTTTGTCTAACATTACATGATCTGACTTATACTCAGATTTATTAGGAAAGAGAATACAATCAGCAATAGCAATAAAGATAATTTCTTTAAGATTATGATATTGATCACCTTTATCAGCTTGCCTTGAATAAGCTTTAGCAGCGTAATATTGAGCGCGTTTTTCAAAGCCTTTAGTTTTGGCAACTTGCATTTCGACTATTACTTGCACCCCATTTTCATCCCTGCAGAGTACATCAACGATACTTTGTTTTTTAGAGGCAATTTCAGCATCTTGAATAGTGCTGAGGAATTCTATTTCTTTTATTTCATCTTTGCCAGTGAACCCCAAAATATCATTGAGAAAGTGAATGAGGATGTCTTTATTTTTTTCAGTACCAAAAATACGCCGGAACGCAACATCATTCTTGGGTCGAGAAATTTAGAAAGAGCCATAAAAAAATTTTTAAATGTATCTTTATATTATATATTCTTATTGATAATAATTCAATAATTTGTCATCTTTTTTGTTGACTTTACTGATGTTGCCAGAAGGAACGTTGTTGCAAAATTTTGTAAAATTTATTATCCTAAGGTTTCAAGTCTTCACAGGTTTATTGGAACTATATGTACAATGTGTTTATCAGTGAAAATCCGGAGAAAATGATGGGGGAAAAGTTAATACATTACTTTAGCCAGGGTAAATGCGAAGGCAATGCAGAAATGAAAAATCTGCTGGGAGGAAAGGGGGCAAATTTAGCAGAAATGTGCAATGTTGGCATTCCTGTTCCACCTGGTTTCACAATTTCCACCTCTGCTTGCAAAGTCTATTATCAAGACAATAGATCTTCTGTCATCCAAGTAGCTGACTACTCGGATCCAGAAAAAAATGTGGTCACGCACTGGAATGACATATGTAGTGAAATCAAAAACTACATGGCGATGCTCGAAAATGACATCGGTTGTAAGTTTGGGGATTTAAATAATCCCTTATTAGTTTCAATACGCTCTGGTAGTGTTAGTTCAATGCCGGGCATGCTTGATACTATTTTAAATGTTGGTCTAAATGATGAAACCGTTGTTGGGCTTGCAAAAAAAAGTGGCGAACGTTTTGCTTACGATAGCTACTGCCGCTTCATTATGATGTACTCCAATGTTGTACTACAGCTTGACCATCACCTATTTCAAGATGTTGTTGATAATAAGCAGCAAAAGAGTGGAGCAAAAAGCTTAGCTGATCTTGATGTTGATGTTTTAAAGAGAATTGTTAACAATTTCAAAAGGATAGTACATGAAAAAACAGGAAAACATTTTCCGCAGAACGTTGAAGAGCAATTGTTAAACTCAGTTAATGCAGTATTTACCTCTTGGAAAAATGATAGGGCTGTTTCCTATAGAAGAATACATAACATTCCTGAAAACCTTGGAACAGCGGTCAACGTGCAAGCAATGGTTTTCGGTAATTTAAATGATAATTCTGCAACTGGTGTGATATTTACACGAAATCCTTCAACTGGAGAAAAAAAGCTTTTTGGTGAGTTTTTGGTTAATGCTCAGGGTGAGGATGTGGTTTCTGGTGTTTATACTCCTATGCCAATTGACGGAGAGCAAGAAAACACCATGGAGAAGTTGCTGCCAAGTGTCTACCGAGAATTATGTGTGGTATGTGAAAAACTTGAAAGGCATTATAAAGACATGCAGGATATCGAATTTACTGTGCAGGACGGTAAGTTATGGATTTTGCAGACTAGATCTGGCAAGCGCACGGCTGAAGCTGCTATTCGCATAATAGTTGATATGGTAAACGAAGGAACGATTACAAAAGAAGAAGGAATATTGAGAATTGATCCAAAAACTTTTGACAATTTATTGCATCCAGTTCTTGACGTTAAGAGTGACCAAAAAGTAATAGGGAAGGGACTGCCGGCTTCTCCAGGGGTTGCTTCTGGATATGTAGTGTTTAGTGCAAGTGATGCTGAAAAAGCTGCAGAGCAGGGTAAAAAAGTGATTTTAGTAAGGTCAGAAACGAGTCCTGAAGATATTAATGGAATAAATGCTGCAAGTGGCATAGTAACAGCACGGGGAGGGATGACCTCGCATGCTGCTGTTGTAACCCGTGGAATGGGTAAGCCATGCATTTGCAGTGTAAGTGGACTTTATATCGATAAAGATGGAACTTTCTTTTCTGTGGGGGATACAAAAGTAAATAAAGGTGAACCAATTACCATCAACGGAGGAACAGGGGAGATTATGCTTGGCATTCTTCCTACAATTTCACCTGAATTATCGCAAGAATTCAAAACGATAATCAACTGGATAGATGAAATCAAAACGGTCAAAGTGAGAGCGAACGCTGATACTCCAAAAGATGCAAAAATTGCAAAAGAATTCGGTGCAGAAGGTATAGGCTTATGTCGCACAGAACATATGTTTTTCGTTAGTGATAGAATCGAATTCATTCAAAAGTTGATAATAGCTGACGATGAAAATGAAAGGGCAAATGCGCTCATTAAACTGGAAGAAATGCAAAAGTCTGATTTCAAAGAAATATTTTCTATTATGGAGGGTAGGGAAGTCACTATACGGTTGCTTGATCCACCCTTACATGAATTTTTACCCAATAATCAGTCTACTATAGAAAAAATCGCCAAATCACTTAGTAAGTCAGTTGAATCAGTAAAAAATAAAATAGCACAGTTGTCAGAAAAGAACCCAATGCTTGGCCATCGAGGTTGTAGACTTGCCATTTCTCATCCTGAAATATATAGCATGCAGATTAGGGCAATACTTAGTGCTGCAAATGAGCTAAAAAAGGAAAAAAGTGTAGAAATCAAGCCTGAGATCATGATCCCTTTTATAATGAATGAGAAAGAATTTATTCTGATATGCGAGCTAGCAAAGAAAGAATCCTCTGTCATCTCAGCTGGAATCCAGACGCAGATTCCAGCGTCACGCGCTGGAATGACATCAGACAAGGCTTATTCAATTGGAACGATGATAGAACTACCAAGAGCAGCACTGATTGCTGATAAGTTAGCAAAACATGCAGAGTTTTTTAGTTTTGGCACTAATGATTTAACGCAAACAACCATGGGACTTTCAAGAGATGATTCAGTTAATTTCCTCGATTCTTATAAGGAAAGCAATATATTTGACAATGATCCATTTGAAGTGCTGGACATCGAAGGGGTAGGGGAGTTAATCAAGATAGCCATTGAAAGAGGCAAAAAAACCCGAAAAGAAATAAAACTAGGTATATGTGGAGAGCATGGAGCAGATCCAAAATCTATAGAGTTTCTCATCGAATCAGGGGTGGATTATGTTTCATGCTCACCCTATAGAGTACCGGTTGCAAAGTTAGTGGCAGCACAGTTTAGTGTAAAATCTAAGTTTGTTGGGTAAGTGAGAAATATAGCAATAATATAACCACTGGTGACTTTCCTCACTTAGACAACTGTGTCAAGCACTGGAATGACACCCTACTTAACCGTTATACCGCCGCGGCGCTAACACGTAGCGGGATGACGATTGTCAGGGCCAGCGCCTCTATGATGTCATCCCAGTGCCCAGACTACTTGGATCCAGGAAAAAGAATGATGTCATGTAAGTAGCCTCCTTCTTCTGTCATCCCAGTGCTCCTTTCTCGTCATCCCAGTGCCCAGACAATGGGATCCAGGAAACTTAACTTTAAATAAGTGGCTGCATAATCAAGACTAGATTCCAGACTGGGATGACACCCTACTTAACCGTCATACCGCGATTCATTCGCGGTATCTCAGCCGCTAACAAGAGATCCCGCTAACAAGTAGCGGGATGACGAATTACTATCTACACCGTCATACCGCCGCGGTATCTCTTAGCCGCTAACACGTAGCGGGATACTTAACCGTCATACCGCGATTCATTCGCGGTATCTCAGCCGCTAACAAGAGATCCCGCTAACACGTAGCGGGATGACGGTTGTCGTTTAGCCATAAATATTTAAGAAATTTACCAAATGAAAAAAAAAGGCAAAAGAAGCCCTAGTCATTGTCTATTTTCAGTATTTGGCGTTTTTTAAGTCTTAAACACTGCAATTTAGCTGCTTTTAATTGCAACTAACCTACGCTGCAAATGTTTAAGAAATTTACTAAGCAGAAAAAAAGGCAAAAGAAACCCCGTGTTAGCTAGTTGTCACTCTCTAATCCTGCAAATTGGCGTACTATACTGTCTTAAACGACTTATAAGCGCGTTTCAGCTTATATAGGTAAAAACCCAGAAATGTTGTGAAGACATAGAGTGCACATAGTGCAAAAAATTAAAAATAAGACGCCAACTACGTTGTTTTCTTGCTGTTTAATCTGCACAGATGAAGATAACTGAATACGTTCAGTTTCATGATAAGGGGGCTGGCGGAGTTTGTCAAGTAATTCCGTTCCTTATGGGTAAAAAAAAGAGAAACTCTAAGTTGCAGCCGCACGATGTTTCTCTTTTCTGCTGTTGATGATTATTTCGCCTATTGTAACTGCTGCTAAAATAAAGCAGTAATATACCTGTGTTAATAAAGAAACAGGTGATACAAAGGCGATGCTACCTGCCAGCAATAGTTGAGAACCATAAGGTAAGATGCCTTTTGTAGCACAAGCAAAAATATCTAATAAGTATGCACTGCGGTATGGTACAATATCGTGTTTCTGTGCGAGTCTTTTTGCAATGCCACCACTTAGTAAAATAGCAATGGTATTATTGGCAACTAAGGTAGTAAACATAGACGCAATTCCTGCTATCAAAAATTCAGCTTTAGTTTTTGTGATATTGCTTTCATCGATGAGTTTATGCAACGCTTTTTGACCTTGTTTGTACATGATATGGCTCAACCCACCGATAAATAGAGCAAATATTACTATTTCGTTTACTTTTTTGAAACCGTCGTACACGTCATGAGGAAATTGAACGATGGCATAATCAAAAAAAGCTATTCCTAGCACACCAGCAATAATTATGTTTACAGTTATTGTTACTAAAGTGGTGACTTCAAGCAGCCCCATGATTATTAAAGAAATATAAGGAATAATTTTTATTATAGAATAATAATCTAAATTTGATATAGAAATAATTTTTGTACTACTTGAAATCACTGCCAGATAGGTGAGTGTTATAATACCTGCAGTAAATGCAACCTTAGAGTTTATTTTAAGTTTATCTTTTGCTGAAGCTCCCTGTGAAGAAACAGATGCAATGGTGGTATCAGATATCATTGAGAGGTTGTCACCAAACACGGCACCACCTACTACAGTTGCAGTTCCTATTTCAAGGCCAAAAGCTCCACTTTTTGCCAGATTAACAGCTATAGGTACCATCAGCGCAACAACTCCCATAGATGTACCAATTGCAGTTGAAATAAAAGCAGAAGCCAAAAATACTCCAGGCAGCATTAATCTTGCTGGAAGGAAATTAAGAATTAAATTAGCAACAGTGTCTGCGCTACCAATTGATTGAGTAACCGCAGAAAATGCTCCAGAAAATAAAAAAATTAAACACATAGTAAGGGTATTTTTGTCACCCATGCCCTTGATAACAGTATCGATGTTATGCTGAATTTTATTTGTACCACGTGAGACAGCAAAAAATAGCGCTGGTAACAAGCAGATTACTGGTGAAACCTGATGAAGTGGATTATCAGTTCCGATAAAAGAAAAATAAGCACCACTTCCAAGGTACAAGATTAAAAAAACAATCAAAGGGACAAAAGCTGTCATTTTACTGTACCTCAAACTTACGACTATAACTAATTAAGTGGTTTTAAGCAAGTTTGGTTTTCACTAGTTTTGCAGGAAGTTGACAGCAGAGTTTTAAACTTCATATTTAATCTACTAAATAAATAGCACATGTAGCCGAAGGGTTTATATCTTGTGCTATACTTTATTTTATGTCATGCAAACAGTTGATATTAGCATACATCCAAATAAAGTAATGGAGAATATAAAAACCATATCAGTAAAAGACGATAACGTTAGGCTGGATAGGTATATCAGAAGAATCTTTCCTGATCTAAAGCAATCTGTAATTGAAAAATCTTTAAGGAAAGGGTTAATCAAAGTTGATGATTGCAAAGCAAAGTCTAGTGATAGAGTAAATTCTGGACAAACTATAACGCTGAAGCACTTGAATTATATTGAGAACGCTAATTCTGATCGCAAATATAATGAAAAGTTAGTGAATCTACTAAGAGAGAACATATTATATGAAGACGAATATATACTAGCTATAAACAAGCCCGCAGGGGTCATCGTTCAAGGTGGCGTAAAAGTAAAGATTAGCATGAGTGATTTGCTTGACCAAATAAGAGAGGGAGAAACATTTAAAATTGTCCATAGGCTAGATAGAGATACGAGTGGAGTGATAATATTCGCACGCAACGCTAATGTTGCCAGATACCTTATGGAAGAATTTAAAGGACGAAGAGTAAAAAAAACTTATTTAGCATTAACTTCTGGCATACCGAGCAAGGATAGTGGAACAATAGACTATCCATTGGTGAAAAAATATGTTTCAGGTCAAGAAAAAGTGGTCGTTGATGAAAATTCACCTCAGAATGCCACTACGCATTTTTCAATTATAGCAAAATCCAAACACAATGTTGCTTATTTAAAATTACAACCAATTACCGGCAGAACCCATCAGTTACGTGCACATTTAGCTCATATAAATTGCCCTATTCTTGGTGACGGTAAATATGGTGGTAAAAAAGCTTTTATTGATGGGATAGCAAATAAAATTCACCTTCATTCGCATTCTTTATCTTTAAAACTGCCAAACAATAAAGAAATCACTATCACCGCTCCTATCACTAAACACATCGAAAAATCCATTGAAGCGCTATTTTTCGACTGAAACGATTTCACCAATCAACTTTTCTGTCTTTGGCTTTAATTTGAAGCACAGATATTAGGCTAATTAATGCGCAGGCAGTAAGATAAATGCCTGCTGCAAGTTTTGTTTCGGTTTTTTCTATAAGCCACATGCATATGGATGGAGAAAGGCCACCAAATATTCCTGCAGATATGTTATGTGCGAGGCTAAAGCCCGTGCACCTAACTTTCGTTGGAAATAACTCGCAAGCAAGAGAATTATATATTCCAAAAGATGCACTTATTGGTATGGTTATTAGCCAATAAGTGGGCGTTATAACATAGTGATTATCATACGATAATAGCGAAAGTACCGGCAAACCGGCGCAAGCTAGAGCTACTAATGTAGGAATCATTACATTTTTTCTTCCAACTTTATCAGACAGTATTGCAAACAGCACTGCAGACGCTCCAAATGTAATTTCAACTATAATCCTTACTACATTTTTAATATTGATGCCTGAGAGAATAAGTTCTTTTACAGATATGTTGTAAAACATGATTGCTGAATAAACGATTGCATTTTGGGCAACGCCAAGCCCAATTGCTAGCACAAATGCCTTTTTATAGTCCCTGATTAATTCTAAAAATGGAGAATCAGATAAGCTTCTATTTTGATCATGAATTTTATATGCTAGGCTCTCTTCCATTATGTATCTTATTAAGAAGCCTATTATGCCCATAATAAAGCAGAAATAGAAGAGCAACCTCCAGCCCCAAATTTCATAATTTTCACCTGTAAATTTTTTGCAAATAGCTATCATTACAAAACATGTAATAGAACCAAGAGCACCACTAAAAGCTTTCATGCTACCTAAAAAGCCTAGATTTTTTTTATCGCTTGAATGCTCTATTAAAAAGGCTGAATTGATACTCGTTTCCCCTCCTGTTGCCATTCCTTGTATTATTCTACAAAGCAGAAGTAATATAGGAGAAAATATTCCTATTTCTTTAAATCCTGGTATGACCGCAATTGCAGTAGATGATATCGAAGCTAATATTACGGAAGTCAGCAAAACTTTCCTCCTACCGTACTTATCTCCAATGCAACCAAAAATAAACGCACCAAGCGGTCTAAATCCAAATCCAATTGCAAAACTACCAAGAAATTTGATTGTGCTTAAATAATCGCTTTCTGAAGGAAAAAAAACATTGCTTATTATATGTGTTAAAACTCCAAATAGAGTTACTTCATACCATATAATCATATTGCAGATTATGCTTGATAGTATTGCTTTTTGAATATCGTTCATGATTTTCGGTTTACCACACTCCGCTATAAAAATTTTTATTCAATAACCTTTAAGGATAATTCACGTAAATGTTTATTGTCCACTTCAGAAGGAGCACCCATTAGAACATCTTCACCTTGCTGGTTCATAGGAAAACAGATTACTTCACGAATATTTGGCTCATCAGCAAGCAGCATAACCATTCTGTCAACCCCTGGTGCTATACCGCCGTGAGGCGGCACTCCGAACCTGAATGCACGCACGAGCGCACCGAATTTTGTATCAACTTCTTCTTTGCTGTAGCCTGCAATGGCAAAGGCCTTATACATGATATCCAGCTTGTTACTACGAATCGCCCCGCTTGACAGTTCTATTCCATTGCAAACAAGATCATATTGGTAAGCAAGGATATCCAGTGGATTTTTGTCCTCTAAATCTTTCAAGCCACCATGTGGCATGGAGAATGGGTTATGAAAGAAATCGATTTTTTTACTTTTATCGTCATATACAAAATAGGGAAAATCAATGATCCAACAAAACTTGAAGATATTATCATCTATAAGACTGAGTTCTGACCCTAAAAGAGTGCGCACTTTCCCTGCAATTGTTGCTGCTTCATTTTCCTTATCAGAAGCAAAAAATACACTATCTCCAGGCTTTACATCCGTTATTTCTTTTATAGAATTTAGCCTGTTTTCATCAAGGAATTTAGCAATTGGCCCTTTTGCGATGCCGTCCTTATCAAATGTTATATACCCAAGCCCCTTAGCGCCGAATTCTTTTTGCGCATGTTCTATTTTTTTATCAAAGAAGCTGCGTGGTTCTTCTGCTGTTTTAGGAGCAGGGATGGCTCTCACTACCATACCGCGCTCAATATTGCTTTTGAAAATATTGAACTCTGAATCACGGAAAATTTCTGTAACATCGCTGACTAATAATGGATTGCGCAGATCTGGCTTATCAGATCCATATTTGAGCATTGCGTCTTTGTATGTAATGCGCGGAAAATCTTTATCAACTGATTTGCAAGAAAATTTGGCAAACACTTTATATAAGGTAGACTCAATAATCTGAAAGATGTCTTCTTGAGTCACAAAAGACATTTCAAGATCTAGTTGATAAAACTCCCCCGGAGAACGGTCAGCCCTTGCGTCTTCGTCACGGAAACACGGTGCAATTTGAAAATATTTATCAAACCCTGAAACCATGAGCAATTGCTTAAAAATCTGTGGAGCTTGCGGCAATGCATAAAATTTACCAAGATTTAGTCTGCTTGGCACCAAATAATCACGTGCACCTTCAGGGGACGAAGCAGTAAGTATTGGAGTCTGAATTTCCAAAAACCCTTGCTCTATCATGAGCTTGCGGAGTTCTGCAATAATTTGTGAGCGCAGAATAATATTGTTGCGGGTGTTTTCTCGCCTTAAATCAAGAAAACGATATTTAAATCTCATATTTTCTGGGTATTCTTGTTCGCCAGCAATGCTCGCTAATATACTTCTTTCTTCTTTTGCTATTTCTTCATCACAGTGGAACTCAACTTCTGATTCAACGTGTAAATTGCTAACTACAACCTCAATTTCTCCGGTTGCGATAGAGCTGTTTACCGTATCTTCAGTTCTAGCTTCAACTATTCCTGTAACAGTAATTATACTCTCCAATTTTAAATTTGATGTCTCATCAAAAAAGTCTTTATCATTATTAAATACTAGTTGAGTGATTCCATAGAAGTCTCTTAAATCAACAAAAATTAAGTTACCGTGATCGCGCTTACGATATAACCATCCAGAGAGGGTAACTTCCTTTTCTACGTCGTTCTTCCTTAATTCTTCACACGTGTGAGTTTTATAGCAGTTCATATTTGTTTTACTTCTAAATTCTTTAAAAAGTATAGAAATAAACCTTACTACATACAAGCCCATTCTCAGATATTTGTCCAATTTACGAAATAGAGCAGTATTACTTTTATACTGTCTTTACCCGCAAAGAAATTGCACAATTTCTATAATTATGGTATAATAGTAAGGGTATTTTTAATGAATTAGATACAGGAAATGCCACTTACACAGATCATATTATATAGCGTAACATTACTTGCTGTAGCTGCAGTATTTCTCTTTTTGAGAAAAATATACAAAAATCGCATTAGAAAAATCATATTTCCTAGAAAAGTTTTTAAAGAAGAGTGGGAAGAAGACAGAAAATTCAACGAATTATATCAAAAAAATAAGCAAAAAGAGTTGATGAAACAACAGGAAATGCTACGCGAAAAGCAAAAAGATATACAGGTTTATAAAGAAGATCTAGAAATAGTTGACATAGCAAAACCGGTAGGTAAATGGACAAAGATGGTTATGATGGGTAATGGTTTAATGCAGCGTTTTGCACAATTGATACATAGAGAAGGCGGAAAGAAAGGATTTTGGGAGCTATTTGTAAAAGCTCAGGCTTCAACTCAAGGTAAACATAAGGGGAAGGGCAGATAATTCATGCTCGAATGTGAAAATTTATCCTGCGCTCGTAATAACAAAGTATTATTTAAACATCTCAGTTTTAAAGCTGAGCCAAAATCAAAGATTCTAATCACTGGTCCAAATGGTAGTGGTAAAACCAGCTTAATTAGAAGTTTATCTGGACTTTTACCGCCGGTATCAGGCAATATAAGGTACTGCGGAAAAGACATATATGATGATCCAAAATCCTATATACCTTCTATGGTCTACGTAGGGCATAAGAATGCCTGTAAAGATAGCTTAACTGTTGCCCAAAACATAGAATTCTGGGCAGGAATACGAAATACTAGGGAATTGATTGTGGCAGCTATTTGTTGCTTGCAGTTGCAGCCTGTAATTAATATTAGATATGGCGAACTTTCTGCAGGCTGGAGAAGAAGAGTTGCACTTGCTCGCCTCTTGATTTCTAATGCAAACGTTTGGCTGATAGATGAACCATTTTGTAATCTTGATAGTGCAACGTGTGAATTAGTGCTGAACCTAATCTCAATACGCTCTGAGCAAAATGGTATAGTAATTATTACAGGGCATAGCTCTACAGAGCAATTGTGTGATTTTACAACGATTGATATACGCGATTTCAATAGACTTCTTGCATAGTTTTTGGCAGCACGTTAAGAACCGTTAGAAACGAAAAAACTTCCTTGACAAACTCCGCCATCCCCCTTATCATGATAGTGAAGGTATTCAGTTATCTTCATCTGTGCAGATTAAACAGCAAGAAAACAACGTAGTTGGCGTCTTATTTTTAATTTTTTGCACTATGTGCACCTTATTTCTTCACAACATTTCTGGGTTTTTACCTATATAAGCTGAAACGCGCTTATAAGTCGTTTAAGACAGTATAGTACGCCAATTTGCAGGATTAGAGAGTGACAACTAGCTAACACGGGGTTTCTTTTGCCTTTTTTTCTGCTTAGTAAATTTCTTAAACATTTGCAGCGTAGGTTAGTTGCAGTGTTTAAGACTTAAAAAACGCCAAATACTGAAAATAGACAATGACTAGGGCTTCTTTTGCCTTTTTTTTCGTTTGGTAAATTTCTTAAATATTTATAGCTAAACGATAATCTTCATCTCGCTGCTTGTTAGCGGGATCTATGTTAAGAGATACCGCGAATGAATCGCGGTATGACGTAGGACTGCTGTCATCCCAGTGCTTGACACTGGGATCCAGTTTTCCATATAATCTCATCGAAAATGTTGTAACCACTTTCTATGCTAGTTTGCTTGCTTACAAGCAAACTTTTCTGGATCCCAGTGTCGGGGCACTGGGATGACAAAAAAGGGACTACTCGGATGACAAAAAAAGAGCACTGGGATGACAGGAGATACCGTCTTGTTAGTCAACAAAAAAATTATAAAAATTTCCCAAGTTGCATCATAAAATCAAAAAATACTTCCAATTGTGTAACAGTACACAGATTATAGTTAGTGGATATGTTGATAAGTAAATTAGTTTTATACGCACAAAACAGATGAAGTTTACTTATCAACATATCCACTAACCAACAACATTCAATAAATTTGTGTAAGATACCACTTTACATAAGATAGATAGGAAGCATTTTTGATTTTAAAGTACTAAACCTTCAGTCAACCTCCTAGCCCTGTAGTTTTTGATATGGTTAGGATCAAAAGCACTTTTGGATGTCAGAATACCGAAAATGATATGGAGTAGCTTACGCATTGCAGCACCAACGATGGCCATATTATGCTTACCCTTTTCCTTTAATCTTTGGCAAAAGCTCATAATGATAGGATTGTGATTCTTAGCTACTATGGCAGGAAAGAAAAGTGCCTTACGTAATGTTTGTGAACCGGATTTACTTAATCTGGGTTTGGCATATACAGAGGAACCTGACGTCATATTTCGTGGTATAACTCCTGTATATGCTGCCAATTGCCTGGCATCTCTAAAAACCTCTATATCAGAAACTTCAGCTAAAATAGCTATTGCTGATTCTTCTCCTATGCCTGGAATAGTCAATAGAAGTTGAAAATTTTCCAACAATTCTTTGTGTTGATTTAATAGTTCACGTACGGAGTTTTTTATTGTTTCTATTTTTTGAGCTATATTCATTGCAAGGTCTTCCCAAGCATTTGCAACTTCTTTAGGCAGTCTCTCTTTTTTTTCTAAGTGGTTATTTACTAATGTTAACTCATCTTTTAACGCAACTGAGCAACGATAAAGATGTTTTAATTTTTTCATTTCAGGAGAAGGTGGTGTCCAACTAGAAGGTTCCTGTCTTTGGCAATAATCAGCAATAACTTCTGCATCGGTCTGATCATTCTTTTGTCGTATCAGCTTACTCCTTGCATAAGATTTTATGCAATAAGGATTTACAACACTTACAAAATGTCCAGCATTGTGTAGAAATTCAGCCAGTGCTTCGCTATAACAACCAGTAGATTCCATGCAGGTTTTTACTTTTTCTACATTATGTTTGTGTAGAAAATTCAGTAGACTTTGAAACCATCGTTCTTAAAGCTTCTTTTTCTAGTTTCACGCTTTCCTTTTTTGCTTATAAATGAGAGAAAAACATCAAAGCGATCTTTTGATATATCTATGCCCAAAAAGTTGTTGATCATATATAACCCCATACGTTACCATTAAAAATGAAAAGTAAGGCTAGTCTTGTGAATACAGAATTAGAACCATTCAGGTCTTTCTACGATACCTTCCAGCCTATACTTTTGAGAAGGGAATTCTTATCTCCTCTACAGATTTTATATCTAAGAAGAAGCACAGAGTTCCTCCCTTCTCCACCTAATGCTTAAGCTTAAAACATTAGATGCTTTTGACAAGATACAAGAAGGGGCTACTCGGATAACAAGAAAGAGGCTACTCGGATGACACCCTGACAACCGTCATCCCGCTTCTTGTTAGCGGGATCTATGTTAAGAGATACCGCGAATGAATCGCGGTATGACGTAGGACTGCTGTCATCCCAGTGCCCAGACACTGGGATCCAGTTTTCCATATAATCTCATCGAAAATGTTGTAACCACTTTCTATGCTAGTTTGCTTGCTTACAAGCAAACTTTTCTGGATCCCAGTGTCGGGGCACTGGGATGACACCATTCTTTTTCCTGGATCCAAGTAGTCAGGGCACTGGGATGACAAGAAGAGGGCACTGGGCCGTCATAAAGGAATCAGTTTCAGCTACTCGGATGACAAGAAGAAGGCTACTTAGATGACGGGAGAAGGAGCTACTTGAATGACATCGTTTACTATACAATGTTCGTACAGTTAGTTGCCACCTGGATAAAAAAAAAGAAGCCTACTTAGCTAACAAATTTATAAACATCAGTATACAACTCATCAACGCTTGGTTCTTTACTATTTTTGGCAAAATCTTCCGACTTTTTTACTAAATCACGTACTTCCTTATCAATTACTTTACATTCTTCTTCTGAAGCAATTTTATTATCTATCATGTATTTCTTTAAAGTGCCTATAGGGTCATGATTTTGCTTCATATCTTCAACTTCTTCTTTTAAGCGATAAGTAGCAGGATCTGACATCGAATGGCCGCGATATCGATATGTCTTCATTTCAAGCAGGATAGGCCCTTTTCCGCTGCGTGTGTGTTCCGCTGCTTCGCTTGTAGCCGCATAAACAGAGAAAAAATCCATTCCATCAACTTGTTTTCCAGGAATACCAAAACTTTCTCCTTTTTTATATAGCTCAGTTACCAAAGTGGATCTTTCTACAGAAGTACCCATTGCATATCCGTTATTCTCTATAATATAAACTACAGGTAACTTCCATAAAGCTGCCATATTAAATGATTCATATGTTTGCCCTTGATTTACAGCACCGTCACCAAAATACGTGAATACCACGTTGTCTCTTTTCTTATATTTATTAGCAAATGCTATTCCTGTGCCAATTGGAACTTGTGCCCCCACTATTCCATGTCCGCCGAAGAATTTTTTTGCAACGTCAAATACGTGCATCGAACCACCTTTACCTTTCGAGCATCCTGTTTCTTTGCCAGTGAGTTCTGCCATTACAACATTTGGATCAGAATTACATGCGAGCATTAAGCCATGGTCTCTATAACTTGTGATAAAAGCGTCACCTAATTTTGATGCAGCTTGAGTTCCAACTGCAACTGCTTCTTGCCCTATTGATAGGTGACAGAACCCACCTATTAATCCCATTCCATATAATTGTCCTGCTTTTTCTTCAAATCTGCGTATGAGTAGCATTTTCATGTAGAATCCAATTATCTGTTCTTTAGTGAAATTTTCTGCTTTCATATCGATTTCTTTTTCATTAAACTAAAATAATATCAGAAATTTTTAACATTTTGTAATAAATCTCAATGGATTACTACCACTGGCTTGAAGCTTTTCACGTTATCTCCGCCATTATGTGGATGGCAGGTATGCTTTATTTACCCAGGCTTTATGTCTACCACGCAACTGTAAAACCGGGATCGGAAAATGATAGCTTGCTTCAAACAATGGAAAAGAGGCTACTTAGATATATCATAAACCCTGCAATGCTTTTCTCACTTGGTCTTGGAATCACATTAATGGTTATTAGGGAAGCATATCGTGAAGGATGGTTTCATGTAAAAGCATTTGCAATACTTTTGATGTTAATTATTCATATGCTACTTGCAAAATATAGGAAAAATTTTGCAATGGGTTCAAATGAAAAAAAACACGTTTATTTTCGTGTTTTAAATGAAGCAGTTACAGTATTGATAATAGTTATAGTTATTATGGTTGTTGTAAAACCTTTTTGACTGACCTTACCCAGAAAAAGCAGAAAGCTCAGCTACTCTTCTATTTTCATTTTTGACTTTTTTGAAAATAACATAAGCTAAAGTTACTGAGGTTTACCAATGATTTTTACAGGGATACTGGTGAAGTCGAGTTGCAATAGCTGTGTGCTTGACATTGGGATCCAATTTTATAAAAATCTATTGTGCTAGCAAGTTCACTAGCGTCACGCGCTGGTCTGTTGGACATTTAATGTGATTATATGTAGGGTTTTGAAAAAGACATACCAAATATGAAAGGCCTATATATTAAAACTTACGGCTGTCAGATGAACGTTTATGACTCCGTTTTAATGGAAAATATAATTAAACCTTTGGGGTTCAACGTTGTTAGTGATGCAGAAAAAGCTGATTTGGTGATACTGAACACTTGTCACATTAGAGAGAAGGCAGCAGAAAAGCTTTATTCTGAGCTCGGGAAGATTCATTCGTCACGAAAAGAAATTACTATAGTGGTGGCTGGATGTGTAGCGCAAGCAGAGGGAGAAGAAGTATTCAGAAGGGCTCCTTTTGTTGATATTGTTGTTGGTCCGCAGAGTATCGCTACCTTACCGGAGCTGATAGTCAAAGCAAGCAGAAGTAAAGGTCATGTAATAAACACTGATTTTCCTGAAGTTGCAAAGTTTGATAAATTGCCAGATGAATGCTATGGCAATAGCCAGGGGTCTTCTGCGTTTCTTGCCATACAAGAAGGTTGTGATAAATTTTGTACGTTTTGTGTAGTACCATATACTCGTGGAGCTGAGTATTCACGGCCAGTGAATGAAATATTTCGTGAAGCATTGAAATTAGTTGCAAATGGGGCGAAGGAAATCAATTTGCTTGGTCAGAATGTCAATGCTTACCATGGGAAATGCGAAGGGGAAGTGTGGGATTTAGGCAAATTAGTTAGTCATATTGCTAAAATTGAAAAGCTAGAGAGGATTCGTTATACAACTTCTCATCCAAGAGATATGCATGAATCTCTCTACTTGGCACATGCGGAAGAGCCAAAACTCATGCCATTTATTCACCTGCCTGTGCAGTCAGGTTCGAATAAAATATTGCACGCGATGAACAGAAAGCACACTGCAGAGGAGTATTTGGAAATAATAGACAGATTTCGCAAATTGAAACCTGAAATCGAATTTTCTTCTGATTTTATTGTTGGTTTTCCTGGAGAAACCGAAAAAGATTTTGAAGAAACTGTAAAATTAGTAGAAAAAATTAGATATGCTCAGGCTTATAGCTTTAAATATAGCCCAAGACCAGGTACACCAGGAGCAGAAAGAAAAGATCAAGTACCAGAAGAGGTTAAAACAGAACGCCTTCTTCGTTTACAGAAATTAATTAGTAAGCAACAACTTGAGTTTAACCAGAGTATGGTAGGCAAAACTATACCTGCTTTGTTCAGTGATAAAAAAGGCAAACACCAAAACCAAATTATTGGTAAAAGCCCATATATGCAATCAGTGTGCATTGATGATCCTGAAGGGAAGTATAGAGATAAAATAGTAAATGTGAAGGTATTGGAAGCTCGGCAGAATAGTTTGTTGGGGTGTGGTGCAGGATAGCTCTGTTGGACATCCGTCAGAGAATTATTTTGATTGAGAGAAAGTACCCCTATAGAACAAGATAGAAGTACTTCACGTAGTTTATTTCAAGTTTATCAACTATAGCTAAAGTAATTTAGGTTTACCGACAACCGTCATCCCGCTACTTGTTAGCGGGATCTAGAGATACCGTGACGATATGACGGTTAAGCTGAGATACCGCGAATGAATCGCGGTATGACGTGGGATTGTGTTAGCTATAGGGTGTGGGGTGCAGGAATAAGTTTGTTTCTTTTTGCATTTGTAATTTTCTAGAAAGCCCTGTATTCTTTGGCTTTATCCGGTCAAAATGAACATGAAGTCAAAGCATTATCCTGATACAGTAAGTAGTCCTGATTTTTCGTCGTTAGAAAAAGAAATCATAAAATTTTGGCAGGAAAATAAAGTTTTTGAGCGGTCAGTTGGAGAACGTTCCAAGGATAATTGTTTTGTGTTTTATGATGGGCCTCCGTTTGCAAATGGACTTCCACATTATGGACATTTACTCACTGGTTTCATCAAAGACGCATTTGCAAGATATCAAACTATGCTTCAAAAAAGGGTTGAACGTAGATTTGGTTGGGATTGCCATGGATTACCGGCTGAGATGGGTGCAGAAAAAGAACTTGGAATATCTGGTAGAACTGAGATAGAAAAATTCGGCATTGAAAAATTCAATAACCATTGTCGTACTTCTGTAATGAGATTTTCATCAGAGTGGGAAAAATATGTCAATAGGCAGGCAAGGTGGGTGGATTTTCATAATGACTATAAAACCATGGATAAATCATTCATGGAGTCGGTCATGTGGGCATTTAAACAGCTTTATGATAAGGGTCTAGTGTATGAATCAGTACGCGTTGTTCCATATAGCTGGGCGTGCGAAACTCCATTATCCAATTTTGAAACAAGGCTTGATAACGCATATAGAGAAAAGACTAGCAAAGCTGTAACTGTTGCATTTGAGCTTTTAGAAAACCCACAGCAGTTTAAAAGTGTTAAACAAAAATGTAAATTACTTGCTTGGACTACAACTCCTTGGACTCTTCCTAGCAATCTGGCATTGGCGATAGGAAAGGACATCAAGTATTGTGCAGTGTCAGTCCACTCTTTGGTGTCATCCCAGCGCGTGACGCTGGAATCTATTTCTGGATCCCAGTGTCGAAGCACTGGGATGACAGAAGTTAATGAAAGGAGTTCAGTGAAGAGTGAAATTTATATTTTCGCTGAAAGCTACCTAGAAAAATTTATCAGCCACTCTGAACAAAACAATATTCCATATGAAAACTGCAATATAAAACTTAAAGCGAATGATCTTGCAGGCCTTTCCTATAAGCCGCTGTTTGATTACTTTAAAGATACAAAGAATGCATTCCGTGTTTTTGTTGCTGATTATGTTACAGGAGAAGATGGTACTGGCGTTGTACACACTGCTCCTGGATTTGGTGAGGAAGATTTTTACCTTTGCCAAAGCCATGATATTCCAGTTATTTGTCCAATTGATAACAGTGGAAAATTTACTGCTGAAGTTTCAGATTTGGCAGGGGTTCATGTTTTTGATACCAATGATACAGTAATAAAAAAATTGAAAGAACAAGGAAACTGGTTCAAAACTGAACAATATATTCACAATTATCCACACTGCTGGAGAACTGACACTCCTTTGATCTATCGCACTATGCCTTCTTGGTATGTTGCCGTTACAAAATTCAAAAGCAGAATGGTAGAGCTAAATAAGAGAGTTAATTGGATACCAAACCACATTAGAGATGGTCAATTTGGAAAATGGCTTGAAGGGGCACACGACTGGTCAATTTCACGCAATCGATTCTGGGGTACTCCGATTCCTGTGTGGCAATCAGATGATACAAGATATCCAAGAGTGGATGTATATGGTTCGATAGAAGAACTAGAGCGAGATTTTAATGTTAAAGTAGATGATTTGCACAGACCATTTATCGATACTTTAACGAGGCCAAATCCTGATGATCCAACAGGAAAATCAGTTATGCGTCGTGTGCCTGACGTATTTGACTGCTGGTTTGAATCTGGCTCGATGCCATTCGCACAAGTCCACTATCCGTTTGAAAATAAGGAGTGGTTTGAAACTGCAGATTTTATCACTGAATACATAGCGCAAACCAGGGGGTGGTTTTATACGCTCTTTGTATTGTCCACTGCTTTGTTTGATAGGGAACCATTTAAGAACTGCATATGCCACGGTGTTGTTTTGGATGTAAAAGGGCAAAAATTGTCCAAGCATTTGAATAACTATGCAGATCCAATGGAGGTTTTTGATAGATACGGTTCTGATGCACTGCGTTTTCTTATGCTTTCTGGATCTATTGTTTGTGGTGGTAATTTGCTACTTGATAAAGAAGGGAATTTAGTACGAGACGTTCTGAAAAACGTAATAAAACCTATTTGGAACAGTTATCACTTTTTTACCATGTATGCAAATGCAGATGGAATTAAAGCTGAAGTTTGTAAGGATTATCAAAGTACTATTGATCGCTACATGATTTCCAAATGTTTTGAAGCTGTAGAAAGTATCCAAACTTCTATGAACAGCTATAACTCCCAAGAGGCTTGCAAAATTTTGATGAACTTTTTTGAAGTGCTAAATAATTGGTATATTCGTCGCAGTCGCGAGCGTTTTTGGAAAAGTGATTTGGATCAGGATAAAACTGATGCTTATAATGTTCTATATACGGTTTTTTATTACATACTAAGAGCTGCAGCCCCTTTGTTGCCACTTATAACAGAGAATATATGGCAAGGGCTTAAGTATGAAGAAACATCTGTTCATTTGGCTGATTTCCCACAATTAGAGAAGTTTGATAGTCAGCTCATTGCCAAAATGGATCTAGTGAGAGAGATATGTAACTCTGCACTCTCTATTAGAAACACTTTTAATATACGTATCAGACAGCCACTTGGCAGTATGATCATTTATCATCAGTCTTCCTGTAGTTTTCTTGAAGGTGAGCTGTTTTCTGTCATCCCAGTGCGTGACACTGGGATCCAGTGTGCTGAAAACTCAAATGAGTACCAAGAGATGATAAAAGATGAGGTAAATGTAAAAAAACTGAAGTTAGTAAACAGACTTGAAGATATTGCATCACTAGAGTTAAAACTCAACTTCCCTGTGCTTGGAAAAAGAATTCCGGAGAAGATTAAGACACTGGTTCAATATGTTAAACAAGGAAAGTGGAAACAAGTTGAATCCGGTGTCATCCGAGTAGCTGACACTGGGATCCAGACGCAGATTCCAGCGTCACGCGCTGGAATGACAGAAAGAGGTCTCATATTTTTGGGGGACGAGTCAGAAAATTATATCATAGAAAAAGGCGAATATGAACTATTATTAAAAGCAAACAGTGAATTCTCCTCTGTATTTGATAACAACAAAGGGGTTGTTATCCTAAACACTACTTTAAATGATGAATTGATTCTAGAAGGGCTTGCAAGAGATGTAGTGAGGCTCATTCAGGAAACTAGGAAACAAGCTGATTTTCATATGTCCGATAGAATCAGAGTAATAATCAAAACAGAAGATGAGAAAATTAAGGAAGCAATAAATACGTGGATTGAATATATAAAAGAGCAGACCCTTGCCTTATCTTTGGACATTAATACAGAAGTTGGAACTAACTTTTATTCTAAGGAATATCAGGATTTAAATGTTAGCATTGAGCGTTAGATTTTTAATAAAGTTGCAAGATTGTCAGTATTTATGCTATACTTAAGGTAATTGGACAAGGTTATGGTATGAATGCTGTTGTAGGTTGTGAGGAAGTTGTTGACTTAAATAACAATAGTGGTGATTTAGATGCATTAAATGGACAACCTAATTTACAAAGAGAATCTTTTGCTACTTCAGAAAAACAGGAAGGACCTGTTGCTACTTTGGAAGAGCAAGAATCTGTTAGTAATTTAAAAAAAATAGGTGCTGATTTTAGCATTCCACTAAGTATATTTCATTATAAAGGTTACGGCTCCGATTTTTTTACTTCCTGGTATAATATATCAAGCGAAATATTTAAGGAAATAAACAGAGCTTGCCTGGAGAAGAAAGTATTAAATTCAGCTCTATCAGTTTTAATGTTTCCTTATGTTGCTTCTGTTGCATTGGGGTTAGTTATATATAAAACAAACAGTAAAACACAAACCAGTTCAGAGGAAAGTAAAACAAAAAAGAGTGAGGTAAGTACAGCAAAAAGATTGGCATATGGCGTTCTTGCTGCAATTGCAATTCTTGTTGATATAGCTGTGCTTATAGCCTTAATTATTCCTGCAACACCCGCCTTAGCTACTTTTTATCTTACAAACAGAAAGTTATCTCATTCTTTGGTTGCTGCTCTAAAAATAAGTAATGGGTTATATCAGAATGAACACCAGAATATTGAAGTGTCTTTTCGTGAAATAGATGCTGGTAAGTCGGACATTAAGTGGGATATGGAAGTTAAGTTTCCACCGCAATTTGAACAATTACTTAGAGATTTATATGAAGATAAAGATGGTAGTTGGTTTAATGTTGCACGTGATTCAGAACATAATACCATACTGAAATTATCAGCTAATATCAATTTAAAAAACGGCCTTAGGCCTTTACGTAATGAGATCAAGAATGTGCTTGCAATTTCGATTCAGGAATTCGCAAAGACTATGGAAGAGCTAATGAAGCTAGAAGGAAAAGATATTACATATGATAAGCTGAAGGAACTGTTGAACGAATTCAGACTGAAAGTGGTGGATAGTGTAGATTCTAAACTGGTGAATTACTTAATACAAAATGCTTATCGAGTTGCTTTTATACAAGCAATTAAATTTGCACAAAAAAGAAGAGAGGAAAAGGAAGATTTTTCATTAGAAGAAAGACTGAAAGAGGTATTAGTGGAGCAAGAACTGAAAAGCCAAGGTAAGGAATTGCCGACTGAAAAGGAAATGATACTAGAAGATCTAAAAAAAGCAGGAGCAAAAGTACCAGATGACTTGGACGATAGAGGGCTTCCTATGTTTAAAGCAAAATGGAAACAGCTTATAAAAGAAGGGAAAATAGCTGAAAGGACAATAATTAATACTTATGAAGATATGTACCCTCAAGAAACAAAGAAAGCTCTAGATAATGCTGAAAGAGAGATTAAGGATTTAAGAGAAATAGGACAGAAAAGATATAATGGGATATGTGAAAAATTAAAAGAGATGCATAAAAATAGGAAAAACGGTAACTTAAAAGATGGTGCTTTAAAAAGGAAATTAGAAGATCTTTTTAAATTTGAATATGATGATCAAAAAGTTGAGGAAAGGCTAATAGAATCGAGAATAAGGACTATTAACACTCTACTGAGTAAGTCAGATAAAAAAATAAAGCAATCTTTAGCAGAAGATTTTAGTGAATTAAAGGAAACAAGGACTTCGGATAAAGTGAATGACTTTGTAGAGAAGATGTATTTAGAAATAACAAGATGTAGAATTCAAGAGTTATTTGAAAAGCAAGGGGAAAGTATAAAGAATGTAGAAGATAATAAGGACATGCTATTCAATGGAGAAGATGAAAAACGTCTAGTAAACAAGATTGTTTCTTATCGAAAAGAAATTGGAGAATATTTTACGCAACCTACAAGACTGAAGGAAATAATAGGAAAGCAGAATGAGGATTTGGATGTTGAGAAAAATAGTAAAGAAGAGAAATCTTCAAGTATGGAGTTAATAGAGTTATGCTTGCGAAATAACCAAGAAATTTTAGAAGCATTAGAGCAATTAGAGTTAAAAAAAGAAGGATTGTTGATAAATGAAGAAACAAAAAATAATTATAGAGAAGAGCTGGAATCTCGTGAAAAAATAAAATTTGCAATAATAGAAGATGATTTACTGAAAGCGTTCGAGCATGAAACTTTTAACGAAGAAGCAATTAAGAGATTATTAGAGGAAGCGGAACTTGAGTACTATTTGGCAGAAAGATGCATCAAATATCCTGTGATTAAAACGAAAGATAATATCAAACATTTTTGTCAAGATTTATTGTCTCCTCTGGTAGACAGGTTAGCGAACCTCATAATAAATAATGTACCAAAAGATAATGGGAATAGTTTGTGGAAGATTTGGAACTCTCTTAAAGTTGGTTTTAATTATAATGTGATTGGATGGTCAGCTACCGTAAACAAAGATAAGAGCACAGAAGGAAAAGCGTTGAGTGTGGCACATGATACTCATAAGGAAATAGAGACATTTCTTCAACATTTCGAATCAAGTTATGAAGAAGTAGGAGCCTTGATAGGTGATGTATTTTCTGATGATGGGAAAACATTTAAAAATGATGTATGGCCTAAAGTAGAAGAGCATTTGCATGGAATGTGGAATAGATTTTTTAAGGATGTTGAATTCAAGATTGGGAATAGATTGGATGAAGTAAGTGTGACACAGCAAAAGCAGAACACTATGATTGTGACTCAATGATGAGTTCTCAAAGTTCCTCCGGTATTTTCATATACCAAATTGACTATAGCACTTGATTCTTTTTGGATCTCTTTTTCAGTTAAAGTGTGGATTGGAGAGCAGAAAGTAACTGACAATGCTATAGACATCTTATTCGGTTCTATATTGTTTCCATGGTATACGTCAAATACTAAAACTTCTGTGATGAGCTCTGAGCTTTTTTTTACCACATTGATTATGTTACCTACTTCCACATCCTTATTTACAATAAATGCAAAATCACGTTTTACACTTTGGTATTTATAATCGATAAATTTCTTTCTACTTACAGGTAAATTTTCAATATTTTCTAGTATTACCTCAAAACCTACAACTTTTTGCTTGATGTCAAAAAGATCTAATATATTAGGATGCAACTCTCCAAAATAACCTGCTACTTTATTCTTAAAAGAGAGAGTGCCTGACTTTCCTGGGTGGTAATGTTCTTTTTCTGCTCTCTCTATCGTTAAATTATCGCAATTGACGTTAAAAAACTCCAAAGCTGCTATGCAATCAGCCTTTGCGTCAAAAACATCTACTTTCCTATCAATATTATAATGGTTTCGCGGTAAATTATTTCCTGTTCTTATTCCACTTAAGACATGTTTAGACTGAGCTTCACCATCGTAAATCGGCCCAATTTCGAAGATTGCAAGATCAGATACTCCATGGGCAATATTATCAGCAGTGACTTGCAATAAATTTGGCATAATACTTGGTCTCATCATATTAAAGTTATTGTTAAACGGATTATCGATGATAAATAACTTATTCGAGTAACCAAATTTTTCAGCTGTTGATTCACTCATAAATGACCAGGTTAGCACTTCATGAAACCCTCTGTTTGTCATCAAAATACGCAAATTGTCGTATGTACTATCTACTTCTTCAACATTATTTGGTAGTGGTTCTTCTTTTATTTTGTCATAGCCGTATATTCTTGTTACTTCTTCAATTAGGTCAGCAGGTATAGTCACGTCCGGTCTCCAGCTTGGTACTTGTACATTCCAATTGCCTTCGGTTTTTTTATCAATACTAAACCCTAGTTTCGTTAAGATATCGAACGTCTCATCAGGTGATACAGATACACTTCCAAACTTGTTTATATCTTGGTAATCAAGGCTTATCTTAGCATCATTCCGGCATGGTTTTTTCTGGATCCCAGTGTCAGCTACTTGGATGACAGAGGTGTATTCTTTATCTAGATTACCGGCAGACACTACGCTTGAGACTTCTCCACCACATAAATCCAAAATCATTTTGGCTGCAAGATTGAGTCCATCAAGGGTAAATCCAGGATCGATTGAACGTGCAAATCTGTAACTAGCGTCTGTGGAGATGCTGAGCTGTCTTGAAGATTTAGTGATAGAGATTGGATCGAGCAAAGCTAATTCCAAAAAAATATTGGTGGTTTCAAGAGTACATTCACTGCACTTTCCACCTATAATTCCAGCAACTCCATGAATATTTTTACTATCAGAATAAATGTTTATATTATTGTCCAGTAAATATTCCTTACCATTTAAAGCAAAGAAGCTTTCTCCATCATTTGCTTTTCTTATTGTAAGTTTGCCATCTACTTTGTTTGCATCAAACGCATGCATTGGACGATTAAAAGATATCATAATATAGTTAGTAATGTCAACTATTGTAGAAATGGAGCGCATTCCTATCGATTCCAATTTATCTTTTAGCCACTTTGGGCTTTCTTGATTTTTTACATTGGCGATGTATATTCCACTAATAAAACTTTCTCCGTCAGTCACTTCAACATCGATTGGTGAATTTATGGAGCTGGTAAGTTGTGGAATGCTTAAAGTCTTTAATGTCCCAATTCCAGTTGCAGCAAGGTCGCGAGCTATTCCATAAATGCCTAAGCAATCTCCACGGTTTGGAGTAACATTTATATCAATTACAGGGTCACAATTGAAAAATTTATCCCCTACTTTATAATCATCGGAAAGCTCGATTATTCCTTCACTTTCCTCTTGAACTAGCGCAAGTTCAGAAGCAGAGCAGAGCATCCCTTCACTTAGCACTCCTCGTATTTTTGTAGGCTTGATTGTGAAATCACTTTCTGGCAATGTGCTACCAAGAGATGCAAGCACAGTTTTCATACCTTCTCTAACATTGTTTGCTCCGCAAACTATTTGTAGAGTTTTACTTCTGTCATCTACTTTACATAATTTTAATTTATCGGCATTTGGATGAGGTGCAACTTCTAATACTTTTGCAACAATAAAACCAGCTAATTTGGTATTGTCGATCACATCTTCTACTTCTAACCCTATGTGAGTTAATTTATCGGTAATTTCTTCTAAACTAGCATTGGTTTCTAAGTGTTCTAATAACCAAGATAATGTGAATTTCATGAACCTTTAAAGAAATAAAAGAGTTATTGTAATATAAAATGTAGTGCTTTTAAAGCTTTTTGTAATGGAATAAAAGGTAACTTCTACATCATAAACAAGGATGCAGAAGTTTTTGTAATTTTATATATTATTGTAGAGAGAATTTATCTTCTCGATATCACCTTTTAAATCTATCTCCATAGAGAGCTTAAGATTCATATTGTGGTTATCTTCATGGAAGTTATGAATGTAACCATCAATAGTTAAGTTTCCTATCATATTATGGCTTTTATCTAGTATTTCGCTTCCCATTTGATAATGGCCATTATATTCGTTAAAGGAGCCATCTGTTAGTTTAATGTATCCACTACCAAATTCCTGCTCTAAATTTAAAGGATGATTAGTGTTAATAAAATCTATTTTGTTCGTAATAATACCTCACTAAAAATTAAATTATAATTAAAATAAGATGTTAAGTCAAGATATTGAATTATTTAATAAGATTAGTAAGTTTTAAAATACAGAGCTGACTGTAATTAACACTCTAATTACATATTTTGTTAATGTATCAATGTTATAATGATACAGGGCTTTATCTTAATTCTTGACTTTGTCCTATAAAATTCATACTTTATTTACTGTTTATAGTTCAGATTAAAATGGCATTAAATCCACTGGAACAGTTTAAAGTATATACAATAATAGAGTTACCTAGGTTATTTGGGTATGACGTAAGCTTTACCAATTCATCTCTTTTCATGATGATTTCGGTGATATTGGTGATACTCTTTTTGCTTTTTGGAATAAAGAAGGGGTCAGTAATACCAGGATATTTGCAAGCTGCAGTTGAATATGTATATGATTTTGTTGTTTCAATAATAGAAAGTAACACTGGAAGCAAAGGCTTGCAGCACATTCCATTGATATTTACAGTGTTTATTTTCATTTTATCATGTAATTTGGTTGGTGTTCTTCCTTATAGTTTCACGGTCACAAGTCATGTGATAGTCACCTTCGCTTTATCGATGGTGGTTTTTATTTATATAACGATTGTTGGATTTAAAGAAAGGGGAGTAGAATTTTTACGCATATTGCTACCAAAAGGAACTCCTTCGTGGCTTGCACCTATAATAATTATTATTAAGTTGTTTGCTTATTTAGTAAGGCCGATTAGCCTATCAATAAGGCTTGCAGCAAATATGATTGCGGGTCATACAATTATCAAAGTGATAGCAGGGTTTATTGTAAATATGAACATATTTCTCACTCCTGCGCCGTTTTTGTTCATAATTGCATTGATAGGGTTTGAAGTATTTGTTGCAGTTTTACAAGCTTATATATTTACTATATTAACATGTGTATATTTGTCAGATGCAGTAAAGTAATTGACTTCCTTGCAGAATATTTTACAATTATACTATAAAGAAATGTTTAAAGGTAATATATGGATTTAGTAGCTTTAAAATTTATAGCAATTGGTTTAGTTGCGTTTGGAATGCTCGGTGCTGGTTTAGGTATAGCTAATATCTTTTCTGCTATGCTGAATGGGATTGCGAGGAATCCTGAATCGGAAGGTAAAATGAAAACTTACGTTTATATTGGTGCTGCTATGGTTGAAATAATGGGATTGCTTGCGTTTTTACTTGCAGTATTATTAATATTTGTTGCTTAACACATGCCACAGCTTGATGTTTCAAACTTCTTTTCTCAAGTTTTTTGGTTTTTAATTTTTTTCTCTTCACTTTTTTTCGTAGTAAGTTGTTTATTTTTACCAAAGTTAGATGAAATAATAAGCACTAGAAGTAAAAAAGTATTGGATTCTTTTAATAGTTCTGTTCATCTTTTAAGACTCACGGAAGAGCAGATTGCCAAGTATAATGCCGCTTTAAACCAAGCTAGAATACAGGCAAAAAGGATCATAGATGATGCACTTGCTCAGGTAGAAGAAATGAGAGCTAATGTTAAGAATATATTAGAAGAGGAAGACAAAAAAATGAGCAAGCTTATTGAAGAAAAAGTGGCAGAATTTAAATCTGAATATACTGATCAGTTAAAACAAATGGCTACTAGTATTGCTTTAATTTATTATACTAAATTGACCAATTCTGAAATTGAAGAGGAGTTTGTTGCTGACTTGGTGTCCAAAGAATTTTAGGGGTTTTTATGTCTACATCACTGATTATCGGTCTTGCCTTCTTGGTAAGTTTTGTCCTTTCGTATAAATTGCTAAAGAAAGTGATAAAAAATGCGCTTAACAATAAGCGTAACAAAAGCAAATTTTCAAGTGAAGAAACTGAAAAATTCAGGAAAGATATGTTGGAGTATTACAAAAAATCTTCTGAAAAATACAAAGAATTAGATGCAGAAGTTAATAAAATGATGAATGAAGCACTTGATAAAGCTAATAGTATCATTAAGCACAATAGACAGCAGCTAGATCAGACATTAGATGACAATGCCCATTCTAACTTGAAGAAAGTCACTGACCAAGTTGAAAAAGCTCTTGGAGACTTACAGGCTAACACAGCGAATATAGCTGCTGATGCTGTAAAAAAAATAATGCATGAACGTAAAGATGATAAGCGTAGTAGCGAGGTCATATCTTCATTTTCACGTGACTTAAATAAAAAATTGCATTAGGTTTAATGCAACAATTGCCTATACTTCAAGCTGATAATGTAGAAAAAATTAAGTTTGATTCTAGTTTATGCAAAGAGCAAGAGAAACTTTTTTACTATAAATTTAATATAATTCCTTGGCAAAAATTAAATGATACTACTTTTTTTATGGTTGAAGACACAAGCCGAGATATCAACCGTTGGGTCGAAGCTCATTACGGTATTGACTATGTATTAATAAAAGTGGATAGCGAACAGATTTTAAATCTTCTTAACTCGCACTTTGGTATTTCAGAATTTGCAAGCAACTACTTATATTACAAGAATGCTAATTTTTCAGCTAAAAGCATTAAACTAAGCTCAATATTTTTTGCTTCTTTCTTTATTGTAACTTCAATTTTAACACTAACAGAGAAATATACATATTTTGCTTTGATGTTGATATTTATAATCGGATGTTCTAGTTATTTATTCAAGTTTATAGCTACAATTTTTAACTTATGTGAAACCTCCAACCAAAAAGTGGATTATAGTAAGCTGAATGAAGAAGATTTTCCTATATATACTATTTTATTGCCTGCTTTTAAAGAAAGTGCAGTGATAGAGCAATTGATCGAAAGCATTGAAAGTTTGGATTATCCAAAATCGAAATTAGATGTGAAGCTTCAGGTAGAAAGTGATGACCAGGAAACGCTAGCAGCTATAGAAAAGTACACTTTACCACAGTATTTTGAAGTAATAAAAGTGCCTCATTCTTTGCCTAGAACAAAAGCCAAGTCATGCAATTATGCTATGAGCTTTGCTAGAGGAAAGTATGCAGTAATATATGATGCGGATGATAAACCAGACCCATTGCAGTTAAAAAAAGCACTGATTGAATTTAATAAGGGCGACGATAAGCTTGCCTGTGTACAGGCAAGGTTGAATTACTATAATTATGATCATAATTTTCTGACAAAATCCTTTTCTCTGGAGTATATGAACTGGTTTCAATACTTATTGCCTGGATTCCAAAAAATGAACATGCCAATGCCTTTGGGTGGTAGCAGTAATCATTTTTCAGTAAAAATTCTAAAAAAATTGTTTTTCTGGGATGCTTATAGTGTTACCGAAGATGCTGACCTTGGTTTGAGACTTGCGCAAATGGGATATAAAACCAGGATGATTGACTCAGAAACATTGGAAGAGTCACCAATTGCTGTATTTGCTTGGATTAAGCAAAGAGCGCGCTGGATCAAAGGCTATATGCAAACTTATATTGTTCATTTAAAAAATATAAAGTCACTTTATAAACACACTGGATTTAAGGGAATTTTGCTATTGAATCTTTTTGTTGGCTCTGCAGCTTTTATATTTTTTACTACTCCATTTTTACTGCTTTCATTGATATTAACTAAAGTTTTAAATGAATTATTTTTGTACTACTTTGTAGTGGTATACGTTACTAACCTGATTCTTTTGGTAATAGCTGTCAAACAGCAAAAGATGCCTTTTTATTTTTATATAGTATCGATATTTTTTCCGGTCTATAGTCTGCTACATAGTGTTGCAGCTTTTCTTGCCTTATGGGAATTTATTCTTTACCCTGAGTGATGGAACAAAACTCAGCATGGTTTATGGAATCAAAACCTGTAGCTATTTGGCTTTTTCTCTGCTGTATTATGGTAATTCTCATGGTGGGGATTGGTGGATTTACCAGACTTTCAAAAGCAGGATTGTCAATCACGGAGTGGAAACCCATCACTGGAACATTGCCACCACTGAGTGGACAAGATTGGCTACAAGAAAAATTAAAATATGAAACTACACCTGAGTATAAAGCATTCAACTATGGTATGAGTATGGAGGAATTTCAGGCTATATACTTAATAGAATATGTACACAGATTGGTTGCAAGACTAACAGGTTTAGTTTTTGTCCTGCCATTTATATATTTTACATTAAGAAGAAAAATATCTAAAAAGGTAGTAATAAGGCTATTTGTGGCATTATTATTTGGAGCTTTACAAGCTTTTGCTGGTTGGTATATGGTTAAAAGTGGTTTAGTAACTGAACCTCATGTTAGCCACTATAGGCTTGCACTTCACTTATTATTAGCATTAATTGTCTTTGCATTATTGTCATATCAATTTTTTGATTACCAAATCAGGCCAAAGCAAACTAAACTTAAGATTAGTAGTGACACTATATACTACACAGGGATGATTTTGGCCCTAATTGTAATACAAATAATTTTCGGTGCGTTTGTTGCGGGATTAAATGCTGGTTTGATTTACAATACCTTTCCACTAATGGACGGACAAATCGTTCCAGAAGATTTATTTTTCTTACACCCTATATGGCTGAATATCTTTGAGAACAGAGCAACAGTGCAATTTATACATCGAGCACTGGCATTGCTAATACTAGCTTTGGTAGTAATACTCACAGTAAAAAATGCTAGCGTAAAACCGGTATATATTATGCTGCTCTCCGTTATCATTCAGATCATTTTGGGTGTAATTACTCTATTATTGCACATACCAATAGCCATTGCCATAGCTCATCAAGTGTTTTCATTTATCTTGTTTGGGTCAAGTTTATACTTCTTGTGTTATTTAAGAAAGCAGAGCTAATACTACATCACCAATCTGCACATTTTTTCCTTCTTGAACGAGAATATTTTTTATCACCATTGATGCTTCAGCACATATGATATTTTCCATTTTCATTGCCTCCACCACAAATAAAGGTTGTCCTATTTCCACCTGATCTCCTATATTTACGTGCAACTTAACTAATAAGCCAGATATTGGGGATTTTACAGCATCTGCTGAAATCCCTTCTGTTTCATTATTTAGCATTAACCTACTTAATTCAGCTACATGAGGCTTAAATATACAACACTCAGCTTTCATGCCTGCATGTCTTATGAAGTATTTGCTGCCTTGTTTTTCTACTTTAAATGTTATATCAGCATCATCATTAATTGTAATATATAGTAACTTATGACTTGATTTCCACTTGCCTACTACAGAGTATGTATTGTGGTTATATACTGTTGTTAATATATTATCTTGATATCTTGCACTTACGGAGTACTCATTGTCATTTATATTCACTATGAATAAATCTCTTGCACGGTCACCTGCCATCCGAGTAGCTGATACTGGTGCCCCTTCTTTTTTACTAGATTCCAGTGTCACGCACTGGAATGACACCTGAGGTGTTTCATTCACTGCTTTATGATGGTACCTTTCTTCATTTTCCAAATGAACATATAACGCAGTGAAAATAAATATTTTAATATACTCCTCTGTAACAAAATCGCCGTGAAACCCACTAGGGTAATGGTCTGGAATGAATCTCGTATGGAGCTTTGCTGCAATAAAATTTGGGTGATGGAAGATGGATTCTAGAAATTCTATATTATTTGTTACTCCTTCTATATAGCATTCAGACAATGCTTTTTGCATTCTACTGATCGCTTCTACTCTATCTTTTCCATATGTTATAACTTTTGCAATCATTGAGTCATAGAACGTGCTAATTTCTGAACCTGCAGCAACTCCATCATCTATTCTTACATAATCATTTTCATCCGGTTTATCGTAATATTTTATTCTTCCGCTGGAAGGGAAAAATTTCTTCGATGGGTCTTCAGCGCAAATTCTACTTTCTATTGCAGAACCAGTAAGTTTAATATCATCCTGATTGAATCTCAATTTCTCTCCACAGGAAGTTCTAATCATTTCTTCTACTATGTCTATTCCAGTTATAAATTCTGTTACTGGATGCTCAACTTGCAATCTCGTATTTACCTCAAGAAAATAGAAGTTTTGGTCTTTATCTACAACAAACTCAACAGTGCCTGCTGAAAAATAGCCAACTTGCTTTGCCAGAGAAACACATTGGACATACATTTTTTGTCTTACTTCTTCACTAATGAATGGACTTGGCGTTTCTTCCATTATTTTCTGGTTATTCCTTTGTATCGAGCATTCTCTTTCTCCAAGACACACTATATTGCCATATTTATCTGCTATGATTTGTATTTCAATATGTCTTGGTAGTTCTATATATTTCTCTATAAAGATACTGCCATCCTTAAAACTTTTCTCTGCTTCATTTGTTGCTGATGTGAACGCTAGTTCAATTTCTTTTTTGGAATTTACAATTCGCATTCCTTTGCCACCACCGCCTGATGCAGCTTTAAGCATAACCGGAAAGCCAATTTCTTCAGCAACGATGGCTGCATGAGCGACATCTTTAATCTTGCCCATATATCCTGGTACTACATTTACTCTAGCCTTTCTTGCCTCTTCTTTTGCCGTTATTTTATTGGCTGTAACTTCTATTGTTTCTGCACTGGGACCGATGAAGTCTATATTATGTTTTTGAAGAGCACGTGGAAAATCTGGATTTTCCGCTAAAAACCCATAACCAGGATGAACTGCCTGTGCACCTGTTTCAACTGCTACCTCGCATATTTTTTCGATGTTTAAGTAACTGAGGCAAGATGGCGAAGGGCCAATATACCTCGACTCATCTGCTTGCCTTACATGCACAGAATTTATATCCGCATCCGAATATACGCATACACAAGATATATCCATCTTATGGGCAGTTCTGATAATCCTGCAAGTAATCTCTCCTCTGTTTGCTATTAAAATCTTACTGTACTTCTTTTCCGTCATCGTATCAGTATACTTTCTTAAGTTAAGAAAGTAAATTTCTATATCATTGCCTGCAAGTAATTTCTAGCTTCATCAAACACCCAAACCTTCTCCTGCAAGTTGTACATTAGTTTCCACTAAAGTGCTTTCGTTATGCAAGGCATGTATCTCGTTACATGCCTTAACTGACAGGTATGTGACTCCGCCAGAAGCTATTGCAACCATCGAGCTTAGTGCAAAAGTCTGAGAAGATAGATACAGAAAATATAAAGATAAACACAAGGCAGCAATACACGCTATAGCCCCTACTATATATAAACACAGGTGAAACTTCTGATTACATATAAAGCTGTCTTTTATGTCTGCGATTTGCTTAATTTCTTTCTGTTGTGCAGCATCTAAGTAATAAAGAGGAGTTTCCCTTTTCTTATTAAAAGCATGGTCTTTACTGCAGAGCGCATCTTTAATATATTTTTTATTACATTTGAGTTCCTCTTTCAATCTGCTTACTTCTTTCCGATCTCCAGCTTCTTCTGCTTTTGTAATTTTGTTATCAGCTTCCGTCTCTAAGTAATGCACAATCTCTTTTACTGCAGGCAGCAAAATCCCACTCCTTGCTGCTTCATGAAATGGATTATTTCCATATTCATTATGCGCAGTTACAGAAGCAATGTTCTTCCTGCAAATGTCTACAAATTTATCTTTTTTTGGTATTCTTGCAGCTAGATGCAAGAGATTATCTGCCCGTACTATTTGTTTTGTTTTATCAAAAGGGCCGGTGTAACGCCAACTGACAGTAGCTTCATTATCTGAAAGCAATTTTGCTATATCTACAAGTCCATCCATAACTCACCTCGCTATATTCAACCAATAATAAATTATACAACATAACTTATGAAAAACAAGTAAATTTTATCTCTCAGAATAAATAAATTCCACATTGTTGCAAGCATAAATTTTAGCTATCATCATTTACATTACTGTAATAGACAAATATGCCAGACGTAGTCACTAGATTCGCTCCATCACCAACAGGGTTTTTACACATTGGAGGGGCTCGTACTGCTTTATTTAATTGGCTCTACGCGAGGCACCATGGTGGCAGGTTTTTGCTAAGGATTGAGGACACCGACAGAAAACGTTTAACACAAGAAGCAATTGATGCAATTATAGAAGGGCTAAAATGGCTCGGTGTGAGTTATGATGGAGAAATAGTATATCAGTCAAAAAGAATAGAGCGGCATAAAGAAGTAGCAAACCTTTTAGTTGAGAAGGGTAGGGCGTATCACTGTTACTGCCCTGAAGATGAAGTTGCAGAAAAGAAAATAAAAGCAAGAGAAGAGGGCAAGATATACAAGCATAAATGTACTACAAAACCTCCTTCTTGTCATCCCAGTGCTCGACACTGGGATCCAGAAAAAAATATGTGGTCACGCGCTGGAATGACATCGGGTGTGAGGTCAGTTATCCGTTTCAAAGTGCCAGACTCGCAAGAGATCGTCGTTGATGATAAAATATACGGCCAAATCGAAGTAAATAGCGACCAGCTTGATGATATAGTGATCTTACGCTCTGATAACACTCCAACATATATTTTCGCCGTGGTAGTTGACGATCATGATGCTGGAATAACTGATATAATACGCGGTTCTGACCATCTCACTAATACTTTTAAGCAATTGCTAATATACCAGGCTCTTGATTTTGATGTTCCACGTTTTGCACACGTACCGCTTATCCATGGGGAAGATGGGAATAAGCTATCCAAAAGGCATGGTGCCACAAGCGTTTGCGATTATGAAAAGATGGGAATATTGCCAAAAGCGATGCGTAATTACTTGCTGAGACTTGGCTGGAGTCACGGCAACGATGAGATTATTAGCGATGAGCAAGCAATAGAGTGGTTTAATTTAGAAAGTATTGGTCGTTCACCTGCACGGCTCGATTTCAAAAAACTGGAGCATTTGAATAACCACTATATTAGTAATATGAGCAATGAAGATATTCTGACTCTAATGCTTAGAGAAAATACTCTAACTGACAAAAAAAAGGGCTATTTACTGCAGGGACTGACAGAGCTGAAAAAAAGAGCAAACTACCTGACCGAATTATTGGATTTAGCAAAATTTTATATTCAAGATCCGCCACTTGATTTAAGTGAAGAAGCTTGTCAAATTGTCAAATCTAACCTCAATATAATTAAGTTACTCGCATCATTTCTGTCAAAGATCGGTGATGAAAATTGGAATAAGGGTTTTTTATCTTCTCAGATCAAGGAATGTGCAAAATCACATGATATGAAAATAAGCAGTGTATACCACTCATTACGTGCCCCTATAACTGGAGTAATGGATGCACCTGGAATCATCGATATCATGGTGATTCTTGGTAAAGACGAGTGTATAAGAAGGTTACAAGCAATTTAAATGAAATAAGAAAATTTCTTGACAAACTCCGCCAGCCCCCTTATTATGACAATAAGGGTATTTATGACTCAAAACTTGTTTTTGACCTGCAGGCTCAATGACAAAATTCAGTAAAAAACTCAGGGTATTTATTGGCGGATTACATAAAATTATAGCGGCTGCATGTCTTTTTTATTTTTTCTACATTCAGCCAAATCGCGCTTATTTTAAGCGTTAGCACATTATTACAGCGCCACTTACAGTAATATAGAGTCAAAACTCGCACCACGGGGCTTCTTTTGCCTTTTTTTCGTTTGGTAAATTTCTTAACGTTTGTAGCTAAACGACAACCGTCATCCCGCTACGTGTTAGCGGGATCTCTTGTTAGCGGATGAGATACCGCGAATGAATCGCGGTATGACGGTTCGCGGTGGAATGACGATAACTTCGTCATTCCGCTATGTGTTAGCGGCTAAGAGATACCGCGGCAGTATGATGGTTAAGTAGGGTGTCATCCCAGTGTCAAGCACTGGGATGACAAAAAAGGGGCTACTCGGATGACAAAAAAAGGAGCACTGGGATGACAGCTAGCCTGACAACCGTCATCCCGCTGCTTGTTAGCGGGATCTAGAGATACCGTGGCGGGATGACGAGGATGCCGCCGCGAACTTGTCATTCCAGCGCGTGACGCTGGAATCTAGTCTTTATTATGCAGCCACTTATTTAAAGTTAAGTTTCCTGGATCCAAGTAGTCAAGCTACTCGGATGACACCTTGACGATTTGAAGAATCGTCATCCCGCTACTTGTTAGCGGGATCTATGTGAGATACCGTGAATAAATCACGGTATGACGTAGAAGCTATACTTTTATACTCACCAGCTCAGTGTCCAATCTGGATCCAAGTAGTCAAGCTACTCGGATGACACCTTGACGATTTGAAGAATCGTCATCCCGCTACTTGTTAGCGGGATCTATGTGAGATACCGTGAATAAATCACGGTATGACGTAGAAGCTATACTTTTATACTCACCAGCTCAGTGTCCAATCTGGATCCAAGTAGTCAGGGCACTGGGATGACAGGGGAAGGAGGCTACTTGAATGACATCCTACCTTGTGGACTCAAATCACAACGTTCGTACAGTTATGGTGGTATGATATGGAAAAATCTCTAGCCATAAGACACAAAGCCTAATGGAAAAAACTGCGAACGCCAGTGAAAAACATAGCAATTTTATTTTCATTTGCAGCTTTTATCACATCTTGATCTTTCAGCGAGCCACCAGGCTGAATTATAGCTGTAATTCCATGTTTTGCACTTTCTACTATGCTATCTGGGAATGGAAAAAATGCATCTGAAGCAAGCACTGCACCTTTACATTTTTCACCTGCTTTTTTTACTGCAATGTTCACACTATCTATTCTGCTTGTTTGCCCTGCACCGATGCCAATAGCACAACCATCTTTTGCTATAACTATTGCGTTGGATTTCACATGTTTACATATTTTCCAGGCAAAAATAAGATCTTCCTTTTCTTTTTCTGTTGTAGTGCATTCTGTTACTTGTTCTGCTTTTATTGTGTGGTCATTATTTTCTTGCACCAAAAACCCACCAACAACATTTTTAGTTTGGTATTTCACATTTTGTTGGAAAGATTTATGAATAATCACTCTTAAATTTTTCTTTCTTTGCAAAATTTTTAGTGCTTCATTGCTGACTGAAGGTGCTATCACTACTTCCAAAAATATCTCGTTTAATTTTTCTGCTAGCTTTAAATCTATCTCCCGATTTAAAGCTACTATACCACCAAAACTGCTTACTTCATCACACGATAGGGCCTTTTCATATGCCTCCAAAGCATTATCACTAACAGCAGTGCCACATGGGTTATTGTGCTTTATTATCACTGCTGCAGGCTCTTTAAACTCAGAAATTATGTTAAGTGCGGACTCTATATCTACTATATTATTATAACTCAACTCTTTCCCATGTATTTTTTCTAGCGGATATTTGGTAAATTGATTACTATAAAATGCAGCTTTTTGATGGGGATTTTCACCATACCTGAGTTCTTGTACTTTATGTCCATATAGTGCAAAAAACTCTGGCAACTCATTATTTTTACTCTGGGATAAAAACCAACTGTGAATATTAGAATCATAGTGTGCAGTGAGAGCAAATGCTTTGGTTGCTAAATGTTTTCTATATTCCAATGTTGTTTCATTGTTATTTTTTATCATCTCAGCTTTTAGTGCTTCATAGTCTTGAATGCTAGAAATAACTGAAGTAAAACAAAAGTTTTTTGCTGCAGCTCTAATTAACGCCACTCCGCCGATATCAATTTGTTCTATAATTTGATCTTCATTTGAGCCGCTACTTACTGTCTCCCAAAATGGGTATAGGTTAGTTATAAGCAGGTCTATTGGCTCAACACCTAGATTTTGCATTTCCGTTTTGTGCTTTTCTCTATTGCAAAGTATTCCTCCATGAATTTTAGGGTGTAAAGTTTTTACTCTACCACCCAGTATCTCTGGAAATTGTGTGTAATCTGAGACCTCTTGTGTTTTTATTCCGGCATCAGATAGTGCTTTATAAGTATTTCCCGTTGAGAGAATTTCTATTTGTTGCTGCATTAAAAACGATGCAAGATCAATTATATTCGTTTTGTCGTATACTGATATTAAAGCTCTTTTTATTTTCATTTTTGTACGGAAAGTTTTTTAAGATTATATCTAAGAAAAGGAAATTTAGCTATTACATTTCTACACTAATTTAAAGCAGTCTATTCTATAAATTTTTTTACCATGCTTGATTTCAAGCCACGAATAAAATCTTCAATACTGCAAGGATTTCTCCCTTCCATTTGTACAACTTTAGGAATTAAAGTGCCACCTTTTAAACTTATGTGCATATTATCGTTAACAATCTTACCTTGTTCTGAAGCGAGAGCTTCAAAGTCAGCATCAAGTATCCTGATACGTTTATTCTCTATCTTGATGAACGCTTTTGGGTAAAACGCTTTAACCTTTCTATAAGCAACCTCACAAGCATCACTTGCATAAATTTTATAGTCTTCCACTTTGTCAGCGTAACATGCATCATTATCGTTCTGTTTTAAGGGAACCTGTTTTTCAATTTCGTTTAGCACTTTCAGCAGTAAATCACTGCCTAATTCAGACAATTTATCATGCAATGTCTTGTAGTTATCGTTCTTTTCGATAAGAAATTTTTCCTGTTTTAAAATAGGGCCGGAATCTAATCCTTCATCCAATTGCATAATGCTAACCCCGGTTTCTTGATCTCCTGCTAAAATTGTGTGCTGTATCGGAGCTGCACCACGCCACCTTGGTAGTAATGAAGGATGAATATTAATACAACTATATTTAGGAATATTCAAAATTTTTCTTGGAAGTATCAATCCATACGCAGCAACAACTGCAACGTCTGGTTTGAAATTTCTAAATTTTTCTTGCTCTGCCAAAAACTTTAGAGAGATAGGAGTACATACCTCTATGTTACTTTCTTCAGCGATAACATGTACTGGAGATTTCGTTGGCTTCTGTCCACGTCCTGAAGGTTTTGGAGCCTTGGTGTATACTGCTACTATTTCATTCTGTGATTTCAATAGTAAGTTTAGCGTACTAACAGCGAATTCCGGTGACCCCATGAAAATAATTCTCACGCTTTCAAGTGTTTTTGCTTTAAGAATTCTCCGCTAATTTACCACTTACAGCTTCTACTAATTTGGCAAAATCATCCTTATAATTAACGGCCATCTCAGCAAGAATTTTTCTATTTAAATCAATGCCGGCAAGTGTAAGACCATGCATAAACCTACCATAAGTAAGCCCATGCTCTCTTGCTGCTGCATTAATACGTATTATCCATAAGCTACGGAAATCACGTTTACGGGTTCTTCTGTCTCTGTAAGCATATTGCAATGCTTTTTCAACTCTTTGTAATGCAATTCTATAACAGCTTTTTGCACGTCCTCTATAACCCTTTGCCAGTTTCAATATTTTTTTATGACGAGCGTGAGTAGTGACTCCACGTTTTACCCGAGCCATTTTATTTTACCTCCATTTTGTTAAATATCATAAGGCATATAAAGCTTAACTATACGCGAGTCAGATTTACCAAGAATCGTTGTACCGCGCTGATTACGAATATTAGATTTACTTCTCTTTACCATGCCATGCCTTTTGCCTGACTGAGTAGAAATGACTTTACCCTTAGCTGTAAGGTGAAAGCGCTTTTTAACAGAAGATTTGGTTTTTAATTTTATTCTCTTCATATTCCAAATAAATTTACAAACACTACTATTGAGTTCTTTAATAGTAATTAAGCATTAGTATAAATAATTTTATTAAAGAATCAAATTAAAATTGTATATTAAAAGAGTTTAAAAGTAATTACGCCCAATATGTGTGTTATACCTTCTTTATTCCCAAGTGGCAACAATACTTGCCTCATTTTAACACTTTCACTTTCTTCCTCTTCATTGATTGGGCATTTACTCTCTATTACAGCATCAAGTTTATCAATAACTGCATCTATTTTATATAGTCGCAAAAATGGTGCATCAATTGCATACTTATTATCAATGCGCGTCTTTTTCTCAAAACCATAGAATTCAACAGCCTTTTCTCCTGCATTTTCACAAATATAACCTTGATCCTTGACTTCAATGATAAAACAATGCTGCCATGACTCCATTATTTCTGCAGTGTCTATTTCGTGCCTTTCTGGCCAATCTCTGTCTGGTCCTTTTATGTCACTCCAGTGCTCAGTTACCACATTTGCTATTCTTTTTTCTTTGCCTACATAAATTTCCATTCCAATTTCCACATATAAAACACAGATATGAGGTAAATTTATCGTGAATATATTGATTTTTCCTTACCACAAGGTGCATATCACTAGAAGTTCTGAGATCTAGAGAGTGGTGGTATTGTAATTGATTTTATTTCCATTGCAGCTTATTATTCATGAATAATCTCAATAAAAATAATGAAGTTAAGTGAAATCAGAGAAAGATTTATAAAATTTTTTATAAGTAATGGCCACGAACAGGTTTCTTCTTCTCCTTTGATTCCAGAACATGACCCAACACTCATGTTTACAAATGCTGGTATGGTGCAGTTTAAAAATATTTTTACTGGTGCTCAAAAAACTGAAATGAAACGTGCTGTCTCAAGTCAAAAGTGCCTAAGAGCAGGCGGTAAACACAACGATCTTGAAAATGTTGGCTATACAACTCGGCATCACACATTTTTTGAAATGCTCGGAAATTTTAGCTTTGGTGATTACTTTAAGGAAACTGCGATAGAATTTGCGTGGAAATTTATCACTAAGGAGTTATCTCTTGATAAAAACAGACTATCCATAACCGTCTACCATACTGATGATGAGGCGTACGAGATTTGGCGTAAGATAAGTGGCTTTTCAAGTGATAAAATCATAAGAATTGCAACGGACGATAACTTTTGGAGTATGGGAAGCACTGGTCCATGCGGTCCATGTTCTGAAATTTTTTATGATCATGGGAGTCCTAATTTACAAGACGACGATAGAATTGTTGAAATCTGGAATCTGGTATTCATGGAGTTTAACAAAGATGAAGAAGGTAATTTACACAAATTGCCAAAAAAATGCATCGATACTGGAATGGGTCTTGAGAGAATAGCTACTGTAATGCAAAATGTCCATGATAACTATGATATTGATCTATTTTCTGCTCTGATCAATAAATCTCAAGAGTACTGTGGAAGAACGGAAAATAAAATAGCGCATAAGATCGTAGCAGATCATCTTCGCGCGGCTGCATTTCTCATCGCAGAAGGAGTGCTTCCTGGAAATGAGGGCAGGAATTACGTATTACGCAGATTAATTAGGAGAGCCGCGCGTTATATCCACCTGCTTGGATATAATGATTCTCTACTCCATCGCATTTTTCCGGCGCTGATAGATAGCACGAGTTCGGCTTATATGGGAGATGTTTATCCTGAATTAGTCAGAGCCAAAAGCTTAATAGAAACGACGTTAAAATCAGAGGAAGAAAACTTTAAAGACACTTTGATGAAAGGTATCAATCTTCTGGAGAAATTCACTACAGATTTAAAATCGGGCGATACTTTACCTGGAGAATCAGCATTTAAGCTATATGACACCTATGGGTTTCCTTTGGATATTACACTTGATGTTTTAAAAGAGAAAAAAATAAATTTTGACCAGAAGGGTTTTGATAATGCAATGGGAGAACAAAAAGAGAGAGCACGTGCTAAATGGGCTGGATCTGGTGAAAAATCTGTTGAGCAAGTATGGTTTGATTTGATCAATAAATTTGGCAAAACAAAATTTGTTGGTTATGAGTTCAATGAAGTAAGTGATGCGAAAATACTAGCTATAGTTTCCTCTAAAAATGAAGTAATTGATTCTGCAAAGGAGGGAGAAAAGATAATCATTATACTTGATAAAACACCTTTTTATGGCGAGTCAGGTGGACAGGTGGGGGATACTGGCAGTCTGATCAAACCTGGTAGAAGTATTATTATAGTCGAGAATACCCATAAGGTTAATGACCTATGTTTGCACAGATGCATAGTTAAATTCGGCTCAATTTGTAAAGGTGATGTAGTTACAGCAAGCATCGACAAGGAAAGAAGGCAAACCTTAAGAAGAAATCATTCGGCTACGCATCTTCTGCACTTTGCATTGAGGAAAATCTTGGGTGATCATGTCACTCAAAAAGGTTCCCTAGTTGCACCAGATAGACTGAGATTCGACTTCAGCCATAACACTCAAGTGACTCAAGATCAGTTATTCTGGGTAGAGGATATGGTAAACTCTCTAATCAGAGAAAATCTTTCTGCATCTACAAAAATTCAAAGCATGAATCAGGCAATAGACGAAGGAGCCATGGCGTTGTTTGGTGAAAAATATGGTGATCAGGTTAGAGTTGTAAATATTGGAGATTCGAAAGAGCTATGTGGTGGCACGCACGTTGAACATACTGGAGAAATCGGTTTATTTAAGATAGTAACAGAAAGTTCTGTTGCTTTTGGAGTGAGGAGAATTGAAGCTTTAACTGGTCAGGAAGCAATCAATTATGTACGTGATAATGAAATTAACTTAAAAAAAGTTGCAGAATTCGTAAAAGTGCCAGTAAGTGAAATAACAAGCAGATTAAGTGTTTTAAGTCAAGAACACAAAAAATCCGAAACCAAAATAAGAAACCTATATAAAAAGCTTGTGAGTGCAGAGAATATAAAAAGCACTGAAATAAATGGAATAAATTTTATAAGCCACACTTTCACTGATATTCCAGCAAATGTGATAAGAGAGTTTGTTTTGCAGCAACAAAAACCAAAAACGGTAATAGCTTTCACGGCAACAGAAAAAGATAAAACAGTCTTGATTATTAAAGTAAGTAAAGACTTAATCAATAAGATTAGTGCAAAAGAACTAATATCAATAGCAGTTGAAAAGAACTGTGGTGGGAATGCTGAACTTGCACAAACAGGCTGTGATAGCAATAAAATAGATGATGCCATTACAGCCATTTATAGCAAAATAACCGCTTCTAAGCACTCTACATCATACCGCCGCGGTATCTCTTAGCCGCTAACAAGTAGCAACTGTTCTCCCTCGTCATACCGTAACGGTATCTCTAGATCCCGCTAACAAGCAGCGGGATGACGAGGTTATCGTCACATGCCGCCGCGAACCGTCATACTGCCGTAGATCGTCATACCGCGATTCATTCGCGGTATCTCATCCGCTAACACGTAGCGGGATGACAGCAGTCCTACGTCATGCCGCCGCGAACCGTCATACTGCCGCAGATCGTCATACCGCGATTCATTCGCGGTATCTCTTAGCATAGATCCCGCTAACAAGCAGCGGGATGACGGTTGTCATGGTGTCATGAAAGTAGCTGACACTGGTTTCTATCCAAGAGGGTGTCATCCGAGTAGCTTGACTACTTGGATCCAGAAAACTTAACTTTAAATAAGTGGCTGCATAATAAAGACTAGATTCCAGCGTCACGTGCACAACTGTACGAACGTTGTGATTTTGGCCCATCAGGAGGGTGTCATCCCAGTGCTTGACACTGGGATCCAGGAATTTTAATTGTAAGTAAGCATACTGAGTTGATAAGTATAAAAGTAGCTAGAAAATAAACATTTTTGATGAGATTATATGGAAAACTGGATTCCAGTGTCAAGCACTGGAATGACAAGAAGAGGGTACTTGGATAAGAGGCATTGCCCTTCTGGTAGGCCCAAATCACAATGTTCGTACAGTTATGCGTTATGCGCTGGAATGACAACGTAAGGTGAATTTTTCAACATCCCAAAATTACAGAATTTAGTCTGTTTAATTAAGTGTGAACTGTTACACGAAAATTTTGTAAACAGATTAATATGCCCTGTTTTTGCTATTCATCTAAAAATGGAGCCATAGAGTACGTTGATGAGCATAAGCAAATTTTAATGCAAAAATTACTATCAGAAAATAGATTACGCAAGAGGTCTAATTATTCTGCCGCAATTTTGCTCTATCAAACTTGCCACATTTAATATTCCAGCTTCGTCATAATAATTTCCAATCACTTGCAAGGCAAGTGGTAAACCCTCATTGGAAAGCCCAACAGGAACAGAAATAGCAGGCAATCCTGCAAGACTTGCTGGCACGGTAAACACATCATTGATGCACATAATTAGCGGATCTGGCTTTTCATTTAAGCCAAAAGCTTCTGTTGGAGCAGATGGCACAAGTATGTAATCTATTTTTTCAAACGCTTTTATAAAATCATTTCTGATTAATGCTCTAATGCACTGCGCTTTTTCGTAATATTCATTATAATGACCTGAAGAAAGCGCATAAGCGCCAATTAAAATTCTTCTTTTCACCTCTTTACCAAAACCTTCTGCTCTTGTTAGTGAATACATTTCTTCAAGGGTATCAGCATCAAACCTTAATCCATAACGCACACCATCGTAACGAGCAAGATTGGATGAAGTTTCAGCAGAACAGATTAAATAATAGACCGGTATTGCATATTTAGTATATGGCAGAGTAATGTCAACAACTTCAGCGCCATTTTCTTTTAAATAGGAAGCAACTCTTTCCCAATTATGAACTATTTCCTCTGAAATTCCATCCATCCTATATTCTTTTGGTATACCAATACACTTACCCTTGACATCACCATTTATAAAGCTAGAAAATTTAGGCACTGGCTTTTCGCTCGATATTGAATCTTTTTTATCATAGCCACAAATTGCTTCCAGCATTAATGCTGAATCAGAGACAGAACGAGTAATGACTCCTGCTTGATCCAGAGAACTCGCAAATGCAATCATACCAAAACGCGAGCATCTTCCATAAGTTGGCTTTATTCCAACTACTCCACAATAAGCTGCTGGTTGGCGTACAGATCCACCGGTGTCGCTTCCTAACGCTCCAGCGCATAAAAATCCAGCAACCGATGCTGCAGATCCACCAGATGATCCACCAGGAACAACTTTTTCCCCATCACTTTTTCTAATCCACACATTTTCAACAGGGCCAAAATAGCTGTTTGTGTTCGCAGAACCCATAGCAAATTCATCCATATTAAGCTTACCGAGCATGGCTGCTCCACTTTTTAAAAGCAAGTCAGACACCGTAGATTCGTAAGTCGGAACGAAATTTTCCAGCATTTTTGAGCATGCTGTTGTTTTTATTCCTTTTGTACAGAATAGATCTTTGATGCCAACTGGTATACCCATGAGCGGCGAGATTAAATCATCCTTTTGCCTAGAGAAATGTTCATCTGTAGCTTTAGCAGCTTTCATTGCTATCTCTGGGGTTTTTGTTATAAATGCATTTAATTTCTCATTTTCAACCGCACTGATGTGCGCCTCCACGAGTTCAACAGCGGAAAAACTCCTTTTTTTGAGCCCGTCATGCATTTGTGTAATACTTAACTTTTTTAGTTCATTCATCAATATTTAATTTTTAGCAAGACGTTAATTATAACATGGCACGATAAAAAATCCATACATTTATAGTTACAGCTAGAAATATAGCTAAGAACCTGTACATAATTGATGCTCAGAGTGTAAAGAACGCAGATACTGCTGAAGAAAAAGGCTATGACGCTGGTAAAAAAATCTCAGGGCCATATCGCAGTTGATACTCAAGACATGCAATTTATGTAGCAACTGCAGGAACAACTAGTGCTGTGAGAATGGTCAACAATGCAAAAGAAAACCTTTCTGGAGTTAAAAATATACTGGTTGATGCGGGCTATACAGGAGAGAATTTTGCAACTCAAATAAAAGATATTATTGGTGCAACTGTTGAAGTAATAAAGCGAAGTGAATTTGAACAGGCTCTTACAAAGTATACAAAAAACGTTTACAATCAACGTTCAACGTGATAAATTAAAGACGGTTTATTCCTCGGTAGCTCAGTGGTAGAGCAGTTGGCTGTTAACCAATTGGTCGCTGGTTCGAATCCAGCCCGGGGAGCTCTTCTCTGTGAAATTCTAGTGTTAATCTTATATGGGCATTAAATCAGTTGTCTTATGTATACTAGATGGCTGGGGAAATGGAGTAGAAAGCAGTAAATATAATGCTATTAGCAACGCAAATCCACCCTGTTGGCAATATATTAGCTCTAATTATCCAAAATGCAGTTTGTCCGCCTGTGGAACTGATGTTGGGTTACCTGGTGGTCAAATAGGTAATTCAGAAGTTGGCCATATGAATATTGGCAGTGGTAGAGTAGTAATGCAAAGCCTTCAGCGCATTAATCAAGAAATTGGAACAATAGAAAACAATGCAAATCTACAAAGCTTTATTAGTAATCTAAAAAGTAAGAATGGAGTATGCCATCTGGTGGGATTAGTGTCAGATGGCGGTGTTCATTCGCATCAAAAGCATATTTCGACTTTAGCAAATAAAATATCACAGCATGGAATCAAAGTGGTGATACATGCATTTTTAGATGGCAGAGACACATTACCAAATTCAGGAAAAAAATGCATTCAAGAATTTATAAAGAGTATAAAGGGAAATGACATAAGAATTGCTACTGTTTCTGGGCGTTACTATGCTATGGACCGTGATAACAGGTGGGAGAGAACAATTGAAGCTTATGAGGCTATCGCATTTGCAAAGGCACCTCGTCATGATAATGCAGTATCGTTGATTGATGAAAATTATCAAAATAACATAACTGATGAGTTTGTCAGGCCCGCAGTAATAGGTGACTATCAAGGTATAAAACCAGAAGATGGAGTGCTGTTGGCTAACTTTCGTGCTGATCGAATGATACAATTAGCAAGTATTTTACTAAACCAATCAGGTGTCATTCCAGCGCGTGACGCTGGAATCTATGGTCAAACTACTCGTACGACAGAAGGTCGTAAACGAAAACCATTTTCTTTAATTCTAAGTATGATGAAGTATAAAGAAGATCTTAAAATTCCTTATATTTTTCCTCCTATATCTTTTGCTAACACTTTAGGACAAACAATAGAAGACAATAAATTGCAACAATTACGCATCGCCGAAACCGAAAAATACGCTCATGTGACTTTCTTTTTCAATTGTGGAAAAGAAGAACCTTTCTCTGGTGAAGAAAGAATACTCATTCCCTCACCAAAAGTTCAAACTTATGATTTGCAGCCCGAAATGTCAGCCTTTGAGCTCACAGAAAAGCTTGTAGAAAAAATTCACTCCCAAGAATTCGCACTGATAGTTGTAAATTACGCTAATCCTGATATGGTAGGGCATACAGGTAATATAAAAGCAGCCGAGAAAGCTGTGCTAGCTGTAGATGATTGTCTTGCGAAAGTGCTGAGTGCTGTTAAAAAGTCAAGCAACACTGCATTAATTGTTACTGCAGACCATGGTAATGTGGAATGTATGTTCGATGAAGAAAATAATACACCTCATACAGCGCACACTCTAAATAAAGTGCCATTTATTGTGTCTTGCGATAATCTAAAACTAAGAGACGGAAGATTATCTGATATCGCTCCCACTATTTTACAGCTACTTGGAATTAAGAAACCGGATGAAATGACAGGCAGTTCGTTGATTTCTTGCATTACCCTCTGTCATTCCAGCTAGGCAGCGTCATGCGCTGGCAAATAGATGTGTTTTAACTTAACCCAACTTTTAAATTTTTCGCTGTTAGTACTAATGATTCATTAAAGAAGCTGTCTATATCACCAATATTACCTATACTTTTTGTACTGATAGATTGGTCAATCCTTTTGACTAAATTAGATAAAACTTTATTAGGGCCAATTTCAACAAATTTGTTAATGCCACGGCTTGCCATATACAAAACCATTTCTCTCCATTTCACTCTGCTTATGACTTGTTTAGCAAGTAAAGCTTTTATAACTTTGGGATCACTCTCCTCTTTAGCTGTAACATTTGATATCAAAGGAACTATAGGACGGGTTATTTTAATACCCTCCAAAAATTCCAAAACTTTTTCATCAGCAGGTTTCATAAGAGATGAGTGAAAAGGTCCACTAACCTGTAACTTAACTAATCTCTTGATGTTCAAGTTCTTGAGCAAATCGGGTAATATTTCAAGACCCTCTCTAGTACCACTTATAACCACTTGTCCGCCACCGTTATCGTTTGCAATTTCACAAATTCCGTCAATTTGAACTGATTTCAATATATCTTCCACTTCATTTATCTCTGCTCCAAGCAACGCAACCATTCCCCCTTCACATTTCAAAGAAGCTTCATGCATTGCTTCGCTGCGAACTTTCAGCAGCTTGATTGCAGACTCAAGAGTCAATGCCCCTGCAGCACATAGCGCTGTATATTCACCGACTGAATGTCCACAAACATATTTAATTCCATAATTAGAAAAAAGAGATTCACCAAACACATGCTCGATAACGCGTAGCGTCGCGATTGACACTGCCATTATAGCTGGCTGAGCGTTTTCTGTAATGGTTAATTCTTCAATAGGACCGTTGAAGATTAAATGAGACAGCTTTCTACCCAATATGCTATCCACTTCATTAAATACTTGTCTTGCAACGGAAAACTCACTATATAAGCTCTTTCCCATTCCTACAAACTGAGAGCCCTGACCAGGGAAAGCAAAAATCATGATAACTATTATTTATTCCTTATTAAGTATAACATTTTATTTATTTTTTGTCAATATTTTAGAATAATGATTGACTTAGTGAATTAAGTTCACTAGAATATTAACTGACTAAAAGTTTATAAGCAACAATGGCAGAAATTGATTATCATAAGGTTACTATAGTCATGACAGATGGTCAAGAGTTTGAAACTCGTTCCACTTATGGAAAGGAAGGTGATAAGATAAAACTTGATAGGGATCCTCTCACTCACCCTGCATGGACTGGAAGTTTGACAAGCGGGTCAGCAAGTAAAACTAGCAAATTAGCTAAGTTTAACGATAAATATGGGGATATTTTCTAGTTTTTCGCTTCTTTTTCAGAGTGAAGCATGCATAAATACAAAAATATAGGCTATATCGCTTCTGAGTCACCAAAATCGCAGGAAGTATCTAAACTATTAAAGAAACTTAATTTTATCAATATAACAGAAGAAAATAAGTCCGAAATCGATCTATTGATAGTTGTTGGCGGTGATGGCTTTATGCTACGCACCTTGCATAATTACGTTATAGAAAACAAAAACACACACGTATACGGAGTAAACACTGGCAATGTTGGGTTTTTGATGAATAAATGCTTTAGCCGCAGTGAAGATTTAATTGATCATATAGAGCACGCAACTTCAACTCAGTTAACTTTACTAAAAATGGAAGCAACAGACACAAGTGGCAAGAAATACCACTATATAGCGGTAAACGAAGTATATGTTTTTAGGAAAGCAAACCAAATAGTAGAGATGAATATTACTATTAATGATAAACTAAAAGTAGAAAAATTTAGAGGGGATGGAGTAATATTATCTACTCCCACAGGCAGCACTGCATATAACTTCTCTGCCGGTGGCCCAATCTTGCCACTAAATTCAAACTTACTTGCACTGACCTCCATCAATAGCTATTACCCAAGGCATTGGAATGGAGCACTAATCTCAAATGATACGATCGTACAAATTGACATTAACGACACAAAAAATCGTCCAGCGCTTGTAGTATCAGATTACAAAGAGTTTCATAATATATCACAGATAAAAATACAAAAAGACCATGAGAACACAATCACTCTGCTTTTTGACAAAGACGACTCACTCAATGAAAGAATCTTTGATAGGCAATTTCTATACTAAATTTTTCATAATTATCCGTAAACTGGTATTTACTACATCTTAATAACTATAGCGTAATCAACACAACATAGTAATTAATTTTGGAGTAAATATGGGACCAGTAACGAATCTACCATCGTCTGAAGAGAATGCACTATTAATATTTGACTTTGATCAAACAATTACAAATAAGTCTATGTGCAATTTCTTTACATCCAAGGGATATGATGATTATGATTCTGGCAAAGAAAAAGCAGTAATTAAAGAAAAAATAGAAGAATTTTTACAAAAGGAAGGCTCGGGAATCAAAAATAAAGAAAAGCTAAGGTCTGTATTAGATTCTGCACTTTCAAGCGGAGTAGAAGTTGCTATTGTATCGTCTGCAAAATACATAAAAGCAGTAGAGTATGTAGTGAAAAATCATTTAGGCTTAACAGAAGAGCAGGCACAAGGTATTAAAGTAGTTGGAGGAACGACTAAGCGTCAAGATCCACTAAATTCAGCAGAAGTAGCTAAAAGAATGAATGAGCCTCAAGATCCACAAATTGGAAAACATCTATGTGTTTTATCTCTTTTAAAAGCATATAAGAAAGACAAAGGTATGTTACCGCAAAAAGTCATGTTAGTTGATGGTAATCAGCGGGGCATTAATCCTGCTGATGACTTTTATAAAAGCATCAAGGAAGGATTATTAGAAAAAGATATGAAGGGTCTCTTAGAAAATATAGATCAAGAAATAGCGGAAGTTGATATCAGGGAAGAGGAAATAAACAATATTGCATTTAAAGGGATTAATGTATCTAGTGAGCCAACAACAGGAACAGAAGGAGCAGCGGATGATGGTTATTTAGGCAAAGTAGAAAAATGGATTGGAGAACCTATACCGAATCCTCAGGATATTAAAAGTCCAGGTACGTTTCCAACTCCTCCACCATCGTATAAAAGCAAAGATGACTCTGAAGAGTCTTTGTCACTAAATTCTGATATAGGTAGCACAACAAATAAAAAAACAAACAGATCCTGGCCAAGAGCAAAATATGCCATGCAGCAGAAGGGCTTTATAATTTTTGGTGCAAGTGCTATTATACTTGGCACATCTGCAGCTTTATTATACTTACAAGATAAAGCAAAATTTATTGCATTTTTTACAAACAGCCCAAAATATATCACTATACCAGTTATCGCACTTGCTGCGTTGCTTGCAATTAGTCCAATACTTTTTGCAATAAGGCAATTTAGAGATACTGCAGAGCATAAAACTCAAGAAAAAAATGCGGATGGAATTTTAGATGAGGTGTTAAAGCATCAGCCAGAAAATAAAGCTATAAAATCTGTAAGATTAGAGTATAACAACAACACTCATTCAAATTTTATATTTAATGCTTGGGAATCTAAAAACGACTTCATTAACATTGATGAAAAAGTAATTAGTAGAACTAATAAAATAGAATCAGTAATTAACAATAGGCCACTATTTACTGCATTACTGACCGGTGTAGTTGCTGCAAATATAGCACTTCCTTTATTGCTGTACGCGGAAGGCGGTGTTAATAACGTACAAAAATTTTACCAAAACCCTTTGACTAATAACATAGGGTTATCATTGCTTATAGGCTCAGGTGTACTTGCATTATTAGTTGTATGTTTTGGCGTGCATTATTATAACAAAACAAATTGCACTAACCTTATATATTCTCAGGAAAAGATTAACACTGAAAGCGTTAACAAGAAATTCATTGAAGAAATAAAACAAGAAAGAACAGAGGTTCTTGGAGAAAACCACAGTAAAGATGCTAAACGCAGCAGCTTAACGCTTGAGCAAGTTGTAGTCCAATCTCATAATTGTAAGGATGTTGTTTATAGTGTCGGTTAATAAAATGCATGATATAGCTAGTGCAACCCTACGTCATACCGCCGCAGAATAATTAACCGTCATACCGCCGCGGTATCTCAGCCGCTAACAAGAGATCCCGCTAACACGTAGCGGGATACTTAACCATCGTCTACACCGTCATACCGCCTCGGTATCTCAGCCGCTAACAAGAGATCCCGCTAACACGTAGCGGGATGACGAATATACCGTCGCGGTATCTCTTAGCCGCTAACAAGTAGCGGGATACTTAACCATCATCTACACCGTCATACCGCGATTCATTCGCGGTATCTCGCTAACACGTAGCGGGATGACAGCAGTCCTACATCATATCGTCACGGTATCTCTTGGCCGCTAACAAGCAGCGGGATGACGGTTGTCGTTTAGCTACAAACGTTAAGAAATTTACTAAACGAAAAAAAAGGCAAAAGAAGCCCTAGTCATTGTCTATTTTCAGTATTGGCGTTTTTTAAGCCTTAAACACTGCAATTTAGCTGCTTTTAAATGCAACTAACCTTAGTTTAAATGTTTAAGAAATTTACTAAGCAGAAAAAAAGGCAAAAGAAACCCCGTGGTAATTAGTGTTCACTCCCTAATCCTGCAAATTGGCGTACTATACTGTCTTAAACGACTTATAAGCGCGTTTCAGCTTATATAGGTAAAAACCTAGAAATATTGTGAAGACATAAGGTGCACATAGTGCAAAAAATTAAAAATAAGACGCCAACTACGTTGTTTTCTTGCTGTTTAATCTGCACAGATGAAGATAACTGAATACCTTCAGTTTCATGATAAGGGGGCTGGCGAAGGGTGTCAAGTAAGTTTTTCTTTTCCGTGAATTCCCTTTGAAGTCGAGTATTGAAAATTGACTGGAGAGTTGTGGATTACTTTGTATATGTCATAACAAGCCATGGCACTCTCGGCAAAACCACTTAGTATCAACTTGAGTTTGCCTGGATAAGTAGCTATATCTCCGATTGCATATATTCTATCTCTACTGGTTCTAAGTGTAGCTGGGTCGACAATTATGCGGCCATGTTCTAACTCTATACCCCAACTGTTTATTGGACCAAGATTCATTGACAATCCAAAAAATGGCAGCAAAGAATCAGCGGATATTTCTTTTTCTTCCTTAGAGGCAATGTTTTTTACTATCACTGCGCTCAACTGCCCATTACCTCCTGCTAGTTCGTGTAATTGATATGGCACTACCAGTTCTATCTTTCCATCATTTTCAAGTGATTCTAATTTATTTCTAGTTTCAGGAGTGCAGCGAAATTCCTTTCTTCTATGTATCACATAAATTTTCTTTGCAACTTTAGAAAGTTCTACAGTCCAATCAGCTGCAGAATCACCCCCCCCTGCAATGACTATAGTTTTGTCCTGAAAATCAGAAATTTTATTTACACTGTAAAATACAGATTGATTTTCATATTTTAATATACCACTTAAGGGTGGACGGTTAGGTTCAAACATTCCGTTACCTGCAGCAACAATAACAGCCTTACATTTTACCTCTGTACCTGTGTTAGTTATGATAGTAAAGCTTTGATCACAGTTATTCGAAATCTTTTCCACTTTTTGACTTAAATGGTAAACAGGCTCAAATGGTGAAGCTTGCTCCATTAATTGCTCAATTAATTTTTGGGCAGTAATTACAGGATAACCAGGTATATCATATATTGGCTTTTCTGGGTAAAGAGCTGTGCATTGTCCTCCTGCTTGATCCAAAACATCTATTATATGACATCTCATATCAAGCATTCCCGCTTGAAAAGCAGTGAATATTCCAATAGGCCCTGCACCTATTATTACTATATCGGTTTTCATATTCAGATGGTAATCTATTTATAGATATTAGCTTTCTTCGCTAATAAGGTCAATTTACAAAGGGATGTATTTTTAAAAGATGTGGCTAGATTAGATAAGATTTCCAGCGTTATGAACCACATAGTCCAAATAAGCTCTAAAAATCAGCTAACATCGCGGGATGCTGTGCGGACGGAATGGGATTCGAACCCATGGTACGCTCATCACGTACGTCAGTTTTCAAGACTGGTGCCTTAAACCGCTCGGCCATCCGTCCATTTCTTTTCTATCACAACATTTGATTTTAAGCAATCTATAAAAGCTTTACTTGCCCACGCAAAAGTTGCTAAACACACTACTCAATATTTCCTCAACATTAATAATTCCAATCACCGCACCAAGTTCAAATGCAGCAAGCCTCAAATCTTCAGATATCAACTCAATTGGATTATCGATATTAAAACGTTGTAAATGTTCCAGTGCTTTCTGCATGTGACTCCTATGTCTTTGCCGAGTAATCACAGGAGTGTCTCTATCATGCCCAAATTTTTCCTCTGCCTTCTTTTTTATGAGAGAGATCAACTTGTTTGTACCTATTCCCTTTAAAATAGAAATAGGTAGAAAATCTACATCGCCAATCAGTATATTTCTGTCATTAATTGCATCGTCAGCTTTGCTCAATACATAAATAGTATCGCTATTTACAACGTTGCAATTGATATTATAACGTTGTTCAAAAGGAAATAGTTCTATTCTTAGATCAGCTTCAAAAGACCTCTTTTTTGCTCGACTTATGCCTTCTGATTCTATCGGGTCTGAACTCTCACGAATTCCAGCAGTATCAGAGAGAATGATTGGGTATCCGCCAATGTCAATATGAGCTTCAAGCACGTCTCTTGTTGTGCCTGCATATTCAGAAACAATAGCAATATCACGCTTGGCTAAGAAATTAAATAGAGTTGATTTACCGACATTTGGTTCACCAGTTATTACAATATGTAAACCCTCACGCAACCTTTCGCCCCGTCTATTATCATTTAAATGCTCTTGTATCAACTGCACGAGAGATTGCACTTCATTATTAATTTTTTTCAATTCACTTTTTTCTGCCCAAATGTCCTCTGGAAAGTCTATATATGCTTCGATTTTGGATTGTATCGTTATTAATCTTTGCCTCCAATTGCTGTATAGTCTCTCCAATTCTCCCGATATCTGCTTAATCGCTTGTTTAGCTTGCATTTTCGTCTCAGCATCAATTAAGTCTGCAATCCCTTCTATTTGCGTTAAGTCAAATTTACTATTTAGAAAAGCCCTAAGTGAGAATTCTCCAGGCTTGGCCATAACGAAAATTTTTGATAATTCCTCTAAGATGATTTTTATGACTGCCTTGCTTCCATGCACTTGTAACTCTATAACGTTCTCGCCAGTGAAACTGTTTGGAGCAGGGAAATAGATGATTATTCCATTATCTATCAATTGATTGGAATCATCATATAGATCAACTAAAGTAGCAAATCTTGGTTTAATTTCTTTCTTAATATGAAAATGATTTAAAGCTTTAAGCGCGTAGTTGCCTGAAATTCTGATTACTGCAACTCCTGACTTACCCAATACGGTCGATAAAGCGAAAATAGTTTCATTTGTGTTTGTCATTATTTATATAAACTACTTAGCAATATTACACTTAAGAAACCAAAATACCTAATTTGAAAATATTCAAAATTTTTATCTATCTTGCTAGTTTATAGTAATATCATGTTAATAAATACATTATATAAAAAACTGCAAAGGTCACTCAGGTGAAAATATTTATTTTGAAAACTGATAATATGATTTATAATTATCAACATAGGTTTTAAATATTTTATGCTCAAGAAATTAGCTTGGTATTGGTCTTTTATAGAGTTAATTAAAGGGTTTGTTATTACATTAAAATATATGTTTAAGCCAAAGGTTACTTTGAGGTATCCTATGGAGAAGGGCCCTTTAAGTCCAAGGTTTCGTGGTGAGCATGCGTTGCGTAGGTATCCAAACGGTGAAGAACGATGCATAGCTTGTAAATTATGCGAAGTTATCTGCCCTGCTCAAGCAATAGTTATTGAAGCAGAGGAAAGAGAAGACGGTAGTCGTCGCACCACGCGCTATGATATTGATATGACAAAATGCATATACTGCGGACTTTGCCAAGAGGCATGTCCAGTTGATGCAATTGTGGAGGGTCCTAACTTTGAATTTGCTACTGAAACAAGAGAGGAGCTAATGTACAATAAAGAAAAGTTATTGCGTAATGGTGAAGTTTGGGAAGACGCAATTGCACTCAGGTTAAAAAAGAATAGACCGTACTACTGATGTTAAAAATTTATAGCTTTCAAATCATTCCTCTGTTACCCAGGTGCTGTTTTTCTGTCATTTCAGTGTTCCTTTTTTTGTCATCCCAGTGCGTGACACTGGGATCCAGGTATAAAAATATTTGTAAATTGTGCAATGGACAACAGATTTTAGGAGCATACGTTAAACTAATTTCCATTATAAAAATAAGATGGATCCCAGTGTCACGCACTGGGATGACAAAGAGAGGGTTAGACAAAAGGGTCGATAAATGATTAAAATTACTTTTCCAGCTGAAAAAAGAATAGAAGAATATGACGATAAAGTCACTGGCTTTGATATATTACAACTGGATGCTTTGAAAGAAGCAGTTGCATTGAAAGTAAACGGTGAGTTGTATGATCTCTCACGTGAAATTGAATCTGATACAGAGATAGAGGTGATACAACTGAGTGACGAAGTGGGTTTGGACATAATAAGGCACGATGCTGCTCATATAATGGCGCAGGCAGTGAAAGAGCTATTTCCTAATACTCAGATTACTATTGGCCCAACAATTCAGGACGGTTTTTACTATGATTTTGCTACAGATCGTACCTTCACTACGGATGATCTTGCTGCAATAGAAAAGAAAATGAAAGAGATTGTAAAAAGTAATCACAGATTTGTTCGAGAGGTTTGGACTCGCAAGCAGGCAGTTGATTTCTTTAGTGGTATAGGCGAAAAATATAAGGTTGAAATTATATCCTCTATACCAGAGAGTGAAAACCTAACTGTTTATAGACAAGGCGATTTTGTTGACTTATGCCGCGGTCCACATTCTCCTTCAACTGGCAGAGTCAAAGCGTTTAAGCTTATGAAAGTTGCAGGAGCATACTGGCGTGGTGATTCTAAGGGTCCAATGTTACAGCGAATATATGGCACCGCATGGAGAAATAAGGATGAATTAAACGCTTACCTTGAGTGTCTCAAAGAAGCAGAAAAACGTGATCACCGCAAAATTGCTAAGGATATGGATTTATTTCACATCCAAGAGGAAGCTGTCGGGCAGGTTTTTTGGCATGAACAAGGATATACTCTATATAATGTTCTTGAGTCTTATATAAGAAAGAAATTGATAAATAATGGCTATTTTGAAGTAAAAACTCCTATTTTGGTAAGTAAAGAACTGTGGGAAAAGTCGGGACATTGGGATAAATTTCGTGAAAATATGTTCATTGTTGATGAATCTGAAAGCAAAAAGCTAGCAATAAAACCTATGAATTGTCCTTGTCATGTGCAGATTTTTAATTCTCACACGAGAAGCTATCGTGATCTACCAATACGTATGGCAGAGTTTGGTACATGCCATAGAAATGAAAGCTCAGGCTCATTGCACGGACTGATGCGAGTGCGTGGTTTTACGCAAGACGATGCACACATTTTTTGTATGGAAGAACAAGTAAATTCTGAAACTGTAAAGTTTTGTGACCTTTTAAAAGAAGTATATTCAGAGCTTGGATTCAATGAAATTTCTGTGAAATTTTCAGACCGTCCAGATATTAGAGCCGGTAATGATGAAGTGTGGGATAGAGCTGAAAAAGCGCTGCTTGAAGCCGTTAAAGAAGCGGGCTTGAGTTATGAACTGAGCCCTGGTGAAGGTGCATTTTATGGTCCAAAGTTAGAGTTCGTTTTGAAAGACGCAATAGGCAGAAATTGGCAATGTGGAACATTACAAGTTGATTTCATTTTACCAGAACGTCTGGGAGCTTTTTATATAGGGGCAGATGGGCACAAGCATCACCCTGTCATGTTACATAGGGCAATTCTTGGGACTTTTGAGCGTTTTATCGGAATTTTGATAGAAAATTATGCAGGAAAATTTCCAGTTTGGCTTGCTCCAACGCAACTTGCTATTCTGACCATTACAAATGAAGCTGACGGTTACGCCACAGAAATTAGCAATATTTTAAAAGAACAAGGTGTGAGAGTCAAGACTGATTTGACCAATGAAAAAATTAGTTATAAGATACGTTTGCATAGTTCAAACAAGGTTCCTATATTATGGATTATAGGCAAAAATGAAGTTACAAGTAAAACTGTGTCAGTGAGAAATTTAGGATCAGAAAGACAGGAGTCTTTTTCTTTGGAAAAGGCTACTGAATCGCTGTTAAAAAGTGTTAATTTGAATTAAGGGAGTTAAAGTTTGCAAATAAAAAAGAACAATAAAAATAGAATTAATGAACTCATCACAGCTAAGGAGGTACTCTTAGTTGATCACAGTGGTGAAATGGTCGGAATTGTGCCAATAGAACAAGCTTTGGCATCTGCTCAGAATGTCGGTTTAGACTTGGTGGAAATTGCACCTGATTCAACTCCTCCAGTATGTAAAGTTCTGGATTACAGCAGACAAAAATATGATGCAAAAAAGAAGGCAAGTGAAGCAAAAAAGAAACAAAAAGCATTAACTATAAAAGAAGTTAAACTGGGTCCCAATATTGGTGATCACGACTACGAAACAAAATTGCGTCAAACAATGGATTTTCTTGTGCATGGACATAAAATTAAAGTTACAATGAGATTTAGAGGGAGAGAGCTTATAAACACTGAAGTTGGACTGGAAAAATTAGAACGGCTAATTAGAGACACTGAAGATATTGCAAAGGTAGAATTAGCACCTAAAAGAGAAGGAAATCAATATTTTTTAACTTTGGTTGCTAAGTAGCAAAACGGCTTAAGAAGTATAAGTAGAGTTAAATTATCGCTCTCTCTTTGATAACATGGCGAAAATGTCTTATTAATCCTTGAATCGGCCAAGCTGCAGCATCACCAAGCGCGCAAATTGTATGTCCTTCTATTTGAGTTGTAAGGTCAAGCAGCTTATCTATTTCATCAGGCTTAATATCTCCTGCCACCATCCTCTTCATAATCCTCCACATCCATCCAGTACCTTCACGGCATGGTGTGCATTGTCCACAGGACTCATGCATGTAAAAGTGTGATAACCTCTCTATTGCAGCTATTATATCAGTTGATTTATCCATCACTATTACAGCAGCAGTACCAAGCCCTGATTGTGCGGTTCTTAATGAATCAAAATCCATTTCAATAGTATCGCATATAGATTTTGGAATTAATGGCACTGAAGACCCACCAGGTATTACAGCAAGTAAATTATCCCAACCCCCTCGCACTCCACCTGCGTATTTTTCAATCAATTCACGTAGTGGAATTCCGAGCTCTTCTTCAACATTACACGGGTTGTTTACATGTCCTGAAATACAAAAAATCTTAGTACCAGTATTATTTGGTTTACCAAGAGATGCAAACCATTCTCCTCCGCGATTTAGAATATCTGGAACCATGGCTATAGTTTCAACGTTGTTTATTGTGGTTGGACAGCCAAAAAGTCCAACACCTGCGGGAAATGGAGGTTTCATGCGAGGAAAGCCCTTTTTTCCTTCAATTGATTCGAGTTGAGCTGTTTCTTCCCCACATATGTAAGCTCCTGCACCCCTATGGATAAACACATCAAGATCATAACCTGATTTGCAGGCATTTTTTCCAATTAAGTTTTCTTTATAGGCTTCCTCAAGTGCTTTTTTTAGAACTAAATATTCATTATAAAATTCACCCCTGATATAAATATACGCAACTGATGCGCTGATCGCTTTGCCGGCTAGGAGAATTCCCTCAAGTAACTTATGTGGCTCATATCGCAATATATCTCTATCTTTACATGTACCAGGTTCTGACTCATCTGCATTGACTACTAAATATGCTTTTGGGAGATTTTTGGGCATAAAGCTCCACTTAAGGCCGGTGGAAAATCCTGCACCCCCTCGACCTCTCAAACCAGATTTCTTTACTTCATCAATGATCTTTTCTGATCCTAAATCTAGTAACTCCTTTGTTTTTTGCCAGCTACCACGTTTTTTTGCACCCTTAAGTAGTGGAGTTTCTTTACCATTTAGGTTGGTGAATATTTTGTCTTGTTCTTTTAGCATGTTTTTCAAAATTTGTGAGTGATCCCGACGCGATTCGAACGCGTGACCCACTGATTAAAAGTCAGTTGCTCTACCGGCTGAGCTACGGGATCATTTCATTTTTCAGCTATACTAAACATCAATACAGTTTTTATCCGTTTTAATCAAACTAAAATTTTCATGTGTGGTTAAATAAATTATATAATATACTGCGTTAGTGATAATTTAGTTAAAAAATCTATGGATAATTTAAAAAATTTTTAAAGGAAAACTTCTTGTTAATTTTCAGTTCACAGATTTATTTGGATGGTGTGAAGTATAACGCTAAGGAGATAAGAAAAATAGAAAACTGTATATACCCTGCAGAATTTGTGCACTATTATAATGCTTAGCAATAGCCTATAGCTAACACGTCACACTGCTGCAGATAGATTCCGCTAACACGCAGCGGAATGACGGTTTTTCAAATTGTCAGTAAATCTAAGTCAGTTTAGCTATAACAGATAAATATTTCTTGCATTTCAGCCTGAGTGATTTATGCTTTAAGCAAGAATTGGGGGCATAGCTCAGCTGGTAGAGCATCTGTTTTGCACGCAGAAGGTCAGCGGTTCGATCCCGCTTGCCTCCACCAATATAGGTTCTAGCATATCATAAAGTCAGCTTATTTTAGCCCATTAGTATTTTATACTAGTTCCCTAAAAAATCCCTCTTTCTGTAACTTTTCTTTATGCAAGTAATGTTTTTTATTATAATTCTAATATATACCAATTTAATAATAAATTAATCAATAAATGTTAGAATACTAACAGTTAATTTATTGGTAATGCCTATGAGTGGAAAAAAGCATGTTTTTAAGATGGTACCTGAAAAGTCTCTTGTGATAAGCGAAGGAATGACATGCTATCCAGGCAAAAATGTTTGTTTAGGAACCTCTTTTTCTGGCAGAGATAATGCTGATGTGAGTAGACCATACAAAATTGCTAAACTTGCTTTTATACCGCTGAATGATAAAAGTGAAGAGGTGCTAACACTAAACGTAAACTTCTGTCAATTTCATAACGGAATGTATACTTGTCTTAATGAATCGGGACAAAGTCTGAACGCTAATAACTGGTATAACCGAGATGCCACTAATAATTCTCTTATATACCTTAATGATCAGCTAGTAAACGTAGTAACTAGTGTAGGAGATAACAGTGAAAGATACAGTAGTGTGGATTTTCTTGCACAAGCTGTATCGTATCAATACGTAACGCGAGACGAAAGTGGTAAATACTATTTCTCAGATAAAAAAGGAAATATTATCGATTCACCTTACAATACAGCGCTGCAAAAAAACGTAGCACCTTGTAATGCAGGGGAAATAAAGGAAATAGTGAATAATATGTTACTTGATATACCTATTCAACTGCAAAAAATAATTTTTGAACTGAATTCAAATCAACTCCAGATTTTAGCACAGAATTTAACGAATGAGCAGCTGCAAAAAATAATTCCTGAACTAAATTCAAACCAGTTGCAGGTCTTAGCAGAGAACTTAATGGATGAACAACTCCAAGCTTTAGTGGATCATCTAACCAATCACCAGCTAAAAACCCTTGCTCAGGAACTAAATCCAGAAAAGTTACAAATAATTGTTCCTCTTTTAGATAAAAATCAGCTTACAAACCTAGTGAAAGACTTAAATCTAGACCAAGTAAAAGAAATTTTCCCTCACCTTAAAATGAATCAGTTTCTGGAGGCTATCAAGACAATAAGCAATGATCAGTTTGTAGAACTAATAAAAGATGCAGATGAGAAAAGTATAAACACTATTTTGGACGAAACGTTGAAAAATCGACTTCCAGCCCTAGTACACAATTTAGAAGGAGATAGATTACATGATTTAATTAATAAGCTAGACCACAAGAAACTTGCAATAGTAGCTCGAGATTTAACTGATCCTAATAAGATTCAGATTATCATTAAGTCTTTAGTTGATAACCCAGACAAACTTCAAGCTTTTGCTCGCAATATGTCTAATGAGCAGTTTAAAGAACTTTTGGATAACATAGGCGCAGAAGAGCTTAAAGACATCATTCACAAACTGCCTTATGAGAAAGTGACAGCTGTGATTGGTGATCTCAGCAATCAAGATCAGTCTAAAGCTATTATTGATGCATTAAAAGAGAAGTTTGATGAACAAAACAAGAAACAAGAGGAAATGAAAGAAAAACTTGAAGAACTTAAGGAATTGCTGGAAGGTGATGATATAGTTAACCCCAATCAATTTAGCTATCAACATTCTTCTGTAGTAAATGAAGAGTATTACCTTAACAGTAATGATGCTTATACTGTTCAGGATTACTCCATATCTGTTTAGCAGATTACAGAAGATAATGAATAACATTATTTTTAATATTATTATTTAAGGAGTTAATAAACATGAATAATTCAACAGAAGATAAAAAATTTAATGTGGAGTTAATTGAGGCACCATTAAAAGAGATAACAGGAACTAAAGGGATGGTAAAAGCTGACACATTTGTAGAATCAGTCAATCCCATAATAAAACATATCAATAATGTAGTAAGCCAAACCACACAGCACTTATCTACAATAAAGAAGGAAATTGGTGATAAAGATTCAGGTTTAATTGGGAAAATCGATAAATTGAGAGATGAAGTAGATTCATTCACGGATTCTGACATAACAAATCCCAACACCTTTTTTTCTCCAGAGTTAAATCCACTAGGATAGAAAATAGCTAATAATTAGCAAAAATAAGAAAAAGTAATAGCCCAGTGGGCTATTACTTTTTTCACATACCATTTCAAGGTAACTAGTTAGTTTTAAATTCTAATTTTTTATAGGAGTTAATATGAGTAATTACAGTGTAAAAGAAAGCGAAAGCAACTTTGGAGTAACAAGCAGAATGAGCGGTACCAATCGTAGAATAATAAATGACATAGAGGTCAAAATTAAGCCTAAATCTTTTGAAGGCAATAAAGAAAAGAATGCGTCGGTCGATTACGTCCACAAAATTCTAGATAAACTAGTCAAAGATTTAAATGACACATTTGTTCCTAAATTGAATGACGTGTTGAAAGGTCATCAAGATTATATGGATGAATTGTATGATAATTCAAATAGGGTTGAAGAGCTAGTTATGGATAATAAGAAGGATCTTAAATTTTTGAAAGAAAACTTTGACAACCTAAATGAAGAGGTTGGAAAATTAAAAACAGGAACAACTGGTGGTGATAACATAGATGAATGGGAAGCGCCAACTCACTCTGATATATTATAGTAGTTAGGAAAGTAACAGCTTGCTAGCAGGCTGTTACTCTCTCTACATATCGTTTCAATACAGCTGAATTAGGGAATCTATTTTAAAACTTTCGGCATATAGTTCTCATCATGTTTTGCAAACACTGTATCTGCAAGAAAAGTACTATTATCAAACATTTTACCTTGCACAACAACACCACTTTTTTCTGAAAACATTGGTGGAAGTATTCCCTGATATTTCACCATAACGCTCTTATTAAAATCTGTTATTTGAAAAATCACTTCGCTTTCGCTCCGTATCACACTATTTTCAACAACCATTCCACCAACACGGATTGGCTTTTGATTATTTGGTAAAACTATTGCCTCACTTACTGTATAGAAAAATGAGATATTTTCTTTGAGCGTTGTTAAAATAAAAAAAACTGCACAACTTAAAAAGCAGAAAATTCCTGAAGTTATAAGTAATCGCTTATGTTTCTTCTTCATTATTACTTTTAAGGCTTTCTAAGATTTTTTTACTTTTAATATAGCAAGAAATGGTAAAAATTAGCTCTCCAGCAATCAGCGTGAAACTAATAAGGTAAGCAAAAATTACATATGTATTCATAATGCATTATCAATAAATAACTCACCTGCATCAAAATAAATTAAGCTTCCATCCTTTTGCTGCAACACCAATTTACCACTTTTATCTATATCAGCAAAAATTCCTTCATACAATTTGTCAGCTAACTTTACACTGATTTGCTCATTCATTTTGAATGCTTTTTTTAACCACATTTCTCTTATAGCATAAAACCCATCAAATAGCCATTGCTTTCTTAGCTTATTAAAATTTATTATTAATTCCTTTAACAGATCCATGTTAGACACAGATTCACCGTAATTGCTAATGCACGTTGTTCCTGGAAGTGGTGCATGATTGACATTAATTCCAATTCCTATAATGAGCCAATTCGAATTGGATCTTTTTTCAAGCAATATTCCACTTATTTTCTTGCCATCGATTAGAATGTCATTTGGCCATTTATGTTGAACGTTACTGTCACTTATAAATGATAGTAACGTGTTGCCAACAGCAAGAGCAGTAACAAAAGTCAATTCTGTCAATTTGCTGACATCCGTTTCTTGGTTAATTATCAAACTCGCATAGAGATTACCCTCTGGAGAAATCCAGCTTTTTCCAGTGCGTCCCCTACCTTCTGTTTGTTTATCAGCAATAATGACAGTTTCATTTGATATTCCTTTATCAATTAAATCTAACGCTTCTTCGTTAGTGCTTGAAACTTCTTTGTAATGATGAATATGAAAGCCCTTAGGGATCACCTTGTCAGCCCTTTAGTTCAATGAGTGAGTAAAACGTATAAGAAAAGAACGAGGTTGATAAGTGAAGCCACTGAAGTGATAATGAATAGACCCTTAGAATAAGCAACCTTATTACCACTAGCTTTATCAAAATACATAACTTTCATGATATTTAAATAATAGTAGCATGATATCACACTCGCTATTACAAGGATCAAAGACAGGCTGATAAAGCCAGAATTTATTAAACTTTTGAATATAAAAAATTTAGCGATAAAACCTGCAAGTGGAGGTATTCCCGACATCGAGAGTAACAGTACAGAAAGATGAAATGCTACAATTGGGTGTTTCTTCCCTATACCAGATAAATTTGCAATATCACAATCGTCATCGTCAATTTGTACGAGATATGAGAATAGTCCTATGCTTGTGATGATATATATCACCAAATACATTAAGGCACTATCTGTTCCTGCTTGTGTAAAAATAGAAAGTGAAGCAAATATAAAACCAATGTGACCAATTGAACTGTAAGCAAGCAGCCTTTTTAAGTTTTGCTGACGCAAGGCCCCAAAAGCTGAGATAAGCACAGACAATGCTGAAACGTATAAGAAAATAGGCTGAACATAACTTTTTACATTTACTAACTCTTCATTCATCAATCGAATTAAAAATGTTACAAGTGCAGCTTTTGGGGCCGTAGAAAAAAACGCAGTTACTATGGTAGGTGCACCTTGATAGACATCTGGAGCCCACATATGAAAAGGAGCAATAGCAAGCTTGAAACACAAACCAATAAGGATAAAAACTAACCCAAAAACTATTCCATAAGTTATCTGATGGTTTTGCAAGAATGAACAGAGCTCAGAGAAATTGACTTGTCCTGTATATCCATAAAGCAGCGACATTCCATATAGCATAATGCAGGAAGATAGTGCACTAAGTGTAAAATATTTCACTCCTGCTTCACATGAATAAGCTGAATCTTTATTAAAGCTCGCAAGAACATATAAAGATATACTCATCAACTCAAAAGCTAAGTAAAAAGAAATCAGACTATTTGCTGAAACCAAAGTTATCATGCCAAATAGCGCAAAAAGAATCAGTATTGAAAATTCATATTTATAGTCATATTTTGATAAATTCAGCATCAAAAGTATTAAAATTCCTGTGCTGAGAATTAACCCTTGGGCTGACCTGATGTATAAATTGAGTTTTAACAACGAATTAAAGAGAAAAATTTCATTGTTTTCTGCCGAAATAATTAAAATAATCAAAGTTACCAATGTGCAGCCAAGTGCTAATAAGTTGATAGTTCGGCGGTTAAATATAATTCCAAGCAGTAGCAACACTAACGAGGAGATAATAGAGAACGTTTCCGGCAATATCTGTATATAATTCATAGCGCATTATATTTGACTAACAAATTTGCCATACATGGCTTCAAATAATTCAGTGCAAGGGTTGGGTAGAATCCAAGCAAAATAACAAACACTGCAAGCAGAATTAAGACAGAAAATTCTATGCTATCCAAGCGATTATTTAATAATTTAGAATAGCTAACCCCCCATATTATTTGCTTACATAAATTCAGCATATAAACTGCGCTTAAAATAGTGCCAAGTGCGATAAATCCTGTAAAAAAACCTATGCTCTTAAACATTCCAACCATAGCCAAAAACTCACCTATGAACCCAGATGTTCCAGGTAGCCCTATTGAAGCCATTGAAAACAAAATGAACATAAAACCAAATTTTGGCATTGTATTTACTATGCCAAAGTACTTTGCAATCTCCAAAGTTCCAGTTCGAGTATATAGCATTCCAACACACAAAAATAAAGCAGCAGAAATAAGGCCATGACTAATCATTTGAAATATGCTACCCAGTACTCCTTCCTCACAAAATGAAAAGAGGCCAGCGGTAACGATTCCCATATGTGCTATTGAAGAATAAGCTATTAACTTCTTTATATCATCTTGAGCAAACGCAACTAGAGAAGCATATATCACCGCAATAATGCTCAGCACAACAACGAAATTTGAAAAATACAAACTTGCCTGAGGAAGCATTGGAATAGAAAACCTTAAAAATCCATATCCCCCCATTTTAATAAGCAAGCCAGCTAAAATCACAGACCCAGAAGTTGGTGATTGCACATGCGCATCAGGAAGCCAAGTGTGAAATGGAAACATAGGTACTTTTATTGCAAAAGAAATAAAAAATGCAATCCACAGCAATGACTGCACTTCAAGATCAAGGCTTGGCACTAATGTAGCTAATTTTTGTATACTAAACGTTCCAAAAACACTATAGATGTATACCAACCCAAGTAGAAATAATAATGAGCCAGTTAATGTATAAAGAAATAACTTAAACGTCGCATATATCCTTTGCTTCCCTCCCCAAATGCCAATAATAAAGAACATTGGTATTAAGACAGCTTCAAAAAACACATAAAAGCTTATAGCATTCAGTGAAACGAAAAAACCGACTACAAAACTCTCAAGCAGTAGAAATAATGCCATATAGGCTTTTAGGGTCGTATAACTCATTTTGCAATTATAGAGCATACAAATAACAAACAAGAAGGTCGTAAGTAGAAGGAAAAGCAACGATATTCCATCCACCCCTATTCCAATATCTCTTACTGGATAGCTGACAAACTGAAAGTCCGCATTGTTATAATCAAATTCTATACAAGCTACAATGCTAAGCAAAAATGGAAGTACAGCAAAAAATAGGGCAAGGAATCTTAAGTGTATAGATTGATGATTAATCCTGATCGAGGATAAAATCAACGCTCCTATCAGTGGAAGCAAGAATATACTAAGTAACAACACCTTCTATTTAATTCCAATAATATATAAAGCACCGATTATTAAAGTAACAAACATAATAAATGCATAATCAAATATATAACCAGTTTGTAACTTTATAGAACTTTTTGAACATTCGTTAACCAACCTTACAACACCATTTGGTCCAAATGAATCAATAGCCTTAACATCAAACTTCCATAGAAGCCTAGATATAAACCTTATCGGTGCAATTATAACAAACTCATACACCTCATCAAAGTACCATTTATTCTGCAAAAACTTAAGTAAAAATTTACTCTTAATTTGCCTAATTACTTGATATTGGTAAATCAGGTACGCAAGAGCTATTCCACTTAGGCTTGCCAAGGTTGGTAGTAGTTTTATAAAGAAATTATGAACTCCATGCTCATCAATCACCATTAAACTTGATTTCCAAAACGCATTACTAGTTATGTTCAAAATATTTGCTCCCCACACTCCAGAAAATACCGATCCAAAAGCAAGTATCAGTAATGGTATAAGCATAATCTTCGGTGCTTCATGTATATTAATTTTACTTTGTTTTTGGCTATGGAACACAAGAAGCAATAACCTCCAAGAGTAAAACGCTGTGAAGAATGGAACAACTAAGCTTATTACAAAAGCAAAGCTATCCGTGCTATAAGCATGTTCAATTATCAAATCCTTTGAGTAAAAACCTGCAAATGGAAATATTCCAGAAAGCGCAAGAGACCCAATCCACATGAGAGTGTAAGTGCAAGGGATTTTCTTCCAGCAATTTCCCATTTTCTGAATGTTTTGCTCATGATGCATTGCATGAATTACATTGCCAGCACCAAGAAATAGTAGAGCTTTAAAAAAAGCGTGTGTCATTAAATGAAAAATAGCAACATTGTAAGCAGAAAGCCCACATGCCATGAACATATAACCAAGTTGGCTGCAGGTTGAATAAGCAATTATTTTTTTTATATCGTTCTGAGTAATCGCAACCGTAGCTGCAAAAAAAGCAGTAAGTGCCCCAACAATAACTATTAATTCTCGTGCCACATTTGATAGCTCAAACAATGGAGAACATTTTGCTACTAAAAATATACCTGCTGTTACCATCGTTGCTGCGTGAATGAGTGCAGAAACAGGGGTTGGCCCTTCCATTGCATCTGGCAACCAAACATGTAAACCAAGCTGTGCAGATTTACCCATACAGCCAATAAAAAGTAATATGCATATTATATGAATTATTTTAAATTCACAGCAGAATGCCCTAATGTTCTGTGCGCCAAGAAGATCAGCTGTGTCAAAAACTTCAGTAAATTTCAAAGAGTGAAATGTATAATAAATAAGAAAGATTCCAATTAATAGTGCAAAGTCTCCTACCCTATTTACAACAAATGCTTTAATTGCTGCATTATTTGCAGAATATTTTTGGAACCAAAATCCTATGAGTAAATAAGAACATAGGCCAACCCCTTCCCAGCCAAAAAAAAGCTGCACGAAATTATCGCTTACAACCAGCACAATCATGCAAAACGTAAATAGCGATAGGTAAGAAAAAAACCTCGACTTCCCTTTATCATGCTCCATATAACCGATAGAATAGAGGTGGACTACTAGTGAAACGGTGGTAATAACAATAAGCATTAAGGATGAGAGAGCATCCACACTAATTGCCCAATTTACTTTTAATACACTTAATGAAAACAAAGGAAATAAAACTAAATGATAGTTTTCAGAGAAGGTGAGAAAAACATACCAAGATAAAACTGCAGATATTCCAATCCCTGCCGTTGTAACTAACTGACTTTTTCTAAAAAGTGCTGCAAATAGCGAACCAAAGAGTGGCAAAAATACTATTAATTTCAGTATATCCATCATACTTTCATTCTTTCATTAAGTTCGCTTGTTCAACATCTATATTGCCACGACTTCTATAATATACAACCAATATTGCAAGCCCAACTCCTGACTCTGCTGCCGCAACAGTCAACACAAACATCACAAAAATTTGCCCAACTATATCATTCATAAAGGCAGAAAAAGCAACTAAATTGATGTTAATCGCCAGCAATAATATTTCTATTGATAACAGTATATTGATTATGCTCTTACGGTTAATGAAAATACCGCACACCCCAATAGTGAACAAAATAGCAGCAACTATCAAAAAATGATTTAATCCTATTTCCATTCTACTCCTTTTCCAAATTTAGCCTTAACCAATTTTACAGATGAAGATTGTGTCAATTGCTTTAATACATTCTGTTTTTTAACTCCTTTTTTCTTGTCCTGCAAAGTAAGAGCAATTGCACCGACAATTGCAACAAGCAGCAGAATACCAGAAAGATGAAAAGCGTACATGTAGTCAGTGTAGAGCAAATTACCGATAGCTTTCACGTTATTGGCATTATAGTTTATAACATTACTTATATTCAGCGTTGAGCTGCGGATTACAAAACTGATAATCAGAAAAAACACAACACATAATATAGCACCAGGAGTGAAATGCTTCGCAAAACCCTGGCGCAACCTTATGTAGTCAATATCGAGCATCATAACTACAAAAAGGAATAACACTGCAACCGCACCGATATATACTATCAGCACCATCATAGCAATGAATTCAGCTCCAAGGAGAATAAAAAGAACTGCAGAATTAACGAAGGTGAAAATTAAAAATAATACTGCATGCACAGGATTTCTTACACTAATTACACAAACAGCAGATAAAATGCTAAGAATTGCGAAAAAATAAAAGAAAAAAGGCATCGATACTTTAACTGCAACAACAATTACTAATTTAAAGTGACTATCGTTGTAAAGTCAATACTAAATGCCTACCTTATGGATTAAACACTCAGGGATAAGGACATTCTTAATTGCAGTACACATACTCATATCAGGATCATTTTGCTTCTCTTCACTGACCTTTTCACAAAATTTTCCAATACCATAACCCACCAGTGCACCAACAACAGTGGCTGCAATAAATACTGCAACAGCAACAACAGGAGTTAAAGCAGCAGCTCCTGCAAGATATGCTATGCTCAAACCTAAAAATAAGCCAATTGCTGTACTGTAGCCAGCATAATATTTGCTATTGTTTTCAGGACTGAATGGTAGATTTTGATTATGGTAATGTACAACAACAGTACAATTTGTAAGCTTAGCTTCTAGCTCTTTTCTAACTTCATCACCAACACCTTCGGTTAAGATAAGATGTTGAAGCTTTGTAAAGTTACCATTAGCTAAAGCTTTTGCACCTTCATTACGAATGTAGTTGTCTTTTAAACTAAGGTATTCAAGCTTTGTAAGATTGTTATTAGCTAAAGCTTTTGCACCTTCATCACCAATATTGTTGTTTTCTAAGTTAAGCTGCTCGAGATTTTCAAACTTACCATTGGCTAAAACTTTTGCGCCCTTTTTACCAATCTTATTCCGGGTTAAATTAAGTTGAACAAGATTGATAAGATTACCTTCAGCCAACCCTTTTGCACCTTCAGAAGCACCAATATTATTTTGCGTTAAATCAAGATATTTAAGATTTTCAAGCTTACCATTAGCTAAAGCTTTTGCACCTTTACCACCAATTTTGTTACATGATAATTTAAGCCATTCAAGACTTGTAAGATTACCGTTAGCTAGAGCTTTTGCACCTTCATCACCAATATTGTTGTTTTTTAAATTAAGCTGCTTGAGATTTTCAAGCTTACCATTGGCTAAAGCTTTTGCACCTTCATCACCAATATTGTTGTTTTCTAAGTTAAGCTGCTTGAGATTTTTAAGCTTGCCATTGGCTAAAGCTTTTGCACCTTCAACACTAATATTGTTACTCAATAAGTTAAGTCTAGTCAGACTGGTAAGACTAGCTAAAGCTTTTGCACCTTTATCACTAATGTTGTTCATGGATAAATCAAGTGAAGTAAGATGTGTAAGCTTAGCTAACTCTTTTGCATCTTCATCATCAATTTTACACCATTCTAGACCAAGTTCTGTAATGTGTGTTTCATTTTGTAAAAACCTTACTAGCTCTTTAACCACTATATCTACAGCAACACATCCATGTATAAAAAGTGCATTGCCTTTAATATATTTGTCAAAATCCATTTTTCCTCCTCACAAGAATTATCATATAAACATTTTAGCCTGTATCTCAGTGATTGTCAATTATTGACTTGTATCCTTATAATGTAAGGTATTGGAACTGAAATAGATTGTCCCGGCAGGTTATACTAGAATTAGTACAATAAATTGGTATGGTGGGACCATACACCTAGGACATTCTTTAACTGTTCTATTCAATAAAACCTTTACAATATTTCGATCATAGGTTTAACTTTACGAAGTTATAATCTATAGAGCTGCAAATGAACGATTATCTCTCACTGCTAAATCCAGAACAACAATTAGCTGTAACTAACATAGATGGACCGGTTTTAATATTGGCAGGAGCCGGAACCGGAAAAACAAGAACGATCACTTCAAGAATAGCGCACATAATTAGGAACGGTCACGCTTACTCTGATGAGATATTAGCAGTGACATTCACAAACAAAGCAGCAAATGAGATGGTATCAAGGGTACTTGAGCTAACAGGCACAAACATACCATGGCTTGGCACTTTCCATGCAATTGCAGCAAAAATTCTACGTCATCATGCTGAAGTCGTGGGGCTAAATTCCAATTTTACAATTATTGGTGTGGATGACCAATTACAGGTAATAAAAAACATCATGAATGAAATCAGCCCTGATTACCTATCAGAAAAATGTAAGACCATTATGAATATTATTCAGCAATGGAAAGAGAAGTGTTTGTTGCCATCTGAAGTGGAAGACGTTCAATCATTTAGATCAGTATACGTGATTGCACTCAAAGTCTATCACCAGTATCAGGAAAGGTTAAAATTCCTTAACTCTGTCGATTTTGGTGACTTATTGCTATATAACATACAACTCTTTAATCAAAAGACCGAAGTTCTGTCCTACTACCAAAACAAGTTTAAGTATGTCATGGTAGATGAGTATCAAGATACAAATGCAATACAATATCTTTGGCTAAAATACCTTGCAAAAAAGCACTCAAATATTTGCTGTGTGGGAGATGACGATCAGTCAATATACAGTTGGCGTGGTGCAGAAGTTGAAAACATTTTAAAATTTTCTGATGATTTTAAAAATGCAAAAACTGTCAAACTAGAGTGTAACTATAGATCAACATCTCACATACTTGCAACTGCGTCATATGTTATCAATCACAATAAAACTCGGCTAGAAAAAAAATTGTGGACAACAAACGTTGAAGGGGAAAAGGTAAATCTAATAAAATTATGGGACGGAAAAGCTGAAGCAAGGTTCATAAGCGAACAGATATTAAAGCTCAATAAATACAGATTTAGTGACATTGCAGTGCTGGTAAGGGCCACTTTTCAAACTAGAGTTCTCGAAGAGTATTTTATAAAATATTCAATTCCCTACAAGATTATAAGTGGCGTAAAATTCTACGAACGTCAGGAAGTCAGGGATATAATTGCATATTTAAGACTCGTTACAAACAATAACGATGACTTAGCTTTCGAAAGGATCGTAAATCGGCCAAAAAGAAGCATAGGAGCTACAACTCTAAAGAAAATATACACGACTGCTCAGGATAACAAAATTTCTTTTTTTGAGGCAGCAAAAATATTAGTTAATAGTAATCAAGTAACCGAAAGAATTAAACTCTCACTAAATGATTTTTTAAATAAAATTAAAGCTTGGGAAGAAATAGTAAGCGTAAAACCACTGCATGAATTCGTTAAAATCGTAGCAAACCAATCAGGGTATATTGAAATGCTTGAAAATGAGGAAGTAACAGGCTTAGCACGAATAGAAAATGTCAAGGAGCTCATCTCATCTTTAAAAAATTTCGATAATGCCACAACTTTCTTGGAGCATATAAGTCTAGTGATGGAAGTGGATAATATGAATAACGATGACACCGTATATGTTATGACTCTTCATGCAGCCAAAGGACTTGAATTCCCGTGCGTGTTTCTACCTGGTTGGGAAGAGGGATTATTTCCTCATCAAAGATCTTTTGAAGATAAAAGTGGTAAAGCTTTAGAAGAAGAAAGGAGACTCGCATATGTTGGCATAACCAGAGCCAAAGAAAGGTTAATCATTTCATGTGCAGATAGGAGGGAAATTAACAACCAGTGGCAACCGATGCGCACTTCTCGGTTCATTAAAGAATTGCCAAGAGAAAATGTTGAGGTAATCAAGAGTAACGCCTACTGTTGAAGCTATAACTGCAGATAAACATATCTTACAAATCTGAATTACTTCAACTATATGTGTAACCAGACTGCATTCTGTGATTTTTAGCAAAACATGATCTTTCATTTGAGCTTTCTTCAATTTAAAATAAATACAGAAAATTGCTGCCTATAGCTAAACTGACTTAGATTTACCGACAATTTGAAAAACCGTCATTCCGCTACTAGTTAGCGCCGCGGCGCTATGACGGTTCGCGGCGGCATCCTCGTCATCCCGCTACTTGTTAGCGGGATCTGTGCTAAGAGATACCGCGGCAGCATAGCTATAGCTATCTTCAAAAATATGGTTGAATAATTGTTAATAATAGTGTATAATTATTAATATTTTCAAGCATTTTTGCCATGGCTCTTTCAAAATTTCTCGATCCTCGCAATGATTTGTGTTTCAAAAAAATCTTTGGAACGGAAAAAAATAAGAATATCCTGATCCACTTTTTGAACGATATTTTAGGGTTTACTGAGATAAATGCAATACAAGAAGTTGAGTTTCTTAGCACTATTATGGATCCCGAAGTTGCCTCTGATAAACAAAGTATTGTTGATGTTCTCTGCAAGGATTCTCACGGAAATAGATATATAGCAGAAATGCAGCTTGCTAGAGACAAGGGCTTCGAAAAACGCGCTCAATTATATGCCGCTAAAGCCTACTCAAGACAATTAGATAAATCTGGCAACTACATTGATTTAAAGAAAGTCTTCTTTATTGCTATATCAAATTGTAACTTACTTCCTGAAGAAGTTGATTATATTTCTACTCACAATATACGTGATATAAAAACTAACGGCCATTACTTAAAAGATTTTCAATTTATCTTTATAGAATTGCCCAAATTTTCAAAAAGTAAAGTAGAGCAGTTAGAAAGTATAGTAGAAAGGTGGTGTTTCTTTTTTAAATACGCAGAAGAAACAACAGAAGAGGACTTAAAAGAGATAGCAGAAAAAGCGCCAATAATAAAGCTAGCATATGATGAATTAGACAAGTTTCGTTGGAACGAAAAAGATTTAGTAGCTTACGAAGAAAGAATAATGGATCTACGGAAAGAAGAAGCCATTCTTGAATACAGACTTGATCTTGCTGAAGAGAAAGGTATACAAAAAGGTATAGAGAAAGGGAAAATTGAAGGGAAAATTGAAGTCGCAAAAGCAATGCTGGCTAATAATGTTGATGTCAACACTATTGTCAAGTTTACAGGCCTTTCTATTAGTGAGATTGAAGGGGAGTGTTAAATAAACTGTGTCAAACCGCATTTTTAGTTCAACTCAATTTTCAATCTGCCAGGAAAGAAAACACCAAGTTGAGAGATAGTTAATGCCCAATCATGTACAGGCATCGTCCACTTTTCCTCTGCCTTCTTTATAGCACAATATACCTGCTTATACAAGGCATTTATGCTGGTAAATGAGCCTTTGGTCTTAGTGAATTTCCTAATTTGCCTATGTAGCCCCTCTATGGGATTGGTGGTGTAGATTATCCTCCTAACTGGACCAGAATACTTAAAATAACCAGACAAGTTTTCCCAATTATTCTGCCAAGATTTTATAACCATAGGGTACTTTGTGCCCCATTTTTCATCCAATTCCAACAGATAATTCTCGGCAATTTCCTTGCTTGAAGCTTGATATACCTTCTTTAAATCGCTCAAAAAACTCTTCGCATCTTTACTGGCCACATACTTCAGTGAGTTGCGTATCTGATGCACTATACACATCTGCACTTCCGCATTAGGAAAGACACTGTTTATAGCTGCAGGAAAGCTTTTCAGCCCATCAACGCAGGCAATAAGGATATCTTCTACTTGTATCTTGTCAAAAGCATCTAATGTTTTAAGCTTAAGCATTAGGTGGAGAAGGGAGGAACTCTGTGCTTCTTCTTAGATATAAAATCTGTAGAGGAGATAAGAATTCCCTTCTCAAAAGTATAGGCTGGAAGGTATCGTAGAAAGACCTGAATGGTTCTAATTCTGTATTCACAAGACTAGCCTTACTTTTCATTTTTAATGGTAACGTATGGGGTTATATATGATCAACAACTTTTTGGGCATAGATATATCAAAAGATCGCTTTGATGTTTTTCTCTCATTTATAAGCAAAAAAGGAAAGCGTGAAACTAGAAAAAGAAGCTTTAAGAACGATGGTTTCAAAGTCTACTGAATTTTCTACACAAACATAATGTAGAAAAAGTAAAAACCTGCATGGAATCTACTGGTTGTTATAGCGAAGCACTGGCTGAATTTCTACACAATGCTGGACATTTTGTAAGTGTTGTAAATCCTTATTGCATAAAATCTTATGCAAGGAGTAAGCTGATACGACAAAAGAATGATCAGACCGATGCAGAAGTTATTGCTGATTATTGCCAAAGACAGGAACCTTCTAGTTGGACACCACCTTCTCCTGAAATGAAAAAATTAAAACATCTTTATCGTTGCTCAGTTGCGTTAAAAGATGAGTTAACATTAGTAAATAACCACTTAGAAAAAAAAGAGAGACTGCCTAAAGAAGTTGCAAATGCTTGGGAAGACCTTGCAATGAATATAGCTCAAAAAATAGAAACAATAAAAAACTCCGTACGTGAACTATTAAATCAACACAAAGAATTGTTGGAAAATTTTCAACTTCTATTGACTATTCCAGGCATAGGAGAAGAATCAGCAATAGCTATTTTAGCTGAAGTTTCTGATATAGAGGTTTTTAGAGATGCCAGGCAATTGGCAGCATATACAGGAGTTATACCACGAAATATGACGTCAGGTTCCTCTGTATATGCCAAACCCAGATTAAGTAAATCCGGTTCACAAACATTACGTAAGGCACTTTTCTTTCCTGCCATAGTAGCTAAGAATCACAATCCTATCATTATGAGCTTTTGCCAAAGATTAAAGGAAAAGGGTAAGCATAATATGGCCATCGTTGGTGCTGCAATGCGTAAGCTACTCCATATCATTTTCGGTATTCTGACATCCAAAAGTGCTTTTGATCCTAACCATATCAAAAACTACAGGGCTAGGAGGTTGACTGAAGGTTTAGTACTTTAAAATCAAAAATGCTTCCTATCTATCTTATGTAAAGTGGTATCTTACACAAATTTATTGAATGTTGTTGGTTAGTGGATATGTTGATAAGTAAACTTCATCTGTTTTGTGCGTATAAAACTAATTTACTTATCAACATATCCACTAACTATAATCTGTGTACTGTTACACAATTGGAAGTATTTTTTGATTTTATGATGCAACTTGGGAAATTTTTATAATTTTTTTGTTGACTAACAAGACGGTATCTCCTGTCATCCGAGTAGCTGACACTGGGATCCAGAAAACTTAATTTTAACCAAGTGGCTGCATAATAAAGACTGGATCCCAGACTGGAATGACACCCTACTTAACCGTCATACCGCGATTCATTCGCGGTATCTCAGCCGCTAACAAGAGATCCCGCTAACAAGCAGCGGGATGACGATTGTCGTTTAGCTACAAACGTTAAGAAATTTACTAAACGAAAAAAAAGGCAAAAGAAGCCCTGGTCATTGTCTATTTTCTGTATTGGCGTTTTTTTAAGTCTTAAACACTGCAATTTAGCTGCTTTTAAGTGCAACTCACCTTAGTTCAAATGTTTAAGAAATTTACTAAGCAGAAAAAAAGGCAAAAGAAATCCCGTGTTAGCTAGTTGTCACTCTCTAATCCTGCAAATTGGCGTACTATACTGTCTTAAACGACTTATAAGCGCGTTTCAGCTTGTGTGGGTAAAAACCCAGAAATGTTGTGAAGACATAAGGTGCACATAGTGCAAAAAATTAAAAATAAGACGCCAACTACGTTGTTTTTTTGCTGTTTAATCTGCACAGATGAAGATAACTAAATACCTTCAGTTTCATGATAAGGGGGCTGACGGAGTTTGTCAAGTAAGTTTTGCATTTCTGTGAGCTACCAAGTGATACATACGAACTTTTTTATATGATGATTTCATTATACGCTAAAACTAGCCGTATTAGCCCATTTCATCCATATCTACATACGAACTATTTTGCCTAACTTTGTTGCAAAGATTTCAAAATTCTATTTTCGTAACTCCATTTTTACGCAACTTGTTCTCAAAAATATACGATCTTTTTTGAGGGAGTAAACAATTGAATTCTTTATAACACTAGCTAGCATGGTACTTTTACTAAAGTATTTTTTGAAAAAGTTAGTTGACTTATAAATAATTCTCTACTAATACTGGCATGTATTTGTTTATTCTGCTGAAGTTGCTCCATACAGGTTTGCTGTAAAAACTTCAGCAGTTTCCGTACTCCTTTAAAGCATCATATTCCTATATATTAAATATAGCTGGTGTTCTCAGTTTTGTTGATCTATAGTAAAATTGGCTAAAACTTCCAGTAATAAACAACTTTTAACCTAGCAGTACTCACCATAAAAACTTAACAAAAATATGAGTAGTAAAAAGATTATGTTGAAATTAGCTTGACACATACTACACATTCTATATAATATATTCTATATCTAGAGCTAGCAGGTAATATGGGTACAGGGTCAGTAAAATATATTGCAGAACCTATCAGTGAACAAAGCAAACACACTGATGAGCAAAAACTGAAGTGTGACCTAAGTGCTGGACAAGAGTGTTCAGAAATAGGTAGCCCAAAAACAGAAGCAACTGAATTACCAGTAGATAGTTATTATGAATTCATTAAGCGAGATTTATTTTGGGCTGATAGAAGTTTGATAGATGATAAAAAATACTTAGAGGATTTAATAGATGAGTGGCTTATTCATGCACCTAACTTAAAACTGGAAGAGAGTCAAAAAAAGTTAAATCAAAAATTACTCAATAGTATTATAAAAGATTTTAATATGGGGAATTATGACTCATTTTCAAATCTTAAGCAGTTTTTAGAAAGTAACGAGAAAAATAAAGACCTGAAGTACGTTCTTAATCTAAAAAGAGGGCATCTAGGAACAACAGTATTGAATGTGTTTGTTGCACACGATGAAGCCATTCATCCTCTTCTCAAAGCTGGTGCTGATCTAAATATGAAGGATAATAAAGGTAAAACACTTTTGCATGATACTGCTATTTATTCCAGTGAGTATGAAGGTCTAAAGTATCTCTTAGATGCAAAAACTGATCCAAATATACAAGATAAAAAAGGTAATACACCTTTACACTATTATGCTGCTAATTGTAATGATTATAGCAGAAAGGTTATGGATTTACTCATAAGCAAAGGAGCTGATTTAAACATAAAAAATAACAATGGAAAAACCCCACTGCAAATTGCAATTGATAGCAACAATATTATAGAGTGTTTTTTAACTGACAACCAAAAAAAGTTAAGAGACCAACTACGTAAAATGGTTAAAGCTACAGATTCTGATGAAGATTGGGATAATCCTTATGGTCCAGGTGTTGAAGATCTGAAAAAATTTTTAGATAAACATAAAAATAACCAAGATTTAAAGATAGTTTTAAATGTTAAGGGTGATAGTTCAATTTGGCCGTTTTGTCAATTTCCTGATGTAAAAGCTTTACTCTTAAAAGCAGGAGCAACTGACTTTGTAGGTAATAAGCAAGATAATTGTGAAAAATGTGATAGTCTCTTATCAGAGATGTATCAAACAAATCAACTTGCTAAGCTAAATAAGTTTTTGAGTAAGGTAGTAAAAGCTAAAAGCATGATTGAACTACAGGAAGTTGTAAATGAGATTATAGCTTCTGGAATGAGATTAAATTTTGCTAAAGACAAAGATTATTACTTTGCAGATCACGTACTAGAAAAAATTGCTCAGCTAGAAGGAAGCTATGGAATTGCCAGTGATATAGTATGTGCATTAATATCGAGAGGAGCAAAGTTAAAAAACTCAGATAGTTTAAAAGTCATTGATACAATAGAACGAGAGTTTAAAGATCATAAAGCTAATGTAATCAAGTCTCATGTAGAGTACATTAATTATGCTGAAGAATTTTTTAGAGTTGCAAAGGATGCTACCAGTGGTCAACTGTGTGATGGAAAAATCGATAACAGTGTATCTTACTTAGAATACTCAGAGGATAGTATAATAGATGTTGCAAAAATCACAGATAGAACAAGGAATTTAGGAATACCTCAAGGAGAAAAAGGATATGGAAGGAGTGTAATAAAAATTGGCAAAAGTGAGGTGGAAATTATAACCCAAGATGGCATAAGGAATTACACAAATCTTGCAGAAGGCAGCGATATAGTATTAACTTTCTATACCAGTTTGGGAAATATAGACGTTAGACTGTATCCTGACGTACAAGATAAAAGCAAAATTATAGTAAAAGTGAGTAATAAAGAGGAAGTATTGGAAAAATTCAAAGGTCATGAAGAAGAATTAGGCGAGGATTGTGCACTTGGTGATTATGATATCTACTATGCTATTGAACAGGGATATTTTGAAAGGTCTGGAAAATTAATACATCCTGAAGTAATAAGCGAGTCTAACAACAAATGGACAGAACGTGAAGAGTTAAGAAAGGATTCTATGGAGGAAGTTGCTAGAAGGCATAAGTTATTACAAGATTTACGCAATATTGAGTCTAATATTGTGAAAAAGGAGAAGAATTTTGACGTAAAAACTTACCTGATAGATATCTTTAAAATTTTATCTAGGTTCTATGAAGAAAAAGGGGATATTTCTAAAACAGACTTAGCTAAAGCAGCAGAAAAGGAAAGTAAAAAATTGGGGTTAGAAGGTAAATACAACTGGAGTAAGATTTTTGGTTTAGAGGAAGAAATTATTGAAAAGGCAGAAAAACAAGGTGATAAAGAGCAAAAATCAAACATACCTGATGACTTCTATTTAGGGCACGCAATCAATAATGGAAGCTGTTTTTTTGATTCATTCAGGCAAAGTCTGGAACAACAGAAGGGAATCAAAGTTACTGTAGAGCAGTTAAGGAATGAGTGTAAGAGATTTGCGCAAGACAATCCTCCAGAGTGGTTTATAAGTAAAATTGGCAATGACTTTGATGAGGTTGAAGGTGAGTTCGTAAATCGTGGAATTACGTGTAACCAATATATCAATAGCATTGGAAAGAATGAATTTTGGGGACGTTCCGATATCGAGGGCAGAGTACTTTGTGATAAGTATGGTGTGAAATTGCATGTTGCAGAAAGTAACCCATTGCACACTATTGATAAGCAACAAGATCCGTTCTTGCATCAGTTAATAGATAGCTCAGGATCAAAAGCAGGTAAGATAGATTATAGTCACAATAGTGTCTTACATATGGTAAATGGAGGCCATGATCATTTTCAACCCCTACTTTATAGAAATAAGGCCTTGGCAAAACAAACGCAAGAACAAAAAGATTCCTTATGCTATTCAAGCTTGCCAAGCTGTAGTATGGATGAGTTAAAGATAGAAAAAGCATCTCATCAACAGAAGGCACTGCTTGTAAGTAGACCATAGCTTTGTATATGATTTGTTACACAGCAATGATGGGAGAAGTTTATTTAGTAAGTTGAAAAAGAAACTATTTTATTTAAAAAGTTTACTTAATGTTTATGGATTTTCAAGTACACTCTCAGATTCAAAACTTACTATTACCCACAAATATAAATGTTTGTTGCATAGCTCTTAATGGCATAACTTTTGCTTGAAATAACTGTTTATATGGTGCAATTTACAGCTTTTAGTTGCTAAAATTATAACTCTTAGTTTAATAATTTTAATCTAATAAGCTTTCAGGTTAATAAAATTAAATTATTTGAGTAAATACAATACTATGTTTTTATTTGTGGGTAGTAGTAAGGATTCAAAAGGGGCTATAGATTGCTCAACATGTACTACTTTCTGGAGTTGTGTGCTGTGGTTTAGAGTATTGCTTTTTTTGATGTTTACAGAATTTTCCTCCAAATCTACCATTAAAATATGCAGCTAAAATTGGATACATTTTTTATCACTATTGCATCTGATATGCTAAAATCTTCATCATTTACATTGATATTTTCATATAATTGATTCTGTAACATTGATTTACTTTTCTATATCAATCTCAACATCTTTTGGCATGGCCCTTTTCTGTTGCTTTTATAAATCAAGACCGTAGAATTTCTCCAATTGCTCACTCCACAGCATCGGTATTTCTCTCAAATCAACTAATTTCAAATCTCTTGGCTGTCTCCCATTCACTATGTCTTCTTTAATCTTCGGAGCTAAATAATTTAATCTTAAAATTTGTTGTATGCGTCTTGTACCTATATTAATTTTGGCACTCAGTTCCTTCACACTTCCATATTTCCCCTCTTCTAGCTGACGTTTCCAGGAATGGGCTCTTACCACTGCTTTCAGTAGCGCATTATTTGTTTTTCCTTCTGGCTCTACTACTGTGCATTTGTTTCCTTTCTTCTTTATTGGTATAAACTTTTCCTCTGATTCAGAACTCACTTCTATTCCATCTTCCTTAACCATTACTCCCTTTATTAACTTTTTCACTACTTCTTTCTGCTTTCCAAAACTTAAATTTTTCCATTTTTCTTCGGTCTTTTCTCCCCGTTTTTCATATAGCTGCTCTGTCTTTCTCATCACTTCTTTTTCCACCTCTCCCGCTACTATAGTTCTGTTTATTGATTCACAACCTTTTCCCCTTAAATGGTTATTGCACACGTAATATCGGTACCTTTTATTTTCTTTTTTTGCATACGTTAGTGTCATATTTACACCACAGCTCTTGCACTTAATTATTCCCTTTAGCAACGCTTCCTCGTATTTCGCCTTTCTATATGGTTGATTCTTTATCAATTCCTGCGCTTTTTGCCATTTTTCCTCTTTTATTATTGCTTCATGCTTTCCCTCATACTCTTTCTCATAATGCCGTATTTTTCCCATATATATTGGATTTGTTATTATTCTTCTCACTGTCGCTTTTTTAAAGATATCTGATTTTGTTCTGTAACCTTGACTATTTAGCTCCCTTGCCAATTCTGCCATTGATTTTAGCTCCAAATATCTTTCAAATATGTGCCCTACTATTTTCGCTTCTTTTTCATTTATTATTAATTCTTTATCTTTTACATCATATCCAAGCGGTAAAGTTCCACCCATCCATAACCCCTGCTCCTTTGATGTTGCTATTTTATTTTTTACTCTTTCTACAATCATTTCTCTTTCTAGTTGTGCTGCTCCTGACAATACCGTTTGTACAAATTTTCCCATTGGCGTATTATTATCAAATATTTGTGTTACTGCTACAAAATTTACTCGGTGCCTTCTAAAAAATGACGTTACTTCAATGCTGTCTTTTGTTTCTCTTGATAGCCTATCTAGCGTATATACTACTACACAATCTACTTCTCCTGTTTTTACATCTTCAAATAATTCCTTTATTGCTGGTCTTTCTAAATTTTTCCCTGAATATCCACCATCATCGTACCTTTTTACCAATGCTACCCATCCTTCTCGGCTTTTTATATATTTTTCACATGCTACACGTTGCGCATCAAGACTATTAAATTTTTGTTCTAGACCATCTTCATTTGACTTCCTAGTATATATCGCACATCTTACCTCTTTCAGCATTCTTTCTCCTTATCTCTCATTCCAAATAGAAGCGGCCCATTGTAACTCATTCCCATTATTTTTCCGGCTACTGCTGACAATGACGTGTAAAACTCTTCTCTGTAGATTAAACCCTTATCTGTTACCATTACCGCATGCGTCTCTTCTCCTCTCTCTAATATTAGCTCTGTTCCTGCTACTGGAAGTTTGTCACTACTTATTCTTTTTCCCTTCTCTAGCCGATCTGCCAGATACTCCAGTCTTTTTGCTCCTTTTCTTGACATTTCTCCATACGCTTTTTCCTGCATTCTATAAGCTAATCTTGGTATCAGATATTTCTTTGAGTATCTAGGCGCTTCTTTCCCAAATACCTTCTTCCACGTTTTTCTCAGCTCATCCAAAGGTTTTCTCTCTAAATTCATTACTTTCTTTTCTACTTCTTTCTCCATATTTTTAGCCTTTCATAAATAACTTTTCAATTCTGTCTGTTTCTTTCTTTAATACCTCGGTTATCTCTTTACTATTTTTCGCATAATCCATTGCTGTCATTCCGAACTTATCTTCTTGCTCTATTTCTGCTCCTGCTTCCACTAACTCTTTTACTATTTCCACTTTTCCCACCATACATGCAAGGTGCAATGGAGTGCATTTATTGCCATACTCTTCAGCATTTACATTTGCTCCTGACTTTATCAATTCTCTCACGGTTTCTAGACGTTTTTCCGTTACCGCTAGATGCAGTGCTGTATATCCTTCTATATCTTTAGCATTCACATTCGCTCCTTTTTCGACTAGTAACCTCACTGTTTTTGCGTCTATTGCATAATGCAGAGCTGTTCTTCCATTCTCGTCTCTTGCATAAATATTTTTATATGAGTTCTCTAATAGTGACTCCTCTTTTTTACCCAGCTTTACCATAACTTACCCCACTTTTTCTTTAAATTTAAATCCCTAAGCCTTCCTTCTCACCCCCTCATCTATCATTTCGTTCACTTTGCTCATTATCTTGCTTGCTAAATTTTGACATTCTTTCTTTATTAGCGATTTGTCTCTCTTCCTTATTTCTCCTATCTCTATTATTTTTAGCTCCGGCATGTAGCTTCCATTCAACATGTCTGCTATTTCTCCCACTAGCCCCTCTATTCCATAGCACGTCAGTTCTCTACTTTTTGTTACTCCTCCTTTTTCTCTTAAAAATTTACTTGCCTTTTCACTCTCTTTGCTATCACATAGACAATACTTTTCACTTTCCCAGATATAGTACATTGGTGTTGCACCATATTTATTCAGTTGATTAACTTCAGCTCCGGCCTTTACTAGCTCTTTTATTATTTCAACTCCTGCTCCTCCTATTTTGCACGCAGAGTGCAGTGGCGTACATCCAGTGACATATTGAGTGGCATTTACTTCTGCTCCCGATCTTAGCAGCACTTTTATATTTTCTAAGCTTTTCGCAAATACTGCACAGTATAGTGGTGTATAACCATTTTTATCTCTTGCATTGATCTCTGCTCCTTTATTTATTAATAACCTTACTGTTTTGTAATCAGAGATTTCTACTGCTTGGTGCAATATCGTCTCTCCTTCTTCATTTCTTTTATTAATATCTTTAAATCCGTTACTTGATACTTCTTTAAAAAACTTACTCTTGCTAAAACTGTTCGGTAGAAGCTGTAGCTTTACTCCTCTCGTTTGAGTTTTATTACTACAACTCCCCCTAAAGAACCGTGCTTGCAGATTTCCCGCACACGGCTCATCAATATTAGTTTTCACAGTCGTCCCTCTTATGCATATAAAGAAAAATGTATTTTTGGCTTTGGTAATGGATTTACTTCTACGTAGTGTACAAACTGTTCCCAGGTCATACTCTTTTTCTGACTACGCCGATTTATCCATTTAAATGCTAGCTTTCTTACTGATGTGTAAAATTGTTTCAAACACCAATAATTTCCGCTAATACCAAAGTAGTTATAGTGTCCTGTTAATTTAGCCTTCAGTACTTGCCACCAATCTTTAAGTCGAATACCTCCGCGGACTATTTTCAACCACTCCTTGATTTCTTTTAGTTTTCTGGCTAGATTTAACTTTGAGGTTTTATGTCCCATTATTAATCTACCACGACGACTTTTTGCACCATAGTTCGTAAACCCCAGAAAATTGAAACTTTCCGTCCTTCGTTTCTCTCTTATCGCTTGTTGCCACTCCCTCTTGCCAAACTTTACTACTCTGGTCTTGTTTTCAGATACTTCCAACCCAAATTTATTTAGCCTTTGTTTCAGTAATTCCAGAAATTCTTCCGCGTCTACCTTACTTTCGCAACAAACCACAAAATCGTCGCAAAACCTTATTAGTTGTATATATCCTCTGGATCTTGGTTTAAATTTCTTTTCTATCCATAAATCCAACACATAATGTAAGTATATATTTGCTAATACAGGACTTACTATACCACCTTGGGGTGTACCTTGTTTTGTTGCTTCATAATTTCCAGCTTCGACTATCCCTGCCTTGAGAAACCGCTTTACTAACCACCGCAAATTTGGGTCAGTTATTCGTTCCCTTAGACATCTCATTAGCCATTTATGCTGTATATTATCGTAGAACTTCTTGATATCCACTTCTACAATGTAGTTTATTGGCTTGTACATAACTGCTTTATCTAGTGCATTTACCGCTTGATGACAGTTTCTTCCAGGTCGAAATCCATATGAGCTGTCCAGAAAGTTTGCCTCGTAAATATTTTCTAGTATCTTCTTCAGCATAATCTGTACTAATTTATCCTCGGTCGATGGTATTCCGAGTCCGCGTTTCTCTTTACTTCCAGCTTTCGGTATATATACCCTCTTTACTGGTTGTGGTTGATATTGCTTCCTCTTCATACTTTCTACTAGCACTTCGAGTTTCTCATTCAGATTTTCTCCGTATGATTCCACTGTTATCTGGTCTACTCCACAAGCCTTGTTACGCTTCAGTTCTTTATAACATCTCGCAAGATTCTCTGTATTTATCAGATGGACTAACGATGTGAATTTTAGTCGCTTATCTTGCTTTGCTCTTACTGCTATCTGGTTTAGTTTATTTTGCATGTTATTCCAACCTCCGTTGTATTGGCCTAGCAATCCCTATTCCAGTTACTATATTGCTGATCGCTTCCCCTTGTACGTGGCTTTCCCACATTCTGAGTACTATCAATCAGTCCGACTTCCCCTGCATCTTCCGCTAGTTCTTGCCTTTGTTGACTTGTTCCAGCGTACCTTTGTAGGAATGCATAGGATCTCCCAAGTTCACTTGAAGTCCATTTCAATACATGGCACGGTCTCAGATCCCGATAGAGTGAGTGATAACTTGCCTTTACGTTATCCTTCATGCTGTCTTCCATGGCCATGAAAATGTCGACCTCTATGTCTTCAGGTATTTCGGAACTCAATCCCTTCACTTTCGTTGTACCCTGCATTGTCCATCCCACTAGCTCTATTACACTCGTTACCTCATGCAACATAGTGGTCTGTTCCAAACTGTTGGCTAGACTTTGTTTGTGTTGGATTTTCACCAACTGTTCTCCAAGCACTTCTTGGCGCACCATTTCATACCTCACAAAATTAGCTTTTCTAGCGCCAGACAAATTTCTTATATTTACCTGCCGCTATTCAAGTCATGTCCGTTTTAGCATAAGAAAGCAAGTCTTTTTCTTTTTATTTCATACACTTTTACCTATTATTAATATAATATATGAGGATCTAAATATAAGTACTTAGCTTATTATACATATTACTTGACTATTTTTCCAACTTCTGTGCAAATGTCGATGTTCGTGCCACTTCAGTACTCCTGGATAAAATACTAAAATGTGCTTTTCTAATTCGTGTATTGAGTCTTTTTGCTCTGAATCCAAATCATTTTTATAGTAAACGTTGTGTTCTGCTAAAACATATTTTCTGACCTTCTGATCTGTATAATTTTCTAATTTGTAACGATGGATAATGCTGAATCTTTCTAAAATTGGTTTGTGTTTTAAATTCCAACGTTGCCATGAAAGTTTATCGTTTCCCAATACAAATTTATTTCCTTCTTCTTCTATGCTACCAACCGGAAAGCACGCATTTGTTTCTCCTAAGTTCCAACTGTCCGATAATACTATCTGCGCTTTAGCAAATTTAATCGATGGTAATAAGCTTTGAGTTAGAGGATACAGGGCTTTTAAGTTATACCACTGATGACTTCTTTCATAAATGCCTTGGTAATCCTTTATGTGAGGCTCTGTTTCTCCAAGTACTGCCACATCTAACCGATATACATCATTACTAAATGCTTGCTCATAATGAACACGAAAAGTACTAAACTTAAAACTTGGATTTAAGATTTTTAGCTCAAATGCGTTCTTTCTACCAAATGACAACACTGGTCCATCTTTTTCAACTTTTCTACCTGAATAGTCTGACAATAAGCTGCCGAATAAACTTTCATCTAAAATAAACCTATCAACGTTATAGTGATCATTGAAAATCCTCATTAGCCGCGATCTTGCTGGTAACGATAGTTTTGCAAGTTCTACTACTGCATCCACAAAAAAGTCATTTGGAACATCTTTTATTCCTATCTGTAATTCAAAAAAGTGCTTGCCAGGTGGCTCCTCAATAATTGTAATATCTTCTATATTTGCCCATTTTAGTGCTATTTTTAGTGATGCTGGAGTTCCTCTCAGTCTTTGAAATTTTACTCCTTCTACTACGGCTTTTCTTCTATCTTTTACCCAACGCAGTATCTCTTCTAAACCATATTCTTCTATTATCCACGGCAATGTTTCTTCTTTAAGACTAAACTTAAATCCTCTGATACAGTTTGGATCTACTTTATAATCTATCGCATCTACTAGCGCTCTTTCCTGCCTTGTTGCATTTGGTGGCAGTAACATTAATTCAACTCAATCTTTAAATTTCTCAAATTTGCACATTCATTTCCCAGAACCACAACATCCTCTTTTGGCTCGATTAATTCTACGTTTTCTACACCATCTACAAATAAATTCGCTATTATCCATGATCTTGTAACATTCCATCCCAGCCTTCTACTTGCTTCAAACTTCTTGATGAACTGTTCCTTAATTTCCTCCTTTGATATTACAGAACTTATGCTCATTCTGCTGTCAATATCTATTTCCGTAATATTGCAACCAATTACTGTTACTGTATCTGTTAAAACCCTTATATCATCTCTATTAACTTGCTTTCTTACAATTTTAAGTAGCTCTTCTAACACTATGCCAGTTATGGATAATTCTGTTGATAAGATTGAAATTTGTACTTTCCCTGGTATAGGTGATTCTACTAGTGCATCTTTTACTCTACTATCTGCTGACAGTGCATGATATTTATAATATTCCTTACTTCCTCCTGTTGACCAACCTGCTATCTTTGCTTTAATTCTTTTTCTAAATCGTTCATCATCTTCTTCTTTTTGCCTCTCCACTCCATAAAACTCAGCTAAATTATCAAGATCTTCTCCTGTCGCAAATTTTAGTAAATTGCTCTTTACTGATTCATTTATTCTTTGTCTTAGTAACAATTCCCTCCATGCTGCTACTTCTAATACCTTCATCGCTGGGTCACTTTCTACTAACGCTGAAAAGGTTTCATCTCTACACACTAACTCCTCCTTCATTCTGGAAAAGATTTCCTCATAGCTTAGTTTTTCAATAATATTAGATGTCTGCATTTCTAAACAACTACTCCACTAATACCTATGAATTTGCCTTCTGAAAGATACATACCTTCAAGTACAAGAGTCATTTTTCCTTCTTTAGCTTCAGCAATCTTTACTTTTTCTAACTTAAATCTCTTCTCAAATTTCCCCAGTGCTTCTGCTGTTGCTGCATAGATTTCCAAAGTTAAATCTCTATTTATTGGCTTATCCACCAATTCAAATAATCTTGAGCCATAATCTCTCCTCATTATTCTACTGTTTACTGGAGTGGTCAGTATATCAATTATCGATTGCTTTAAGTGCTCTATTCCTTCTAACGCTTTTCCTGTTTTAGCATCCATTCCTCTCATATATTTTTCATGGCTCTGACTTAATACTTGCATGTTTTTCACGTGCTATAGAAATAGCCTTTCTCAACTTCTTTTCAAGAATTTCTTTAGAAGGAAGCTGTGTTAAATACTGTGCAACATGAATATTAGAGCCTTCGAGTTCAAGATATTCTATATCCTCTTGATCCTTATCAGCACATAAAATAATCCCTAACGGTTTTTCTTCACCTGCTTTTCGTTCATTTTTATCTAACCAATTTAAATACCATTCCATCTGTCCTTTATAAGCTGGTTCAAAGCGACCTATTTTTAGTTCTATTGCTATAAGACGTTTTAATCCTCTGTGAAAAAATAGCAGGTCCAAATACCTGTCAGTTGTTTTAGTACTCATCCTTTTTTGACGTGTTACAAAACAAAAATCACTCCCAAACTCTTGTAAAAATTTTGTCAATTCATCCAAGATTGTATTTTCTAGATCAGTCTCACTATAACTTGATGGCAATTCCATGAAGCTAAGGAAGTATGGGTCATGAAAAATGAATTCTGTTGCTAACATATTTTCTTCACGTAAATTTTTTATACTCCTTCTTATAAACTCTTCAGGTTTTTTTGCTAGCGCTGTACGTTCATACAACATAGTATCGATTTTACTACGTAGTGCTCTAACACTCCACCTTTCAATACGACACATTTCTATATAATAATTACGCTTCAGCTCATCAGAAATTGCAATAATTTCTACAAAATGTGACCAACTCAATTGTTGTGACAGTGTCGCGACAATTTCTTGATCAGAAAAGAATTTAGAAAATTGCACCATACGAAATAATGACGCTCTATCAAAACCACGTCCATATTTAATCTGAAGTTCTTTTGCAAGTTGGGAGATGATTTGCTTCCCATAATCTGCACGTTTGTGCTTTAGAATATCTTGATCAATTCTGGAGCCAATTTCCCAGTTTAACAATACTAGAGTAGAATTGAATTGAACAGAAAGATGATTCTTTGCTCTATCTATTAAATTACTAATGTCTCCTAATAGGCTAGTAGTTATATCCATATTCATAACTTTACTTTTGGTAAGTATAGCAGATGGTTTATTTTTATCCTGAAAAAACATTACTACTACCACTTATTACTTTAGAACCACAAGATATTGAATCTCCAACTCTTCCTATACTATAGCCATTTGCAAACACTTTTTTTGATCCTTCAATTAATACTCTACCTTCTGTAAAATTATCTCCTTTTCGGCAAACTGGCTTACCATTTACAAAAACATTGTTACTGCCGCTAATGCAGAAATGTGGTATAGCTTCTCCACAGCAGTCTCCTAACCTCACTATTCCTTTGTTCAATTTAAGTCGATCCTTTCTGCTTTCAGTTTGATTCCACTTTTTGTCATTTCTATCTCTGATTTTCCTACTTTGAAATTTAATTTATCCACTACAGAAATTTCAAGATTCTTGCTCTCTTTGTCATACAATAACTTTGTTCCATCTTGAAATACTAAACTGTTAATCATTTCACTATTCTCTGGAGCAGAATAATTTTGCTGATATATTCCAGCTAGTACTACTCCTAATGATAACTCTCCCAATGGTGACAATATTACTACCTGTTCATTTATGCTTGGTGGTAGCCAGCTTCTTTCCTCTCCTGCTCTAGAAGTTATCCATGGAAGAAAATCTGTTAAAAGTTCTCCTATCTTCACTCTTACTTTTGCTTTCTCATAATCTACTTCTTTTACAACTCCTATTCGTACAATGTTTGCTAACTTTCTTTGCAGCTCTGAAATAGCAAAATTACTCTCTAACATTTTCTTCTATTATAATCGTATGTGGCTTAATCTTATTTTCTGTCCATATCGATTTACCTAAATGAAGCTGATGACTCCAATCAACCATCCACACCAAATATGCATCTAATTCGGGTCTAAATCCATCAGGCTCTGCAGAGAGAAATTCAGCAGGAGAAATATTTTTTACGTTCCAAGTATTTTTATTTACTACTCTTGCTACTTCTGCTGCTAATGACCTTACAACTAACGAGGAATACTCGACTGTTCCATCAACTACAATTCTCGCTTCAAATCTTGCTTTCAGGGCTAATTCCTCTGTTCCAGGATCTTTTCCCGATTCTAAACTCACAAGCTCTACAAATACCGCTGGCGCTAATAATTCTTTTCTTATTGCTGGATAAATTTCACATGTCTGTATAGACGGTATTTCTTCCTTCAGTGTGCTGCAAATTGCTTGATGTAAATCTTTCCAGAACTTTGTCATGCATATAATTTAACTCATGTAATGTATAAAATATTTTTCAAATACCTTTTCAACTTCATAATTAACAAGATTCCCTATTATCCTTGAAGCCTCTGGTTTCAGTGACAATTTAACTTCCTTTATTGGCAATGCTGCTCTTCCTTCACGTTTAAAAATACCGCTATTTCCTTTTGGCATAACTGCTGCAAATCCTCCTATAAACTCATGCTTTCCTACTTTCGATCCTCTTCTTGTTTTTTGTATTTTACCAATTGTTGATGCTCTAATGTCATAGAGATTTGCTCTAATCAACACGTCTAATCTGCTAGTTTTCGCCTTAAAAATTCTTAATCTCTTTCTTATCAAACTTAATTTTACCTTCTTTTCCTCACTGATTTCCTTAGCTGCTTGCGCTTTTAACCATAGTGCCGTTTTGTTTAACGCTTTTATAGCTGCCAGTTTTATTTTCTGCTCTTTTCTTTCAATATTGGAGATTATTTCATTAATATTGTTACTAATCAAACACTTTCTATTGCCTCAATTTTCCATATTTTACTTGAAGAATCTTTTAACGGTGGTTCAAAAATCTTGTAGAACCTTTTTTCAATCTTGATATAATCACCTATGCTAAAGGAAGTAACGTCCTGATCACGTATTTCTATAGAAGCAATTTGCTGAGTTAATTCTCCACCTGCACCTAAAGAGTACGTAGTCTCAGGACGTTTAATTAGCACTTTTATTTTACGAATGCCCTCCTTATTTTTATTACAATATATGGCTTCCACTCCTAGATGATCAAAACAATCTTCTAATAATCTTCCTATATTCATCAACTAGAACTAATTTTTACCAAAACGGCCGGACGATGGCACATTGGCAATGGATTCGACTGCGTATGCAAATCAGTTCCTCTATCAAACCTTCTTGGCTCTTGTTTTGCATAGAGTGGCTGTCCAAGAGTATTTACTGTCTCATTAAAATCTGCTGGTGCAAAATATGTTGTAAATGTGCTTGCTGTTCCTAGTGGAAAACAGTGCCCTGTATCTTTCTCAATAAATCTTCTAACCGTTCCTTCAGGGTCAGTTGCTTGCCCTCTATATTCCTCAAACGTTATGCCACAAAATGTAAACCCTGACCTCATATCATTTCGAAGTGCTGCTCCTTCTTGCCATCTTTCATATGCTTCTTTTACTTTTGCATGAGAAGTTAGTGCATCAAAAAACTCAGGGCTTACCAAGGCATGAATTCCAGTCATATATTCACCACTTAGGTTATCTTCTATATGCCGCAATACTTCCAGACACTTACGTTTTACATCTGTTGTTGCTGTTCCCAGTGCAAAATTTACTACTTTTGGTGTTATTTCAAATTCGTTGTACAGATTTAATAATTCTGACCCATCAGCATCTAAAATTATTCCCTTCAGCGCTCCCATTCGCAAATGCTCTAATGTTATTGCATGTTTGTTTCTCATTAGCTGCAAATGATCAGTTATTACATCTGCAAGCGCTTTAAGTTCACTCTCTGATCCAAATGCCCTTATTCCTTGTACTTCTTCTGGCAGCACTACATCATCATGCGGAATATGCGGAATCGTAAATGTTCTTACCTTTCTTTTGCCACGTTTTCCTACTGTTGCTGGTGCTCCGGGTAGCTGCGTTGGTAATAAACTTAATACTCCGTTGTGTTCTTCTATGGTAATATGTCTAAATCTTACTGACCTACTTGGAAACAAATTTAGATTTTCAACTCGTCCATAATTTATCGGCAATATATTCATCGCATTTGTTAGTGCCGTCATGCTAAATGCTGTATTTGTAAATGGATTTTGCATTCTTTTTCTCCTTATTAATTTAAGTTACACTCCCTTGCGGATAATGATCCCTCGTCCTTCAAGTTGCTTTATTGCTGCATTTTTCTGCTCTTCAGTGATATTTGCTGGCCACACAATTGCATGATCTGCTAGTATTGCACCACGAGTAATAATTACTGCTTTGGCATTTTCTGTCGCATTTACATCACTTACTATTGCACCTATTGCTGTTTGTGTGCCATCTGTTCCAACAGGATTAAGTACTCTAATAAAACCATCTTCCGTCTTTTTGGCAACTACTGCACCAAGCTTAAGATTTTGACCTTTAGCTACTGTTATTTGATCTCTTGAATATAGGTTGGACACTTCATATTTCAGAAGATCGCCTTGTATGTTAAAAACAAGTTCATAAATATTACAAAGTGGTAATATTAAGAACATGCAGAGAAGAGGAACCGTAGATCGCCTTGGTCATAAAGGACCGTAATTTAGCAAGGTTCTCTTCCCTGATTATTTACTGAAAAGTTCCGAACAACTGATTGAGCTTTTAGGCTCGTATATAAGGGTGGAAAATGCAGTATTACATGTTATTCTATGGAGGAATTATGAATTTATCAAATATCATTGCTGGTATTGATGTTAGCAAAAATAAACTAGATATCCACATTCATCCACTTGGACATTATAAAGTATTTGAAAATAACGTTCAAGCTATTGATCAAATACTCGACTTTTTGCATTTACATAATGTAATCAAAGTTGGACTTGAAGCAACTGGTGGGTACGAAAAATTATGTGCTTATACTTTACTAAGCCATGGTTTCGAAGTATATGTAATTCAACCTAGATGGGTGAGAGACTATGCAAAAAGCCTTGGTATTGCTACTAAAACTGATAAAATAGACTGCAGCATTATCTCACGTTATATTAATAATACAGATATGCGCGTTACTCCTTTAAAAGTTAGTAATGTTGACTTCTTGAGGCAAAAGCTATCTCGTAGAAATCAACTAGTAGAAATGGCAAAAATACAAAAAACTCAAGCTCATCAAGTAACTGATATATCCATAATCAAACAAATGGAAGAGCTACTTGTCATATTACAGAATCAAATTCAAGTTTTAGAAGATGAGATGATTGAGTTGATTGAACAAAGTCAAGAGCTTAAAAAAAAATACATATCAATAACTAGTATACCAGGTGTAAGTAAAATCACAGCTATTACTATTATTTGTTATCTGCCAGAATTAGGAACTCTTCAAAGAAAGCAAATATCTAGCATTGCCGGAGTTGCACCTTTTAATCGAGACAGTGGTTTTAATAAAGGAAAAAGGTGCATTCAAGGCGGTAGGTCACAAATTAGAACAGTCTTGTATATGTGTATTCTTAGTGCGCGGAAATGGAATTCTTTCATAAAAACTTTTTTTGATAGGTTACATAATCAATATAAAAAACCATATAAAGTTGCTTCCACTGCTGCTATGAGAAAGTTACTTTTACTTGCTAACTCTTTAGTAAGAGATGACAGGGTTTTTACTGAGGAATACAGCCCTAAGTCTGCTTAGATCCAACACTAGCAGATTAGTGTGGATGTGGATAAGTGCGCTTACACAGACTGAAAGCACTTATCCACATCCACACTTTTTAAAAGAATTTAAATCAAATATTACAACTTATTTTTCCAACAGTTGCTGGTGCTCCTGGAACTTGAGTTGGAAGTAGTGCTAAAAAACCGTTTTGTTCTTCAATGGCAATATGGCGAAACCTTACTGATTTACTCGGAAAAAGTTTTAAACTTTCAGTTCGACCAAAACTAATTGGTAAAATATTAATAGCTCCAGTTAATGCTGTCATATTGAATGCTGGATTTGAAAGTGGATTTTGCATAATGTTTAGCTCCTATTAAAAATTAATATAAAATTCAGATTCCTTTACGGACAATAATACCCCTCTCTTCAAGTTGTTTTATTGCTGCTGTTTTTTGCTCTTCAGTTATATTTGCTGGCCAGACAATTGCATGATCAGCAAGTAAAGCTACGCGAGTAATGATTACTGCTTTAATATCTGCATCTTTACTATTTACATCGTTTATAATCACACCTATTGCTGTTTGAGTACCATCTGTGCCTAGCGGATTTAGAGCTCTTATAAAGCCCCCATCATCTGTCTTTTTGCTAACCACTGCTCCAAGCTTTAGGTTTTGTTCCTTAGCAACAGTAATTTGGTCACGTGAGTATAGATTTGATGCCTCATATTTTAAGAGGTCACCAAGATTATTTGGTTCAGTTATACAAGACATGTTTTTCTCCTGGAAATTTTGGCTGATAAAGTTATTAATTTTGTTTTTTCCGCTGAATTTGTAGTTGCTATAGTCCGCGGAATAGCTTTAGCTTTGTAGGTTTATATATTTTGTCGTGCCTTGGCTGCCTGCATCAATAAATCCTCCGAAATTACGTAAAATATGTTAAAAGCATCTTTGGCTTTATAGCCCACCAAGTAAAAATTATTTTTCAGTATTTTTCATTTCTCTATTGACTTTTAACACAACTGCTAATTTATCGTTTGGCTCACCACAAAAAATATGTCCAAACCCTATAGTTTCTTTTTCACTTTCACTATTTGTAAACCAAATGTTAGCCAGTTCATCTTTAAATAACTCCAAATCCGCATCTGGCGTAATCACTTGATGATCAAGCTTATCATATATTCCTTTCACTACTTCTTGATGCTGCGGACAACTAAGTAAAATTTTGAAATCTTCTTTATCTGGATGTGCTCCCCAATCTCCACAAACTTTCAACACTCCTCTATCGAAGTCAGTTAATTCTGGAAACGGTGGTATATAACCTGGTTGTGAACTGAAAAATGGTTCAAAATTGACCTTAACATTTTCTTCTACATAACTGGTGTGAAAATAATGATCCTTAATATAAAAAATAAATCCTATTATTGGTATTATTAAACACAAAATTAGTTTAACTGTCTTCGACATAATCACGTTCACAAAAAAGCTAGCTTATAAGAAACAATTTAAAAAAGTTTTAATCTAATCATTTTTGCAGAGCAGCAACTCCCGGCATTTCATCACCACCCAGCCAACTTAAAAACGCTCCTCCACCAGTGGAAACATATGTAAAATCCTTATCGGTAAGGCCTGCAGCGCTTATTGCAGATAGACTATCACCTCCCCCTATTATGCTGGTTAACTTTCCTTTGTGCGTTAAGTCACTTACGACTTTCATTACCCCTATTGTACCACTTGCAAAAGCTGAATGTTCAAAAACACCAATAGGTCCATTCCACAGCAGAGTCTTACTGCTTGCTATTATACTGCTTATTGTACTCAAAGTTTGTGGTCCGATATCCAAAATTATATCACCGTCCAAAATGGACTCAGTTCTTCTTGAAATACTAGTGCTGTAATCAGAGTTTACTGCAACCAGAACGTCTTCTGGCACAACTATTTTGCAATTGTTTTTATTTGCTGTTTCAACAATATTATGTAGAAGGTCGTCAACACCATTTTGAAAGAAAGATTTTCCTATATTTACTTTGCTAAATAACAAAAAATTATTAGCAATTGCACCTCCGAGAACTAGGTAATCAACCTTTTCTGTTAGCTTTATAAGCATTTTTATCTTAGTTGACATTTTGGCTCCCCCAACTATCGCAGTAATAGGTTTAGCTTTAAACGATACAGCTTTTTCAAGATACTTTAGCTCATCTTGTAAGCAAAATCCCGCGTAGGAAGGTAAAAACTCTGTAATGCGTGAAATAGAAGCGTGAGCTCTGTGAGAGCAAGAAAATGCATCATTTACATATATATCCGCTAGAGATGCTAGTTGTTTGGCAAAATTTGAGTCACTCTGCTCTTCCTCTTTATAAAATCTTAGATTCTCTAGTAATATTATATCTCTTGCATCCATAGCACTCACTGCTTTTTGCACTTTTTCACCAACGCAATCATCAATGAATTTCACTTTTTTATTTAGTAACTGCGATAAAGTGTCAATTACATTTTTTAGCGACAGATTATTGTCTCTGGCCTTTGGGCGTCCGAAATGCGATATAATAATAATCTTTGCACTTGCATTCACTAAATACTCAATAGTAGGCAATGCTCTCAAAATACGAGTGACGTCACGAATTTCTCCATCTTTTATAGGAACATTTAAGTCAACTCTGAGTAAGACGGTTTTATTGTGAAGATCACAATTTTCTATACTAGGTATATTCATTGTAAAACTAAAGCTATAAAGCCACTATACAGCAGTTTGACCTAAAGTAAAGTTTTAAGTTTACGAACGTTTAAGGAAATTTGCATCCAGATGGTGTCATGAAAGTAGCTGACACTGGTTCACTCTATAATGGTGTCATCCAAGTAGCCGACACTGGGATCCAGGTTGCTTACAAGCAAATTAGCATAGAAAGTGGTTACAACGTTTTCGATGAGATTGCAGGAACCAGTGTCAGCTACTTGGATGACACCATTCTTTTTTCTGGATCTCAGTGTCAGCTACTTTCATCTGCCACCTGCAAATTGCAATGTTCGTACAGTTATGTGTCACGCTACTTGGATGACACCGTTGAAAGAAATGAACCGCCTTTTCAAAATTGTTTTGAATAGAGGAATAACATTCACAAGTAAAATTTCATATTACCATTTTTTAATTTATGTATTATAATAAGCTTAATCTATAAGAAAAACAAAGTTGGAAAAGTTGGAAGAACTAAGCAAAAACTGGGTGATAAGAACGGGAAGATTTTTATCTTCATTGTTTTTTTTACTGTTGATTGCGCTATCAATACGTAGTTTTTTATTCGAGCCATTTCATATACCTTCTGGTTCAATGAAAAGCACCCTACTTGAAGGGGATTACATTTTTACTAGTAAATATTCATACGGTTACAGTAAACACTCATTTCCATTTTCTCCAAACATTTTTAGCGGCAGGATTTTTTATACCCCTCCAAAGCGTGGCGACATAGTAGTTTTCAAACCCACAAGAAACGACAGTATCCGATTTGTTAAGCGAGTAATAGGAACACCAGGCGACAAAGTGCAAATGATAGAGGGAGAATTATACCTAAATGATCAGAAAGTAGAGCGAAGGCAAATTGAAAGTTTTTTTGATTATGAGTCAAATCGTAACATACCAAGATATATAGAAACGCTTTTAAGTGGCAAGGAGCATGAGATTTTGGTAGATAACATTTCTAATAAGCTATCATATAACACTACGGTTTATTATGTACCTAACGATCAATTTTTTGTTATGGGAGACAATAGAAATAATTCTTTGGATAGCAGGTTTCCTGAGGTTGGTTTTGTACCAATGGAAAATATCATTGGGCGTGTAAGTATAGTTGGTTTATCGTTTAAATTGGGGAAGGTCGATTGGTTACCATTTAATTTCAGGTTACCTGTTGCTTTGAGATTAAATAGGGTATTGCACAAGGTTGTGTAAGCTTTTTCTACCTATTTGTTAATTCACATAACTCTAAAGAAGAATTTTCTAACTCGGCGATAGTGTTGTTAATTTCATTCAAGTCATTGCCTTGTAAAGCGTTTTTTGCATTTTGTAATAGGTTTTTCAACTTTTGATCAGTGGAAAGGTTATTATTGTTTTCAACCAAGTGTATGAGTTTATTTCCATTAATTTTAGCACCTGCAAGGGAACGAGCCTTCATATCTTCATCAAAGCTGTTTATTGACTGGTTAACCATATTTTGAACATCAGCTTTACTCAAGCCAAAACTTGAATTTACTTTAACTGTCTGCTCAATTCCAGTAGTTTTTTCTCTTGCAGTAACAGTCAAGATCCCGTCAACGTTAACTGTAAATTCTATTTCAACTCTTGCAGAACCTGCAGGCAGTGGCGGTATACCTTTTAGTTCAAACTGCGCTAGAGATTTGTTATCCTCGATCATTTCACGTTCTCCCTGACAAACGTGAATTTTCATTGCTGGTTGCCCATCAACATAAGTTGTAAACTCTTTTATCTCTGAAACTGGTAGTGGTGTATTTCTTGGTATGATTTTTTCAACTATGTCTCCCATAGTTTCTATGCCAAGTGATAAAGGTAAAACATCCAGGAGAATATTCCTATCTTTTGAGCTCGAAGTTAAATCATGAGCCTGCAGAGCTGCTCCCATGACAACTGCTTTATCTGGATCCACGTCATTCAGTACTTTATTTCCAAAGAGCTTGACTAGTGAATTTTGAACCAATGGTGTTCTAGTTGCACCACCAACTAAAATTACTCCTTTTATATCATCAATTTTAAGATCTATGTCGCTTATAGTACGAGTGACTATATTGATAGTCTTATTAACTAAAGGACTTATTGCCTGTTCGAACTTCTCTCTAGTTATTTCACATTCAAATGGCTTGCCGTTAATGTTAAAGCCAAAAGTGCCTGATGCATTTTCACTTAAGTATTCTTTCGCGGTACGGATATTGCAGGTTCCAGCGTTATGTGTTGGAATGACATTAAGGTGTGTTGTCGACTCCTTGTTTAAACCTACTTTTTCTCTATACTTATCAAGTACAATTGAACTCAGAAGATGATCAAAATCATCACCGCCGAGTTTGGTATCACCACCAACCGCAAGGACTTGAAACACTCCTTGATGTAATTTCAATATTGAAATATCAAATGTTCCTCCACCAAGGTCGTAAACTGCATATATTCCGCTGCTGTTGTTCTTTTCAATGGAGTAAGAAAGTGCAGCAGCAGTTGGTTCATTAACGAGACGAAGAACTTCTATGCCAGCTAATTTTGCTGCATATTTAGTTGCGTTACGTGCTGAATCGTCAAAGTAAGCTGGCACAGTGATCACTGCTTTTTTTACTTCCATTCCTGTAGACTTTTTCACCCTCTCGCATAAAGCTTTTAATATCTCAGCAGAAATCTCAACAGGAGTAAGATACTTTTCCTCTGAGCATTTTACTCTAATAACTTTTTCACTTTCGTTATCTATTTCAAAATTGAGGCCTTCTTTATTTAATTCTTCAACACTTTCACCCATTAAACGCTTTATTGAGTAGATTGCATTTTGACCGACGTCACAGCCAGTTTTCAATGTATTATTTTCATACGAAATAACAGAAGGCAGTAGCTCTCTTCCCTGCTCATCTTTAAATATCTCCACGTTGCCAGCTTTATTTACCATAGCAATTAAAGAGTTAGTAGTGCCAAGATCTATACCAAAAACTACTTCACTTGAATTTGGTTCAGAAATTTGAATTGGTTGCATTCTTTTTCACCTCCTCAAATGACTTATATAAATATTTCAATCTTAAGACTTGTGTAGCAGCTCCATCAAAATTCTTTACAGCAAAAGTGTTAATTAGGTTTTTAACGCAATCTTTTATTTTTTCATCAACCATCCTACTTGCAAATTGTAGATCATCGCAGTCCAGCAAATATTCTCTTATTTCCATTGATTCATTTAATATTTCAGAATTTGGATGATCCTTTGGGCTTTCCACACCAAAAAGATTCAACAAATGCTCGGCACGTTTTAGAGGTGACTTTAGCACCTGATAAGCTTTGTTAATATTAATTATATTTTTAGATTGTCCTTCGTTTATATCAGTCCTGCTTAGCTCAATATATTTTTTCTCTAACTCATCAAAGCTGATGTTGAAAGTTGGTTCAATTTCAAACAATGTAAAATAGCTGCTAGACATGAAAACTCTCTCCACAACCACATTTTCCTTTCTCATTAGGATTTTTGAAAACAAAACCCGATGAAAATTTTTCTTCTACATAATCCATTTCAGAGCCAAGAATAAACATGACAGATTTTGGATCGATCAACACTTTAACTTTTTGGTCATCACTGCAGTTTTCCTCAATTATCGACTCTAAAGGACGAGTATCATATGCATATTCAATATCATATTTTAAACCAGAACATCCTTTTTGTTTAATTAGCACTCTTATTCCTATTGCTTCTTCCGGTTTCTCAAGGTTAGTATGCTTCTTTTGGTCCAATAAATACCTTATCCTTTCTACTGCTTTCGCAGTTATAGTAATAAGTTTTTTATCTTTCTTTATAGCGTTTACTCCTTGATATTCACTCATGCTTTAGTTCTCAATGTCCACCTTTACTTTGTTTGCTTTGATAATCATGAATAGCAGCCTTTATAGCATCTTCAGCAAGCACCGAGCAGTGTATCTTCACTGGAGGTAAAGACAACTCTTCCACTATTTGAGTATTCTTTATCTGTGTAACGTCACTGATGGTTCTTCCCTTTATCATCTCTGTTAACAAGGAACTTGAAGCAATGGCAGAACCACAACCAAAAGTTTTAAATTTTGCATCTTCAATAACACCTTTGTCATTGACCTTTATCTGCAATTTCATTACATCACCGCACGATGGTGCACCAACTAAACCAGTACCAACATTTGGATCATTTTTATCCAGAGAGCCAACATTCCTTGGATTTTCGTAATGATCTAAAATTTTCTCATTATAACTCATAAAATTACCTGTGAACCGCTATTCTACATTATAACATATTTAGGTTAAAAACTAAAGTGAAATACACTAGTTTTGTGTATATTTTACTTACAAAATATTACGAAAATGAGTATATTTACTTTACAAATTCACGTAGTGCATGTCATTCTCTATATTGTAATTAAGTTTGTAATTTAAAAGGAGTATTCTCTTGAGTTTATTTGGTAACCTTTATAAAGGCTTGTTAAAAACTTCTTCTCGCTTTAGCGACGGGGTGAAAAGTATTTTTTCTGGCAAAAAAAAATTAGATCAGTCGCTTTTAGATGAGCTAGAAGAATTGCTAATTAGCATGGATATTGGTCATAAAACTTCCAAGTTGATTATTGACAGGCTCACAAGCATCAAATTTGACAAGGAAGTTGAGTATAATATTATCTCGCAGCAGTTAATGAACGAAATAGAAGCTATATTGAGCCCAGTTGTGCAACCGTTAATTTTGAATAAAAAACCACATATAATAATGGTATGTGGAGTAAATGGTAATGGTAAAACCACAACTATAGGTAAGCTCGCATATAAATATAAGGAGATGGGAAAGTCCGTTATGCTTGTTGCATGTGATACATTTAGAGCTGCTGCTAGTGAACAATTAAACATTTGGGCAGAACGTTCTGATTGCTTGATTGTTACTGGAGAGCATGGTAGCGACTCTGCAAGTGTGGCATATAGAGCTGTGAGTCAAGCTATAAAAGATAACGTTGATGTTGTTCTAATTGACACAGCAGGCAGGCTACAAAATAATGTGAACCTTATGGAGGAGTTATCAAAAATATATAGAACGATAAAGAAATTGGATGACACTGCCCCTCATGACGTTATTTTAGTTCTTGATGCAACTACCGGCCAAAATGCTTATAGCCAATTAGAGGCATTTAGTAAGATGGTTAGTGTTACCGGGCTAATCATAACAAAGCTAGATGGCACCGCTAAGGGCGGAGTAGTAATTGGACTTGCAGAAGCTTATAAGGTAAAGTTACATGCTATAGGAATTGGTGAAAGTATAGAGGACTTAAAGGAGTTTACTAGTAAAGAGTTTGCTGAAGCGTTATTTAATTGTAATTAAAGACTTCTCTTAATTCCCTTACGTGACCAAGCTTAATTATCTCAATATCATGAGAAGAGTAATTACCATTTTTAGGCATAATTGCTTTTTTGAATCCTAACTTTTGTGCTTCTTTTAGTCTAAGATCAGCATGCGAGACATTCCTAATTTCTCCTGAAAGTGCAACTTCACCGCAGATTATTGAAGAAGTTGGCAGCGGTAAATTTACTACACTTGAAATAAGGGAAGCAGCAACAGCAAGATCAGCCGATGGTTCCTGTATTTTGAGTCCCCCTGCAATGTTTAGGTATACCTCTTTATCATGCAAAAACATTTTACAGCGAGCATTTAGCACCGCGATGATCATAGCCAATCGATTAATATCCCACCCAACTACTGCCCTTCTTGGGGTTGCAATATTAGTCCCTGCTATCAACGCTTGAACTTCCATTAAAATTGGTCTTGAACCTTCAATTCCTGCAAATACGGCGCTGCCAACTACTTCTCTGTCATGGGCCATCAGAAACAATGATGATGGATTATCAACAGGCACAAGTCCTGCTTCAGACATCTCAAAAACACCAATTTCATTTGCAGGGCCAAATCTATTTTTAATAGTACGCAAAATACGGTATTGATTGCTATTTTCACCTTCAAAATATAATACCGTATCTACCATATGCTCCAAAGTTTTAGGTCCAGCTATTTGCCCATCCTTAGTTATATGACCAACTATTAAAAGAGAAACACCATATTGTTTTGCAAGAATGGTTAATTCATGGGCACAAGTACGAACCTGAGTTACAGTTCCTGGTGCCGATGTAATTCTGCTATCATACATTGTTTGTATAGAGTCAATTACTAAAAATTTAATGCTTTTATTTTCCTTTATTGTTGCTACTACATCAGTTAAAGACACTGTAGATAAAAGCTTAATTTTAGGTTCATTTATCTTAAGACGCTTTGCTCTGAGGCTCACCTGCTCTAAAGATTCCTCGCCAGATACATAAAGACATTCAAAAGAGGAAAGTTGCACAACATTAGCTGCAATTCTAAGCAAAAGGGTAGATTTTCCAATACCAGGTTCGCCTCCAATTAGAATGCTAGCACCTTGAACGATACCCCCACCAAAAACTCTATCTAATTCTTCTACTCCTGTTAGAAAACGACTTGGAGTGATAATTTCGCTACCCGATAACGCCTTTATTAAAATTGGCGCAGATATACTTCTTTTGCCCGTTTTTACTGCTATTTCTTCAACAACTGTATCCCAATTGTCACATGCAATGCACTTTCCTACCCACCTACCAGTGCTATGACCACAGGATTGACATACATATACAGTTTTCATCAAAGCCAAAATTATTTTGTTATAATTGTAATGAAAATTAGCTGAATAGGCGAAGTAAATCTAACCACTGAGTCTCACAAACGTTTTGGTGCGAAGATAATTGTCATAAGTTGTGCCATTTAAATTCATGCACAATAATTGCACGAACGCTTCCCTCTAGGATCCAAGTAGCCCATTCTCCTGTCATTCCAGTAGCATCCTTTTTTTGTCATCCCAGTGCCCAGACTACTTGGATCCAGGAAAAAGAATGATGTCATCCCAGTGCCCCGACACTGGGATCCAGAAAAGTTTGCTTGTAAGCAAGCAAACTAGCATAGAAAGTGGTTACAACATTTTCGATGAGATTATATGGAAAACTGGATCCCAGTGTCAAGCACTGGGATGACAGCAGTCCTACGTCATACCGCGATTCATTCGCGGTATCTCTTAACATAGATCCCGCTAACAAGCAGCGAGATGAAGATTATCGTTTAGCTATAAATATTTAAGAAATTTACCAAACGAAAAAAAAGGCAAAAGAAGCCCTAGTCATTGTCTATTTTCAGTATTTGGCGTTTTTTAAGTCTTAAACACTGCAACTAACCTACGCTGCAAATGTTTAAGAAATTTACTAAGCAGAAAAAAAGGCAAAAGAAACCCCGTGTTAGCTAGTTGTCACTCTCTAATCCTGCAAATTGGCGTACTATACTGTCTTAAACGACTTATAAGCGCGTTTCAGCTTATATAGGTAAAAACCCAGAAATGTTGTGAAGAAATAAGGTGCACATAGTGCAAAAAATTAAAAATAAGACGCCAACTACGTTGTTTTCTTGCTGTTTAATCTGCACAGATGAAGATAACTGAATACCTTCACTATCATGATAAGGGGGATGGCGGAGTTTGTCAAGGAAGTTTTTTCGTTTCTAACGGTTGTTGCCAAAAACTATACAAAAAGTCTAATGAGTTAACTTCCATATATCCTGAGTAGTTCTTGTGCATTAGCTTTGATTAGGATAGGGCATTTTCTGTCATTTAATAGGGAACGCAATATTTCAGTTGCACCTTTAATGTCGTTATTATGTATCTTTACTACAGCGATAGCTTCTTGGCTTGAATAAGGATACACTGCACTTGATTCTAAATTATCAATTTTATCTTTATTTATTTTTTCACCGTTGGAGTGAAGTAAGCTCATTACCTCTAAGTATTGTGCTAACTCACGCAAAACATTAGGAGCATCTTTATCATCTGCCAAATCATTATAAATAGATGCTGTGTTTGTTGGCATTGAATCTGAGATATGATTGAATGCGTGTTCAAAATTTGCTAAATACCCCCAATTTGAATCTATTTCTTCTAGCAGCGGCTTATTATCTTTTTTAAAGAATAATACTTCGTAAAACTTGTCACCCGCAGTTATAGATTGTTTTGTGTTATCAATGTTGCGCAATAAGTATAATGTGATGCCAACTAACATTGGTGCGAGTGCAAGCAGAAAGATGTATTTTTTCATGGTAATATTCCAAATAGTTATATATTTATACATTAATGCTTTTGATTTGCAAAAACATATTGACATAGTGATTATATCACATAATAATGTTCTCAAAGTTGTTTGAATAGTTGGAGATTAAAATATTTCTAAAGTAGAAATAAAGACAGCAGTATTAAGCTAAATTATTTTTTGTCGGATTTATCCGATGTACCCTCAACCTTTTATAGGTTGAAGTCTAAATTTGAGAGTTTGATCCTGGCTCAGAATGAACGCTGGCGGCAGGCCTAACACATGCAAGTCGAACGGAGTTATATTGTAGCTTGCTATGGTATAACTTAGTGGCAGACGGGTGAGTAATATATAGGAATCTACCTAGTAGTACGGAATAATTGTTGGAAACGGCAACTAATACCGTATACGCCCTACGGGGGAAAAATTTATTGCTATTAGATGAGCCTATATTAGATTAGCTAGTTGGTGGAGTAATAGCCTACCAAGGCAATGATCTATAGCTGATCTGAGAGGATGATCAGCCACACTGGAACTGAGATACGGTCCAGACTCCTACGGGAGGCAGCAGTGGGGAATATTGGACAATGGGCGAAAGCCTGATCCAGCCATGCCGCATGAGTGAAGAAGGCCTTTGGGTTGTAAAGCTCTTTTAGTGAGGAAGATAATGACGGTACTCACAGAAGAAGTCCTGGCTAACTCCGTGCCAGCAGCCGCGGTAATACGGAGAGGGCTAGCGTTATTCGGAATTATTGGGCGTAAAGGGCGCGTAGGCTGGTTAGTAAGTTAAAAGTGAAATCCCGAGGCTTAACCTTGGAACTGCTTTTAAAACTGCTAACCTAGAGATTGAAAGAGGATAGAGGAATTCCTAGTGTAGAGGTGAAATTCGTAAATATTAGGAGGAACACCAGTGGCGAAGGCGTCTATCTGGTTTAAATCTGACGCTGAGGCGCGAAGGCGTGGGGAGCAAACAGGATTAGATACCCTGGTAGTCCACGCTGTAAACGATGAATGTTAAATATGGGAAGTTTACTTTCTGTATTACAGCTAACGCGTTAAACATTCCGCCTGGGGACTACGGTCGCAAGATTAAAACTCAAAGGAATTGACGGGGACCCGCACAAGCGGTGGAGCATGTGGTTTAATTCGATGCAACGCGAAAAACCTTACCACTCCTTGACATGGAAATTATACCTATTCGAAGGGATAGGGTCGGTTCGGCCGGATTTCACACAGGTGTTGCATGGCTGTCGTCAGCTCGTGTCGTGAGATGTTGGGTTAAGTCCCGCAACGAGCGCAACCCTCATCCTTAGTTACCATCAGGTAATGCTGGGGACTTTAAGGAAACTGCCAGTGATAAACTGGAGGAAGGTGGGGATGATGTCAAGTCATCATGGCCCTTATGGAGTGGGCTACACACGTGCTACAATGGTGGCTACAATGGGCTGCAAAGTCGCGAGGCTAAGCTAATCCCTTAAAAGCCATCTCAGTTCGGATTGTACTCTGCAACTCGAGTACATGAAGTTGGAATCGCTAGTAATCGTGGATCAGCATGCCACGGTGAATACGTTCTCGGGTCTTGTACACACTGCCCGTCACGCCATGGGAATTGGTTTCACTCGAAGCTAACGACCTAACCGCAAGGAGGGAGTTATTTAAAGTGGGATCGGTGACTGGGGTGAAGTCGTAACAAGGTAGCAGTAGGGGAATCTGCAGCTGGATTACCTCCTTGGGCTTTGCGCATAACTTACCATTTTTAATGATGGTGTTGTTATGTGCTATACTGCTGTCTTTACTTCTACTTTATTTTAATTTCCCAATAACGAAATTTTATGAGTGATAGGCCTCTTTCTCCACATTTACAAATATATAAAGTACAAGTTACTAGTTTTTTCTCTATTATGCACAGATTGACTGGTATCTTGCTATTCCTTTTATTAATGATACTTTCTTGGTATTTCATATTACATGTTTACTTTCCTGAGTTACTTATAGTAAGGTACTTAAATGCATTATTATTCACTCCTGTTGCTAAATTAGCTTATGTCTTATGTTTTGTAAGTTTTGTATATCATTTTCTTAATGGTATTCGTCATTTATTGTGGGATGTTGGGCTTAATTTAGAAATTACTGGCGTTTCAAGGAGTGCTATACTGCTGACAGTAACGCTACTTCTTTCTACTATTGCTTTTTTATTTATGTTTATATGAGTCAATCTGGAAATTCAGTACATCATTGGTGGGTCCAGCGTGTTTCTGCAGTAATTTTACTGCTCCTGTTTCCTTGGTTTATCTATTCATTTTCTTGCGCATTTTATACTGATAGCTCTTTGTCTTTTAGTGAAAAATTTATTAATCACCCTCTAGAGCTTTTATTTTTTGTTGTATTGTTGTTTTGCATTTTTTGGCACGCAGTTCTTGGAATGCAGGTAGTGTGTGAAGATTATATACACAGCGTATCTCTAAGGATTTTCACAATTACATGCATAAAGTACTTATCAAGCATTACTTATATAACCCTCGCTTTTACAATCTTTGTCTTCTACAGGCATATTTTCTTGTAAAATTGCCAATTCTGTGTTAATATATTATTAGTGTACTAGTTTTATCATTGAACTATAGTGATTTTGGTTTAGCAATATGTTAGAGACATTGAAAAAGTGGGGAATAGACCTTACGCTAAAGGTGAAGGATCTATTTAGTTCATCTGAGTCTCAAGTTTATGTCAAAGACCTTAGAAAGGTAATGATATATGAGGATGGACGAAAGTGTCAATATCCAAAAAATTATGATCAGATTGTAGATTCTGGGAGAGTTGTAAAAAAAAATGACAAGCTTGTAAAAAATAAAGACGGAAATCCAGAGTACCAGCTTATATATAATGAATACGAATTTGATCTAGCCTTGGTTAAGGAAATTGATAAAAAATCTTACTTTACTATTGACTTTTTAGTTAGTAAAGGTAGGCGTGAGGTTAATGATTATAGTAAATTTTATAAGCCATTTAAGTTTTCAAAAATAGATCTTGAAAAACATTTGCCGGTCTTTGAGGTTGATACTAAGTTACTTAGATTAACTAATTCTTCTTTTCTTGCTAAAAAAGGTTGCTTCATCAATGATGACACGGGAGAAGTTGATGAGAAAGATAGAGATGAAAAAGGAAGAAATGGAAAATTACTATACACTAGTGATTACAAGAAGCTAAGCACCCATTTTTCAGAAATTAGAGATCAGAATAATAACTTGGAGCTAGATAAAAGTCTTATATCTGTTCCTATTATTTTCGTTGCAAGCTTGGCTAAAGTTTGTACTAAATTGTTGACTTCTCTTCCTATAAAGTTAGGGGAGTATTTAATAAGCGAACAAAACCCAATTGCAAAGTCTTTTGGCTATCTTTTGTTCACCCCTGCAATGGCAGTAAAAAATTTAGTGAATATGGGAGCTACCATACTTAAGGCTCCAATTTTATTATTTGTAGCAGATAAGAAGAAGTATGGTGATGCTTACTTCACTATGTGGAAACACCAATTGAAAGGATGTTGGGAAGAAGCAAAAAGTGACTTTAATGTTATTAAAGGTGGAGAAAGGCTAAAGCCAGGGCAAAAGGATCATAAGCCACTTAGTATAGTGGGCACATGGGATGAGCTTAATGCTAGAAGGCCAGGTATTGAAAAAGACTTAGAGAAGCCGTCAAATAAAAGTAGTGAAAGTATAGATAAATCTAGAGAACCAGATATTGGAAAAAGCTTAAAGAAGGAGAAGTTGCAAAACAAAAGTAATGAGAAAATAGCTGCGTCTAAAAAAGCAGATGTTGAAAAAGTGAGTGATACTCCTCATGTTAATGAAGTACTAAGCAGACGGAGTTCATTTCAAGACGAAAAATTTCAATTACCTCCTCGCTAACCGGCCACTACTTTAAATTAACATTTACTTTCTTTATTAACTATTCCACAACAAAAACTTGCATGCATTTTACTATTAGCATAAGATGTTAATTATTTAATTAATTTTCTTAACTATATGCGCCCTGTAATACTATGTGGTGGTAGTGGCAGCAGACTTTGGCCTTTATCGAAGCCAAAGCAATTTCAAAAAATATTTAGCCATAACACTATGTTTCAGAACACTTTATTGAGGCTAAAAAGTGGTTATATGCCACCCATAATTGCCACAAATATACAGTACGAGTCGTTAGTGAAGAAGGAGTTGCATGCGCTGCGAGAATATAAAGTGATTTTCGAACCAGTGAAAATTGGAACAGCAGCAGCGATATTAATTGCTGCGCTTCTCTGCAATGAAAACGAGATAATGTTAATTCTGCCTTCAGACCATTTTATAGGTGATTTGAATAATTTTTATGCTTCTGCTCACAAAGCATCTCAGCTAGCTTCTGAAACTAACTCTATAGTTACGTTTGGAGTTAAGCCTCATGAATTCAATTCTGAATACGGCTATATAAATGCAGTTTATGATCATAAGGAAAAGTATCATATAGTAAAGGATTTCATAGAGAAACCTGAGCATGTATTAAGTAATGATTATTATTGGAATTCTGGAATATTTGTGTTCAAAGCAAAACGCTATATAGATGAGATCAAAAAATCTGCCCCGACTCTTTATAATTTATGTTTTGCAAGTGTGAAACATTTCACACCGCAAGAGAGATTTCTGTATTTAAAACAACGAGATTTTGCAGGAATTGAAGGCGTCTCTATTGATTACTTGGTAATGGAAAAAGCAAAAAACGTTGCAATGATAGAAGCTAATTTCGATTGGCTGGATGTTGGAACTTGGAATTCAGTTTTAGAATTGAGTGAGAAGTTTACGTCGTCATTCCGACATGTAACAAAAAAAAGAGAGCCAGTTTCAACGACAGAAAGTAATAAAAATTTATTGGGTGGAGCTTATAAGCAACCAAACAAAAGCCTAATATCGTTTATTAATAAGGTTAAGAAAGCAAAAGCGATAAGAAGAGAAATCAAGCCATGGGGATTTTGTAGTATAATTTTAATAGGCGAAAATTTTCTTATAAAATATCTTTTTATAAATCCATTAAGCTGCACTTCTAAGCAATTCCATCACTATAGAGATGAATACCATATAGTACTATCGGGAGTTGGGTATGTTAGTTTAGGCGACAAAGAATATGCTATAGTAAAAGACCATATGATAGAAATCCCAAGGGAAGTTTCCCATAGGATTGAAAATAGAAGCACAAGCTCTCCACTTGAAATAGTTGAATTTCAGATAGGAGAGCATTTATCTGATAATGATATAGTGAGGTTGGATGATGTATATGGAAGATTTTGAAATTCTAATGTTAAAGATACTCTATAAGTCTGCTAAATTTAAAGGAGTAAAAATATCTAGTTTTCAAATAAAGAAAAGTCTACAATTATACGAAGTTTCAAGAATATAATGTTTAACCTCAAAATATTTTGTAATGTCCATTGCCTTTGAAATTACTATGGCTGCTTGCTATTTGCGAGCGAAAAATGCCAGATTTTGCTCTATAACGACTTTGTTCTCTATTATCGGCATTGCCCTTGGAGTTGCAACACTAATAGTGGTGATGTCTGTGATGAACGGATTCAGAGCAAAGTTGCTTGACTCAATACTTGGCATTGATGGCCATATTAATGTTTATTTTGATAGGAACATAAATTCAGATTACTGCACAGTTTCGAAATCGATTGAGAAAATTCCTGGTATATTAAAAGCTACTCCTATGACCAATGATCAAGTTATTATTGTAGCAAATGGTAAAATTGCAGGTAGCGTAGTGCGAGGTGTGTCAACTAAAGATTTGCTTGATAGTACTACCATTACAAATAATGTAATTATAGGTGATGTAAAAAAATTTGATGAAGGGATAATAATAGGAGCACGATTGGCAGAAGCTTTGAACGTTGACTATGGCGACAAAATTACGTTTATATCATCTGAAGAATTTGATGCATTACTTGGTGAAATGCCGCGAATGAAAAAATATAAAGTTATAGCAATATTTGATATGGGTATGTTTGAGTATGATAATACCTTGATATATATGCCTCTAAAATCAGCACAAGCCTTTTTTAATTATGAAAATAGCATAAAAAATATAGAAGTACTTGTAGACGACGTTACTAGAGCTGGTAAGCTTGCAGATGCTATAGAAAAAGAAATAGGAATGAAAGCTGAAAGTTGGCAATCACAGCAAAGCCATTATTTTAGTGCTTTAAAAACTGAAAGAAATGTGATGTTTTTAATTCTTACTTTGATTATAGTTGTAGCAGCGTTTAATATTATCTCAAATTTAATGATGATAGTGCAAGAAAAGAAATCCGCGATTGCAATTATGCGTACATTTGGTGCAACAAGTGGAAGCATTATGCGCATATTTTGCGCTTGTGGTCTATTAATCGGTTTTACGGGAACTTGTCTTGGCTGTATTATAGGTGTCGTTTTTTCTCTCAATATCGAAAGTATTAGAGTGTTTTTAGAAAACATTACTAACGTCAAGCTGTTTGATCCTATGATATACTTTTTTTCAAGTTTACCGGTGATATTAGTCCCTCAAGATGTAGTAAGTATTTCTGCACTTGCGTTACTCTTATCATTTTTAGCGACAATTGCTCCTGCATTGCAGGCAGCTGCACAAGATCCTGCGGAGATACTACGTTATGAATGATACTCAGCAAAAGTACATAGGTTGGTTCTTAATTGTATTGTTATTTACCGGTTACATCACAATAAATAACATAATCTTTTTTAAAATAAGTCAGCAAGAAAGCGAAGACAATATAAATGTTTTAACGGAAAAAATAGATGAATTCAGAATGTCACTTGAAGTTAATCAATCCAGGGTAGAAAAAAAGATATTTGACTTAAAGAGAGGTCTGCACACTCAATGTGAGCAAGGTGATGGTAGCTCAAGGTATAAGAACCTCGCAAGATTGCTGCTACTTGTAGTTAAAATGAAGAATTCGTTATTGCGAGAAGCAAAATTTGATAATCATATAAATTCAATAAAGCCTTTGATATCAGAGCTTGATGATCCAGAGATAGAAAATGCAGTAAATGAATTGGAAAGTTTGAAAGAGGTAGATACTTTACGTGAGTTGAAGTTATCTTTTGAGAAGACCATTGCTGTTATTAACTACAATAAAAGTACATTGTCTAAAAAAATCATTTCAAACTGGATTAGAATACAAGATAAAAATGACCCATTAAGGGCAAAATTCGCAGAAATTGAGGAGTCAATAAACGATAATGATTGGCAAAATATAACTGTTACAGTAAGCAATTTAACGCATTCAGAATTCAAGCCATGGCTAAATAAATTGAATGGTTTTATTGTAGCTTCTAAGAATATTTCAACAATATATCATCACTTATTACAATATATCTCATGATTTATTTTATAATTTTCGCTCTTTCGTTTTTATTTGGCATATGGGTCAAGGTAAGTGGTGAAGTAATAAAATTGGAATTAGGCAATTACACTATAAGTATTGATCTATATTTCATTATTTTTACTTGTGTAGTTTTATTATTTTTATTAATTACACTTGTACGCTTTTTTTCCTCCATTTTATCAACATTTGCCAACATAAGAAATAGAAGAAGGGATAGGGAAGAATTGCTTCTCTTTGAAGCTTTTTTTAGCATAGACTTAGACAATATAGAGAATGCTGAAAAGCTAGTTAAAAGTCTAAATGAGAAGAGTGATAAGTTATCTTTAATAAAGCTCTTTAACTCAGGTAAGACGGGAAATTACAGCTTTTTCAGTAACGGTTTAACAAACGTTGCAAATAAAAATCGTAACTTAGCTCTACTTCTGGCCAATAAGCTGATTGTTCACCTCAAACAAGAAAAAGTAGTCTTTCAAAAATTTATAGAATATTGCTCTAGTTCAATTAATGATAAAATGCTATCTATTCCCTTTCAAATAGAGCATTGCATATTGAAAGAAGATTGGATTAATGCAATTTTGAAGTTGAGGGAAGCAGTTAAGTTCAATATTTTTCTTCCCTTTGACCATAAAGAAATGTTTGCAGTTTTTTATTGTGCTTTGGCAAAACAATATGAAAGTAAAGGGGATTTTAAAGGGGCTATAAAGTCTTTACTCAGAGCACAAAGTTATTATGCAACTTTTCGGCCCATTAATTATTTAAAGGCAGAATTATATATTAAACTTGGAAAAATCAGAAAAGCTTCTGCAGTGCTAGAGGCAGAATATGCAGTAAATCCTACTCCTCAGTCAGCTAAAATGTACATCAATTTAAATAGTAAAGGTGCTGAAAGACTATACAACTTACGCCCTGATTATTATTTTAGTTACTGTTTACTTGCTTTGTCCTCAATGAGTTCAGGTAAATATGATCTTGCAAGTCAATATTTAGACACTGCTATGAAAAAGGCTAATTACATGTCAATCTACTTTATTGTAATACAACTTAAGGTTACATTGCAAGAACACGACAAGGTAATTTATTGGCTAAACAAGATGGGCTCAGAAGCTTTGCCTGATCCGGGCTGGAAGTGTAAAAATTGTAACAGAGAACTAAAGCAATGGGATCATAAATGTTCAAATTGCAATAGTTTTAATTGCGTTTATTATATATTATAAGGTTCCACAAAGTGTGATGATAATAATATATGGGAAATTACCATCAAAGACCTCTATTGAACAATTTTTGGAGTAGATCTCTTAATATAACCCTTATTTCAAAATAATAAACCTGCAAGTTTTTTAGTTAGACTTGGTTCTAATGTCAAAAAAACTTGCTTTTAGACACTAACAATTATATATTTTAATAAATCAGGGTTGTATACAAAATGAAGAGCTTAAAGGAATTATCCTTAAGAATTAAGAATATTAGGTCTGTACAGAAAACCACGAAAATAATGCAAATGGTTTCTGCAGCAAAGTTATTACAAAGCCAAAAGAAATTATCAAATTCAAAATTATATATATCTAAGCTGCATAGCATTATTTCTTCATTAATGCTATCAGCTGATCAAAAATTACTGGCAAAAATTCTAAATATCAGTAATGACGGTTCTTACCTAGTATTCATTGTTGCATCTGATCGTGGCTTGTGCGGCAACTTTAACTCTTCTATTGTCAAATTTAGTCAAGAGCGTGTAAATAAGTCAATCGCAAATGGCAAAAAAGTAGATATTGTATTTCTTGGTAAAAAAGCTTTTGATGTAGGTAAAAATAGGTTTGACTCTAAAAGTATCTTAAAAATTGAAAATAGTAAGGGGATCACGTTAAAGCACGTAGAAGCTTTGGTTGGTGGTATAGATCTAAGTAAATACGATAAAGTTAAAGTTTTTTATAGTAAATTCTATAATACCTTCACGCAAAAACCAATGTTGGAAACAATAAAACCATGGAGTAAAGACTCATCCTTGATTGATAACTCTCTGGCTGGTCCAACAACAGATTACGGCTATGAGTATGAACCACAAAATATTGAATTTATTTTAAAATCTTTGATTCAGGATTACGTTGTAATTGCTCTTTACTCTGCTTTACTTGAAAGTGCAACAAGTGAGAATAGTGCTAGAATGGTTGCTATGGAATCAGCAAACAGAAACACTAAAGAGATGCTGAACAAACTAGCATTGCTTTATAATCGTTCTCGTCAAGCAGCAATTACAACTGATTTAATTGAAGTTATAGGTGGTGCAGAGTCTTTATAAAAATCTAAGGAATAGAAAATGAATATATTAAATATTGCAGCAGATATCACTAAATTAATAAAAAAGCAGAATCAAGATGCGGAAGTTACAATATATGAAACTAATAAGACTTCAGTTTCTCAGCGTCTATCAAAAATTGAGCAAATATCACAATCTAAAAATTGCACTGTAGGAATCAGAGCTATAGCAGGTAAAAACAAAGCTGCGTATATTTCTACAAACGATTTGAATAATCTTAGTGATACGGTAAGCCAAGTGGTAGAAATGGCAAAGAATGCGCCAGAAGATCCTTGCATTAATTTTGCTGTAAATGGTAGTAATTATATCTCTTCTGCAGATTTAAGTATCTCAGATAATAATGTTGTAACCGTTGATAACCTAAAAGAAATTGCTGAAGCTGCAGAAAATTCAGCCCTTGCACATAAGAGTATCACTAATTCTGAAGGAGCCTCTTCTTCATACGCTTTAGTGAATACAGTATTATCGACTGTTTCTGGTTTTATTGGCTCGTTTAGTAAATCAACCTTTGCTAATCAGGTCTCTGTTGTTGCTGGAAGAGAAAGTGAAATGAAGGTTGGTTACGATTATGATATAGCATGTAATTTTAGTGATTTAAAGTTGCCAGAGTTAATGGGAAAAGAAGCAGCAAAAAGAGCAGTTGATCAATTGAATTCACGTACAATTAAAACTGGTAAATTTCCAGTTATTTTTGAAAAAAGAGCAGCAAAAGGGCTAGTAAAAAGTTTTGCTTCTGCTATAAATGGGAGCAGTATTATAAGCAACAGTTCTTTCTTGAGGGGTAGTTTAAACGCTCAGATTTTCAACGATAGAATTAATATTGTCGATGATCCATTGTTGCCAAGAGGCATAGCATCGAGACCATTTGATGGAGAAGGGATAACTAGCAAGAAAAATATATTTGTAAAAAACGGAATATTACAAAATTGGATTTTAGACTTATACTCGGCTAGAAAATTAGACTCAGAAACAACCGGAAGTGCAACTCGTGCAAGTAATGCTGCAGTTATTCCTGCAGCTAGTAACCTCTACATTGAGAATGGTAATGTATCGTTTGAAGAATTAATTCAGGAAGTGAAAGAGGGAATATATGTAACTGATTTATTTGGTTTTGGTGTTAATTTAATCAATGGCGATTACAGCCAAGGCGCTTCCGGATTTTTTATAGAAAATGGAAAAATAACGTATCCAATACATGAGATTACCATTGCTAGCAATTTAAAGGATATGTTTAGCAATTTAGTCGTTGCAGATGATCTAACTTTTTGTGGGCAATTTAATTCACCAACGATTAAAGTTAGCGAAATGACGGTTGCAGGTTCGCTTAACGATTAAAAAATTTATTTGCATTAAGTACAACAATTGTGTATTATTGTCATGTAATGTTAAGAATAGACTATGGAGTATAAAGGTTTAGTTTCAATAGCTAAGCTTAAAGCATTCTCAATCGTAATTTCAAAGTTTTTCATCACATTAGTAATGTTAATTAATAATTTAGGAGTTGTTTAAATGGAATTTGGTAATGTAAAATGGTTTAATGCCGAAAAAGGCTATGGTTTCATCAAGCCAGAAGGTAAAGGGGGTGACGTTTTTGTACATATTAGCACGTTGGAACGTTCAGGAATAAGGCCTGAGACACTTAAAGGAGAGAATAAAGAGAAGGGGATAAAAGGAGAAAGGGTGAGTTATGAGGTTAAAGAGGAGCGTGGTAGAAACGGAGAAGATAAAAAATCTGCAATCAATTTAAGATTGGAAGATTAATCTATTATGAAGTCTTTTAATAGGGTTAACGTATTGTGAATAATTTTTATGAGATGGGTCTCGCAGCTTCGCTTACACAAGCTCTAGATAAAAATAATCTTTTCGTCCCAACTCCGATTCAAATACAAGCGATTCCCTTAGCGCTACAAGGTAAAGATATTCTTGGGTCTGCTCAAACGGGAACTGGAAAAACTTTGGCATTTGCTATTCCGTTGGTTGCTAAGTTGCTGAATGAGCCTAACACTGGTTCAGCTTTAGTCATCGTGCCAACCAGGGAGCTTGCGCATCAGGTAACAAATGAGATAAGAAAACTCTTATTTCAAAATTCTGCACTAAGGGTCGCTTTATTGATTGGTGGTGAGCCTATTTTTAGGCAGCTAAATCAGCTTCAGAAAAAACCACAAATTGTAATAGGTACTCCTGGTCGTATTATAGACCATATTGAGCGTAAAACTTTGATTACTCGCAATGTTAGCGTTCTTGTGCTTGATGAAACGGATCGTATGTTTGATATGGGCTTTGGAATTCAAATTGAAGGGATCATGAAATATCTGCCAAAAATACGGCAGACTCTTATGTTTTCTGCAACTCTTCCTAGTGATATAGTTAAACTTACTGAGAAGTACCTTAATCGACCAGAACGTATTTCTGTTGATTGTGAGACTACAACTTCTGTAAAAATTAAGCAAGAGATTGTTTATGCATCAGAATCAGAAAAATATGAAAAGCTTGTTACACAACTATGTCAGCGCGAAGGATCAATCATTATCTTTGTCAAAACAAAGCAAGGAGCGGATCAGCTAGCTAGCAGATTGCACAAAGATGACTATAGCGCTTTAGCAATTCATGGTGATTTAAGGCAGCACAAGCGCGAAAGGGTCATTAATTCTTTTCGTCGTGGCCGCAATCAAATCATGGTTGCAACAGATGTTGCTTCTCGCGGCCTTGATATTCCCCACATTCAACATGTTATCAATTATGATGCACCACAATCGCAAGCTGACTATATTCATCGTATAGGCAGAACTGCACGTGCTGGAGCTGAAGGGCATGCGCTATCTTTTGTTACACCTCAAGATAAGAGAAGACTACCTGCATTGGCAGACAAAGAAGGAGAGCCAAATTTTGATTGTAGTGTGCAATTTAAAAAACGTAATAGCAAAAAGGTCTTTAAAAGGCCAAGTACGTTAAAGACTAAATACGGTAGAAAAAAGATCAATGCATTTAAGAAGAAAAGCAGAGTACTAGAAAAAGCATATTAAATAGGATTTACCTACAACTTGATAAGCGTAAAACTCGTCATTCCGCTACTCATTAGCGGAATCTATGTTGAGATATCGCGGTGCTATGACGTAGATCCAGAGTGGGGATTCAAATTGGCTACAGCGAACTGCTGGATTTCAATTTTTTTAATAATTGTGTGCTATTCATTATATATGAGTTCCCACTTTTAAAGAGAATAGGAGATGATTTCCAAAAACTTAGAGGCAAGTTTGAATAGAGCGCTACTCATTGCTTCTAATTTTAATCTAAAATATGCGAAAGTAGAACATTTATTGCTGGCGTTAACTAAAGACGTGGATGTAAATTACGTTTTATCAAGATGTAATATCAGAGCCGATGAAATCATCAATATGGATAACATTCTATCAAGATGCAATATTAAGGCTAATGATTATAATAATAATATAAAAGGGTTTTTACAAAGCAGTTCTGAATTGATTATCAGTGGAGTTAAACCTAGCTCAATGTTTCAATGCATAATACACAGAGCAATAATACGGGCTCATAGCTTGGGAAAAAAAGAAATAAATGGAGCAAGTGTTCTAGTAGAAATTTTGTCTGGGCAAGATTTATACGTTGAAGATCTATTGCAGAAACAAAGTGTGAAAGATTCCAATTTGATTTACCATATATCTAATATGAAATACTTGAGCGATATAGATGAATACACCACCAATCATAAAGTAAAACTTGATAAAAATAATGACGCTCCTACTACAGTAAATAAAGGTGAGCTACTAAAAGATGAGGAAGTTCTACAAAGTTATTGTAAAAATTTAAATGACTATGCAAGAAGCAAAAAAATAGATTATGTTATTGGTCGTGATTATGAATTAAATCGCACTATAGAAATATTATTGAAGCGTAGAAAAAACAACCCTTTATATGTTGGAGACCCAGGTGTTGGCAAAACAACAATAGTTGAGGGTTTGGTACTCAAGATCATTGAAGGCAGTGTTCCGAGTGCGCTCAGGTCCAGTATAATTTATGCTTTGGATTTAGGATCACTCCTTGCAGGGACACGCTACAGAGGTGATTTTGAAGAGAGAATAAAATCTATAATAAAAGCGATTGAGGCAAAACCAGGTGCTATCCTTTTTATTGACGAAATACACACTATCATTGGAGCAGGTTCTACAAGTGGTAGCTTTCTTGATGCAGGTAACCTACTCAAACCTGCGCTTGCAAGAGGTACACTGCGTTGTATAGGTGCAACTACATATAGAGAATACAGCACTAGTTTTGAAAAAGATAAAGCACTAGCGAGAAGGTTTCAAAAAATTAATGTTAAAGAATCTTCTGTTAATGAAACGATAAAGATACTAGATGGTATAAAGCACTACTATGAAGGGTATCATGGAGTATATTATACAAAGAATGCCATTAGGTCTGCGGCTGAACTTTCGCATAAGTATATTACTGGGCGAATATTACCTGATAAAGCGGTTGATGTTATTGATGAGGCAGGGGCATATTGTAAATTGCTAAGAAACAGGGGTAAAATTGTAAATAGTAGAGATATTAAGAATACCATTACTAGAATTACAAATGTGCCTTGCGGATCTGAATCTGATGATTTGCAGAAAGTAAAGTCTTTAAAAGCTAATCTAGAAAAGGTGATTTTTGGCCAAGAGCAGGCAATAGAATCTCTTGTTAATTCTATTAAAATTGCTAAATCTGGGTTGAGAAATTACAATAAGCCTTTAGCAAATTATCTTTTTGCAGGGCCAACCGGTGTTGGTAAAACCGAGCTAGCAAAACAATTAGCAGAAAGCATGGGCATGAATCTTATACGCTTTGATATGTCCGAATATATTGAATCTCATACGATATCAAGGATGATTGGTTCTCCTCCTGGATATGTAGGTTATGATCAGGGTGGATTACTCACAGAGTCTGTATCTAACAATCAATATAGTGTTGTGCTGCTTGATGAAATTGAAAAGGCCCATAGCGATATCTATAATATATTGCTACAAATTATGGATTATGGTTGTGTTACAGACACTTACGGACGTAAAGTTAACTTTTCCAATATAATTTTAATTATGACAACTAATGCAGGAGCAGTTGAACGCAGCAAAAGTTTTGTTGGCTTTGGACATAAAAATTTTAACATTGGTGATAGCGAAAAAGCAATAGAACAGGTTTTTAGCCCTGAATTTCGTAATCGTCTTGATGCGATTATTTCTTTTTCTGACTTAAGTACGGATGTGATTTTGCATATTGTGGATAAATTTGTTCTAGAACTGAAAAAGCAACTGACGCAAAAAGGCATAAACTGCTTGGTAGAGGATGAAGTGAAATCTTATCTTGTACAAATGGGTTATAGTAAGGAAATGGGAGCACGTCCGATAGAGAGACTTATTGAAAAAGAGATAAAAAGTTACTTAGCGGAAGAAATACTGAATCGTAAATTAATAAAAGGAAAGAAATTAAGAATCTATATGAATAAAGTAGAAAATAAAATTGCTTTTAATATAGTTTAAAATCCTTGTATTGAACTTCATCTTTGTTACAATTTATAACTTAAATTTAATTTGAATTATAGTGATAAGTGATAAAGTAAAACAAGTCCTAAGCTACTACGAAAGTGAAAACCCCGGGGTAAAAGCAAATCTTACTCGTATTCTCATGCATGGAAAGCTTGGCGGTACTGGCAAGTTAGTGATTCTGCCAGTAGATCAAGGATTTGAGCACGGGCCAATAAAAAGCTTTGAAGTTAACCCTGATGCTTATGACCCACATTATCATTTTCAGCTTGCAGTTGATTCGGGAGTAAGTGCATATGCTGCTCCACTTGGTATGATTGAAGCTGGTGCTTCAACTTATGCTGGAATGCTCCCACTTATTTTGAAACTTAATAGTTCCAACTCCTTACATTCAAAAAATCTGACTTCTGATCAAGCAATAACCTCTTCTGTGAAAGATGCACTGCGTTTGGGCTGCTTGGCTGTTGGATTTACTATATATCCTGGTTCTGCTAAGTGTTTTGATATGATGGAAGAAGCCCGTGAAATCGTAGCTGAAGCCAAATCTTATGGGCTTGCAGTAGTGCTATGGTCTTATCCACGTGGTGAAGGAATTTCCAAAGAAGGTGAAACAGCAGTTGATGTTATTGCCTATGCTGCGCACATAGCAGCTTTACTTGGCGCTAATATAATCAAAGTAAAGCTTCCAACTAGATATTTAGAAAAAGAAAAGATAGAAACAGAAAATATTGAATCATTATCTAAAAGAATTGAATATATTAAAAAATCTTGCTTTGCAGGGAAAAGAATAGTAGTTTTTTCTGGTGGCGAATCGAAGGAAGTAGATGACATATGCAATGAAGCGAAAGAAATTAAGCAGGGAGGTGGTAATGGTTCAATCATTGGACGTAACACTTTTCAACGCAAAAGGGAGGAAGCTTTATCTATGCTAAAAGATATAATGGATATCTACACATAAAAAACGGCTGGGTGGCAGAATGGCTTATGCGGAGGACTGCAAATCCTTTTATACCGGTTCAATTCCGGTCCTGGCCTCTTTCATTTTCTATATCTTGTAAAAGTTGCTCAATTCAACAGTAGCTTTAAGTGTGTAACCTATAGAGAAAGCTTGTCCATTATTCATAAGTAAAATCAATTTCTTTTCAAGTTATGGTTATACTCTTATAGCGTTTCATGGTAAAAAATAAACTAAAAATAAGCAAAGTGTTTTACAAAATGATATTACGTAATTTATTGTTTTTACTGCCGCCTGAAGTTGCTCACTCTTTGGCAATCATGGCATTAAAGAAAATACCTTATAAGAATCCTATAGAGCTACCAGAATCTTTGAGTGTGAATTTTTTTGGTAATAAGCTCAGAAGCCCCGTGGGCCTGGCTGCAGGTTTTGACAAGAATGCAGAAGTTATAAGGCCTATGCTTTCATTTGGTTTTGGGTTTATTGAAACTGGTACTGTAACTCGTAATCCACAATATGGAAACAAAAAACCAAGAATTTTTCGGTTAATTAAAGATCAAGGGGTAATTAACAGATTGGGATTTAACAATAAAGGAATAGACTATTTTCTTAAACAAATAGATGAAACCAAGCTTGATGACTGCATTTTTGGCATAAATATAGGAAAAAATAGTGCATCGAAAGACCAAATTAGTGATTATGTTGATTTAATAAAGATGGTATATGGAAAAAGCAATTATATAGTGCTGAACATCTCGTCTCCAAACATGCCTAATTTACGCAATCTGCACAATAAGCAAGAATTATCGAAATTGTTGAAATCCATCCGGAAATCAATTGATAATTCTAAATCCATACCAATAATATTAAAAATCTCACCAGATATAGATCAGCAAACGAAAGAAAATATCGCTGAGCTTGCGTTGGAATATAAGATTGACGGATTAACAGTAAGCAACACTACGGTAAGTAGAGATAATCTGCATTCCCACCACAACGAAAGTGGCGGATTGAGTGGCAAACCACTGTTCAAACTTTCAACCGAGTTATTGGGCGATATGTACAAATTTACTAAGGGCAAAATATTATTGATAGGGTGCGGAGGAATCTCAAGTGGTGCTGATGCATATAAAAAAATAAAGGCAGGAGCCTCTTTGGTGCAGTTGTACACTGCTCTCATATACCACGGACCTCAAGTTGTAAACAAAATTAATCTAGAACTTGCAGAACTAATAAGGAGAGATGGATTTAGTAACATTAGTGAGGTGGTGGGTTGTATACATTAATTTTGGAAGTTGGTGGTATTATTTTAATAAAATAAGACTAATTCTCTGGTATAAAGGTGGTAGAAAGTGCTTTTCTTTTAAATAATGGGTATGAAGAGTTTGAATGATGCAATATCTAAGATCATTGATTATAAATTTACAAATTATGCAATATTAGAAGAGGCACTAACTCACCCAAGCGTAAATAAAAGGAATAGCAAAAACCAGATTGTAAGCTACGAAAGACTAGAGTTTTTGGGCGATAGTGTTTTGAATATGGTCGTATCTGCCATACTGTTTAAACTATTTCCTGAAGAAAAAGAAGGAGCATTGGCAAAAAGAAAGACGGATTTAGTTTGTGGCAACACCATTGCTAATGTTGCTAAAGAAATAAAATTAGGCAGCTTTATCATCATGAATAATAGTGAACGCTGCAATGGAGGAAGATGTAACCTAAAAAATTTAGAAAACTCGCTTGAAGCACTAATAGGTGCAATTTATATTGATGGCGGACTTGAAAATGTTGAAAAATTTATTACCCAATATTGGGAAAAGCTAGCTAAAAGCATGCTTGACCCCCCTCAAGATCCTAAAACCTCACTGCAAGAGTGGACTCAGAAAAACAAATTGCCTTTACCAGAGTATGAGCTTGTAAAACAAACTGGACCAGCACACAATCCTGAATTTACTATATCAGTTTGCATAGAAGATTATGGTAAAGTTTCTGCATGTGCTTCTAGTAAAAAGATTGCTGAACAAAAAGCTGCTGAGTTGATGCTAGAAAAAATTGGAAAAGACGCTTCAGTTTAGGCAAAATAGGCATTAATGTAAGTTTTAAGGAAGCTAATAGCGTTTAGGGGAAATGGTCAATTTAAGGAGAAGCATAGTATTATTCATAAAAAAGTTGATCTACCAAAAATTAAGCCTTATGTAGTGGAATATCAATGGCCATTGTTGGAGATGCGGAAAAAAAAGAAGTAGCAAGTTACCAAAAGGTGTTATGCCAGATACATTTGGTCCAAGAGTTGTTTTGTGAAGTTGACAGAGTCAAGGAGAATGAAAGTTTTAAAAAATAGCATATTTTTTAATTATAAAAATTTAATATTAACTGATATAGCTAACCCAAGAAAGGTTTTCCTACGTCATACCGCCGCGGTATCTCAGCATAGATTCCGCTAACAAGTAGCGGAATGACGAATTTTTGTTTTTCAAATTATCGGTAAATCTAAGTCAGTTTAGCTATATTATCTCTCACACCGCTTAGCTGAACAGATACCATAAAAGATAGCTAGAAAGCAATTGCACTTGCAGCAAATTTCAAGATACAAGCTTCTGTATTTATTTTAAATTAAAAAAAGCTCAAGAAAAATAAAGTCAATTTTTGACGTCCCAAATATTACAGAATGTAATTGATTGATTGAGTAAAAACCAGTGAACGGTCAGGTTAAAACATGTTTTTAAATTTTTGCCAAAATCCTGGTTTATTATCATTAACCTTTGTAAATGTTATATTTAAACTGTATTTCGGATCATTTGGCACGTCGTATTTTATGCTAAATGTTGAAACTTTATCGTTATTGTAAATATGTACATCATCATATGATAGCTTTGTTGTGTAACACTTTACATGCTTTTGCTTATCATACACTAAATCACCTGACTCCCTTTCTAGTTCCACAAATTTCGTTTTTTTCTGACATTCCTTCATTTTTATTAAATCCTTATCTAGTGATATTGAAACTGGCAACGTATTTCCAGCATATTCTTTAGCTAAAAGTTCACTTTGAGGATACATTTTTATTTCCCTGCCAAAATGTGAGTCTATGAAATTATTACTCCAAAATTTATCGCCAGAATGCACGTACTCATCAGTAGCATACGGCACCCCACCATAACTGCATTGAACTTTGTAATCTCCAACACCGTTGTTTTGAAAAAAATCATGAATGGCAGTGTAGCTACCGTCAGCATCATTTATATAATCCATTACTTTATTCCTTAAACTTTTAGTTCATTATATCATAATCATTATGTCAATCAATCAAAAAAGCTCTCTCTTGCTGTTTTTAGAACTGATTTTAAGCAAGCGCTCTCGATTAGTTGGGAGCGTATTTATAAGATTGTGACATTCGTGCCTCCCAGTTTTTCACATACTGCTGAATCAATTCAGGATAATCTGTAATAATTAATAAATTTTCAGCATTTCCTTTTTTAGCTGTCTTACTAAGGTTAAATGACCCTGTGATGACTTTTTGATTGTCAACAATCATTATCTTATTATGAGCAATCTTTGGCTTATCATCGATCCAAATTGGTACTCCACCTGAAAATAATTCATTTATAACACTATATTTTGAGTAGAGTTGCGATTTATCTAAGATGACTTTAACATCAACACCGCGTTCTTTAGCATTAATCAAAGATTTTGCAACTGTTCCAAGAGTAAATGTATATTCTTGAACTAAGATAGATTTTTTAGACTGATCTATTACGCTGATTATCGGTACAGCACAATCTTCTCCAGGTGAAAAGCAAACCGTAGCTTTTGGGCAGGGCGAAAATATAAAACCCGCATAGTAATACAGAGAAAAACACATTAACAAGAATAAAAAGTGAAAAAGCCTCACAACAACCCACCCCCGGATATACGGCGATAGGCTACATCATAATTTAATCACCTGTCAATCCATATTCTTCCCACTTCTCCATGACTTTTCTTACTATTTCCTCACTCATTTTAATTTTCTCTCCCCATTCTCGTTTGGTTTCAGGCGGGATTTTATTTGTTGCATCAAATCCCATTTTACCTCCAAGTCCACTTTCAGGGGAAGCAAAATCTAAATAATCAATAGGTGCGTTCTCTATTGTGATTGTGTCACGCACAGGGTCCATTCTCGTTGATATTGCCCACATCACTTCCTTCCAATCACGTACATTTATATCATCATCAACAACGATAATAAACTTCGTGTATAAAAATTGCTTTAGAAAGGAAAGTATGCCCATAACAATTCTTTTTGCCTGCCCTGGATAAGACTTTTTTATCGATATCACCGCTATTCTATATGAACAACCTTCTGGTGGTAGATAAAAATCCACTATCTCTGGAAATTGATTGATAAGAATGGGCACAAAGATTTCGTTGAGCGCTTCACCAAGAATTGATGGTTCATCAGGTGGCTTGCCAGTGAAAGTGCTGAGATAAATTGGATTTTTGCGCATAGTAATTGCAGTAATATTAAATTCTGGAAATTGCTCAACAGAATTATAGTAGCCGGTGTGATCTCCGTATGGCCCTTCATCTTGATATCTATCCAAACTTACATAGCCTTCCAGAACAATCTCTGCATGAGCTGGCACTTGAAGCGGAATAGTCTTACAATTTACAAGCTCAAGCGGTTTTTTGCGCAGCAACCCAGCAAATTGGTATTCTGACAATGTTTCTGGCACTGGAGTTACCGCAGCAATAATTGTTGCAGGATCACTACCGATCACAGCAGCAGCAGGAAATTTCATATTTTGTTCCTTCTCTTTCCATCGTTTGTGGTGACCTGCACCACCACGATGTGCAAGCCAGCGCATTAGAGTCGTTTTTTTATCTATAACCTGCATACGATATATTCCAAGATTGAAATTATCTTGCTTGTCTTCCGTTGGGCCTTTTGTCACCACAATTGGCCAGGTGATAAGTGGTGCAGGTTCATTTGGCCAGCATGTTTGAATAGGTAGCAAACTAAGATCCACCTCATCCCCAGTTAGCACCACTTCTTGACATGGAGCCTTGCTCACAACTTTACTTCGCATCGACAATACAACTTTTAGTAAAGGAAACATTTTCACGGCATCTTTGAAGTTTTTTGGTGGCTCAGGTGATCGCAAAAATGCTAAAAGTTTACCAAGATCTCTTAGTTCACCAGGGTTTATGTTCAACCCCAATGCAATCCTCTTAATAGTACCAAATAAATTCACCAAAACTGGAATCGAATTTTTACCGTTTTCCGTGACAACATTTTCAAAGATGATAGCTGGTCCTTTATTTGACAAAACCCTACGGTGAATTTCTGTCATTTCAAGAACTGTTGAAACTTCCTCCTTAATCCTAATCAGATCTTTTTTTTCTTCTAAGGCTTTAATGAAGTCGCGTAAGTTGGTGTACATATTAAAATTTAAAATAACTTAAAACAAGTCTTCTAGTGTAATCACATGATGTATCGTATCTTTTAGATATTGGTTCTCAGAAACTCCATTTGCAGCAATTAACACCCAGAATATTTGCTTCTTTGATTTCGTTTTTTCTCTATAAATTGCTTCTTTTCTTTTTAATTGTTCGACAAATTCCTTTGTTACTGTATAAGGTTTATCACTATATTTTATCTCACAGAGCATTACACATCCATCTTCTCGATCGAAAACTAGATCTATTTGAGCACCAGACTCTTTACTGTATTTTTCTGGTTGATATTGCCAATCTCCACATATAACTGCTATATGCTCTATATCTAATTTTTTTCTAATTACATTGGCATGTTTAAAACACACTGCTTCAAATGTTTGCCCTGTCCATGTTTGCCAAGCTGGTTTCTTTATTGCTAACTCCCAATAGTGAGCATCACTTATTATTGCCCTTTTTGTTACTTCCTTAAACGGCTCAATCCACGTTAGATAAAATAATACATATTCGTCCATTACCCTGTAATATACTCCTCTCTTTCCCTTGTTCAATGGTAAAAAACCACCAATAAATCCTGCTTCTTCTAAACTCCTTAATTTAGCAGTTAAGCGACCACCCTCAGTGATTTTAGTCGCTTTTATAAGTTCTTTTCTGCTTATCCCTTTTGGCTTTTTTGCAATCGCACGAATGATATTTAGATATGTCTCTGGCTCTTCATACAAGGAGTGAAACAACATATCAAATTCATCAAATAACAAACCACCCTTCTGAAAACAGATCATATTAATGTTTTGTGCTGCTGATAATCCTTTACTTACTTCCTTAAGGTAATGTGGTATTCCTCCAATAGCCATATAGATCTGTAATATCTGCTGGTGATTAAGGTTGATTCCTAAATATCTTAGATACTCTTTAGTTTCACGTAAGTTAAAAGGCTGCAAAGGTATCCTTGCGGTAATGCGGTTATGCAACCCCCCTTTTGGTATAAATTATATTTTCCAACATCCAAGAAGCTGCTGAACCACATACAACCAAGATAAGCTTCTTTCGGTTTGTCCAATGTATATTCCAAAAATATTCTAACGTTTCTAGAAAACGAGACTTTCTTGTAGCTAACCATGGAAGTTCATCAAAAAATAAGACAATGTGTTCATTCTCATGTGTGTTATCAATAGCAAGTGTTAATTGTTGTAATGCATCCAGCCACACTTCAGGCAAAGCAATTTTTGCACCTTTATAAAAAGTATTTGATAACGACTGTGTAAAAATTGCAAGTTGTTCCTGCATAGTACCATTATTAAGACCTGTTTGTTCAAATAAAACATCGGCATGTTTACTGAAAAATTGTTTTATTAGGTACGTCTTACCCACACGACGCCGACCATACACTGCAATAAACTCAGCAAATGGGGAAAAGAGAAGCTTACTTTCTAGAATGGCTATTTCCTTTTCTCTACCAATTATTGGTTCGCTCATATAATTTACCGCCGCATTTGTTAGCATTATACACGGCGGTTATAAGATGATCAACTTTTTTCACCACCATGTTTACAGTTGTTATACGCGGCGGTAAAAGATAGAGCATCTCATAATTGGCTATTCTGGCGATGGTTTGGTCATTTGCATCACCAAGTCTTCTGATGAGCTTTTCAGTAATGTGCTTGAGTTCCATTGTACGTAAAGTTTGCATTTGAGGCAAAACTGGTTATAAAATACACTTGATATAAATGTTTTCATATATTAATATTAGATGCTTCTTTTAATATACAGATAAATGTGTACTAAAGTTTTATGTTGTAGGTTTTTAAATAAATTGTATGTCTAGAATATCGTTTTTATTGATCCTTATACTGGCAGTAGCAAGTTTACCAGTAATAAACAATTGGCTTTCAAATCGCAGCCAAATGCTAAGCGATGATTATATAGGTGAGAAATTAGATAATTATATAAGTAGAAATTTTGATAAGATCGTAAAAACTCTCAAAGAGGAATCGATTAAAAGTAGTTACGCTGCTCGAGATAATGTGACCAAAAGTAAAATTTCACAATACAAGGATCAAATATTTGACCTTACTTATCCTTACTCCGGAAATGAAAATAGTAGTGTTATAGCTGTAGGTTTCTTTGACTATTCTTGTGGATATTGCAAGACTATAAAAGACGATATAAAACAGTTAATTAACGACGGTAAAATTAAGTATATCTTTAGGGATGCTCCAATACTTGGTAATGACTCTTTAAGGGCAGCAAAAAGCGCTTTAGCTGTTTATTTTATTGATAAAGAAAAATATTTCGACTTTCACTATTCTGCTTTAAGTCACAAAGGAGGATTTTCAGACGAAAGCATATTGGATATAGTGAAAAGCATAGGGATTGATGAGGACGATTTTAATAATTCCATGAAAAATAACGCGGACAAAATTGAGCAAATGATAAATGGCAGTAAGCTCCTAGTAAGAGATTTGGGAGTAGGGGGCACACCTTTTTAATAATTGGGGATAGTCTGTTTGTAGGAGCAACTGATTTGAATGTATTACGCAAAAAAGTAGATGAATTAAGTCGCAAGCAAAAACTAGCTTCAGCGATTAATTTGCTATAAAATTTTATTTTTTTACTTGACAACGTAAACGAATCTAATTATGAATGTGATAAATAGCAGTACGTATAAGATACGCAGTAGCTCAAGAAAAGCAGGTGATGCCTACAGTCGAGCATAACCTTAGCCTGCAAAGGTTGACTAATCCATTAAAAAGTGTTAAACTTAACATATAGCTACCATTCTGAGGTTACAATATGAAAGAGCCTAATTATACAAGAGAACCAATTGCTCTTTTTCGACAAATCAAAGAAAAGAAAAAATCAAGTGATTTACTGCATAATTTAAAAAATGCTTGTCCCAAAAATCTAAACATAGGAATTGCTATAAAGACAGGAGATTGCTTTTTTGACTCCGTGGCTCAAGGGTTGAATGAGTTAAATATAAAACCTGGTTATCGTTTTACCGCAAAATCATTAAGAAAAGATTGTGCAGATTATGCTGAAAACAAAAAGGACTCACGATGGGTTTTTAATGAAATAACAAAAAATATTGCTGAAGGATATGCTGTACCTATGATAGGTTCAAACGGAAATGTAATGAAAGATAACCAGAACAATATTATACCAGACAATATTGCATCTTTTGATAGATATTTAAAAGATATTAGAAGTATGGCTACAGAAGCTAGCCCACCTATATGGGGTCGCCCAGGGGTTGAAGGGAGAATGATATGTGATAATTATGAAGTGGAGCTTTATATTTATTCAATAGAGGAAGATAGTCAAAAAGTTACAGTAACTAAAATTACAGCACATGATGATGATCTAGAAGTTTTTATACAAGATGTGAATCTTGATCAATTAAAGATAGATAATAGTAAAAAAACTGTAGGAGTAGTGAATTACATGCAACATTTTGTACCACTCCTTAGTGGAATTTCTGAAGATATAAAAGAAGATCAACAAGTTTCTAGTGAAGAAATTTTTAGTACAGATAAAAGAGTTCCTCCTTCTAATCAACCAGAGCAAGAAGTACAACAAGAAAGAATTAATACCAGCACTAATGCGACTGTTTATACGGATAAAGAAATCCCTTTTTCTCATCAACTAGAGCAAAAAACACGACAAGAAGGAATTAATGCCAGCGCTAGTGCGACTGTTTATACGGATAGAGAAATTCCTACTTCTAATCAATCAGAGCAAAAAGTACAACAAGAAATAATTAATACCAGTACTAGTGCGCCGGTTTTACAAATTCACATAGATAAAGAAATCCCTTCCTCTCATCAGCAAGAACAAAAAACACAACAAAAAGAAATACAAAAAAAATTAATTAATAATTACAAGAAAGAGGGAGTGTTAAATAAACTGTGTCAAACCGCATTTTTAGTTCAACTCAATTTTCAATTTGCCAGGAAAGAAAACATCAAGTTGAGAGATAGTTAATGCCCAATCATGTACAGGCATCGTCCACTTTTCCTCTGCCTTCTTTATAGCACAATATACCTGCTTATACAAGGCATTTATGCTGGTAAATGAGCCTTTGGTCTTAGTGAATTTCCTAATTTGCCTATGTAGCCCCTCTATGGGATTGGTGGTGTAGATTATCCTCCTAACTGGACCAGAATACTTAAAATAACCAGACAAGTTTTCCCAATTATTCTGCCAAGATTTTATAACCATAGGGTACTTTGTGCCCCATTTTTCATCCAATTCCAACAGATAATTCTCGGCAATTTCCTTGCTTGAAGCTTGATATACCTTCTTTAAATCGCTCAAAAAACTCTTCGCATCTTTACTGGCCACATACTTCAGTGAGTTGCGTATCTGATGCACTATACACATCTGCACTTCCGCATTAGGAAAGACACTGTTTATAGCTGCAGGAAAGCTTTTCAGCCCATCAACGCAGGCAATAAGGATATCTTCTACTCCTCTTTCTTTGAGGTCATTTAGCACTCCCAACCAGAAGTTAGCTCCTTCACTTTCAGCCAAATAAAAACCTAATACTTCTTTTTTGCCATTTTGATCTATGCCTAATATGTTATACATGCATTTACTTACGCAATGCCCGTCCTCTTTGACTTTAAAAAACCATGAAAACTATCGGATATACAGACTGCAGCGGGCGACTACGCCATTCGTTGATTACTGGTAGCAATTTGTCAGTAATACTTGATATCTCTGCCGCCGATATTTTGTGATCATAAATTTCCTCAACATGTGACACTATATCTCTATAGCCCATACCACTGGCAAATGTGCTCAAAATCTTCGTTTCAAGCTCTGGATGTAAGTTTGTTTGCCTTTTTTTGACTATTTGTGGTTCGAAACTTCCTTCCCTATCTCTTGGCGTCAAAAGCTCAAATGACCCTGCGCTTGTACGTAAAGTCTTTGCATTCCTCCCATTTCTTCGATTATTCTCTTCGCTTTCAGCCGACAAGTGGTTTTCTATTTCACCTTCCAGGCTTACCTCCAGCAACTTTTTTATAAACGGTGTTAATGCTCCATCTCTTCCTGTCAACGGTCTTCCTTCTCGTATAGACGACAGGATATTTGTTTCTAATTCTTTATAATCTACCAAACCGGTAGTTCTGTTTACTACTTTCTGACTCATTGTCAAACCTCCATTTTTTTATATCAATTTATTACTTTTTTTTCGGTTTGACACAGTTTATTTAATACTCCCAAGAAAGAAGCTGTTTATGGCACAGTTGCTGTGATAGCTGCTATAGTATTCACAGCATCTGCTATAGCTGCTATCATTACTCAAGCAATTCCTTTTGCATGTCTTACTGGAATTGCTTTAGTCGTTGGATGTGTTTGTGTATATCAATTAACGCAGAGTCATAAGAACATTAACGAACTGAAAAGTGAGTTAGAAGAAAATAGTACCCTTACTTTTCTAGAAGAAATAGGATTAAAAATGCACGGTCTTATTAATAAAGCAACTTTAAAAATTTAAGATCTTTCCTGTTTTACTACACCACCTCAATTTTACTTTCATAGGAGGACATATGTCATTCACAGAAATTAGATTTCCAGAAAATATATCTTATGGTTCCACTGGAGGACCGGAATTTTCCACTGACGTTGTAACAACTCATAACGGTTGTGAACAGCGCAATATCAATTGGTCTCATGTACGCACTAGATACAACATAGCTTACGGGGTCAGATCAAACGAGCAGCTAACAGAACTCATAACATTTTTTCATGCACGAAAAGGTAAAGCAATAGGGTTTCGTTTTAAGGATTGGTCAGATTTTATAGCCATTAATCAAAAGATTGGTATAGGAGATAACAAAAAAACGACTTTTCAGCTAATCAAAACTTATGTAAGTGGGGAAGATAAGCATATACGCATGATCAAAAAGCCAGTACATGGGACAGTAAAGATTTATTTAAATGGTAAAGAAGAGAGTGAATATTCAGTAAATTATTCAACGGGAGAAATAACATTTATGAAGCCACCAGTAAAAGATGCGATAATCACTGCGAGCTTCGAATTTGATGTGCCCGTGCGCTTTGATACAGATTACTTAAACGCTTCTATTGATGACTATGGAAGCAATAGCTGGAATAACATTCCACTAGTAGAGGTGAAGTTTAATTAAGCTGCTTTAAAATTTCCTCCTGTTGCTGAGTGTGAACACTAGCATAACCACATGCAGGAGATGCAGCAGCAGGTCTTGCGATACACTTAGGTCTTTTTGCTTGAATATTGAGGTCAGATAACACCTCGTCTATCAATGGGTTGACAAAAAACCATCCCCCCATATTTTTTGGTTCTTCTTGACACCATATAATTTCAGCGTTCTTGTACTTTTCAAGTTCGCTGCTTAATTTATCGGCTGGAAACGGATAGAATTGTTCTAAACGTATCACTGCTATATCGTTTATTTTTTGTGTTTCAAGCATTTCAATTATATCGTAATAAACTTTACCACTGCATATTACAACTTTAAGTATTTCATTATTTGAAACTAAACCTGTTCTACATTCTGGAATTACCGTGAGGAATTTTCCTTCAAAGTCAGATAGGTTAGAAACTGCTCTTTTATGACGCAATAGTGATTTAGGTGTAAACACTACTAAAGGCTTACGAAAGTCTCTATGCATTTGTCTGCGTAAGACATGGAAGTAATTCGCCGGAGTGGAACAATTAACTACCTGCATATTATCCTCTGCGCAGAGTTGCAAAAATCTCTCTATACGTGCGGAGCTATGCTCAGGTCCTTGCCCTTCATAACCGTGGGGCAACAATAGAACTAGACCGCTTGATCGCAACCACTTTGTTTCTGCAGATGCGATAAACTGGTCGATCATAATTTGTGCACCATTTGCAAAATCACCAAATTGTCCTTCCCAGAGCACCAGTGAATACGGAGAATCAAGACTATATCCATATTCAAAGCCCATTACAGCATACTCTGATAAAGCGCTATCTATGACCTCAAAGTGAGCTTGCTTTTCATTTATATTGTTTAGCGGAATAAACGCTTCTTCTGTTGCCTGATCAACAAGCCTTGAATGACGGTGCGAGAAAGTCCCACGACCAGAATCTTGTCCTGATAAACGCACTCCTATTCCTTCTGTAAGCAGTGACGCAAATGCAAGACTTTCGGCAGTTGCCCAGTCTATATTGCTACCAGAATTTATGCTGTCTATTCTTCCATCGAGTATTTTTCTAACCTTATTGTTAATGTTAAAGCTACTTGGAATATTGCTATTTATATGCACACCCAATTTTTTCAACTCATCTGGCGGAACACCAGAATCCGTGTAGTATTCGCTCAAATCGTTCAGCTTTGCTCTTCTTAATTTTGACCACACTCCACCGAACCAGTCAGCTTTTTTTGGAGTGTAAGTCACTGATTCAGCAAGACTTTTATCTAATTTTGCCCTGAACTCACTGCGCAATTTATTTACTTCATCGCCATCTAATACTTTCTCTGCAGTCAATTTTTCTTCATACAATGTTCCAGGAGTTTTATGTTTTGATATCAGCTTATACATAAGTGGCTGAGTGAAATTCGGTTCATCGCCTTCATTATGGCCGTATTTGCGGTAGCATATTATATCAATCACTACGTCCTTTTTAAATTTCTGCCTATATTCCATCGCCAGACTTGCAGCAAAACTCACAGCTTCCGGGTTATCTCCATTCACATGGAAAACCGGAGCTTCTATTGATTTTGCTATGTCAGTGCAATAAAAAGAGGATCGTGCGCAGCATGGGTTAGCAGTAAAACCAACTTGATTGTTTATAACAATGTGCACAATACCACCCACTTTATAACCTTCAATGTTGCTTAGGCTCAAGGTCTCGGCAACGACACCTTGACCGATGAAAGCCGCATCACCATGAATTGATATGCCAAGCACAGACCTTATATTCTGTTTTGCTCTTATTCTTCCAGCCAAAACCGGATTCACCGCTTCAAGGTGAGATGGGTTAGGGCATAAACTTAAATGTATTTTTTTGCCACCTGTAAGTGCTCGATCAGAAGAATAGCCAAGGTGATATTTAACATCACCAGACACCTCAAGACCACTTGGGTATGCAAGGTTGCCTTGAAATTCAGATAGCATTGCCGCATATTCTTTGCCCATAACTTTGGTTAGAACATTGAGCCGTCCGCGGTGAGCCATGCCAAGGACTATTTCTTCAATACTAAAAGCTGCAGAATCACTAATAATTTTTTCAATAGCAACGATAGCTGATTCCCCACCTTCGATAGAAAAACGTTTATATCCAGGAAATTTCATATGGAGAAATTGCTCGAACATCTCAGATTCGATCAAGTGCCTCAGGATTTCCTTTTTATCTTGTGAACTCAGCGTATAGGTTTGATTTTCGATCTTTTCCTGCAGCCATATTCTCTCCTCATAAGAGGAGATATGCATAAATTCAAAACCGATATTCTTGCAGTAAATATCTCTATAGATTTCAGCGTCACTTGCCGGAGATAGATTTGAATATTTTTGGTAATCTATTAATTGATTCTCACTTGGTGACAATGGGTTTAAGTCTGCAAAAAAGTGACCATAGGACCTGAAGAAATTTGCTAAACTAGAAACTGAATCATCTACCTTAGTTGCATTGCAGGGCTCTGCTTTATTAACTTCTAAATTGCTTGAAAAAATTCTATACCAATCTTCCCCGATTGATTTATCGCCCTGCAGATAACGGCTATACATTTCTTCCACAAATTCTGCATTATCACCATAAAGGCAGCTTAAATTCGACATAATCACTATAAAAAGTATCAAATACTTATAAGTATAACTTAAGTTTTTTAAAAAAGAACTTTTTTAGTTTCTATACGTCATACCGTGATTTATTCACGGTATCTCATCCGCTAACAAGTAGCGGAATGACGATTTATCAGCAATCTAAGTCATACCGTGATTCATTCGCGGTATCTCTTAGCATAGATCCCGCTAACAAGTAGCGGAATGACGAATTACTATACCACCGCGAACCGTCATACCGCCGTGGTATCTCTTAGCATAGATCCCGCTAACAAGTAGCGGGATGACGAATTATAGCTCTTCTCATAATAATCCAAACAAGTTAAGATATGGATTTATGGTAGTGGGGTTTGTATGCCAGCAGCGTATAGTTACGATTTAAGGAAAAAAGCAATGGAGGCATTGGATGAAGGAGAAAGTAGAGCAACTGTTGCAGAGAGATTTAAAATTGGAAAAACGACTCTATATGAGTGGCAGAAAAGGCGTAAGGAAACGGGAGATTTTCAGTCAAAAAAGCCTGGAAGCGTAGGATATAACCATAAAATTACTGACTGGAATGTTTTTACCAAATTTGCAAAAAACCATGGTGGCAAAACTCAGTCAGAGATGGCTAAACTCTGGGGTAATATCAGTCGACAAACGATTCACCGCGCACTTAAAAATATTGGATTTACAAGAAAAAAAGACCTACGGATATAAAGAAAGAAATGAAGGAAAGCGAGCTCAATTTTTAAAGGTTATAGCAACAAAACGTCATGAAAATCTTGTATATATTGATGAATCTGGAATAGATAATACAGAAGACTACCCATACGGATATTGCAGAAAAGGAGAGAGGTTTCATTCATTAAAATCAGGTAAAAAAACTCAGCGTGTCAGTATGATTGCAGCTCTAAATAAAAGGAAGATCATTGCTCCATTGACCTTTGAAGGATACTGCAATAAGGATGTTTTCGAGGCTTGGTTTGAGCAGTTTTTAACTCCAATTTTAAGGTCTGGCCAAACTGTAATTCTTGATAACGCTACATTCCATAAATCTAAAAAAATAGATAATCTTGCTAGAGGAGTTGGTGCTGAAATTCTTTATCTTCCTCCATATTCTCCAGACTTTAACGAAATTGAGCATAATTGGTTTGCTATAAAGAATAGAGCTAGAAAAAATATCCCTATTTTTAAGTCTTTCCGTCAAGCTGTTGATTCTGCTTTTTTATTCTGACTATTATGAGAAGAGCTATACTATACCACCGCGAACCGTCATACCGTGATTTATTCACGGTATCTCATCCGCTAACAAGTAGCGGAATGACGGTAAACCTAGATTACTTTAGCTATAATTATTAAGCTGCACCTGCTGGATTTGGTGATTGACTATTAAGAAATTCTGCTCTAGCTTCGGTAAAATCTGGTGAGGGTTTTGAAAAAAACGCAGTTTTTATTGCACAGTATGCGCAATATAATGCAACAGCAGCAGTACTTACTGTAAAAATGGCAAACCCGATTTTATCTGCTTTTCTGAAATCTCCAACTGCAGCCTCAAGTGCGCAGCAGATACTAAAAAGCGAAAAATCACTATACCACCAGAGTATAGTAACACCGTATCACGATCAACGGCACCAAATAGCTGCCCAACTTTACTGTTGTGTTCAGCATAATCTACTGGTCTTTTATTGTAATGATCTTTTAAGTCTGGGTTAGCGCCTTTCCTCAACAGCAATTTTGCAATTTCAACACGATCGTGACTTTTATCTTCAAATGAGTAATGCAACAGTGTTTTACCTTGACTATCTTTTGCATTAGGGTCAGCACCTTTATTTAAAAGTGATTCAGTAACTTTGTGGCAAGAAACGCCATCACTATTATTAATAACATAGTGTAATGATGATTTACCTTCTCGATCTCTTGTATTAGGATTAGCACCATGCTCTAAAAGCAAAGCTATGATCTTAACTCTTGACTCATTCTTATAACCTGTATATCTTAATGCAAAGTTCAATGGTATACTGCCACCAGTACCTTCTGTATTCAAATAGTTAAATTTATCATCATTTTTTACTGTCTTCAGCAACAACTTCAGAAAATCTAGCTCATTACTGTTAATAGCTGATATTACAAGATCCGAAAAAGCTTCTGCTTGACTATCGGTAAGCGATTTATATGCCTCGATCTGCGTTTTTAATACATCTGAGTTTTTTTCACTATCAAATAATTTCTTTCTGGCTTTAGAGATAACGTCATGGCTATCTGTTAGTTCCAAAATTTTTAAAGCTTCTTCTTTATTCATGATCATTACCCCTGCTAATAGTGTTGAAGTTTAGTATAACCCAAAATTTCAAAAAGCAAAGCTTTTTATGTTAAACTGCATCCACTGCGCAATCCCATAACTGTACAAACATTGTAATTTATCTCCATCTAGGAAAGGGTGTCATCCCAGTGCCCCTATGATGTCATCCCAGTGCCCAGACACTGGGATCTAGTTTTCCATAAATGGTGCATTTTAACATAACTTTTATACTTGATAAAATTCCTGGATTCCAGCATCAAGTGCTGGAATGACACCTCTCTTTGAGCTATAAACATTAAGAAATTTACCAAATGAAAAAAAAAGGCAAAAGAAGCCCCGAGTAGCGAGTTTTGACTCTATATTACTGTAAGTGGCGCTGTAATAATGTGCTAACGCTTAAAATAAGCGCGATTTGGCTGAATGTAGAAAAAATAAAAAAGACATGCAGCCGCTATAATTTTATGTAATCCGCCAATAAATACCCTAAGTTTTTTACTGAATTTTGTCATTGAGCCTGCAGGTCAAAAACAAGTTTTGAGTCATAAATACCCTTATTGTCATGATAAGGGAGCTGGCGGAGTTTGTCAAGTCGTTTTTCGTTTAATCCGTTTCTATGAGCTACTTGGATGACGAGGAAAGAGCACTTACATATTTATGGCAACCTCATTACCTGCGCTCAAACAGTTTTTCAATATCACTGAGTTTCATTTCTATATAAGTTGGTCTTCCGTGGTTGCATTGCCCGGAATATGGAGTTTTTTCCATTTGTCTCAGCAGCTCATTCATCTCCTCTAACCTCATTTTCCTGCCTGCTCTAATTGATCCATGACAAGCGATAGTAGCCAATATCTTGTTCACTTTGTCTTCTACTGGCAATGTATCTTCTATTTCCGTTAATCTACCCACTATATTAATTAGCATCTCTTTCACATCTATTGCTCCCAAAATTGCAGGGATTTCTTTTACTATCACTTTATTCTCTGATTTGATTTCAATATCAAAACCCATTTCAAATAACTTATCTTTATAGATTTCAATCATCTCCATTCCAGCTTGATTTTTGATTTCAACCGTTTCAGGAAGAAGTAGTTTTTGTCTTTTTATACTTGATTTTTGTTTTAGGCATTCATATACTAATCTCTCGTGGGCTGCATGCTGATCAACTATAATCAATTTGTCTCTTACCTCGGCAATAATGTAAGTATTATAGACCTGACAGCGTGCAAACCCGAGCGGGTGGCTCTCTATCAAATCAACTTGCTCTAACACCTTTTTTTCTAGAACCATAATTTCCGCTTGTGATGGGGATTTCTGTATGCCGGTATAATCAAACGATTTTGACTGTTCTGATAAGCCTTTTGCTTTTTCATTTGGAGAAGCAAATTCTTTTATTAGTTGATTTTCAAAAGGACTTGGCCTTCTTTCATAAAATTCATTTTGAACATCAGATTTATCAAAAGGATCTGATAATGAACCTTTCAAAAAACCCTCTATTGTATTAGTAGTTTTCTGGTCACTAGCTGGAATGACATCAAAGGTGCCTATCCTTCTTGACAATGCTTTGATTAATCCTCTTGTCACTATCTCATATATGAGCTTCTTATTCTGAAACCTTACTTCTGACTTATTTGGATGCACATTTACATCTACTTGATCATAAGGTATCTCTAAATGTAACGCTGCAAAAGGATACCTATCGCTTGGAATAAAATCATGATATGCATACCTAACCGCACCAATAAGTAAATTATCTTTAATTGGCCTTCCATTAACAAATGTATAGATCTGAGTTGACTTACCACGATTGACGGTTGGCTTACAGATGTGTCCCGTAAGTTTGATGCCGTCTTCTTCTTCATTGACCTCCAAAGAATTGCCCTGAAATTCTTCTTCTACTTCACACAATCTATGAAATAACGAAGTCTGCTTAGCGTATTTTAAGAGCTTTTTATTACCTGAAGTGAGAGTAAACCCTATATGGTAGTTAACCATTGCTAGGTTGTTTACAATATCAACAATGCTTTGAGTTTCTGCTCTTTCGGTTTTTAGAAATTTTAGTCTATTTGGGGTAGCGAAAAACAAATCTCGTACTTCAATATGTGTCCCTTGTGATAAAGAGTAAGGAGTTAGCTCCCCCATCTTTTCTCCACCCTCATAACTTATAGACCATGCTTCACTTGCTCCGCTTGCTTTAGACGATAATTTTATCCTACTTACTGCTGCTATTGAAGGCAGAGCTTCTCCTCTAAAGCCAAGATGCTTGATTTCTATCAACTCACTATCGCTCAATTTTGAAGTAGCATGGCGCATAAACGCAAGTTCTAAATCGTTTTTTTCTACTCCGTTACCATCATCTGTCACAATAATAAGGTTACGCCCACCACTTTCTATTTTGATCTCTATTTCTAAACTTCCAGCATCTATTGCATTTTCCACTAATTCCTTTACTACACTTGCTGGCCTTTCTATCACCTCCCCCGCTGCTATACGGTTTATGGTTTTTGTGTCTAGAAGGATTATTGCCATAGATTTATTATGAAACTGGTTTTTCTTTTACTTCTTTGGTCTGTCTCTCTCTCCACTTTTTTAACCTACCTGCAATTTCACTGTTGGAAATTGACAATATAGATACGGCGGTAATGGCAGCATTATATGCTCCATTTTCTCCTATAGACATGGTTGCAACTGGAACACCCTTTGGCATTTGAACTATAGAGAGTAGACTGTCCAGCCCATTTAATTGTTTACTATGCACAGGAACGCCGATAACTGGTAAACAAGTTAATGACGCAACCATACCAGGTAAATGAGCTGCACCTCCTGCACCAGCTATAATAACCTTGAAACCTTCTTCTTGTGCAGATTTAGCAAAATTGAAGAGCCTTTCTGGTGTTCTATGTGCAGATATTATGAATATGTCATGTGAAACTTCTAATGCTTTTAGCATATCGACGGTATGGACCATAGTGGTGTAATCTGACTCACTTCCCATAATAACAGCAACATCTTTTTTTATTTTTGTCATATTCAACACAATTTTACTTACTAACTAAATAGTGTTCCAGCTAAAAAGCAACAAATATTTAAGTTATATTATAAATATAGTATATAGAATTCTCGTTAAAATAGAAATTTTAAAAATTTAAATAAATATCTATGTTAAGATATAGAGATATAAACTTCTTATGTAAGATAAATTTATAAAATAATTATTTTTGTATTTCAAGCTTTGTAATTTTAGCTTGTTCTTTCTGTAAATGATTTTTTCAGAGAGGCTGATGGTAAAATGGTAATTTAAAATTACTAGAAATTTGATTGAAATATTAATATACAATCAACTTAAAGTTTTAAATTTGATATCATATAATTATTGACAAGTTATATGATATTAATATCTTGGTATATTAAATATTATGCTGTAATATTTAATAAAGTTAATTGATATGTGAGTGTAAGAATTATGGAAATAATATCGTTAAATAACTTAGACAGTGCAGCAATAAAAACAAAGTTGCTTTATATAATAAATAAAATTATAGAAAAAAATGCTTGGACTCAGGCTTTTGCAGCTGAGAAATTTGGTATTGATCAGCCAAAGGTATCACAAATTAAAAATGGTAAAATAGATGGTTTTTCTTTAGAGCGATTGTTAGGATTTCTAAAAAAACTTGATCATGAAATAACAATCACGATGACAGAAAGCCAAGAAATAAAATCTGAGGCAGAAAAAGTAAAACATGAAGTTGAATCGCAATAGATACAAAGTTGACAACTTGTTTTTTGTGATATAGTATAAAACTTATTAAGGTAGTATCTTATGGCTGAGTCTATTGTAGAAAAGTGTACAGAACAGGTAAGTAACCGTTTCAAATTGGTTCTATTGGCAAGTCAAAGAACACATGATTTAAATACAGGAGCAAGTAATCCAGTTCAAACAGTTCAGTTTAAAGACCATAAAAACACCATAGTTTCCTTATATGAAATAGCAGAAAAACAGGTGGATACTCATGAGCTATTTAACCTTTTGGTAGGTAGATGCAAGGAGTACATGAAAGGAAATATGAATAATGTTTACAGCAGTAATACAAGTAAGCTAGCGAATTTATTAAATTTTTCTGATGGTCAATTTAACACAGATCTTGATGCAAGTCAAGAAAGCCAAGATTATGAAGTGGATGGTGAAATAAATGATCAAGATGGCGATGAAGAAGTATCCGTTTAGAAATCTACTGAAGTTACATAGTCTTTAAATGCTTCACATTGCTATCTATACACTGTTGTTCTGTATGAGTATAATGTTGTGCCGCATAGTGTCTAAGTCAAGTGATGTGTACAATAAGGTTTTAGCGTTCAATAATTTCTCAACGCAAGTAGTTGTACTCATAACAGCAATATCAATCATTCTGAATAATTTTTTTTTAATTGATATAGCATTGTTGTATGCTAGCGTTAGCTTTATATCAACTATAGCACTAATGAGATTAATGTTGTTTTAATAATTTATGATAGGATCCGTTCTTATATTTTTAGGCATTTGTTCAGTAATCATTTCAAGTGTGGGAGTAATTAGATTTCCTGATTTCTATACTAGGTTACATGCAGCAGGTATTACAGATTCTAGCGGTGCAACGCTATTGTTAATTGGTTTTGCTTTGCAGAATGGATTTTCAATCAATACTGTTAAAATAATATTATTAATTCTTATAATATGGGTAGCTATCTCAACTAATGGCTATATTTTAGCGCGCACTTATTATAAAGTTAAGAAAAAAACTGTTAAAGAAGGTTAAGGTGTTAGAAATATTAAATGTAGTGCTACTTTTGTTGTTACTAACAGTTACGGTTTTTATAGTCTTCTCGCGACATTTAGTCGTAAGTGCTGTTCTAATGTGTGTATTTAGTTCACTTATTGCGCTTATATACTTAATTATGAATGCACCTGATGTTGCAATTACTGAAGCTTCTGTTGGTGCAGGGCTCAGTACGATTTTTACGTTTGCAGCACTCTCCTTGATAAAGAATCATAAAGTAAATCTATCTCATAACCCTATAACGCTTTTTTTTATGTTATTTCTGGCTGTATGTTTGTCATATTTTATGATTCAATTGCCAGATTTTGGCAGCCACAATGCTCCGATCCACTTGCATGTTGCTCCTTATTATGTGGAAAATACCGAAAAAGCTACCGGTATTCCTAATATAGTGACAGCTGTTTTGGCAAGCTTTCGTGGTTATGACACGTTTGGAGAAACTATAGTAGTTTTTACTGCTGCGCTTTGTATAACGTTGATATTAAAAGAAGAAAAAGACAATGATTAAAGATCCGATATTAAATGCAGTAACATTTTTGATGATACCTTTTATCATTTTATTTGGTTTATACATACAATTTCACGGTGATTACACTCCGGGTGGAGGTTTTCAAGCAGGAATAATTATTGCCTCCGGGATAATATTATATTCAATGCTATTTGGTGTATCTACAACTCTAAAAGCAATACCTTATTCTGTGATTAGATTGACTAACGTGTTAGGTATTTTAATTTATGGAGGAACGGGCGTTGCAACAACTTTACTTGGCCAAAATTTTTTATCTTATGATATCTTGTCAGCCAATAATAGAACCGGTCAAAAATTGGGTATTTTTTTGGTGGAATTAGGTGTAGCATTTACTGTCTGCTCCTCTATGTTAATTATATATATGAATTTTGCTCGTAGGAAAAAACAATGACTTTATATAATTATACGATTATTATTGTATTAATGGTGCTAGGTTTATATATTATTATAAACGATAAAAATTTAATCAAGAAAATGATAGGGGTAAGCGTCTTCCAAGCATCTGTTTTGTTGTTTTACATATCTCTAGGATATATAAAAAGTTCTTTGCCTCCTATATTGGTTTCAAATTTTTATTCATATAGCAATCCTATACCTCATGTTTTAATGCTTACTGCTATAGTGGTTGGAATTGCAACATTTTCAGTTGGATTGTCCATAGCAGTAAAAATGGAAGAAAAGTATGGAACAATTGATCAAGACAAGTGTACATAAATTAACAGTATCTTAAACTATATGAAGTAACGAATAGCCACAAGTTAAAAGTAAAATTATAGACTTGCTCGTTGTAAGTTTATTTGTTAATAAGAAATAAAATTATAAACTATAAAGGTAATGATGTCAACTATTAATGATGCAGAAGATAAGAAAAAAGTTATCAGAGATCTTGTAACTAAAAGTATAAAAAAAGGTGGTTTTGTCACCTTTGATGATATAAATGATAAATTATCAGATGAAAATTTTTCGTCTGATTTTATAGATGATGCTATATCTTTATTGCAGGATTCCGGAATTAATGTGCTTGAAAGTAGCGAAGATGAAGAAGATATTCCTTCCAACAGTGATGATAGTAAACTTGATGATGATGACATATCGCCAAATATTACTGCAACTTTAGTACAAAATGATGATCCAGTGAGGATTTATTTACAAGACATGAGCTCTGTAAAGCTTTTGTCAAGGGCAGATGAAATCGAGATAGCAAAAAAAATTGAATCTGAAAAGCATAACATGTTACGTACAATAATTGAAACATCAGTAACATTAAAGGTGATAAAAGTATGGCGTGATGATTTAAGTAGTGGAGCTCTCTTACTGAGAGAAATTATAGATCTGGATGCAATTTATAACTCTGACTTTAATGTGGTACCCAAAGAAGAGAGTGAAGAAAGTGCTGAAGATGTTGAGGATTCTGAGGATGTTTCTGAAGATGCTGAGTACTGTAGTGATGATGAGAAAGATAGTAAAAAAAGTGATGATGAGAAAGACGGTGATAATGAAGATATAAATTCAGCGAATTTAAATGTTTCTATTCTTGAAATGGAAAGTGACTTATTGCCAAAGGTCATAGTTGCATTGGATGAGATAATTACTTTAACAAATGAAGCATTGGTATTAAGAAAAAATTCTAAAGATTCCTCTGATGAACTAGAGAATTTATATAGTCAAATATGGTCTATAGCATTACAAATTAAGTTAAGTGATGCTGCTGTTGCCAGAATTACACAAGAACTTTATAAGATAAATAGATCCATCACGCTTGAAGAGGCTAATCTTATTGCTGAGGCTAGAAAATACGATATCGATAGAGAAAGTTTCTATAAAGTTTATGATGACGTGCTTTTAAAGCACGAATTGAAAAAGATAATTCTTTTAAAGATCAATGAAAATCAGTCCTCTTTTACAGGTGAATTAAAAAACAAATTTTTAAGGTTTATAGACGATAACTCTGAACATATAGCTAGTACTTTGAACGGTATTAAGCAGCATATACAGGAAGATAACGTGCAAGAATTTAAGGAGCTAATCAGGAGAATACAAAAACACGAACGAGAAGTCTCTGAAGCAAAGCAAGAGATGATTAAGGCTAACTTAAGGCTAGTAGTTTCCATTGCTAAGAAGTATTCAAAAAGAGGCCTTGATCTGCTTGATTTGATACAAGAAGGCAATATTGGTCTTATGAAGGCCGTGGATAAGTTTGATTACAAACGTGGATATAAATTTTCAACTTATGGCACTTGGTGGGTAAGACAATCAATCACTAGGGCAATACCTGAGCAGTCTAAAGTAGTTAGAATACCAGTTCATATGGTAGAAGTTATCAGTAAAATCAACAGAGCATTAAGAAAAATGACTCATGAGATGGGAAGAGAGCCGACGTTAGAGGAATTAAGTGTAGAACTGACAATGCCACTGGAAAGAATACGCAAAGTTATGAAAATAGCAAGGGACCCAGTAAGTCTTGAAGCTCCAACAGGAAAGGATGATAGTAGTACCTTCGGTGATTGTATAGAAGATAAGCGAGTCTCCAGACCAGAGGATGCTGCAATACTTGCTGACTTGCGTGGCATTACAACCAATGTTCTTGCAACTTTAACACCAAAGGAAGAAAGAATTCTAAGAATGCGTTTTGGCCTTGGTAAAGATGGGAAGGAGCATACCTTAGAAGAAGTAGGAAAAATTTTTAATGTAACACGTGAGAGAATTAGGCAAATAGAGGCAAAAGCACTGCGCAAGTTGAAACATCCAAGCCGCGCTAGAAAACTTAGAGGGTTCTTTTAAGTATACGTGTCAAGTTAAGAAGAAGCTGATTTTGCCCGGAAAAAGTGGAGAAAAAGTCAGAGCGTTTTTAAAATAAAACGTTTTTTCAAAAAGGTATGATATGAAGGAAATGCACAATAAAGTTTAAAATGGGGGTTGTAAAAAAGTTGCACCGCTATTTTTTTTTATGAATCTAATGAAACAACATGCTAATCTACGGTAAATATTATGACAAACAAAAATGACAATTCTAATTCAAAGTATAGAAATTTTTATGTTCTGGGTGATAGTTTATCCGATAATGGCGCAATCATTGGAATTTTAAATAACTTATCCTTTGCAAAAAGCGTAAAGTTTGATGACCCTTTTATCAAGGAGGATCTTTTAGCAATGGCCCCACTGCTGTTGAATATGTAGCAAAATATTTAGATTTAGACGAATTTAAACCTGGGTGGAGTTATTCATTTTTTGGGAAATGCCACGAACAGCAAGGTCAAAACTATGCAGTTTCATGTGCAACAGCATCTGAAATTTTTGACCCTATTTTTTATTATTTCTTCAATAAATTTCGTTTAGCTAACCAGCTAGATGCGGTAATTAAACATCATCCAGATATAGGTAAAGAAGATTTATTTTGCATCATAATCGGCGGAAATGATGTTATGGTTGCCACTGCTTATGACGATACTAAAGCGGAAGAAGTGTTGGAACAAGCAGTGAGTGAAATATGTAATGCACTTAAGGTTCTAAATGAACATGGTGTTAAGCATGTAGTTGTTGCAAACGCACCTGAAGTTGGCTCAATACCAGCTTTTAATAGAGATGAAGAAGCAAGGGAACTAGCTACGAAGCTCACAGAGAGTTTCAATGCAAAATTGGCTAATGGCTTAGATTATATGAAGAAAAGTACAAATCTTGAAATAAAAGCATTTGATCTTAACTCTAAAATGAAAAGTATGCTTAGCGAATACAAGAGCAAAGGTTTAAATTGTCAAGATGCATGCACATCGAACATTGCAGACCAAATTGGGAGATTTAAAGAAAATATAAAAATACTCTTAAAGTTGATATTTAAAGGGGAACTTGACGTTCACTATAACCCTGGGTGTAGCGAAGAAACACTAAAGGATTATTTCTTTTTTGATTATTTCCATCCAACTGCAGAACTTCATCATGAAGTTGGTAATGAAGTGTATGAGTTGATTTGACACAGTTTTTTGAACATTCCCTAGATCCCAGTGTCCCTATGATGTCATCCCAGTGCTTGACACTGGGAACCAGAAAAGTTTGCTTGTGAACAAGCAAACTAGCACAGAAAGTGATTACAACATTTTCGATGAGATTATATGGAAAACTGGATCCCAGTGTCTGGGCACTGGGATGACATCGTTTACTATGTGCCATATTGCAATGTTCGTACAGCTGTGAGTCACGCACTTTGCTTCAATATTTGCACATTAGCCACTCCTCTGAACAGATACAGTCAGTTTAGCTATAACTTCCTAAGTTTGCTCACAATCTCTTGACTTGACCATATGTTTTTTTCCCAAATGTTACTATCTTCCTCCTTTTCCTTTCTCAATTTGTGCAACCATTTCCTTAACACTTACTTGTGTGGAAGGAGGATTTTTGCTGACATGAGATTTTGGATCAGATTTTGCTGTTATGTGTTTCGTTGCAGATCTTTTATTCTCTGTTAGAAATGAATGAGATTGTTTTTTCTTCACACCGATATCCGCTTGTGCTGCTGGGGTAGTTTTGCTTGATTTTGCTCAAATTTTTCTTTTAATGCCTTTACTTTACTGCCCATCTCGCGATTAGCTCCTCCTTTCATAGTAGCTGCTGCTACTTTTGGTATCGCCTTACCAGCAGCTTTTTGTGCTGATTTCCTATTGTCTTGATTTTCAGATTTTAGTGGTACTGTAGGTTTACTTTCAGCTGATTTTTTAAGAATTACTTCTACTACTTTTGGCTCTGTGCTTACTTTTTGATCAGCACGGCTTAGATTTTTAGGCTTTGGCGGTACTGCAGGTTTATCTTTGACTACCACTTTCGATTCTTGTCTAACTTCTTGACCAGTAGTAAACATTTTTTTTGGCACTTGCGATGCTCTTGGTGGTTTTGGTAGTACGAGGGATTGAGGTTGTTGTTTCTGCTTACGTTTTCTTTTTGCCTCTATATGTTCTTTAGAAACTGTTGCATAAATTGGCTCTTCTTTGGGCGATTTTGAACTCTGCGAATTTTCTATTAAAATTTTACTCTTCTTCTCTTGATAATTTGATATGTCTTCATATTCATGCTCTTCATTTAATAAACTTCCATAGCCTAAATCTTCTCTCTGCTCATATAAAGGATTTTCCTTTTGCTTTTTCTCTTGATAATGTGATATGTCTTCATATTCATGCTCTTCATTTAATGAACTTCCATAGCCTGAATCTCCTGCTTGTAGATCATATAAAGGATTTTCTTCTTGCTTTGACGCTGTTCTATCCTCTAAGTTCACTCTATACAATCTATGTTCCTCCTGATTTTTTTTACTTTGCTCTAAATCTGAAATTTTCTTTAAAACATTTAGGTATTCGAATGTTATTTTTTCAGCAAGACTGGGCAATTTATCATTAGCAAAATTTCTTATATCGTTATCCTGAATTGAAGCATCTTTTCCCAAGATTTTATTAAATGTTTCCTTGAATATTCCAAAAAAACCTGATGGCTTTTTGTTCACCGGTTCTATATAATTATTCAAGTCACTACATATAACAAACTTAGCTACATCTTCTGCCTTATCTGTAAAACTCTCTAATGTCTGGGATAAATCTCTCACTGTTTTATTATATTGTTCACCAATATTTTTCAGCTTTATAGCTTCTATCAAGGAGTCAAGATTTTTTTTATAGTTCTCACTTTTAAATGGATCATTCATACTAATTACAGCTCATTATTTATTAAAATATAGATCTAAAATATTAAGATCTAGTAAATATTACTTTTGTAATTCATGTAGAACTATAACTATAATAAGTAATACGTCATACCGCCGCGGTATCTCTTAGCCGCTAACACGTAGCGGGATGACGAATATACCGCCACGAACCGTCATGCCACCGCGAACCGCCATACCGCCGCAGACCGTCATACCGCCGCGGTATCTCTTAGCCGCTAACACGTAGCGGGATGACGGTTGTCGTTTAGCCATAAATATTTAAGAAATTTACCAAACGAAAAAAAAGGCAAAAGAGGCCCTGGTCATTGTCTATTTTCTGTATTGGCGTTTTTTTAAGTCTTAAACACTGCAATTTAGCTGCTTTTAAGTGCAGCTCACCTTAGTTCAAATGTTTAAGAAATTTACTAAGCAGAAAAAAAGGCAAAAGAAACCCCGTGTTAGCTAGTTATCACTCTCTAATCCTGCAAATTGGCGTACTATACTGTCTTAAACGCTTTATAAGCGCGTTTCAGCTTGTGTAGGTAAAAACCTAGAAATGTTGTGAAGACATAAGGTGCGCATAGTGCAAAAAATTAAAAATAAGACGCCAACTACGTTGTTTTTTTGCTGTTTAATCTGCGCAGATGAAGATAACTGAATACCTTCAGTTTCATGATAAGGGGGCTGACGGAGTTTGTCAAGTAGGTTTTATGGCCTAGCGTCACGCGCTGGAATGACAATTTCGATTATTTCATACATTGACTTCGGTAAATCCAAATTATATTAGCTACATCTAACGAATTTTACACTTGCTAAGATTGCGCTATTTGAGTATCTTTAACTGAAAGAAGTTATTTTTTATCCAATATGAAAAAAGCCTTTATATTCACATCCTTAATAGCAGTTGTATTAATAGTCATTACTTTTTTGTATAAAAACAGCGGAACTGACAATTCACAAGTAGTGAATGTCTATTCATCGCGCAAAGAAGAATTAGTACGTACTTTATTTGATGAATTTACAAAAAATACAGGCATTAAAGTACGTTACATCATTGATGATTATTCTCAGCTACTTTCACGCATGGAAAATGGCGGTGAAGCTGACTTGCTTTTAACTGCAGATGCAGTGAACCTGATTTTGGCAAAAAAAAGAGGGCTTTTATCTCAAGTGGATTCAGAGATTTTAAAAAGTGTTATACCTGCAAAATTTAGAGATAGTGAAGATTATTGGTTTGGCCTTACAAAAAGAACCAGAATATTAGTTTATAATAAAGAGTCAGTAAATCCTAAAAACTTAAGTACTTATGAAGATTTAGCAAATGAAAAATGGAAAGGAAAAATATTAGTGCGTTCTTCTACAAGTCCATATAACCGGTCATTGATTGCTTTTATGATTGCAAATAATGGTTTTGAAAAGACGAAAGAATGGGTAAGTGGAATTGTGAGTAATATGGCAAGAAAACCAAGTGGTGGTGATACTGACCAAATTTATGCTGTAGCTGCTGGTGAAGGAGATGTTGCAATAGTAAATAGTTATTACTTTGCAAGAATTCTTTCATCAGAAAATAAAAAGAATGTTATAGACAAGCTAGGGGCTTTTTTTCCTAATCGCAATGATCACGGCGTAATGGTAAACATCAGTGGTGCAGCAGTAACAAAAAACGCAAAAAACAGGGAAAATGCTATAGTCTTATTGGAATTTTTAGTAAGCAAGCAGGCTCAAGAGCTATACGCTAAAAAAAACCAAGAATACCCTGTTATTGAAGGCGTTGAAACTTCCGATATACTAAAGTCTTGGGGAAATTATCCACAAAGTGATTTACCTCTAAGTGAACTTGAGAAGCATCTTCTTGAGGCTGTTATGATAGCGGATGAGTGTAAGTGGAAGTAATCCCCAGTGCCACTGAACACTGGGATGAAAGATTTATGCTAATGTACCTTACTCTTGACTCGCTGAACTTTTTCTTCCTTCTAACTTAATTTTGACTTTACTATCTTTTTCTGTTCTTTCACCAAAACAATTGCTGCACAAGAGGTCTATTGAAAAACAATAATAAGAAAGTAGAATAGGTTCAAGTAGTTGAAAAGGAAACTATGCACAAGAGAAGGAATTTGTTAAACATCTCAGACCTTACAGTCGATGATGTAGAAAATATAACTAAGTTGGCTAACCAGTACCTTAAAAAAGAAGCTGCAAATAGTCATATCTTGGAAAATAAGACAGTAATAAATTTATTCTTTGAAGATTCAACGCGTACACTTGCGTCTTTTGAAATAGCAGCAAAAAGCCTTGGAGCAAATGTTGTAACTTTGCCAATAAGATCTTCTTCTATTAACAAGGGAGAAGATCTAAAAGACATGATCAAAACATTAAATGCAATGAATCCTGACTATATAATAATCAGGCAAAAAAATAGCGGTATTGTTAATATGCTGGCTAAGAATGTTAGCTGCTCGCTAATCAACGCAGGCGATGGAAGCAGTGAACACCCAACTCAAGCTCTTGCAGATTATCTTGTAATCAGCAGTCATAAAAAGCAAATAAAGGATCTCAAAGTTGTGATATGTGGAGACATTCTGCACAGTAGAGTTGCAAGGTCAAATATAAGGTTGCTAAAAATGTTTGGAGCAGAGATAAGCTTGGTCGCACCACCAACTTTGATTTGTAAGCATTTTCCTGAAGTAGATTCAGTCCATTATTCATTAATTGAAGGTATAAAGGATGCTGATGTAATCATGCTTTTAAGACTGCAGAAAGAGCGCATGAATAATAGTTGTTTTGTTCCTTCAGAGAAAGAATATTTTCATTTGTATGGACTTGATTCACAAAAGCTATCATACGCAAAACCAGATGCGATTGTTATGCACCCAGGGCCAATAAATAGAGGGATTGAGATTAGCAGCGATGTAGCAGATTGTGTTATTTTACAGCAAGTAGAATTTGGATTGGCAATACGTAAGGCAGTGCTGCACTATTATAGGCCTTGTTAATATTAAAAGATGCTACACAACTAATGCGAAAGAAGGGTTTTTTCATGAAATGACGAGAATGGTTTGAGAATGGCCATTAAGATGTTAAGGCCGAGGATATAGTGTGGAAGTTTTTACGAAAGCCTGAAGTCAATCAACAACCTTGCAGAACGGCAAATTAGACGGCTATCGTAAAAACAGCTTTTTCACCTGGTTGGAACGTGGGGAAAGGTTCGTGGAAGAATGTTGTCGATATTTTTGACATCACGTCTCAATGGCCAAAATCCCTTCCAAAAGTTACGACTGCTTAGTTCTTTATTCATTCTCACAATCCGTGAACGGTTACTTGTTTTTAGCGTTAAGCAGCAAAATTAATAATTTGAGAATTTTCCTGAAAAAACTTACCATAAACTGGTCACAATTTTCTGTGAAAGACAGATATAGAAAGACTAGAGTATCCACCTTAAGTTCATTGAATTTTCTTACCTTTGCTTCTTAACTTGACGCGTATAGTTTATTTAACGCTCCCTAAGTTCGCCATTGCCTGAACGGATACAATTATTTTAACTATAAAAGCGTTTTACTTTTTGCTCAGCATATCCATCATAACTGGCTTACTTTTAGTGATTCATGGAGTTAAAAAAGTCAGCATTGCTCTTTGTTAAAAGTAGTTTGTCACGTAAAAATTCCATTGCTTCAACAGATCCCATAGGATTGAGTATTCTACGCAACACCCATATTTTATTTAGTATAGCCTTATCAACTAATAGCTCTTCCTTCCTTGTTCCGGATTTTGTAATGTCAATAGCTGGAAATATACGTTTATCAGAAAGTTTTCTATCAAGTATAATCTCAGCGTTTCCTGTACCTTTAAACTCTTCAAAAATAACCTCATCCATTTTTGAACCAGTGTCTATAAGAGCTGTAGCAATGATTGTCAAAGAACCACCATTTTCAATATTACGAGCCGCTCCAAAAAAACGCTTGGGTCTCTGCAGTGCATTTGAATCCACACCACCAGTTAGAACTTTCCCAGACGAAGGAATAACAGCGTTATAAGCACGTGCAAGTCTAGTAATATTGTCAAGTAGGATTACCACATCTTTTTTATGCTCAACCATTCTTTTAGCTTTTTCTATTACTATTTCAGCAAGCTGTACGTGACGGTAAGCAGGCTCATCAAACGTAGAACTCACTACCTCACCTTTTACAGAACGTATCATATCTGTTACTTCTTCAGGTCTTTCATCTATAAGTAACACTATTAATTCTATTTCAGGGTGATTTATAGCTATAGAGTTAGCCATTTGCTGAAGCAATACAGTTTTTCCTGTGCGAGGTGGAGCAACTACTAACGCTCTTTGCCCTTTTCCAAGAGGAGCTACTATATCTATAGCACGCATGCTTAAGCCTTTTTTATCATCACCACTATTACACTCAAGTACTATGCTTTCCTCAGGATAAAGAGGAAGCAAATTATCAAAATGGACGTACTTTCTTAATTCACTGACTTCAGTAGAGTTTATACTTTGAACCTTAGTTAAAGTAAAATATCTTTCTTTATCACCAGGTGGCCTTATTTCTCCACATGCCATATCTCCTGTACGTAAATTAAACTTCTTTATTTGCCCGTTAGAAATATAAACATCATCGGTACTTGGAGCATAATTTGCACTTGCTGAACGTAAGAAACCGAAACCATCAGGCAATATTTCCACTATTCCACTCCCTGTGGTTATGCCTCCTTCTTCGCTCATTTTCTTCATTAAGCTGAATATCATTTCCTGCTTTAGCATTCTACCATTGCTTTTACCGTTAGTTGAAATTTTTCTTTCTTCAGCTAACTCTAACAATTCTTCTGCTGTTTTCTCTTTTAATTCGCTCAGATCTAATGTTTTTCTGTTTTTCTCAGTACCTTCATTGACCATCTGTTTTACTGTATCGTTATTGTGAATTTGCTCACTTTTTTCAGGTTGAGCTGTAACCTTTCCTTTTGCCAAAACATCTTCATTGATTGTTGTCATGATCCTCCAAAAATTTTAATTGATGCTTACTAACCTAAAATGTGACTATAAGATAATAAATTAGGCTGAGCTAGTTTTAGTGCGTATTAAGCTTAATTATTATTAAACCCCGTACTTTACTTACATTATACTAATAAACACTAGCAAGTCAAGTTAATTTAATGTTAACAAAGCACAAAAATTTGAGGATTTTCAATAGCTATTCTTTATATTTTTTAACCTTTCTTGCTTCTCTTCTTCTACTTTTGCTTTTTCCACTTCTGCTTCTAAATTTTCTTGACTACATAAGCCAAGTAGTACAGGATCTTGGGGTTTTATATTTTGCATGTTATGATGAGATCCATCTCTTACTTGCTCAACTGTGTAATTTGTTGTACTAATTAATTTAGCTATAACGTTATTATCCAAGATAGGAAATTTTTTTACTAAATAATAAATCGCATCAGGTTTATCTCTACGCCTTGCCGTAGAGGCAAAGCCAAGAATGCTACCAATCGCTTTACTCCTTTTTTTTATATTTTTTATAATCAAATTTGGTACACGGTTTGAATTTTTTTTGCAATCATCGATTTCTTTTTCAGTAATTACCCCAGAAATAATAGGGTTATATTTTTCAACTTCTATTTCCTCATCAGCTATGTCTTGTACTTCTTCAAGGGCCAACCTACAGCATTGTGCTATTTGATTAAAAGTTAAACCAGTGTTGTCTACTAACCAAGCAGCTATTTGCATTAGAAACTGTTTATTTCTATCGTTATTGCCCTTAGAAGATTCCATTGACATCAAAAAAGCATCTCCCATTTAAAGTATCCCTTACTGTTATACAGAGCTAAAATATAAGCTATTAAAACTAAAAAAGCATTAATTTTGTCATTCAATGACTTTTTGTTTGTCACTTCCCACCTCTTAAGTTAATTAAATGCGCTTACGTTTAAGCATATTTCAAACGATTCAAAAAAATATTTTCCCTTCTTAAGGTATAGTATAACTTAGTCAAACATATGTTTCTATTTAAGAAAAGAGTTAAATTTTAAGTTAATATATTGTAATATTATATATATTGGCTAATAAAGCAACAGGTTTACAAGAATTAAATTATCACTATTCTATAATTAACCATTAATTAACTGAGTTTAAAATGAATGTTAAAAATTTTTTCACTAAAGTAACCGTTGTCCTTTTAGCTTGCTTATTAGTCTTCATGGGAATTGGCAACCTTTTATCAGGTGATGATGAAAAAGAAGAGGTAGCTAGGGTTGGAAAAGAAGTTATAACGTCAGATGAGTATAAATCACTATATCAAAATTATGAAAAGCAAATTTCTGGATCTGATGCGAGTAGAGAACAAGTAAAAAAGCTGAAATATGATTTGCTTAACGCACTTATAGAGCAAAAACTATTGTTTAACCTAATTAGTGAGCTGGGGTTGACAGTTGGAGAAGAGTCTATAAAAAACCATATTAAAAATACCAAATACTTTCAAAATGATAAAGGCGAATTTGACAAAAATAAATTCCATGAAACGCTAAATGAACTGCATATGACAGAGAAAGAGTATATAGCAAAGCTAGAGAAAGTTCTGCCTGCAATGATGTTCATGACTTCGTTATTTAAAGATAATTATCCGGTAACTTTTGGCGAGAGAGTTGATGAGCAGATATACAAAAGTCGCTACCAAACTAGAGTGGTTGATATTGTTAAAATAACTGAAGATGCAGTTACAAACATTCCTGAACCAGATGATCAAGCATTACTTGATTTGTACGAAAGAAATAAATCCCATTTTTATTATCCTGAGTATCGAACTGCGCAATATATTTCCCTAGGCCAAAAGTATTTTGAAGATCAAATCAAGATCTCAGATGAAGAAGTTGATGGTATAATAGAACAACAGGAACTAAAAGATCAAAGAGATGTATTCAATGTAATATTTTCTACCAAAGAAGAAGCTGAGACAGCAAGAAGAGCATTTGAGGAGGGTAAAACAAGCTTTGAACAGATAGTAGGAGAGTTTGGCAAAGCAAAACTTGAGGAAACTAGAGTAAATAATATAACTAAGGATTTTTTACCAGAAGACGTGAGGGAAAAGGTATTTGCTCTCAAAGTAGGTGAAGTAAGTGAAGTTTTAGCAAGCAGTTTTGGTTGGCATATAATAAAAGTGGAAAGTGCGCATCAAATCTCTGATGAAGACTTAGTTGATTTAAAAAAAGACATAAAGTCAGTTCTAACTAACCAAAAGTCTTTTGAAAGAGTCAATGATTTCATAAACCAAGTGAACTATAAGATATACAATGGTTCAGAAATTGAAGAAATATTGAGTGAATATAATTTACCTATACAAACTATTGGTCCAGTAGATGCGAGTGGAAAAGATCAAAGCGGTAATAACGTAGGAGATTCTGGTGATTTGATTTCTTTCATTTTTTCGCGAGAAAAGGATCAGAAAGGTTATTTCAAGGGCGTTGGGGACGCTGTTGTTAGTGTAAAAATCATTGATATCGTTCCACCAAAATTGCAAAGTTTTGAAGAAGGCAGGGCATTAGCGGTAGAGCTTTGGTGTAGTGAGTTTATAAAAGAAAGAATGTTTAAAATTGGGCAAGAGGTTGCAGTTCAACTAAGAGAAAAAACAGATTTGGAAGAAATTCAAGGTGTGGAATTAGTTAAAGGTCAGCAGATGCAACGCAATGAAGTGGATCAACAAAACTACCCCTTTTCTTTTGTAGAAGAGATTTTCAATATGAAAACAACTGGTTCAGTGACAGACCCTATTCAATACAATAATGAAATTATAATAGGTGTTCTAAAAGAAATGCATTCATCAAATGGTAAATTAAACACGCTTGACACCGGAAAACGTGTGATGATATCGCTAAAAGAGCAATTAATTAGCTATCTGGAATCAAAGTATAAAGTCGAAGTTAATCACGCTATACTTGATGATATATAGTCAAAAATCTTATAAGTTGCTTCAAACGCATCCAGTGCCGAGACACACAACTGTACGAACATTGCGATTTGAGAGCAATCTTCACTAGGAAGGATGTCATCCCAGTCTGGGATCCAGGAATTTTATTAAGTATAAAAGTAGCCGTTTTATGTTAAAATACAACGTTTTAATGATTATGAAAAGGCTGGATTCCAGACTGGAATGACACCATTTGCTGTGCAATTTACCTTCAAAAATGAATGTTCGTATAGCTGTGCGCCCGGCGCTGCCCTACATTATTGGTAATTATATTATAAGGTGCAAAAGTTGTATAATTCATTTGACTTAAAACGGCTCATTGTATAAAATTGTGACTAATATATGAATAAAGGTTAACATGGTAGTTAAAATAAGGTTGGCAAGGTTTGGCGCAAAGAAACGCCCTTTTTATAGGATAGTTGTAGCTGATTCACGAGCACCAAGAGATGGGCGTTTTATTGAGAAAATAGGACAATATGATCCAATGTTACCAAAAGACAATAAAAATCGTGTTGTGGTGAAGGCTGATAGATTAAAACATTGGCTAAGCGTAGGCGCGCAAGCAACTGAAAGAGTACTATGGTTCATTAAAAAAGGCATAGTAACTTTAGAAACAGAACCAAAGAAAACAGAAAAGAAGAAAGTAGAGAACGAGAAAGCACAGGGACAAGAAGCATAAGTCTCTTTAAAATGCTAAATACTGATTTAACAAATAATGGTAAATTAGACGATGTCGTATCTTCTGATCTATCAGCTATGAAGGACTTTATCTTCAAAAATGTCAATGATGAAGGTGCTAAGCTTGCTACTGATATTATATCTCATCTTGTTAGTTCAGGTGGAAAAAAAATAAGGCCTAAACTAGTTTTTATTATATGTAAAATGCTAAACTATTCTGGGGAGGATAGGATCAACGTTGCTGCATCGGTAGAGTTTATACACAATGCTACTTTACTTCATGATGATGTGCTCGATGAAAGTGAGGCACGCCATGGAGTTAAAACAGCGAATAAGATTTGGGGAAATAAATCAAGCATTTTAGTTGGTGATCTATTGTTGACTCTAGCATTTAGATGGCTTATAGAGTGTGGAAATTTAAATATTCTCTCTATTTTATCTAAAGCATCGCATTTACTTGTGAAGGGTGAAATAAAGCAGATGACAACACGTTTTGACCCCCACACAGTCAGGGAAAATTATTTTGATATCATTGGAGAAAAGACAGCATCTTTATTTTCTGCATGCTGTGAAGCTGCATCTACAGTATCTGGTGCAACAAATGACGAAACAGAGAGGCTAAAGAATTTTGGTTTTAATTTTGGTATGGCATTTCAAATAGTTGATGATATGCTCGATTATACTGCTAATCAAGGCACTTCTGGAAAACAAGTCGGAAAAGACTTTTTCGAAGGTAAAGTCACCTTACCTGCTATTATAGCATACGAAAAGGGCAGTCCAGCAGAGCAAAAATTCTGGGAAAAATGCTTTTCTTCAGCTAGACACAATTTTGACCAAGCATTACACTATATTAATCACCATAATGCCATTCAGCTTTCTATGGAAAAAGCTAGATACTACATTAATATGGCACAAAATGATATTAGTACTTTTTCTGATTCTTTTTATAAAATTACTTTAATTGACTTTTTAAATGCGAGCATAGAAAGACAAATGTAGCTGGTGCTTGATATTTTCGAATTAATTGCTATATATTTATTAGATTCTTAAGGATAGTGATATGTCAGACAGCAGTAAAGAAAAAAAGAGGAAATTTGCCGATATGGTAAATAGGCAGAAAGGTGACGACCAACAAAGTGATAACCATAAGCAAACTGATGATTTAAATGAAGATCTCAATACATTAAAAGAACGTGCAGCTCAGCTTGAAGATCATTTACGCCGTGCTGTTGCAGATAATGAAAACGTCAAACGTATAATGCAAAAGCAAATTAGCGATGCAAGTGACTATGCAGTCACAAAATTTGCACGTGATATGATCGACTCGTGCGACAATTTAAAAAAAGTAATGGAAATTTTGAAAGACGGTGATCCTGTTCATGAGGGGATTAAAGTAGCTTATCAAAAAATTATAAATGATCTAAAAAAACATGGAATAGAGGAAGTAGATCCACTTGGTGAGCTTTTTGATAGTAATTTACACCAAGCTGTTGTGGAAAGAGAAGACAATGAAAAAGAGCCTGGCACTATTATAGAAGTACTACAGACTGGTTATACTATCAAAAATAGGTTGCTCCGTCCTGCAATGGTTATTCTTTCTAAGAAATCTGCTGATTGTGGAAGCGATTAGCATGAGGTAAATGTATAATGACAAGTATTGTCTTTTCAGGTATCCAGCCAAGTGGCGTACTACATTTAGGTAATTATCTTGGTGCAATCAAACAGTGGATAGACTTACAGCATAAATACAAATCTCTTTTTTGTATTGTCGACCTACATGCAATCACAGCAAATAAGCTTCCCGCAAGTGAATTAAAAAGTAATATTTTCAAAACAGCAGCAGCTTATATTGCATGTGGAATAGATCCAGAAAAGTCCATTATTTTTAATCAGTCCACGGTTAGTGGTCATGCAGAACTGGGCTGGCTGCTTGGGTGCTATACACCAATTGGTTGGCTTAATCGCATGACTCAATTTAAAGATAAAGCTGGCGGCGATAAACAAAAAGCCTCTCTTGGATTATATAGTTATCCAGTACTTATGGCTGCAGATATATTGTTGTATCAAACTAAATACGTTCCTGTTGGTGATGATCAAAAACAGCATTTGGAGCTTGCACGTGATATTGCATCAGCTTTTAACAATCATTATAAACTGGATTATTTCATCGTACCTGAAATCTTAACTTTGGATTGCACATCAAGAATAATGAGCTTAAGAGATGGCACAAGCAAGATGAGTAAATCTGACCCTTCAGAATATTCGTGCATTAACCTTGATGATACGGATGATTTAATTGTCAAAAAAATAGAAAAAGCAAAAACAGATTCAATTCTAGGCTTTGATTTTGCTACTTTAGAGTGCCGACCAGAAATAAGCAATTTGATAAACATTTATTCAGTGCTTAGTAATGTAAATGCGGAAAAAGTATGTGAAGAAGTGAACAAACATGACATGAAGCACTTCAAAAAAGAGTTAGCTGATTTAATTATCAGTGTTATATCACCCATACGTGAGAGAATGAATGATCTTTTAAAAGACCAATTCCATTTACGTGAAATATTAAAAAAAGGTACAAAGAAAGCAGCAGAAATTGCAACCCATAATATAAAAGAAATCAAGGATATTATTGGATTTGCTCAATAGACCTCTTGCATAACCTAAGGAATCAATTCAAAATTGTAAAAACAGGCAATAAGGAAATGTTCAAAAAAGTGTGTCAAACCGCATTTTTAACTCAACTCAATTTTCAATCTACCAGGAAAGAAAATATCAAGTTGAGATATAGTTAAAGCCCAATTAGGATAGTCCAATTTTGCTCTGCCTTTTTTATAGCACAATATACCTGTTTGTACAAGCTAGTAAATGAGCCCTTAGTTTTAGTGAATTTTCTAATCTGTCTATGCAGTCCCTCAATAGGGTTGGTAGTATAAATTAGCCTCACGCGAACTTTAATTTTTATATTCCTTCATTAGCATAATATAATTTTGTGCTGATTGTGTAATATGTTTAATTTCTTCATTCGACATTTTTTTGAAGAACTTTGCTGGCCTGCCAGCCCATATTTCCCCACTTTTTATTACTTTTCCATGTGTCACTAGCGAGCCAGCAGCTACCATAGCTTCAGGCTCCACAACTGCATGGTCCATCACGGTAGAGCCCATACCAATAAACGCTTTATCATGCACCATACATGCATGCAACATACAAAAATGTCCCACTGTTACCATATTGCCAATAGTTGTATCACCACCTGGGTTTCTATCCACATGAATTACCGTTCCATCTTGAATATTTGTTCCATCACCTATTTTTATTGATCCAACGTCCCCTCTGACCACACAATTAAACCAGATGCTCGCATCTTTTCCTATTTCAACCTTGCCTATGATATGCGAACCACCTGCGATGAAAGCACTTTCGTCTATTTTTGGTTCATAATCTTTGTATTTTAAAATGTGATACATATTAAGCCCACAGTTTTATGCATATGCTAACCAAAATAAGGTAGGCAGTAAATACATACTTAGATTCCAAGCTACTTGGGTGACAGATGTTCTTGACTTATGCACTTTATGCTCCTAAAATTTTTATTTTCAGCTCTATCTATAATGTCAGTAGCGGTATTAAGTATATTTCAAGTAATATTGGTTGTTATGTTAGTAATTTTAGTGCTCTTGCAGCCGCCTGAGAGTAGTTCGTTAAGTGGTTTTAGTAATACACAACAGGGAGTCAATTCGATGATTCCGGTAAAATCTTCTGAAAACCCGCTCAGCAGAATAACGGCTATTGTTGCTGGATTGTTTATTATAAACACATTGCTATTGTCAGGATTATATTCAAAAGACGTACATAAAAAATCGATTGCAGAGAAAATTATATTAGAAAAAAAGCAAGAAAGTGAACCTACTTCTGTTCCATTTGAAAATTAATGAAGGAAGCTAAATTTATCTTTGTCACAGGTGGAGTTGTGTCATCGCTTGGTAAAGGCTTAGTTGCTTCAAGCGTTGGTGCGCTTCTTCAAGCTTACGGTTTTAAGATCCGTATCAGAAAACTTGACCCGTATCTCAACATTGATCCTGGGACAATGAACCCAACTCAGCACGGAGAGGTGTTTGTTACCGAGGATGGTGCTGAAACTGATTTGGATCTTGGGCATTATGAGCGTTTTACTGGAATTAAAGCAACAAAAGATGACAATATAACAACTGGTAAGATATATCATGAGTTGTTGAAGAAAGAGAGGCGTGGTGATTATCTGGGCAAAACTGTGCAAGTCATTCCTCATGTGACAGATTTAATCAAATCGTTCATTTTTAATGGTACGGAAGGTTTAGATTTTGTAATATGTGAAATAGGCGGAACTGTAGGTGACATTGAAAGCCAACCATTTTTGGAGGCTATACGCCAAGTTAACTACACATTAGGAAAACAAAGAGTTATCCTTATTCACTTAACTTTAATACCATATCTTACCGCAGCGCAAGAATTAAAGACAAAACCAACGCAGCATTCAGTTCGAGAGTTAAATTCCGCGGGGTTACAACCAGATATTATATTATGCCGCAGTGAGAAAGAAATTTTCGATAATCAGAGAGAGAAAATAGCTAAGCTTTGCAATGTTTCTTTGTCCAATGTGATACCTGCTCCTGATGTGAGTCATATATATGAGTTACCGGTGTTGTATAGCCAATGTGGGCTTGATACGCAAATTTTGGAGCACTTTCATTTAAGTGAGCCAAAACCAAGCTTGATTGAATGGGATCAAATAGTGCATTCCATAAGGCACCCAACACAGGAAGTTACTGTGTCTATAGTGGGAAAATACACCGAATTCCCTGATGCGTATAAATCACTAGTTGAAGCATTAAATCATGGTGCGATTAGTAATAAAGTCAAAGTAAAGATAAATTGGGTTAACTCAAGAGAGAAGGAAGAAAAACCTATAAATGAAAAGCTTATAGGGGAGAAGTTACAGAATTCTCATGCAATTCTTGTCCCAGGGGGGTTTGGTGATGACGGAGTAGAGAATAAAATATTAGCAATAAATTATGCCCGTACAAATAATATCCCATTTTTCGGAATTTGCCTTGGTATGCAGCTTGCAATTATTGAGTTTGCTCGTAATGTTGTTAAGCTTGAAGATGCACACTCTGAAGAATTTCATAACTGTAAACATCCAATCGTTAAGTTAGCTGGCGATCAAGATGACGATCTTGGTGGAACCATGAGACTTGGGGCATACAAATGTAATATAAATGCAAGCTCTAAAATGATGGATGCATATAGTAACACTACTATTTCAGAAAGACACAGACATAGATACATAATCAATTCAGATTATAAAGATGATTTGGAAAAAAATGGGCTGCTATGCAGTGGCATATCAGAAGATGGAACATGTATAGAGGCAGTGGAGTTAGAGAGTCATCCGTGGTTTATTGGTGTGCAGTTTCATCCAGAGTTTCAATCAAAGCCGTTTTCTCCTCATCCTCTTTTTATATCGTTTATTAAGGCAGCAGTTAATAAAATTTAAAAAAAGAAGATTAGCAAAGGAAAGTGTTCAAGTATCAATATATGGAGCTTGCCATAGAGCAAGCCAAACTTGCTCAAAAAAATGATGAGGTTCCCATAGGTGCCGTAATAGTTAGTGGAAGCAATGTCGTTTCTTCTGCACACAACATATCCAACGATCCAACTGCACATGCAGAGATGTTAGCGATCAAGCAGGCATGTGAGTTGCTCTCAACTTCAACGCTTTATGATTCTGACATATACGTAACATTAGAACCATGTCCGATGTGTGCTCAAGCTATTTCCTTTGCCAGGATTAAACGATTGTACTTTGGAGCTTATAATCCAAAAGGTGGAGGAATTGAAAATGGTGCTAAGATATTTCAATTTTGCAGCCATATACCTGAAGTTTATGGTGGGATATTAGAAACAGAATGCTCTTTTTTGTTAAAGGATTTTTTTGAGAAACTGAGAGACATTTGACAAACCGTCATGCTACTTGTTTTCCGATACAAATTCGTCATCCCGCTACGTATTAGCGGGATCTATGCTAGGAGATACCGTGACGGTATGACGGTTAAGTAATTCGTCATTCCAGCGTGTGACGCACAACTATACAAACATTGTCCCACCAGCAGGGTGTCATGCAAGTAGCTGACACATAGCTGTACGAACATTCATTTTTGAAGGTAAATTGCACAGCAAATGGTGTCATCCCAGTGCCCAGACACTGGGATCCAGAAATTTTGCTTATAACTGAGCTGATGAGCTAAAGGTAGTTGTCTTACGCTAAAACAAACGTTTTTAATTAAGTTGCATAGAAGCTGGATCCCAGTGTCTGGGCACTTTAGACAATGTTACAAAAAATAATATCATAGAATTCAATAGGATAATCCCTAGAGAATTACTCATCTACAAAAAGGCAAATCGTGTTAATGCTGTTTAGATGTAAAAGATAAGCTAAATCTTTACATGGAATTTAAAACAGTAGAATACCTTTGATTGAAAGAAAGTACCAACTTTATGGGGTGAGCAACTGCAACTACTACCACTAAATCAATAAATCTTAATAGGGGAAAACATTATGAAAACGTCAAAACTGACATTAGTATGTGATATATATGAGTTAACAGATAAAGATAGAAAGAATATACAAAAACTAGCAAGAAAAATAGAAGAAGGGGAAGGTGTTGCCGAAAAGTTCAAAAATGGAATATTCAAAAAGTCCAGCTATAACGCAAGCACGATTCTTTTAGCAAAAATAACTTACGAGTATCATGGTAGAGAGGAGACGTTGTCACTACTACATTATGCTATAAGTCATAAAAATAATCAAGCTGTAAAAGATCTTTTAGAAGAAGCCAAAAAACAAAAACTATTAAAGGAAGTTCTGAATGAAGAGATGACCACAAAACATTCAGATGGTCGGGAAGAAATTCATACAATACTTACAGATGCTATATCACGTAGAGACAATGACATGATTAGAGCAGTGTTAAAGATCTCTGAGGAAAATGGTATTTTGAAAGATATTCTAAAAAAGAGAATAATTATAAAACATTCAAATAGCAAGGAAATGACTTACACCCCATTCACCTATGCTGAAGCGTGTGAAAATAGTGAAGCTGTAAGAGAACTGGGAAATATTCTTAATAAGAGAGCAACCCAGCAGCCCACTGTTGTAACAGCCAAAACTACTACAGCTAGAAGTGAAAAAGTGCTTCAAGATACTATCGGTAATATCGAGGCACCGGCTAACGCATATGAAAATAATAATGAAAGTAGTCTTGAAGAATCTATAGAACATAAATATCTTGAGCCATGCGAAAATAGTAATGAAAGTAATACAATAGCTATAGAGCACATCGCTGCTTCAATAGAAAAGCTCGATAATACTGGAATATGCGAAAAAAATGAAACTGCTGTAACAGAAACTGACATACAAGAGCCAAATGCTTCCAACAGCCTTTCTTCTGCTGCATGTTTTGATAATGGATCTAGCAAAGAAAATACTGCAGACAAAAAAGAAAAACCATCAATGCAACAAAGACGAGCAATCTTGGCTGGTAGTGTTGGTGCGGCATTACTAGTCTGTGGTATTGTAGCTTGTATATTGAAAATGTATGCCATAGCGGTGATTGGGGGAATAGTTGGATTAGCGTGTATAGGTTTTGCACTGTACAATTCGTTCAAGCCAAATACCAAGCTCGAGAAAGTGAGAGATGTAGAACAGCCAATTATTGAATCTTCTTTAAACCCAATATAAATCAAAAAAAATGGTCATAATCATCAAGTAAATTTTTTAAAAAAGTAAAATGAGATAATTTCTTTGGAAGAATCTATAAATCATTAACTTATAGCCCTTCTCATAATAATCCAAATTAGGTAAGATACGGATTCATGGCTATGGTGGAAGTCAGTAGGCAAGCAGCGTATAGTGATCGGATTATTGTGAAAAGAGCTATACTATAAAACGTCTCAACTTTCTCTCCACTTTTTCTGGGTAAGGTCACTTAAGTGATAACCTTTGATTATTCATTATTAATGATAGCCCTAGCAATACTAACAACAAACCAACTAGTAAAAACATTATATCAATCGTAATAAAATTGGTTAACAATGCACCAATTAAAGGAGATATAATCATGAAAAAGTTTTGAATAGATTCACTGAATGCAGAAACTGAGCCTATTATATTTTGTTCAACTTCCGTCTGTAATAGAATAGCGTATGGTATATTAATAAGTGCTCCTGTTATCCCAAATAAAAGCCATATTAATACATAAAAATATACAGACAAATTTATCTGATAAAAAGCCAATAACCCTAAAAGCAATAATAATAACCCACCAAAGATTTGCCCTGCAGAAATTAATGCAATATATCTAAAACGGGCAATATAAGTAGTAACTATTACTGAACCAACAACACTACCTACTCCAATAGCACTTATTGCTATTGCATATATTGATGCATTAAAATTCATGAATTTGTTTAAAACTATTATATAAAAATCGAATACAAATATTATGGCAAATCTTAATGCACTGTTAATAATAACAACATTTAAAAGTTTATTATTTTTAATTGTATTGCCCACATTTATCAGCTTCTTATATATAAAAGACAATTTACTAACCTTATTATTAGTTAATTTTGTTTCTGTAAATTCCACAGGTAAGCTAATAGCTTTAATAAAGCATGCAGATACTAAAAAAGTGAAGGCATTAACAATAAACAGAAAATCTATATCACAATATAAGATCAACAAACCGCCGAATGCAGGACCAATAATTTTTGCAAATTGGTTCGAGGTATGCAAAAAACCTGATGCTCTTGGCAATAAATCATTAAGAACCATTACTTTTAATGCTATTTGTCTAGAAGGTAAGAAAAAACAACGGCATATTCCCTCTAAGAATAGTAGTAACAAAATTATCTTATAATGATAAGCTGAAAAATACAAAATAATAGATAAAGCTGCTCGAAAAACATCAGAATAAATCAAAATAGGTATTGGATTTTTATTATCTACTGATACTCCTATAATTGAACCAAAAAAGACGCTTGGAGCTGCCATAGCAATCTCAACAATAGCGAGCATTTGTGATGGTAAGCCAATATCATAGATGAATAATGAGGCAATAATGGGTATTATCATCCAATCACCTAAACTGGAAATAAAATCGGCAATAAGTAAGTTGACGTAGTTAGCATTACCGATCAAACGATGGGAGTGTTAAATAAACTGTGTCAAACCGAAAAAAAAGTAATAAATTGATATAAAAAAATGGAGGTTTGACAATGAGTCAGAAAGTAGTAAACAGAACTACCGGTTTGGTAGATTATAAAGAATTAGAAACAAATATCCTGTCGTCTATACGAGAAGGAAGACCGTTGACAGGAAGAGATGGAGCATTAACACCGTTTATAAAAAAGTTGCTGGAGGTAAGCCTGGAAGGTGAAATAGAAAACCACTTGTCGGCTGAAAGCGAAGAGAATAATCGAAGAAATGGGAGGAATGCAAAGACTTTACGTACAAGCGCAGGGTCATTTGAGCTTTTGACGCCAAGAGATAGGGAAGGAAGTTTCGAACCACAAATAGTCAAAAAAAGGCAAACAAACTTACATCCAGAGCTTGAAACGAAGATTTTGAGCACATTTGCCAGTGGTATGGGCTATAGAGATATAGTGTCACATGTTGAGGAAATTTATGATCACAAAATATCGGCGGCAGAGATATCAAGTATTACTGACAAATTGCTACCAGTAATCAACGAATGGCGTAGTCGCCCGCTGCAGTCTGTATATCCGATAGTTTTCATGGTTTTTTAAAGTCAAAGAGGACGGGCATTGCGTAAGTAAATGCATGTATAACATATTAGGCATAGATCAAAATGGCAAAAAAGAAGTATTAGGTTTTTATTTGGCTGAAAGTGAAGGAGCTAACTTCTGGTTGGGAGTGCTAAATGACCTCAAAGAAAGAGGAGTAGAAGATATCCTTATTGCCTGCGTTGATGGGCTGAAAAGCTTTCCTGCAGCTATAAACAGTGTCTTTCCTAATGCGGAAGTGCAGATGTGTATAGTGCATCAGATACGCAACTCACTGAAGTATGTGGCCAGTAAAGATGCGAAGAGTTTTTTGAGCGATTTAAAGAAGGTATATCAAGCTTCAAGCAAGGAAATTGCCGAGAATTATCTGTTGGAATTGGATGAAAAATGGGGCACAAAGTACCCTATGGTTATAAAATCTTGGCAGAATAATTGGGAAAACTTGTCTGGTTATTTTAAGTATTCTGGTCCAGTTAGGAGGATAATCTACACCACCAATCCCATAGAGGGGCTACATAGGCAAATTAGGAAATTCACTAAGACCAAAGGCTCATTTACCAGCATAAATGCCTTGTATAAGCAGGTATATTGTGCTATAAAGAAGGCAGAGGAAAAGTGGACGATGCCTGTACATGATTGGGCATTAACTATCTCTCAACTTGATGTTTTCTTTCCTGGCAAATTGAAAATTGAGTTGAACTAAAAATGCGGTTTGACACAGTTTATTTAACACTCCCAAAATTCCTTAAGCTATTAACTTGATAGCACCATCCATTTTACTCTATAGTACGGCTTGTTGTTTGTTCTGAGTTTGAGACTCTGCTTATTCTTTCACACCAACTCTCTTCTGTTTTTCCATTAGATTGACTCATTGCTTCAGAACGCATCAATTTTCCAGACCTTTCAAAATATCCCTGTTCAATAGCATCGTATACTAAATACCCACCAAATGAGCAATTCTTACCTAATTCTTCTTTACAATTTTTGAACTTTTCCAGTATTTCCTTTTTATTACTCACTTCTACTATTATTTTATCTTGCTTGCCAGGGTATAAATTAACTTCTAATTCCCCTAAACTAGTATAGAAAGTTAACACTATATTGCTATTGTCCGCAAGATCAGTGTAATGCCTTATGCCATTTGCCGTTATAATTTCTACCTCACTTTTACCGATCTTTATTATATCTCTTCCGTATTCTATTTCTCCTTGAGTTAGTCCTAAACTCCTTGCTCCATCTGTAATCTTCGCAACATCTATTTTACTGTCCTCTGAGTATTCTAAGTAAAAAGTAGAATTATCCATTTTTGCATTTTTTACCTTACCATTATGCGCACTTTCAACAATTTCCATAAACTTCTGAATACGATTAACATGATCTGTATAAGCTTTTTTCATATTGGTTTTATGGTCTTTAAACTCTGATTCCAATGCATTAATTACTTCCATACTATCTTTGTTATAAAGCACTGCTCCTTTTGATACTAATTTACATATTATATCACTAGCAACTTTAGGATCCTTTTTTAATTCACTAATTCTTTTTATCACATAATCTGTTAAATTATATTCAGGTCCACATCTAAGTACATGATACCCCAATACATATTTCCCAGTAGCCTCATCTTGCAAAATTTTTTGTTGAGGAAAATTAAACCTTACCCCAAATTTTATGGCTTCATCTACAACTTCTTCTAGTTTACCCATATTTTGAACTTGAGACACCATATCAAAGAATTTACCTAGCATTTTCTGTTGGTATGGTGTTAAATTATTCCATAAAGTCTTAGATTCGTGCAAACATCCTTCGCTACTACCACATCCTTTAATATGACATATATCCCTTTCATAGTTAGTTGCTCCTGCTTCTAAAAGTAAGTTTTCTATTTCGCTGCTATCACCAAAATGATCTCTGGCACGTCTAAGTACTTCCGACTGTCCGTGTGGATTTCGAGTATTTAAGGCCATCTTTAGATCTTGATTATTTCTGTGCTTGTCTAAGAACTCTTTCAGGTTTTTAGTAACTTCAATATTGTAATCTGACCAATCAATACTACGAACGCCACGTCCTTTAATTATCCCATGCAACTCGTTTGTTAACCGATATTGATTGTCAGTGATAAGGTGCAGTTCACCATCGTTTTTACGATTATCAACCGCAATTAGCAGTGGGATTTTTCCTTGTTTATCAAGTATATCGCGTTTAGCTCCGTTTTCTAGGAGCAAATCTATATTTTTGCTATTACCAGAATGAGCAGCATAATGCAAAGGTGTCTTCCCCTTAATATCCTGTGTGTTAGGATCAACTCCTGCTTTTATGAGAGAAGATATGCAATCAGACCAAATAGCAGCATAATGTAAGGGTGTCTTCCCTCTATTATCCCTTATACTATGATTAGCCCCTGCTTTTAAGAGTAAACCCATTAATGCGTCATCACCTATACCTGATACCATATGAAACATCGTTGTTCCAGACTCTCCTCTTTTCAAGTTAAGAACAGTTTTTAGATCTTGATTATTCTTATTATCTCGTAAAAATTTCTCAAGTCTTTCAAAGCTTGCATCATGAAGCTTTAACTTTTCTTCATAAGAGCGATATTCGTCAGGATGCAAATAATCTTCTTCACAACAAAAATAACTTTCTATATCACTGTAAATGTAATCGCAATAGTGATGAAGAAATAGACAGTCGCTAAGAATAGTTAATAATTCTTCATCTAACTTCTTTTGATTTTCTGTTAAATCAGATACTTTAACAAATAATAGACGTACTAAATTATTTAAGTTACTTGCATATGAACTTTGAGTACCACCTGTTAAAACGTCACTACGGGACAGCTGTAAACATTCTTTTATTAACTCATATTTACTATCCAAGTGTAGCTTTTTAGATTCCTGAGTACCTATCATTGATGCATTTACCTCTCTAACAACTATAAGGACATTATATGATACACATAAAAAACTAATGCAAGCATAATTTTTATAACTTTAGTATTTTTTAGAGAATTTATATTTTTTTCTTTCTATACCCATTTTACTTCAATAAACTTCACTGGCATTGGTACGCTTTCTTTTGAATTTGCTACATGGATTTCTTTTACCTATCTACTCTATAAATGGTTGTGCAACAAAGCTGAATTTACATAAACAAAATCTTTGGTTTACTTTTATTATAGGAATAGTTAATTTAAAGGACGGTTCGTAAGAAATTTGTGGAAGGGCAATATCTATGAAAAAATTTAATCTCAGCAAAAATCAGAGACATTATATAGGGTTTAAAGTACAAACTAGAAGTTTATTAATCTTATCACTTTTGATACTAAATAGTAGTTTCACATATGCTGACAGAACAGTTATATCTTCATGTGATAAAGTACCTTCAGGTTATAATGGTAAGGTTTTTAGGATTAAGACTGATTACCCAACTGAAATTAGTAATGCAAAAAACCCGTGGGAATATATATCATTTAAAGAGGAACCACAAAAATACGCTTACACAATTTTAAAATACATATATGACGGAAATATTAACTGTGATTTTGATTTACATTGTAATAAGGTCGCTAATTGGTATCATGCACCATGGATGCATTATGGGATAACTGGTAGAGAATTTGTTAATGGTTTAACAAGAGAAAGATCCTTTAAGTCTGGTGAATTACACAGCAATCAAAAATCTATGCTACAGAATTGGGCAATTTCTATTGTTAATGAGCGAGGAGCTTATACATATGGACGGGTATGGCAAGATATAAACAATCCTGATATTACTAAAGGTAAATTCTTAGATGGTACAGTAAGTGCAAAATTAGTATTTACAGAAGCAAAACAGAACGATATTCCAACTCTTAAAAACAGTATCTCTTGGACTAGCTATATTAATCAATCTGAAAAAGGAACTCCAAAGGTATTTAAGCAACTGAGATTATTTCAAATTGACTTTTTAGTCAAAGATAAGAGATCAGAAGAAACAGGATGGGTTGCAGGTACGTTTATTTATGATTGTACCATAAATAATAAAAATCCATGGTTGAATATGAAGTTAATGGGTATTGCTTGGGGTAACGACACTAATTATTTTACGGCAGATTATATAATCGGAAAAAGGTTATTAGAATGTTGGATAAATCCCGATGTGATGAAAAGTTCTTTAGGATATTTAGGTAGACTTAATGGTCCAATAGATAATAAAAAATCTTCATGTTTGTCATGCCATAGTACAGCACAACATCCTGAGAAATCTTCATCAGTACCACCAGAGCATGCAAAGGAACAAGAAATAAAACATTGGTTTAGGAATCTAAAGGAAGAATCATTTGATGATGGAGCATTTAATTTTGATTATTCCAAGCAGTTAAGCCATGGCATTAGAAACTACTATAGTGCTAAAAAAGAAAATGATCCTATTGGGTGTAATGCCTTTAATTATAAAGATATCACTCAAACTCCAATCAACTAATACAGTTTATGGCTTATTTATAATGGTCTTTTAAACGTGTGAGGGTGAAACTGTCAGATGGAAAACACAACAAGGCAATATCTTCTTGTGGATAGAATACCTTTGAAAGAAACACCTAACTTTAGCGTCACAAAAAATTTCATTATTTACTTTCTTCAAAAACACGAAAAAAGTACGTATATTTGTGAGAACAATTTAAACAAAAGCGGCGTTGTGAAAATAAAAACGTAAAATTATTGCAACAAAGCTAGGCAAATTAATTCGTATATAAATGTGGCTAAAGTAGGCTAATATAGCTGGTTTTACGATATAGTAGAATTATTATATAGAAAAGTTCGCACAGAACAAGCAGTAGACCATGCCATCCCAAGAAAAACACTTCTCACCGACTTTGATTTTGAACGCTGGAAGTGGTTATTTTACTTGAGATCTTAATAATATATTTTGCTAAATTAATACTAGTTTATTTTAGAATAATCACTAAGGTAGACTTATAAAAAACAGAATTTAAAATAAACAAAACGTCATGTATCTCTCATATTAAGAGGCTTTTGTTGAGAGTTATTCAAGTCTAAAAAAAATTTTCAAATTGAGGATTGACAAAACCTAAAAACGGGATATCTTACTTGAAATGGAATCAAGTTACTATAGTGTATGTTAGACGTAACAGTTTCCATTTTTTTCCATTCATAAAGAGGTGATCATGCTACGTTCAGATATTCCAAAAGTTTTATTTTCGTCTATTAAAGAGGATGATCCTTATAGAGCATCTAAGCTTTTTCAAATTGAACGCTGGTGCTATGCAAATTGGCGTCTGCACCAAAAAAGTGGCAAAAAAGGACGTAATTTTCTTGCACAGGTATTGTCTAGTGAGGATTGTTGGAAAAAAGTAGACAATTTACATGGAGTTAAGCTTGATAGGCAAGTCGTAGGCAAAAAGTTAATTGCGCCAGATTCAGGTAATCTCTTTGATAAGTATGCCATTGCCTGTAGTTGCTGTCTAGAAGAAGATATTATTGCTTTGTTTGAGGAAAGAAAAGAGGAATTATCAGCTCAAGGTAAGAGTAGTCTATTGGAGTATGAGCACTTAGTTAGGTGTTGCGGGTCGGGTCTTTTAGCGCAGTTTTGGTCACATTTTATTAGCGGTTATATCTCTAAATTAAATTTAGATGGCTGTCATCCATATGAATATGGACTTAAGTGTGCTATGAGCCTTAAGCAGGAGCAGGCAGTGGAATTCTTTTGGAATAAAATAAAATCATTACCTGAAAGTGAGATGAGTGAACAGAAAAAGGATGAAATCTTGATGAAGACAGCAGTATATGTAGCAGGGAACCGTTGTAATAGTTATCCTGAAATATTCGAGTTTTGTTTTAGTCAAATAAGTCCTGATAAATATCCAGAACTTCTAAAAAGAGACTTAGCTGAAAATGGTTATTATGGTAGTTTGAATACACTACAGGGTGCACTTCGCTTTGATAAATTTCAGGAATTATTTGATTGTTTAAAGCCAAATGATGTTCCAGAAGATGATTATAATATCTGGTTAGACATGGAAATCAAAAAACATTCAGAGCCTTATGTAAGTGAAAGTGTAAAGCTTTTTATGCATATGTGGATGAAGGAAGGATTTGATAGCCATCGTGCTTTAGTGATAAGAGAGGAACTAGAGGATAAATCACCTCTTTTCTGTACAGTTTTATTAACACCTTTAGTAGAAAAGGGCTGTATGGAACCAGTATGGGCGTTATTAAATAAAGCTAATTCTGATCAGGTTAAAGAGTTTATGTGTTCTAAACAGGCAGGCTACATACGATCTATATTGGAAAAAAGAGATGCTGATTCATTGAATAAGTTTCTAGCATATAGAAAGTCTACAGATGAAGAGTTCACTAGCTTAACTGAAGTTGAATTAAGCAAAGCATGTGAGCAATTAGGGTTAGGCAATTAAGGTATTATAAGGCAATTCTATAAAGTAGGTGGTGGTTTCTTGTTACTACTTTAGCTTCTGTCAAAAAGATGTTGCATTGTAATACAAATGTTATATACACAAGTCAGCATGTAGGCAAAAATAGCTTTTATTATTGATATCTCTGATGGTTATACAATAAGCTTGGTATAGTGGGTTTAGTATAATATAATGAAGGGGGTTTATGTTCAAGATACAATATCCAACAGATCATCTAAAAAAAGAAGATGTTAATTCAAAGATTACTGAATTATCGGATGAAGTGCAATATATAGAGCAAGCTAGAGAATTTTCTCAACTTAAGCGTTATCGGAGATCTGATGTTGATTCCGAAAGTGGAAGTCAGATTAAGAGAATCGATGTTCCAGGAGAAGGTAGTTGCTTGTTTTGGTCTGTTACTATGGCTTACTTAATACCCGTCAGAAACGACGATGCTTTATTTCGATAAAGGTATGAAGTACTATTTGGAAATGATGGAACTGTAACCCAAAATTTAGATCATATTAGAGGTTTGGTTCGGAATTTAGGTGCTGCGAATTATGATGATACATTTGCAAATTTAGTAAGAAACTTATTTCGTAATCGAGTAGTTGATCACATAAGTTCTTATAGAAATGAGTTCAGAGATTTTGTTGAAGGTGATTTTGAGCGTTACTTGGAAAACATGAGGAACCCTGATACTTGGGGAGGTGAACCTGAAATAAGAGCAATGAGTGGAATGCTTAGCGCAACGATTAGTGTTTCTGGTGAAGTTGAGACTCAATATGGTAATGGGGATATTCAAATACAATTATTTCATGTTGGTGCACCAGGTAAACGAAACCATTATAATTTTGGTCTTGAAAGGAATATTATTGATAATGATAAAGAGCTTGCAAAAGGCTTAAAAAGAGTCATGGGTAAAGTAAGACCACAAGACTTTGAGTTAATACAGTTATTGATAGAGGAAGCAGATAAAGAAGTTGGTATAAGCCGGCAAGATGAGGATTTTAAATCTTTTGAACCGAGATTTCAGTCATTTGTGGATCAGATTCCATCTTATTTACACTCTATAGAAAAAGCAGGGTTTTTTACACACTTCTTCCTAGGTAGTTTTTCTACTTTGTTGGATACAGAGATGGCAAAAAAGCTAGACATCAAGGAGATTTATTTTAGCTTTGACGGTGCAAAGACTTTGAAGGTAGCTATTATAAAAAATGGTGAAATGAAGAGTCAAAAAGATGTGATCGATAAAGTAAAATTATTTGTTATATCAGAAAGTGGTTCTCATTCTTACACTCAAGAGTTTGATCAAGGTGAATTGAAGGAGGTATTAGGCAAGCTTTACTCTCTTATTGAAAATAACCTAGATAAAATTAAAGTTAAATCAATAAAAATCATTAAAGATGCCGGTCATCAGGGAGAAATAGTTGTTGATGTGAAAGATAAAGGAGTAGACATAGAACATAATTCTGAAGTTCAATTTAAAAAAGTGAGAAAAGGGTTATGGAGGGATCCCGAAGTCGATATAGCGAAGCTAGCTATTTCCAATCAGCGAACAGTTAAAGCATCTTTAAGGAGAATTCTTGATAAGATTTACACAATTCACTCCGAATATGCAGACTCACTAATCTATGCTAGCAGAGCACGTGAAGCAGCACATCATGGGTTTGCGGTAGGCGTTTTCATGAATTTCCACTACAGGTATAATTTTAGAGTCTACCCAGAGCAATTTGCAGGAAGGGGTTATGCAGATATTATCTTGCTGGCTCGTGGTCCTGATCGTGCATTGGATTCTATTCCCATTATTATTGAATTAAAAGCGGGAGCAGGTTCTAATGCTACTCCAGATAAGGCTTTGCAGCAAGCAGAAAAGTATGCACAAGGCTTTCAACCAAATATTCAGCGAGTTCTAACCACTGCAGATGACATTTTATGTGTTGGTGTCAATCTTGATAATCCATCTCCTATCTCTGATATTAAAGTATCAAATCGTGGGGAAGAAATAATTCCTCTTTTTCAAGATATGCTAAAATCTGCTGATGACTGGGATACGCAAAGGATTGGAACAATAGAATTAAAGGGACAGGTGAAAGATAATCTAGAACGTATTTATCATACGTTTCCTGGTACACCTGAGAAGGGAGATAAACATTATTTTAGTAGATTTTTACTAGGGCAATCACTATTGCTAAATAGAGTTGAAGATTTAAAAACTGGTTTTAAAAAATACATTTTTATCTATGGAGACAATATACCTACCGAGGTACGTCCTAATCTTCGTGGGTCTGGACGTTTAGCAGCTGAAAGAGCCAGGGAGAGATTGTCAGCTAATCTTGATGCGAGTCATGCAGTTGTGACAATGGTGCTCATTCCAGAAAATACAGAGAAGTTGGTTTGTGTAATAAATATTGTTGAAGCTAACAGAAAGGATGTTCTGAACGGGCTGGATGAAGTGCTCCCTCTTGATAGATTAAATAGAGAAATAGGGAATAGGGAAATAATCGAATTAAATCTTAATTTTGATACTAGGTACAAGTCAGATTTTAAAAGATATCTTACTATTTGGACTGAAAAATACAATTCTTTACAAGAGTACAACAACGGAGATAATAGATTTCAAGGTACTTTTAAAGAAGTTACTTATCCTAATGAGTTAAAAGAAACATTTGATAAAGCACTAGATATCCAATCCTTATCAATAAGAGGATATAGTAGATTATTAGAAAAAATTGGAGAAGGAATCTTTCCTTTTAAGAGTCTCGTTAATAAAGAAGCTCATTTCCAGGGAATATTGAATGGAGTGTTTAGTTATTATAGTGACTTAAAATTACAGGAATCACCAGAAACTAGAGCATTAGTTTTAACTGAGTTTCAAACTGGTAGAGGGGAACGTATTGACATGCTAGTTCATGGTATTAAGTTTGTGGCTCAAGGTGGAAATGCTGAGGAGTACACTCCAATAGGGTTAGAACTTAAGGCATCAAGGCAGGGTAAAGGGGCTCAAGCTTTATTGAGGGAAGCAAATGATCAAATAAATGAAGAGTACAAAGAAGGTGTTACCTATAAAACACTTACAGATGGTGGTGAGGTAAAATTTATCGGTGTTGTTTTCGATAAAGGATCTAATAATCCGAATAAACTTATTTTAACAAGTAGGACAGCCGAGGAAGGATTTATTCCTGTTGGAGTAGTTCATAGTTCACATCATATGTTGCCTACTGTAGGGCAGTGTTCTAAAAGAAAATCTTCATCGCCGGAGTATCCACCAAGTAAAAAGCCAAGAAGAGAAAGAAGTGTAAGTATGGCCTGCATAGATTCGTTTGATGAAGAAAAGATTACAAAGGAAGAAAAAAAGCAACGTGTTAAAGAGCTATTTGATATTGATAATGCTAAGGATTTAACTAATGAAATTGTAGATATAGGTCGTGAGCAAGTGTTTGATATGATAGGCAATGCTGATAGGACTGATGTATATGTAAAAGTAAAAGATAACAATGGTAATGATAAAAAATTGATAATAGGTGATATTATAGAAATGAAGAATGCAGAAAGATATTTTGTAGATGATTATAGTGATGGTATTGAGATCTTAGTAAAAGTAGGCAGAGATAAGGATCGCGTTATAAAAGAAAAAATAAAAGGACAAAATATTGAGTATTATTTAAGCATCGATGGCTATGAAGTAAAATTCGATGATATAATTAAAAATTTTACTACAGATGCAGAAAGAGAGAAAATTCATAATAAATTACATCAACTATCAAATGATAAGCAGTTGTTAGAGAATAAAAAATACATTGAAGATATAGGTGATGTTCAAACTAATCAAGATTACTCTAATATTGTAGAGGAAATTAAACAGAACTTGCTAGCAAAAGGTGTTAGGGAAGATACTTTTGATACGTTTAAAAATCATTTTGATGATCTTGGTGAAAAAGTTTTTGCAGATTATATTAGTAATGTAGAAAGCAGCCTTCAAGAAAAAGGAATTGCATTTGATCGTGATAAATTTGATTCAGCGAAAATAAAAGGAGCAAAAGGTGGAAAGTTTTTTTCCATGATGGCTATATATGACTTGCTTGATAGTATAAGTGATACAGCAACACTTGGACGACATGATAATAATGCTTTAAAGCAAGTATTTGGTATCAATGGTATACTAGATGCTATGGATGATGTTAGGACAAGCGTAAGTATTTCTCCTAATAGTAAAGTGGGAAAATTGATTAGTAAGGTACCACAGCCTGTACGTCAAACGTTTGTTAAGATTATCAGTAATCCTATAGTTCAAAGTATTACATTTGCAACTATTGCTTATCAATTTGGATATAGTATAAACGAAATAGCTCAAGGTAATCATCATCCACTAAATTATTATTGGACAGCTAGTAGTGGTGTAAAACTAGCAAGCATGAGCATAAGGCCTGTAAGTGCAGGAGTTAGCTTTACAGTGAAAAGTGTAAGTACAACTACTAAGATTTTAAGAGGATTATCTGCTGCAGGCAAAGTCTTGGGTAGGGCAGCAGTAGTTACTATGGTTGCTGATGTATTAATAACAATTGGTGTAGAAATTCATGAGAGAATAGAGTATACAAAAGCAATAGCAGAACAAGTACCTCTATTACCTGGTGGTGAACAAGCGGAAGTATTTTTTGCAGGGGTAATCAAGTTTTTTACAGGAAGAGATGTAGAAAAAGAATATGAAGACACAATTAGAATAAAAGGTTATTTAACTTACGTAAAAGAAGCAGCTATTAAACTGTTAAATGACAATTATGACATAGATGCGGTTGTACAATACGTAATCTCCATTGAAGAGAAATATAGTGAGGTGATTAAAAATATGGGTGCACAGGCTATATGTATTATGCCATCACCGTATGGTCCTGAGTGTGCGACGCAGATGAAGTGGACATGTGATTTAGAAAAAAAATATAAAGATATCTCTTTTGACAAGATCAATATAGCCTCTAGTGTAAAAAGAGATTTGTCTTCTATTGATATCTCTAAGATATTGACTATGACACCTTATACTTTGGTTATGAGTGAAGGTTGGGAAAGGTTTATCTGTGGTATAAAGAATAGTCCTCAATGCTATCAAGAGATTGAAGAAAAGAAAGTTTATGTTGTTAATACGGATGCAAAACATATCCCTCATCTAACAAAATACGAGTATGAAAATCTTGGCTTAAGAATTGTAGATGCACCATTAACAAATCCGATACAAAAATCTCAATGCAGCAAAACAATCAATACAAAGCACACAGGTGACGATGCGTTCGCTCCATGTAACAGTGGCAAAATTTATAGAAATTGTCAAGAGAGCTTTACTCTCTCAGGCGGACCTTTTATCTTTACTAATCCAACAAGAAAAGAGCATAGTAATACAAAAAAGCAAACATTTCCTAGAGGATCAGTATTATATATTTCAGGACCTAAAACATTAACAGCAGCAGCAAATTATCCAGCAGTAATGCATATTCCAGAGGGTAGTAATATACGTTATGTTGGCTCAAAAAATAATGAAACTATTTTTATTATTAATGACTATACGTCTGGTACTCTTGAAGGTGGACCAGGAAAAGAAAATACTCTAGTAATGAATGTTAAGGCTAATAATGTCGTTGCAAATTTGCATGGTAGAACTATACGTTATGGTAATAGTAATAACATAAGATTGGTTAACACATATAACTATGTGTCTAATTCTGACAGCAAGCAAAATATTACTACTCACTGTAAAACAAGATTGATTAATGTAAAAAATGCAGAAGTCTGGCAGAATTCATCTAACTGCACAGATAAAGATTATGAAGTTAGAGTAGTCAACAAAGAAAACGTGCATCACAGGGGATTAAAGCAAACAATATTTATCGTTAATGAAGACAGTGATAATGCTAGGATAATAAGTGATTCAGGCAGTACAGGAAAAATGAAAGGAAATATTGACGTAATAAGGGTTCAAGTTGCTAATATTACACAGTGGGGAGTAAGTAAAGATACAGAAAAAGACAGCTATAGCTTAGATCTTTTAGCTAATGATACACAAAGTATTGCTTCAAGTACTACAATCGATGATTTTAAAAATATAGTAATTCAAGTAAATTGCCAGGGAATAACAGAGTCTGTTACAATACAAGATAAGTCTTTGTCTGATACAATAGAAGATATTAGGTATCAAAAGTTGAGAAATTCAGGAAGTGATACTGACAGAGAAATCATACAAAATAGTGAAAAAAAGTTAAAAGCATTTATACAAGCAAGTATTCTAGATCAAGAGTTACTTGATACTTATCAAATTGCAAAAGGTATTGCTGATGACAATAATTTTGACATACCAATATCTCAAATAGAAGTCACTAAAAATCATATGGGAATACCTGCTGAAAAGGTGATAATTGCTGGCATATACTCAGATCAGGTAATTGTTGATTTTAGCTATAATAATTCTGACGTTACTCAGAAATACCGTAATAATGGAAGGAGCTATGATTATGATAACTATATGACACTATGTAATTACTATCAAGACGCCACAGTAGAAGGGGGAGAAGGACAACATCAGTATATTATCAAACTACCAGATACATTAAACCACGAAATCTCGTCATTCCCCATAAGACTTAATTTAAAAATAAAAAGCAAAGCAGTGCCTTATCAGAACATACCTTACAATATTATTGATTTTGCTGAATTGAATGTAACAGATGTTGATAGTATAAGCATACAAGAGGGTAAAAGGAGTTATATAAATGAATATTATAACCAATCAATTTCCGACCTTACAGAGGATAGCTTAGAGATAAAAGATATTACACTTGGTAGTGAAGGTACTAAATGGTCTTTATCCATTGGTTTAGTTGATTATTTTCAAAGCCCAGAACATCAACAAATTGTATTACGAATGAATAATGAGCTTTATAAGATTGATAGTACAAACTTAAGGCTTGAGCATGTAGAAATGAACCCTAACTCTTTCAGATATTATCAACCAGAAGAACAAGGGTTACAGATTTATCATAATCAACCTATTGACGATAATAGTGTTGGGTTAGTTAATTTTAGAGATAAGTCTATATTGGATTTTGATACCGAGATTACTGATGGTAGTTTAGTGTTATCACATAAGAATCATACCTTAGCGAAAGTAGAAAATTGGAATACCTATCAACCAGCAAGGGAAATGATGTTTGCTTTTAATGATACGATGATCTCTAATCTGAAATGCATAGTCTCTGCTTGTAATTCGAAAGATATTATAGAGGACTTTAATAAGGAGAAAGTAACTTTATTAAAGGAGCACATGTTTGATGCTATAATGCGAGATAATATTAATGAGGCTAAAGATTTAATTGGAAAAATTGAAAGTATTAATACTGAAAGTAGGCATGAATTAACACCTTTGTATGTTGCTATTCAAGCAGGTAGGTTGGACATAGTAGAAATTCTTTTTGATAGGAAGCATTTTAGTGTTAAAGATAAAGACATCCATGGTTGTAACCCTCTGCACTGGGCTGCTCAGCAAGGCAATTTGAATATAGCTAAGTTTCTTGTGGATAAAGGTGCTGACATTGGAGCTAAAGATAAAAATGGTAGAACATCTCTTCGTATAGCTGCTTGCAATGGTAATCTAGATGTGGTCAAATTCTTCCTTAATAAGAGTGTTGATATCGAGTCTGAAAGTAATGATCCAGATAAGATGATGGGAAAGATTGAGAGTGTAAGGAAGGAAATTATAAATCAAGTAGGTGCTTCATCTAATGTAAAAAAGTGGGCAAAGTCTTTTATAGAAGAGTTAAGATATTCAATAAAAAGTGTAGCAAAAGAGAAGCTAAAGGATGGCATGTTGCGTAATAGGTATAGTTCAGTTAATGAACTTGCTAATGAAATTTATAAATCAGATGGAAAGCTGTTTGATGATATAATTAGGGGAGTTATAAATGACGTGTATGGAAAAGTAGATACAAAAAAAATATTAAGTTGTGCACGCAGTCATGGTTATATTGCTCAGCTTATTTCAGGTTATGTAGCTGCGTTTGATGCAATGCAAAGGAATAATGATTTAAACAATGGTGCAGTATTTAAGTTAGCTTACTATATCAAAGAAACAATGGAGATGGAGAACTATCCTAAGGTCCATTCAGAAAAAAGATCTAGCCTTGAAAAGCTAAAAAGTGGATTACCGGAATCAGTGAAGAATGTGGTATTTTCATCAAAAGTATGTATTAAAAATATTTATCAAAATGAATATTTATATGCTGCTAATAGTTGTTTTAATTATGACAACGATAGACGAATGGTATTTACTTGGATTCAAAAGAATGAAAAAAATGATAAGTTTAGGTGGAAGATTAGACCTTATGGTGACAATTTTAATATAGTGAATGCTGAATTTAATGAAAATTTGTATCCTTCTAGTAATTATTTCAATTATGACAACGACAGGAGAATGGTATTTACTTGGGTTCCAGGTGGAGGAGTTGCACGAGATGTGTGGAAGATTGAACCTGATGGTGATAACTGTTCTATAAGAAATGTTGAGCTTAAAGAATATTCATATGCTGCTGATTATGGTAAATATGACAAAGATAGAAGGAGAGTATTTACTTGGATTCCAGGGGGCAAGGTTACACAAGGTGTATGGAAGATAGAAGATTGTGGATCTACTTTAAGAAAAGTGAGAAATGCAGATGCTAGTTCTAATTTAATAGTTTCAAGGCAAGTACAATTGGATTACGCATTGTTGAATGCCACAAAAATTGGCAATATTAGTGAAGTAACAGGCCTTGTTAATCAAGGAGCTAATGTTAATACCAAAGACAGAGATGGTAATACTCCTGCACGCAATGCTGTATTAAAAGGTCACTTTGGCATAATTAAGTACCTTGTTGAAAAGGGTGTTAGTTTAAAGGCTGAAGATCATTATTGTGGTCCCCCTACATGTAATGCCGCTTATAGTGGTCATTTAAATATACTAAAGTACCTTATTAGCAAATGTGTTGATATTAATGATACTGATAAAAATGGTTGGACACCGCTACATTTTGCTGCATGGAGAGGCTACTTAGAAGTTGCTAACTTTTTAATAGAAAAGGGTGCTGATATTAACGCTGAGAACATTTTTGGCAGAAAACCTATACACATTGCCGCTGAAAACAATAACAAGAACATCATAGAATTTTTTCTCAGCAAGGGAGTAGACATTGATAATGCTGATAGGTATGGTCGGACGCCCCTGTACTGTGCCTCTCGGAATGGTCACTTGGATTTAGTAAGGTACCTCGTAGATAAGGGGGCTGACGTTTACACTCAAGACAAAGGCGGTAAAACATTGCTGGATATTGCTACTGATCAAAAACACAATAATATTGTAGAGTATTTAAAACAAGTGCAATTAGATAAAGAATTATTGATTGCAGCACAATATGGAAATCTTAGCAAAGTTGAAGATCTTGTAAGTCAAGGAGCTAGCTTAAGTGCTAAGTATAGCGATGGCCGAACTCTTATGCATTGTGCTGCTTATGGGGGCGAGCTAAATGTAGTAAAATATCTTGTGGTAGGTGAAAAAAGTAGTTTAAAAATTAAAGATAATAGTGGTAGAATTCCCCTTCACTATGCTGCTTACAGTGGTAAACTAGATATAGTAAAATATTTTATAGAGGAAGAAAAAGTCGATGTTAATATTAAAGATAATGGTGGCTGGAAGCCCCTATATTATGCTTCTTGTGGTGGTTATTCTAATGTAATAAACTACCTTGGTAAAATACATAATTCAGATTTGATAAGTAACTTACAAGAAAATTCTACGTCTTTAGAAATCCCAAATAGTAATAACATTGAGGTTCAAGACAAACTTGGTAGAACACCCTTACATCTTGCTGCCAAAGCAGGTGATCTGAGCAAAATAAAACTTCTTTGTGATGATTATAATGCTAATATTGAAGCTCAAGACAATTTTGGTTATACACCAATTTTTTTCGCTACTCAATCAGGAAAATTGAATGTAGTGAGTCTTGTTCTTTATTATGGTGCTAATATTAATGCTCAAGATATGTATGGTTCTACGCCTTTACACTATGCTGCTCAAGAAGGTAACTTAGGTATGATTCAGCTTCTTCTTAGTAGATGTGCTAGGATTGAGCTTCTAGATAGGAATGGTTGGACACCTATACTTTTTGCTGCTCGAGAAAGTAAATGGAATGCAGTAGAACTTCTCGTTAGTAAGGGTGCTAAATTTAATAATGAAATAACGTATCAGGGAACACCTTTACATTTTGCTGTTCGAGAGGGTAATTTGGATACGGTAAAATTTCTTATTGATAAAGGTGCTAATATTGAGTCTCAAGACGACTATAATAAAAAACCTTTGCATCTTGCTGTTAGGGTGAACAGATTGGATATAGTAAAATTTCTTCTTGATAAGCACGCTAACATTGAGGCTAGAGACATGGATGGTGATGTACCTTTAGAATTGGCTATTCAAAGTGGTTACAAAGATATAGAGGAAGTCTTAAGGCAAGCACAATTAGATCTAGATAAAGAATTATTGAATGCTGCAAAAAGCGGAGACCTTGATAAAGTTAAAGAATGTATCAAACGGGGTGCTTATATTAATACTAAGAGTAGTAATGGAAGGACTTCTTTACACTGGGCTGCATTTGAAGGTTGCTTACCCGGAGTAGAGTATCTTATAAAGGAAGTTGCTGACATTAATGCTAAGGATAACACTAGTAGGACTCCTCTACACTATGCTGCTAGAAATGGTCATTTAGATGTAGTAAAATACCTTATAGAAGAAGGTGCTGATTTTGAAGTTAAAGACAAGGATGATAAAACACCGTTGGATCTTGCTTCTTGGAAAAAACATAATGATGTTGTAAAATATTTAGAGAAAATCAAAGAAGAAAGAGACAAAACTGTTCAACGCAAACGCCGTCATCACCATGGAGATCATGCTCGTCATCATATGTCAAGAAAACCTCTTGCTATAGATTCAAGTAATCAACCTGAGATAGCAGCAAGTGGTAGTACAAGACCATCTTCATGGATAAATGATTTATTTGGTTGGGTAAAGAGCTCTATAGGTGGATTGTTAAGTTCTAAACCTGTGGGAATATCAAGCACTAAGGATTCAATCTCACAAGTTGATGGGCAATTTGCCAAAGCTTCGGTAAGTAATAGTAGTCCAACAAGTACCACACTATCATCTGATGGTACAGATAAAAAACAAGAAAGTAATTATTTTACAAGTGGGGGTTTTTCCCGAGATAATATTGATTATGTAAATGCAAATATAAAACAAATGCGTGAAAGGCAAACACCTGTTAAATTTAAACCTAGTGGCGGAAATATAATACTAGAAATGGGAGATCACTATCTATCACATGTTGATTTTAATGGTACAATAATGTTACTTGATTTATTAATTAGAAAAGTTACAGGTCAGAAGTATATTTCTACAGTAGATCAGTCTATATCCCCACTAGAAGCACAGGGCTATGCACTCAATATTACAAAGGAATTTGAGAAAGTAGTAGAGCAAGCTGGATTAAAAAGTGGTGTATCAATGCATCGATTAAATATTGATTATATGGAAATGCAGAAAGAAATTACTAGAAAAGTCATGAGTGGTAAATTCAATGAAATTTCAGGGATTTTAAAATCGTATGTAGAGAAAGCATGTCCTGATGAAGAAGCTGGTAAATTAAGTCCGAAGAAATTTGAAAAGTTTATGGCTACATTTAATAACAAGCTAGATGTATCACTAAATCAATCAATACACCAAATGCTACATAATGAAAATAACGTACTAAAAATGGATAATATAAAAGAACCGCAAAGCTTAGGTTTATCTGGACCTAGAACTAGGTTAGATGATGTATTAATTGCGGGCAATGCCAGAGAATTAGTCGCTGGAAGAAGGTAGTAGACTAAAAAGTTTCTTCCTTAAGTTGTGTAATGTCAGCCTGAGGAAGGCCAGTTGTCTGGGAAATAACATCAATAGAAATGCCAGCATTAAGTAGGTTTTTTGCAACTTCGATTTTTTCTTCTTGTCTACCTTTTTCGTGACCTACTTTAAGACCCTCATCAAATTTTTGAGCTAAAGCAGCTACCTCATCCATTATGCGTTTTTTCATTTGTTCATATGCTAGTAACTCTTCTTCTGACCAATTAAACTTATTCATCTCTTCATAAGCTCGTTTTATTATTACGTCACTACCAACTATTTTATCTAGGTCCTCTTCGTTTGTTTCTGCTGCATATCGAAAAAAGTAACACCATTTTTCTACTATATTTTCTAGTTGGTCTTCTTTTGTCTTTGTAAATTTTGGTAGTTCTATGAATACGAAGTAAAAATCCTTTAAGTCATGTTCAAAGCTATTTTGATCTAAAATGACATGATTAGATTTGTACTCAGCCTTATCTGGAAAAATAATACAATCAGCAACAGCTATGAAGATAATTTCCTTGAGATTATGATAATTATCACCTTGATCAGCTTGACTTGAGTAGGCTTTAGCAGCATAATATTGAGCACGCTTTTCGAAGCCTTTGGTCTTAGTGAACTGCATTTCTATAATATATCTGGAACCTTGAGAGTCTTTACAAAGAACATCGACAATACTCTGCTTTTTAGCGGCAATTTCAGGGTCCAAAATGGTAGCCAAGAATTCAACATCGTGAATAGCAGCTAAGCCAGTGAAGCCTAAAATATCGTTCAAGAAATGAATAAGGATATCTTTATTCTTTTCAGTGCCAAATATTCTTTTAAAGGCATAATCATTGCGTGCATCAAGAAACTTCGAAAGAGCCATAAGAAAGTAAGATAAAAAGCATTAATAATTATACACAATTGTGAAGAAATATTCAACTAAAATGCAAACATTTTGTATATCTTTATTTGGTAGTATTAACCTGTATAATATTTATGGCAAATATCTCAATAAGGTACCAAATAGCACAAAAAGTAAGGAGCTGGAGGTTAAAAAGAAAATATACCCTGAAAAACTTAGCAGACAAGGCAGGCATAAACTATCATACACTGATAAGATACGAGCAAGGAACATGTGGCATTCCAACTGAAAAGTTAAAAATATTAGCAGAGGCGTTATCAATTCCTATTAGAAATCTCTTTCCAGGACGAAAAGTGCTAAAAGAAGATAGTTGTTTCGACAAAGCCAAGACCCAGGAAATGTATAATTTCATAGAAAAAACAGGAGGACACAAAGCAATTTATGCATTAACCAAATCTGTCCGAGCTGAAGAAGAAAGTAACATAAAAGCAGCAAGAATAAGAATTGCAAAGAATCTAGTTAAGGCAGGGTTTGATACTGAGATTATCTATCGAGCAACAGGCTTATCAACTGAAGAATATGCTGATAAAGAGAGATACGAGCCAAACGGAGGACAAGAGATAAAAAAGTGGAGAATAATAAAAGGATATACACAAGAAGAATTAGCGAAAAAGCTTAATATAGGGCCCTCACAGATACATCACTATGAACAAGGTAGTGTTACCATTTTAAGTGAAAGATTATGGGAAATAGCAAGAGAATTATCAGTGGATGTTGAAGATTTGATAAAGGAATATAAAGAAAATGATTGCAAAGATGGTGAAGGAGAAAATGAATTATTAAGTTTGGCAAGAGAATATAGAAAAATTGACAATCAAGAATCACGAGATGAGCTAAATATATGGGTAGAATTTTTCTTGCAAAGAAAGCAAATTTACAAAGAGAAGATTGATAAAGTAGAGAGAATGAAAGTTGCAAATAATTTACTTCAGTTAGGTTTTTCTACTGATGTTATTTCTCAAATAGTAACAACTTCTTTTACATAAAGAATTAATTTTCAATTAGATAAAATAAGCATACGTTAATATCTTAAATTATTCATAAAAAAATAAGTAAAAAAGATTGAGAAATTGATTTGACTTCACTCGAAAGCTATGGCTCTATGCCAATGCTGATAAAAAACAGCAGTAAATAATTAAAAACAATTTGTTATTAACGAGGAGTATATTTTATGAATAATAGTGAAAAACTTACAGAAGAAATAGAGAGAGTACTACAAAGCGGAGGAGGAAGTGCTCTATTTGATCGTGAAATAGTGTCAGTGCTTTTAGGAGCAGTTCATGACAGAAAGCAAGCACAAGATGTTACTAAAACTCTAATGGATAATTGCCCAGGAATAGGAGAAATTTTAGGGCGAGAAATCGATGATCTGAAAATGATAGAAGGAATGACCGAACATGCAGCCGCAGCAATTGAATGTGTAAAAGAAGCTTATAAAAGAGCACTCAGAGAAGGGTTAAAGAGAGGACCTGTAATGGATAGCCAAGAAAAGCTGATAGAGTATGTAAGGGTAAACATAGGCTTTTCAGCAAAAGAAGCTGTCCTGGTAATATACTTGGATAAACAGAACCGTCTGATAAGAGATGAAGTGTATTTTGGTACAATAGATGAAGTACACCTATCTGAAAGGAAAGTGGTAAAAAAGGCGTTATCAATGGAAGCAGCGTCAATAATATTAGCTCATAACCATCCAGGAGGGAGTTTGGAACCGTCAGAAGATGATAAGGTTATGACTAGAGAATTAGTGTCAGCATGTCAAGGAGTGGGAATTGAACTAGAGGATCACATTATTATGACAGACAAAGGATATTGCAGTTTTAAGGAAAGAGAGCTGTTATAAACCAAATTTCAATTGCTTGAGAAGTTTGGCTACTACACAGTAGCAAAAAAACTTAGTCAAGAATCTGAAGAGCAAGAACTGCACAATATAAAAGATCTTTGTATAGCTTGTATATTAAGTCGTGATTAAAGAATAAAAGTCCCAAAAAAATCTATTCTTTTATTATAAATAGTTGCAAGATATACAAGATCTTTTTATAATTTGCGTATTAAGTTAATTATAAAGCAATAAATTGCTCTGTAGACTTGAATAACATGCTTAATAGGAGGCTATATGACTACTAAAAAAACAGTATCATTTGATGATACAGATGGAAATACTTATGAGTTAATCATTGATTCTAAAAAGTTACCAAAAGGACTATATAGTGCTATTGAAGGTATAAGGCGTACTAGCAAAAAAAATCAGCAGCTTATACTTGTAGACGAGACTGATCCGAAAATATTTGATGATAAAAGTAGGTTTGAGAAGCCTGAAGGTGTGCCTTCCCCTAGCGATGTTTCTGGAAAATCAATCAATCTTGGAGAAGGACGTGAGGTTTATAACAAAAAATCTTCAAATCGTCAAAATCCGTTTATTCCAGCCTTAAGCAAGATAGAGCCAAGTGCAAGTGAAAATGCAGAATTAAGATGGTTTAAAAGTAGAGTAGTAAAGGCAAAAAGCGTAGAAGAACTGAACAAAACTATAGACCAAGCACTAAGTGCTGGAATCAGGATAAATGCTTATAGCGAAGGACAGAAGAGTTTTGCTGATACGGTGATATCGAAAATACCTTCGATCAAATGCAAGGAAAATGAGAAGGAAGACATAATATGTGAATTGATGCTCAATGGAGCAATATTCAGTTACGATCTATTGCAGGATAAGGGAATAAGTGAAATGCATAACAAACTGTATCAAGAGATTCGTTCACAGATAGATGAGTGGCTTAAAGAACTGAGAGAAATCGGTGAAAGTGCTATTGAAAATGAAGGAATCATAGAAGATGTGGAAATAGACAATCAGACGTTTTTTATGAAATTTTCTGAAAATAGTAAGGTAAATATTGCAAGAGTATTGGAAGGTACAAAAAATTTAGGGTTAACGACAGGAGAGGTAAAATTAGGAGGTGATGTTATAGAAATAGGAAATAGCAAGGTTGAAGTTAGAATTGGAAAAGAAGGTGAAAGGAATTATGTTGATGTGTCTGACAATAGTGCTTTTGAGGTAGCATTTCCCACAAGTATTGGTAGCCTGAAAATTGTAGTATATCATAATGCGGAAAATGACAGTCAAGTAGAGGTCAGAGTAGCAGATAAAGAAATATGGTCTGAGCTACAAAAAAGAGGGGAAACTATAGGAAAAGGATGTTTTTTTGGAGGAATGTCAGTCGAAGAAGCGGTAGAAAAGGGAAGTTTTCCTAGGGATGGCAAGTGGAATAAAGAAAAGGCAAAAGAAGAAATAAAGGCGATTAGTAATAATGAAACATTATCATGGGTTAATAGGATATATGCAGGTAGTAAAGAGACCTCTCGGAAACTTTAAACGAAGGGAGGTTTTCTTCCCTTCTTTAACCAAAATCATAAAATTACAAAATCTTTATAAGCTAAACTTAGGTTGTAGCAAAATAACAGATGTTTATTTCGGTAAAATTGTTACGATATGGCAAATATCTCTATAAGATATAAAATAGCACAAAAAGTAAGAAGCTGGAGGCTAAAACAAAAGTATACCCTAAAAGATTTAGTAGAGAAAACAGGCATAAAATATCATACATTACTAAGATATGAGCAAGGAGCATGTGGCATTCCAACTAAAAAATTAAAAGTCATAGCGGAAGCATTATCAGTTCATGTTGGTAGCTTATTTCCTAGACAAAAAGTACTGAGAGAAAATTGTTCTTTTAACAAAGAATGGATGATAGCAAAAATAAAGGGACAAGAGTCATGCAAGTTAATTCGCGACTTAACTGGATTTATTCAAGCTGAAGAGGAAAATAATGTAAAAGCTGCAAGGGTAAGCATGGCCAAGAACTTAGCGAAAGTGGGGTTTGATAATGATATTATCTATCGAGCAACAGGCTTATCAACTGAAGAATATGATAATAAGGAGAAAAAAGGCTCTGAGCATTCAAACGAAGGACAAGAGATAAAAAAATGGAGAATAATAAGAGGATATACTCAAGAGGATTTAGCAAGAGAGCTAGATATAGGACCTTCACAGATATATCACTATGAACAAGGGAGTGTTACCATTTTAAGTGAAAGATTATGGGAAATAGCGGAAAAGTTATCAGTGAATGCTGAAGATCTGATGAAGAAATATGAAGAAGATAATTGCAAAGCAGAAAACGAGCTATTGAGTTGGGTGAGAGAGTCTAAAAAGATTGACAATCAAGAATCACGAGATGAACTGGACATATGGGTAGAATTTTTATCGCAAAGAAAGCAAGTTTACAAAGAAAAGATTTACAAAGCAGAGGCAATAAAAGTTGCAAATAATTTACGTATGTTGGACGTTTCTATTGATGCTATTTCTAAAATAACAGATTTATCTATTGAGGAGCTTGAAAATTGTGCTTTTAAAACTTAACTGGGTTAAAAACTTCAGTAGTTTACTGACTCAGAAATAATATATTAAGATATAAATAAAAGTAGTTAATATATCTATTATAAACTCTTGTTTAGCTCTGCAGAATTTGACGTATCAAGATAAAACATAACAGAATTTTTCTATCACTTTATGATTGTCCTCTATCATTGCATTTGCCTCCTCCTGAAGAGATTTGATATTTTTTGATGTAATATTATCCATATCAGGTGATGCTATTTTTAATTGCGATTGTATACGTATATATTTATCACCTATAACTTGATCCAACTGATAATTTACTGCATCTAAACTTGAGGCAAACATCACATGTAGTAGTGGTTTTATCCAGCTTATTTTTCCAAATCTCCTTGAATTAGCTATGCTTCTATCTGTTCTACCAGTACCTAGTGATAACAGTATAATCTCATCATTTGGAAACAATTTTTTACCACTTGCATATGCACAAGCCGCTGGATTATTGGCAAAAACCCCTCCATCCACTAATACTCTGTTTATCTGGTTAATTTTGAGATGTTTTGGTATGAAATAAGTAGGTGCAGCCGTTGCAGCTCTGAGTGCATCTTTCAGCTTAATATTACCTTCTTTCCAGCTTTTGAAGAAAAATGGGCAATTATTGTGAATATCGTAACTTGCAATCAGTACATTATTTAAGGTGCTTTGTAAAGTATCATCACCAAAATATTTATCCAGTACAAATTCAATATTTTTATGTGGGTATTGTGCACAGTTAAACCAAGATAATATTGATCGCCTGAAGAATGAAGATTTAAAAATATATGACCCGTATTCTTGGTAAAATTCAACTAAATCATTGGCTGAGTATTGGGGATTTCCTTGTTCATCTTTCCTGCATAACCCTGCTACAACAATCCCACCAGTTGAAGTACCAGCCATTAGATCAAAGATTTCAGCTATCGGTTTTCTTGTTCTTTTTTCTATTTCTGCTAATATTATGGCTGGTATTATTCCTCTTATGCCTCCGCCGTCCACTGAAAGAATGTATTTTGCCATGTTTAGATATTTATTGATTTTATTAACTTGCTCGCTTTTATCAGGTTGCGTTTCCTGTCCAAGAATCACTGTCTGTTTCACTCCTAGAGAAAATTGCACCAATCTAATAATTGATTCCGTAGAGCATGCTAAAGGGTCTGTATTGGTTCAAGCATATTCATTTACTTCTAAATCTATTGCAAAGTCGCTAATCGAAGCTAAGGAACGTGGTGTTGATATTAAGGTTATTCTAGATGAATCACAAACTAGTTCAAAACATAGTGTAATTAACGAATTATTTGAGCACAAAATCCCGATATGGATTGACTTTAAACCTGCTATTGCTCATAGCAAGGTAATTATTATTGATAATCAAAAAGTCATAACTGGATCATTTAACTTTTCAGATGCAGCTCAGCAAAGAAATGCTGAAAACCTACTGATCATAACAGGAGATTCTCCACTAGTTGAACAATACGTCAAAAATTGGAAAAATCGCCAATCGCAGTCTAAGCATTATACACCAGACTTTAAGTTATCTTTGAATTCATCTAATTCCTCAGAAAGATTTTTCACCCTTTCCTCAAGTACTAACACTTTTTCCATTAAACCATATTCAATAAGTTTATCGTGAAATTGTACCCTTGAGTCTAACTTGGATAACCACCATATGATTGCTACGGTTTGGATTAATAACGTGATAATTACTGTAATTGGAACTTTTTGCTTTTTCATGTGAAAGTATTAATCTATTATGAATAGTTTTGGAAGTTTATATACAGATCATAGAAAACTTATAGCTTTAGTGATTACTTTTTGTTGATTCGTATTGATCCTCTGCTTCTGCAAGTAGCTTTATTATTTCTCTGTATTGCTTTCGTTCGTTATGCTTTGATTCCACTACAGCCATATTTCTAGGTCTTCTTCCATCTTTAGCTGTAGCAGTGGGATCTGCACCCTTGTCTAATAAAAACTTAACAACCTCTAAATGTCCTTGATCTGCAGCATGATGCAAGGCTGTCCATCCCATATATCCACCTGTGGCACTTATATCAGCTCCTTCCTCTACAAGGAACTTTACAACTTGCAGACACCCTGAACTAGATGAATAATGCAAAGCTCTCATCATAGGAATTTGTGTATTAATATCTAATAGGTTTTTTACTGAAAATTTCACTACTTCTAGGCTGCAGCTCTTAGAAGCAACTTGCAACATTGTTTTATAATTATCTGTAGCTTTTGTTTTCATATAGCAATAGGTAATAACAACACATATTATCATTGTTATACACCACCGAAAATGTAGCTTATTTCTTGAGTCTCTATTCATATTCAATACTTTTTTCAATATTAAACATTTGTTTTACTGATTTTTCTTTAACGTTGATGCTGATAACACAGTGTGATAACCTGAACTATCTAACACATGTTCTGCTCTGTCGATTACCCATTCACCATCTATGTCTTGATGAAATCCTAACAAGCTAAGTTTTGCCTCTGCAAATAGTTCTGGATTACCAGGCATAGTGGCATCCAATACTGCATTATTTCGCTTTAATTGTTTTAACTTAGCATTTGCTGCACTTAATGCTGATTCTACATTAGAGTAAAGCGTCTGTATAGTATAACTTGGACTACCAGAGCCAACTTTTTCTGATATAGTTTCACCTCTTTCATAGCTATGCCATTTTGCAATCACTGAGTTGTACCTGCTTACGGTAAAATGCACTTTCCAATTTATCGTGTCTTGAGGTTTAATAGCTGTTGTTCCTAAAGCTTTTCCAGTTGCCGACTTTGCTTTGCCTTTTGGAATAAAGAGTATGTATCCGCCAGCTAGCTTTGCCATTGCCTCATATTCTATTGCTATTTTTGTTAATAAACTTATATCACTTTCTTCTATTTGATTAATATGTGGAATCAACACATTTTCAAATTCTTCTGCAACTCTGCATCCATACCCGTGCTTTTCTGCTATTTCCTTAACCAAGTTACCTAGAGTAATTTGATGCCATTCTTTAGATACTTTTTCCTTTAATGATAGTCTTAAATTTGTTGCATGAGCCTTTATTAGTAAGGTTTTAGGTGGACTCTGTACTGTAATTTCATTAATTGTATATACACCCATGGGCATCACTCCGATTTCCCTGTACCCTAAAGAAATATTCAATTCATCTGGGATATTTAAGTTTTCATCTCTGTAATCAACATACACTTCAACTACATCGTCTATTGTCCCAGATTCATCTGTGAGGCGCAATGATATAACTCTATCTTTAATTGATTCGCATTTATCTATTATAAAATCTGGCTGCATTTATTCCCAGACCTTTAATTTTGACTTTTGTACTGTTTTCTTAATAGTAGGAAGCTTTATCTTTAATCCTGCAGGCAAAAAGCTTCCGTATTCTGCAAGTCCAGGGTTTTCTTCTAATACTATTTCTACTGCTCCTGAAGTAAATCCATAGTGCTTCCAGCAAATATAGTCTAGCATATCATTTTCTTTTGCTAAGTAGTATATAGTCATGAATAACGCTTCAAGCTTAAATTAAATTCAACTTTTTTCGGCAATCCACAAGGGAAAAATGATGTTTGATTTTCTTCTAATTTTGTAATCACAAACTGTCCAAAAACATTTCCCATGTTGTCAACCAAAGTGTGAGGTTCTTCTGCTTCTTTTGCACTATTTAATTGACTTAAATTTCCAGGGTTATGAAGATAAGTTATTCCCTCTAAGTCTATATTTTCCACTCCTTGACCAATATTTTGTAGTGAAGGCATTTTATCGATACATTCAATTACACTCCAACGATTTTCTTTACTGTACTTCAAACTTATCGGAGTAAATTTATATGGACCAAGAGATAACATTTAAAGCACATATTCGTTAACCATAAAATCTAAGCAGTGGTTGCTGTTTGATATAAATTTCTTTCTGTATAAACTAAGATCTTTGTTGCCAAAATACATTTTTCAATTGAATAAAAATACAAAATTATCAACAAATGAGACTAAATTCAAAAAATTTTAAAAAACATAGTTGATCAATAAAACGTCTCTACTGTATCAAATAAAACATCACGTGACTTTTCTCTTATCCTTTTTATTACTTCATCTGCAAGACTACGAACATCTTGGTTAGGTTCTGCTTTAATGCTGATAGTGTAATTATTAGTGATGTTCTGAGTTTTATTTTGTTCTTTATTTTCAAACTTACTCCTTGCAAATATCTTATTGCTCTCTGTAAACTTTTTCTCCTCAATAAGGCTTTTGACTCTGAAGCTATTTTTATTTCTCTTTGAAAATTCTTTAATTATACTGTTACCTAGCACAGGATTTCCACTGTTGAGAATATTACTCTTTAGGGGACTATGTACTGCTTTTATTTCAGTAACAATACTTTTTCTTTTTTCAAATTCTTTCAGTGGACTATTTTCAGAGATTTTTCCAAATGTGCTACTAACTGTATTTCCCATCCATGAAAAAGCTTCTTCTATGGGTTTTATTATCGATTTCCAAAAGCTAGAGAAAAAGTCTTTCACCTTTTGCCAGTTAGTTATAACAAGAGCTGCACCAGTGACAAGACTTGCTATTAAAAGTCCAACTGGGTTACTCATTACAGCGAGTGTTATTGCTCTTAGCCCTGTTATAACTGCAGGAAAAACTGTAGCTGATAAAAATGAAAATACTCCAAGTAGGTTTGCTTTCAGACCAAAAATCGTACTTCCTAGCAATGTAAATCCGTATCCTAGTCCTACTGCTGCAATTTTTAAACTTATCAAAGCTGCTACAGTACCCATGATCGCCGTGGTTAAAGTTGGATATTTTTCTGCAAACTCTGCTATATATCTAGTTTTTTCTTGTAAAAGTTCAACTATAGATTTTAAAGTAGGCAGCATCACTGAGCCCAGGTTCATACCAACTTCAGCTATTGCATTTCGAAGAAGTCGTAATTTACTGGCTGTGGTGTCTGCACGATTTTTAAATTCTTCTTGCAGAGAGCTTCTGTACTTTTCTGTATTAGTCAATAACTTTATTGCATCCTCATACTTATTAAAACTTCCAGCTAATAATGCAATATCATCTTGAAATTCTTGGCCAAAAAGTTTCATCAGGGTTTGAGAACGCTCCTGGTTATCCATTTTTTTTAGAGTTTGGAAAAAATATAGCAATGCTTCTTGACCATTTTCGCTTACTCTTTGGGCCATTTCTTCTGCAGTTATTCCCATTTCTTCTAATGCTGCTTTAAAATCCCCTCCTTGTTCTTCAGCAGTCTGAAGTTTACTAAGTAGAGCATTTATAGCAGTTGCAGCTTTTGCTGGTTGTTTGCCTAAACTAATGAAAGCATTTACTAAACTGCTTGTTTGTTCAAACTTTAATCCAAACTGCTTTGCAGTACCACCAACTATTGCTAGAGCTTCAACCATGTCTTTTGCTTTAGCAGCAGTGTTATCTGATAAGTGGTTGATTACATTACCAACATGCTCCATTTCACTAACATCAATTCCATAAACATTAGAGAGTTTAGCTATGGAATCACCTGCCTGCTCTGCAGACATATCAAATGCTGTTGACATTTTTGCCACTGTTTCTGTAAACTTAAAAAGATCTTCTTTCTTGATACCAAGTTGACCACCACTTGCAGCTATTTGTGCTAATTCTGCAGCTGATAATGGTATAGTATGTGACATCTCCTTTAGTTTCTGCGCAAATTTGTCAACTTCTTTTGTTTCATCATCAAACTTTACTACTTTTTTAACATCAGCCATAGCACTTTCAAAATCAATCGCAACTTTAATTGGCGCTGCAAGTGAAATACCTAGTCCAACAGTCTCTATAATTTGTGACTTAAAATGTGCCTTACTTGCTAAAAAACTTTGGTGACTACGTATTGCAGATCCAAGCTTACCATACTTACCTTTTAGTACTTCAATAGAAGAACCAAGTTTATATTGATCACTTACTAATGACTTAATGTTTCTGCCACTTTTCCTTACTTCTTCATTGAGCAAATGCAATGATTCTCTCTTCTTTAGGTAAGCCTCTTTTGCTTTTATTGCAGAAGTTTTAGCCTTATCAAACTCAGCTTTTAAAGTCTTGCTTGGCTTTTCCACTGCTTTGATCTGTTTAGCTAAAGATTTGACTTGATCTTCAAAGCCTTTCCATGACCTCCTGCTAGTCAAAACATCACTACCCAACTGCTTAAATTTTGATACTGATTTTAAAGATGAATCAAGCTTTCTTATATTCTCACCAAGACGAGTAAGTTGACTGCTACTTCCTTTTATTACAGTATTAAAACTACCATCTAAGACTGCTCCGATTTTTATAGATAACGTTGACATTTAGACCTCTTTGCTGTTTCTTCCCATAAGATAAATTCGTTAAATTCCATATCAAGAATGTGCTCAACTCCACCACCTATGATAGAGCTAAGCACGAGTACTTCTAATCTCAAGTCTTTTGAATAATTGGTGAAAAAAAATCCTTTAATACCTCTTGAATTTTCACATAATCAGCAATATCTAACTCTTCAATCGCTTCTTTTGCAACTGATGTCAAATTGGCAGTCAAAGTTACTTCCTTACTCAAATCACTACCATTAAGTCTCTCAATAGCAAGATAGTCTCTAACTTTTGGACGTCTAACGATAAGCTCTGAGACAGAAATTCCATCAATTGTTATTGGGTTATTAAGCGTTATAGTTTCCATAAAATTCTCCTAAAAAATAAAATATTTTTACACTTTTAAAGTTATTTTAATATGCTTCTCCTTAAAAAATAAAATTTCAAATAAGTTTTCATATTCCTAAAACCGTTTGCAGCAAGGCCATTTGATCAACACCATTTATCTTTCTAATCATATTTTCAGCATCGATCTCTATCAGTTCATTACCACCTATAGTAAGTTTATAGTAATGAGCAGCTACAGTACACTTCAGCGTTGCTTTTTCAGCAGGTTTCCAGTTACCAAAATCAAACTCTTTAAAAATGCCTCTTAAATTGATTATTACTGCTTCAATATCATTACTACCACTCCCTTGCATTCCACCTCTGAGTGTCAAAGAAACTGAATTCCCATTTATTAGACCAAATAGCTTAAAGAGTTCTGTATCGTATTCAGAAAAAGTGAAATCTGCTTCAAGCTTTTCCATTCCCATATCAATATTTATTGGAATATCCATACCACCAGCTCTATATTCATCTGTTTTTATGGTAAGTTTTGGCAAGGTTATTTCATCAATTTTCCCTGCATAACCTCGACCATCTACGAATACGTTAAAATTCTTTAAAATCTTCGGTAACATTTTTTCCTCTTTCTCCCATTTTTATAATATTGTACCACTCACAAGATGTGACCTGAAAGTAATCTGTTCTGCTGGATATGGTGGTGTAAACTCGAAGTCAAAATACACTTTCCCGCTTGCAATGTTTGCCGGTGTGTTGAGTTCTGGAGTTGCATAACATTTTCCGCTAATAATCGCCCCTTGTGCTTTTAAACTTGCCAGATAGGAATTCACCCCCTCAATCACATCATCTATATAAGTTTTGGTAATATTGCGATCAACTGCCCATAGATGAGCTCGAAGTAGACTATCGTTGATTAAATCTGCAGTCCTTCTCACTGACAAAAAAGCCCATTTTGAGTCATTTGAACATGTCCTATTTCCCCAAAGCCTGTAGCCATTTTGATGAATTATCGTTGTTACTTCATTTTCATTTAAATGGTTTGCTCTACAATTTGTATTACCGAGCGTAAAATCAATAGGCCTGCTTGTGCCAACAATACCATTTATCTCTTTATTTGAAGGTGAGTGCCAAAATCCTTGCTCGCTGTCTATTTTAGCTATTAAACCTGCTACAAATGGACTTGCTGGCAAGATTTCTTCTTCAATAAATACCTTAACCCAAGGGTCAACTACGTAAACTCTTGAGCTGCCTACACTTTTTCTCCATTTTATTGCTTCTTCATCATTAGTATTTGGTCCATCTGCAACAATAATTGCTCTTAATTTTTCTGCTATGGAAATTAAAGCACTCACTACTGGATTTACTCCATCTATTTCAGGTAACTGATGAGTAAACTGAGGTGCAATTAATATTCTTGGAGCAATATGAACTATGCTTTCACTACTGAGGAATGCCTCTATCCCTTGATACTCTCCAGTCTCTTTATCAACACCGCCAATTATATTTTGGATAGTTTCACTTTCTTTGAGCTTTGAATCGCTGTTTTCACTTTCTTTAACTCGAATAACTACTACTGTTGCACCAATCTGGGAAAATATTCCGTTTGTTGCAGAAGGTAAACTGCCACTCTTTCCAAGTCTTGCTGCTTCTTTTAAGCTTCCTGCAATTAACACTGGTTTATTTAGCGGAAATTCTTCCACGTTCGCTTCCGGAGCAGTACCAATTACGCCTATCACTGATGATTTAGCTGTACGTACTGTCTTTGCTCCTGAGGTTACCTCAATAACATTTACTCCGTGTAAAAATTCTTCAGCCATTTCTTTGTATCTTTTGTTTAAAATCGTTTAGTAAGTTCTCTAGCTCATTTTTACTTTTGGCTTCTGCAATTTTTTTCTTGGTAATGTCTTCCAACTCTTCACATTTAATTATTTCTTTTACTGCTTTTTTTGCTTTTTCTTCAATTATTCTTGCCATTTCAATAACTGTAATACCACGGACTTTTGCTAAAGGTTCTATAATTTCTGTATCCTTTTTACTTATAGACTCTGGTGCTGCTAGAATGCTTTTTGCGGCTTTTTCTTGTATTTGATACGATTTAGCTTTTTGGTGAGAATTTCCAGCGTATTCGTTAGTATAGTTATTAAAATAAAAACGCACACTATCAAGTGCAGAAAGTTTCGCATTTTCCAATAATTCCAGCTCAATATCTTCCTTATTCCTTTCAACAATTTTCTCTCCTTCTGTTAAACAATAACTTTTTTGCCAGTCAAAATTCTTTGGTGCTTCATACCAATCATTTCCAGTTGGCTTGTTTTCAAGTGTTGTTGTTTCAATCTGCTTGTGGTTTTCAAAACGTATATAAATAGTCACAAATTCCTCCTCATTGCCATATTTGATCAGTTCGTTCTAACCCTGGACATTGCCAACCCCTGAGCGTCCTTTCCACATCTACCTCAAGCCCTGTGGTGAGAAAATTGCTACGTATGTTATAAATCCCCCACTGAATAAATTGACCATAGTTGTGTACATAATTTGATGCAAGCATACCTTGACTAACTTGTGTTCTGGAATACAGATAAGATGATGTGTAAAGTAATATTGCAACTGTTTTTCCTGCTGGAATCTCCACATTACCAGATCCGGCTAACTTGCTATCAGAACTCGTGTATTGGTAAACATTTTTCCATACTATTTTTGAAATACTTGATTTATTAGAATTAGTGTTATCAGGAGTTCCCACAAATAATCCTGCTCCCCCATACTCCGTACTCGAATACGATGATCCAACAAATTCCATTGTCTTATTTATGTTCACATTGGTTGTATTTTTTACAAATACTACTCCAAGTGCAGCATACGGGTAATAGTATATCTCATCATAACTACCCGAAAAACTTTTTGTGCATAACTCTCCGTAAATAAATGTTCCTTTACTTCCCTCTATAAAACTTAGTTGTCTTGGCCGATAAAAACTAACGTAATCTGTATTGTACGTATGGCTACCTGCTAGTAGTTGTAACATATAGTCAGTTTTTGTTATATCACTACTCCACTTTCCAAGCTCTGTCGTAAAAGTTCCGTGGCCAAAATAATTATTTTTTCTGCCAAGTACACCAAATAAGAAAGGTAATGACCCTGGTTCAACCATGTTGCGCTTTCTTATTTCATTTATAAGAGACGCTTTTAACTGTTCATCCCGAGTTTTTACCTCATTTATCAGGGATGTTTTTAATTGGTTATCACGAGTTTCTATTTCCCCAATAATTGATGAGCCAGATGGTACATTATTAACAGCACGAAAATCTTCTACTAAACCTTTAAGACCATCTTTATGACTATTACTAATGCTATTTATTGCTGCAATATTGGCATTCTTTCTCGTATCAAGTAGCGATAAATTTGTTGTTCCTTTTTCATCAATTCTCTTTAATAATTGCTTCTCTGATTCAGAGATCACTGCTAAAGAACTAGCTTTTTTATTATCCAGATCAGTTAAGTGTTTTTTTGCACTATCAAGAAGTTCTTTTAGCTTACCATCAGTCATCTGTACAATTTCAGAAACTGCACTTTTGTCGACTATTGATTCCAATGCTTTAGCAAGATATGCTAATTGATCTGGTGTACTGTTTTCTGCTAAATCCTTAAGTCTTTTTTGTAGTGCATCAATTATTCCTTTTACTTCAGTCATCTGCACAACGTTGGAAATAGCTTTTTTATCTGCTATCAATTCCAGCGATTTTGCAAGATATGCCAGTTGATCAGCTGTGCTACTTACTGCTAAATCCTTTATCCTTTTATGTAACGCTTCTATTGCTTCTTTCATTCCCAAAAATTCAAAAAAGTCTCAAAATTAAACCGCTCAAAATTACTCTTAAGTTGATTATGCTCATCTTCTCTTTCGGTAATATCTTCATCTATTTTCTCAATTGTGGTACGGATACGAACAACATCCTGCACAGCAATATTTTCTGGATGTAGTAGTGTATATCCTCGTTTGCTTTGGTCATTTGGCATTGATTTAAGTAATAATCACTCGCAAATTTTTGACTTTAGGACGATAGACAACTGTTCCACTTAAAACTAATTTTATCCTTGTCTCATTACCATTAAAGTTTGTTAGCACATGAGTTCTCTCTACCCAATTTTCCCCTATTGGTTTTCCCGAGGTTAAATTTACTAGCTGCCATTCTTTGACGCTTTTCTGCACATATGCTTTTACGTCTGCAGTGCCAGGTATTAGCGCATCATATGTTATGGTAATCTTAGTGTTAGCTCCTGCTGTAATGCTTCTTGTAACATAATCTCCTTTTTCCCCTATATTACCCATAACTAGCTGTAACCCAGGATAAAGAACTGGACTTTTTTCTCGCCCTCCTTTTAGGCTTGCTTTTACCGTTAATTCCCCATTTATTCTTTCACGCAGTGCGAGCGGCAAATTATCAGACAAAAAATTTTCTTTTCCTTCTTCATCTGTTAAAATAAATTCCACATTGGTATCAAATGCTACTTTTTCGACGTTCGTCAAAACAATTAAATCTGATACGTTATTTGCAGTAACCTTGCCAAGATCAATAATGTGAGAAACTTCGCTAAATTTTGCAGCCAAAAGCCGAAACGTTAAATCTAAGTTCTGATGTGGAGTCCAGGTACTTGCATTGCTTGATGAAAGTAATACTCCTACTTGATATGGTTGACTTGTTACCCAACGAATATTTACTGTATCATATTTGCCAAGCTCTGCTATTTTTACTGCAGTATCTGCATCATCAGTGAGTAGCACTATTGCATACTCTTGTCCTGCATGGCAAAACACTGGTAACCACTCTATACGTGTTGCTGTGCCATCTATCTTTATATCTTTTGGCTCAATATAACTTTCAGCAATGACAGTCTGCGAGGGCATTCCCACTGCTGTTTCTCTAATCTGCACAACAACACGTTTTTTGCCGCTATTTGTGAACCATAAATCTAGACCCCCTATGTGTCTGCTCTCATTTAAAGTAAATGTTTGTGCTAAAGGATCAACTCTTCTTGCTGCGATAACTCTTCTTCTTTCCTCTATGGTAATTGTTTTTTTACCAGTATAAGTTGCTTCTCCATAACTTCCTTTATCCCCGTAAAATTGCACTAATTTAGTACCGGCTGGAATATTTGCTGGTACTTTCACCTTTCCCTTTAATTTTCCCTGATTGTTAGCTGTTAACATTTGGTTTTCCAGTTTTAAGTTATAGGTTGAATGTTTATTCCGTCAAATTTTATCTCTTTAAGCTTCTCATTTGGCTCAAAACCTTCAATTTCAAAATTCTGTATTGCTTCTCTCATAAATTCAGTTTCGTATGAAGCACTTGACAGCAGCTCTGTCGTTTCTTTAACATTAAATACTCTTGTTACTGGACTTTTCCAATTTGTTTTTACCTCCGTCCAGTGATCTATATTTTTATTTAGAGTAATTTGTGCCGGTACTGGATCAAAAGCTTGGTATGGATTGATCTTTTCTCCTTTAGTCTGTAAAAGCTGCTCCAGTACCGGTTCAAGTTCATACGGCAAAAGATATCTTTCCCCACCTTTTTCAATATCTGCAACTTCTACATCTATTGGCAGAACTAGCTCTCTATTTACTATTGCTGCAGACTGCGAAATTCCTTGATCACGCATATCATCATCAAAGAATGGGTCAACAAATACTCCTTTTTTGGTAGTAGGTTCTCTTGAATTTGCATCATTGCGTAAACGCTCCTGTGCAACCAGCGCATAAAGATCATTTATTCCCTTCTTCATTGCTTCAAGTTCATTCATTGGCACAGCATGAATAGCATTATTCACTATTTTTACCCCTTCGCCTTTTTTCCATGTCTGATGAATGTAGCAGAGCAAAAGTTGTCCACTAGGCGCTCTAGGCATTGATGGTCGCCAAGGGTGGGAAATTCCTTTTATTCTTCTTACCACTCCTTTGCTATCGATAGTAATTAAATCATAGCGGGGCATTTTCCAGGTATAATCAACCAGAACCAAGCTGTTATCAACTGCACCTCTTACTTTACATCCCTCTTCGCTTATATCTTCAGGGCTTATATGAGTGCGGCAGCGATAGGTTATCAGGTAACTACTTCCAGGAGCTGGTTCTTTACCAGGTAATGACCAATCAACGTTTCCTGCGTTTAGTTTGTAATCTATACTGTTTTCATAAATAACATTGCCTTGTTTAACTTGAATAATCTCAAGTACTGCAGAGTCAGGTATCGGATCAATAGCTCCAGAATATGAACCGTGAGTAACAATAATAGTTTTTTGAACAGTTATGTCTACTTTTTTGATTTCACTTATTGGAAAATCATTAACCTTCAGTTCCATTACTCTTTGGCTATTTGGCTGAAAAGTATGTGGTTCTGATTCAACTGATTTTATATCCGGATCTTCATCAAAAGAAACACGAATACTGTGAGGAAGTTCAATCTCATAGCCATCAACATGAGCTTTTCCCTCATTAATCACAAATATTTCTTTTTTACCTTTTTTTACCCCTTCTTCTCCCTTTTCTTCTTTGTGGAGGAACATCACTTCAAGGCCATTTACAACGTAGGAACCATTTGCTTCTTTGTCATAACGAGCAAGAGCAGTAGTTACTATATTTGCTTGTGGTGGCGGTGAATGTTCTATCAATACTCCATTTTCAATGTTATAAATTGGATAAAATTCTCCTGAAGCATTAGTAGTCACACCCTCAGCTTGATAACTCCAAGTGGTGGAAACTTTAAGCCTTGCAGCGCCTACTTCTTGATAATTACGTGTACCAACAGCAGGATCACGAAGGTTTTCATCCTCAAGCTCTGTAATGGTAGATTCTAGATAATAAACACCTATGCGAACTATAGTACTCAGTGGAATAACAAACTCTTTTTCCTCTACTTTTCTCACTGCTCCACGCAGATAGATTTTTCCTGACTCAAGTGTAACTTTACCAGTTTCTCTATCTATAATACAATTGCTTCCTGTTATAACATCACCATCACGAAATATTGCATCACCTATGCCTTTAAGCTTAGAAAGAGCATACTCCTGAGTCTCATTTAATTCTGCAGACTGTAGACCTCTTCCAGCAAGAAATAAGCTTTTTTCGTATTCTTTGTCAGGATTAAAGCGGTTATAATAGGCGTTTAAAGTCATTTTATGCTAGAAAAATTCAAAAAGTTACAACAAATGAAAAAGTTTCCCGAGTTGCAGATGTTCTGATAAGTGGTACGGTGTGTTCTAAAACTAACAAAATTCCAGGATTTTCCACGTCTTTTGGCTCGAAATATCTCTGTCCTTCAGGTAATCCTTCTTTTATTTTAGTACCAACCATAACTCCTAGCTCCCTGATAACTTGATTTGCTGCGTCCGTGAAATCGAAAGTAAATTTAAGATAGAGATTATTAGTTGGTACATTTGAGGGCCTAAACCTTCCAGAAGGGGTCAAAAGCTCTCCATTCTCATCACCTGTGCAGAAGAGCACTTCGTTCGCAGTACGTCTGCCAAGCTCATTGAGCAGTTTTTCAGAAGTTATCAGCTCTGGTGGTGTGCTTTCACTATATTCTACAGTAACTGCACTATTTGCCCTGATAGAGCTATTTCCCGTACGTTTAATTACACCACTACTGCTATCAACTATATAATCTATACTTGGCTGATAAGTTGTTTGTCCTGTAAAAACCCTTACATCTTTAATAGTATGGTGATTTAGAGCTATTTCACCCTCAACAAAAACTTTTTCGACCTGATGACTACTTTCCCAATTAGCATCACCACTGCCCCAAGCAAGATGGATAGATTGCTCTTTTATGCTGGCTGCTATTGCTGCTCGACCTGATTGTGTAAGAATTGACATGTTTGCCCCTCTTACTATATATATACCGGATTTCTCACATGTTTTTCCGGGAAAAATGAAAATTTTTTTTGAAGTGCATTTTTATGCTTAAACATCCTTTTATCTTAAAAAACCAGAACTACTTTTTCTTTCGAGAATATCGAAACAATGCTTTTTGACATATTGAAAATCAAAGCTCACAAACAGTTTCAAAAGACTCTGCATTTTATCGCTTCTCCTTTCAGCTTTACGTTTTTTCCTACTGCGTATTTAATAGCTCTCTCAATTACAGCAATCCAGAGCTTCTCTTCATCGTATTTCAAAATGGCAACCAATCAACTTCAGATTGTTCTGGAGTAATAACAGTAGCAATCTTGTTTTTTTCTCCATATCGATCAGCTTCAATACTAACTTTTGCAGTAAATTCTAACCCGTTAAAGTCAGCTATAGAATTGATCTTTCTAGCAATAACTGCTTTTTCTGAAGTGTCATGTGCATGAATATTTCGTGCTGACTCCAAAATGCTTCTAAGCATAGAACGACCAGATTCTCCCCAGATGTCTTCTTCACCTTCTGCTTTGCCACTTTTAATACCAATTACTTGAAAAATCTTGCGTTTTGCATATGGACCTTCAGTGACAGTAAATTCAGCGTTTAAATAGATGCTGCCAGTAGTGTAGCTTTTAGTGAACCAATTTTCATAACCTCCTGGTTTAATCGCCATTTTGACTTTCACCGTTGTACCTTTTGGTATTAAATTACTTTGTGATTTTGCAGTATTAAAATCAGTTAAAAAATCTGATAGCATATTGTCCTCCTATAAATTAATTGCAAAACGAAAAAAAGAATCAACTCCATTGGTCTACAAGTTTCCAACGACCATTTATCTTATCGACAAGCTTGCTTGCCACACGTTCACCATTTCGCAACTCAAATACTACTTGACGGGTAGTGCTTTCCTCATCATGAGCAAACATCACCATACCAGTACTGTAAAATCCACGTAAAGATCCAGCACCGCTTAACCCTTGAAATGGATCCTCTTCTAGCATCTTTTTAGACAGTTTTTTTGTATGGTGGGTGAGTATTATGCCCGAATCTGGATTGATAACATTTCTCAGTCTTTCAAGTTTCTTTTGCAAAAAGAATAGCATAGCGCTATTGTCATTTTCATTGCCATATTCACTTGAGTTAAAAATGTTACGAAGAGGATCGATGGCAATAATATCAGGTTTGAAACGCTCTTTGACAACATTTTTAATTTCATCTATTTCTTCACTGCTAAATGATAATTGCACTCTTGGCGTGATAATTAAGTTATTGGCAGCTATGTCCAAAAGCTCTTTATTCAGTTGAAGTTGTTGCAACCGTTCTTTCATATATTCATATTCAATTTCAGTTTGCATGTAGAAGATTTTCAAAGGTCTATTTGGTGTCATACCAAGAAACGATCTACCAGCAGCCATATGAACGAGCCAAGAGATCAAAAAGTCGCTTTTACCAATCTTAGGTGGGCCACCTAGTACCAATAAGCCTCTTTTTGTTAAAATTCTTGGTGAGATTATATCCTCTGGTATTGGCATTTGATCACTTAAATACTCCTTTACGCTGTAAAAAGGGATTTTTTTACCGATATTGAAAAAGCTTTGTTCCATATTACTCCTTTTAAAATTAGGCAACAGAAGCCAAGGTTTTGGCTTTAATTTTCGCAAGTAATTTACCCAGATGCGGTTCTTCAACCATATTCAGGCAGCCACTTCGATCTTTAGCTGGATATCCCCAAGAGTTAATAGTCTGACAGACAAATGAACGTTTCTCCGTGCCATCATCTTTCTTGATTCCAACCATACTGATTACTTCGTCAACTATCCCTGGAATCTCACTAGCAGTTTTAGCCCCTTCACATTGAGGTAGCCAAATTGAACGATTACAGTCATCGAGATATTGACCTAGTGTGCCAACTATGATGATGTCTTTATCTCGAATATGTTGAAACTGATTGAGCCAGGCCATCATTTCTTGAGCAAGTAATCCATAGGCAGCTCTTTTGTCTTCTTTTCCCGATCTATCAGAAAAACACTCAGGTTGCATTCTTGCCCATAAAAGACATAAACGTGATGCAACAGTTATACTATCAATAAAAATAGAGCGATATTTAGAAACTTCAGAAAGAAGATCTTTATACTTACCAGATACATGCTCATAGTGCTTTTGACTATACGCTTGATCAGATTTTAGTGCAGGGTTTGGACCACCAATTAGGCAAGCAATATCACGAGCTTGACTCCAAGTACGAATCTCATACCAAATTCCATTACTAATCGAACAAATAAGAAACATTACAAACTCGTTTAATAGTAGCACTGGAAATACTGACAATAAAATTACACAGAACATCTTCAAGTAAGCCTATGGTATAGTAGACTCTGTTGCGTAAAGTATTGTGTTTGATATATTGCCACAACCTCTCAACAGGATTCAGTTCTGGTGAATAAGGAGGCAAGTATATAATGGTAATGTTTTTCTGAATTTTCAAACTTTTTGATCTATGCCAGCCTGCACAATCCATTACAAGAAAGGCTTTTTTCGTGCCTAAATCTTTCGACATCTGCTCCAGAAATATATTCATACAATCAGTGTTTACATATGGAGCAAGTAGGATAATTTTCTTACCACTTCTTGGATTTACCGCACTGTAGATATAGAAATTTTGTCTACCAATTTTCATTTTAACCTGCATTCTGACCCCTTTTTTAAACCATCCGTGTCCGATTTTTGAATGAGTTCCAAATCGTGATTCATCAAAAAAATACCTCCTTTTCAGGGTGGGAATTGACTATTTTATTGAAGTATTTTTTAAACTCTTCTTGCTTGTTTTTATCTTGTTTATGGTGAATTGGCCTCGGTGTTATGTAAGAAAACTTCATCCTTTGTATCTCACGATGCACTGTTGATTTGCTAATGTTTAGGCCAAATTCCTCTGAGATTTTTATTTGCACTTCCTTAATAGTAATATTTGGATTTCTTTCTACCCATATTTCAATTTGCTCACGTTGATTTTTGTTTAATTTGCTTTTTCTTCGCCGCTGAGAAGGGGAAAATAATTTTTCTACTCTACCAAATTTTAGATGCTTTATCCATTCAGTCAAAGCAGTCCTTGAAATTTTACATATTCTTGCCACAGCGCTTATACTACTTTCTTTTCCTACTATCACCGCTTGTAACTTTTTTGAAACATATGCGTTATTTCTGACCTTTTTTAACATTTCTTTCGCCAAATTTACAACTTTTTCGTCTAACAGTTTTGACCTTAATGCCATTTATACCTCTCTATTTTATCTACTTTAGTATCACTTCTTTCCCATTATTGTCTATCTGTTCTTTACATAGTGGGAATTGGTATCAGTTGAATCTCCTTTCCAGTCTTGTACAGCTAGAAGTCCTGCTTCAAAATCAAGGCAAAGTGTTGTTGATTCATCGAGGGTTTTGAGCAGACTGGTCTTGCCGATTCCATAAGGTCCAAAGATTACTACTTTCACACCTGTGACCATTTTTGCTCTTTCTTTGCTGTTTATTATTTTCATATTTTTCCCCCTTATAGTTAGAAATCTCGTTTTAGGTATGTTTTAAGGTGGGAAAACTCTTTGCGTAATTTGTTGATTGTGTCGTAGAGAGTTGATTTTGGTACACCAGTCCTTCTGGAAATTTCACAAATGCTGTGATCTTCTGCTAATAGTTTACATATTTTTCTTAACTCTCGAGGTAACTTTGCAATTGCTTCATTTACGTCAATGCGTACTGCGGAGCTATATTCAAGACTTTCATCGCTCTCTTCGTATAAAGCTTCATCAACAAAATTAATGGTACGTTTTTTACATAGTTCTTTCTCTTTTAAATTAAGAGCACGGCATTTAACGTACTGTTTTATAAAATGTCCTTCAAGTTCATTAAGGCCAGGCAAACAGTCAAGTAAAAGATCTTGCTCAATATCTTCAATGTCTTTATAAGCAAAAGCTTTTCCTCTCTTCAGAAGTTTAGCATAGTGTCGTATGTGTTTAACAACTTTTGGATTAATACCAGTATAGGAATTTTTAGAATGCATATTTTCTCCCTCTAATTAAGAAATGATTAAAGTGTTAATTGTGATAAACCCAAGTATTTGGATTTTCTACAGGAATTACGCTGCCATAATGCGGTGATTTGTAGTGTGTGGGTAGTAACCTGTGATAGACTGTAACCTTTTTGTTCTTCTCTGGATCAAGTATTTTTTGCCCAAATTCCATACCTTCAACGCAAAGTACTCCGTATTTGTTTCTTGCAGCGTTTTTGCCTTCTTTGTTGAATTTAACGTAGCCTTTGGTAGCAAGAACATCGAGACGATCACGAATAGAATGTGTACTGCCAAGACCTTCTTTATTTTCAAATGCCTGACAAAACTGATTAATTGTATAAGCATGACCCTTACGTCCTTCTGCACATATTAAGTCCAAGATGATGTCATATCTACGAGAACGTTCGGCATCTAGTTTTTCACCATAGTCTTTATTTATTAACCTTTGTGACTCAGCGTCAACTTCGTACCAATGACCATTAATTTTATCAACAAATTTTGGCATAACAGAATTTCCATTACGTAACTCAAACATCAGTTGACGATAGCTGTTCTTCTCATCAGGCCTAAACATGATCATTCCAGTGGTATAGAATCCTCGTAAGCTGCTAGCGCCACTAAAACTTTGAAATGGATCTTCTTCTAATAGTTTCTTTTGCATTTTCTTTGTATGGTGCACAAGAATAACTCCAGCATCTGGATTGATTAGAGAACGCAGTTTTTCAACTCTCTCCTGGAGAAAGAAAATCATGGCATTATTATCATTTTCGTTACCGTATTCATCAGCATCAAAAACGTTACGCAATGGATCTACCGCTATGACATCAATGGTGTTTAGGTCAAAGTTTCTTTCTGCTTCAGCTACGATATCTTTAATGCCATTTTCATTTAAAAGCAGCTTAGTCTGTGGTGTAATAACTAAATTGTTTGCAGCAAGTTTAATAAGTTCTTCACTAAGTTTCATCTGTTGCAGCCGTTCACGCATATAGTGGTAACCGATTTCAGTCTGAAGGTAGAAGATTCTTAAGGGCCTTTTTGGCACCATATCAAAAAATGGAGTTCCAGATGCCATATGAAAAAGCCAAGAAATAAGAAAGTCACTTTTTCCCACTTTAGGCGCGCCAGCAAAAACTAAAAGACCACTAGGAGTTAAAACTCTAGGAGCAATTATGTCTTCTGGCATTGGTGATTTGTCATTTAGGTACTGCAATACAGGAAATGAAGTAACGTTTTTTGTATATGGGAAAGAAACAGTTGAGGTTAAAAATCTTTTGACGTCTACTCCTTCTTTAATACAATCAGCAGCATCCCAAGCTTTTGGTTTATCTTGTGGAATTTTAAGAATAGAAAGCGATGCAACGCCTATATCTAAAAGCTTCTTTGCAACATTTTCAGCATATTTCTGACCTGAACTATCGTTGTCTGGCCATATGGTTATGTGTTTACCTTTTAGCGGAGCCCAATCTGTTTTATTTACAGGTGAATTTGCTCCAAACATCATTGTTGTGGCTGTTATGCCCTTACTGATTAAACTTTCAGCACATTTTTCACCTTCAACGAAAACAATTTTATCGGATTTAATTATACCTGGAACATTGTACAAAGGCCTTGGATCTGGAGCAGTACTACTTGAGTTTTTTACATCAAAACAGCTATATCGTTTTTTCCCTGAAGTGCTATCATAACGGTAAATTTTAGCTATTACTTGATTATTTTCATCATGATAGTCCCAACATGCTATTAAACGTTCTGAAAATTCTTCTTTATGGTTTGTTGAGTGACCAAGCCATTTTTCTATATCTTCTATGGTATCAAGAAACTTAGTCTGACTAGTAACATCCCACCAGAGATTAAGTATATCTCCGCCTTCACCAGTAGCAAAATCGTGCCATAATCCGGCTCTTTCTCCTCTTGTTTCTACTACTAAACTTTTCCCTTTATCTCCTCTAATATTACCAACATAGAACTTACCTCCGTGGAAAGTACCATTTGGTAATAAGTAGGATAAAGATGATTCTATTCTTGAGAGTAGTTCTGCTTTTATTTCTGCTGCTCTTTCAAATAAAGCTTGCTTGTCATGCATATTGTTTTCTCCTGTTAAAATAAGCTATGTTTGTTGACAAAATGTCTCTGCTACATAGCTCATGATGATGTTCTTAAAGGCTGGTAATTTAAAATACAGTTATAAATGGGTAGAGAGATGTCTCTGTACCTTTTACTATAGTAATACCGGATTTCTCATAGGTTTTTCCGGAAGAGTGGAGAAATTTTTTTCAAGCGTAAGTTGACACTGTCCATATTTACCCCAAATATTTACAATTCAGAAGACCAGGCTGCTAGGTCTTACTATAGTAAGTTCAACAAAATACAAAAACTGGTCACTTTTTAGAAAATTTTGCACAAGCTACTACCTGCGTTCTCTTATCTTTCATATGCCCCTGTAGTATATATATACGTTCAATTTCAAATTCGTCCAAAAAACTACAAAAATATATAGGCAACACTAAAAAAGTTCTCTTCTGTAGAGGTAAATGGTGATATTGAAAATTTAACTCTGCTCTCAACTTACACTCCTCAAAAAAATTACAAAATTTAATTTCATTTTAACTTTAAACAAAAAAGCCGCCTATAAGTTGCATCTGCATTATGTTGCAAAATATACTATACTTTGCTTATGAGAATAACCAAATAAGCCATCCTTTTTTCTCCTCCATAACAGATATATACTAGAAATGCAGTCCGAAATATGAATTGCTCTAAAATTTTTTTCATTACGATTTTTCTATTAAACTTTAATAGAGCTTAACACATTTACAATATACTCAGGGGAGAGATTTTCCGTCTATAAGAATTAGCCACAAAATGCTATATTAGTAAAGTTATTCATAATAATTATTTGTGAATTAAGTGCTTTAGATTCGAGATTACATAGATTTTTGGCAGTTTAAGCCATTTTAGATTGAAAAATGAAATCTCCAAAAAGGAAAAAACCCGGCTATATTAAAGGGTTAAGAGTAATTTAAGTTTGAAATTCAAAAAAACTTCTTAATTGCTTTAAAAGCTAGGATTATAGAGGGTTTTTGAGTGTAGCCCAGTTTCAGGTAAAACCTTATATATTATATATATAATATATAATAATATATAATAATAGAACATATAGGATATGTACCTTTCATAATACCTACCTAAATATTATTAACGCGCTTAAATGTTTAATTTGTTACTTTTTTAATAATAAGTTAAGCAAAAAAACATGAACTGTAATAAGTTTATTATAATATAAACCTTAAGAGAAGTTCCGCGGTGGCCATCTGCTCAACTGAAATGGTTTTCAAAAAGGCTAATATACCGTCCATTTAAATTTTTAACCGAAATATAAAAGTCATTTAAAAAATAAACTCAAGTGGCAACTAACCGGTTTTTTAAAGCCGCCTATAACCTACTCTAACTACTTACGCATACAGGTGGACCAGCTGTATTTCATGATATTAGTAGACATAAACCTAGTTATTGTAAGATAATTAAAGGCATCACTCAAAGGAAGATAAATGTGTGGCCTATTCTTCAAAGTAAGGTTTTAAGGAATAAGAAGCTGTTCTGAGTTTTGTGATTTCCAGTAAAATTGAAAAATTAGGAACAAAAACATACTATACTTAACTCACTGAATTTCTATGCTTTTAGCCACTTAGTGCATTACTTTTCCATTTCCAAAAGACTTAATGAGTCAGATCGCCCTTGTATATTGCCTACATAAAACTTATCACCACAAAAAATCCCTCTTGGCAATAGATAAGAAAGGCATGATCTGATATTTAACAGAAGCTGAGCTTTAAGTTGTTCTTTTTCTACTAACGGTGCATTTTTTCGTGGAGCTGCAGTATTAAAATCACAATAGATACCCATAAAATCTCCAATATATTTAAAGTTTAGAAATTTGGTTAAGCTGTAGCTATCCAGCGTCCGTTAACCATATTTATGAATTTTGTTGGTATTGGTTTGCCGTTTTTAAGTTCGTATATCAATTGCAGAGTATTCCTTTCTGGCCTAAATATCATTACTCCAGATGTATATAAACTTCTTAAAACATTAGCACCACTCAATGCTTGAAATGGATTCTTTTTTAACGTGGTTGTTGACACTTTTTTGGTATAATGTGTAACTATTACTCCAGCCGTAGGGTTAGTTATAGAGCGTAGTTCATCAATACCATTTTGCAAAAAAGAGATCATACTCCTATAATCAAAAAGAGAGTCTATCACTATAAGATCAACTGTTTTTACATCGAGATTTTCCGACATAATTTCTTTTATTTTTTCCACATTCAAAGTTAACTGTACTTTTTTAGTAATAACTAAGTTTTCTGTTCCTTCACCAAGGATTTTCTTGCTGATTCTTAGCTTCTGTAAGCGCTCTCTTATGTAATCATATTCCATTTCATCCTGTAGATAGAATATCTTAAGTGGCTTTGCAGGCTTCATACCAAGAAATGATACTCCAGCAGCTAAATGTACTAACATGGAAAGTAGAAAATTACTTTTTCCTATTTTGGGAGTTCCGCCTATAACCAAAAGACCGCCTGGAGTTAAAATTCTTGGGCCTATTATATCTTTTGGCATTGGTGATTTATCATTCAAGTAATGCCTTGCTGAAAACGATGTAATTTTATGTTCTGTTGTGTTTTCTTTAGTATTTAACCACTTCTTAGCGGAATTTATATCACCTTTAACTAAAGTCCAAAGATCAATAATATCACCACTAATTCCTTTAGTAAAATTACGCCAATTTCCAGCTTCTTTACCCACTATTTTAACCGTAATCATATCCCCGTCACAGTTGCCAACATAAGTCCTCTCTCGATAAAAATTACCGTTTGGAATTAGGTAAGGTACACACTCCTTAATATTATCAATCAATAATCCTTTTATTTCCTTTCTCTGCATAAAACCCCCATACATACTTTTCATACGCTTAGAGCTGAGATTAGCTAGCTCACAAACAGTTTCAAAAGACTCTGAATCAAACCATTTAATTGCTTCTTTCTTTAGCTCTGGATTTTTTCCTGCTGCATCTTTGATAGCTCTCTCAATTACAGCAATCCAGAGCTTCTCTTCGTCGTACTTCAAAATGGCAACCAATCAACTTCAGATTGTTCTGGAGTAATAACCGTAGCAATCTTGTTCTTTTCTCCATACCGATCAGCTTCAATACCAACTTTTGCAGTAAACTCTACCCCGTTAAAGTCAGCTATAGAGTTGACTTTTCTAGCAATAGCTGCTTTTTCTGAAGTGTCATTTGAATGAATGTTCCGTGCTGACTCCAAAATACTTCTAAGCATAGAACGACCAGATTCTCCCCAAGTATCTTCTCCTTCAACTCTTGCTTTGCCACTTTTAATACCAATTACTTGAAAAATCTTGCGTTTTGCATATGGACCTTCAGTGACAGTAAATTCAACGTTTAAATAGATGCTGCCAGTAGTGTAGCTTTTAGTGAACCAATTTTCATAACCTCCTGGTTTAATTGCCATTTTTACCTTGACTATTGTACCTTTTGGTATTAAATTGCTCTGCAGTTTTGCGTTATTAAAATCAGTTAAAAAATCTGATAACATATTGTCTCCTATAAATTAAGTAAAAATCAGTTACTCCATTGGTCTGCAAGCTTCCAACGACCATCTATCTTATCAACAAGCTTATTTGCTACACGTTCACCATTACGAAGCTCAAATACTATTTGACGGACAGTGCTTTCCTCATCATGAGCAAACATCACCATGCCAGTGCTATAAAATCCACGTAAAGATCCAGCACCACTTAGGCCTTGAAATGGATCTTCTTCTAACATTTTTTTGGATAGTTTTTTTGTATGGTGAGTGAGTATTATGCCCGAATCTGGATTGATAACATTTCTCAGTCTTTCAAGTGTTTTTTGCAAGAAGAATAACATAGCGCTATTGTCGTTTTCATTGCCATATTCACTTGAGTTAAAAATGTTACGAAGAGGATCGACGGCAATAATATCAGGTTTGAAACGCTCTTTGATAACATTTTTAATTTCATCTATTTCTTCACTGCTGAAAGATAATTGTACTCTTGGTGTAATGATTAAGTTATTGGCAGCTATATTCAAAAGTTCGTTATCCAGTTGAAGTTGTTGCAAACGTTCTTTCATATATTCATATTCAATTTCAGTTTGCAGATAGAAAATTTTCATAGGTTTGCTTGGAGTCATAACCAAAAATGAAACTCCAGCAGCCATGTAAACAAGCCAAGAGATCAAAAAGTCGCTTTTGCCAATCTTAGGAGGGCCACCCAGTACCAATAAGCCTCTTTTTGTTAAAATTCTTGGTGAGATTATATCTTCTGGTATTGGTGATTGATCATTCAAGTATTCTTTCACACTGAAAAAGGGAATTTTTTGACCGATATTGAAAAAGCTTTGTTCCATAATAATTATTCTCCAATTTTTAATTAAACAGCAAAGTTTTGGCTTTAATTTTCGCAAGTAATTTACCTAGATGTGGTTCCTCAACCATATTCAGGCAGCCACTGCGATCTTTAGCTGGGTATCCCCAAGTATTAATAGTCTGACAGACAAATGAACGTTTCTCTGTACCATCATCTTTCTTGATTCCAACCATGCTGATTACCTCATCAACTATCCCTGGAATCTCACTAGCAGTTTTAGCTCCTTCACATTGAGGTAGCCAAGTTGGACGATTGCAGTCATCGAGATATTGACCTAATGTGCCAACTATTATGATGTCTTTATCTCTGATATGTTGAAACTGATTGAGCCAAGCCATCATCTCTTGGGCAAGCAACCCATAAGCAGCTCTTTTATCTTCTTTTCCTGATCTATCGGAAAAAGCTTCAGGTTGCATCCTTGCCCATAATAGACATAAACGTGAAGCAACGGTTATACTATCCACAAAGATGCATCGGTATTTAGAAACTTCAGAAAGAAGATCTTTATACTTGCCAGATACATGTTCATGGTGTTTTTGACTGTATGCTTGGTCAGATTTCAGCGCAGGGTTTGGACCACCAATTAGGCAGGCAATATCCCGAGCTTGATTCCAAGTACGAACACTAATTGAATCTCCCTGCCAATCTTGAACAGCAAGCAGACCTGCTTCAAAGTCAAGACATAGTGTTGGTTCACTTATAGTCTTTAAGAGACTGGTTTTACCAATACCGTAAGGACCAAAAATTACTACTTTTATGCCTGTAGTTGTTTTCAATCTTTCATTATTGTTTAAAATTTTAAAAGTCATTTATTCACCTCAATGGTATATGTTATATATTCAGGAAAGGTAGAATTTATGTTCAATTTTTCTTTTTGCCCTTGTAGTAGATGGAAGAGAGTTTTATACGTATTTTTCTTACCATAGTATTTAAAGTAGTTCTTGATATGTTGTTCATCTTAGCAACTTCATATAAGTTAAAGTACTTGAGTTGTTCGCATATCCTCTGCATCTTTCTTGGTAGCGTTGAAATCATGTAATCTACATCAGTACGTTTTGCTACTTCATCTTCAAAAGCTTCTGTTTTCTCAATATTGATGTAGTTATTAATATTGCGTTTTATACATAGTTGTTTCTCCAATAAGTTATTGGCACGACGTTCAGTTAATCTTGCTACAAAAGTGTTAAAGCTACCTTTACTTTCATCATATCTATCAAGATAAGTCCAAATTTCACAGAAAAGTTCTTGCTCAAGATCTTCATGAGCAAAGCATTCAAAAAGTTTTAATCTCTTAGCTTGATACCGTATATTTTGAACAACTATGGCAGTTTTTAGTTTCATAACTTTTCCCTAAAACAATTAATGCTTTAAGGATGAGAACTTATAGGTGCACTTTGTAGGACAGGAGCAAAAATAAATAATACAGATGCAATTTTTAACCTATTGATATTCTATTGTTTTTTTTCGAGAATAATACAGTTCGATTTTTAAATAATACTGCAACAAAAAATTAGGCAAAAATTCATTTTTTTTGGACAAAAATTTTCCAAATCCTGAATATATATTATATAAGCCTTTCAAACTCATCACAGGTGTCAATTCTTACACAATCAGGTCGAGCAGCAATAGCAGCCAGCATAAAAGAGCAATCTATCCATCTTGCTTGGGGCAGTGGTGATGCTAATTGGGAAAGTAGTCATCAGGTCGAAAAAGTTTTTGTTGAGGGTGAAATAGCTCTAAATCACCATACTATTAAAGATGTAAGGGTTTTTACAGGACAAACAACTTATCAGCCAAGTATAGATTATATAGTTGATAGCAGTAGTGGTGTAATTAAACGTACGGGAAATAGCTCTATCAGGGCAAATAGTGCAGTTACTGTAGAATATAGTGAAAGCACACCACCAGAGCTGATAACTTCTGAAAAACTGCTCAATGAGCTTGGCAGACGTACTGCGAACGAAGTGCTCTTCTGCACAGGTGATGAGAATGGAGAGCTTTTGACCCCTTCTGGAAGGTTTAGGCCCTCAAATGTACCAACTAATAATCTCTATCTTAAATTTACTTTCGATTTCACGGACGCAGCAAATCAAGTTATCAGGGAGCTAGGAGTTATGGTTGGTACTAAAATAAAAGAAGGATTACCTGAAGGACAGAGATATTTCGAGCCAAAAGACGTGGAAAATCCTGGAATTTTGTTAGTTTTAGAACACACCGTACCACTTATCAGAACATCTGCAACTCGGGAAACTTTTTCATTTGTTGTAACTTTTTGAATTTTTCTAGCATAAAATGACTTTAAACGCCTATTATAACCGCTTTAATCCTGACAAAGAATACGAAAAAAGCTTATTTCTTGCTGGAAGAGGTCTACAGTCTGCAGAATTAAATGAGACTCAGGAGTATGCTCTTTCTAAGCTTAAAGGCATAGGTGATGCAATATTTCGTGATGGTGATGTTATAACAGGAAGCAATTGTATTATAGATAGAGAAACTGGTAAAGTTACACTTGAGTCAGGAAAAATCTATCTGCGTGGAGCAGTGAGAAAAGTAGAGGAAAAAGAGTTTGTTATTCCACTGAGTACTATAGTTCGCATAGGTGTTTATTATCTAGAATCTACCATTACAGAGCTTGAGGATGAAAACCTTCGTGATCCTGCTGTTGGTACACGTAATTATCAAGAAGTAGGCGCTGCAAGGCTTAAAGTTTCCACCACTTGGAGTTATCAAGCTGAGGGTGTGACTACTAATGCTTCAGGAGAATTTTATCCAATTTATAACATTGAAAATGGAGTATTGATAGAACATTCACCGCCACCACAAGCAAATATAGTAACTACTGCTCTTGCTCGTTATGACAAAGAAGCAAATGGTTCCTACGTTGTAAATGGCCTTGAAGTGATGTTCCTCCACAAAGAAGAAAAGGGAGAAGAAGGGGTAAAAAAAGGTAAAAAAGAAATATTTGTGATTAATGAGGGAAAAGCTCATGTTGATGGCTATGAGATTGAACTTCCTCACAGTATTCGTGTTTCTTTTGATGAAGATCCGGATATAAAATCAGTTGAATCAGAACCACATACTTTTCAGCCAAATAGCCAAAGAGTAATGGAACTGAAGGTTAATGATTTTCCAATAAGTGAAATCAAAAAAGTAGACATAACTGTTCAAAAAACTATTATTGTTACTCACGGTTCATATTCTGGAGCTATTGATCCGATACCTGACTCTGCAGTACTTGAGATTATTCAAGTTAAACAAGGCAATGTTATTTATGAAAACAGTATAGATTACAAACTAAACGCAGGAAACGTTGATTGGTCATTACCTGGTAAAGAACCAGCTCCTGGAAGTAGTTACCTGATAACCTATCGCTGCCGCACTCATATAAGCCCTGAAGATATAAGCGAAGAGGGATGTAAAGTAAGAGGTGCAGTTGATAACAGCTTGGTTCTGGTTGATTATACCTGGAAAATGCCCCGCTATGATTTAATTACTATCGATAGCAAAGGAGTGGTAAGAAGAATAAAAGGAATTTCCCACCCTTGGCGACCATCAATGCCTAGAGCGCCTAGTGGACAACTTTTGCTCTGCTACATTCATCAGACATGGAAAAAAGGCGAAGGGGTAAAAATAGTGAATAATGCTATTCATGCTGTGCCAATGAATGAACTTGAAGCAATGAAGAAGGGAATAAATGATCTTTATGCGCTGGTTGCACAGGAGCGTTTACGCAATGATGCAAATTCAAGAGAACCTACTACCAAAAAAGGAGTATTTGTTGACCCATTCTTTGATGATGATATGCGTGATCAAGGAATTTCGCAGTCTGCAGCAATAGTAAATAGAGAGCTAGTTCTGCCAATAGATGTAGAAGTTGCAGATATTGAAAAAGGTGGGGAAAGATATCTTTTGCCGTATGAACTTGAACCGGTACTGGAGCAGCTTTTACAGACTAAAGGAGAAAAGATCAATCCATACCAAGCTTTTGATCCAGTACCGGCACAAATTACTCTAAATAAAAATATAGATCACTGGACGGAGGTAAAAACAAATTGGAAAAGTCCAGTAACAAGAGTATTTAATGTTAAAGAAACGACAGAGCTGCTGTCAAGTGCTTCATACGAAACTGAATTTATGAGAGAAGCAATACAGAATTTTGAAATTGAAGGTTTTGAGCCAAATGAGAAGCTTAAAGAGATAAAATTTGACGGAATAAACATTCAACCTATAACTTAAAACTGGAAAACCAAATGTTAACAGCTAACAATCAGGGAAAATTAAAGGGAAAGGTGAAAGTACCAGCAAATATTCCAGCCGGTACTAAATTAGTGCAATTTTACGGGGATAAAGGAAGTTATGGAGAAGCAACTTATACTGGTAAAAAAACAATTACCATAGAGGAAAGAAGAAGAGTTATCGCAGCAAGAAGAGTTGATCCTTTAGCACAAACATTTACTTTAAATGAGAGCAGACACATAGGGGGTCTAGATTTATGGTTCACAAATAGCGGCAAAAAACGTGTTGTTGTGCAGATTAGAGAAACAGCAGTGGGAATGCCCTCGCAGACTGTCATTGCTGAAAGTTATATTGAGCCAAAAGATATAAAGATAGATGGCACAGCAACACGTATAGAGTGGTTACCAGTGTTTTGCCATGCAGGACAAGAGTATGCAATAGTGCTACTCACTGATGATGCAGATACTGCAGTAAAAATAGCAGAGCTTGGCAAATATGATACAGTAAATATTCGTTGGGTAACAAGTCAACCATATCAAGTAGGAGTATTACTTTCATCAAGCAATGCAAGTACCTGGACTCCACATCAGAACTTAGATTTAACGTTTCGGCTTTTGGCTGCAAAATTTAGCGAAGTTTCTCACATTATTGATCTTGGCAAGGTTACTGCAAATAACGTATCAGATTTAATTGTTTTGACGAACGTCGAAAAAGTAGCATTTGATACCAATGTGGAATTTATTTTAACAGATGAAGAAGGAAAAGAAAATTTTTTGTCTGATAATTTGCCGCTCGCACTGCGTGAAAGAATAAATGGGGAATTAACGGTAAAAGCAAGCCTAAAAGGAGGGCGAGAAAAAAGTCCAGTTCTTTATCCTGGGTTACAGCTAGTTATGGGTAATATAGGGGAAAAAGGAGATTATGTTACAAGAAGCATTACAGCAGGAGCTAACACTAAGATTACCATAACATATGATGCGCTAATACCTGGCACTGCAGACGTAAAAGCATATGTGCAGAAAAGCGTCAAAGAATGGCAGCTAGTAAATTTAACCTCGGGAAAACCAATAGGGGAAAATTGGGTAGAGAGAACTCATGTGCTAACAAACTTTAATGGTAATGAGACAAGGATAAAATTAGTTTTAAGTGGAACAGTTGTCTATCGTCCTAAAGTCAAAAATTTGCGAGTGATTATTACTTAAATCAATGCCAAATGACCAAAGCAAACGAGGATATACACTACTACATCCAGAAAATATTGCTGTGCAGGATGTTGTTCGTATCCGTACCACAATTGAGAAAATAGATGAAGATATTACCGAAAGAGAAGATGAGCATAATCAACTTAAGAGTAATTTTGAGCGGTTTAATTTTGAGACTTTTTTGAATTTTTGGGAATGAAAGAAGCAATAGAAGCGTTACATAAAAGGATAAAGGATTTAGCAGTAAGTAGCACAGCTGATCAACTGGCATATCTTGCAAAATCGCTGGAATTGATAGCAGATAAAAAAGCTATTTCCAACGTTGTGCAGATGACTGAAGTAAAAGGAATAATTGATGCACTACAAAAAAGACTTAAGGATTTAGCAGAAAACAGTACACCAGATCAATTAGCATATCTTGCTAAAGCATTGGAATCAATAGTCGACAAAAGTGCAGTTTCTGAAATTGTACAGATGACTGATGGTAAGCTAAAAGAACTTCTTGATAGTGCAAAAAAACACTTAACTGATCTGGATAATAAAAAAGCTAGTTCTTTAGCAGTGATCTCTGAATCAGAGAAGCAATTATTAAAGAGAATTGATGAAAAAGGAACAACAAATTTATCGCTACTTGATACGAGAAAGAATGCCAATATTGCAGCAATAAATAGCATTAGTAATAGTCATAAAGATGGTCTTAAAGGTTTAGTAGAAGATTTTCGTGCTGTTAATAATGTACCATCTGGCTCATCAATTATTGGGGAAATAGAAACTCGTGATAACCAATTAAAAACATCCCTGATAAATGAGGTAAAAACTCGGGATGAACAGTTAAAAGCGTCTCTTATAAATGAAATAAGAAAGCGCAACATGGTTGAACCAGGGTCATTACCTTTCTTATTTGGTGTACTTGGCAGAAAAAATAATTATTTTGGCCACGGAACTTTTACGACAGAGCTTGGAAAGTGGAGTAGTGATATAACAAAAACTGACTATATGTTACAACTACTAGCAGGTAGCCATACGTACAATACAGATTACGTTAGTTTTTATCGGCCAAGACAACTAAGTTTTATAGAGGGAAGTAAAGGAACATTTATTTACGGAGAGTTATGCACAAAAAGTTTTTCGGGTAGTTATGATGAGATATACTATTACCCGTATGCTGCACTTGGAGTAGTATTTGTAAAAAATACAACCAATGTGAACATAAATAAGACAATGGAATTTGTTGGATCATCGTATTCGAGTACGGAGTATGGGGGAGCAGGATTATTTGTGGGAACTCCTGATAACACTAATTCTAATAAATCAAGTATTTCAAAAATAGTATGGAAAAATGTTTACCAATACACGAGTTCTGATAGCAAGTTAGCCGGATCTGGTAATGTGGAGATTCCAGCAGGAAAAACAGTTGCAATATTACTTTACACATCATCTTATCTGTATTCCAGAACACAAGTTAGTCAAGGTATGCTTGCATCAAATTATGTACACAACTATGGTCAATTTATTCAGTGGGGGATTTATAACATACGTAGCAATTTTCTCACCACAGGGCTTGAGGTAGATGTGGAAAGGACGCTCAGGGGTTGGCAATGTCCAGGGTTAGAACGAACTGATCAAATATGGCAATGAGGAGGAATTTGTGACTATTTATATACGTTTTGAAAACCACAAGCAGATTGAAACAACAACACTTGAAAACAAGCCAACTGGAAATGATTGGTATGAAGCACCAAAGAATTTTGACTGGCAAAAAAGTTATTGTTTAACAGAAGGAGAGAAAATTGTTGAAAGGAATAAGGAAGATATTGAGCTGGAATTATTGGAAAATGCGAAACTTTCTGCACTTGATAGTGTGCGTTTTTATTTTAATAACTATACTAACGAATACGCTGGAAATTCTCACCAAAAAGCTAAATCGTATCAAATACAAGAAAAAGCCGCAAAAAGCATTCTAGCAGCACCAGAGTCTATAAGTAAAAAGGATACAGAAATTATAGAACCTTTAGCAAAAGTCCGTGGTATTACAGTTATTGAAATGGCAAGAATAATTGAAGAAAAAGCAAAAAAAGCAGTAAAAGAAATAATTAAATGTGAAGAGTTGGAAGACATTACCAAGAAAAAAATTGCAGAAGCCAAAAGTAAAAATGAGCTAGAGAACTTACTAAACGATTTTAAACAAAAGATACAAAGAAATGGCTGAAGAATTTTTACACGGAGTAAATGTTATTGAGGTAACCTCAGGAGCAAAGACAGTACGTACAGCTAAATCATCAGTGATAGGCGTAATTGGTACTGCTCCGGAAGCGAACGTGGAAGAATTTCCGCTAAATAAACCAGTGTTAATTGCAGGAAGCTTAAAAGAAGCAGCAAGACTTGGAAAGAGTGGCAGTTTACCTTCTGCAACAAACGGAATATTTTCCCAGATTGGTGCAACAGTAGTAGTTATTCGAGTTAAAGAAAGTGAAAACAGCGATTCAAAGCTCAAAGAAAGTGAAACTATCCAAAATATAATTGGCGGTGTTGATAAAGAGACTGGAGAGTATCAAGGGATAGAGGCATTCCTCAGTAGTGAAAGCATAGTTCATATTGCTCCAAGAATATTAATTGCACCTCAGTTTACTCATCAGTTACCTGAAATAGATGGAGTAAATCCAGTAGTGAGTGCTTTAATTTCCATAGCAGAAAAATTAAGAGCAATTATTGTTGCAGATGGACCAAATACTAATGATGAAGAAGCAATAAAATGGAGAAAAAGTGTAGGCAGCTCAAGAGTTTACGTAGTTGACCCTTGGGTTAAGGTATTTATTGAAGAAGAAATCTTGCCAGCAAGTCCATTTGTAGCAGGTTTAATAGCTAAAATAGACAGCGAGCAAGGATTTTGGCACTCACCTTCAAATAAAGAGATAAATGGTATTGTTGGCACAAGCAGGCCTATTGATTTTACGCTCGGTAATACAAATTGTAGAGCAAACCATTTAAATGAAAATGAAGTAACAACGATAATTCATCAAAATGGCTACAGGCTTTGGGGAAATAGGACATGTTCAAATGACTCAAAATGGGCTTTTTTGTCAGTGAGAAGGACTGCAGATTTAATCAACGATAGTCTACTTCGAGCTCATCTATGGGCAGTTGATCGCAATATTACCAAAACTTATATAGATGATGTGATTGAGGGGGTGAATTCCTATCTGGCAAGTTTAAAAGCACAAGGGGCGATTATTAGCGGAAAATGTTATGCAACTCCAGAACTCAACACACCGGCAAACATTGCAAGCGGGAAAGTGTATTTTGACTTCGAGTTTACACCACCATATCCAGCAGAACAGATTACTTTCAGGTCACATCTTGTGAGTGGTACAATATTATAAAAATGGGAGAAAGAGGAAAAAATGTTACCGAAGATTTTAAAGAATTTTAACGTATTCGTAGATGGTCGAGGTTATGCAGGGAAAATTGATGAAATAACCTTGCCAAAACTTACCATAAAAACAGATGAATATAGAGCTGGTGGTATGGATATTCCAATAAATATTGATATGGGAATGGAAAAGCTTGAAGCAGATTTCACTTTTTCTGAATACGATACAGAACTCTTTAAGCTATTTGGTCTAATAAATGGGAATTCAGTTTCTTTGACACTCAGAGGTGGAATGCAAGGGAGTGGTAGTAATGATATTGAAGCAGTAATAATCAATTTAAGAGGCATTTTTAAAGAGTTTGATTTTGGTAACTGGAAACCTGCTGAAAAAGCAACGCTGAAGTGTACTGTAGCTGCTCATTACTATAAACTTACTATAGGTGGTAATGAACTGATAGAGATCGATGCTGAAAATATGATTAGAAAGATAAATGGTGTTGATCAAATGGCCTTGCTGCAAACGGTTTTAGGAATATGAAAACTTATTTGAAATTTTATTTTTTTAGAGGAAAATATGAAAACAATTACACTTAGTGAATCAATAACAGTTGATAGTATCTCTGTCTCAGAGTTATCGATGCGTGAACCTAAAGTAAGAGATTTACTTGCTATAGAACGCATAGAAGGCGAAGCTTTGAAAGAGGTAGCTTTAATTGCTAATCTAGCATCTGTGCCAAAAGAAGCAGTTGAAGATTTATGTATTAAAGATTATGTAGAAATACAAAAGGTGCTAAAAGATTTTTTGTCGCCGCTGAAACAGAGAACTTAAAGTATAATGTATTACTACTCAGTTCTATTTCAGGAAGTGGAATTGAGCAGATTACTAATATGGATGTAAATGAATTTTTATCCTGGATAGAAATAAGTAAAGGAGTGGCAAAAAAATGTCAATGCTTTCAATAAAGATCGGTGCAACATTAGATGGCAGTTTTAATAGTGCAATGAAAGGTAGTGCAGCAAAGCTTTCTAAGTTGGGTGATAGTATAAAGCAGCTTGATTCGTCAATGAAATCAGTCTCCAAATTTAAGCAATTAAATCATGATGCTCTTGAAGCCATGAAGAATTGGAAGGAAGCGGAGAAGAAAGCAAAAGAATCAGCTACAGCAATCGCTAAAGAGAAGAAGGAAAAAAAAGAACCAAGCAAAGCACTGAGAAATGAATTCGAAAAATTGAAAGCATCGGCATCAAAGGCAAAAGAGGCTTATATTAAAAAGAGAGATGCACTTCACACATTAAATGAAGAAATAAGGAAAAGTGGAAAGGATATTAAATCTTTAGTGAGGGATCAAACTAAACTTGGTTCATCTATTGAAGTACTCAAAGGGAAATACAATAAATTAGGATCTGTAATACAAAAACAGCAAAATGCTTTGGCAAAAAAAGCGCATTATAGATCACAAGTAATGGAGACTATAGGACTAGGGCTTTCACTTGCAGCGCCAATTAAAGTTGCGATTGACTTTGAGAGTGCCATGGCTGACGTTAGGAAAGTAGTAGAATTTAATGGTGATAATGAAGCTAATATATTTACTCGAAAATTGAAGAAATTATCCCGTGAAATACCATTATCGGCTGCAGAGTTAGCAAAAATAGCTGCAAGTGGTGGTCAGCTTGGTATCGACAAAGATAAGCTACTTGAATTTACCACAACAGTAGCTAAAATGGCCACAGCATTTGACATGTCTGCCGAACAAGCTGGTGATTCCATAGCTAAACTCGCTAACATTTATGGAATTGCAGTAGAGAAGATGGAAGGAGTTGGTGATGTTATAAATTACCTATCAGATAACACTGCTGCCAAAGCAAAAGATATGGTTGAAGCTCTAGCAATAGTTGGTGGTACTGCAAAACAGTTTGGTCTTGATATTAAGGAAACAAGTAGTTTAGTAAATGCCTTCATTAGTTTAGGTAAACAACCAGCAAAAGCAGCAACTGCAATAAACGCTCTACTTAGTAAACTTCAGACTGCTGAAGGACAGGGAAAAGAGTTCAGAGCAGCATTGGAATCCATAGGAATAACTGCAGAAGAGATGTCACAAAAAGTTGCTCAAAACGGTCAAGAAGCATTACTCTACTTTTTTAAAACTTTAGAGAAAATAGATAAACAGGAACGTTCGCAAATTCTTCTCAACCTCTTCGGTCAAGAATATCAAGATGATATTGCATTGATAGTTGGGAGTTTGGAAGAATATAAAAAAGCAATAGGTTTTGTGACTGATAAAGAAAAGTATAATAAATCTATGCAAAAGGAATTTAATAACCGTGCAAGTACTACAGCAAATAATTTGCAGCTACTTAAAAATACAATAGCAGAGCTAGGAATGAACTTAGGGTCAGTTATGCTACCTCCTTTAAATTGGATAAGTAAGATTTTGAGGTCAATATCTACAGTTATAGCTTGGTTCGCAGAGAAGTGTCCAATTTTAACTACAGGAGTTATGAGCATAATTTCAGCTCTTATTATTGGCAAGATTGCAGTGGTAGGTTTTGGTTATGCATTTGCATTGGCTGGAGGTGGAATATTAACTTTTAAGGCTATTTTGCAGGGAACACTTTTACCAGTATTAACTTCGTTATCAGCGCGAGTAATTCCAGCAGTAATCATGGGACTGAAAGCTTTAACGCTAACCAATCCTATAGGAGCTGCTGTTGCTGGACTATCAGTTGGTGCAGCGCTTGTAATCGCTAATTGGCAAAAGGTAAAGGACTTTTTCTCAAGTATCTGGAAATCAATTACAAAACCTATAGAAAATTGGATTGGTATAGGAAAATTGTTTAATGATAATCCAATAAAAGCATTAGAGAACCCAGTAGAAGCAAAAATAGGCAGCACAACTAGTGAAAACAATGTTTTTAGTAAAGAAAATCCTTTATTAAATAATAATGCTTTTAGTGGAATTTCGAATAGTAGAACGAATATTGAAAGTGTGATTACAGAAAAAAGTGCTATGGAAGATAATTCAGAGAAAGTTTTAAAAGACTGTGAAAAGTGTGAACAAAAAATTTTCAATCAAACTTTTACATTTAATATAAGTATAAAAGCAGAACCTAACCAAGACGTACGTAGTCTTGCCGATGCAGTGATAAAAAGAATAAGAGAAAAATCGCGAGACGTTCTATTTGATTCAATAGAACCAATTTATTAATGCTATCACTTGGTCAACATAAGCTTTCTCCAACAAGTGTAAGGTATAGTAAAGAAAATCGTTGGGGTACAATTGAGTGCATTGGTAAAATACCTTCATTACAAAATATTGGTCAAGGTGCAGAAAATGTAGACTTAGAAGGAGTAATTTATTTCCATAATCTGAATGATTTAAATCAATTAAAAAGTATGAAAGAAACTGAGAAAAATCATGAACCAAGTATCTTAGTAGACAATTTAGGGAATGTTTTGGGAAGATTTGTTATTGTGCGGTTAGAAGAAAAGCAAACGTCGTATTTTCCCTGTGGATTACCAAAAAAGGTTGAATTTAGCTTAAGTTTAAGGAGTTATGTATGACAGTACATTATATAACCCGAGAAAATGAAATGTTAGATTACATATGTTTTAAGCACTATGGATATAGCTCTGGAGCAGTAGAAATAGTATTGGAGGCTAATCCTGGTCTTGCAGAGTATGGAAGTTTTTTGCCTACAGGATTAAAGATCAAGTTACCTACAATACAAAAGCAATTAAAAAAATCGAAGTTAAAAGTGTGGGAATAAATGAAACCTGAATTTAGCATTGAAGGAATAAAAGATCATGTAATATCGGTGCATCTTACTGATGAATCTGGTACTATAGATGATGTCGCAGAGGTATGCGTTGATTATGGCAATGAAAATGTAGAAGTTCCAAATGAATTGAACATAGCACTAGGTTATAAGGAAACTGGAATCTTTCCAATGGGTATATATACAGTCAACGAAGTTACGATACAAGGTCCACCTAAGACTCTACTAATCAAAGCTCATGCAACAAATTTAAGAATATCTTTAAAAGCAAAGGTATCAAAAGAATGGCATCAAATTACCATAGAAAACTTAGTGAAAGAAATAGCTCAAAAACATGGATATGGACATAAAGTTGCTGAGGAATTTAAGAATGTATTGATACCCCATATTAATCAGGCAGATGAAAGTGATATAAGTCTGTTAACAAAGATCGCAACAGAGCGTGAAGCAATGGCAAAATTAGCTGGTGGGTATATATTGTTTATTTCAAAGAATATGGCAAAATCAGCCACAGGAAAAGCTTTAGGAACAACGACTATTAGACCTCAAGACACAATTAATTGGAAAGTGCATTTTACCGTACGTGATAAGTATAATTCAGTAGTAGCAAAATGGCACAGCTATGAAAAGGGCGAAACTATTAAAGAAACAGTTGGTAGTAGCGAGCCAAGTTATATTATGCTGGAACTTTACTCTAATGCAGAGTCAGCGCTGAGTGCAGCAAATGCCAAGTTGAAACAATTGAAGCGTAACAATGAAACTTTAGATATAACTATGCCTGGTAATCCAGAGTTATTTGCAGAAGCTAAACTTAATCTTATAGGTTTTAATCAAGCGGTAGATGGTAAATGGATAGTTAATAGAGCGGAACATACTTTAAATAGCTCGGGCTACCTTACTATGTTATCAGCATCTTTGAGTAAGTAACGTTAAGGAAAAATAAGTATATAGTCTATTCAATGTAAAGAAACTACTGAATATGAGTCAACTGAAATGTAATGAAAAGGAAAAAATACATTTTGTATGGTTTATAATATTAATGGTATGTGTTGTTATTACTTATTGCTACCAAAGATCTAAAGCTGCAGATAATTATAACAAAACATTACAAGTGGCTACTAATAATTGCAACTTAGAAATAGTAAAACTTTTAGTAAAAGACATGGCTCCAAACTTGAGTGGAACAACGTTACATTTTGCAGCAAGAAAAGGATGTTTAGACATTATCAGATTTTTAATAGAAGAGGAAAAAGTAAATATAAACGCACTTGATAGAAATGCATTTAAAAGAATAGCTTTACATCACGCTGCAGGTGAAGGACACCTAGAAGTTATTAAGTTTTTATTAGACAAAGGTGCAGACCCTACCATTAGAGACACAGATGGGAAAAACCCAAGAGATGTAGCTGTACTAAGATCAAGGCACAATAAAGATAAACCTTACAGAGAAATAATAAAGCTACTTGCAGAAGCAGAGGATCAATACGAATCAACAAAAAGTAATCACTAAAGCTATAAGTTTTCTATGATCTGTATATAAACTTCCAAAACTATTCATAATAGATTAATACTTTCACATGAAAAAGCAAAAAGTTCCAATTACAGTAATTATCACGTTATTAATCCAAACCGTAGCAATCATATGGTGGTTATCCAAGTTAGACTCAAGGGTACAATTTCACGATAAACTTATTGAATATGGTTTAATGGAAAAAGTGTTAGTACTTGAGGAAAGGGTGAAAAATCTTTCTGAGGAATTAGATGAATTCAAAGATAACTTAAAGTCTGGTGTATAATGCTTAGACTGCGATTGGCGATTTTTCCAATTTTTGACGTATTGTTCAACTAGTGGAGAATCTCCTGTTATGATCAGTAGGTTTTCAGCATTTCTTTGCTGAGCTGCATCTGAAAAGTTAAATGATCCAGTTATGACTTTTTGATTATCAATAATAATTACCTTGCTATGAGCAATAGCAGGTTTAAAGTCAATCCATATCGGGATTTTGTGCTCAAATAATTCGTTAATTACACTATGTTTTGAACTAGTTTGTGATTCATCTAGAATAACCTTAATATCAACACCACGTTCCTTAGCTTCGATTAGCGACTTTGCAATAGATTTAGAAGTAAATGAATATGCTTGAACCAATACAGACCCTTTAGCATGCTCTACGGAATCAATTATTAGATTGGTGCAATTTTCTCTAGGAGTGAAACATACAGTAGTACTTGGACAAGAAACACAACCTGATAAAAGAGAACAAGTTAATAAAATCAATAAATATCTAAACATGACTAAATATATCCTTTCAGTAGATGGCGGAGGCATAAGAGGCATCATACCAGCCATTATACTAGCAGAAATAGAAAAGAGGGCAAGGAAACCGATAGCTGAAATCTTTGATTTAGTGGCAGGAACCTCAACCGGTGGAATTGTTGTAGCGGGATTATGTAGAAAAGATGAACGAGGAAATCCCCAATATTCAGCCAATGATTTAGTTGAGCTTTACCAAGAGTACGGAGCATATATTTTTAAGTCTTCATTTTTTAGGAGATCAATATTATCTTGGTTTAACTGCGCACAATACCCACATAAAAATATTGAATCTGTACTGGATAAATATTTTGGAGAGGATATTCTAAAAAACACATTAAGTAAGGTACTGATAACAAGTTATGATATTCACAATAATCGTCCATTTTTCTTTAAAAGCTGGAAAGAAGGTAATATTAAGCTGAAAGATGCACTCAGAGCTGCAACGGCTGCACCTACTTATTTCATGCCAAAACATCTCAAAATTAACCAGATAAAAAGAGTATTAGTGGATGGTGGGGTGTTTGCCAATAATCCAGCGGCTTGTGCATATGCAAGTGGTAAGAGGTTATTTCCAAATGATGATATTCTACTGTTATCAATAGGTACTGGAAGAAGAGATAGAAGCATAGCTAATTCAAGGAGATTTGGAAAAATAAGCTGGATAAAACCACTACTACATGTGATGTTTGCCTCAAGTTTAGATGCAGTAAACTATCAACTTAATCAAGTTATAGCTGATAAATATATACGTATACAATCGCAACTAAAAATAGCATCACCTGACATGGATAATATTACATCAAAAAATATCAAATCTCTTCAGCAAGAAGCAAATGCAATGATAGAGGAAAATCAAAAAGTAGTCGATAAATTCTGTGATGTTTTATCTTGATACGTAGAAATGCCAAAAAAATTCTGCAGAGCTAAATAAGGGTTTAGAATAGATAATATATTAACCATTTTTACTTATATCTTAAACACAATTCAATTTTCACACTCATCGGCAGTTAGGCCACTTGCTCGCACAATAATATCAATAGCAACACCTTCCTTTGCTAGATTTTTTGCAACCTTGATCCTTTCTGTTTTTTTAACTTTTTCCTTGCCACTTTTCATATCTTCAGATAGAGATTTGACTAATGATTCTTGTTCTCCGTACTCATCCATTAAACTCAATAGCTTTTTGCTTTCTCTTGTTTTAGGTAGCAGAACTTTAATATTCACTGATAATGCATCTGATATTTCATATAATTTATCAAATGTTATAGCAGTATACCCTCTTTCATAGTCGTGTATTTCCTTGAGTGTTAAACCAACTTTATCCGCCAAATCTTTTTGAGTGTATCTCCTTATCAATCTCCATTCTCTTATTCTTTGCCCTACTCTGTAGTATATAGAATCAGTGCAGACTTCTTTCTCTGTATTATCATACTCGTAAATAGATAAGCCGGTTGCTTGGGAAATTATGTCAACTGAAACTCCTTCTTTAACTAGATTTTTTGCTACTTCTAATCTTGCCTCCTCTTGATTGATTTTCTCGCTAATATGAACAAACCTGATTAATGAAGGTACTATTTTGCCTAACTTTTGATTCTCGTATATTTTCGTTAGATAGAGTATTTCCTCGTCTTCATAGCTGTCTTCCCTTACTATTACTGGTTCAGGTAATAAATCTACAACGTCAACTGATAATACTCTTGCTATTATATATAGTACTTCAATTGGAATAGGAATATACCCATCTTCATAGCTGTTTATTTCTTGGTATGTTAAACCTATTTGACTTGCTAATCCTATTTGAGTATGCCCTCGCATTAACCTACAATTTTCTATTCTTTGCCCTATTCCGTAACTAACATTGCTTGCAGAAACAAACATTTATCCTCCATTTAAGAAAAAAACTTTATTGCTATAATTTTTTTACGAGCTATCCATCTAAAACCATATCAATAGATAAACCTACCGCTTGCAAAATAGTATCAATAGAAATTCCCCCTTTTACTAGATCCTTTGCAACTTTAATCCTTTCTATCTCTCTCACTTTCCCCTCACAAATACGTATCCCTTCAAACAAAGATTTTATTAGTGCATGACGTAGTTCTTGGCTCTCAATTTCTTTGTATTCTTTAATCAAATTCGGTAGCTCATTTTCCACTTTACTACCTTCATCTTCCTCTGTTAGTAGATCTGTAATACTAATCGATAATGTTTCTGCTATCTCATATAATTTTCCCAGTGGAGTAGCTACGCGTCCTTGTTCATAGTTGCTTATTTCGTCACGTGTTGTACTCATTTTCTCCGCTAAATCCTTTTGAGTATACTCTCTCACTAGTCTCCATTCCTTTATCTTTTTGCCTATTTGGTAGTAGATAGAACCAACTTTTTCTTCAACACATTCATCAGCAGAGAGACCAATTGTTTTCGAAACAACGTCAACAGAAACTCCTGCTTTAACCAGACTCTTTGCAATTTTTATTTTTTCCGATTTTCTACTACTTTTCTCACTAACTTGGACAAATTTGGTTAGCAAACAAAACATCTTACGTAACTCCTGATCGTTAATCTTTTTATATTCTCTTACTAGATTTAATATTTCTTCTTCATCTTCAAGACAGCTTTTTGATACAGGAATAAGATCCGTAATACTGATTGATAGTGCCTCAGTTATAGAATACAACCTTTCAATTGGAACTCTACGATTCCCTTTCTCATATTGCAATATCACCCAGTATTTTACACAAATTTTCTCTGCTAAATCTTTCTGAGTGTACCCTCGCTCTAACCTCCAGCTTTTTAATTTTTCTCCCACTTTATAATCTAGACTTTTTTCCACAAAAAGAACCTTGCATATAATATTTTCTATTATAGCTCAAAGGCTCCAGATATAATAGCCAGACTCTGGAACCTTTAAATTAAAGTGCCCTACAAGTTTCTTTACTATTTTCACGTACTTTGTCTGCCCATGAAAACAATTTTTCACTTGGGCTATCAACCTCCTTCATAAGCTGCTTGCTATTCCATATGCCACACCTCATAAAACTTCCCTTTTCTACTGCTTCTTTAAGTTTTACTCCAGCAAAAAGACAATTTTTTCCTATTTCTTCTCCTCTTTGTTGTAGTTCAGCCCACATTTCCTTGTTTTCTACTCTGACTTGTACTTGATCATATTTTTTTACATCGTGGTACAATATAATATTTAGCTTACCAATGCTTGTAGGAAATTCTAACATGATAGAGCTGCCATCTGAAATATCGGTATAGTTTCTTATACCTCCCTTCTCACTTTTAACTTCAACTGCATCATTACCAATTTTTAAGATATTACTTCCTAACTTTCTGTTTGCTTCCAGTATTTTGGCTACCTCTACCTTACTATTCCCAGAAAATTCTATATACGATGTTGTATTATCTATCTCAACATCTATTAATTCTCCTTCTTGCACAGCATTTTCGCCAGCTTCCTCTAGCTCTTCTAGTTGCTTATCTATCTGTGGCTGAACTTCTGGCTGTAGCTCATTATAGATTTCACCTATCAGTTTATTCTGCAGTAGAGTATCATGAAACTCTGCACCACTTAGCATTAATTTACGTATTAGCTTTTTACGATCAGCCTTATCAAATTTATGAAAATGTGTGCCCAGTATCACATATTCCGCGAAGCTCCATTCTCCATCATTACATGCATTTAGCCTTGCTCCAGAAGCTAGTACTTTGTCTATAACTTTGTGCAATTCATTTACGTTTTTTGCCTCTACTATAGAACTCTTAAACCAGCTCAGCTTCTCTGTATTTGGCTTTATTTTTTGCAAAGCTGAGGCAAATGGATTTTTATCTTCTTGATCACTTACAGGTTTTGTGCCATATATATAATCAAGTCCTTTTCCATAGTTGATTTTGTTTTCACGAACGTTTCTGCTAGGGAAAGGCATTGTATCTTCCAGTTTTATCTCCTTCTGGCTATTAATTTTACTCACAAATTTAGACTGCTCTATATCAACGCTCTCAAGAGCACCAAATATTTTCTTGTGATTAACATTAGTCTTTTTATTCTGATCTTTACTAGTCATATAAACCTCATATTAAAAATACTTTTTAAGTGTACAATAAACTTTGTTATTATACATTATATTACTCATTATAAATTAATATGAGTAGATTTGCAAATACTTTCTGCTATAACAATCCGTTTTCTCTAAAGCTAAAATAACCCCCACTTGTAATGATAATATGATCAAATAATCTAACGCTTACAGTACTACATGCTGCTGCTAAGCTCTTTGTTACTTCTTGATCTTCTTCTGAAGGTTCTAAACTTCCCCCAGGGTGGTTGTGTGACATTATTACTAATGTTGCATTCTTTATTAATGCTTTTCTTGTAATTTCCTTTATGTATACTGGTGCTTTTTCCATTTCACCAATATAGGATTCTTCTCCAATTAGTTGACGCCTTTTATTCAAGTACAGTATTTTTACACATTCCCTTTCTGAGTGGCCTATACTTACGTTTAAGTACTCTACTAGCCCTTGTAAGTCCATTATTGGCTCACTTTTGAGCTTTTCTCTCAGTACCCTTTCTAGTGTTTCCTTAACACACATAATCATTGCTACTGCAGAATCAGTTACTCCTTCTATAACTTTCAGGTTATCCATTTCTCTACCTAAAATCCTTCCTACTCCTGCATAAGTATTCACCAGATTTTTAGCAATTTCTTGAGCTTGCGGCCTTTCATGTACTGCACTTAAAAATGTTTCCATTATTTCACGATCAAGTAGTGCTTTGCCTTTGCTTTCTAATATTCTGAATTCTATTTCTTCTTTATTCTTATTATTATTCATATAATTTACCCTTCACTAACAACAAACTTTTTTTTAATATTTACTGCTTTATCAGCATTGGCATAGAGCCATAGCTTCCGAGTGAAGTCAAATCAATTTTTCAATCTTTTTTACTTATTTTTTCATCAAAAAGTAAAGATATTAATAGATACTGATTTTTTATTTTAAATTTGTTGAATTTCGTCTAAAGAGATGCCTACTGTTTTTAAAATAATATTGATAGAAATTCCTTCCTTAACTAAATCCTTTACAATTTTCATCTTTTCTGCTCTTTTCACTTTCTCTTCGCAAATTTGTATGCTTTCAAACAGAGATTTCATTAGTGCATAACGTAGTTCTTGGCTTTCAATTTTTTTGTATTCTTCAATTAAATTAGGTACCACTTTATCATCTGCATCCTCTGTTAGTTCAAGTAGGTCCATGATATTAATCGATAACGCCTTTGCTATCTCATATAATCTTCCCAGTGGAACAGCAGTTCTTCCTTGTTCATAGTTGCTTATTTCATCACGTGTTGTACTCATTTTCTTTGCTAAATCCTTCTGAGTATATTCCCGCACTAGTCTCCATTCTTTTATCTTCTTTCCTATTTTGCAGTATATAGAACCTATTTTTTCTTCAACACATTCATCAGCAGAGAGGCCAATTGCTTGTGAAACAATATCAACAGAAATCCCTGCTTTAACCAGGCCCTTTGCAATTTTTACTTTCTCTGCTTTTTTACTACTTTTCTCACCAACTCGGGTAAATTTTGTTAGCAAGTAAAACACCTTCCGCAACTCTTGATCATTAATCGTTTTATATTTTCTTACTAGATTTAATATTTCCTCTCCCTTATCTTCAAAACAGATTTTTTCATTTGATACAGGAATAAGATCCGTAATATTAATTGATAATACCTTTGCTATAGCGCACAACTTTTCAATCGAAATTTTTCGTGTTCCTTTTTCATATTGTAGTACTATTTGATACGTTACACTGATTTTTTTTGCTAAATCTTTTTGAGTATACCCCTTTGCTATCCTACAACTTCTTACTTTCTGTCCTACTACTTTATAATATAAAAAATTAGAGTAATTATTCTCTTTTTTCACATTTTATACTCCATAACCAGAAGAGCTGTTACGTATGCTTAATTGAGAACCTTTTTGACAAACTGAACTCATCTCCTTTCAAACAATTTTTCTATATCACTTAGTTTCATTTCTATATAAGTTGGTCTTTCATGACCAGAATATGGAGTTTTCTCAATTTGTCTTAGTATCTCATTCATCTCTTCCAATTTCATTTTTCTTCCTGCTCCATGGCAAGCGATTGTGGCTGATATTTTATTCACCTTATCCTCTATTGGCAACGTATCTTCCATTTCCGTTAACTTATCTACTATATCAACTAGCATCTCTTTTATATCTATTGTTCCTAAGATTGCAGGTATTTCTTTCACCCTTACTTTATCTTCTGATTCTATTTCAATACCAAAACCCATTTCAAAAAGCTCATCTTTATAAGTTTCAATCATCCCCATTCCAGCTTGGTTTTTGATTTTAACTGTTTCAGGAAGAAGAAGTTTCTGTCTTTTTATGCTTGATTTTTGCTTTAAGCACTCGTATATCAATCTTTCATGAGCTGCGTGCTGATCTACTATAATTAATTTGCCTTTAGCCTCAGCAATAATGTAAGTACTGTGGACCTGACAGCGTGCATATCCTAGAGGGTGATCCTCTATCAAATCAATTTGCTCCCTTTCTAGAACCATCGCTCCCTTTTGGGGTGGAGATTCTCCATACTTAAACGTTTCTGGTAAGCTTTGCCTTCTTTCATCTGGTGCATTGAATTCTTTCATTAGACGATTTTCTAAAAGACTTGGTCTCTTTTCATAAAACTCTTTTTGATTCTTTTTCTCTTTACTATCAACCTGCTCTTGGCTTTTACTATCATTAAAAATTAGCTCCTCTTCAATACCTTGACCACTTGCTGCAAACCTCGTTGATAATGCTTTTATTATCCCTCTTCTCACTATTTCATATATTAGCCTTTTATTCTGAAATCTTACTTCCGATTTATTTGGATGCACATTTACATCTACTTGATCGTATGGTATCTCTAAGTGCAGCACTGCAAAAGGATACCTCCCACTTAGAATAAAATCTTGATACGCATATCTAATTGCACCAATAAGTAGATTATCTTTTATTGGCCTTCCATTAACAAACGTATAGATCTGAGTTGAATTGCCACGACTAATAGTTGGTTTACAGATGTGTCCCGTAAGTTTGATGCCATCTTCTTCCTCTTTAACTTCCAGCGAATTGCTCTGAAATTCTTCTTCTGTTTCACATAATCTGTTAAATAATGAAGTTTGCTTAACATATTTTAAGAGCTTTTTATTACCGGAAGTGAGAGTAAACCCAATACTATAGTTAATCATTGCTAAGTTATTTACAATGTCAACAATGCTTTGTGTTTCTGCCCTCTCGGTTTTTAGAAATTTTAATCTATTTGGAGTGGCAAAAAATAAGTCACGAACTTCAATATATGTACCCTGTAGCAAAGAACAAGGTGTAATCTCTCTTATTTTTTCTCCTCCCTCATACCTTATAGACCATGCTTCCTTTGCTCTACTTGCCTTAGACGATAATTTCATTCTGCTTACTGCTGCAATTGAAGGTAAAGCTTCTCCTCTAAACCCAAGGTGCTTGATCTCTATTAACTCACTATCGCTTAATTTTGAAGTAGCGTAGCGCATAAACGCAAGTTCCAAATCTTCCTTTTCTATTCCATTTCCATTATCTGTCACAGTTATAAGATTACGCCCACCACTTTCTATTTTGATCTCTATCTCTGAACTTCCAGCATCTATTGCATTTTCAACTAATTCCTTTACTACACTTGCTGGCCTCTCTATTACCTCTCCCGCTGCTATACGATTTATAGTTTTTGTGTCTAAAAGAATTATTGCCATAATACTCCACCCAATCTATGAAACTTAGAGTTCCCTCTATTTTTTGGTGATTTCTTGACCTCACAATCTCTATATTTTAGCTTTTTAGATTCCTTTCTAGCAAGTCTATCTGCCTCCTCATTGTACATATTACCGTTGTGAGCTCTAACCCACTTCCAATTAATATCATGCTGCAAAGCAACTTCTTCTAGTTCCTGCCATAATTCCCTGTTCTTCACTGGCTTTTTATCGGTTGTCTTCCAACCATTTACCTTCCATTTATTGATCCACTCTGTTATACCTTGCTTAATATAACGACTATCAGTGTGTAAAATAACTTTGCAAGAAACTTTCAACATCTTTAGCCCATTAATCACAGCCTTTAATTCCATTTTGTTATTCGTTGTGTTTTCTTCACCTCCAGAGATGCGTTTTTTGATAAAGACACTTTTATTTTCATACATCACCACGGCTGCCCATCCACCAGGCCCCGGATTTCCAGAACATGCTCCATCTGTATATATTATAACCTTCTTTTTGTCCATATTGACAGGATATAGATTTAACATAAATTTGCTACTGAAATGTTGACATTAAGTTTCAAGATCTTTATCATGTAAAGGTGTGGGAGGCTAATGAACCTGTCCTCACGATGTTAGGTAAATCGTAATTGAGCTTTTAGGCTCGTATTTTTATTAGGAGGTTAGTCTCTCATACCCAAAATAATTGTTTTTAAAGCTCTTTATAGCTCATGAATTCATTTGCTGGGGTTTATAGAGGGAGTTGTAAAAGATGATAAAATATAACATTAAGGTGCGTAATAGCATTCTAGGGTCATTTATGAAGGTAGTTTTTGCCGACTCTTGAAATTTAGCTAACCTTAATAGGCTTTAGCACAAAAACGTTGAATATTTCTTCACAATTGTGTATAATTATTAATGCTTTTTAGGTTAATTCGTCATGGCTCTTTCGAAGTTTCTTGATGCTCGCAATGATTATGCCTTCAAAAGAATATTTGGCACTGAGAAAAACAAAGATATTCTCATTCATTTCTTGAACGATATTTTAGGCTTTACTGGTTTAGCTGCTATTCACGATGTTGAATTCTTAGCTACCATTTTGGATCCTGAAATTGCCGCTAAAAAGCAGAGTATTGTTGATGTTCTTTGTAGAGATGAAAATGGGCTGCAAGTCATAGTCGAAATGGTGCGACCTGAAAGTCTTCGGTCATATTGTTTAAAAGGAGAGGAATTCATTCAGAAAGAAACTGAAAGGATTCTAAAACTTATTAAACCAGATGTTTTGCCATCTGAGTCTACGCATCAGTGCGAATCGGGCAACCGGTTGGTGCCAAGCGATGCGGACAATGAACCTCCTCTTGAAAAAGAAGATGCTCAATCGTGAGAGGGGCATAAACTGCAAGCATCATGTGGTTGGAGGGCTAGGCTTAGTGGTATGGTGAACGTAAGTGAAGCTTTATAAGTACCGATACGATGAAAGAGCTAAAGATGCTGATAAGCTCTGACCAAAAGGTAATGTGGATAAGTTACATTTTTCATTTCTAGATGTACGCAAATAATAACTCCACCGGTATAGAGAAGCCACCTAACCCACTGTTGTATGATAGAAGGAACAGGGTAAGCCTGTATTTTCGCCTACATGGCAAGCAAACCGCAAGGAATGCTGATGGAAGTGCAGGTAAAGGAGAATGGAGAAAGCGAATGCCATTTTGTAACGAAATGGATAGAATTTGTAACATTAATTCTCGTGAAAACGAGCAGACTTCCATTTGGTCCCTCGTGACAAGAAACTTTGTTAACCACTTAAGGTAGGAAAGCAGATGATTACAAGTAAACCTGTAAGTGCATCTACCGAAAGCTTTGAAGCATGGAAGCAATTGCCATGGAAGAAATGCCAGAAAGTTATTGTGAGGCTACAAAGACGTATTGTTAAGGCTGTCCAAGAAGGAAGATGGGGTAAGGTAAAAGCTTTACAACATCTTCTCACACGCTCTTTTAGCGGAAAAGCTTTGGCTGTTAAGAGAGTAACTGAAAACCAAGGAAAAACCACAGCAGGTGTAGATCGTCAACTATGGTCAACTTGCAATGCTAAATTTCAAGGAATAAAGCTTTTAAAACAAAGAGGATATAAACCTTCTCCGCTCAAACGAATTTATATCAGTAAATCTAATGGCAAAAGAAGGCCTCTTGGTATACCCACGATAAAAGATAGAGCGATGCAAGCATTGTATCTGCTCGCGTTGGAACCGGTAGCTGAAACAATCAGTGATCGTCACTCTTACGGCTTTAGACCTAAAAGATCCTGCGCAGACGCTACTGTGGCTTGCCACTTATTACTGGCAAGTCGTAATCAACTACAATGGATACTCGAAGGTGATATCAAAGGTTGTTTTGATAACATTAACCATGAATGGCTCATGAAGCATATTCCTATGGAGAAGAAAATTCTTCATAGATGGTTAAAAGCTGGTTTCCTAGAATCGAAAACTCTGTATCCCACAACTGCTGGCACTCCGCAAGGAAGTATAATTTCTCCAATACTAGCTAACTTTACCTTAGATGGTCTTGAACAGTTATTAGAAAGTCGCTTTGGTAAATTAGGTAGCAAAAGAAGAGGAAAAATCAGAAGTGGAGTGAATGTAATCAGGTACGCAGACGACTTTATTATTTCAGGTTTCACACATGAAGTACTGGAAAATGAAGTTAAGCCTTTAATATCATCTTTTCTTCATGAGCGAGGTTTAATTCTGTCAGAAGAGAAGACAAAGATTACATCTATCACAACAGGGTTTGACTTTCTTGGTTGTAATGTACGTAGATATAATAAGAAGTTAATTATTAAACCTTCGAAAGAAAGTATTAAAAGACTTCTGAATAAAGCACGTACATTGATAAAAGCAAATATAGCGAACACTCAGGCTATAGTAATTAAGTCACTCAATTCTCTACTGAGAGGATGGGGAAATTACTATCACCATGTGTGTGCTAAAAAAGCGTTTAGAAAGATCGACAATGAAATTTGGCATAGTTTATGGAAATGGGCAAAGAAAAGACATCCTCGTAAAGGATTACGTTGGATAAAGAATCGTTACTTCAAAGTAATGGGTCAACGACAATGGGTCTTTGCTGCACCCATATGCAAGAACAAACCAAAAGAGATACGGTATTTAAGACTGCTTAAGCTGATTGATATACTTATCAGACGACATGTTAAAATCAGAGCGGATGCAAATCCCCTTGACTTAAAATGGAAAAAGTATTTTGATGAGAGAGTAAAACGAACAAGAATGTTGGCAAGCTCCTTTTCAAGAGGCTGCGTTTCTAAGGGAGGGAGTAGTAGTAATATTGCTTCCTTACCTGACCAACTCGCTCGTGATAAAGGCTTCGAAAAACGGGCTCAATTATATGCTGCTAAGGCTTACTCAAGGCAGGCTGATAAAGGTGGTAAGTACACTGATTTAAAGAAGGTTTTCTTTATTGCTATTTCCAATTGTAATTTATTTCCTGATAAGCCTGATTATATATCTAGCCATACCATAAGAGATGAAAAAACTAACGAGCATGACTTAAAAGATTTTCAATTTATCTTCATTGAGCTGCCAAAGTTTCCTAAGAACAGAGAAGAGCAGCTAGAAAATGTAGTAGATCGTTGGCTATTTTTCTTTAAATATGCAGAAGAAACAACTGATGAAGATTTAAGGAAAATAGCAGAAAAGTCACCAATAATAAAGCTAGCATAGGAATGAGAAGGATCTAGTGGCTTATGAAGAAAGGGTAATGGATTTAAAAAAAGAAGCTGCTATCTTGGAACAAAAACTCGATGATGCTAAACATGAAGGTAGACTAGAAGGCATCCAAATCGGCCATCAATCGGCCATCAAAAAGGTAAAATTGAAGGTAAAATTGAAGTTGCAAAAAACTTACTGAAAGCTGGCGTATCTGTTAACTTAATAGCTGAGTCTACCGGCCTTTCGATAGATGAAATTGAACAACTCAAGGAAAAAGCCTAAGTATTGCAACTCCCTTAAAGCTCTATCCATTTTTAACTTATTATATTTCTTTATCCACTAGTCTAGAGGCTATATCTAACTCTTCCGCTATTCTCGCTATGGCCTGTTTGATTTTCTCACCAATTCTACGCATCAGTTAAGTGCAAAATAGATGATATTTAAATATAAAAAATGTTTTTCATAAAATTTTTCTTGTCCTTGATAATTTTAGTGTTGCCATTTAATTCTAACTTTTGCATAATGCAGTAAATATTTTTATATAGGGGGTAAAATGCCAATAGAAACAAAGCGTCAAGCTGCAGTACTTAAAAAGCTACAAGATGTTATAAAACATACAGATCCTGAAGCTGCTGGGAGGAAGTTAGCTATTAAAAGGTGGGCGGAGACCTATATAGAGAATATTAAATCTTTTGAGGGTGATAAACTGCAGTTTTTGTACAATATATTCCAAGATGAAAATTGTTGGTCAGGTACAAGACTAAATAATCATGTTCTAGGTCAAAGGTTGACTGAAGAAAAAGTAGAAAAAATAGATAATCCACTTCGCATATATGAAATAGCTTCTAGTTACTGTGTGGTAGATAAAATTCATCCATTCTTCCAAAAAAGATTTGAATCTTACAAAAGTAATTTTTCTTCTGATGAACTTGATGGTAGTGGCAATCCTATAACTGACAAATACATAAGAAATTCACTTTTGAGTGGCATTGGAAGGAAGGGACATGTATTTAATTTCTGGATAGATAAAGAGTCTGGAGAATTGAAGCAACCAAGTAATGCATCAGAAGGTTTTGATAGTGCTGTAAAACTTAAGTGGAGTGAAGGAGTAGAATATTTTTATAAAGAAATTTTAAAAGAAAATCAAGATATGGCAGAGAAGAAGCTTACAGAAACTATTCTTGCTCTGTCTCGCGTTCAATCTGTTGAGAAAGATGCTCCTATTTTAGATTTTTGTGTAAATAAGGTAGCTGACAAAGATACTCTTTTGCAGAAATTATCGCAGAAAGATAAAGGAGTATATTCCCTTTTTGCTGAATTAATAGATTCGTATTTTTTTGATACAGTGCATGATTTAGTACAGTGCTGGTGTTATAAAGGAGTTTCAGAACGTGGAGGCGGAGATCATTCAGAGAAAATATTCTCATATGAAGAATATAAACTTCTTCTTTCCTCACTTTCAAATGTTATGTTGGAAAATCCTGAGTTTAATGCTCAAGCTAGATCTCTTATTATGGAAATGTGGAGATGTGATCGCTTTTATAAACACAAGGAGGCTGCTGTCGATACTTCTAACTTCCAAGTTCCTATAGAAAACGCACTTGCAGGGTTAGTGGTTAATTGGGAACGATCTGGTCGTAAGTCTGATGAAAAAAAAGAAATATTAGAGATAATGTTATTTGCCAAGGATTGCTTTCCTGAAAAGTTTGAGTCCTTCAAAGAAGTTATGATAGAAGACCTTAGATTATGTGGTAGAGAAGGAATGAAAGAAGATATAGACTACGGTAATTTCGCAAAAGAATTGTTTTCTGAGTTAGAAAAAGCAACTTTACCTCCTAGAGATGATGGTTCCGGTGATTATCGAAGACGGTCCATATCCATAGTGGAAGCTGAAGATTCTAGTCTTTCTATTAGACATGATGGTTCTGGTGATGCTCCGAAATCCATTCTTGGAACCCCTGGTGTAAGTGATTTTTCTCGCCGTAGCAAGTAGAAAGGTATATTATATGAATAATGGTGATGGATTTATCAGAAGTTTGGTCAATAAAAATCTTGAAGGTTTTAGACGAGAGTTTGAATCCTTTTTAGATCAATGTCCATCTTTCTTGTATCACGTGGGTACGGGTCGTTTCCTTCCTGTATTCTTTTTCAGTATGTTTGCTACTGCACATGACGCAGGTATTTTAGCTCCAGATGAGAGAGTCTATATTCGTTTTGATAATCATGGTATTGATACAGATGGTAGGAATAGAAGTACAGGAAACCTGAAGGTTGCAGTTTTAACTAATAAATCCCTTGGTAAAAAGCGAGTTGTCAGGTGTTACAGCATCTCTGATGTCCCTAATAGTGATGGGTTAAGATTTAGTGAAAGGGAGAAAAATTCTCTAGTGCAAGAGATTGGACGGGAAAATCGGGATTTAAGGGAAGAAGGCCTAAGTTTTGAGCAATACAAAGTGTGTACGCATGGGAAAGGCAAGAGCCAGGGAGAGAAAGGAGCAGTAGTATTTGAAGAGATTCGCGAAAAAGATTCTCGAGGTGGAGATAGATTTGCCAAATATTCAGCATCTGAAATCAATCTTATTAGAGTGCTCTTAGAAAATCACGAATTAACAATTAAGGAAATAGAAGGGATGGACCTCAATCAAAATCAGCATGGACAGCTTGATGAGTTGGTCAATTTTGTGCAAATTGCACCAGGTCAACAAAGAATTGATAACTTTGCAGAAATGTTAAGAAGTGGAGTTGTACGAACTTTACGAGACAATAGCACAGTAATTTTTAGATATATAACTCGAATCTATCGTAATTACGCAGGCACATTAGAAAATGATATTCAAGATCGCAATCAAAAGTTTGAGAGTCATGGGTTTTTATTAGGTTTTTTAGCGAATTTTAGTCATCTTTGCACAATAGATATTGACCTTAACTTATCTCTTGTAAATTCGTACGTTGCTTTTCTTGTACACCATCAAGCAGAGAGAGAAAACATTCCTATCGTTATTAATATTGGATGGAGAACATTGTTTGCATTGGAACACGCTAGAGGTGACGCTCAAAGATTACATGCTTCTTCATTTATATCTATTCATACTGAATCAAGACATGCTGTCTGTGTTGGATTAAATTTTAATTCACATCTAACCCCTTTTAGGGTTGGCATAGCAGAGCGTCAACAGAATAGGTTTCCTTTAGTACAAAGATTATTTGAGTGTGTAGAAGATGAAGGCATTAGAGAAAATGTTAGAGATTTCTTGCTTCAACATTTTCCTATCGAAATACCAAGAAATGCAGAAAATCATGACAGAATACTTGATTATATAATTGGTTTTGCTTTTGGGAATAGTGCTGTTACAAGAGAATATTTAGAGCTAAGAGAGGGAGAAGATCAAGTACGTCTAAAAAAGTACATATTTAGATATAATAATGAGGATTTAAGAAGACATGCTTTAACTATGGTTTTCCATGCTCAAGGTTTTCCTATAGTTATCCTTGATATTAGAAATCCCCATGATATACGATCAGTAAAAGCCATCTCTCTACCACCAGGTTATGATGGTGCTGTGAATAGAGTTACATACATACTTAATAATCAATATGGACTAAATGTTCTATTAGATAGATTTAATTCGCCTGATAGTTACCTACGTAGGAGTAGATATACTTCTTATGATGGTAATCTTATAGGAGTCCCTAATGCTGAAAATGTACATAATACTTTGAATCAAGTTATGAATGATGGGTGGCAAGGTATAGCTCAGCATAGAGAATTATTGAGAGCTATTTCTAGAGTGTTAGTTCCAGATAATATGAATGGTAATGCAATAATAGATGTAAGTAACAATGACAAATTTCGTTCTATACTGCACGGTATATTTTATGTTTGTAACAATCCTGATAAAGTGGTTACTGAATACAGGGTAGGTCAAACGTATAGTCCTGATATAAGAATGGCAGGAGAAGTAAGTACAAGAGCTGCAGAGCATAGATTAGATCTTCTATTATTAAGACAACCTACAGAGAATGATTCAGATACTCACCCAATTGGATATGTATTAGGGTTTGCTGATAATGAAGAAGAAGTAGAACAGGAGCAAGACGAAGCAAGGTACAGAATAACAGAATTGATGAGCAAACAAAGAGGATATTTGCCTATTACTTCTGGAAATGAGGTGGTTTTGTTTCCTATTGTGTTTAATAGAGGTGCAAATGAAGCAGGTAATCTTATACTTTTCCCAGAAGGAATAGGAAGAGAAGAGTATGTACATAGATTTGATCGTCGTAGTCGCAGCTTAAGACCAGGAAGAATTGTAAGGCCAGTAGCACTTAATAGTATTTTACCCCTAATAAATACATATATTCAAAATAATCCAAATGGTGCTTTCGGTCAGCTGAGGGATGTACATGATATACTTACACTAGATTTTGCAACAGATAATTGTAATTATCATTATTGGCTTCAAGATGAGGATATACGTTACGCTGCAAGGGCACAACGATATAATCTGCCACATGATGAAGGTAATATATTGTTTAACGTAATAAGAGAACAAGATATACATGATCAGTTGCAAGGTTATATTAACTATAGAGGAGTGCAAGTTGGTGAAATATTAATATCAAATTTGATCATCAATACAGGTCGTAGTCATTGGGTTACATTAGTTATTGTCTACCAAAATGGAAATTATTATGGATATTATGCTAATTCACTTGGTGGTAATGTTCCAGATCAGCTGAATACTCTTAGGATAAATAATGTTCCTGTTCCTGTCCATAATGTTTTAGCTGATCAAGAAGGTAATTTGTTAGTACAACAAGAAGATGGTTATAATTGTGGCATATGGGTATTAGAAAATGCCAGAAGTATTAATCAAATTTTACAACAGAATAATAATCTTGGAGAACAAGGTCGAGGCGTGTTGGGTGAAATACGTAATTCTCTTACGTTAAATGTTCCAGGTCTGAATAATATAGTTGATCAAAATAATCTTAGAAATGAACAGTACTTTCAAAACCTGAGAAGAGAAATCTCAAGAGAATTTCGAAACACTGGTACTAATGCTGGACACGATCGTGACAATAATCCACAGATTAGAGGTGCTATACGACTTCAAAATCAAAATGAAATCCGTGAACTACTATTAAACTTTTTAGAGCTCCAATATCCAGCGCATAGGATATGGCAACAGCAACCACCAGGGGGAGGGGGAGGAATGCCTATACTTAGTATTGGTGATTCTGATAATAGGGAATTATTAAAAGAACTAGAACAACCAAAAAATGATAAGATGGAAGCAAGGCAAGAAGCTGAGGAAAGAAAATGTGAAGGAATAAAGCAGAATAAGAATCTAATATTGAATGCAAGCGATGCAAATAAAACTGTAAATGATGCGAGATTATCTGGAATAAAAAGCTTTGAGAGTCAAGGGGTTTCAACTATGTTAAGTGATGCAAATGTCTCTGGTGTAAGTACTCGACTGGGTAGATATTGATTGTGGAAAGTGTTTAACAAAACATAAGCTTCAAGTTAAGGACATGCTGAACTGTAAAATTATATGGTCACGAAGGATAATAGTGTGGATTATGAGTGTAAACAACCAATATTATTAGCCAATAGGGTAAGAAAGAATAGCCTATAATTGCAGGCTTAGCTGGTTTAACGTGTTATCCAGTTCTTTTCGAGTAACATTGATTGGTGTAAAAATTTGCCTATATTATTAAATTCAATAATGAAAGAGTATTTGCAAAGGAAATTGGAATCTATAGAAATCCGATTTATGTTTTTTCAAGCTAAAGTTAACCTTGTAAAGGTTATGTGGTTTATCGACAAAAAAGATTTTATCCTATTTTACCGTGAGTTCACCCTTATGCTTCTTTGGTATTTTTGAGTAGAGATTAATATTAACTTAGTGTTATATATTGCTAACAATTTAATTGTATAACTATTTTCAGCAACCAAAGCCAATAAGCGTGAGAAGTGTTTGTCTTGGGATGGCATGGTCTACCGCTTGTTCTGTGCGAACTTTTCTATATAATAATTTTACTATATCGCAAAACCAGCTATATTAGCCTACTTTAACTAAATTTATATATGAACTAATTTGCTTAACTTTGTTGCAACAGTTTTACTTTTCTATTTTCACAACCCTATTTTTACGCGGCTTGTTCTCACAGATATATGTACCTTTTTGTGGTTCTGAGAAAGGTTAAAGAAGTAAACAAACAAATTTATTGTAGTGCTAGAGATAGTAGTATTTACTTGCAAATTTTGACAAGAGTTGCTAAGCTTTTATCTAACTTAAACAAAAATTAAATTGTTCATTAGAAAATAGTGAGGAAAAGATGAGATTACATCAAAAAGAGAAAATTTCTGGGACTGCAGAGGAAATATACAACACTTACTTACTATTATATAAACTAAATGAGATTAAAGTTGATAGTGGAAAATCACTGCAAGATATAATTGTTGAAGCAATTACTCAAGGTAAAACACAAGCAGAGTTTAAAGTAAAAGGTAATTCATATAAAGTTAACATTATCAAAAAAGGTGGTAGCTATGAGCTTGGAATTTTAGGTGAGCATACTAAACCAGAAGCTAAAGATATACTGAAATATACTGACGAAGAGATAATAGCTCTATGGGCCGATAGTAAAGTGTCTTTCGAAAAAGATCCAAATAATAATAGGGCATTTGCTGTTGGTTTACATGATCAATCAAGATTGCAAGATTTAAAAGTCGGTGGGCTAGGTAAAAAAGTTCCATTTGCTTTGCGTTTTGCCAATTTTTACAAAGTCATAGAGGTTTTAAAGGATGAAGGGACACCATTAGAAGAAAGACTAAGAATAGCAAATAATATAGCAACTGGTTCAGGAAAAACAGGGGATATAGCGCTCTTAAAATTCTGGGCTTATCTTACAAATATTCCTTGCGTTACTGCAGTTCCAAGCGACAATTTGAGAAATCAATCAAATAATTTTGATAGAGCATTTTTACCTGATGAAGTTGCACAAGAATTTGCTGAACCTTTTTCTGAAACAAATGCTGAATATGCAACTTCAACTTTTACTGAAGCGTTTAATACGCAATGGAATTTGCTTAATGATAAATATGGTAAAAATAAAAGCAAACCAGCATTGATTCTTATCGATGAAGCTCCAAAATTGAAAGAAAATGCTGTGCAAATGGCTCGTGCAGTTGAAGTATCTCGTGGTAACCCGACTGCTTTTTTCAGTGCTACACCAGATAAATTTCTCAGTGAAGAATTTAAAATAAAACAACAGATCTTGCTTTCTCCAAAGGAAAGAGAAGCACTTGGTATTGGAAAATTGCCTGTGGTGTACTACCATAAAATGAAATTTAAAAACTTGGAAGAGATGGTAAGTGCTAAAGGTCGAGGCAAAAGCACATATGAGTTGCGATTTGTAAATCCAGAAATAGCATATACAGAAAAAAGTGAAAATACCCATACAAGACTCAATCAATATAAAGATGCAGTAGCGAAATTTATAAGTGAGATAACAAAGCAGAACGGTGATCTTAGTAAGCTATCACAGCCATTTTTAGATTTCATTAGCAAATCATTAGACAGTCAAGCTTATAAGAAAGGTTTAATCGGCACTGAAGAAAGGTGGGCAGAAAACGTGAAAAATTATATCACTGAGGGAAGAAAAGATGATGCTCAAGAAAGAAGAAAAAAGCGCATAGAATCTTTTGTTAAAGTAATTAAAGATCTGAATATTGGGTTAACAGAAAACAATATAAGATGCCTGGTAGAGGAAAACTTAAATGTTGAAATTGGTAGCAAATTACTTCCTTCCATTAAACTACATAACATACTTGATACTTTGGATGAATATAAAAAGAGTGGCAGAGCAGTTAATAAGGATGAAATAAGTAAATTTATTGATGAAAAATATGAAATTACTGATTCTTCTTCTCTAGAGTTCAATTCTGAACTCACAGATGCTATATTGAAATTACATAAGCTTCAAAGTGATCAAGGTCACAAAAAAAGTACGGAACGTAACTATCCTGGAGATAAAAAACTACATGAGCATATTTTTAACGAATTTCCTAAAATTAAAAAATTTTGTGAGCAGGATGCAGTTATCTGTTGCTTTAATGGAAGTGTGAAGCGTTTCAAAAGTAATGGAGAGCAAATCTATCAGTATATTGATGATATGGATAAAAAGAATATACTTAGTATAATTAAGGCTGGCTTTGTGCCAAACACTATTTCTAAAGAGCTGGCATTAGGAATTGATGCTCCAAGACTCAGCAGAGCTGCAGCTATAGTAAAAGACAAAACCGAAATGCTAGATCCAATGTTTTTACTTCAGCTTATGGGAAGAGTTGGAAGAGATGCAAAAAGTAAAGGATCATGTTATTTTGATATGTTTACATCTGATGAAAGCTGCTTAAAGGTTGATGAAATAACTACGCTATCAGGAGCAAACCTCATTACAAAGCTTGAGGAGGGGCATGAAAATTATATTCGAGATGGAGAAGGTAATATTAAAACGTGTTCTGCTTTGTTGGAGTGGGATATAAAGCAAATTATCGTACTCTATGATTTGAATCCTCATCTTCAGAAAGAACAAAGTCTTCGAAACGCAGTTGCAAAAAGAATAAAGAGCGAGTTGAGTAATCTAAGCATTCAATATCGTTATGATAAAAAAGCTGTTATAAGCGTTTTTACCGGTGTTTTAAAACGAAGTACATCTAATTTGGAAAGAACTTTCAATACACAAAAAGTAAACCTAGAAAATGTAAGGAGATTAGGGGCTTGTGTAGATTATGCAGAAAGCATCCCATTAAATGATGCAGCACTCAAGGAGTTAGAAGAGTCAATAAAAGGGCTTAAAGGTGTAGTCAAGCAATTGGAGCAAGTGAGCACAAACGCACTAGAATACTCGGACGACATGTCACTAGCAGATTGGGCACGCTATATAGTTCATACAAAACCTATGAGCCACGAAGATTTACTTAAAGCCGATCCCAATTCTAGAGCTCCAATTTTCATGGAACAAAAAGAAAGATCACAAAGAAGATGTGCCTCTGTACATAATGCAAGTGAAAGTATAGGAACACCTAGTACTGCAAGTAAATCCTTTCAGCAAGTCAGCACAAAAAAGAAAATTATGTATGGTGTGATGATAGCTTCTCCATTTATAGCAGTGGGAATTTACGCTTTAGTTGTAGGTGCAGCAGTTTTCGATCCTGTGGTAGCTGCTGGCATATTTGTTGGAGCTGTGGTAACTGCTGCTATACTATTTGGAGCAGTAAAAATTTATGAAAAGAAAGCAGAAAATCCAGATATGGAAGTAGGAACTGCTGTTAAGCAGGGAGTGTTAAATAAACTGTGTCAAACCGAAAAAAAAGTAATAAATTGATATAAAAAAATGGAGGTTTGACAATGAGTCAGAAAGTAGTAAACAGAACTACCGGTTTGGTAGATTATAAAGAATTAGAAACAAATATCCTGTCGTCTATACGAGAAGGAAGACCGTTGACAGGAAGAGATGGAGCATTAACACCGTTTATAAAAAAGTTGCTGGAGGTAAGCCTGGAAGGTGAAATAGAAAACCACTTGTCGGCTGAAAGCGAAGAGAATAATCGAAGAAATGGGAGGAATGCAAAGACTTTACGTACAAGCGCAGGGTCATTTGAGCTTTTGACGCCAAGAGATAGGGAAGGAAGTTTCGAACCACAAATAGTCAAAAAAAGGCAAACAAACTTACATCCAGAGCTTGAAACGAAGATTTTGAGCACATTTGCCAGTGGTATGGGCTATAGAGATATAGTGTCACATGTTGAGGAAATTTATGATCACAAAATATCGGTGGCAGAGATATCAAGTATTACTGACAAATTGCTACCAGTAATCAACGAATGGCGTAGTCGCCCGCTGCAGTCTGTATATCCGATAGTTTTCATGGTTTTTTAAAGTCAAAGAGGACGGGCATTGCGTAAGTAAATGCATGTATAACATATTAGGCATAGATCAAAATGGCAAAAAAGAAGTATTAGGTTTTTATTTGGCTGAAAGTGAAGGAGCTAACTTCTGGTTGGGAGTGCTAAATGACCTCAAAGAAAGAGGAGATACCGTCTTGTTAGTCAACAAAAAAATTATAAAAATTTCCCAAGTTGCATCATAAAATCAAAAAATACTTCCAATTGTGTAACAGTACACAGATTATAGTTAGTGGATATGTTGATAAGTAAATTAGTTTTATACGCACAAAACAGATGAAGTTTACTTATCAACATATCCACTAACCAACAACATTCAATAAATTTGTGTAAGATACCACTTTACATAAGATAGATAGGAAGCATTTTTGATTTTAAAGTACTAAACCTTCAGTCAACCTCCTAGCCCTGTAGTTTTTGATATGGTTAGGATCAAAAGCACTTTTGGATGTCAGAATACCGAAAATGATATGGAGTAGCTTACGCATTGCAGCACCAACGATGGCCATATTATGCTTACCCTTTTCCTTTAATCTTTGGCAAAAGCTCATAATGATAGGATTGTGATTCTTAGCTACTATGGCAGGAAAGAAAAGTGCCTTACGTAATGTTTGTGAACCGGATTTACTTAATCTGGGTTTGGCATATACAGAGGAACCTGACGTCATATTTCGTGGTATAACTCCTGTATATGCTGCCAATTGCCTGGCATCTCTAAAAACCTCTATATCAGAAACTTCAGCTAAAATAGCTATTGCTGATTCTTCTCCTATGCCTGGAATAGTCAATAGAAGTTGAAAATTTTCCAACAATTCTTTGTGTTGATTTAATAGTTCACGTACGGAGTTTTTTATTGTTTCTATTTTTTGAGCTATATTCATTGCAAGGTCTTCCCAAGCATTTGCAACTTCTTTAGGCAGTCTCTCTTTTTTTTCTAAGTGGTTATTTACTAATGTTAACTCATCTTTTAACGCAACTGAGCAACGATAAAGATGTTTTAATTTTTTCATTTCAGGAGAAGGTGGTGTCCAACTAGAAGGTTCCTGTCTTTGGCAATAATCAGCAATAACTTCTGCATCGGTCTGATCATTCTTTTGTCGTATCAGCTTACTCCTTGCATAAGATTTTATGCAATAAGGATTTACAACACTTACAAAATGTCCAGCATTGTGTAGAAATTCAGCCAGTGCTTCGCTATAACAACCAGTAGATTCCATGCAGGTTTTTACTTTTTCTACATTATGTTTGTGTAGAAAATTCAGTAGACTTTGAAACCATCGTTCTTAAAGCTTCTTTTTCTAGTTTCACGCTTTCCTTTTTTGCTTATAAATGAGAGAAAAACATCAAAGCGATCTTTTGATATATCTATGCCCAAAAAGTTGTTGATCATATATAACCCCATACGTTACCATTAAAAATGAAAAGTAAGGCTAGTCTTGTGAATACAGAATTAGAACCATTCAGGTCTTTCTACGATACCTTCCAGCCTATACTTTTGAGAAGGGAATTCTTATCTCCTCTACAGATTTTATATCTAAGAAGAAGCACAGAGTTCCTCCCTTCTCCACCTAATGCTTAAGCTTAAAACATTAGATGCTTTTGACAAGATACAAGAAGGGGCTACTCGGATAACAAGAAAGAGGCTACTCGGATGACACCCTGACAACCGTCATCCCGCTTCTTGTTAGCGGGATCTATGTTAAGAGATACCGCGAATGAATCGCGGTATGACGTAGGACTGCTGTCATCCCAGTGCCCAGACACTGGGATCCAGTTTTCCATATAATCTCATCGAAAATGTTGTAACCACTTTCTATGCTAGTTTGCTTGCTTACAAGCAAACTTTTCTGGATCCCAGTGTCGGGGCACTGGGATGACAGGAGAAGGAGGCTACTTGCATGACACCATTCTTTTTCCTGAATCCAAGTAGTCAAGCTACTCGGATGACACCATTTACAACCACTCCCCTACCCTTTCTAGCTGTTTATAGCTATTAAATCTCAGGAATTTATCAAAATATGGAGAGGCAATAAAGGGTGTGGAATTACTTAAATAATTAGATAAAAAACCAGGCAGATCATTTTTTAATTCTTGCATTTTGTATCTATAATTTTGTATAGAAATAACTTTTATTTTATCATAATCAAGTTTCCAATAAGCAAGTTCTGAAACTTCTCTTTTTGTTATATGTTCTACCGCTAAGGCTTGCAAAATTAACTGTGGAAAAAACCCCGACATCACTTCTTCGTTGGAAGGTGGTGAACCAAGTTTATAGTCTATAATTGCTACTTGCCCACTTGGTAGATACTCAACTCTATCACATCTTGCTGTCAGTAAAATTTCTTGTGGGATCAGATCTCTATTTGTCATCCAAGCAGTTTCATACTGGGATACATCATCACAAGAAATATAGATTCCAGCGTCACGCGCTGGAATATGAAATATCGGACAGGTAAAACTCTTTTCCAACTCAACATAATTGCTTCGAGTTTCATCAAATTCGACAAAAGATTGAATTATCCTTTGCAGTCTTACCCACCACATATTTGAAAAATTAAACTGACTAGTCGAGAATGCTTTTCGTGCAATGCTCATTGGCGACTTTTTGTTGCGTAAATATCTTGCAAGAATGTTGTGCACCATAGTGCCAAATTCCAATATCGATGGCTTAAAATTCAAGTCTCTTAATTGTTTAAGGCCCAGTATATATTCAACGTAAAATGAATAAGGATTACGAATTAGCTTTTCTATTGCACTGCAAGACATCACCTGCATTTTTTCTTTTCTAACTTCGGTTTGAGGTTTTGGCATAGGCTGAGTACATGGAACAGTACATTCAGGCGTATTTAATATCCTCAGCCAATCGCGATACGGCTGTTTCCCCTCCTTGAGCAGAATTTCCAAACGCTGCAATAGAATTGGTTTTCTATGGCTTAGCGATCTTGTAATATAAACCTTACTTGCACAAAACAAATTGTGTAAAGTATAAAAAAAATACCCCTGCTCTTCTTGCGCAGAAGGAAGGTTAAATTTTTCTCTCGTAAGTGCATTCAAAAGCGGACTTTGAAAGCTTGGCGCTTCATTAAATCCAGCGAGTATTACAACTTTGTTGTGATATAAGCTGAATTTATTCAAGTCATTTGCTACAGAGAAAAACTCTTTCTCTAAAAATAAGGTCAGAATTTGGCTATATAACTCTAAGGAGCACTTAATTTCTATACCCTCACATGCATTCAAGAAATTACAGGTGAAACTACCTATTTCACTATTTAGCTCTGAAAAATTTATACCAGATAGCACATTAATACACTGCAAATGAGTTGCCACCACATCAGAAATAGGGCAATTTATAGAGTTAAGTAAAAGATTAAGTATAGCCTCTAACCTATTGATAATAAGCAATATATCCTCTTTATGTTTTAGCTTTTTATAGGTATTAATAGCATCTATAATATCTTTAAGGCCATTTGTACTAAAGTTGCGTAATATCTCTATTTCAAATTCAGATAAAATCCGAGTGTACTCTTCTTGAGTGTAACCAAAAGTCACTAGCCTATGTTTAAGGAGCGAAAGTAATGACACACTGCTCCAATTTGAGGTCAAAACTTCGATACTATAAAGTAGGAGTGTTATATAAGGATAATTTTCCGGTATGGCACTGTGTTGCCTTGATAAACATGCTATACGAGCTGCAAGTAATTTATCAAAGACAACCAAAGAAACGTTTTCATAACCTTCATTCTCTATAATTAATGATGTCACTTGTGCTTCTTCCTCTCTGGAATCACAAGTGATGACTTCAATATTGCCAATATGTCCATTACTAACTTTGCTTAGATCGGCAGTTGTATCAAAAATGTAATCTAGATATTCCTCAGGACTTCCTGTTATCCCAGCCCTTTCTTCTGTCATCCCAGTGCTTGACACTGGGATCCAGTTTTCATTATACAGCCACCTGGTGCGCTCATTTAAAGTTAAGTTTTCTGGATCCCAGTGTCTGGGCACTGGAGAACACGCTTCTGGCAGAAAACTCACATCTCTTCTATCTACATTTAAATAATCGAGTAGATCTTTCAGGCAATATTGATAATGTTTTTTATCAAGTGATTGCCAATCTTTCTCTTTAATTTTCAAATTCAGATTAGGAAAAATTATTTTTCCAAACGGCAGGTCATATATAGCCTTAATTAACGACTTATCCTTTCCAATTCCAACAAAGATTATATGTTGGTCTTTTTGTAAAGAGATTATCATATTGTTTATGTAATCACTCTTATGTTCTAATATATCTACTACTCCTAAATCTTTTAAAATTTTATTCCAACTCTCAATGAGTAAGCTTATGAAATTCTCTATTTTTTTTGAATGTTCATCGAATTGATAACAATCCGTTGTTTGGGTAGATTGAATTTTATCAAGCAATGATGGCAGGCTATAAGCTAAATCAATGGGGAAATTATCATTATTTTTTCTATTCCACTCCAATATGAATTGAATGAGTAGCAGCGTCCTCTTTGTTGGATTGATAACTTTAACTCTATCAAGATTTAATATTAAATCCTCTTCATCAATGTTTTCCAGTGAAACTATCTCTGGCAAAATTATGCATTTTTTAGCGTTATAATTCTTGAACGCACTCAGCAGCGCTATTACATCCCTTTTGCAGGGAAGTATGATCTTTATCTCGGGAATTTTTTCTCTTTCATATTCAGAAAATATGTGCTGAACCAATACATTGAAAAAGGACTCATCCACATTAACGGTAAAAACTCTTCCCACTAACAGTAACAATTAATACAATATTTTATTATATAGAAATCACTCAAAATATAAATGTGCTCGCAGTTTCTTATGCTATGATATATTAAAGTCTTTCACAATATTACATGGCAAACATCAGAATAGAAGTTTTAAATAAATGTGAACAAGTTGGCCGCAGAAGGGTAGTTAATGTTTACTTGATTTACATAAGCAAAGAATTACCATCAAAATTACATGAAGAAATTTGTGGGCTATTTTATAATAAAGTCATACAAGACTGCCGTTATTATTCCTACAATGAAAACCTTCAATATGACTTCATAGAACCACAAGCAAAGTGGGGCTTGGAAATAAGCTTTTTACCTGGCATGACTGACAATATGGGCAACACAGCGAAACAAATTGTTAGAGAGTATTTAATTAGCAAGGGCCACATTGATGAAGGCGTTCATATCAAAGCAAGAAGTTCAAAGCTGATTTTGGGTAAAGGAAGCATGCCAACCGAAGATGATATAAAGCAAGAATTCAACCCTATCACTGAATATTGCACACTTATCTGTAAGAACTATAGCTGGAAATATTATGGTAAATCGAATACAACACCTGGTGTCATCCCAGTGCCCCGACACTGGGATCCAGAAAATTTCAAGCAATTGTATAATGCAAACTGGATTCCAGTGTCAAGCACTGGAATGACAGAAGGTAGGGTTGGGATGACAGAGGATAGTACTAAGTCTGTTGACCTCAATGTGAGTGACCAAGAGCTTGAAAAAATCAGCAGAGATGGAATCGATGGTAATGGCACTTTAGGGCTCTCGCTGGCAGCAATGAAAGCTATAAAGGATTACTTTAAAAAACTCGGTAGAAATCCATATGATATTGAACTTGAGTCTCTGGCACAGACTTGGTCTGAACATTGTAAACACAATATTTTTTGCTCCCCTATTGATGAAATAAAAGACGGTCTATATGCTCATTATATTAAGCGTGCAACGCGTGAGATAAATTCTGACATATGCGTGTCAGTTTTCTCCGACAACGCAGGAGGAATAATTTTTGATGACGATTACTTGATTGTCGATAAAGTTGAAACTCACAATAGCCCTTCAGCTCTTGATCCATTTGGTGGAGCAATGACCGGAGTGCTTGGAGTTAATCGTGATATAGTGGGTTTCGGGAAAGGCGCGGAGCCTATAATGAATACCTATTACTTTTGCTTTGCCAAAGAAGCAAAAGGCAAATTTTATAGGGACAAGGAGCGCACTGATGAGATCTTACCGCCAAAATATATAATGAAAGAAGTGATTCATGGCGTTAATGTTGCTGGTAACTGTTCTGGCATTCCAACGCAACTTGGATCGGTATATTTTGACGATAGATTTTGTGGCAAGCCATTAGTCTTTGTTGGAAGTGTCGGAATTATTCCACGCAATATAAATAATGCACCTTCACACATTAAAGGACCAAAAAATGGCGATAAAATCGTAATTATTGGTGGAAGAGTTGGAAGAGATGGAATTCACGGTGCAACGTTTTCTTCAGAGGCTTTGTCGGGAAACAGCCCTTCAACGATTGTGCAAATTGGTGACCCCATAACACAAAAAAAACTATCCAATGCCGTCATAAAAGCAAGAGATCTTGGTCTTTATAATGCAATAACGGATAATGGAGCAGGCGGTCTATCATCGTCTATTGGTGAAATGGGAAAAGACGGATTTGAAGTTGATTTGAGCAAGGTTCTCCTTAAAAACGATGGTATGGCTCCGTGGGAAATATGGATATCAGAATCACAAGAGAGAATGACTTTAGCAGTGCCAGAAGAAAATTTTCCTGCGTTTAAGCAAATCATGAAAAAACATGATGTGGAGGTTTGTGTGATTGGAGAGTTTAATGAGAGTGGTAAAGCTGTTGTTAAATGTCCTGAAGGGACAGTAATAATGGATATGGAAACTGAATTTTTGCATGACGGTAATCCCAAAGTGCATTTACAAACAAAGCCATGTTCTAAGGAGCCTGCTGTCATTCCGGAACCCTCTCCTGTCATCCCAACACTCTTCCCTGTCATCCCAGTGCTTGACACTGGGATCCAGCAGGCTGAGCCTGCAAACATTTTATGCAAAAACCCATCCAACGGTGGAATTGAATGTGAAATGGATTCCAGTGTCAAGCACTGGAATGACACCTTTGCATTAAAAAAAATGCTAAGCAGACCAAACATATGCAGCAAAGAGTTCATAGTGGTGCAATATGACCATGAGGTTCAGGGGTCGTCAATACTGAAACCACTGCAAGGCAAGGGAAGAGTATGCAGTGAAGCTGTTGTCTCGAGGCCAGTCCTTTCTTCAAACAAAGGTGTTGTAAAATCGCAGGGATTTGGCTCAAGTTATGGAGAAATTGACACTTATCACATGGCAGCATGTGCGATTGACACTGCAATACGCAACTACGTAGCTGCAGGAGGAAATATAAATCATCTAGCGTTGCTCGACAATTTTTGCTGGTGCGATGCTTATAATCCAGAAAGGCTATGGCAGCTAAAGAGAGCTGCAGAGGCTTGTTACGACTTTGCAACTGCATTTAAAACGCCATTCATATCCGGAAAAGACAGTATGTTCAATGACTTCAAGGGATATGACGAAAATGGCGAGAAAGTGATGATATCTGCACCACCTTCATTACTCATTTCAGCAATTGGAGTTATAGAAAATATTGAAAATGCGGTATCGCTTGATGTGAAAATTCCAGGGGACTTGATATATGTGCTTGGTACAACCCACGATGAGCTTGGTAGATCTGAATATCAGTTATATAGTGGAATAGATAATAACAACGTGCCAAAAGTTGATGCAAAGAGCGCTAGGAAGTTGTATGAGCGTTACAACCAGGCAATAAAAGATGGCATAATTGCCTCTGCAATTGCACCAAACTTAGGCGGCTTAATTATTGCTCTGGCAAAATCGCTAATTGCAGGAGACCTTGGTGCTGAAATCGATCTTTCACTAGTACCAATAGGAAAAACACAAAATACAGACATAATAAACAAGATAATAATGTTTTCTGAATCGCAAAGTAGAATTTTGGTTACTATTGCACCACAAAATCAGCAGAGGTTTGAAGCGTTGTTTGAAGATGCGGCTTATTCATGTATTGGCAAAGTAACAGAGAAAAAGGTGCTAAACATAAAGGATGTTTTAAAAGTAAATCTGAAAGATTTGGGAAATAGTTATTATATAGCTAAAGTAACTTAGGTTTACAGACGATTTGATAAACGACAAACTCGTCATCCCGCTGCTTGTTAGCGGCCGCGGCGGTATGACGTAGGAAAACCTTTCTTGGGTAGCTATAGCATGTCAGTTTAAAATGTTTTTTTTCCATTAGGTTAAATAACTCTTTCACTATGTGCAATATTTACTTAAAATAAATGTATGTCATTGAATTTGGGTAGGTAGTTATGTCTATTTTACTGACACTCTTATTTATCAGTCTTTCTTTACTCAACGCTTCAAATAAATTGATGATATGTGCTGCTTTATTTATAGGAGCTGCTTTAGTTGTAAATTCAATGGTTGAATTTTATGGCAAAGAAAAAGCTACGTATAGCTTAATAGTGTGTACAGCGCTATGCTGTATTTTAAAATGGCAAAGTTTTAGTTTGATGATATTGACTTCATATGCTGCAATTTTAGTATCTCTTCTCTCGAGCATAATTGTTTTTGAAAAATTGAAGTCCAAGTTGAATTTTCATATGGCAAATTTCATTACTTTAATTATGGCATCAGTAATTGATAGTGCCGTTGTATGTGTTGGATTACTATACAAATTTTCTGCAGGTAAATGCTTAGCAATATATATTAGAGATTTAATTTTTAAGTTTTCTTATGCGTCAGTATTAAGCATCTGCTTGTTTGTAGGAATGTATTTATTTTGCTTGGCAAACAAGAAGTATTTTAAGATTTCCACATAACCTGTTTTCTGATATAGCTAAACTGACTTTGGGTCCTGGGGATGTATTTGGTGCGTAACAACAGTTTAGAATTTATAGGTAGTAGATTTGCCCTAAGACTCTAACACAAGTTGTACAGCCCTACGTCATACCGCCCGGTATCTCAGCATAGATTCCGCTAACAAGTAGCGGAATGACGATTTACCAAACGCTGCCTAATTTTCCGTAACAGTTGAAAAAATCAATAGAAAATCAACATATCACTGTAAATTCATGTATTTTAAGGCTATAATGGTTAAAATACGTTATATAGTATAATATGGACGATTTTATAAGAGTTAAGGGTGCAAGGGAACATAATCTGCAAGGTATAGATGTCAATATACCGAAAAATAAGCTAGTTGTTATAACTGGGCTAAGTGGTTCTGGTAAATCTAGTCTCGCATTTGATACGATTTATGCAGAAGGCCAACGCCGATACGTTGAAAGCCTATCAGCTTACGCGCGTCAATTTCTCAACATTCAGGATAAACCAGATGTTGAGTCGATTACAGGTCTTTCCCCTGCAATATCTATCAACCAGAAATCGATCTCAAAAAATCCAAGGTCAACAGTTGGAACTGTTACCGAAATTTACGATTACTTGCGCTTAGTATATGCACGAATAGGGGTTCCTTATTCACCTGCAACTGGATTACCGATAACAAAGCAAACTGTATCTCAAATTGTAGATACTATAATTGCGTTACCTTTAGAAACTAAAATATATATACTTGCCCCTGTTGTGCGTGGTAGAAAGGGAGAACATCTCAAAGAGATATTGGAAATTAAAAGACAAGGTTACGTAAGGTTCAAAATAGATGGTGAAGTGTACAATGTAGATGACTTGCCTAAACTTGATAAGAACAAGAAACACGACATTTTTGTGGTTGCAGATAGAATATCAATATTGGGCGATATAGGAAATCGACTGCCAAGTAGTATAGAATCCGCACTAAAACTTGGTAATGGTCTAATGTATGTAGAAGTAGTAAACCTACCTGACAACCATAATTCCGAGTATAAAAATGGTCAAATTCTGACTTTTTCAGAGAATTTTGCATGCCCCGAGTCTGGTTTCACTCTTGAGGAAATAGAACCAAGATTATTTTCTTTTAACAGCCCTTACGGTGCATGTGGTTCGTGTAATGGGCTTGGTAAAAAGCTGGCTGTTGATGTAAAGCTGATAGTGCCAGATGAAACTCTTTCAATATCTGAGGGTGCTTTAAAGCCAGTAGGACCAATGTTCCGTCAAGTGCACACAAGTTATGGATTTCTAAAAAGTGCAATTCTATCACTGGCTGAAAATTGTAAATTTAGCCTTGATGTTCCGTGGAAGAACATAGATCAAGAAGTAAAAGATATGATACTCTTTGGCTCTAATAAATTTCAAGGTTTGATCAGTATCTTGGAGAACCAGATGGATTATGATGAAACGCTTGTTGAGCGATACTGCTCTGTTATTCATTGTAAGGAATGTACTGGCCATAGATTGAGAAAAGAAGCACTCACAGTGAAAATTGATAGCAGACATATAGGTGAAATATCAGGGCTCAGCATCGATAAATCCCTTAAGTGGTTTGAAAATTTGCCAGACAAGCTCACAGAACAACAGAAGCAAATCTCAAGTAAAATATTAAATGAAATAATCAAGAGGCTAGCATTTCTAAAGAATGTAGGGTTGAATTACCTAACGCTCGATCGAGAATCTAGCACTCTCTCTGGCGGTGAGAGTCAGAGGATCAGACTTGCTTCGCAAATTGGCTCTGGTTTAACAGGAGTGCTGTATGTGCTTGATGAACCCTCGATAGGCCTTCATCAATGCGATAATGATCGGTTAATTGCTACACTGAAAGACTTGAGAGACATGGGTAACACTGTAATCGTTGTTGAGCATGATGAAGATACAATAATGGCTGCTGATTATGCGATTGATATTGGTCCTGGAGCTGGCGTAAATGGTGGAAAAGTTATTGCAGAAGGAACACCAGACCAGGTGCAAAGAAATTCAGGGAGCATAACAGGGCAATATTTGAGTGGAGAGAAAAAAATTTTAATTCCAAGGAGAAGAAAGCAAGCAACTCAGTTCATAAAAGTAATAAATGCATGTGAAAATAACTTAAAAAATGTGAACGTTAAATTTCCTATAGGGAATCTTATTTGTGTTACTGGAATATCAGGAGGGGGAAAATCAAGTTTAGTCATAGAAACGTTATATAAATATTCAGCACATAAGATATATCATTCGTCTGCACGGTATGGTCGGTGTGATAGAATAGAAGGCCTTGAATATATAGATAAAGTTATAGAAGTTGATCAGTCGCCAATTGGTAGAACTCCTGCGTCAAATCCAGCAACATATGTCGGTATGTTTACTCATATAAGAAATTGGTTTGCAGGTCTTTCGGAGTCAAAAGCAAGGGGATATAATATAGGCCGGTTTTCATTTAATACCAGAGGGGGAAGGTGTGAGGCTTGTAAAGGTGATGGGCACTTAAAGATAGAGATGCATTTTCTACCGGACGTTTATGTGAAGTGTGAGCAGTGTAAAGGGCGAAGGTATAATCGTGAAACATTGGAAGTTACTTATAAAGGAAAATCAATCTCTGATGTGCTTGATATGACGATAGATCAGGCTTGTGATTTTTTTGAAAACCTTCCAATGGTAAAAGAAAAGTTGGTTTCTTTGCAGGAAGTGGGGCTTGGCTATATAAAACTCGGACAGTCGTCAACAACGTTGTCTGGGGGTGAAGCACAACGAATAAAGCTGTCCAAAGAGCTATCAAAACGATTTACCGGAAGAACATTATATATTCTTGATGAGCCAACAACTGGATTACACTTTGAAGATATAAATAACTTACTAAAAATACTCCATAGATTAGTCGATCTGGGAAACACTGTTATAGTTATCGAGCACAATTTGCACGTTATAAAAACTGCAGATTATATAATAGACATCGGACCAGAGGGCGGAATAAAAGGCGGAGAAGTGATTGCCACTGGAACTCCAGAAGAAGTGGTAAAAATTCCAGAAAGTGTTACAGGCAGGTATCTTAAAACGTATTTATTATAAACTATTTCTTAATTATATTAGGCTAGGTTGCATATTTATGATTTGGAGAGGGTAATGTCAATATATCAATATTTTAAAAGGTATGCTAAACATGGAATTGTACCTGCTAAGAGAGCAGAAGATTGCACACTAGTTCCAGAAAATAGTTTCTATAAGTCCGTACATTACGTTGATAATGTGCTAGGACCTGTGAAAGATGTAATTTGTGGAGTTGAGAGTAAAGACAATTATAACAAGTATTATAAAAACAATGATAAATGTGAATACGTGGGTTACAGGGCAGAGGAAGTGTTTCCACTTTGTGAACGGGGTGCTTTTCTAGTAGCTAGCATAATATTGCAACCTTTATGTTTGATACTAGCATATTTGTCATACTTCCCAATTAAGTTATTATCAAAAATAACAGGGGACTATTGTTTAAAAGCAAGTACAAAGTCATTAGTTGATCATTCAAATGCATTTTTAAGTGCTGGGCAAGATTGTGCTAGTGCAGTAGCTGAAGTATTTAACAAGATTGTAAGTTATGCTTGCGCTGCTATCATTTGGGCTGCCGCGTCAATGATAACGCCACTTGTGTGGGCTTGCAACAAAGTGCAAAGTAAGTTAAGTGAAATACAGGAGCCAGAAAAACATCAGCTTTTATCTAATAAGTTATAAGTTCTGCTTTTTCAGCAGTGGCTCAGTTTGAATTACATTGAAATGAAATAAAAAGTGAAAGAGTGTAAGCACAAGTTACTTTAGCTATACTATATAAATTTTATAATATATTTAATGAATTGTGAACCTTCTCTTACTAAAAAAAGCTACAAATCTTATATTTCCGAACGTATGCGTAAGTTGCGAATATATCATTGATGAAAATCTTAATCTATGTAGTGAATGCAACAAAAAAATCAATTTTCTAACTAAGCATTACTGCAATGTTTGTGGCGTAGTAATCTCAGACAATATTCATACGTGTGGTAAGTGCATCATCAATCCTCCACCGTTTAAAGTATTAAGATCAGTTTTTGCTTATGATCAACATAGTAAAAACATGATTATAAATTTCAAATTTTTTGATAATTTGAATTACGTAAAAATCTATGCAAAGTGGATACACCAAGCTAATCAGAATACGTTTCAGAACGCAGAGGTCATAATTCCTATACCGTTACATAAAATGCGCTTGTTTAAACGTAAATATAATCAAGCAGCATTGCTTGCAAAAGAGTTGAGTAAGTTGTCCAATTTATCCTATACGCCATTTGCAATAAAACGTCTTCGCCATACTGCGCCTCAAGCTGGTCTTTCACTTAAACAGCGTGAAAAAAATTTGAAAAAGGCTTTTAGCATAACCAACAAGAAAATTATCGAAAATAAAATCGTGATATTAGTTGATGATGTGGTAACAACCGGAGCAACTGTAAGATCTTGCTCTCAAGAAATTTTAAACTCCGGTGCAAGAGAAGTGAGAGTGCTATCACTTGCAAGAACGGTGAATGATTGGACCTCTTGCATAAAAAATTAGCAGTCAGTGTCATCCAAGTAGCTTGACTACTTGGATCTATTTTTTTCTAGATTCCAGTGCCAGCGTTACGCACATAGCTGTACGAACATTGTCTACCAGGAGGATGTCATCCCAGTGTCAAGCACTGGGATGACATCACTTTTGCTTCAATATTCGCACATTAGCCACGTCCCTGAACAGATACGGAGGTAAGCCCATTGTGAAAATCAGTATGTTAAGGCATGATTTTTAATAACCTCAACATCACTGAACTCAAAAGTTTGGCTTCCTACAATTTGGAATTTCTCATGTCCTTTTCCTGCAACTAGCAGAATCATACCCTCGTTATAGGCAATATCTACTCCTTTCTCTATAGCTTCTCTTCTATCTTCTATCTCTAGCGCATTAGGGCAATGTAGTAAAATACCACGACGAATTTCTGCAGGATTCCCATCACGCGGATTGTCATCCGTGATTATCACTTTGTCTGCATATATTTGTGCTACTTTACCCATTTCTGCGCGTTTTGTTTGATCACGATTGCCACCACAACCAAAAACTAGAATTATTTTTTTATTGAAGTGCCATTTTAAAGACAATAGGGCTTGTTTAAGCGCACTTGGAGTATGAGCGTAATCCACAAATGCAAAAGGTTTCACTTTTTCCATTCTTCCTGGTGGAGAAACGAGTTTTTCTACGCATATTTCTCTGTAATTCAGTCCAGACGAGGTAACTATACCCATTGCACACAACAGATTATATGCTTGAAATTGCCCCAGAACCGGAAAAAACGTATCATAAATTTCACCACCAATTTTTATTGTAATGTGTTGACCATTAGGGGTTGGTGTTTGCTCCAATAAAGTAATATCAGAGCCTGTTTTTCCATAGGTGATAATTTTGTTGCTGCGTTTTTCAGCTATCTTAAGCAACGCGTAGTATTCATCTATATCCGCATTTAAAATCGCTGTTTTTCCTTCTGGTAATACCTCGTAAAATAACCTTTTTTTAGTTTCTAAATATTCACCAAGATTTTTATGGTAATCTAAATGATCTTGCGAGAAATTAGTAAAAGCTGCAGCACTCAACTTTAATCCATGGATTCTATATTGATCAATCCCATGACTTGATGCTTCTAACACTAAGTGTTCTACATTTATACCACGCAATGTTGCGTAAAGGTCATCTGCATCTGGAGTGGTAAGACTGTTGCTATTACCTTTTCTACCATTATTGATGCATGTTCCAAGTGTTCCAATAGACGCAGCATTATAGCCAGAGTTTTGCCAGATCTGGCGGCAAAATTCTACTACTGAAGTTTTACCATTCGTACCCGTTACAGCAGCAACATATTTGGGCTGTTTGAATTGATAAAACCTGCTGACTATTTCGCTGTATATTTCTTGAGGATTTGGGTGTTCAAGCACTGCAAAGCTCGAAGTATCTGTCATTCCAGTGCGTGACACTGGAATCCAGTTTTTATTATACAATTGCCTAGTGTGCTCATTTGCAATTAAATTTTCTGGATCCAAGTAGTCAAGCACTGGGATGACATCTTTTTTGGTTCCTTGTATGACAACGTCTACACAGTCGTGTGCGTGATACTGGGATTCAGTAGGAAAAATCTGGATACATGCTGGTTTTCTAGATTCCAGCGTCACGCGCTGGAATGACACCGCAGACACACAAACGAAAAGATAACCTTCCTTGACTCTCTTGGGATTACATGTAACGCCCTTGATTTCAACGTCAAAGTTAACATCAACAATATCATGCAGTAATTCTCTCAGTTTCATGTCCTACTTCATCGTTTTGAAAGTCTAAACATGGTAACCTTTTTAGTGCGTCATTAAGGTCAAAGATTAAATCTTCAGGATCTTCCAGTCCACAAAATATTCGCACGAAACTTCCACCACAATCTGAATTCATTACAGATCTTGACATAGATCTACGATCTACTGGTAATATCAAACTGTCGCACCCTCCCCAAGAAGCACCAATACTAAAAATTTTCATATGATCAACCATGCAGCTTAGTTCTTCACATGAATATTCTCTATCCAGTGCTATACTGAATGTGCCGCTTGCTCCTTTGAAGTAACTTTTCCATAATTCGTGTTGAGGATGGGAGGGAAGTGCTGGATATAAAACCTTTCTAACTTTTTGCTGTGCTTCTAGCCACTTTGCCACTTCCATTGCTGTATTTTGGTGCCTTTTCATACGTGTGTGCAGTGTTCTTAGTCCCCTGTGTGCAAGGTAGCAGTCGTGCGATTGAATGGTTACTCCATAATTTTTATAGCTCTCATAAAGCAATTTAAAAATTTCACCTTCAGCAATAATAGCTCCCATAACTAAATCTGAGTGACCGGCTAGATACTTTGTCACTGAATATAGTGCAACATCAATTCCATAATCAAGCGGCTTAAATAACAAAGGAGTGGCCCATGAATTGTCGCAAACGGTTACGATTCCATGTTCTTTAGCAACTTTTACTATATGCTCTATATTCGAAATCTCAAACATTATAGAACCAGGAGTCTCGATCATTATCAATGAAGTATTACTCTGAATTAAATCAGTTATATCCTGCGTTGGATAATAAAAAGTTACTTCTGTTCCTCTTTTTGGTAGCTCATTTTCTGCAAACCTCCTAAGCCTATAATAACTATTATCTTGAATTAAAACGTGCGAGCCTGCTTTAGTGAAAGTCAAAATAGCAAAAGTAAGTGCAAATAGTCCGGAAGGATAAATAAGCGCTTGTCCACTCCCTTCAATTTCAGCCAGTGCATTTGAAAGATAATGGACAGTAGGAGTACCAACATTACTGTAGCTATAATCCCTTGCAACACCATCGTTGATTACATCGTATATACTTTCTCCATTTGCTGCATTTAAGTAGTCCTTGTAAGTAGGAAATAATATGGTAGAAGAATGATAAACTGGCGGGTTCATAGAACCTTTATAGTCATTAAATTTTCTTCCTGCTTTAACTAATATAGACTCTTCCTTCACATTTTTATTATTTATTTTTTAAATTGTACTCGTTTTGCGTATACAAGTGAAGAGAAATTGCATGTATTAGCTCTATCTCACCCTTCAATAACTCATAAATCAACTTATGTCTTTTTAGAATACTCATTCCAATAAAGCCGTCAGATATTAATATTAATTTAATGTGCGAAGGTAATGTTGAAGATGAAGCAAAATAATGATCAGCATGCTTTGCTGATTCATCGACAATGTTGATATCAATTACATCTATCGAATCGCGTATCTTTTCTTCTATTGTTTTAATAATATCCATAATGGTTTCTTTAAGCAACAACATGCTCCTCTTGTCATCCAAGTAGCTGACACTGGGATGACAGGAAAAGTGATATAACAATACACCCTTATTTATTCTCTTCCTTATTATCTATGTCTTGATAATCAGAATCTACTACTTTTTCTTCTTTATCATTTGGATTCCCTTCTGATGAAAAGCCATTTCCAGCACTATTTTGTTGTGAGGCATTATACATAGCTTCTCCAAGTTTCATAGATAATTGAGAAAGATTAGTAACTTTCTGCTGGATTGAATCAGCGTCATCAATGTTATCAGATTTACTAACTTCTTTTAATTCGTTAACTGCATTTTCAATAGCAGATTTATCTTCTGGTGAAACTTTATCACCATACTCTGTCAGAGACTTTTCTGTAGAATGAACTAAACTATCCGCTTGATTCTTCACTTCAATAAACTTTTTGCGCTTTTCATCTTCTTGCGCTTTTTCTTCAGCTTCTTTTACCATGCGATTTATTTCATCATCAGATAGACCACCTGAAGATTGAATGCGTATTTTTTGCTCTTTTCCAGTAGCTTTATCTTTTGCAGAAACGTGTGCTATTCCATTTGCATCTATGTCAAATGTTACTTCGATCTGAGGAACTCCACGAGGAGCAGGAGGTATCCCTTCCAAACTAAACTGACCAAGTAGCTTGTTATCAACCGCCAATTTTCTTTCACCTTGATGTACCTTAATTGTAACGGCTGTTTGGTTATCTTCTGCAGTTGAAAACACCTGAGATTTTTTAGTAGGAATAGTAGTATTACGTTCAATAAGTGGAGTGAATACTCCTCCTAGAGTCTCAATACCAAGAGAAAGTGGAGTCACGTCAAGTAGTAACACATCTCTTACATCACCTTGAATGATTCCCGCCTGTATTGCAGCTCCAATTGCTACAACTTCATCAGGATTTACTCCTCTATGTGGATCTTTGCCAAAGAATTCTTTAACTTTCTCTATGACTTTTGGCATACGAGTCATGCCACCAACGAGAACCACTTCGCCAATTTGACTAGCAGACAAACCAGCATCCTCAAGAGCTTTTTTACAAGGAGCCATAGTTCTTTCGATTAAACCATTCACTAAGCTTTCAAGTTTTGCTCTCGTTAATTTCATATTTAAGTGTTTTGGACCACTTGCATCAGCTGTAATAAACGGTAGATTTATTTCCGTTTCCATTGCACTTGATAATTCAATTTTCGCTTTTTCAGCAGCTTCTTTGATTCTTTGCATAGCCATTGGATCATTTTTCAAATCAATGCCATTACTTTTCTTGAATTCATCTAGTAAATAACTCACTATTGCGTTATCAAAGTCTTCACCTCCAAGATGAGTGTCACCATTTGTAGCCTTTACTTCAAAAACCCCTTCACCTATTTCAAGTATTGAGACATCAAATGTACCACCACCAAGGTCATATACCACTATTGTGTGCCCATGTTTCTTATCAAGACCATAAGCAAGCGCTGCAGCAGTCGGTTCATTTACTATTCTGAGCACATTTAATCCGGCGATTTTTCCTGCATCTTTTGTTGCTTGACGTTGAGAGTCGTTGAAGTATGCTGGCACTGTTATCACAGCATCTTTTACTTCCTCTCCAAGATAAGCTTCTGCTGCTTCTTTCATGTTTTGTAGTATGAATGCACCAATTTGACTAGGAGAGTATTCTTTATTATCAGTGGTTTTAACCCATGCGTCACCATTTTTTGCTGCAAACACTTTATACGGCACGTTTAGATTTTTCATTTCAGAATCACCGTATTGACGGCCTATTAATCTCTTAGTAGCAAAAAAAGTATTACTTGCATTGGTGGTTGCTTGTCTTTTTGCAGGAGCGCCAATCAACCTTTCTCCTGACGAAGTAAATGCAACTATAGATGGAGTAGTTCTTGCCCCTTCTTTATTTTCTATTACCTTTGTATCCTTGCCCTGCATTATTGCAACACAAGAATTTGTTGTTCCGAGATCTATGCCTATTGCTCTTCCCATAATGAGTACCCCATTGTAAATATTATCTGATATAAGAATATATAAGTATAGGACTTATTAATTACAAGCCCAATTTAGGGTTTCTAATTAGTTATTAGAACTTAAAAAGCGCGAAAGCCATTTAGTCAGCCAAAAATTGCCTCGTAGTTTATTTGAATTATCAACTTCTTCATTGCTGCTATCCTCAATTTGGTATCCAGAGTTCTGTAATGGCTTATAACCATTTGAATTAACATCATCTCCTTGTTTTAAAACAAATGTATTTACATCTAAACTGTTATCAATACTAATGTTCAATGTAATATTAAACTCTTTTTCGATTGTAGAAACTGTATTCCTTTTATTATTAAAAATATGCGCTATAACCGCACTATGCGCTACTAAATCAAAAGACTTATTTTGGTTCCTATGAGCAATGTGTTGTAAATCCCTTAGTATCGATGCAACAATTACTTCGTTCGATTTTACTCTTCCAATACCCTTGCAGTGTAAACACTCTGTAGTATTAATTTCTTGTATGTTTGGTTTAATTCTTTGTCTTGAAAATACCATTAAACCAAAGTCATTTATGTAGCTAAATTGAACTTTAGCTTTATCGTCTTTAAACGCTTGCTTTATAGCAGACTCAACAGCTCTGCAATACTGATATTTCAACATGTCAATAAAATCGACTACTATTAATCCTGATAGGCTCCTAAGATTCACCTGTCTTGATATTTCAGGTACTGCTTCCATATTGGTTCTATAAGCTGTTTCTTCTATGCTATCTTCTCCTGTCATCTTTCCTGAATTTACGTCTATTGAAACAAACGCCTCAGTTAAAGTTATTACCAAAGACCCACCAGATGGCAACTCTACCCTATTGCTATATAACTCAGAAATTTGATCTTCGATTCCATAGTAAGTAAAGATTGGGATAGAACCTCTATACAATCTGTAACGCAACTTACTACCTTTTAATGCATTTTTAGTATATTGTCTCACTGCTTCAAAAGCTTCCTTCCCAGATACTATGACTTCTATACCATCGCTACAAAAATCACGAACAGATCTCATAATTACATCTGCTTCGTTGTAAATTAATGATGGAGCATTTACAGAGAAGGCATTTTTTTGAATGCTCTGCCATAATGAGGATAAGTAATTGTAATCCTGCTCAATTTCTTTCTTATCTTTTCCTGAACCAACAGTTCTTACTATTAAACCTGATCTTTTTGGCAAGTTTATTGAACTCAGTATATCCTTTAACTGCTTTCTGATATTAGCATCTTCAATTCTGCGAGACACTCCACCTTTACTCATGGAATTTGGCATGAAAACACAGTATCTACCCACTAAAGTTATGTATGTTGTAAATGAAGCTCCTTTATTGCCTCGTTCCTCTTTAGTTAGCTGGACCAATACTTTTTGATTTACTGAAATAACATCTTGTAATTTGTATTTTTTATATAAAGGTACCTCTCTTACAAAACCACTACCTAACTCGTTGACATTCTTACTAGCTGCAGAATCTGAAGAAACATTTGCTGAAGCTTCTTCTGTACAATCGTCATTTGAGTAGCCCTCAAAGATAATTTCCTTTTCTTTTTCTGGAATATTGAAGTAATCTAGAGATATCTCGGAAAAAGATAAAAAACCTTGCTTGTTTTTTCCATATTCAATAAATACGGCTTGCAAAGAAGGCTCTATACGCTTTACATAAGCAACGTATATATTACCTCTTAATTGTTTTTTTTCCTTGAATTCTTGTTCAAATTCTACAACCTTATTATTAACTGATAAGGCAACTCTTACCTCATTAGAACAGGCAGAATTTTCTATCAATAATAACCTTTTGCCACTATTTGCCACTTATTTACCGTTTGCTTTTCATTCTGAAGTTAACTTCATGCTACTTAATGCACTGTTGATTGTCAAGAATTTTACGATCTGCATTATTCGGTTGACTTTTAGTGTTTTGCGTAATAAACTCGCATAGAATTTATTATATCATTATAAGTATGGCGAAAAAAAATGCTTCTTTGCTCGTTAAGTTAGTCAGCACTGCAATCAAGATAACAAAAACTGGTGAAGAAAAATCAACTGGCTATTTTTATGTAAAAAAGCGTAATCCAAAAAAGCTCACCAGAAAACTGGAGTTTAGGAAGTATGACCCAGTAGTCAGAAGGCACGTATTATTTAAAGAAGAAAAATTAAAGTAGTTTTTTTATAAGGAATTTTATTATTATGCAAAATTTACAATTAAGTTATCCTATAATAATAGAGGTGGGGGATGTAAAAGATACAAAACTGAAATTAATAAAGGTCATTGCACAATTAATAAGTAAGAGGTACAAAACACAGAAAAAAGCAGCAAGCGCTCTAAAGATTGATCAACCTAAAGTATCTCAAATCAATAGGTCAAAAATCGAAGGGTTTTCCTTAGAATACTTGCTTAACTTATTGATTGCATTGGACCAAGACATAAACGTAAGAATAAAGCATAATTCTAAACCTGTATAATATGTAAAGGACAAATGGTGATTTAAATGCAGAACAATAAAACAGTAAGTCAGAGGCATTTTAAAAAGAACTTGTTACTCAACAAAACAAGATTTGAAATTTTGTGCAATGCTATTGATTATAGCTAGATATGCATCTTTTCCAGGCTCTATGTCTGATCCAATAGGATCAAGAACTACCATTTTTGCGTCATTAGAAAGAGCATTAGGCTTTATGCTATCTTCTTGTGAATGAGCAAATATACATTTAACGTTTTCTTCCTTCATTATCTTTTTTAGCTTCATTAAACTCTTCATACCTATGTACGAATCCTCTTCTATAGAAAGAATGGCGCTTGGGTGATTTAAACCAAAATATTTTTCAAAATATTGATAAGCATCGTGAGTGACGATGTATTTTTGATTTTTAAAATCATTCAGTTCTTTCACGATTTCTTTTACTTCTTGGTCTATTTTTTTTATGGCTTTTGTTGCATTAGAGTTGTATCGATGGAAATTTTCTTTATCTATGTTAGACAATGTTGCACTTATAAAAAGTACCATGCTCTTTGCATTTTCGGGACTCAGCCAAATGTGTAGGTCTTTTTCATCTTGAGTATTGGTAATTTTTCTAGAAAATGAATGTGGCCGAGCAGGAAGTAGGTTGATTACCTTTGACAATTGCACTAGTTCTTTATTATTTTTGGCGAAAGTTTGAACAAACGTCTCTAAGTTATCGTCAGTGTAAAATATGACATCACTTGATTCCAAATTACTCGCATCAGACGGCTTTAATATATAATTATGCGCAGATGTTGCATAGCCAAGCAATTCCGGTTCTAAAATTCCTTCTGTCACAGAAGCTACAAGTGAGTGGATAGGTTTGATTGTAGCTACAACTTTTAAATTGGATGAAAAGGCAATATTATAGTATAGTGTAAATGAAAGTAATAGAAAAAAAGGCAGTAAATGTCTCATATAAACGTTGAGAAGAAGTTAAATTTTGCCAAAAAGTTAAATAATGTCAATAATCGTGTTCTAAAAATAGAAAATCTTGCTCTCACATATGATGGTAAAAGAATCCTTGACAATATCAATATGTTCATGGAAAGAGGAGACGTAATTACAATACTTGGTCCAAATGGTGGAGGTAAAACCTCTTTAGTGAAAGCAATTGCTGGCATAAATAAAAGCTGTACCGGTAGTATCGTATTTGCTGACAACATAAAAATTGGCTATATGCCGCAAAATTTTAGTATTAGTAATTTGATGCCAATAACAGTTGAATATTTCCTTTTAAATAGCTCCTTGAAAAGACTAAAGAAAAATCAATCCATTATTACAGAAGCGATAGAGTTGGTTAGTATCGGTAACATTTTGAAGAATCAAGTGTTAGAAATTTCTGCAGGGCAAACACAATTATTGCTGCTTGCACGTTGTTTAATTGCAGAACCTGACTTGATCATTCTAGATGAACCAGTCAGTGCAATGGATATTAACGCGCGGGCTAAATTTTATGATATTATAAATAAAATAGCAAAAAAACGATTGGTATCGATTCTTATGACTTCTCATGATCTTAACTCTGCTCTACCATCCTCAGATTACGTAATTTGTATAAATAATACTATCTATTGCCAAGGCAAGCCTGATGAGATTATGAAAAATAGAACCCTAAATGAAATATTTAGCAGTTACGCAGCAAAATGATTCAAAATATTTTGCGTCTTCTGCACATAACTACAGTGCTGACACGTTACAATATATTACCTTATTTACTTCCACCATCAAAGAAATCAATAAATAAAATACAAGGCCATAAGCTAAAGTGTGCTCTTGAAAAATTAGGTCCGGTGTTCATTAAGTTTGGGCAGTCTATCTCATCACGTACTGATGTTTTAAATGAGGATATAACAAATAACTTGTTATTGATATGTGATAGATTGCCATCATTTTCACATAAAATAGCAGTTAAAACTATAGAAAGTGAGTTTAATTGTAAATTGAGCGACATTTTTTCAAGCTTTTCTGAAAAGCCAATTGCAGCAGCATCGATTTCTCAGGTGCATAGAGCGGTTACAACTGAGGGTAAGGAAGTTGCTGTGAAGGTTTTAAGGCCAAATATTGAGAAAACATTCTCAAGGGATATAAAAATGCTTTCTTGGCTTGCAGAAATTGCAGAAAAATTTAGCGAACAATCAAAAAGGCTGAGGCCAATTGAATTAGTCAAAACTTTTGCTGAAATTTGCCGATTAGAGTTAGATCTACGTTTTGAAGCTGCTCACTCTTCAGAACTAAAGGAAAACACAAAAAATGACAGAGGTTTTTATGTACCTGAAATAGATTGGAATAGAACTGCAAAAAAGGTTTTAACATTAGAATGGATAGAAGCAACACCAATATACGAAGTTGAAAAACTGAATAATCGTAAGCAAATAGCTATCAATCTTATAGAATCGTTTTGTAGTCAGGTATACAGGGATTGTTTTTTTCATGCTGATATGCATCCTGGAAATCTAATGGTTGATAGTAATAACAATATTATTGCCCTGGATTGTGGAATCATGGGTAGAATAGATCGTGAGACATGCTATTACGTTATAGAGATACTCAAAGGTTTTTTAAATCGGGATTATGACCACGTTGCAAAAATGCACTTTAAAGCTGGTTACGTTTCATCACAGCATAGAAATTTTGTCACAGCTTGCAGGGCAATAGGTGAACCCATTATTGGGCAGCCTATACAGAAGATTTCATTTGCTAGTTTACTTGCTCAGCTATTAAAAATAACTGGTGATTTTGATATGAAAGTTCAAACACAATTGTTATTGCTGCAGAAAACTATGATTTTACTGGAAGGGACATGTAGAAAGATCTACCCAGAAATCAATATGTGGAAAGTAGTTGAAGCGTGGATAAGCAGTCAACATGAAAGTAAAATAGGGTATAGGGAAAAAATTAGAAATTCTTATCCTGTAAAAACAATCCAAGGGATATTTAGCCTTATAGAAAAATTAAACCTAATAGCTGATAAAAAATTAGAAAACATCCAAGTTAAAAATAAATCAAATGGAAAAGTCTATTTTTTACTGTGGTTTGTAATTATAATTCTAATCGTTAAATTTTTAGGGAGTGTTAAATAAACTGTGTCAAACCCAATTTTTAATTCAACTTAATTTTTAATCTGCAAGAGTCGAGTTGAGAATGTCCAATTTTCCACTTTCTTTATAGCATAACATACTTCAGTCCTGATCCGCCTCTTGCTCCTCTTGAAGCCCAATGGCTCACCACTTATGTGTAAATTAATCGTTAATGTTGTACACGTTCTTTTCTTTTTCTACTCTCTCTTGCTCTTCAATACAATATATAGCAAGCGGATTAGCTTTAAGTCTTTCGACTCCTATTTCTTCTCCTGTTCCATCGCAGTAACCATAAGTGCCTAATTTTATTTTTTCTAACGCCTCCTTAATCTTTTCTTTTCTATCTTTTCGGCGCTTGATTAATTCCTCATTTCCACTATCTCCATCAGAATAGTATGTATCAATACTATTATCTTCTAGTTCTTGTTTCTCCAACTCAGCGAGTATTGATTGTAACTTTAAGCTGAAGTATTCCAGTTGTTTTACGCTCATATATTCTTCATCTTCTGAAGGAGTATAATCCTCTGGTGACTTTATTTTCGGTAACTTTTCCATAATTGCATTATCAAAAAAATAATAAAACCTATATAACTTATGAACAAAAAATTATACTACCCTCAAAGTAAACACTATAATTTATAATAAACATTTAAAAGCCTAGTATGATCGACTTAGTAAAAAAATTAGTAATAGATGGTAAGAACCTTACCTATATAGTATGTATTTTTATTATAATGTTAAGTTTATCTTCATTTACACTTGAAAACAACAATAAACAAGAAGTTATGTTAACATTAACATGGATATGTGCTACATTTGTTTTGCAGATCTCTACAAATAATTTGTTTACATCTGATTATCATGATGGAATATTAGAGCAAATCTTTGTACAGCCACTCTCTTCTAGGCTTATAGTTGCTTATAAAATTTTCGCTCACTGGTTATTATTTGGGCTACCGATTTCAGTGGTTTCTTCCATATTCAGCTTTGCAGTTCTAGGCAATAGTATTGAACACTCAATAGCAGTTGGAGTGTCTTTATTATTTAATACGCTGATAATCATTAATATTTCAGCTACTGGAAATGCATTGATGATTGGTCGAAACAACTTAGCATCAGGAGTATCGCAAATTCTTGTTTTGCCAATGATAATGCCAACCTTTGTGTATTTTAAAATGCTAACTCAATTTGAAAATTTGTCCTTGAATATTTATACACTACTAATCACCATGTTAATTTTTGTCGTTTTGATTGTTAACAGCACTATAACTACTCACATGGCACTAAAATTTGCTGTGGAACAGGATTGAAAAATCTTACTGTTATTCAGTAGGTATCCGTTTAGCAGAGTGGCAAAATAGGTAGACAAGATAAACCAAAAAATCAAGAAAAAGTGAGTTTACAACAAATGGTGTCATGCAAGTAGCTGACAACATAGAAACGAAAAAACTTACTTGACAAACTCCGCCAGCCCCTTATTATGAAACTGAAGCTATTTATTTATCTTCTCTGTACAGATTAAATGACAAAAAAACTCAACGTATTTGGCGTCTCATGTTTAATTTTTTGCACTATGTGCACTCTATGTCTTTATCAAATTTCTAGGTTTTTACCTATACAAGCTGAAATACGCTTATAAAGCATTTAAAACATCAAAAAACGCCAACTTAAAAAATGGATAGTGAATAACTAGCTACCCTAGGGTTTCTTTTGCCTTTTTTTCTGTTTAGTAAATTTCTTAAACATTTATGACTAAAGGTTAGTTGCATTAAAAAGCAGCTAAATCGCGGTTATTAAGCGTTTAGAATAAAAAAACGCCATACTTGAAAGTATAATGTAAGTAATTAGCCAATCACGGGGCTTCTTTTGCCTTTTTTTTTATTTGGTAAATTTCTTAAATTTTATAGCTAATCAGTACTGGGATGACAAGAAAGGAGCACTGCTATTATAGAGTGAAATGAGATCCCAGTGTCAGCTACTCGGATGACATTATAGGGGCTACTGGGATGACATTATAGAGAGGCACTGGGATGACACCCTGACAATCGTCATCCCGCTACTTGTAGCGGGATCTGCTGTGGCGACATAAACTCAAATCATTTCAAATTTCAATCCAAAGAGGTATCATTATGTCAAACAACTTCAATTTTAAAGAATTTTTTAACCACTATGAAACAAATAGTACGTCAGATGATATACAAAGGTATTATTTGCTGTGGAAATCAGTAATAGCGCAGGCAATGACTGATGCAGCAAGTCACTGTAAAAAAACAGAAAGCTTGGTAGAGAAACGTAAGGCGATTTCTTGGTTATCGGACTTTAGTCAAGATTTTGCACACACATGTATATTGGCTGATTGTGATCCGGTATACGTAAAAAACAAAATACAGCCAATCTTAAAAAGCCTTACTAGATAAAGCCTTTTTAATGAGGTTTACTCCTTTTACCGAAAAAAATATCATTCAATCTCCTATCTATAGTTGCCTCTATATCTTTGATTAATAGCTGCTTTATTATGTTTACTTTCCGCTTTGCATCTTGAGCGTGATGCTCACTGTTATTGCTGTAATTATTCTTATCACTATAACTACTGCCACTTGGTTTACTACTGTTACTGAACTCACTACCCTTTTTTCTTCTTGTGCTGAGTATCTGCACTATCTTTTCCTTTAAAAAAGACTTCCAGCCTGTGCTAAGGAACAACTTATAGAGAAAATGCGGAGTAAGGAATGCTACTAATATTCGAATAGAAATTCCGTAACCGAGGTCTTCCCTATTTTCATAATACCACTTGCAATATTGAAATAAATGGTAAAACGCATTTTTGAAAGAGCCAAATTCTACAGCATACCAAAAACCATTGCTGAGAAACATGAGCACAATGCTGGATGTGTAAAGATACATTGTGAAGAGAAACAGTTTCACAATTATATCTTTTAGACTACCTAATATATAATTCAATAATCTTAATTTATAGAAAAGTGATATCATTTCACACCCACTTCAATATGGCTGGGGTGGAAGGATTCGAACCTTCGCGTGACGGTATCAAAAACCGCTGCCTTACCACTTGGCTACACCCCAATACTACTTACATCAATAACACTATTAGCCCAATTAGTAAAAGATTTATTTGCTTTTTCTATGGACATCACAGCAATAGCTGGCTGATCATAAGAATGCATTGCTTCGATTTTTTCTACAATTTTATCAACTTGATCATTTTTGCTCTTCATAATTGCTACTACTTCACAACTATTACTAATTTTACCTTCCCATAAATACAGAGAATTCACTTCAGGAAATATATTTACACATACAATTAATTTCTCGTTTAACAATTCCTCAGAAACAGTTTTAGCCTCCTTCAAACTTGAAAAAGTTGTATAAATCAAAACTAAATTATTCATTAGAATCTACGTAAATGCATTTCTACTATACTCCACTTAGGTTTATTCATCAAGAGAAAATAGATTAGATTTTTCTGTCATTCCAGCACTCTCTTCTGTCATTCCAGTGCCTCCTTCCCCTGTCATCCGAGTGCTCTCTTCTGTCATTCCAGTGCTTCCTTCCCATGTCATCCCAGTGCGTGACACTGGGATCTAGGAATTTTGATTGAGCACTAAGTTGGTAAACATGAAAGTGGCTAACATTTTTTAAAACACAGCGTTTTCGATGGGATTGCGTGAAATGGCTAGATCCCAGTGTCACGCACTGGGATGACAAGAGAGGGCGCTGGGATGACAAGAGGGGGTATTGGGATGACAAAAAAAGGAGGCTACTGGGATGGCAAGAAAGGAGCAGCAGGATGACGCCTCACCATGTCATTCCAGCGCTTGACGCTGGAATCCAGCCTTTTCATAATCATCAAAATGTTGTATTTTAACATAAAACGGCTACTTTTATGCTTCCCAACTTAACAAAATTCCTGGATCCAAGTAGTCAAGGCACTGGGATGACACCTTCCCTAGTGGAGAAATCACAATGTTCATACGTTTGTGCGCATAACGCTGGGATTTTTCTATAGTTTAAAAACAAAAAAAGGATGTTACTCATTGAGTAACATCCTTTGGAGAAAGTGAGTGGTTTTGTTTATGCTACTTACCAGATGTAACTCCTGGCTGATGTGGTTCAATGTAAACTTCAGACTTACACGTAGAAGGCTGTTCCACCATTTTGCCCAGATAACCTGTTTTTTTCAGTTCTGCACGAGCTTTACTTAAGTCTTCTAGAGAAGGACTTTTTGGCGTAGAAGAACCAGAACCCATTCTACTATCAGTAGAAGAGCTTCTTGATACCTTTGGTGGAGTAACTGGAATAGGCTGCTTACCAGAAAGTCTTCCTCCTGCTGTTGCAGTTTTACCAGTATTTTCAATGGGAATAGGAGTATCAACGTAAAAAGTGCTCTTTCCTACTTGTCTAGACAACGTGTCTGATTCAGAAAGAACTTGATATTTAACATTAGTAGTTTCTTCTGGTGCTTTTTTACCCCCCAACCATAATGGCACTTTAAATGGAGCAGTTGTTTTCACTTCTTTATGCTTCGCAGGATTGAACAATTCCGCTTCGCTGCTAATAGTACTGTCAGTCCTTACAGAATCTAGTGAACTCATTGAACTGCTTTCTGATAAACTGCTAGTTGATTGTGTAGAGTCTTTTCTTCCTAGTGAAGACAATGATGACGATATAGACCTAGTTAAACTTTTGAAAGAAGGCCTGTTAGCTCTTTTCTCAGCTTTGTTGAACATATTGCTTACGCTTGAATACAAATGACTTTCTTTACATTCTTTAATAACCTCCTTAATCTCATCATAATGGTCAGAGAAAACACTGTCGATGAAATACCTATACTTAGGCAATGACCTTTTTGTTAACAAGCTATACAAACTTTTTTCATTTAAATTATGAATGAATTCTTTCTGTACTTGCCACTTAGGAGTATACTCTTTCCATCCTAATTTTGCTTCCTCTGCCATTTTTAAATCAATTTTTGACGATATTCCAGAAAGTATATTTTTTACTAACCCAGAATTATTTCCTTTGTCAGCAAAAATTGCCTTGAGATCCCCTTTTATTTCTTGAATTTTCTTCTTTTGTGATGAATCAGGAACAAGCTCATCATTTATTCTGTCTGAATAATTCTCGCTACCAGCCGCATTATATAACTTATTTGCCGCTGCCTCAGTCACACGACTTGCTCCTTTCTTTACTTTTTCACCTACGAAGCTAACACCTCTTTCTAGTGAAGCTGCCGAATATTCATAACCCTCTTTTACCTTGTTTTTGGAATATACAGCACCATCTCTAATTTTTCCGCCAATATACTTCGCCCCATCAACTGTCTTTTCTGCAGCATATTTGAAGCCTTCTTTTATTTGTGCTCTATATTTCCACATTGCATAAGAAGCACCAACCAAAACAATAGCTCCTACTACTGCTCCAATTACAATTCCAGCTATTGGTACAGCAGCTGTTCCTGCAGCGACTGTAGCTGTTCCTGTAGTTGAAAAAGCAGAAGCAATTGCTGACCAGTTGGTTGCAACAAGATAAGATATGAAGCCAATTGCTCCCAACCTAAAAATACCACGGTCCAATCGACCCTGCTTTTGTAATGATTTTATTTCTTTCCCCAATGATTCTATTTTTTGTTTTAATAAATCCTCTGAAGAAGGCGTAGAATTATTTTGTTGTTGAAGTTGTTGTATTTCAACAACATTTGAATTTGTTTCATTATTAGGTAACATTTTAAACCTCACTATTAATTAAATATATTCATATTGTACACCCTCGATTCTTAAGTTAGTGTTAATTTGGCTGTTAATGTTCATTTGTCTTTGAATAATTCTGCTTGACGTGTTTTTTGGAAGCGTAGAAAATTAGGTCAAGAAGCCGGAGTATTTATGAGGTGCATAAAAAGAGCACTCATCTTTTTGGCTGTTATAACTTTAATAATAATAGCTTTACTATTTAGGTATAATTCCCATTTTCACGAAGACGTAGTGCACTTAAAGAGTGACAACAAAGAATTCAAAAAAAAGCCAGAAAATTCTATAGAGTCGACCATACTACATAGAGAAAAGGAAGTGTACGATCATGTTTTCCATCCTGATGATTAATTTGTAAATAAAATAGCAATTTATGTTTGCATTTTCTTATTAAAGAAGTAATATTAGCGTATTAATTATAGAATCAATCATTATGTTTGATGAGAATAATCCTTGGAATCTGGGAAAGAAACCGGTAGGGAACAAAACTCCTAATAATGAAGATATTTTAAGTAAAGCTGTATCTGATGTAAGGTTCTTTCTTAATGGATTAACCAGAAACAGGGGCAAAAAACCTTATTTCATCATTTTCATTATTTTACTGTTCTATGCTTGCACTGGCTTTTATATTGTCCATCCTAGTGAGGAAAGTATAGAACTTACCTTTGGTAAATATTCTAATACAGAAACACCTGGTTTGCGTTATCACTTTCCCTACCCTATTGGCAAGGTTTTTAAAGTGAATGTTAAGGAAGTAAATCGTGAAGAAATTGGGGTAAGTAATTCTTATGGGCGAGACACAGATCGCGGTGAAGGTGTGATGCTAACTGGAGATGAAAATATAGTCAACGTTAACTTCGAGGTTCAGTGGCGCGTTAGAGATGCTAAGGACTATTTATTCAAAGTGCGGGATTACAAACCCGGTTTCAGTGTTAAAAATGCTGCTGAAAGTGCCATGAGAGAAATAATAGGTAAAAACACGATCTCTTTTGCACTTGGTCAAGGCAGACCAGAAATTTCTAGAGATACTAGAATTCTATTGCAGCAGATTCTTGATGGATACCAAATGGGCATAGAGATTTTATCTGTTCAAATGAAAAAAATTGATCCACCAGAAAAAGTAATCAGTTCGTTTAGAGATGTACAAAGTGCTCGTGCAGACAAAGAGCGTACTATAAACGAAGCATACGCTTATAATAATGATATTATACCTCGAGCAAAGGGTGAAGCGATAAAGATAAAATTAGATGCAGAGGCATATGAGAATGAAGTAATAAATGAAGCAAAAGGTAATGCAAATCGCTTTTTATCTCTTTATGAGGAATATAGACAGAATCCTTCTCTCGTTAAGAATCGTATTTATCTTGAAACTATGGAAAATATTTTCAGTAAGGTAGACAAAGTTGTTGTAACTGATGATCTGAAAGGTATGTTTTCTTATTTACCTCTTACAAATTTAGGGAAATAACCATGAGTAGTAATATTAAAATTGTTTTTGTTTCTGTATTTGTTGTTTTATTGATTGTTTTATTTAATTCAATATTTGTTGTGCAAGAAACAAAGCAAGCGATAGTTATACAACTCGGTAAAGTTGTAAGAGATGTTATGGAAAGTGGCTTATATTTTAAGTTACCATTCATAAACAGTGTAGAGTTTCTTGATAAAAGAGTTTTAGATTTAAGTCCTGATAAGATCCCAAGGGAAGTGATAACAGCGGATCAAAAACGTATTATAGTAGATGCGTATGCAAAATATAAAATAACAAATCCTGTTACTTTTTACCAGGCTGTGAGGAATGAATCAGGGCTGGTTAGAAGATTGTATCCGGTTATAGAAGCACACATAAGAGAAAATATAGGCAGATTTTCGTTGATTAGTTTGTTGAACGAAAAAAGATCAGAGGTTATGCAATTGATTCAGCGTGGAGTTTATTCTGAAGCTGAAAAATTTGGCATAGAAATAATAGACGTAAGAATTAAGAGAGCAGATTTACCAGAAGAAAATAGTTCTGCAATATTTCGCCGTATGCAAACTGAAAGGGAAAAAGAAGCAAAAGAAATTAGAGCAGAAGGAGAGCAAGCTGGGCAGGAAGTTAGATCAAAAGCTGATAAATTAAAAAGGGAAATTATCTCCAGTGCAGTAAAAGAATCATATGAAATAAGGGGCCGTGGTTATGCTGAAGCAACTAGAATTTATAATGAGGCATTTAAGGTTGATGAAGAGTTTTTTAACTTTTATCGCTCTATGAGCGCTTACAGTAAATCATTTGCCGAAAATAATACTAAATTTGTACTTTCACCAAACAATAACTTTTTAGATATTTTAAACAAAGGATGGAAATAATTTATGAAAAGTAAGGCATTTATTTTATCTATATTTGCATATTTTCTAATTGCGTTTTCTTCATACGCTAATATGTTTGATTGGAATGCAAAAAAGGTCGTTGATGCTAGCACTACTGCATGTAACTGTAATCAAGGACTTGCCGATTTAGTGGAAGAACTCATTCCTGCGGTTGTAAATATTTCAAGCGAACAAATAATCAAACAAGAAAGTAACAATAGAACTAAAATCCCTTTTATGCCAAGAAATAATTTCTTTGATGATTTTAGAGAATTTTTTGAGCATTTTGATCAGTTTTTTATGGATAGGGGCCCTAGTGTTAACAGAGAGGTGGTGCTGCTTGGTTCTGGGTTTATTATAGATAAAGGTGGAAGTATAGTAACCAATTATCACGTTATTAAAAATGCCCAAGATATCACAGTTACTATGAACGATAATACTTATTTCAAAGCAGAAGTTTTAGGCTATGATGCAAGAACTGATCTTGCTGTGCTTAAGGTTCATTCTAATAAAGATCTTCCTTTTGTTGCATTTAGTAATTCTGATACAGCAAGGGTTGGCGATACAGTGATTGCAATAGGTAACCCATTTGGTTTGGGTAGCTCTGTAAGCACAGGAATTATATCTGCAAGGTCCAGAGACATTAGTATCGGCACTATGAATGAATTTATTCAAACTGATGCTGCAATTAATAGAGGCAACTCTGGAGGGCCATTATTTGATTTAAATGGAAAAGTTATAGGCATTAACACCGCTATCTATTCCCCATCTGAGTCTGGCGGTAACGTGGGTATAGGCTTTGCTATACCATCTAATTTAGCTATGTCAATTATTGACACATTAAAAAGTGGCAAAAAAATAAAACATGGTTGGCTTGGTGTGCAAGTTCAGCCTATAACGAAAGAATTTGCTGAGTCTTTGGGTTTAAAAGATACAAAAGGTGCACTGGTTGCAAGTATAGTAAAGGATAGCCCTGCAGAAAAAGGTGGAATTAAGGTGGGTGACATATTATTAGAATTTGATGATAAAAAAATTGATAGAATGACACAACTGCCTCAAATGGTTTCAAGAACTGAACCTGGAAAAAAAGTACAAATTAAGTTACTTAGAAAGGGCAAAGAGGTCAATATTAAGGTTGTGATTGAAGAATCTGCAAATGATGGTCAAGGTAATAATCAAGAAGAAAATAAATCAACATCCGATTACATAACTGGTTTAACTGTTTCAAACCTGCCAAAAGAATCAAAAGAAAGTAATCCTATAAAAGGTGTGATAGTTATTAATGTAGATAGTAACAGTAATGCCACGCTGCGTGGTATTAAAAAAGGAGACATTATTATCCAATTAGATGGAACCGATATAGAAAATACTAATGATTTTCAAAAACAAGTTGATTCAGCAGTAAAGAAAAACGGTAAAGATTCAATAATGTTGCTCATTTACCGCAATGGAAATCAGTTTTTTACTTCAATAAAGTTAAAGAAATAGCACTTTTCGTAGGTTATTTACTAAATTCACAAAGCAGTAGCGTTTGCCATTATAGCTACTTCAATCTTATCAAATAAATCAAATCTACATTAGATTTATTGCATAACCATATATAAAAACCAAAGGATGTCATTCCAGTGTCAGCTACTTGTAAGAACATTTACTAAAATATACACATGAACAAAATCAACTTCCTAAAATTCATTGAACTGTGCTTTCAAACGGTGGTGCCGGGATGTGAGTATAATGATTATCAGTACATAAAAGTCATAGAAGACAGGCTGAAAGCAGCGAATGCTGGCGAAGTAAGGCGCATAATATTCAATATGCCTCCGCGTTCAATGAAGTCCATGTGCATAAGCGTTGCGTGGCCCGCATGGATACTGGGAAATCAGCCAACCGCAAGAATAATAGTTGCAAGTTATTCTCGGCTGCTCAGCGAAAAGCACTCGCTTGACACCAGGTGCGTAATGCAATCGGATTGGTATAAAGAGCTGTTTCCAGAGGTAAAATTATCCAAAGACCAGAACACTAAATATAAATTCCAAACAGTGCAGAGAGGATACAGAATCGCAACATCAGTTGGAGGGACGTTAACAGGTGAAGGTGGTGATCTTATTATTGTGGATGATCCGCTTAACCCTGCTCAAGCTTTGAGTGAAACGTTTAGAAAGCGTGTTACAAACTGGTTCGATCAGACTTTAGTAACGAGACTCAACGATAGAAAAAAAGGAGTAATTGTGCTTGTGATGCATAGGCTCCACCTGGAAGACTTAACTGGGCACCTCTTATCCAAGCCAAAAAACATATGGCATCACATTTGTTTGCCAATGATTTCTGAAAATAAGGAGGTTATTTATTCAATTAATAACCATACTGGTGTCATTCCAATCCCCCCTCCTGTCATCCCAGTGCCCAGACACTGGGATCCAGAAAATTCAACCGCAAAAGACTGGATTCCAGCATCAAGTGCTGGAATGACACTACCTGCAAGAGTATTATACTCAAGAGAAGAGAATGAGTTATTATATCCCCTGGAGGGAGGAAGAGAAGAAGTTGAGATGATAAAAGTTGAACTCGGGAGTTACGCTTTTGCTGCTCAATATCAACAAAACCCCCTGCCGCTTTCAAGCGGTATAATTAAACAAGAGTGGCTAAAGCGCTATAAAAATTTCCCTGATAATCTCTCACATGTAACACAAAGCTGGGACACTGCAGTTTCAACAAACGATTCCAGCGACTTTAGCGTCTGCACCACCTGGGCAAAAATAGATAATAAATTCTATTTACTTGATGTATATCGAGCAAAGCTTGAGTATCCAAAGCTTAAAGAGCAAGTTCTGTCACTAGCTGCAAGATGGGCACCACATGCAATTTTGATCGAAGCAAAAACAAGTGGTCAGCAATTAACACAAGAGCTAAAGGCAAATAGCGATCTACCGATTATTGAAATAGTGCCACACAATGACAAACTCACTCGATTTTATCAAATTGTTCCGACTATAGAGTCTGGCAGGATTTTTCTGCCGCATCAAGCAGTATGGCTCAGCGATTTCGAGTACGAAATTTTAATGTTCCCAGAAGCCCGTTATGATGATCAGGTGGACAGTACGGTACAATATTTACAATGGATGAGAAAAATTAACACCAGTGCTTTCAGGGTCAGGGACTTTGGCCCCAACCCTAATAAAACGCTTAGATGGTTAAGGTATATCTAAAAACCTAAATTTATTTCCCCAAAGCTTCTGACATATGCTTTACCTGTTGCGGATGTTTAAGCTCTGAAGAGACACTTCCCTTATGTGGCACAGCAGGAGAAGCCGATCCAATAGAACAAAAGCCACTATCTCTATTAACTTTTTCAGAACTAAGGTTATCAGATGACGGTAATTGTGCGTTTACACATCGCATTAAGTTCTTTTCTGGACTCTCGAAAGATTTTGTTATCTCGCATTTCCCCGAAGGAGTATGCGTCAAATATAAATGCTGCTCCTCCCCAGGGGAGAAAGAGTTGGAGTCTAGCTTCTTCTGCAGCTCAGGAGAAAGAAATGGGCGTAGTTCCTTCCTCTCGTCACTAGTAAGAGGTTTTAGTCCACCTGACGCACCTTCATGCGTAGGAGAAGTCACCCCTGAGGGTGGATTACTTTTTGCTTTTATTCTAGTTGGGAATGAAAAAAATGGCTTAGACACAGATGATTTTTCAGTTACATGATACACAAGATCACTTTTACTTGAACACATCGTATCACGCTCTACGCTACGTCGCTTAAAAGGTGATAACTTTGCTAGTATCGGCATTCCTTTTTTACAGAACAAACCACCCCCATGTTTCTTCGGAGATTCACTCTCTTGTGACTGTGCTTCAGAACACTCATCACTACTTTCTCGATCACTTTTATCAGTAACTTGCTGTTTTTCAGGTTCCACACTAAAAATGCTCTCCTTACCTTTAACACTTGGAGAATCTGCAAAAACCCCAAGACTTGAGGACATTGAATCATTCCTTGTCGTAAGAAAAGAAGTCGATGATAGCAACCACCAAGTACTATTCCCTATTGACGTGCTTTCATTAGCACCTTTCCATGATAAACCACTAAATCCTGGTTCAGTAAATTGCATTGACGATATCCATTTATTTTCGGACGTGCCTTGTGATAAACAAGGGTTCGTTTGCTGAGTCTAAGCACTAGTCCCTGCTGATCCACTTTCAGCAGCACCTACCTCAGCAGCGCCTACATTATGCGGCAGCACCCCTCGCCTTGGAAAACACGACTGTGGCTCCTTTATCTCTTCAAAGGATGATCTTGGATAGCTACTTGAAGAATGTGCAACAGAATCCTTAGGTTTCGGAGGTGAATTACTATCATAACCACTGTCTGTATCTTTTTTCCTTTGGTTGGGCGGTGTTCTTAGTCCACTCGGTCCTGCATGTATAGGAGAATTTACTGTTGAGGAGAATCGACTCGAGCCACGTCTCTTAAAATTTTCAGGATCCACTGCAAATTCAAAACGTCCGTTTCTTTCACTATATGCAATTGGAGACTCCATAATTTCAGGAAGTAACTGAGCAATTCTTTCATTAGAGATAGCATAAATTGGGTTTTCAGAATTAGTAATATCTGGATCTGCAGTCTTGCCTCTGATATCACTTATAAGATTTTGATATTTTATATTAATTTTGTACACATCCTTATGCTTTAAAAATTCAAGCTGACCACTATATCTTTCTGTTAAAGGTACAAGGACAAAATCATTACCATTCTCTATTTTCTTTTTGTCTGTAAAAATATCATAATCATAAGCGTTAATTGATTTCCCTATCAATTTAAAAATAAAATCGCCAAGAACATCTTTAAAATTTTCGACTTTAGAATCTTCTATTCCTGGAGTTCTAAAATCAAATGCTACTTCCTTTTTAACATATTTTGTTACACTCTTGATTACCTTATCGCTAACGTTTTTGACGTATAACATATGATCTTTATATTCGTAAAAGTCCGAGCTCTTCAGGCCACAGTTTTCTAACCTTGAGTTAAATTCTTTAATATATGCCTGCTTAAAAAATTCAAAAGTCTCTAAATCATATTCCCTCTCAAGGTATTCATCGCTAAAAGCTATACAGTACAAATAAGGCTTACCTATTGCTCCTGTTTTAACAGTTCCTTCCATCCATTCATATGCTTCTTCCTTAGTTATCCCTACTTCTTTTTGTAGACATGCAACCACTTTCGCTCCCACAGCCCTCTCAAACTCATTAGCAAAATGAACCTTCAAGTTACGAATCACTTCATTATTTGTAGAGCCTGCAAGCTTCACTTTCACTATGCCATTACCTAAATCCTCTTTATCAGGATTAGCACCTAGAACAAATGGGAAACAGTTTAAGTTATAATATCTACTTGCTACCTCAGTTCCACCAAGATAGTGCCGCTTTATTATCTCCTCTCCTATTCCTCGCAGATATTCTTTTGTATCAGTATTACTAGCAAATAAACCAACAATCTTTTTACCTTCTACAGTAAAATTAGTATTGATCTTATTACAAGCATAATTATTTAAATTAAACGCTTTAACCAGCTCTTTTATATCCATAACTACCTCTATTAAAAATTGTTAAGAAACAACACTACTTGCTTTTGCCTTTATCTTTACTACTACCGGCACTAGTAGCACTGCTACTACCCAGTTGTGTGTTAGGCTTACTGCTTTCACGTTGCCGCTCGTAGTTTTTATACTTATCAGGACCAATCCATTCTAACCTTTCACTTGGAATCCACGAACCATCAGGTTGAGGTCCTGATTTGCTTTTTTTATCATTTGGCATATTACCCTCCAGTAAAAATATTATGTAACTAATATACTAAAAATAAATTGTAGTGCAAGTACTTTTTTTATATTTTTTAGTATAAATTTTATTCACTCTTTTTTCATAAAACTTAAGTTTTCGAGATTCCGCTAACACGTAGCGGAATGACGAGCTGTCGACATCTATCTATATACCCCTGGATTCCAGTGTCACGCACTGGAATGACAAGTCATTGGCAACCCTAAGTTCCCTACGTCATACCGCGATTCATTCGCGGTATCTCAAGCATAGATTCCGCTAACACGTAGCGGAATGACGAACTGTCGACATCTATCTATATGCCCCTGGATTCCAGTGTCACGCGCTGGAATGACAAAAAGGAAGCACTGGCTCCTGGATTCCAGTGTCACGCACTGGAATGACATGGTGAGGCGTCATCCAAGTAGCTGATGCTGGTTCCATCCAAGAGGGTGTCATCCCAGTGCCCAGACACTGGGATCCAGTTTTTTTTCCATCAAAAACACTCCCTTCTAACATAAAACCATACACTTATCAAACCTAATGTACATCCTGGATTCCAGCGTCACGGGCTACCCTCCTTTGTCATCACAAATAACCCATAGGTGTCATCCAGTACTGGGATCCGGTGTTCTTTATCACATAAGTAGCTAGCACTAGCTATCTCGATAGTGTATTACCATTTCCTCTTGCTGCACGTTCATTCAATACATCAGTAACTTTTGACTTAGGATTTTCTTTAGCATCACTTGCAGAACTACGCTGAGCAGCACTAGATTTTCCATTATCAGTAGTTCCTGATGGAGCTTGCCAAGTATCAATTGGATAATCGTGTTTAATAGTGGCAGATTCTTTTCTTTGAGTGTTCCTTTCAGCAACTTTTTTTGCAAGCTTAGCGTAAGGGTCATACGTTTCCTGCTTATTAGTAGATTTGATTCCTTCCTTGTTAACACTATTAACATTACCATTTAGACGGCTTTCTGCGCAACTAGCAGACCCGCTTTTCTTCTCTTTATTATTGTTTCCTTGTTCATCAGCGGGCCGTCTAGCAGACTTGTTTTCCTTTCCATTATCAAGCTTGTTTCCTTGTCCATTAGTGGGCGGCGTGGTTCCTCTTCCATTAACACTAGTATTTGGACACCTTTCTTCAAAATTAACATACTCGCTTGGCTTAGAATCAAGTTTTATCCCACTTGCCACAGGCTTCTTCTCTGGAACTTTCGGTGGACACACCTCTTTCTTCGGTTCCGCTTTTTCCTTTTCTTTGTCCACTTTTTCTGGTTTTTGTGAATTTTCATGAGATTTTCTTTCAAGCTCAGTAATACGCAATAGATGTTTCAAAGGATCTGACACAATTTCAAGTTCTGGCTTGCTCAGAACAACCGGCCTTACAAATCCGGGTGAAACTTCAAAAAGGGAAACTGGCACTTTAGGTTTTTCTCTTTCATCCACTTTTATTTCTTCACGAACTTCTTTATTTTCTTCCTTTAATGATGTTTTTTCTGCTTTTTTATCTTCTGCTTTAGTTGTTTCTTCTGTAGATGCCTCTACTATAGCTGCTAGCTCAATTCCAAAAATCTCTGCGAACATTGTAATAATCCATCCGGTAACGGCGAGCTGTAACTTGAGTTTCAGATCCTGCAAAAATTGTAGACGTTCGAGCACCCTTGCAAGCTCCTCTTCTGATAACTCACCACTGCCCAATTTCTCCTGCAATTCTTTTATCTCTTTGTCCAACATCTGATCGAAACTTAAATCGTGTGCAAAAATCTTCTTGATTAACTCCTTAAGCTTCTCATGCAAAAACTTCATTATCGCAGCAATCAGGTTTTTTTCTTTCTTCTCCTTGAGCATTTGGTAGATTTTCGGATCATCTACATCTACTTCAAAGAGGTTGAAGAGAGGTTCAAAGAAACTCCAGAAATCTCCGAGTGGTTTTTCACAATCGAAGTAGCCCCCGTCAACATCTTCGATATGTAGCTCTGCTTGAGATGATATTTCATCGATACAACTAGAAGCCTGACGCTCACACTCGAGCCTTCTGAGCAAATCTTGTCTGTCAAGCTTCTCTATGGCTGCTTTCAGTTCATTTAACTTCTGCTCCGCAGAGAAATCTTGCTCCCTGATTTTTCCTTGGAAGATTGAGCTATCGTTTTCGTTATTATCTGAAAAATTTTCCATTATTTTTGTCCCCTCAATAAAATTACTGTCTTTATTGTTACCTGAAAAGCTTTCCATCATTTTTACTCTCTTCATAAAACTTAATAATTTAATTCTATAGTACTAAACATTTAAGAAGTGTTAACGTAAAGATATCAATAAAAATTATTTATATTTTTACACTATGTATATTATATCATACGCCATTTAACCTTTCAATAATATTTTTTATTCTTGCTGCTTTTTCAAGCTCTAGCATGCGCTTTCCTTCTTATTAATGTTCACTTTTGCCTCTACCAACACTTTTTCTTGTAAAGTATTTGATATAAGTTTTATTATACTCTCTAGCATAACTTGTGCAACATATTGTATTCAGAGTGTATTGAACGAGCCTGAAAGGCTGATAAACGAGTATCAACAAAGACTGTCAGAAAGCAAAGATAAAGCTACGTTAGATATATCTTAGCCACTTAAGTAGGGTTGGGCCTGACCCTGAAAGCACTGGTGTTAGTTTTTCTCATCCATTGTAAATATTGTACCGTACTGTCCACCTGATCATCATAACGGGCTTCTGGGAACATTAAAATTTCGTACTCAAAGCCATACCGCTTGGTGCGGCAAAATAACCCTGCCAAATCGGAACAATTTTGAGTGAGCTTATTATTGTGTGGCACAATTTCAATAATGGGTAGATCGCTATTTGCCTTTAGCTCTTGTGTTAATTTGCTGCGAACAAGCTTGCGTAACATCAGTACGTGGAACATCCTTAATAGTCTCGATTGACTCTGTAGGTACATTACCATTTTTCTTAAAACCTTTCTCTTCTATAGCTTCCAGAACACTTTTTCCTCCCAAAAGACAGTTTTCTCCTAAACTTTTCTTCTCAGCTTTTAACTTGTTAAGCCTTTCTTCACTCTCATCATCAATTTCTACTTCTATTTTATTACTATCTTTCTCACTAGGACTTAGATAAATATTAATCTCTCCTGCCTCAGTGATAAAAGACATTTTAATGCTACTTTCTAAGACATCTGTGTAATTTCTTTTTCCATCTTTTGTACCTTCAACTCTTACTATACTCTCCCCAACTTGAAGTATGCCGACTTTTAAATTTAAATCTTCAGCTTTGTTAAAGATTTTCACAGGTTCAATAATACTATCTTGTGAATATTTCACATAAAAACATACATTATCTATGTCTACCTCTTCTGGCTCCCCCTTTTGAGCTTGTCTATCTCTGCCTACAATACTTTCATATGCTATACTCTTTAGCTTGTCTTTAGTTTCTTTATATTTCTTAGAGAGATCATTTATATAATTAGATCCATAATTTTGTGCTAGCTCAGTATTACCGGAGAAAAATTTTTGTCTTGCTTTCCCACCTTTTAACAATAACTTGTTAGTGATGCTTTCTATGATGCCTGAAACTTTATCTTCGTTGCCGTCGTCTTGGTCGGCGATACTATCAGACTGCCTTTCACGCGCTCTGGTTTCATCGCGTGGTTTCACACGATTATTAAGAACACCTTCTATTTCTTCAAGTATTAAACTTGTTACAGTTTCTTTATCACCATTGTCATTTTCATTACCATTATTACAACTTGAATTCAACCTTATTCCTTTCTTCAAGTACTCATTTACTATTTTCTCAATACTTTCTAGAATACTTTCTTCAGATTCTTGTTTATTTTGTGCTGTTATACCTCTTATCTTCTCACAAAAATCTTTAATTAGCCCCTCTTCGCTTGTAGTTAATGGTATTTCTAGCTTCATCGAAAGTAAGTCTTCTAGAAAAAGATGATCACTTGAACTACAGCTCGAATCCTCGTCTTTCCGGTCACAATCACTCGGTTCAGTAGAAATTATTTTATTATCGTCACCGGAGCTATACCCTGGATCATCACGAAGTGTCTGATCATCATTGTGCTTGTTAGGGTAATTACTAGAGTTATTTGTCAAATTCCCTTTATCTTTAGTAGGAACTGTTTTATTATCATCACCGGAGCCATTCCCTTCATTTTTACGAGAATCATCTGAATAATAGCCCTGATCCTTGTCTGGATCCGGATCACTTAATTTAGTACAAGTTGTTTCATCATTAGAACTACAACCTAAATCCTTCAAAGCTTGAAGGCAGTTATGTTCAGTAACATATTCAAATGGAGTCTTTCCACTTTGATCTTGCACATTTCGATCAGCTCCTGCTTTTAAAAGAAATCCTATACCGTCAGTATCGTTACGTTCAGCAACGTAATGTAACAGAGTTTTTCCATCTTGGTTTTGTACATTTGGATTAGCTCTTGCTTGTAGAAGAAACATTATACGTTGAATATAATCATTTAATATACCTCTATCGATTGCTAACCAACCTAAAATATCAGATAATCTTTTATCTAAGTAATGTGACAGAGTTTTTCCATATCGGTTTTGTGTATCTCGATTAGCTCCTGCTCCTAGAAGAAATATTATATGTTGAGCATAATTATCTAATAGACTTCTATCGATTGCTAACTCATTTAAAATGTCACGTAATTTTTCACTTGAGTAATCTGACAGAGTTTTTTCACCTTGGGTTCCTGTTGTATTTGGATCAGCTCCTGCTTGTAGAAGAAACATTATATATCGAGTATAATTGGAATTATCTAATAGATCGCTATTGCTTGCTAACTCATTTAAAATGTCACGTAATTTTTCACTTGAGTAATCTGACAGAGTTTTTTCACCTTGGGTTCCTGTTGTATTTGGATCAGCTCCTGCTCCTAGAAGAAACATTATATGTTGAATATAACCGGGATTATCTAATAGATTGATATCCTGTTCTAACTTATCTAAAATGTCACGTAATTGTTCATTTAATCCCTTGCTTGGTACCCCACCATTCATATTCTATAACCATTACTCACTAATTCTTTAGTGATTACCGTAATACATAGGTAAGTCAATAAAAAAATACACCTTTCCTTCTTCAGTTCTAAGAAATTGTCAAAAGTCTCAAAAAGATGAGTTAAAATAAAAAGAAGAATAGTGGAAGTTTAGTTGTTTACACTTTCATGCTATGCCCATAGCATCATATATTACTTAACCTTGCAATAATTTTTTTATTCTTGCTGCTTCTTCAAACTCTAAATTTTCAGCATGCTCTATCATTTGCTTTCTCAAGTCATCCTTATTAGTATTTACTTTTGATTCTGCTATTGCCCTCTCCTGTAAGGTGTTTGATATAGGTTTTATTATAGTCTTCGGGACAATATTGTGCAATATATTATGTTCTTCTTGTTTTTTTCTTCTTCTTTCAGTCTCTCTTAATGCACGATCTAAAGAACCAGTGATTTTATCTGCATACAAAATTACTCTACCTTCAGCATTACGTGCAGCACGACCGATCGTTTGAATGAGCGATGTTTCTGATCGCAAAAATCCTTCTTTATCAGCATCTAAAATTGCAACCAAACCACACTCTGGAATATCAAGACCTTCCCTAAGCAAGTTAACACCTACTAAAACGTCAATTTCTTTAGATCTTAATTTACATATAATTTCTATTCTCTCCAGCGCACCAATATCAGAATGCAAATAACTCACTCTCATATTTAATTCACTCATATATTCAGCTAAATTTTCAGCCATTTTTTTTGTCAGTGTAGTGATTAAAACACAAAATCCCTTTCCTATTGTCACTTGTGCCTCATGAATTACATCATCAATTTGACTCTCTATTGGTTTCACAATGCAGATTGGGTCTGTAAGCCCTGTTGGACGGATAACTTGCTCTATAAATACATTATTGGTCTTTGCCAACTCATACTTTCCAGGAGTAGCTGAAATGTAAATAGTCTGCGGCCTAACTTTCTCCCATTCTTCAAATTTTAATGGACGATTATCAAAAGCGGAAGGGAGCCTGAAGCCATAGTCAATCAATTTCTTTTTACGCGCCTCATTACCACTGTACATTGCACCAATCTGAGGAACGGTGACATGACTCTCATCAACAAATAAAATTACGTCTTTGGGTAAATATTCAAACAAAGTAGGCGGTGGATCCCCAGCTTCCATTCCATAGAGATAACGCGAATAATTTTCAATACCTTTACATATTCCTGTTGTCCTCATCATTTCAATATCAAAATTAGTGCGTTGCTCGAGGCGCTTTGCTTCAACAATCTTGTTTTGCAAGTAGTAATAATCCAAGCATTCATGCAGCTCTTTTTTGATTAGCTCAACTGTCTGCAACAGAGTCTCACGTGATGTAATGTGATAGCTGTTTGGAAAAATGGTGATTGTATTTAGGCTTTTGGTAATATTACTCGTTATAGCATCAATTTCAGAAATTTCTTCTATTTCATCACCAAGCAGCGATAAACGCCAAGCTTTATTTTCATAATAGGCAGGAAATATATCGATAATATCGCCACGCACTCTGAAATATCCTCTCTCAAACCTGGTATCAGAGCGCTTGTATTGGAGATCAGCTAAGTTACTCAAGAAATCATTAACATGAATTTTATCTCCAACACTTAAAGATATAGTCATGCTGCGGTAGCTTTCAGGCGAACCAAGACCGTATATGCAAGAAACACTGGCAACTACGATCGTGTCCCTGCGCTCCAAGAGGGAGCAGACGGCAGAATAACGCAGCATGTCAATTCTGTCGTTGATTGCAGAGTCTTTTTCGATATAAGTATCAGTTTGCGGCAAATAAGCTTCGGGCTGATAGTAATCATAATAAGAAATGAAATATCCAACAGCATTATTGGGAAATAATCCTTTCATTTCCTCATAAAGTTGTGCTGCTAAGGTTTTATTGTGTGCCATGATCAGCGCAGGTCTGTTTGTCCTTGCTATAACATTTGCCATAGTGAAAGTTTTCCCAGAACCAGTAACCCCAAGTAAAATTTGGTCTCTTTTATTGCTATTTAGCCCCGCAATTAAACTATCGATTGCCTGCGGTTGATCTCCAGCGGGTTGAAAATGTGTAGTGATTTGAAATTTCATAGACTTTACTTACTATCTTTGATTCATTGCATAGTGAACACTATATTGCTTTTAAGATAAGTTGTATAGCTATAAACTTTCCGTAAAGCCATAAAACATTAACCAACAATAGACTTCTCCTAAGAAACTCACTCAACTAACTCTTCTTGTTGAACTAATATGTAGCCAAATTCGCTCGCTTTTTTGATCAAATTTTTTACAGTTCTATCTTTATAGCGTGTTTCATAGTATTCCATTCCTTTTTCTACATATTCCTGTCCGTATTTGAGCATACTATAAAATATGCATGCCATTTTTCTTGCAGTAGCTGTTATTGCTTTTGGTGCTCCTAGTCGTTTTTTCAATCTTCTGTAGTATGCACCCAACGCACTTTTACTATTTCCTACAGAATGAGCAGCTATTCGCAAAGCATTCGCAGCACGGTTAATGACTTTACGTGTTCTTGTGTTAAACACTTTTTCCCCTGTAACTTTATTAGCAGGACTGAGTCCCAACCACGACGAAAAGTGCTTTTCTGTTGGCCATTTACTATGGTTTATACCAACTTCTGAAATTATGGTTTGTATACTTAATACATCAAATCCAGGAATTTTAGTGAAATCCATACCAGTTATTCGGTGCAGTTCCTCATACAAAGCAAAGCTTGGCTTACTTTTGCTATTTTTATTCTTTTGCTTACTTAGCTGTTTGCTTTCACAAGACTTTGTTTCAAACGTTTTATAATAGGCTTCAATATTTCTATCACATTCTGCTATTTTTTCTTGATAAATATTATATAATTCAAATTCTTGCTTTAGCGTGAATAAGTGTTCCTCTCTATAGTCACCAGCTAACGCTTTTGCAATAGTAGACTGATCATTTTTCATTCGCACGTCCCTGAATTCTGCTAATTTTTCAGAATCTCTTTCGCCTTCAATTATAGCTTCAATGATTTTCATACCAGTTATCCCAGTAATATGACTAATAACCTTGTATAATTGTATATTCATTTGAATTAATGCCTTCTGCATACGCAGAATATGTGTAGATGCACTTTCAGTGAGATTTTTGCGTTGCCGCACGTAACTGCGCAATACACACATCTGATTATCTGGCCTAAACGATCCATGAAGCAGTCCGTAGCTATGCAGTTGTTGGAGCCATTGGCAATCTTGAACGTCAGACTTCCTACCAGGTACATTCTTTACATGCCGTGCATTTTACCTCGAATTTGTATGACTCAAGTATTTGAAATAAAGGAATCCAGTATACTCCTGTTGATTCCATAGCTACTGTTGTAACTTTACACTTTTTCAACCACTGTGCTAAGTTATGAAGGTCTTCAGTAAAGCAGCCAAATTTCTGAACGCGTTGTTCATCTCTTCCTTCAGGTACACACACATAGTGTACAGCTGAACCAATGTCTATTCCTGCTGCATTAGATTTCTAATTTACTTTTTGCTTTTTTCATGGTAACTCCTACATATAATTTGTAATAGGGAAACGCTTCAGCTTGGAACGGTTGATAGTACAATCTCCTAACCGAGGTAGTCTAAATGACTCCATCAATGATTTGACCGTTCCTTCCAAAACCATGCTTGCATACGGGCACTTAGGCACCATTGAAAATGTCGGTCATAACTGCAGAGGCGCTCCCTGTACAACTATACTTGAAAACTACTAAAAACTTAAATTTGTGTGTTTCTTTCTGATTTGACAGATTTCGTCTGTTCGATGCTTGTATCTTGTCAAAAGCATCTAATGTTTTAAGCTTAAGCATTAGGTGGAGAAGGGAGGAACTCTGTGCTTCTTCTTAGATATAAAATCTGTAGAGGAGATAAGAATTCCCTTCTCAAAAGTATAGGCTGGAAGGTATCGTAGAAAGACCTGAATGGTTCTAATTCTGTATTCACAAGACTAGCCTTACTTTTCATTTTTAATGGTAACGTATGGGGTTATATATGATCAACAACTTTTTGGGCATAGATATATCAAAAGATCGCTTTGATGTTTTTCTCTCATTTATAAGCAAAAAAGGAAAGCGTGAAACTAGAAAAAGAAGCTTTAAGAACGATGGTTTCAAAGTCTACTGAATTTTCTACACAAACATAATGTAGAAAAAGTAAAAACCTGCATGGAATCTACTGGTTGTTATAGCGAAGCACTGGCTGAATTTCTACACAATGCTGGACATTTTGTAAGTGTTGTAAATCCTTATTGCATAAAATCTTATGCAAGGAGTAAGCTGATACGACAAAAGAATGATCAGACCGATGCAGAAGTTATTGCTGATTATTGCCAAAGACAGGAACCTTCTAGTTGGACACCACCTTCTCCTGAAATGAAAAAATTAAAACATCTTTATCGTTGCTCAGTTGCGTTAAAAGATGAGTTAACATTAGTAAATAACCACTTAGAAAAAAAAGAGAGACTGCCTAAAGAAGTTGCAAATGCTTGGGAAGACCTTGCAATGAATATAGCTCAAAAAATAGAAACAATAAAAAACTCCGTACGTGAACTATTAAATCAACACAAAGAATTGTTGGAAAATTTTCAACTTCTATTGACTATTCCAGGCATAGGAGAAGAATCAGCAATAGCTATTTTAGCTGAAGTTTCTGATATAGAGGTTTTTAGAGATGCCAGGCAATTGGCAGCATATACAGGAGTTATACCACGAAATATGACGTCAGGTTCCTCTGTATATGCCAAACCCAGATTAAGTAAATCCGGTTCACAAACATTACGTAAGGCACTTTTCTTTCCTGCCATAGTAGCTAAGAATCACAATCCTATCATTATGAGCTTTTGCCAAAGATTAAAGGAAAAGGGTAAGCATAATATGGCCATCGTTGGTGCTGCAATGCGTAAGCTACTCCATATCATTTTCGGTATTCTGACATCCAAAAGTGCTTTTGATCCTAACCATATCAAAAACTACAGGGCTAGGAGGTTGACTGAAGGTTTAGTACTTTAAAATCAAAAATGCTTCCTATCTATCTTATGTAAAGTGGTATCTTACACAAATTTATTGAATGTTGTTGGTTAGTGGATATGTTGATAAGTAAACTTCATCTGTTTTGTGCGTATAAAACTAATTTACTTATCAACATATCCACTAACTATAATCTGTGTACTGTTACACAATTGGAAGTATTTTTTGATTTTATGATGCAACTTGGGAAATTTTTATAATTTTTTTGTTGACTAACAAGACGGTATCTCCTGTCATCCCAGTGCTCTTTTTTTGTCATCCGAGTAGTCCCTTTTTTGTCATCCCAGTGCCCCGACACTGGGATCCAGAAAAGTTTGCTTGTAAGCAAGCAAACTAGCATAGAAAGTGGTTACAACATTTTCGATGAGATTATATGGAAAACTGGATCCCAGTGTCAAGCACTGGGATGACAGCAGTCCTACGTCATACCGCGATTCATTCGCGGTATCTCTTAACATAGATCCCGCTAACAAGCAGCGAGATGAAGATTATCGTTTAGCTATAAATATTTAAGAAATTTACCAAACGAAAAAAAAGGCAAAAGAAGCCCTAGTCATTGTCTATTTTCAGTATTTGGCGTTTTTTAAGTCTTAAACACTGCAACTAACCTACGCTGCAAATGTTTAAGAAATTTACTAAGCAGAAAAAAAGGCAAAAGAAACCCCGTGTTAGCTAGTTGTCACTCTCTAATCCTGCAAATTGGCGTACTATACTGTCTTAAACGACTTATAAGCGCGTTTCAGCTTATATAGGTAAAAACCCAGAAATGTTGTGAAGAAATAAGGTGCACATAGTGCAAAAAATTAAAAATAAGACGCCAACTACGTTGTTTTCTTGCTGTTTAATCTGCACAGATGAAGATAACTGAATACCTTCACTATCATGATAAGGGGGATGGCGGAGTTTGTCAAGGAAGTTTTTTCGTTTCTATTCCCAAGAAAAGTTCGTTATATGGTTATGCAAGAAGTCTATTATATTTCCTTACCCATTTGCTTAACTTTCTCTCTACTTTTTTTGAATAAGGTCACTATTGGCATGACAAACATTCATCGTAGTCAATATCTGTTTTGTGTTGCAATATTTCACTTTTTTTGAATATGTCATGCGAAACCTTGTCAGCTCTCTGCATTGATTGTGATCTGCAGTAATATAAGCTCTTCAATCCTTTTTTCCAGGCAAGCATGTGTATTTTATGCAAGTAACGTTTGTGTATGTTGGCAGGCAAGAACAGATTGACTGATTGAGACTGACAAACATACGGAGTTCTATCACTTGCATGTTCTATAATCCATCTTTGATCAAGCTCGTACGCTGTTTTAAATGTCAATTTTTCATGCTCACTAAGAAAATCTAAATGCTGAACGGAACCCTCGTTTGTCGAAATTGAAGACCATATTTTATCATTGTCTTGATTTTTTTCTGCTAATAGTTTTTGCAAGAATTTATTTCGCACTACAAATGAGCCTGTCAGTGTCTTTTGTATGAATACGTTTGCTGCATATGGCTCTATTCCAGGAGAGGTATTGCCTGCAATAATGGAGATTGAGGCAGTTGGAGCAATAGCGAGCTTGTGTGTAAACCTTTCCATTAGATCAACTTCTTTGGCATCAGGACATGCCCCCTTTTCCTCTGCTAATTTTTTAGAAACTATATCTGCTTGCTCACGTAAATACTTAAATATTTTTTTATTCCATTGTTGTGCTATTACTGATTCAAAAGGAACCATTTTGCTTTGTAAAAATGAATGAAAACCCATCACACCAAGACCAATACTGCGTTCTCTGGCTGCAGAATATTTTGCTCGCTGCATTTCATTCGGTGCTTTATTTATGAAATCTTCCAATACATTATCAAGAAAGCGCATTATATCTTCTATGAAGAGTTTATTGTCTTTCCATTCTTCGTAGTACTCAAGGTTTACGGATGATAGACAACACACAGCAGTGCGTGACTTATTCAGGTGATCATAACCTGTAGTTAAAGTTATTTCACTGCATAGATTTGACATCTTGATGTCTAAGTTGAGCTTTTTGTAAGATTCTGGCTTATTGTTATTTGTTGCATCAAGGAAAATAATGTAAGGTTCTCCAGTTTCAACTCTTGCTGTTAATATTTTGATCCATATATCCCGCGCTTTTACAGTTGAAATAACCTTATTGTTGTGAGGGCTTATTAAATTCCATTCTTGATCATTCTCAACAGCCTGCATAAATTTATCTGTTACTATTACAGCATGATGTATATTTAACGCTTTGCGATTTGGGTCACCGCCTGTTGGCTTGCGCAAATCCAGAAACTCTTCTATCTCCGGATGAGATACAGGAAGATAGACTGCTGAACTTCCTCGCCTTAAGGATCCCTGACTAATTGCGAGCGTTAGAGCATTTTGCACCACAATAAATGGTACAATTCCTGATGTTTTACCACTACCTTTTACACTTTCACCAATTGAACGTAAATTTCCCCAATAACTACCTATGCCTCCTCCACGTGCAGCAAGCCAAACATTTTCATTCCATAAGTCAACTATTCCCTGCAAGCTGTCTTCGGTTTCATTAAGAAAGCAAGAGATAGGCAACCCTCTCTTGGTGCCACCATTGCTGAGTATTGGTGTTGAAGGCATGAACCACAAGTTGCTCATGTAGTCATAAAGACGCTGCGCATGTTCTTTGTTATCAGAATAGTAATTAGCAATACGTGCAAAGAGGTCTTGGTAACTTTCATTTTCTATTAAATACCTGTCTGATAGAACTGCTTTTCCAAAATCGGTTAATTTGCTATCCTTTGCGTAATTAATAGTAATGTTATTCATAAAATTCCTTTTATTCTTTTATTATATATAGATACTTAAAAGCCACTTTGAGCGATTTTTAAGTTAGGTTTTTCGGATTTTCTTGTTGATGCTGTAATGCAAACAAGATACCGTCAACCTGACTGCCATATATTTTACAGTAACTCATATAACTTATCTGCATATTTATTTTTTTTGCAACATGTTGAACATAACTTTCTGAGTGATGAAAATAGTCTCCTTTGTTTACAAAGTCAATACCTTCACCTTCCTTTCTTCTTATTAAACATATAATAACCCCTTTTTTGCTCGTAGATCTTTTTGCTAATTCCAATTCTTCTTGAAAGTCATGTAGATAATGTAGCACTTCAGCAAAGATAATTACATCATACTGCTGGTTTTTCTTTTGTTTAAGAAACTCTTTCATTTCCATATGTATTAATTCATTGTAAACAGGCTTACCTTTTATAAAGCATCCTCTTGCGATATTTAGCATTCTACTTGAAATGTCAATTCCTGTTATGTGGCTTCCAGTACTATTTATTTTTAAGAAATGACCACATATTCCAGTCCCACAACCAAGGTCAAGTATATTGAGCTCAGAAGTGGAGTTGTTGAAGATTTTTGTAATTATCATGTGTACAAGTTCATGCCCTCTATACTGTTTAGCAATCAACCAATGCTCAACAAAATATTCACCTGTGTAATCAAAATATTGTCTTATGAGGTTTTTTGGCAATTCTGTAATAGGCGCTGAGTTTGTCATTTTTTTTATATAGTAAGATGCCTCCTCGTGATCACTATCTAATTTTAGTGTCTGTGTTAAATAATTATAAGCTTTATTAGTATTCCCTACCGCAAAATGACACCTTCCGATGTTATACCAGACTATGGGTAAATGGGGGTAAAATATGCTAATTAACCAAAATCGTAACTTTGCATCTGATATGCTACCTTTATAAAAGTGATATAAACCGATTTCAATGTTGGTATTTAACAGGTTCTTAGATTTTTTAAGAAGCACTGTCATTTCTTTATGAAGAGTATTATATTTATTCACAATGAAGTGTTTTACTTTCTTAATATTTAATACACCAATGAGCTTAGACATACAATTTAAAGCAACGTTTTTTATAAAAGAGAGATTACTTTTCATACATGAGAAATACTCCGAATGTTCATTATCATTTTTAGGCAATTGATTTTAACACATTTTATCTTACAAAATATCTTTTTTATTAATTTTTACTGTATATATAAGTTTAACGCATATTTCTCAGATTGTACTGTTTAGGATTGCTAGTATATTGTTGTTGATAATATAAGTAAATGTTTTGTGCAAAAAGGCGTTGACATATTATTTATTAGGTTATAATATAAAGATTAATTTAGTTTTTAGATGTTTGACAAGTTTTATGGTAGAGATTAATTTAATCTCAATTCAATTTTAATAATATTTAACTCTGCATATTCTGCATATAGTCGGATAAATAAATTATTAAGAGCACTTGATGGATGCCTTGGCGTTAAGAGGCGATGAAGGACGTGGCAGGCTGCGATAAGCTGTGGGGAATTGTCAACAAATTTTGATCCGCAGATTTCCGAATGGGGAAACCCAACTAGCTTGGCTAGTTATTACATACTAAGTATGTAAAGCAAACTTGGTGAACTGAAATATCTAAGTAGCCAAAGGAAAAGAAATCAACCGAGATTCTGTTAGTAGTGACGAGCGAAAGCGGAAAAGGCTAGTGATTTAAGAATAAGAATTAGAATACTCTGGAAATAGTAACCATAGAAGGTGATAGTCCTGTATAAGTAGAAAGTTTTTAAATCCTTGAGTAGAGTGGGGCACGTGAAATCCTGTTTGAATATGGGGGGACCATCCTCCAAGCCTAAATACTCCTTAACGACCGATAGTGAACAAGTACCGTGAGGGAAAGGTGAAAAGAACCCCGGGAGGGGAGTGAAATAGAATCTGAAATCAAGTGCTTACAAACAGTTGGAGCTCTATATCAATTTATTGATATTTAGAGTGACAGCGTACCTTTTGCATAATGGGTCAGCGAGTTAATCTATGAAGCAAGCTTAAGCCGTTAGGTGTAGGCGTAGCGAAAGCAAGTCTGAATAGGGCGTTTTAGTTTTATGGATTAGACCCGAAACCAAGTGATCTAGTCATGACCAGATTGAAGGTGTGGTAAAACACACTGGAGGATCGAACCAGTTAATGTTGCAACATTATTGGATGAGTTGTGATTAGGGGTGAAAGGCCAATCAAACTTGGAAATAGCTGGTTCTCCGCGAAATCTATTTAGGTAGAGCGTTGTATGTATGTTGTTGGGGGTAGAGCACTGGATAGACTAGGGGGATTCAACGTCTTACCAAATCTAACTAAACTCCGAATACCAACAATTAATTATACAGCAGGCACACTACGGGTGCTAAGTCCGTGGTGGAAAGGGAAACAACCCAGATCACTATCTAAGGTCCCAAAATTACAGCTAAGTGGGGAAGGAAGTAGAAAAACCATTACAGCTAGGAGGTTGGCTTGGAAGCAGCCATCCTTTAAAGAAAGCGTAACAGCTCACTTGTCTAAATAAGTTTTTCTGCGCCGAAAATGTACCGGGGCTAAAGCTGTATACCGAAGATGTGAGTGCTTATTGATTTCGATCAATAGGCGCGGTAGCGGAGCGTTCCGTAAGTCTGTGAAGGTGGTTTGTGAAAACTGCTGGAGATATCGGAAGTGAGAATGCTGACATAAGTAGCGTAAAAGAGTGTGAAAAACATTCTCACCAAAAATCTAAGGGTTCCTACGTTAAGTTAATCTGCGTAGGGTTAGTCGGTTCCTAAGGCGAGTCCGTAAAGGAGTAGTCGATGGCAATTAGGTTAATATTCCTAAACCTCTTAAGTGTGACGGGTTTCGTATTTGTATAGATCTTATTGGATTGATCTATGCTTAAAAGAAGCTCCAGGAAATAGCACTTATATTTATGAGGCCGTACCGCAAACCGACACTGGTGGATGAGTAGAGTATACTAAGGTGTTGAAAGAATGATGTTGAAGGAACTCGGCAAATTATACCTGTAACTTCGGAAGAAGGGTAACCTGCTTTTAGGCAACTATGAGTAGGTGGCACAAAATAGGGAGTAGCGACTGTTTACTAAAAACACAGGACTCTGCAAACACGTAAGTGGAAGTATAGGGTCTGACGCCTGCCCGGTGCTGGAAGGTTAATAGGAGGGGTGCAAGCTCTAAATTGAAGCCCCAGTAAACGGCGGCCGTAACACTGACGGTCCTAAGGTAGCGAAATTCCTTGTCGGGTAAGTTCCGACCCGCACGAATGGCGTAACGATTTCTCCACTGTCTCCAACATCACTTCAGCGAAATTGAATTCCCCGTGCAGATGCGGGGTACCCGCGGTTAGACGAAGAGACCCCGTGCACCTTTACTATAGCTTTACATTGCTATTAAAAGTGTGATGTGCAGGATAGGTGGGAGACTTTGAAGTTATGGCGCTAGCTATAATGGAGTCAACCTTGAGATACCACCCTTTACACTTTTGATATCTAACTATGTTTCATTATCTGGAACTAGGACATTGTATGGTGGGTAGTTTGACTGGGGCGGTCGCCTCCTAAAAAGTAACGGAGGCGTGCGAAGGTAAGCTAGAGCTGGTCGGAAATCAGCTTGATAGTATAATGGCATAAGCTTGCCTGACTGCGAGGCTGACAAGCCAAGCAGAGACGAAAGTCGGTCATAGTGATCCGGTGATTCTGTATGGAAGGGTCATCGCTCAACGGATAAAAGGTACGCCGGGGATAACAGGCTGATGGTGTTCGAGCGTTCATAGCGACGACACCGTTTGGCACCTCGATGTCGACTCATCACATCCTGGGGCTGAAGAAGGTCCCAAGGGTTCGGCTGTTCGCCGATTAAAGTGATACGTGAGTTGGGTTTAGAACGTCGTGAGACAGTTCGGTTTCTATCTGCCGTGGGTGAAGGAAATTTGAGAAGGTCTGACTCTAGTACGAGAGGACCGAGATGGATATACCTCTGGTGTACCAGCTGTTATGCCAATAGCATCGCTGGGTTGCTATGTATAGATGGGATAATTGCTGAAAGCATATAAGCAAGAAACCCTCTTCAAAAAGATTTCCCAATTAAGGCCGTGGAAGACTACCACGTTGATAGGCTATGTGTGGAAGCATGGTAACATGTGAAGCTAACTAGTACTAATAGCCTGATTGATTTATTTGCTTTCTATATGTGTGTATGCAGTGTTAAATATTAAGTTAAAATTGTTAAGTTAGAAATTTTTATTGACTTGGTGGCTATAGCAAAAATGAACCACCCGATCTCATCTCGAACTCGGAAGTGAAACTTTTTAGCGCTGATGGTACTTGAAAAGGGAGAGTAGGTCGCCGCCAAGTTTATAAAAATTTCTTTTTATCGCCTTTTAATAATTCTTTTATTACGAGAAGTCGCTTCTATATTCAAATCTAATAATTGTGGTCTAGGCTTATTCTTATTCTGCTCTAAGTATCGACTTTGCTCAAATGCTAATTCCCATTGTGTACGATAATTAGATTCTTTATATTCATAAAAATCTTCTTTAACATTATTTGTATTTATATTGAGATTTTTATCTTGTTCTTTTCTACTCTCTACCATTAAACACCCACACCCGTTAATTTATTTTAAAAATTTTACTTATGTTATCATAAAAAATATAGTTGTAAATACCTTAATTGAGATTTTTTTTATTTTATCTTTTTTAAGCAAATAGTTAGATCTTTTTGTAAGTTTTTATAATTTGCTTGCATAATGTTTCTATGAGTTAGTATTATGTAGTAGTGCCCTATATTGCTTATATTTAAAATGCTAATTTTAGCAAGCATTCGTAATTGCCTTTTTATTTTATTTCTTTTTGCTGCTTTTCCGGCTTTTTTACTGATAGCCAGACCTACTCTAATAGTATGAGTGTACTTTTCAGGTTCTCTTTCTTTTATGGCGTACAGTGATATATAAAGCCCACGATAAAAAAGACTGCTGAGTGCTAACTTATTTTTGAAAGCAAAGGAAAAATCTTTTTTTTTATACTTACTATGCGCATAATTTGTTACACCCTAATGAACGGCGCCTATTAAGGATTTTTCTTCCAGCTCTTGTTGCCATACGTGAACGAAATCCATGTCTGCGCTTTCTTATCAAATTTTTTGGTTGAAATGTTCTCTTCATTGTTTTTATATTAATATAATTATTTATTTTAAATTGTTTTACTTTATTGTCAAATGATGGTGAACTTGTATGACATTTTCGTAGAATAAAATTTGATGCATGGGAAAATGAATTCGGTGATAGTCATACCTGTCCTACTAATCCTTTTATTTTGTTTTAGTAGGTTTCAAGAAGTAAATAAGGTTAAATCTTATCTATATCTTAGTTGTGTATGGATGCTAACTTGGTTGTTAGTACTCTATAATAATTGTTTTGTAACTTTTATTTCTATAGCGTTACTTTTTTTCATGCTTGCTTTTATCTTTAAAAATAAAAGAAATAAGATAATAAAACTTTCGTTATTTGTGGCTTTGGCCATATCATTTTTTATCACTTTATTTATAATGCTATCTATTTTTATTCAATCCATTAATTTTTTTAATAAAGTAGCTATTTCAGAATTCTTGTTTTGCTTGAAATGGGGCCACAATGTAGTCACTGTCAATGAAGAGAAGATAGGATATTTTGGTATAGCGCCGCTTTTAGTAGGTACATTACTTATAACTATTATAGCAATGTTAGTTGTCGTTCCGCTTGGTTTATTTTCTGCAATATATATTAGTGAATATGCGAGTGAGAAAGTGCGTTATATTGTTAATACAACTTTGCAAGTTTTATCTGCTATTCCTACGGTTGTATATGGATATTTTGCGGTTGTGTTCTTGTCTTTCTTTATAAAGCAGGTAGCAAATTTTTTTGGTTTAAGTATACACTCAGAAAGTGCCTTAGTTGCCGGTTTATCGATTGGGATAATGATTCTTCCTTTTATTATTTCTTTACTCGAAGATGCCATAAGATCTGTTCCAAAAAGCTTGCGTTATGGCTTCATGGCACTTGGCGCAACTCCAGCGGAAACTATATGGCATATAACAATACCTTATGCAATGCCTACAATTTTAAGTGCAATTTTATTGTCAATTTCAAGAGTGATAGGTGAAACAATGATTGTGCTAATGGCTGTGGGAATCAACGCAAATTTGACTTTTAACCCTCTTAATTCAGTTACTACCATTACCGTGCAGATCGCTACATTACTTACCGGAGATCAGGATTTCAATAGTGTACAAACTCTTGCTGCTTATGCGCTTAGTTTAGTATTGTTTATTATTACTTGGCTATTAAATGCATTTGCATTGTTTGTAATGAAGCGTAACTAGTAAGCGTTTTAATGTTGCAAAATTTCTATTAATAATATAAGATTTATTTTCTTTAGAAGTTCTTTTATGGAATTATAGTGTTGGGTGATAAAAATAAAGAGATGAATATAGGTAGAGCGATTAAGGTAACTCAAGCAGTTGTTGATATAAAATTTGAAGGTGAATTGCCTAAAATATTTAATGCTTTAAAAAGCAAACTAAAATATAAGGATAAGGAGCTGGTTTTAGAAGTTTCGCAGCATATAGGTGACAATATAGTTCGTTGTATTGCTATGGATAGCACAGATGGCATGTCAAGGGGGGATGAATTTGTTGATACAGGCGCACCAATATCAGTTCCGGTTGGGCGTTCAACTTTAGGAAGGATTTTTAATGTTGTTGGAGAGCTTATAGATGAGTGTGGTCCACTGAAGGGAAAATATAACTTAGAGCCTATACATAGAGCACCTCCAAGTTTTACTGAACAGAGAATACAGGAAGAAGTTTTAGTTACGGGAATAAAAGTTATAGATCTTCTTGCACCTTATCTTAAAGGAGGAAAAATTGGCTTATTTGGTGGAGCCGGTGTTGGTAAAACAGTCCTGATAATGGAATTAATTAATAATATAGCAAAAGCTCATAAAGGATTTTCTGTGTTTGCCGGGGTAGGGGAGAGAACGCGTGAAGGTAACGATCTTTACCACGAGATGATCACTTCAAATGTAATAAATATAAATGAGCATGAAAAATCTCAAGCTGTTTTGGTTTATGGTCAGATGAATGAGCCTCCTGGAGCAAGGGCTAGAGTTGCTTTAACAGCACTTACTATGGCAGAGTATTTTCGTGACCGTGAAAACCAAGATGTTCTATTTTTTGTGGATAATATCTTCCGTTTTACACAAGCTGGTTCTGAAATTTCTGCTTTACTTGGAAGAATACCGTCAGCTGTTGGTTATCAGCCAACCCTTGCAACTGATATGGGTGCAATGCAAGAAAGAATAGCTTCAACAACTTCTGGCTCTATTACTTCTGTGCAAGCTATATATGTTCCTGCGGACGATTTAACTGATCCAGCCCCAGCAACTACATTCTCTCATCTTGATGCCACCACAGTGTTGTCAAGGCAAATAGCTGAAATGGGAATATACCCTGCTGTTGATCCACTTGATTCAACTTCTCAGTCTTTATCTGCTGAAATCATTGGTGAAGAACATTATAAGGTAGCTTCTGAGGTGAAACGTATATTGCAAACTTATAAATCACTGCAGGATATTATCGCAATACTTGGTATGGATGAGCTATCTGATGAAGATAAAATTATTGTTGATAGGGCTCGTAAGATTCAGAAATTTCTTTCTCAACCTTTTCACGTTGCAGAAATATTTACTGGTATGCCTGGTAAATTTGTTTCACTTTCTGATACTGTTTCCAGTTTTAAAGAGATTGTTGAAGGTAAATATGATCACTTACCAGAGGCTGCTTTTTATATGGTGGGGAATATAGATGAAGCAATAAAAAAGGCTGAATTAATACAAGCTGAAGCTAAATAAAAGTTAAAGATTATGAATACTTTTAAAGTGCAATTTTTCTCTCCTGATGATCAAATTTCATTCAGTGGAGTGGTTTCTCTTTCAGTAATTGGGCTCGAAGGGGAGCTTATGATTTTAGCTCACCATGCTCCTTACTTAATTTATTTATTGCCTGGTATGATTACTGTTAAAATGAGTAACCAAACAGAAAAGAAGGTTGTAATTGATAGTGGCGTATTAGAAGTTGCAAATAATAATTGTAGCATTATAACAAGTCAAATTCAGGTTTTTGATCGTGCAATTCATGATGAGAAATCGTTTAAAAATAAGAGAATTAGTATATATTTAAGTTATCTTGATGAGAAATTTCTTTCTTAGTTATTTTAGGCAAAAAGTCGGTCTTGTCATCCAAGTAGCCCAACTTTTGTCATCCAAGTGCTTTTTTTTCTGTCATTCAGTATTCTCTTCCCTGTCATCCCAGTATTCATCTTTGTCATCCCAGTGCGTGACACTGGGATCTAGGTGTAAAAATATTTGTAAATTATGCAATGGGTAATAGATTCTAGGAGCATATAATGTTCATAATAAAAAAAAGATGGATCCCAGTGTCAGCTACTTGGATGACAAAGGAGGGCGTTTGGATGACAAGATTTTGCAAGGGTATTTTTTTTATGGGAGATTAATATGGAAATTTTTCTTGATAGCGTTGATTTAAATGAAATTAAAGAACTAAAGGAGTTCATTGACGGCATAACAACTAATCCTTCTTTAATAGCAAAGTCCGGGCGTAAAGATAAATACGAGGATTTAGTGCGTGAAATATGCTCTATTATCAAGGGGCCTGTTAGTGTTGAAGTTGTTGCAAATAACCATGCAGATATGGTTAAAGAAGGCCTTAAGTTAGCGAAAATCGCTGATAATGTTGTGGTAAAATTGCCCCTTACATATGAAGGATTAATTTCTTGTAAAAAGTTGTGGACAGAGCATAAAATACCTGTTAACATCACATTATGTTTTTCTCCTGGACAAGCACTGCTTGCCGCTAAGGCCGGTGCTTGTTTTATTTCTCCCTTTGTTGGTCGCCTTGATGATATAAGCTATGATGGCTTATCGCTAATAGAAGATATATGTACTATATATTCTAATTACGGTTTTGATACTAAAGTTCTTGTTGCATCAGTGAGAAGCCCAGCACATGTAATAGAGGCTGCAAGGCTTGGTGCTGATTCAATTACTGTGCCAGCAAAAGTACTTAGACAATTAATTAATCACCCACTTACTGACCAAGGGCTAGCAATATTTGAAAAAGACTGGGGTGCAAAATAATAAACGGTCACTACTCTGAATCGGTTAACAAATTGGACGCTTGATAAGCGTAATTTGGAGCTTCTTGTGTAATGACTACATCATGAGCATGACTCTCTCTTAATCCTGATGCAGTAATAGTAACAAATTTACAATTTTTTTTCATCTCTTCTATATTCCTATTACCAGTATACCCCATTGCAGCTTGCAATCCGCCAATCAACTGATGGATTACTCCTGAAGCTGGACCTTTGAATGGAACTCTTCCTTCCACTCCTTGTGGAACTAATTTTAGTTTTGAATCTTTATCTTGAAAATAACGGCTAGCTGAACCTCGTTTCATTGCACTAATAGATCCCATTCCTCGATAGCCTTTATATGCTCTGCCCTTATACATGATAATCTCACCTGGGCTTTCGTCAGTGCCAGCAAAAATCGAACCAATCATCACAGAGTCAGCACCAGCTGCAATAGCTTTTGCAACATCTCCTGAGTATTTTACCCCACCATCAGCAATTAGTCTGACGTTTCTTGCTCTACACGTCTCTGCAACATTCTTGATTGCAGAGAATTGTGGCACACCAACACCTGTAACTATTCTGGTTGTACAGATTGATCCTGGTCCTATTCCGACCTTCACTGCATCAACACCCGCATCAATCAACGCTTCAGCAGCCTCCTTTGTTGCAATGTTTCCGCCAATTAATTGCGTATTAGGATACATCTTTTTTATTTCCCTAATGGTATTGATAACGTTTTCGGAATGACCGTGAGCAGTATCCACAACAACTACATCAACTTCTTCTCCGATCAAAGCTTCACATCTTTCTATACCATCTTTTTTACCAGTGCCAATTGCAGCGGTAACTCTGAGCCGCCCTTTACTGTCTTTACATGAATTTGGGTATCTATTGTATTTTTCAATGTCTTTAACCGTAATTAAACCTATACAACAAGAATTTTCATCTACGACCAAAAGCTTTTCTATTCTATTTTCATGCAACAATTTCATTGCTGAGGCACTATTCACTCCCTGCTCCCGCACTGTCACTAACTTATCTTTTGTCATCACTTCGGAAACTTTTACATTCATGTTCTGGTCTTCAATAAACCTCACATCTCGGTTAGTTAAAATTCCAACTAACTTGAGTTGATCGACTACAGGAATGCCAGAATAATTGTGCTCTCTCATTAATGAAATTGCTTCCGCAACTGTTTTATCCGGTGAAATCGTAATTGGGTTATACACGATCCAACTTTCATATTTTTTCACCCTTCTTACTTCTAAAACTTGTTCATCTATTGATAAATTCTTATGTATGCAACCTATCCCTCCATGTTGGGCAATAGCTATTGCAAAGCCCGATTCAGTAACAGTATCCATTGCAGAGGATATGAGAGGGATATTTAGTTCTATATTATTTGTTAAATAAGTTTTTGTATCTGCATCGCAAGGCAATATATTAGAATAGGCTGGCAAAAGAAGTATATCGTCAAACGAATAACAAGCTTCCATTTTTTTCATAGGCTTTATTTAAAGCTTATACGCCAATTAATTAAATTGCAATAGGACTTTTGCAAAATAAGCATTCTACATTATTTGCCAGTAAACAAAACTGCTCAATAGTTAAGTTTTCTGGACGTTCGTTTCCACTCAATTTAGCGTTTTCAAGGACAGTTTCAGCGTGGTTCGTTATATTTTGCAAGCTATTTCTCAGCATCTTTCTTCTTTGAGCAAAAACGGCACGTGTTAATCTTGTTAAGGTTTCCAAATTTACTGCAAACTTTGGGGTAGGCAAAGGATTTACTGTAATTACTGAAGAATGTACTTTTGGCCTTGGAAAAAACTCTTTAGGTTCAATATCAAATTCCTTTTTTATATCACATAGTAACTGGCTTAGCACTGATAAGGAACCATAATCTTTAGAATTGGGTCTTGCCGTAATGCGATCTGCTACCTCTTTTTGAAACATTAATGTCAAGTTCGTAAAAAATTTTATATTATTTAACCAATTTAAAAATAACGCTATCGAGATATTGTAAGGCAAGTTAGCAATAACTTTGACTGGGCGCTCTATCAGCTCTTCTTCTATAACATGCAGTGCATCCGCTTCTATAATTCTATACTTTCCTTGATGCTCATTTAGCAGTTGGTCATGGTGTTTTACTAAATCTCTATCTTTTTCTATAGAAAGTAGAGACTTTGGATTATGCACCAATATTTCTCTTGTTAATGCACCATATCCAGGACCAATCTCAATGACGTTAAAATTCTCTAGATTGCCAGCTAAAACGACTATTCTTTTTATTATCTCACTCGATAAAATAAAATTTTGCCCTAGACTCTTTTTTGGCTTCAGTAAAAATTTTCTCATATTATTTTCATTATACAGTATTTTAAAAATCAGTTGACTAAAATCCATTGATAATTGTATATTATTAATGTGTTTAACGCCGGCTTAGCTCAATTGGTAGAGCAACTGACTTGTAATCAGTAGGTTGTCAGTTCAAGTCCGACAGCCGGCACTCTCGCCCATATAAGTAAAGTTGATGTCCTTTTTAATAGTAGCAAATTGGAAGATGAATGGAACACGGTCTTCATTTGTTGACTTTATAGGCAAACTTAATAACAAGAACAATGAGATTACTTCTAGACTAGTGATTTGTCCACCATTTACCGCATTTTCAGACAGTATAGAGTTGAGCGATAATATTAATATAGGAGCACAGAATTGCCATTATAAAAAATCTGGTTCTTACACAGGTGAAATTAGCGCAGAAATGTTAAAGGAATTAGGGTGTACTTACGTAATACTTGGGCATTCTGAAAGGGCTAACGAAACAGATAGTGAAATAAAACTTAAGTCGGAAATAGCAATAGAATCAGGCTTACACCCAATTATCTGTGTAGGTGAAAATTCAGAAGATTATAAGAATGAAAAAACAAAAGAAGTAATAGAATATCAATGCAAAAACCGTTTGCCAACACACGGTGAATATACCGTAGCATATGAGCCAATATGGGCAATAGGCACAGGTCATGTGCCAAATAATGATGCAATTGCTGAGGTGATAGAGGTAATAAAATTGTGTACTGGTAAAAAACACATTACATATGGTGGTTCAGTCAGTTCAGAAAATATAGAAAATTTGTTAAATATTTCAAATTTATCAGGAGTTTTAATTGGCAGTGCAAGCTTAGATTTCGATCACTTTTATAAAATCATACAACAAGTTGAAAAAAAGTTTTCTCTTATCAATTCTAAAATCAGCAACTAAGAATCCTATAGCAAATGGCATCATTCCAGTGTCAAGCATATATCTGTACGAACATCTAGTAAAACGACATACTGACCTATAGCTAAAGTGACTTAGGTTTACCGATAATTTGAAAAACAAAAATTCGTCATTCCGCTACTTGTTAGCGGAATCTATGCCAAGATACCGTGGCGGTATGACGTAGGAAAACCTTTCTTGGGTTAGCTATAGCTAAAGTAATCTAGAAAATTAACGATATTTTATTCCCCGGTGAACGCTCTATTTTGTTTTCCAACTCTAGTTCTAAAAGAGCCATTAGAGCTATGTTGGCAGAAAGTCCGCTTGCTAATATAAGTTCATCTATATCAACAGGTACAGAGTTAATATGATCAACTATAACAGATTTTGCCTGTTGTAATTTTTCTTGTTTTTGGTTAACAGCATAGTGCTCAACATTAAATAGGTTTTTTTGCTGCGGAGGTAAACTAAACCTAACACTTTCTATTATGTCATCAGCGGACTCGATAAGCTTAGCACCGTTTTTAATTAAATAATTACTACCACTACAGCGTGAATCTAAAGGGAAACCAGAAACTGCAAATACCTCTCTCCCTTGATTTAAAGCAAAATCTGCTGTTATTAGAGAGCCAGAACGTTTCGATGCTTCAATCACTACAACACCCAGCGATAGACCAGATATAATTCGATTCCTTTGAGGAAAATACTGAGGCTTTGGTTTAGTAGCAAATGGAAGCTCAGTAATTACTAAACCACCGTTCCCAGTGATTTTTTTGTATAGATCAAAATTCTCTTTTGGATACACCACATCAATTCCGCTTGCTGTAACAGCAATAGTGGGATGATTTTTGTATATTACACTGTTTGCTGCGGTATCGATTCCTTTTGCAAGTCCAGAAACGATAACAAAACCAGCTTCGCTTAAATCAAGTGCTAGTTTACTGGCAAAATTTCTTCCATTCATCGAAGAGTTGCGCCCACCGATTATTGCAATTATCTCACGGCTTAATAATGATATATTACCAAACGCAGTTATTATAGGAGGACAACTAGAGATATTTCTTAAAAGATCAGGGTAATCTGGGTCACATGCGGGTATAATTTTAGCTCCAATTCTTTCTGCATTATTGATTTCTTCTCGTGCATCTTGAATGCCATACACCTTATTATTAGCCACCCTATTGAGATATTTTAGCACCTCATCTAGCGATCCATGTGTTCTTAGTATACTAAAAAACTTTATTGGTCCTATAGTTCTAGCCAAGCTTAACCATACTTCTAATTCTTTGTTGTTCAATTTATTTATCTTCATAAAAGGCTTGAATTTCTTATCAATTTAGTGTACCCAAGATAATACAAATATACAGTGTTTTATGACGCATTTTGTTACAGATAAATGCATAAAATGTAAATATACGGACTGTGTGGAAGTATGTCCCGTTGACTGCTTCTATGAAGGTAAAAACATGCTCGTGATTAACCCAGATGAATGTATTGATTGCGGAGTGTGCATACCTGAGTGTCCAGTAGATGCAATTGTAACTGATGATTCCATAAAAGATATTTTAGAATTAGATGAAGAATTACTGAGCAGCGAACAAAAAACTTTCAAGTTATTTTACGATATAAATGTAGAATACTCACAAAAATGGCCAAACATTACAGCTAAAAAGCAACCTCTCTATACTGCAGAAGAGTATAAGGAAAAAAAGGATAAAACAGCTTATTTTGATGAAAATTTAGAGTAATACTGCTGAAGAGGAAGAAACTTCTTTTATATCTTATCCTGTTTGTCTTTGGTTATTGAAAATGGTCGCATTATTTAGGTTTTTAGTAATATTTAATATTAGATTAATAATAATCTACTTGGAAACAACGAAAGATTATGTTAAATATAGAATTAACGAATTATTATATAACTTTTAGTAGGATGACAGTATTATAAAATTTAGAGGCATCAAAATGGAAAATCACGCTAAAGAGAGTATAAACCCAACAAAGCATAAAGTAGTATTACCAAACTCAAAAACAATCAATATTGAAGGAACAAAATTTAAGTATGAAATACATTACGATCAATTAGATGAGAAAGATCTCCTTACGATTGAAAAATACGCTAATTATATTTTTCATGCCTACCAAGAGAGATATGATTTAGATATGAACACAGATCATACTGTTAAAGGCTTTACATATAACAACTTAGCAAATTTGTCTGACGATGATTATGATTCTATTACCGCGGATTATCACGAATACCATTATCACAGTGAGTCTATAGCTAATGATTTGACAACAATGATTTATGTTACTCTAAATTTGTATAATGAGAAAAATTACGGCACTTCTTTCCCAAGAGGCGAATTTATAAGAGATGTAGCAGAAGAATTAAAAAACATTGGATTAGACAATAATCAAGGAGAGTTAAATACAGAAGAGAGACCTAAAACAACAATTAATCAGGAGAAACAGGAAAAAGAATTAAAGGAATCTGATCAACAAGATGTTATAACAACTACTGATCACCCGCTAGATGATTATAATCATGATTATCACTTAATAGGCTAGCAAGTAGCGCTAGCAAAAATTAATCAGGAAAAAGGGTTAGAGGGAGCAAGATGTTATCTGATCACTCGCCAGATGAATTATAGTCGTGAGAACCTGTTCATAATCTTTTGAGGATAGGTATACAGATTCCAAAATGAACGGTTCTCACAACCTTTAGTTTTTATTGCTGAAAATAATCATAATGTTAAGTTTTTAACATTATTTAATACTAAGTTAATATTAATTCATTGATAAATTTTTAGCTATAGAAGCAGGTTTTTATTGAAGATAAAAGTATCTTCTATATGCTATATAGCAAAACATAGAATGCCCATGATTCCAACTATAGCAATTTTAAGTGGTGGATTTTCTTGCGAGAGAGAAGTGTCGCTTATGAGCGGAAAAGCCGTAAAGAAGGCACTTGATAGCCTTTCATATAATGCAATAGAAATAGATGTTGACAGCAACATTGTTGAAAAGCTTAAAAAGATTAATCCGGGCCTTACTTTTATTGCTCTGCATGGACCTTATGGTGAAGATGGTTGCATTCAAGGTTTATTGGAAATCTTAGGTATAAAATATACACACTCAGGAGTTATGGCTTCTGCTGTTGCTATGAATAAAGTGATGTCAAAGCATATATTTCGATCCCTTAGTATCGACACTCCAAAAGGTTATGTAATTAGCCAAGAAGATCTACTAAAAAATAATATTAAAATCGATTATCCGTACGTCTTAAAACCAATTAACGAAGGTTCTAGCATCGGAGTGCATATTGTTTCCTCATATGAAGACCATTTAAAATTTAAAAATGACGCTATCATACTTGATGTCATTCAAGTAGCTGACACTGGAATCCAGAAAAAAGAACCAGTGTCAGCTACCTCTATGACAAGAGACTTGATGATCATAGAAGAATATGTCCCAGGAATAGAGTTACATACTGCTGTATTGCTAGATGAAGCAATTGGCACTATGGAAATACGACCAAAAAATAAATTCTATGATTATGAAGCAAAGTATACAGATGGATTTGCAGAACATATATTTCCTGCTGAAATTCCTGACAATATATATAAAATGACCTTGGAACACGCACTGAAAATTCATCAATTTTTAGGCTGTAAAACTATTTCCCGCTCAGATTTCCGTTATAATCCCAAAAATAACACTTTAAAAATGCTTGAGATTAATACACATCCTGGCTTTACTGAGTTATCGTTAGTGCCAGAAATTGCAAAATTGGCAAAAGGAATCAATTTTAATGAATTAGTTAAAATTATTATTGAAGATAGTTTGCAGCACAAAAATATTAGGGATTTAAGTCATGTTGAGCAGTATTACTAGAAGCCAAAGGAGTTTTTTGCGCAAGTGCGCTTTCGTTATTATAACTGCGCTTTTTTTTACATTAGTACTTTATAGTTCACTTGATAAAATAATAAATCGATTTAATTACTACTTTACTTGGTGTAATGAGTGCCTATCCAGTTTATTACTCAGCAATGGATTTTCAATCGATGAAGTAGTCGTGAGCGGCAACAAATTTACAAACAAAAAGGACATTCTAAGTTTGACAGATAGAACGCAACCTATCCTGTATATATCACTTTCAAAACTTGCCGGTAACATACAATCCGTAAGCAGATGGATAAAATACGTAGGAGTTCACAGAATTTTGCCCAATACCCTACATATTAATATAGATGAGCATAAACCGTTTGCTCTCTGGAAAGATAATAACAAAACCTCGGTAATTGATTTCGAAGGCAAAGTGATCGTAGATGACTATCCAGTAGATGATCTTGTTGTAATTACAGGACAAAACTCGTTATCAAACCTAGAATTTGTTAGAGATGTGTTAGAGAGTAAAACTCAATTAAGTAACCACATTTCTTCTTTTGCTTATATAGGGAATAGAAGATGGAATATCATACTTGATAACGATTCCACAGTGAAACTGCCTGAAGATAACCCTTCTAGTGCATGGGACTATTTAAACCACTTGCACAATACAACTGATTTTACTTTCAGCGATTGGAGTATTATTGATATGCGTATTACTGATAAAATTTTTGTGAAGAGGTGATCTGCTGTCATCCAAGTAGCGGGATGACGAGCTTATCGTCATGCTGCCGCGAACCGTCATACCGCCGCGGTATCTCTTAGCCGCTAACACGTAGCGGGATGACGAGTTACTATACCGCCGCGAACCGTCATACCGCCGCGGTATCTCTTAGCCGCTAACACGTAGCGGGATGACGAGTTATAGCTCTTCTCATAATAATCCAAACAAGTTAAGATATGGATTTATGGTAGTGGGGTTTGTATGCCAGCAGCGTATAGTTACGATTTAAGGAAAAAAGCAATGGAGGCATTGGATGAAGGAGAAAGTAGAGCAACTGTTGCAGAGAGATTTAAAATTGGAAAAACGACTCTATATGAGTGGCAGAAAAGGCGTAAGGAAACGGGAGATTTTCAGTCAAAAAAGCCTGGAAGCGTAGGATATAACCATAAAATTACTGACTGGAATGTTTTTACCAAATTTGCAAAAAACCATGGTGGCAAAACTCAGTCAGAGATGGCTAAACTCTGGGGTAATATCAGTCGACAAACGATTCACCGCGCACTTAAAAATATTGGATTTACAAGAAAAAAAGACCTACGGATATAAAGAAAGAAATGAAGGAAAGCGAGCTCAATTTTTAAAGGTTATAGCAACAAAACGTCATGAAAATCTTGTATATATTGATGAATCTGGAATAGATAATACAGAAGACTACCCATACGGATATTGCAGAAAAGGAGAGAGGTTTCATTCATTAAAATCAGGTAAAAAAACTCAGCGTGTCAGTATGATTGCAGCTCTAAATAAAAGGAAGATCATTGCTCCATTGACCTTTGAAGGATACTGCAATAAGGATGTTTTCGAGGCTTGGTTTGAGCAGTTTTTAACTCCAATTTTAAGGTCTGGCCAAACTGTAATTCTTGATAACGCTACATTCCATAAATCTAAAAAAATAGATAATCTTGCTAGAGGAGTTGGTGCTGAAATTCTTTATCTTCCTCCATATTCTCCAGACTTTAACGAAATTGAGCATAATTGGTTTGCTATAAAGAATAGAGCTAGAAAAAATATCCCTATTTTTAAGTCTTTCCGTCAAGCTGTTGATTCTGCTTTTTTATTCTGACTATTATGAGAAGAGCTATACTATACCGCCGCGAACCATCATACCGCCGCGGTATCTCTTAGCCGCTAACACGTAGCGGGATACTTAACCGTCATACCGCGATTCATTCGCGGTATCTCAGCCGCTAACAAGAGATCCCGCTAACACGTAGCGGGATGACGGTTGTCGTTTAGCTACAAACATTAAGAAACTTACCAAATGGAAAAAAAGGCAAAAGAAACCCCGTGGTAATTAGTGTTCACTTCCTAATCCTGCAAATTGGCGTACTATACTGTCTTAAACGACTTATAAGCGCGTTTCAGCTTATATAGGTAAAAACCTAGAAATGTTGTGAAGACATAAGGTGCACATAGTGCAAAAAATTAAAAATAAGACGCCAACTACGTTGTTTTCTTGCTGTTTAATCTGCACAGATGAAGATAACTGAATACCTTCATTGTCATAATAAGGGGGCCGGCGAAACTTGTCAAGCAAGTTTTTTCGTTTCTATAAATCTGGATTTCAGCGTTATGCGCTGGAATAACAACGTAAGGTAAATTTTTCAACATCCCAAAATTACAGAATTTAGTCTGTTTAATTAAGTGTGAAAGGTTACGATCATGCTGAGTCATTAGGAAAGATTAGAATATACAGCAGCTATAAAAACTGTTTAATAGCCACCCAAAACCCTTATTTCCCACTCAAGTTCAACATTAAATTTATCCTTCACTGCATCTTTTACTCTGTTGCCAAGGTTTTCCAAGTCAGATGCAGTTGCATTATCGTAATTGAGCAAGAAGTTACAATGTTTCTTAGAGATTCTAGCTCCACCAATATTTAACCCTAGGCAGCCAGATTTATCAATTAACTCCCATGCTCGGTAGTTTTTTGGATTTTTGAATATGCACCCAGCAGTTTTTCCTCTTATTGGCTGGCTTTTATTTTTTTTCTCAACAATTTCTTTTAACCTTTGCAATATAAGCTCATGCTCTGAGTTTACTCCTTTAAACTCAGCTTCAACAAAAATCCAATTTCCTTTTAAGCTATGTCCACGATAAAAATATCCCATTTCTTTGCTGGAGAACTCATATAGGTTTCCATCCTCTAGGTTCACTGCTTTTATGGATTGTACAACGCTTGCGATGTCACTACCATACGCACCTGCATTCATTTCTATTCCGCCACCAACTGTTCCTGGAATTCCAACTAGAAACTCGAGTCCACTAATTTGTTGCTCTCCTGCAAAGTAAGCAAGGTTCCTGAGCAGCGCAGCACCACCTGCAACAATGGAGTTGTTACCCTTACTTTTAATATATGCAAACTCCTTACCTAATTTTATTGTTATTCCTCGAATGCCACTATCTCGTACTATTATGTTGGATGTTGCACCAATAACGCTAACTGGCAGTTCAGTATTTTTAATCAAGTATGTTAAATCTTCAATATCACATGGTTTAAATAACACATCAGCTCGTCCACCGACGTTTAACCACGTCGCTTTAGACATTAAGATGTCATAACGATAGATTCCACGTACTTTAGGTAAGCTTATAAGCATTTTGATTTCAACTCTAGTCCTGCATCCATACCCATTTTCTCCGCATCTTCTATAAATGAAGTGCGCTCAGTGAAGTATATATTTTTTCCACTTGCTAACATACAACAAAGGTGTAGCATATTTTCGTTCACATATTCAGCAAAAGCTGCAAGTGGTGTAAAACATGAACCATTCACTGTCTTCATAAAACTGCGCTCTGATTTCACTCTTATAAAAGACATATTATTATTAATTTTCTCTACAAGATCGATAATTTTTACATCATTCCTTCTACATTGAATACAAATCGCTCCCTGTCCCACTGCACTTAACATAACTTTTGGTGGCAATACCTCTGTAATTAAGTGATTCTTTTCTAATCTTATGAGTCCTGCTTCAGCTAGAATTATTCCATCAAAACTTTGATTTTGCAATCTAGTTGTTACATTTCCACGTAGCGATATTATATTTAGATCTGGTCTAACATTTAACAACTGAACTTTTCTTCTTATTGAAGAAGTGGCAATAGTAGCCTGCTGTGGCAAAGACTCAAGGCTATTGTGTTTATGAGAAATAAACGCATCGCATGGACTTAGCCTTTCTAAAACACAAGGAATTGTTAAACCCCCTGAGAAAAACGCAGGCACATCCTTTAGCGAATGAACTGCCATATCTATATTATTTTCGAGCAATTCAGCCTCAATTTCTTTAATGAATAATCCTTTACCTCCTATTTCAGCAAGATTTGCGTTTGCATACTTATCTCCAGAAGTTTTTATCTTAACAATTTCAATAGATAAGTTAGGAAAAGAGTCCAGCAACTTTTGTTTTGCTTCCAAAGCCTGGGCAACTGCAAGCTTGCTTCCTCTGGTACCTATTTTGACTAGCATATGTATGACTGTTTGAATACCAAACCTTAACCTAATTAATTATTTAAACACTTTGGTAGCGTGTATCGCATGAACTTCGGTTACCATCTCTCTGATGTCATCCGAGTAGCTGACTACTTGGATCGAGTTTAATTCATCATATGAGCCTTTGCATTTATTGTACTTTAACTTAAAACCAAAAGCAACTTTGCCTTTACAAAATAATAACCTTTTATATGCATAAATAAGCTTACTGGATTCTAGTACTTGCATGACAGCAGTCCTACGTCATACCGCCGCGGTATCTCACATAGATCCCGCTAACAAGCAGCGGGATGACGATTGTCAGGGTGTCATCCAAGTAGCCTCTTTCTTGTCATCCCAGTGCCCAGACACTGGGATCCAGAAAACTTAATTTTAACCAAGTGGCTGCATAATAAAGACTGGATCCCAGACTGGAATGACACCCTACTTAACCGTCATACCGCGATTCATTCGCGGTATCTCAGCCGCTAACAAGAGATCCCGCTAACACGTAGCGGGATGACGAATTACTATCTACACCGTCATACCGCTGCGGTATCTCTTAGCCGCTAACACGTAGCGGGATGACGAGGCTTATCGTCATGCCACCGCGAACCGTCATACCGCGATTCATTCGCGGTATCTCAGCCGCTAACAAGAGATCCCGCTAACACGTAGCGGGATGACGAATTACTATCTACACCGTCATACCGCCGCGGTATCTCTTAGCCGCTAACACGTAGCGGGATGACGAGCTTATCATCATGCCGCCGCGAACCGTCATACCGCGATTCATTCGCGGTATCTCTAGATCCCGCTAACAAGCAGCGGGATGACGGTTGTCGTTTAGCCATAAATATTTAAGAAATTTACCAAACGAAAAAAAAGGCAAAAGAAGCCCTAGTCATTGTCTACTTTCAGTATTGGCGTTTTTTAAGTCTTAAACACTGCAATTTAGCTGCTTTTAAGTGCAACTAACCTTAACTAAAATGTTTAAGAAATTTACTAAGCAGAAAAAAAGGCAAAAGAAACCCCGTGGTAATTAGTGTTCACTCTCTAATCCTGCAAATTGGCGTACTATACTGTCTTAAACGACTTATAAGCGCGTTTCAGCTTATATAGGTAAAAACCTAGAAATGTTGTGAAGACATAAGGTGCACATAGTGCAAAAAATTAAAAATAAGACGCCAACTACGTTGTTTTCTTGCTGTTTAATCTGCACAGATGAAGATAACTGAATACCTTCAGTACCATGATAAGGGGGCTGGCGGAGTTTGTCAAGGAAGTTTTTTTGTTTCTATAGCTACTTGGATAGGTTATTTGGGCAATAGAGAATTTTACAAAAATCTATTTTTAACTTACACTGCAATTTTAAACCTACAACTTATGTACAACAGGCTTATAGTCAAATCTTTTTCAGTATTATGCATCTGTTTATTTGCTTTATACATAACACTGCCAAATTTCTTTGATAATAAGCTTTTTATTTCGAAAAAAAGAATAAACTTAGGCCTTGACCTGAAAGGAGGGGCATCTTTGCTTCTAAACATAGACTTAGACTTCTATTTTAAGGAAAAGCTAGGCATGCTAGCAGGTGAGATAAAAGAGACATTGCTAACAAAAAATATTGAATCTAACGTACAAAATAGCGAACAAGTAATTGTAACTTTAAATAATATTGATGATTATAAAAAAGCATCTGTGTTGATTAATGCGATAAATCCAAATTTAGAGCTAAATAGAAAAGATTCTTCAATTCTCATTTCGTATAAACCCCATTATAAAAATTCTTTGATCAGTGAAGTAGCTGCAGAATCAATAAACAATGTCCAGCGCCGTTTGGACAAACTTGGCACAAAGGAAGTCAGCGTTCAAAAACAAGGGCAGAATAAAATATTAGTGCAGGTGCCTGGAGTAGAAGACACCGAGCAGATAAAATCTCTGCTTGGCAAAACTGCTAAGCTAGCTTTTCATTTGGCAAACACTAACATAGCCAAGGTGCAGGATATAGATCACGAAACTACTGTCATGCTCAAGGATTCTTTAGGTAATTCTTATCCAATATTCCGCAAAACTGAAATAGGTGGCGATTCGCTGGTTAACGCATCAGTTAGATTTGGTCACTTAGGTAAACCAACAGTGCATTTTAAATTTGACAGCATAGCGAGTAAAAGATTCGCGAAAATCACTAAAGAAAATGTGGGAAAACCTTTTGCAATTGTTCTGGATAACACAGTCTTAACAGTACCTACAATACGTGAGCCAATTTTAAATGGAGAGGGAGAAATTAGCGGTAATTTCACTGAAAAACAAGCAAGCGAACTTGCAATACTTTTAAAATCTGGAGCACTGCCAGCACCACTTAAAATAATTGAAGAAAAAAACATTGGCCCAAGCCTTGGAGAAGAATCAATAAAGGCAGGGGAAATGGCAGCAACAATCTCTATTATAGCCGTGGCTTTATTTATAATTATCACTTACGGCAAATTAGGTATATTAGCTTCTGTTGCGCTTTTTTCTAATGTAATTCTTATATTATCAATTCTCACTCTGCTTGAAGCAACTCTAACTTTACCTGGAATTGCAGGTATTGCACTCACTGTCGGTATGGCGGTGGATGCAAATGTTTTAATATTTGAGCGAATTCGCGAGGAAATCAAATCTGGCAAGAGAGTGGAACGTGCTATTGAAGAAGGGTTTAAAAACGCTATAAAGACAATACTGGATTCAAATATCACAACACTCATTGCTGCAGGAATAATGTTCATTATTGGCAGCGGAGCAATTAGAGGCTTTTCTGTCACTTTATCAATAGGAATTTTATGTTCGATGTTTTCTGCAATCACAGTCACAAAACTCCTGATAGAGTTGTGTATGAACCCGAAGGAACTAGTGCTTTGTTAGTCAACCACCTTCATTCCCACAACGTTATATCCTGAATCGACGTGCAAAATTTCTCCAGTAGTGCCACTACTTAAGTCGCTTAATAAGTATAACGCTGCCTTGCCAACATCCTCTATTGTAACATTGCGTCTAAGCGGAGAATTATTTCTATTCCATTCTGATATGAAGTGAAAATCGCTTATTCCAGAAGATGCTAAAGTTCTGATTGGACCAGCGGAAATTGCATTTACTCTGATATTTTGTGGCCCGAGATCACATGCTATATATTTTACACTTGCTTCAAGTGCTGCTTTACATAAACCCATAACGTTATAATTTGGCATAACTTTTTCAGCGCCATAATAAGATAAAGTAAGTAAACTACCACCACCTGACATCATTTTTTCAGCTCTTTGCGCTAAAGCAGTGAAAGAATAGCACGATATATGCATTGCATTGAGGAAGTTATTCAGTGAAGTATTGACATATTTACCATCTAACTCATTTTTATCGGAGAATGCTATTGCATGCACCAAAAAGTCAAGAGTACCCCATTTTTTCTCTATTATTTCAAAAGCGTTATCTATGATTTTTTCATTTGAAACGTCACAGTGTAATATTAGCTCCACATTTAATTCATCTGCTATTGGTGATAGTTTTTCTTTTATTATTTCATTCTGGTAGGTGATTGCAAGTTCTGCCCCGTGCTCTGAGAGAGCTTTTGCTATACCGCATGCTATCGATCTCTTATTTGTTATTCCAGTTATTAACCCCTTTTTGCCTTGTAATAGACTTGTCATCATAGAACTATCTGTTTTTTATAATTTGGAGTATTAACTAGATAAAGTCAATTATGTTTTAAAACATTTTTTGCAGTAACTTGAAGTCTAATACCACTGTTAACAAAAAGGCAGCGATGAGAGTTTCTATAGGGAGAGTAGACCAGCGGACCTTCCCCGCCAGCCTCTCACAGAACTGTGCATGAAGTAGAGTGGGCAGCCAGCGAGTTACTTGTTAAGTACTTTTCCAACAACCCCTCTCCGAACCACGCATGATCGTTTCCGTATCACGTGGCTCTCCAATAATCTAACGTTTTAAGGAGTCACCATCATATTTTCCATATTGGATTTTCTTATGGCATTCATGACAAACAACAAGAGTCTTCCTCTGTCGTTCAATCATTCTCTTTTTCCATTTCGGTAGCTCAGTATTACGTTTACCTAGCAAATCAGCAAGTTTACGTACGTGATGTACTTCAATCTGCTCTTGTGATTTACATAATTCACAAGTTTGTGCCAATAGTCTTTGCTCTATTTCACTACGCTTATTCCATATTGGTATAAGGTTATCACTTATACTTACCCATTTATTCCATTTTAGTGACACAGCACCAAAGTGTGTAATTAATGGTATCTTTGATGGTAAACGATCTACTCTGACTTGGATGACTTTTCGTTTTTCACCTTCGTCGTTTTCAATCATTGCACCAAATTTTCTATAAATTTTCCTGCAAGTTGTTTTGTATTTAGATGCTAAAGTCTTTACTAATGATACTTCCATCACATACTTCAAATAACTTAGTGTGTGAAGGTTGTAGGCCATTTTGTAATATTGTACAATTCCTCGATATTCAGTTTGATACTGAGCAACAATACTGTAAGCTGTATCAAGTGTACGTTGAGGTAAATGTATAGGCTTTCCACAACGCATATATTCAGAACACTTTTTCTGCTTTATATGATGTGGTACACGTAACCCAATACTACCATTAATACATCGTTGTGTCCGATGATCATGTTTATCATCTGCATGCAAGACGTGTATTTTATAACCTAAAAAATTGGCTTTGCTATCACACGCGTGTGTAATAAGCGTTTTATCTTCATTAAGCATAAGTTTGAGCTCCTCATTGAGGAATTTAGCAATCTCATTTTTAATTTGTTCAGCTTCATTTTTTGGTCCTGCAAACCCTACCAGAATATCATCAGCATACCTAACATACCAAAGACGTCGATAATTTAGATCACAAGAATCCTTAGATGGCATACCCTGCACTAATTGACGCAGTTGTTTTGCTTGATCCCAGTTCCCTTGTTTTCTCATCATCGATACTTGCATGGTTAACCTTAAATATTTTGGATTTGTCTTTCTTCGCTTACCTCGGTTATTTGATGGTATTAGTATATGTTCCACATGTTTATCTAACCGATCGAGTAATATGTTACTCAAAATTGGACCAATAATAGAACCTTGTGGTACCCCACTATGACTCTTATTGTACTTCCAATTTTCCATATATCCTGCTTTTAGCAGTCGATTGATTAGCTGAATAAAACGGTTATCTTGGAAGCTTTCACTCAGTATTTTCAACAACATAGTATGATCAATTGAGTCATAACATGCACTGAGATCTCCCTCTATAAACCATTTTGTACCTCTGCCTTTTTGCATTACTGCTCTTAATGCAGTGTGGCATCCACGCTTTGGTCGAAATCCATGTGAACATTCACTAAATTTAGGCTCATAGTAGGCTTCCAATATTAATCGGATTACTTCTTGAAGTAACTTATTTGACCATGTTGGCAATCCTAACGGCCTGCGTTTACCACTCTTCTTTAAAATATAGATACGTTTTACTGGTGTCCACCGATATCGCTCATAGCGTAAATCCTCTATGATTTTATCGATTTTCTCCAAAGACATACCATCAACTGTTTCAGTTGTCACACCTTCTGTCATAGCACCTTTATTACGACAAAGTTTGCCATACGCTCGAAGGTAAAGATCACGCTGATAAAGTAGGCGATATACGTTTTTAACCGGCAAATTTCTTTGTCCACGTTCACGTATAATGTTAAGTATTGTTTCAGCTTTCCGCATCTTGCGTACCTCCCAATTTCAACATTCAATTATCTGTCACCCTTTGCCCTGTATGTGGCTTTCCCACGCTCCCCGGTGATTCGTTACTTTCACGACTACTACGATGACTCCGTAACCATAGAACTCGCGTTCCTTAGGTCATCCCATGTTCCGTCACTAAGAACTGTTCTAGATCAACTTAGGTTTTCCATTCATCCTCTTAAATAAGTTCACTACTTATCGTTCTACAGCCAGAATGTCACACAAACGAAAGTTTAATCTGTGCTTACCGTAGACATGGGGTTTTAAATGCGATACCCATGGATGTGAAGTCCCACCCCTGAAGATTAGAATTCAAGCAGTTTAGCTTTAACCATATTGATCAGGTGTTGCAAGCCGTTATCTTACACATCTTCAGATAACTCTCGCTTTACATACATGCTCTTGTCCTCCTTCCCTTTCGGGTTAAAGTTAGTTGTTCACCTCGAGGCCATTTATTCTGAACCCCGCTTAGCTCTGCTAAGTATTTCTTAATGCGTACCACGGCGCACACTCGCGTCTCATAAAGCTCCCACTAGTCATTGCCCTAACCCTATACTTAATTTCCAGTGCACAAAAAGATTTAGTCTACTCTTTGCGATTCTTTCTAGTAACTTAGCTGCTTTGGTTTTATGCCTACTCAGCTTCTTGTACTTTGTCTGAAACCACTTTCTGAGTTTCCTATTAAACATTCTTATTATGTCCTCTAGCGCAGTTATGTGATACTTCCCGTAATAGTTAAACCAACCCCTTAGAATTGGATTACATATTCGTGATATATCTTCTATTTCCAAGTTTGTTCTTCTAGCAGATTTCCAGCCTCTAATTTCTTTCTTCATCTTTCTCAGACTTTCTTTACTTACGGTTGGAGTAAAACTTACAAATAGACTACCATCTTTTCTATTTCTTACAAGCCTTTTGCGAAATTCATATCCTAGGAATGTAAATGACACATTCTCATGACTATCCTTTCGTTTTCCATCTTGACAGTAGATGATTTTGGTCTTTGTATGTTTTATTTCCAGCTTGCAAGTCTTCAGTCTCTGCTCAAGTTGACTTAAAATTAGTTGTGCTTGGATCTTGCTTACACAATGTATAACACCATCATCAGCATATCTTGCCCACTTTACACTTGGATATTTTCTTCTCATCCACACATCAAAGCTGTAGTGCATGAATAGGTTACTTAAGATAGGACTAACTACACCTCCCTGCGGCACTCCGCTGAGACGCTTTATCTTTGTTCCATCTTCAAGTTGTATATCTGCACTTAGCCATCTTTGTATGTATAAGAGAACCCATTTGTTTGTAGTGTGCTTTCTGACTGCTTTCATCAGTAGATTGTGGTCTATGTTATCATACATTCCCTTGATGTCAAACTCTATTAACCAATTTTGGTCGAAGCATCGCTTCCTGGTTTGTCCTATGGCATCTAATGCTGATTTATTTGGCCTATAAACATATGAATCCTCATCAAATACCTTCTCAAGTTCTGGTTCTAAAACACTTCTTACAACTTCCTGTGCTATACGATCCGAGACAGTTGGTATTCCAAGTGTCCTTGTCCCTCCATCTGCCTTGGTTATATCACAAGCCTTAACTGCAGGTGGAAAATAACTACCAGATGATAGCCTATTCCATAGCCTGTAAAGGTTCTTGCTTAAGTCTTGATCAAACTTTTCAATTGTTAGATCATCAATACCTGCTCCTCCTCTGTTTTCTTTAACTCTTTTATAAGCCATAAACACTAGAGATTTCGGTATATCAAAAGGCTTTGTTCGTTCAATCATTTTCATCCTCCTTCAAGTTGAATGATTTACTAAAGTCGACTAGTTCAACCCCTTCGCTCCATGGTCATTACAACCACTTCTTCACTACTACGAGTTGATCCGCCCCAGTGATTTGTATCGCTACTCTAAAGCTTGAGGATTTGCCTCTTGCTTGTCTCGCTTTGCATCAAATCGACTGGTTCCTGCAGTTCCTTATTAAAGCCCAGATCAGACTCACGCCACCTTTATGCCGAACACCGCCTACACAGTAATCAGGTTCCTTGTACGCTTTTAAGAGGAGAACAACTCACTCCTCCTTTCGATGTTCACTTCCCTTTTCGACACGTTCATCAGTGGTTCACTTACGTTCGCCTTTCTGATCCACACCTTCCAGCTCTTACGCTGATTTTTCCTTAACGCTTATGACCCTATCTCTTAAATAGAGCCACTTAAGGTGGTTTGAAACCTGCTCCTGAAAACCGATTTCGAAGGACCTTCCTTCATCTTCAATAAAGCTTCTCACAAACATTACCCTGTTTGTTGCTGCAGCACACCATCATTCTTTGGATCGAGAAACTTCGAAAGAGCCATAACGAACTAACCTAAAAAGCATTAATAATTATACACAATTCTGAAAAAATATTCAACTTCTTTATTTTTAGTTTATTTTTTTAAGTTTTGAATGCGTTGATGAAAAAAATGTCTCCCATAGGTGGCTTTAGAATACTACTACGCACCTTAGAGGTCCTTTCATAGTAAATTTATGCTAACCTGTGTAATAATGTGTAGTTTATTTCTGTTAGCGGCATGGCAAAACGTACTACTATCTCCATAAGGTACAAAATAGCACAAAATATAAGAAGCTGGATATTAAAGCGAAAATATACCCAAAAAGATTTAGCAAATAAAACAGGTATAGAATACTATACGCTGCTAAGGTATGTAAAAGGAAAATGTGGCATTCCAACTGAAAAGTTAAAACGTATAGCAAAGGCATTGTCAGTTCCTATTAGTAATCTACTTCCTCCACCAAGAGAAGACAGTTGTTTTGATAAAGATAAGGCGCAAGAGACGTACGATTTCATGGGAAAATACATGAAAACAAAGGGGAGAGAACCGCGCAAGGCAATTAATCCATTAACCAAATTTATTCGAGCTCAAGAGGAAAGTGATGTAAAAGCAGCAAGAATAAGAATGGCAAAAAATATGCTCAAGTTAGAATTTGATGCTGATATTATCTACCGAGCAACAGGCTTATCAACAAATGAATATAATAATAAAGAGCTAGTTGTCTGTAAGCGTTACAAGGAAGGACAAGAGATGAAGAAATGGAGGATAATAAGAGAATATACTCAAGAGGAATTGGCAAAAGAGCTAGGTGTAGCACGTTCACAAATACATAACTATGAACAAGGGAAGAGTACCTTTTTAAGCGAGGTGGCGTGTAAAGTTGCAGAAATATTATCAGTGGATGCTGAAGATCTAATAACGGAAGAAGATTACTATGAAGGTGAAGACGAGGAAGCGGAAAATGAGCTATTAAGTTTAACGAGAGAATTCAAAAGAATTGATAATCAGGAATCAAGAGATGAACTGAACATACTAATAGAATTTTTGTCCGAAAGAAGGCAAATCTACAGAGAAAAGATCGACAAAGCAGAAGGGATAAAAGTAGCAAATAATCTACTTATACTAGGTATTTCTGTTGATGCTATTTCTTCAATAACTGGCTTATCTAGAAAACCCATATATACCTCCTAGTCTAAAAAGTACAATATATGAAAACAATATGGTAAAAATACAAACATTATTTCGTATGTCAAGTTTTTTTTACTTCAGAATATCAGAACCAATCATAAGTTATTCCTAATCTTAAAAAGCAACTAGAAATGGGAATTAGTTTGGGAAAGTGTTGAAAAAAAAAGTACATAAATCTTCAAAGAAATGTATCTTTAGGTACTACATGCTTGTTTGACTGCTTTAATTCTTTCTAAAAACGCGAAACTATCATTGCTAGTATGTGTCTAAATAGGATGAAAATAGGCCAACATATTGGACTTTAGGTTACTTAAAGCTTGTGCATATGCTGATAATTTGAATCAAGATTTAAGAATACACTGGCGATTTATTGTGCCCAGTAGTCCATACACTAGAAAGGACGCTCTTAACAGCATCACACGTACCTATATCGGGATCTTCTTGCTTTTCCTCACTAACTCTCTCGCAAAACTTTCCAACACCATAACCTACTAATGCACCAATTACTGCAGCTACAAGAAACACCGCAACAGCACCAACAGGAGTTAAAGTAGCAGCTCCTGCAAGATATGCTATGCTCAAACCTAAAAACAAACCAATTGCTATACCGCCACAAACATAGTATTTGTTGTTGTTTTTAGATTTTATTTGTAATTTAGGGTGTCTTTTAAAACCTATCCCGCAATGTATAAGATTAGCTAACTCATTTGCACCTTCATCACCAATGTTGTTATCAGATAATTCAAGTTTAGTAAGATTCATAAGACTAGCTAAAGCTTTTGCACCTTCATCACCAATATTGTTATATTTCAAATCAAGTTTAGTAAGATTCGTAAGACTAGCTAAAGCTTTTGCACCTTCATCACCAATTTTGTTACTACCTAACCCAAGCCATTCAAGATTTGTAAAATTACCTTCAGCTAACCCTTTTGCACCTTCATCACCAATTTTGTTACTACCTAACCCAAGCCATTCAAGATTTGTAAAATTACCTTCAGCTAACCCTTTTGCACCTTCATCACCAATATTGTTATCAGATAATTCAAGTTTAGTAAGATTTGTAAAATTACCTTCAGCTAACCCTTTTGCACCTTCATCACCAATGTTGTTATCAGATAATTCAAGTTTAGTAAGATTCGTAAGACTAGCTAAAGCTTTTGCACCTTCATCACCAATATTGTTATATTTCAAATCAAGTTTAGTAAGATTCGTAAGACTAGCTAAAGCTTTTGCACCTTCATCACCAATATTGTTACATGTCAAATCAAGTGTAGTAAGGTTTGTAAGACTAGCTAAAGCTTTTGCACCTTCATCACCAATATTGTTATCAGATAATTCAAGTTTAGTAAGGTTTGTAAGACTAGCTAAAGCTTTTGCACCTTCATTGCCAATATTGTTATATTTCAAATCAAGTGTAGTAAGATTTGTAAGATTAGCTAAAGCTTTTGCAACTTCATTGCCAATTTCTGCTCTGTGCAAACTAAGTTTTGTAACGTCTGTTCTATTTTGTAAAAAGCTTACTAGTTCACTTACGTTTACGGCGCAATGACAATAAAGGACACCGTACTTAACATGTTCATTAAAATCCATTTCTTCTCCTTACTAAAATTATCATATAAATATTTTAGCCAGTATTTCAGTGATTGTCAATTTTGTTAACAAATTACGTGAAAATTTGTAGAAAATACCAGACTCTGTAGCGTCACAAAAAATTTGTTCATTTACTTTTTCTAAAACCGCAAAAAAGTACGTATCTTTGTGAGAGCTTGTTTGGTAAAAATAAGGTTGTGAAAATAGAAGGTTGAAATTGTTGCAACGAAGTTAAGCAAATTGGTTCGTATATAAATATGGTAAAAGTAGGCCAATATAGCTAGTTTTGTGGTATAGTAAAATTATTATAAGAAAAGTTCGAACGTGTCATTTGGAAAAGAAGATCATTAGAGGGAAAAGAGGAGCTTGATGATTTGGAAGAGAGCTTAATTGATGAAAGATAGCGCTATGTGTTTCCAAAATTGTGCATAAAAGTAAAACAAAACGAAGGTTAACAGTTGCGTCTTTTTCGCAAGAATAGCTGATAAATGGATTTATGGAAAAAAGGAGTGCCTGAACTATGAAAACATTTACAGGAGAAACTATGAGAAAAAGAACATTAACTGTTACCTGTCGATATGAGCCTGATGAGTTAGCAGATAAACGCTTATCGGATGTATACGGGCAACTGATAGAGAGATTGATAAAGAGAAAAAAAGAAAATAGAGAGAAAGAAACAAATGAAAGTAGTGAGTTTATATGCGAGAGTGTCATCGTGCAAAAAATTAAGCATAGTACGACAAATACAAGTTTTCTTGTCGTTTTAATCTGCACAGATTGCGAAGTTAAATGAAATAGCTTCAGTTTCATGATAAGGGGGCTGACGAAACTTGTCAAGTAAGTTTTTTCGTTTCTGCGGGCTACTTCTTGACACCAGTGGTGTTAAGTATTCGTACAGTTATTGGTATTATTAAGATACTCCCTAATCTTCTTTAAATCCTCCCAGGCTAAACGTTTTTGCATTGGCTGACGCAGTAGGTAAGCTGGGTGAAATATAGCAGCTGTAGTGATTGAGTGAGATAAATATTGGTTAGTGTACGTATGAAATCTACCACGCAAATTCGATATAGTTTTTGTGCTGTCAAGAAGGCTATAACACGCAATTCCCCCGACCAAAATTAGAATTTGCGGTGAAACCAGTGCAACATGCTTCTCAACAAATGGTCTGCACATATCAAGCTCTAGGTCGGTTGGCTTTCTATTGCCAGGTGGGCGCCAAAATACGGTATTGCTTATGTATACCTTAGTGCGATCAAGATTGATTGCATTTAACATTTTATCGAGCAATATTCCACTTGCACCACAAAATGGTATGCCTTGAAGGTCTTCATTTGCTCCTGGAGCTTCACCAACGAGCATAATTTTTGCGTTTGGATTACCATCGGAAAAAACAGTATTAGTTGCAGTTTTTTTTATCTCACAACCTTCAAATGATTCAACTGCACTTCTTAGTTCATCCACACTACTACATTTACTTGCAAGTTTCCTTGCTTCAATTATCCAATCACTTGGAAATATGTCTTTTCCATCTTTAGTGTCACCCCAGCGCGTATCTGCATCTTTCTTCTGGGTCCCAGTTTGGATAACAGAGGGTTGCACACCCTCTTTGCTCTCCAACTTTTTTTCCTCTTCACCCTCTGTTAGTGTGCAATCAACACCCACTTCATGGTAAAATTTTAATAATTCTAGGTCTTCATTGCTCATAATGCTTTTTAACCTTTTGTGCTTTTTTCATGGCCATATCATACTTTAATTTAGATAAATGTCTAATATATAATATGCCATTTAAGTGATCTAGCTCATGCTGAATACACCTTGCGAGCCAGCCGCAAGCTTTTAGCGTCTGTTCCTCATTATTTAAATCCTTATATTTCACAGTCAAATATTTTGGACGCTTAATTTCATAGCTTTGCTCTGGAATTGAAAGGCACCCTTCTTTGAGAATTACTTGTTCATCGGATAATTCCGTAATTTCAGGGTTAATCATGTAAAATTTGCCAGTCGATTCATACCCTACTGGCTCGTCTTCAGCTCGAGAGAGCTGAATGTCCATAACAAAAACTCTCCTCAGCACTCCAACTTGCACTGCAGCAAGGCCAAGACCTTCTGCATCGTACACAGTTTCGAACATGTCGTTTACTAATTCTTTAATTTTATCGTTTATATCTGTTACTTCACTGGCACGTGTGATTAGTCTTTCATCAGGGGCAATTACAATTGGTAATATGGACATAAAAATTATAATTCTATGTTTTGCTTTTCCTTTTGTCCAGAATTTAGTGTATATTAAAATGTTGCTATATCTATAATAGAAATATAAATTATTAAAGAAAGCTACAATTTAAATGAAATTGCGTAATAAGGTTAACTAATGTACTCTGCAGTAATAGCAAAACCAAAGAGAAACGTTTTTGCTGTTTTAGACATAGGTACAACAAAGATTATTTGTCTAATCGTTAAAATAAATGGCAACTTCAGCTATAAAGTGACAGGAACGGGCTATAAGATTGCAGAAGGTGTAAATGGTGGGTCGATAACTAATGTAAAACACGCAAATTACTCCATCTCATCAACTATAGGTTTAGCTGAGCAAGTGTCAGAGGAAACTATAGACCAGATATATGTGAACATTGCTGGATGTGGCATCTCATCTTTTAATGTACATAATGAAATTATTGCAGCTAATCATGAAATTTCTGACCGGGATATAAAACGTGTAGTTTTTCAGACGTTTGAGAAATATATTGAAGAAAATGTTATCATTCACAATATACCACTGAAATATCACTTAGATGACATGACTGACATAAAAGAAGTTGGTGGATTGTACGGAAAAAGACTATCTGCTGATGTTAATGTTGTCACTGCTTCGCGTCCAGCGCTTACCAATATTGAAAACTGTATTACCAATAATGGTGGATTAAATATGGCAGGTTGTATTGCTTCTGCATATTCTGCAGGTCTTGCCTGTCTGAGTGAAGATGAAAAAGAGCTCGGGACTGCTATTGTTGATATAGGCGGTGGGTGCACTGCAATTGGAATTTTCAAAAGAGGGAAACTTGTGTATGCAAGCAGCGTTCCAATTGGTGGCGTTCATATCACTCGAGATATTGCTTACGGGCTATGCACAAGCATAGAACGTGCAGAGTATATAAAAATACTGTATGGTAGCACTATCGTAACTTCAATAGATGAGAACGAATATATTACAGTCCAAAATAGTGAAAATGATGAACCTACTCAAGTATTCAAATCTGAGCTTATTAACATCATAAGACCAAGAGTTGAAGAAATACTTGAAATGGTAAGAGAGCAATTTCAAGAGCAGAAAGATCCAATTAATAAAGTAGTGATCACAGGTGGAACTAGTCAACTCACAAGCATGAAGGAAATTGCAGGCTATATATTCAATAAGCAAGTTCGAATTGGGTGCCCTGAGTCTTGTAGCGGTCTTGATGGCGAATATGATAAAAATCCTGTATTTTCTGCTGCTATAGGTTCTATAAAGCTAATAGTTGAAACTTTTTATAAGAATAACTCTGGAATGCTCGGTCAAGATGGTAAAATAAGTAAGTTGTACCATTGGGTTAAATCAAAAGTTACAGTTTAATTTTACTGAATGAAATTCTTATATCTGTCAAAGGAAACATTATGAATAAAAAACATTGTTTCAAAATTAATAAACTTGTTCGTGATCATACAACTGAAATTATACGTTCCCATGGAATTATTGTTTATGAGAGGGTGATGGAAAAAGATGAATACATTGAACGTCTCAAAGATAAACTTTTAGAAGAAGTAAAGGAAGTTATTGCCTCTAAAACCTCAGATGAAAACCTTGAAGAGTTAGCTGATTTACTTGATGTCATACATGCATTAGGCAAAGAAAGTGGACTATCTATAGAACAAATTGAAGAAAAGCGTATCTCTAAAAAACAAGAGAGAGGTGGTTTTGAGAATCGTATCTACAATACTTACATTGAGGTGAATTCTAATAGCATCGATTACTATCACAAAAAACCTTCAGATTATCCTGAGATAGTAGTTGTATAGTTCAGATTATTAAATAGACTTCTTGCTTGACCACCTTTCATACAAATGACTTGACACTAGGATCCATAGGGCTTATTTTCATAATACGTAAAGTTATTACATTTATGTACTTGCAAGTAAGCGTACCAATTACAATAAGACATGGAAAATATGAACATAACTATACACTCACAAGAAGATTTTGAATTTATGCGCAAGGCTGGCAGGCTTGCTGCTGAAACTCTTGATTTCATTGCACCGTACGTAAAGGTAGGGGTGACAACTAATGAGTTAAATGATCTATGTCATGATTTTATAATTAATGCAGGTGCAATTCCAGCACCACTAAACTATAGGGGGTATCCAAAATCGATTTGCACTTCAAAAAATGCAGTTGTGTGCCATGGTGTTCCCGATGATAAAACGCTTAAAGATGGAGATATTTTAAATATTGATGTCACGGTGATTTTAAATGGTTGGCATGGTGATACAAGTCGCATGTTTTGGGTTGGCAAGCCATCAATAAAAGCAAAACGTTTGTGTGACGCTACTTATCATGCATTGATGGAAGCAATTAAACAAGTTAAACCCGGCAATAAGTTAAATGAAATAGGGCTTGCTATAGAGAAATATATTAGAGATTTTGGATATTCTATCGTACGCAGCTACTGCGGACATGGTATAGGAAAAGTCTTTCATGCTCCACCAAATGTAGTGCATTTCTATGATCAAGATGAAAATCTCATCTTGAAGGAAGGTATGTTTTTTACAATAGAGCCAATGATTAATGCTGGAAAACATGAGACTCTGCTCAGTAAAATCGATGACTGGACAGTGACAACACGCGATCTTTCACTTTCTGCTCAATTTGAACATACGCTCGGAGTAACTAAAGATGGTGCTGAAATATTCACATTATCACCTAAAAATTGGCACTTCCCACCATATAATTAGATTTTTTTAAACTCTGCTATACTGCAACTATACTTGGATCTTGAAGAAAGCTAATCCTTAATTTGCGATATAGCAACTAGCCCAATTAATGCACAGAAAATCATGTAAAAACTAGCTGAAGTCTCTTGTCCTGTAACTTTGATAATTGTTGTGCATATAAATGGTGCAAGGCCACCAAAAAATCCAGCAGCTATATTTCTTGACAAGCCAAATCCGCTGTACCGAACCTTTGTTGGAAATAATTCACACATAAATGCACTGACAGGACCAAGCGATGCAGCTATTGGAATTATAAAAAGAATATGTGCCGTAAAAGTGAGTAAGTAATTGCCACTACATAACATTGAGAAAACTGGATAACTCACTATTACAAAAGCTATAAATGAAAATTTCATAACTTTTTCTCTTCCTACCTTATCAGAAAGTATTGCAAACAATATTGTCAATCCTCCGAGCGCAATTTGACTCAGTATTTCTACCATATGGTTAAAATGAGTATTTATTGTTGATGTAAGCACATTGAAAAATACCAGATATATGTAAAGAGATGAGTTTTCAACTATATCAACCCCAACTGATATCAGAAAAGGTTTTTTATAGCTATTCAATAACTCTTTTAATGGCAGTTTAGATGGATTTTTCTGTCTTTTATACTCTGGGCTTTCATCAAGTATATATCTCATATATATGCTGATTAATCCCATTGCTAAACTGAAAATGAAAGGTAATCTCCACCCCCAAGATTCAAAATCAGATACTTTTTTGCATATGAGTACTGCTATCAGGCTTAATACTGAACCAAAAATTGCGCTTAATACTTCAATGCTGCCAAAAAATCCTTTTTTATTTTTAGGAGCGTTTTCTATTAAAAATGGTGCATTTCCTGCTTCTCCTCCAAGGGATATACCCTGCAATAATCTTAAAAAACTACCAGCATTGACGCTAGTATTCCAATGCTTTGATAACCTGGAACAAAAGCAATTAATACGGTTGATAAAGTCATTAATATAATCGAGAGCAATAAGGCAACTCTTCTGCCATGCTTATCACCAATGTGACCAAATATAGCAGCGCCGACTGGTCTCATTAAGAAACCCACTGCAAACACTCCAAAAGCCTTCAATACGCTGGTTAGTTGATCATCCGATGGAAAAAACACACCACCTATTATGTTTATTAAGTGGCCAAAAAGCATGTGGTCATACCACAATAAAGTGTTACAAATCAAACTTGAAAATATTACTTTTGTTATTTGCTGCATAATTTTCTATAGTTTGTTTAGTATTTAGTAATATACATTACTTTTTTTTATATAATAGAAAAATTTGAACATTATATTAATAATAGTATCTTATTAAATCTTAATATTTTTATATCATTGACTATATTCAAGTATTTTTATATTATTGCCTATATATTTCCATATGTTTTAGTGGGAAGCTATTTTTATTTGTATGCACAGAGTCTTTTGATGGAGCACTATGACACACACTCCAGTTTTGTTAAAAGAGATGCTATCACTACTATCACCGCAGGATGGTGGTATATACGTGGACGCCACATTTGGAGCTGGAGGGTATAGCAAAGCAATATTGGAGTCAGCTGATTGCAAGGTATATGCAATTGATAGAGATGAAACGGTAACTAAGTTTTATGATGATTTAAGCGTTAGATATCCCGATAGAATAAAACTATTCATTGAGAAGTTTAGTAATATTAAAAGTATACTAAGCAGCGTTGAGCCATCTCCTGTCATCCCAGTACTTGATACTGGAAAAAATAACTGGTCACGCGCTGGAATGAAATCAAACGGAGTGGATGGGGTGGTTTTTGACATCGGAGTTTCATCTATGCAGCTTGATAACGGAGATAGAGGGTTCTCATTTTTACATGATGGTCCACTCGATATGAGCATGGATAACTCTTCTTATATAAACGCTTCAACGTTTGTTAACGCTTTACGCGAAGAAGAAATTGCAAATACTATATATAACTACGGAGGAGAGCATCATTCTCGCAAAATCGCAAGAGCAATAGTAAGTGCACGGAAGAAGAAAACTATCAAAACTACATTTGAGCTTGCGAACATTGTACGTTCTGTGGTGTTCCGTGGAAAAAGCAAAATTGATCCTGCAACCAGAACATTTCAGGCAATCAGAATATGGGTAAACGATGAGCTGGGAGAACTTGAGAGGGGCATTAAAGCTGCATCTGAAATTTTAAATGAGAATGGCAAATTAATTGTTGTCACCTTTCATTCTTTGGAAGATCGTATAGTCAAAACTTTTTTTAAAGATCTATGTGAGCCAAGATCTACTGATTGTAAGACATTCTCTCTTCTAAATAAAAAAGTGATCAAAGCAAGTATAGAAGAAGTAAGTGCAAATCCGCGTTCACGCTCAGCAAAACTAAGAGCTATACAGAAGTTGTCATGAGAACTTTCTGCATCATCTCAATAGTTATGTTTTTTCTTAGCATTGTAGGACTATTTAAGATAAAACTACATGTTCAGTCATTAAATAGAGAGCTAATAAAAATAAAAAGTGAAATTAGTTTAGTACAAAGTGATATAAAAGTTTTACAAGCAGAGTGGAGCTATTTGAATAATCCAAAAAGACTTGCAAGCCTTGTAAAGAAATACCTAAAAAATAACTCTTTAATACTGGCTAGCCAGGTTAAAAATCTTGACTCTTTAAATGGCCGCAGTGTGTTAGCACAACTTAAAATCCATGATCAACAGTGAGATTAAGTCTTATTTTTTACAGATGAGCACATCACAATAAAACTTACTTTGTATCCGTTCAGGATAGCGGCAAGGTAGTATAACCATAGAGTAAAAGTGAGTTTACAACAAATGGTGTCATCCCAGTGCTTGACACTGGGATCCAGCCTTTCCATAATCATCAAAAACATTGTATTTTAACGTAAAACAGCTATTTTTATGCTTACCAACTTAATAAAATTCCTGGATCCCAGTGTCTGGGCACTGGGATGACAGCAGTCCTACGTCATACCGCGATTCATTCGCGGTATCTCTTAACATAGATCCCGCTAACAAGCAGCGGGATGACGGTTGTCAGGGTGTCATCCAAGTAGCCCCTTTTTTCTGGATTCCAGACTGGAATGACAGCAGTCCTACGTCATACCGTTACGGTATCTCTAGATCCCGCTAACAAGCAGCAGGATGACGGTTGTCAGGGTGTCAGCTACTTAGATGAAACCCTTTTCCGGTGGAGATCACTATCAAATCACATAAGAGAAAACTAAGACCAATCACATTTTTTATCTTGCGGTTTTATTTGCAATATTGCTACCACACTGATCAACAAGCAGAAGACTATATAAAGCCCAGCAGCAAGGTTTGTTTGAGGAAATGTTACAGTCAACCAAATACAAACCATAGGAGTAAATCCTCCATGTAACGCATAAGAGATGTTGCGTGATAAGCTCACACCACTAAATCTAACATTGGTGGGAAAGAGTTCAGATGCAACTATTCCTATGGGAACTATACCTCTTTCTATTATAGAAAGAGCCATTACACTAAGCATAATTATAAGGTAATTTTTGTAGTAATATGCAATAGATAACGCAGGACAACATAGTGCCATTGTAATTGCTATAAATAAGATTGCAGTGCGCTCTTTTCCAACTTTATCAGCCAACATTCCAAACGCTATTGAAGATATCGGCATTAATACACTGGTTATAATGAGCACAATTTCGTTGATATATGTCGTTACATACACATCCACTGATGCTATTTCCTTTGCGAGTGTTCGAAGAAATATGGTAAATCCGACAGCAACATTAACAGGTACAGATATTAAAATAGCAAGTATAAGAGCTCTCTTGTGGCGCTTTATAAGCTCTATTATTGGCAAATCAGGTAAATTTCTTTGTTTTCGATTTTTTTCATATGCTGGAGTTTCTCCCAATGTGTATATGCTATACGCGCTAATTAATCCTAAAATAGCTGAGAAAACAAATGGCAATCTCCAACCCCAGGTACAAAAATCAGTAGTTTTTTTGCAGATAATTACTATCACCGCAGAAAGCAAGACACCAATGGAGCGACCACAGCCCATTATTCCAAAATACATTCCTAAGTTCTCTTTCCTACTGGATAAATGTTCTATAAGATAAACAGAACTTCCCTGTTCACCACCAAGTGCAATTCCTTGTGCCACATGGATTGCAAGAAGCAATATAGTAGAAATTATACCTACTTGATTGTGACTTGGAATAAATGCAATGAGACTTGATGGTATCGATATTAGCAAGATAGTAATTATTAATGCTATCCTTCTTCCATACCTGTCACCAACGTGACCAAATATGAATGCACCAAGTGGCCTTACAATTGCACCTAGCCCTACAATTCCAAATAATTGCAGTATGTTACTGTAGACATCTTTTGCAAAACAAAACTCTCTGCTAATTATGTTAATCAAATCAGTGAAGAGCATGTAGTCATACCATATTGCGATTCTGCAGAGTATGGTTGATATCAATACCCTTGTTTGGTGATTATCCACTAAATTTAATTCGTAAATGTTTGCTTATTCTATTCTGGCTGCTTTTTGGGATTTTGCAACCTAAGCATGTGAAGTTGACTGTTTTATTATGGTGTGTGATAATTGAGATTGTTAAAATTTAGGTATTCACTGACCGTTCTTGTTATAAACACCAGAATAATAAGCTACTGATATTCTCCATCTTTTTTATCTTTAATCCATCATAGCTAGCGATGCAACAAAGCCATTCCAGTGTCCGCTACTCAAATGACATGGTGAGGCGTCATCCTGCTGCTCCTTTCTTGTCATCCCGCTAACAAGTAGCGGTATGACGATTGTCAGGATGTCATCCTAGTAGTGTGACACTGGTTCACTCTATAATGATTTCATCCCAGCGCCCTCTTCTTGTCATCCAAGTAGCTGACGCTGGTTCCTTTATGACGGTTTCAGCTCAGTGCCTTTGTTACTTCTTTTTCCCATTCTCATTTACTTCTTGTGCTTTCGCTCCATCTACTTGAGTACTAGGTAATGCTACATATGTAATACTACCAGCTACGAGTGCAGATGCTAATGCTATACCAATCATTACTAACATCTCTAACCTAACTGTACGTCCAAGTGCAGTAAATGCTATCAGTCCAGCAGCAAGACCCATACCAACAGTAGCGGTGTACCGTGCTCCATTGCCTTGTTTTGGTTGCTCAGTTGTTTTGTTTTTAGCTTCTAGTGCTTGTTTTTCTTGATCGAATTTAGCTTGTAATTCTGTTTTTTCCTGCTCAGCTTTCAGCTTTTCAGCTTCTAATTCTTCGCCTTTCTTACTTAATTGTTTTTCTAATTCTGTTTTTTGCGTATTAGCTGCACCCAATTGAGTTTGTAAGTCTGTTTTTTCCTTCTCTATCTGCTCAAGTTTATTTACTTTTTCTTGCATTTCATTTGATAGTTCATTTTTAGCTTCAGTTTTTAGCTTTTCGGTTTTTAGTTCAGCTTTTGCAGCCGTTATTGTTGCTTGATCAGCTTTGAGTTCAGCTTTTGCAGCCGTTATTGTTGCTTGATCAGTTTTCAGTTCAGCTTTTGCAGCCGTTATTGTTGCTTGATCAGCTTTGAGTTCATCTTTAGCTTCAGTTTTTATTGCCTCATCAGCTTTAAGTTCATCTTTAGCTTCTGTTTTTAGTTTCTCTCTGAATGCACTTACTATGTTTTCTGAAGTTTCTTCCTCTTTACCTTCCAACACTCCTTTAAGGAAAACTCTCAGCTCTTCTTTTTTTGTAGCATCCAGATTATGACCATTCTTATCTAAAGCACCCAAAATCCCTGCTAATCTTTCAAATCCTATCATAACGAACCTCAATATATATAATTAACATTACATAATACCTTTAGAACCTAAGGTCAAGTAATATTTTTATTATAGCATAGAAAATTTATGTTCGTAAACAAAAAATTTTGGCGTAAAATTGCCGTATTTACTTAATTGTGCTATAGCTAAAGTAATTTAGGTTTATCGACAATCGTCATCCCGCTGCTTGTTAGCGGGATCTATGCTAAGAGATACCGCGGCGGTATGACGGTTAAGTATCCTGCTACGTGTTAGCGGCTTAGATACCGCGAATGAATCGCGGTATGACGGTTCGTGGTGGTATGACGATAACCTCGTCATCCCGCTACTTGTTAGCGGGATCTATGCTAAGAGATACCGCGGCGGTATGACGGTTAAGTATCTTGCTACGTGTTAGCGGCTGAGATACCGCGAATGAATCGCGGTATGACGTTGCTAGCTTAAGGTTTAAAATTGAGAAATATTTATGTTAAAAGAAAAATACGGCTTTAAAGAAGTTGAAGACAAATGCAACATATTATGGGAAGGTAGTAAAGTTTATAAATGGAATGGTGAAAAGGATAACACTTTCACTATAGACACACCTCCACCAACAATATCGGGTAAATTGCATATCGGCCATATATTTAGCTATTGCCACACAGACTTTATTGCAAGGTTTCAGCGCATGCTGGGAAAAGATGTGTTTTATCCAATTGGGTTTGATGATAATGGGCTCCCCACTGAAAGATTGGTTGAACAAACCTATAAAACCCGTGCAAAAGAAGTTGGCAGAGAAAAATTTATAGAGATGTGCCATGAAGTTATTGAAAAATCAAAGCAAGAATTTAAGGAACTATTTAAATCGGTCGGCATTAGTTATGACTGGAGTTTGGAATATCACACGATCAGCAAGGAAACTGTGACACTTTCTCAAATGTCGTTTATCGATCTATATAATAAAGGGTATGCATATAGAAAAATGCAACCTATTCTTTGGGATCCGGTTGATAAAACCGCAATTGCGCAAGCAGAAATAGAAGATAAAGTTTTTGAGTCATCCTTAAACACGATAGTTTTCTCTACTCACGAAAATGAGCAGATCAATATTGCAACTACGCGACCTGAGTTACTTCCCGCATGCGTTGCAGTTTTTTGCCACCCAGAGGATGCACGCTATACCCATCTGATTGGCAAAACAGCCGTAGCGCCAATAACAAAGGAAAAAGTTCCAATAATAGCTGATGATAAGGTTAAAGTAGATAAAGGCACTGGGCTTGTTATGTGTTGTACATTCGGTGATGAGCTCGACATATATTGGCAGCAAAAGCATAATCTGCCGATGAAAATTATCATCGATCAGGATGGGAGGATGAACCTGCATCCACCACATGGTCAGAAGGAAAGAGCATGGATCCCAGTGTCTGGGCACTGGGATGACACCATAGGTGGCACTGGAATCCAGGAAATAGAAGAATGGATCCCAGTGTCTGGGCACTGGGATGACACCATAGGGGCTACTCGGATGACAGGAGAAAGGGCTACTCAGATGACAAAAGAAGACGTCATTCCACCACACCCCGGCGTCATTCCAGCGCGTGACGCTGGAATCTACAATGAAATCAATGGATTGAAAGTTACAGCAGCAAGAAAGAGGATGATCGAAATCCTAACTGAGAAGGAGTTACTAATAGAAAGCACTAGCATTTCTCATTCTGTTAAGTGCGCAGAAAGGTCTGGTGCACCACTTGAGATATTGCCTACTTATCAATGGTTTATCAAGACCTTAGAGCAAAAAGCTCAAGTATTAGATAAAGTAAAAGAATGCAATTGGCATCCAAGCAATATGCGTAAACGCATGGAAGTGTGGATAGAAGGGCTAAATTGGGACTGGTGCATCTCAAGGCAGCGCTATTTTGGTGTGCCATTTCCAGCGTGGTATTCCAAACGTAAGGGAGAAGAAGGTAAAATTATTCTAGCTGAGATAAAGGACCTACCTATAGATCCACTCAAAGATTTGCCAAAAGGGTATAGCAAAGAAGAGGTTATCCCAGATCAAGATGTAATGGATACCTGGGCCACAAGTTCAATTACTCCTCAACTAAGTGCACTGGCAGTAAACAGTGAGTTTAGCTTACCAAATCATCGCTATAATACAATATTTCCTGCAGATCTGCGCAGCCAGAGCCATGAGATAATAAGAACTTGGGCTTTTTGTACTATTTTAAAGGCACATTATCATGCAGATTCTTTACCTTGGAAAAACATTATGATCAGCGGTTGGTGTTTAGCCGATGATAAGAAAAAGATGAGTAAATCAAAAGGTAACATCATCACTCCTCATGTAATACTTGAAACTTATGGAGCTGATGTAGTACGCTATTGGGCAGCGAACTCAAGGCTTGGAGTTGATACAGTCTACTCTGAAAATATATTTAAAATTGGCAAGCGCCTAGTTACAAAACTTTGGAACGCTAGCAAGTTTGTTTCCATGTTCATGGAAAAGCATCAAGTAATGAGCATAAATTCTGCTCACGAGACAATAGATAAGTGGATATTGTCTAAGTTATACAAAGTTATAGAAAGAGCAACGAATAACCTATTACAGTTTGAATACTGCGAAGCTTTGGGCGTAATAGAGGAATTTTTTTGGAAGGATTTTTGTGATAACTACTTGGAATTAGTAAAAAAACGCGCGTACGGAAGCAGTGAAGCAACCTTAAGTGCAAAACAAAGCTTGGCGTATGTGTTAAATGTTATTTTGCGGTTATTTGCACCTTTTTTGCCTTACATTACAGAAGAGATATACCACCAGTTGTATAGTTATAATTCTGTACACAATCAAAGTAATTGGCCAAAATTAGAAGAGCTTATCTACGATAAATATTCAGAGGAAATGGGAGACAATTGCGTGCAGATATTAAACATTATCAGAAAGATAAAAGCAGATAATAATGTATCAGTTAAGCATTTGATAAAGAAATTAGTGATAAAAGCAGATCTACGAGAGGACAAATTGAATCAATCCGCGCAGAATGACCTACAAGCAGTTTGCAATGCGGAAATGATAGAGTGGATGCAGTCTGAGCTTGAAACTGAAGACGGGAAATACATAGTGAATATAGACTTATACTGATTTGTATAGCTTTACTTCCCTTGACATTTATGCTATTATAATACTTTAGTTGTGAAGGAATAATAATGGGGGATTTATATAATAAAGCCAATGCACCATATCTTATAGCTGGTGCTTTTGCTACTTTGGTATTGCTTGCATCTGGGACACTTGCTGTTGCCCCTTATGTTGAGTTCTTGTCTTCAGTTACAGTCTTTAATGTAGCTCTTCCTGTTGCCTTGAGTTTATCTATACTATCTACTTTGATACTCGCACTTTCATGCAAGATGATTAGTAATAATAAGAAAATAGAGGTTGAGAAAAATAAATTTGCTGAAAAAGAGCAAGAGTTAGAAAGCGTAAAACAACAATTTGAGAGTAAGGTACAAGAGTTAGAAAATAAAATAACTCTAGGAAAGGAAGCTGAAGAAGCTGCAAACAAAGAAGTGAAGAATCAATTAAATAAATTAACTCGAGAAAAGCAGGGTTTAGAAAGCGAAATTGAAAGGCTAAATGAGGAAATAGAGTGGTTAAAGAAACAGTTAGAATCACAAGAAGAACTATATGATGAATCAGGAGAAGAACTGTATGATGAATCAGAAGGAAAAGGGGGAGATGAAAATAAAAATGAGGAGTTAGAAAAAAAGATAACAAAAGAAATAGAGGATCTAAAGGCATCCCTCAATATGACAAGTAGAAATATTGGTTTACATAAACAAAACAAAAAGCACTCATCTGAAAATTCTAATATTGATAAAACTCTTTTTAATAAAGCTCTAGAAGCGGAAAAGAAGTTCAACGAAAATATTAACAAGTACGAGGAAACGCTAAGCATGCTGGAACGAATTTTATTACAAGAAAATGCAGTACAAGAAGCAACTAATTCGGGAGTGTTAAATTTTGGTCTTAGTGAATTTCCTAATTTGCCTATGTAGCCCCTCTATGGGATTGGTGGTGTAGATTATCCTCCTAACTGGACCAGAATACTTAAAATAACCAGACAAGTTTTCCCAATTATTCTGCCAAGATTTTATAACCATAGGGTACTTTGTGCCCCATTTTTCATCCAATTCCAACAGATAATTCTCGGCAATTTCCTTGCTTGAAGCTTGATATACCTTCTTTAAATCGCTCAAAAAACTCTTCGCATCTTTACTGGCCACATACTTCAGTGAGTTGCGTATCTGATGCACTATACACATCTGCACTTCCGCATTAGGAAAGACACTGTTTATAGCTGCAGGAAAGCTTTTCAGCCCATCAACGCAGGCAATAAGGATATCTTCTACTCCTCTTTCTTTGAGGTCATTTAGCACTCCCAACCAGAAGTTAGCTCCTTCACTTTCAGCCAAATAAAAACCTAATACTTCTTTTTTGCCATTTTGATCTATGCCTAATATGTTATACATGCATTTACTTACGCAATGCCCGTCCTCTTTGACTTTAAAAAACCATGAAAACTATCGGATATACAGACTGCAGCGGGCGACTACGCCATTCGTTGATTACTGGTAGCAATTTGTCAGTAATACTTGATATCTCTGCCACCGATATTTTGTGATCATAAATTTCCTCAACATGTGACACTATATCTCTATAGCCCATACCACTGGCAAATGTGCTCAAAATCTTCGTTTCAAGCTCTGGATGTAAGTTTGTTTGCCTTTTTTTGACTATTTGTGGTTCGAAACTTCCTTCCCTATCTCTTGGCGTCAAAAGCTCAAATGACCCTGCGCTTGTACGTAAAGTCTTTGCATTCCTCCCATTTCTTCGATTATTCTCTTCGCTTTCAGCCGACAAGTGGTTTTCTATTTCACCTTCCAGGCTTACCTCCAGCAACTTTTTTATAAACGGTGTTAATGCTCCATCTCTTCCTGTCAACGGTCTTCCTTCTCGTATAGACGACAGGATATTTGTTTCTAATTCTTTATAATCTACCAAACCGGTAGTTCTGTTTACTACTTTCTGACTCATTGTCAAACCTCCATTTTTTTATATCAATTTATTACTTTTTTTTCGGTTTGACACAGTTTATTTAACACTCCCTTTGTTGTGCAACTTACTTTAGTATGAAATTGCTTGCGTAAGATTTTGGCAGCCTCTTAACATTTTTTGGCATTTCAATTACGTATTTAACGTTGCGTTTTTTTGCGTAGAATACTGCTTTTTCAAGAGAATCAAACTTTAATACAATCTGTTTTTTTGGATCTTTTGAGCCAACCCACCCCATTAAAGGTTCAATGTAGTAAGAACCAGATTCAATTTTTAGGTGCCAGAGATTTGTATTACCTAAACCAGATTGTGTTGCAGTTTTTGTTGGTTTATAAATCCTAAAAACTACTTTATCATCAATGCCCATAGTTCTTGTTAAATAAGCTTAAATATACATCTAAATAAATCCTTTCACAAACAATTAGTATGAAAGAATGAAGTTTGAAATAAATATTTTTATGTTATATTATTATTAAATTATATTAAAAGGATTAGCTGAATAGGAGTAATCGATGACGCAACAAGAAATAGTAACAATTAATGCAGAGTTACGTGATATAACAAAAACAAAAGCGATGCATTCTCTAAGGAAGAAAGGAAACATCCCTGGAATCATATATGGGAAGGGTCATGATAATGTAAATTTAACATTGTCTGCAAAGGAATTCACGAAGCAATATAAATCAGGCTCTCTTTCTGCACATTTGATAGAGCTGAATATTTCGGGCAAAAAGGAATATGCTCTTGTTCGCGATATCCAATTGCATGTAGTAAAGGATACTGTGCAACATGTTGATTTTCAATTTGTTGATAAAGGCAGCGAAATTAAAATAGACATACCTCTATCATTTGTGAATGAAAGTAAAGCTCCAGGGATCAAGTTAGGTGGAGTGCTTAATGTTTTGTGTCGTTCTATTGCTGTTAAATGCTCTCCTGATAAAATACCTCAGGTTATTGAAGTTGATTTATCCGGTAAAATGATTGGCCAGTCTATACATATTAATGATGTAAAATTACCAGAAGGTGTTAAGTTTGTAGCTCATGAAGAAGAAAATTTTACTATTGTTACAATTTCTGCTGCCGATAGTGACGTTGAAGAACCTCAAGCAGAAACAGAGTAATAGTGCATCTGATAGTTGGACTTGGTAACCCTGGTGGTCAATATGAGTTAACTCATCATAATATCGGCTTCATCGTAGTTGATAAAATTTACAAATATTGGAATTTCCAGTCGTTTTCTAAAAAAGCCGATTATCTAATAACCTCTGGCATAATTAATGATAATAAAATCATGTTAATAAAGCCTTATTCATTTATGAATAATTCAGGCATCCCTGTTGCAAAAATACGAAACTTTTACAAATTATCGCTAGATAATATCGTTGTCATACACGATGACGCTGATTTGGAAATTGGAAGAATAAAAATAAAGAAAGGTGGTAGCTCTGCTGGACATAATGGACTTAAATCCATAGATAGTTTTATTGGTAATGATTATTGGTGCTTGAGATTTGGAGTGGGTAGACCTGAAGATGAAAAAAGCTTAGCAGATTATGTATTATCAAAATTTTCAAATTTTGATAACGTTACTCCCTTAGTGGAAAAAATAGCAAAAAATATACACTTAATGCTGCAAGGAGATAATACAGCTTTTATCAATTTGATTGTATAATATTATGAAACACAAAACTAAATTTCACACAATTAAAATAACAGATTTCTTGTACTACCTCCCAAGCCACAACTGTCATTCAGTGGAAACAAAAAACTTCCTTGACAAACTCCGCCAGCCCCCTTATTATGACAATAAGGGTATTTATGACTCAAAACTTGTTTTTGACCTGCAGGCTCAATGACAAAATTCAGTAAAAAACTTAGGGTATTTTTTGGCGGATTACATAAAATTATAGCGGCTGCATGTCTTTTAAATTTTTTCTACATTCAGCCAAATCGCGCTTATTTTAAGCGTTAGCACATTATTACAGCGCCAGTTTAAATTATTATAGGGTCAAAACTCGCACCACGGGAGTTCTTTGTCTTTTTTTTCGTTTGGTAAATTTCTTAATATTTATGGCTTGGGTTAGTTACAAATTAAGAGCAATATTCACTAGGGAGGATGTCATCCGAGTAGCTTGACTACTTGGATCCAGGAAAGTTTGCTTGTGAGCAAGCAAACTATAGCTAACCCAAGTAAGGTTTCCCCGAGTGCTAAAATCAATAGCCGAATTGATATCGGGCCAAAAGTTCTGCAGAGCTTTTCTTATGGCATGCTTGATGGCAAACCATAACTTTTCAATTGGATTTAAATCCGGCGAGTATCTTTGTCTTTGCACATATTGCCAAATTTTTCAATTATCTTTTCTCTTGATTATCTTCTCCATAGTCATTTTTTTCTCGTCTACTACTTTCAAAACACGTTCCCTCAGATCCTCACTTTGGCATCATTCTACCTTATCTAAAGCCATTTTATACCTTTTTATCCCTTCTGGGGTAACCTTTTTTCAGTTAGCTATATAACCCTAATTATGAATTAACAGACAGTAGAATCGAAAGATTATTACAAGGAAAAGTCTACACAGATCGACCTTTTTGTGAATCTGCGTTTCTGCTTTCTTCAACTTGTTTTGCAAAAGATGTTTCCTGTTTGCTGATATGCTGAAGTGGCTTAGCAATTTCGCGCACAACGGCAGTAACTGCTGTTAAAAATGTTTTTAACAATGCACCTAAAGCTCCACCAACTGCTTCCCTGCCATATATATGAGCTTGCTTTTCGTTATCGTCAGCAGTTTCTCTTGCTCTCCTTCTTGGATCCATCCTATGAGCAATCACCGAAAACAACACTCCCCTGATTGAAGACTTCACTCGTTTTTTTGCTTCATCATCATGTGCTGTTTCATGTCCATGACTTAAGTGTTTAGCGTTCATTAGCTCCTTTTGTTGCTGGGCAAACATGCTACTTAATACTTCTTCTATTGCTTGCTTCCTTCTTTTCTCTCTAACCCTTTTCATAGATTCTGATTTATCGCGAGTATGCTTTGTGGTTTCAAATTCTGCATCAATATCTTCAGACGCAGCCTGACTATATAAAGTCTCTATGAGCCTGTCTATGCTTCGCTTTATTTGCATAGTCCTTTCGTAACTATCCAAATTATCAATTCCTTCGTCGATCTGATTTAGAATATCCTCAAAAACTTTTAAATAGTCTTGAATATACTGTATTATGTATTGCTTATCTTCCTCTTTGTATTGTTCTTCTTGATTTTCATTTTCTAAACTTCTCTCTCTTCTGTCATTGTTATTTTCTTCAATATTACCACCGTCTTCCTCGAAAAGGTTTTCGTCGTTCATGATTTTTTTTAATTTAGTTAAAATTCTCACCAGTTACTATTGTATATGAAAAAATTAAATTAACATTAATGAAAAGCGTTTACAACTTCAGCACTCGCTAAAATTACAGTAAAACTGTCAAAAGCAGCGGGGTCATAATATCTCTCATACAGTTCAACTGAACACCGTAATCTGATCTTTTCCTTAGTGTTAAAATTAATTTCATAATCATTATTAGAGTTTAATATAGCAGAATTACGTAATAATTCATCAGCTAATACAGAGTCTAAAATTCCATTAATTTTTATCGTAATGTGTCTGCTTCCAGCACAATCGAGCACTTTTCTCCAGCCAAAAGAAGAAATATCTTTCACCTCTTCTCTGTTATTACGCAAAGTAAACCTTAGGTTTCGTATATTATTTAACACAATAAAATTATTGTCATGATCTTTAATTTTTAGCTGTAATTTGCTCATTATCGCCTCCTTTCATTAAAATATCAAAATTAATTGTTGAATGTAAAATTTCATCGCGCTGACTAATAGCACAATTACTTTCCAAAATAGTTTCATTATCAGAATATTTAATACTCTTAAGTATCAAGTTAATATGCCTTATAATGGCAAACATACTGCCTATATGATGGGTATATATGTCGCATGAAAATCTTGCCTTTGTAGCAAAATTGGACAGCATGTGCAGATTATTATAATTCACTACATGCAATCTCAGGTAAGGAATGGTGACCTGTTTAGGTAAGTAGTCATAAATGTTAGTAACATATTTCCTTAAATCAGAGTTTGCTTTTAGTGCTGCATAAATACTATTGTACAACTCGTTTATAGCTTGAATTTTTTCCATGATTAATCCTCGAAAGATATATAGCTAAAACATAAGCAGCGTTTCCCGATACAAACTCGTCATCCCGCTGCTTGTTAGAGGGATCTATGTGAGATACCGTGACGGTATGACGTAGGACTGCTGTCATTCCGCTACGTGTTAGCGGCTGAGATACCGCGAATGAATCGCGGTATGACGGTATTTATCTCGTCATCCCGCTGCTTGTTAGCAGCCGAGATACCGTGACTGACGTAGGACTGCTGTCATCCCGCTACTTGTTAGCGGGATCTATGTGAGATACCGTGACGGTATGACGTAGGTAGCCCAGTTTGGATGACAAGAAAGAGCTACAAAACAACCTTTGGTTCGCGAAATGGAGAATACACCTTCTTCACTTCAGACAAATGGCTACTTACCCCCGATTCACGATCTTTGTAAATAGCAGAAACATGCCGCATAATACCTAGTTTTATCTGCTCAGGAACATTGTCACAGCCAGCCTCGTATACAACATCAACTCTTATTGCATTCAAATAATTGAAAAACTCAACGTAGCCCCCTACATCACTAAAATAATACTTAAGTGTTCTCTTCTCTTGACCTTTAGACATCATTGCAGTAGCCAATACTATCTTACTCACAGGGCCATAGCTTAAATAGATCCTACGAGGTACATAATCTTCATATGAAACTTGCCATGTTTGTTTCACCAGTGACTTTTCCATATGCCACTCAGCATAATCAGTTGCCATAAAAATTAGATCTGAAATCAACTTATCATCTTGATCGTTCTCAATGCGTAAAAAAGATTTAACCTCTTCTAAAGTAACTGGAAAAGATTCAGGCTTAGATTTACGTTGCACATGTATTCTTGGTGAAGTAGATCTTGTTGACATGATAACCCTCCTTATAAATATATTTTTGTCATTCTAACGCTCCTTATTTTGTCATCCCAGCACCTTCTTCTGTCATCCCAGTGTCACGCACTGGGATGACAAAAAAAGGAGCACTGGTTCCTTTATGACGGTGTCATCCAAGTGGCTGACACTGGTTTCTTTATGATGGCAGTGCTTGACACTGGAATCCAGCCTTTCACTGTCAAAGATGTTATTTTTAATATAAGGTTAGTCACTTTCGTGCTCACCAACTTAATCTCTAATCAAAATTTCTGGATCCAAGTAGTCATGGCACTGGGATGACATCTTTGTGTTTGAGGCAAAACCGGCTATAATATTTCTTCGCAAACAAATGTTCGTACAGAGCTACTTTCATGACACCACGATTATGCTATAAATTCTTTATCGTATGAATATATTAAGAAGAGAACGTATTAAAGCTGTTTCTCCTTTTTTATTGATAAAATTTGAACTTATAGCATATTCAACTAGGCTGGATTTTAGTAGATTAAAATTTTGAGAATGAATATTATTGAAGATGGAGTTTAACTCTTTAGCAAGCAGACTGCAAAATTTTTGCACACTGTCATATGCGATATTTTCAAGTTCATGTGCAAATTTATCTTGAGCTATAGTTGTTATATCTTCAATTTCCTTATTAAACTCCTCTAGCTTTTTTTCGTTATTTTTAAAATTTTTCGTAAAAGTTTTCATATCAATTAAACTCAACTACTATTATGATTATAATGATAATGAAAAACTACCGAAGTAAAAAATTCACACTACTGTGTAACTTGCAAATACTTTTTACTAGATTCCAGCGTCATGCGCTGGAATGACATGGTATCCTGCTGCTCCTTTCTTGTCATCCCGCGCGGAACAATTAACCGTCATACCGTCACGGTATCTCTAGATCCCGCTAACAAGTAGCGGGATGACGATTGCCAGGGTGTCATGCAAGTAGCTGACACATAACTGTACGAACATTACCTCCTTGGACAATGTTCGTACAGATGTAGGTGCTAAGTTTTACAAACACTGTCGTGCTGAACCTTGAATATCCACTTCTTTCAATTCAGTGTCAGGAGCGATGGGTTTTGATATTGTGTATGTAATGCCACCGGCTATCAGTGCAGATACCATAGAAGCTGCAACTATTAATAGAGCAGACAATCCAGAAGCAATACTAAGAGCAGCACCTACTACTAACATAGCTGCAAGGCTCGCATAGACAACTTTTGGGGAAAATTGTCTTTTTCCTACTTTTTCTAGCGACACTTCATTTGTTTTAGTTTTGCCTAATTCACCCTTAAGTGGTGTGTTTTCATTTTTCAGATTTTTTATTTCTTGTTTTAGTAATTCATTCTCTTTATTGAGTTGTTTCAACTTAGTCTCATGTCCAGCTATGCAACTTTTTGATTCTTCTAGTTCCTTTTGCGTTTTTTCTAACAACGCTTCTGCTTTAGAATACTGACTTTCTGTTTTGTCTAATTTATCCTTAAGCGTTGCGTTTTCATTTCCTAGCTCTTGTATTTTTTGTTTTAGTGATTGATTCTCTTCGTCGAGTTTATTAAGTGTTTTCAGCCTAGCCTCATGTCCAGCTACGTCATCCTTTAGTTCTGCTAGTACTTTGTGCGCTTTTTCTAGTGACACTTCATTTGTTTTAGTTTTTGTTTTTTCTAATTCACTATTAAGCGTTGCGTTTTCATTTCCTAGCTCTTGTATTTTTTGTTTTAGTGATTGATTCTCTTCGTCGAGTTTATTAAGTGCTTCCAGCCTAGTTCCATGTCCAGTGACACAATTTCTCAATACTTCTAGTTCCTTTTGCGCTTTTTCTAATGGTACTTCATTTGTTTTAGTTTTTGTTTTGCCTAGTCCACCCTTAAGCGTTGCGTTTTCATTTCCTAGCTCTTGTATTTTTTGTTTTAGTGATTGATTCTCTTCCTTTAGCTGAGCACATAATTTTTTTAATTTAACTTTACGTTTTTTAACCTTTTCTGTTTCTTCTGGAGTTTCCGTTGCATTGTGTGTTTTGGAATGGGAAGAAGTACCAGATACAACCTCAGATAGCTGACCACACATACTGTTTAGTCTATCTATTATTAGGCCTTCATCCTTTATCAATGAGCGATCTGCTCCATGTTTTATCAAAAGTTTTGCTAATTCTTTATTGTCATTTGCAAGAGCGTAATATAATGGAGTATACTCAGCTTTATCTTGTGCATCAACATCTGCTCCTTTATCTATTAGATATTCTGCAATCTCCACATAACCAAGTACAGCAGCATAGTGTAAAGGGGTATGGCCATCTTTACTCTGTACATCAACTTTTGCTCCATATTCTAACAAAAGTTTCACTGATTCTTTATTATTGTTTCCAGCAGCACGATGTAAAAGAGTCAATCCATTTTCATCCTGTGTATTGTGTTTTTCTAACTCTTTACCGATGTCTTCTGTGGAAGTATTTATTCCACTGTCACTACTATTACTTTCATCAATAGTCGAATCTAAAGAGATCTGTTCCCCATTATGTATAGTATACTGCTGTTCTGTGTGTTGATTGTGCAAATAAGTTTGTTCTATGCGCTTCTGATTATTGGCAAGTCGTTGTTCTGCCTCTTGCAACTTTTGCGCCACAGCATCTCTTTTAGCCTGTTCTCTTTCTAATGTATCACCTACTTTGTCTGTATTGTTTTCATTAATGATTGAGTTTGAAGAAGTCTGTTCATTCTCATTTTGTACATAGATTTTTCTGTTGTTTGGTGTAGTTCCATTGTTCTCTCCCTGACCTTTTGCATTCCATGCTTGCACTGCAGCAGTTATTTTATTTCCGCCCACAGCTAAATTTCCTGGAGTTTTATTATTAGGCTGCGGTAAAGTGCCTTGTCCATAAGTTAGTCTTTTCTTTCTTGCCTCAGCATAACGTTGTTCTCCTTCCTTTAACATTTCTACTATGATATCCTTATTTGGTATATTGCTAACCATATCTCTTGGAGTTCGGCCTTGACTATCTTTTAGTAAAGGATTTGCGTTAGCATCTAATAAAAGCTGAACCATCTCTTGATGACCATGCAAAGCAGCAATGTGCAAAGCAGTGAATTTAGAATTAAAATCACCCGATATTTGTTCATCAACTTTTACTTTCTTTTCTAGTAGGAGTTTTACTATTGGTACACTGTTACATTCCACAGCAAGATGTAACAATGTGTAACTTGCAATTTTATCTAAATCTTGTATCATGAATAGCTTATCTATCTTCAAATTGTTATAAGTGCTATATGCTTCTGGGTTTACACCTTTTAGCTTACTCCCTATCCTTTCAAGCAAATTATCCTTATTCAAACCTTTACTCTCACTCACATTGCGTATTATTTCAAAAAACTTTTCCTTTTCTATTGCCACAACCTTTCCTCTCAATTTATTTATTATTGCTGAATAGTCTCACAAAAAAGTTAAGTTTGTCGAAATTCGATGTTTGATCTAAAAATTAGTCATAAACATTTTCTTCCAATTCGTTGTCATTCAACTCCCCTGTCATCCCAGCACCTTCTTCTGTCATCCCAGTGCGTGACACTGGGATCTCATTTTACTTTATGATGATGTCATGAAAGTAGCTGACACTGGAATCCAGAAGACAACCAAATAATAAAGGCTAGATCCCAGTGTCACGCACTGGGATGACAAAAAAAGGAGCACTGGAATGACACCCTACTTAACCCGTCATACCGCCGCGGTATCTCCTTAGAATAGATCCCGCTAACAAGCAGCGGGATGACGATTGTCGTTTAGCTACAAACATTAAGAAATTTACCAAGTAGAAAAAAAGGCAAAAGAAGCCCCATGGTTGGCTAATTACTTACATTATACTTTCAAGTATGGCGTTTTTTTATTCTAAACGTTTAATAACCGCGATTCAGTTGCTTTTAAGCCGCAACTAATCTAAATTATCAACATTAAGAAATTTACTAAACAGAAAAAAAGGCAAAAGAAACCCTAAGGTAGCTAATTATTCACTATCCATTTTTTAAGTTGGCGTTTTTTGATGTTTTAAATAGCGTATTTCAGCTTGTATAGGTAAAAACCTAGAAATTTGATAAAGACATAGAGTGCACATAGTGCAAAAAATTAAACATGAGACGCCAGATACGTGAGTTTTTTTGTCATTTAATCTGTACAGAGAAGATAAATAAATAGCTTCAGTTTCATGATAAGGGGGCTGGCGGAGTTTGTCAAGGAAGTTTTTTCACTTCTGCGGGCTACCTGGGTTAATATTATATAGGAGGTCTGCTGCCAATAAAGCCTAAACTTACCAAATACATTTCTGTAGATTCAGATCTACTTGACTTTGGTTTAAAATATTTTACTGTTTTAAACATTTTTTTTAGCTTGTTACAAAAATCTTTATCAGATTCTCCTTGGAAAATTTTTACTACAAACGTGCCACCATGGCTCAAGAAATGCTTTGCAAAATTGAGCGCTGCCTCACATAAAAGCATAATTCTGATATGATCCAACGATTTTAAACCACAAGATTCGGGCGCCATGTCAGATAAAATTACATCAAATTTTTGATCCTTGAATTTTTCTCTTAAAATTTCAAGCCCATTGATAATATCACATTGTATAAACTCTACTCCATTAATTGCGTTCATTGGTTTCATGTCAAGAGCAACTACATTTGCACCTTTCTGAGACGCGACTTGTGACCATCCACCAGGAGAAGCACCAAGATCAATAATTTTTTGCCCTTCTTGGAATAATTTAAATTTATTATCCATTTCTACCAGCTTATATGCTGAGCGTGACCTATAACCATCCTTGCTAGTTTTTCGCACATACTGATCATTCAAATGACGATGTAGCCACCTTGTTGAAGATAGTTTTCTGCCTCTAGCCGTCTTTACTCTAGTTTTTATTGCTAATACCCTACTTATTATTGATTATATCTTTGAGCTCTTTTTCAACTACTTCTTTTACCAGTGCATGTAGATATTTATTCAGCCATTCTGAGAGCTGAGGTTTTAAAAGAGATGTAACTAATTCTTCAACAGTAAGATTCGCTCTTTTTTGTTGTTTATGCTGCAATTCGTTTTGCATTTTTCCAAGCAGCGCTTTGATCTCTTCCATATTCTCTTTTAAAATTAGATGATCATTATTTTGCGCTTGTAAGCCGCTATTACTCGCTTTGTTATTACTCATTTGGATATTATCGTACAAATCAATGTCTTTTTTTTCTTCTGAATTGTAGCTATGGCCATTAAATTGGTTGTTGCAAGCCATTTCCTCACTTTGGTCATCATTATCAATGTTCTCTTCTTTACCATTTTCTTTTTTGCCATCTTCTTCTATGTCTTCTGGATACTCTTCTTCAAGGCATAGCACATCATCATTTTCATCCTTTATTTCTGCTTTATCGTTACTTGCGTTTTTACCCGATATAGCTTTTTTTATATCTTCTAGAATATCTTTTACAGATTGATTGCCTTGTTCATCATGCATAGTGCTAATACCATTAAATTTAGAGATTTATACTATTTATTATAAAAAGCAAATTATAAACACTAGTTACATAATTGCTTTTTGCTTCAACTAAGTCTGAACGTGCTTTAAATAATGCATCTTCAGTGTCCAAAAGGTCAGATGTACTCTTTAAACTTAAGTTTACCTCTTGCTCAACTCCTTCCAATGCTAAAGCTGCTGCTTTTTCCGCTTCTTGACTTGCTTTAATAATGGCTTTTGCTGTTAGCACATTATTCCAAGCATTTACAACTTCTTGTTCTATATTTTTTACCGTTTCATAATAATCGTAGGTAGATTTTTTTGCATCCATTTTAGCTTTACTGACACCAAAAGCATTCGCTCCTTTTTTAAAGATTGGAACATCAAGAGTAAAAACTATATGAACATTTTCTAATAGCTTGTCTAATTTTACACCATCCTTCCCAAAATTTTTGCTTGCGCTTAGATTTAAAGAAGGAAGCCACTTGGAGCTTTCAGCGATCACTTCCATTCCGGCTGCTCTTTTTTGATAAACTGCTGCTTTTAGAGATAAATTATTGGTTTTTGCTAATTGTAAACATTCATTTAGCTCTGGGACAGAAGGTAGTTTATCATTAGCTTCAGAAAGGTCATCAGCATCTTCGCCAATCAAATGATAATAAGCAATATTTGCCAATTTTAATTTACCTTCAGCATCAACTCTTTCGGATATAGAAGACGAAAATTTTGCTTTTGCTAGCAAAACTTCAGCGTTAGTAACTTCTCCAAGGGAAAAGCGTTTTTTCATAGCTGACAAATGTTCCAAAGAAACGCGTTCTTTATGTTCTCTGAGCTTTAATATTTCTGTCTTTTGTAAAACACCAACATATGCTTTCACAGCATTAAGTGCAACCTCTTGTTTTAATTGCTGAAATCGCATTTTTTCTGCTTTGAGAAGATGACTTGATCGACTGAATGTGGCAAAGGTGCCACCTCCATCTATTATCCTTTGGCTTAATATCAGACGTTTTCCAGGTAAATTAGGTTGATTATAAAGATTAAAATTACTATCAAAATTGTACTGCAAACTAATGTCAGGTAAAAATCCAGCTAACCCAGAAGACTTAAGCTGTTTTTCTGCGCTTTTATATTGGTAAAATTGAGACTTTATTTTTGAGCTATTTTTGATCGCTTTGCTTATAACTTCTCCCACATCGGTTGCATAGCAACTTATAGTACCAAAAATTATCGCAAGTGTAATAATCAATCGAAACATTCTACTTCCTGTGCATATTGGTTGCGCAGCTCAATTACTAACATAAATTACTTTAATAATCAATAACTAATATTGTTGACACTATTGAGAAATTAAGTATATAGTAGCTTACTATTGTTTAGTTAAATTAAAATGAAAACTTTTTTCTTAAAAGAGAAACAAATCGACAAAAAATGGTTTGTCATAGATGCAGAAGGATTAGTGGTAGGAAGGCTTGCAGCATTTGTAGCGACACTATTGCGTGGAAAGCATAAACCTGAGTATACACCTCATATGGATTGTGGCGATAATGTAATTATTATCAACGCAGAAAAGGTGCATTTTACCGGGAAGAAGCTTAAAGATAAAATTTACTATAAGCATACAGGTTATTCTGGTGGTTTGAAGAAAACTACTCCAGATAATATTTTAAATGGCAAATTTCCTGAGCGTGTAATAAAAATGGCAGTGAAAAGGATGCTTGATGATGGCCCTATGGCGCGTAGACGCTTTGAAAATTTGTATGTTTATTCTGGTTCAGAGCATAAGCATCAAGGGCAGCAACCTGAAAAGATAGATTTTGCCTCTTTGAATCGTAAAAATAAAAAGTAATGGAGTAAAAATGAAGAGTTTTACAATAAATAATAATGATTGGTCAGAAAAGACAATTAAATCAGCAGTTGATTCGCTTGGTCGTTTATATGCTACAGGCCGAAGAAAAGAATCTGCAGCAAGAGTATGGATAAAGCCGGGAAGTGGAAAATTTAGTGTTAACAAAAAAGGCGATCTAATTTCTTATTTTAAAAGAGAGTCAGTGTGCCAAATAGTGAAAATGCCATTTGTAGCAACTTCTACGTTAGACAAATATGATGTATTCGCAACTGTAAAAGGTGGAGGGCTATCTGGTCAAGCAGGTGCTCTAGCTCATGGAATAAGCAGAGCTTTAAGTAGTGTAAGCCAAGATTTGCATTCTATATTACGTAATGGTGAGTTCTTAACTAGAGATTCGCGTGTTGTTGAACGTAAGAAATATGGTCAACATAAAGCTCGGAAAAAGTGTCAATTTTCTAAGAGATAGTTATTTCATAGTGGTGTTTTTTTGTAAGTATTATACAAATATTTGCAAAAGTGTATAATATCCTCTATTTTTGTGATGAATTTAGTTGACTATCGGTGTCAACATAATATGCTATTTGTGTGATTTTTCAATATTAAGGTAATTTATGAGTAAAGAAGATATAATAAAACAATTAAAGGAAGATTGTTCTGGTCAGAATATAGATATAACAAAATCTGATTTGAGCAAGATTCATGATGCGTTTATTAAAATAATAAAGGATGAGCTGCATGGGAAAGGTGAAATACGTTTGCATGGAATAGGAACATTTTCTACTGCTATAAGTCAGGAGAAACAATGTCGTAACCCCCAAAATGGTGAGATCATGACTGTTCCTGAAAAGACAAGGGTAAAATTTAAAGCAAGCCAAACTCTTTTAAGTATTTTAAATGAGAAGGAAAAAGCAGCAGTTAGTTAGACATTATCATTTTCATTGTTTTTACTACGCTGTGTAAGCCATAAAATACAGCTTCGCTAATTAAATAGTGGCCTATGTTAAGAGCTGAGATGTGAGGTATTCTTGTCATCTTCTTAGCGTGTTTATAAGTTATGCCATGTCCTGCGTGGCATTCTATTCCTAATTTATTGACGTACTCTGCAGCATTAGTAATTAACTGTAACTTTTTCTCTGATGGATTATCACAGTAATCCCCTGTATGAATTTCTATTATGTCAGGTTTTATCTCTAGCTTCTCAAGATATTTTAGTTGATTAATATTTGGATCGATAAACAGTGAGACTTTTATGCTAGAGCTATGCATTTCCTCTATTATACTAGAAAGTTTGCTGTGCATATTAATGATATCCAGGCCACCTTCGGTTGTTAATTCTTCTCTTTTTTCTGGTACTATACTAATCGAATAGGGTTTTACCTTTTTTGCTATTTTAAGCATTTCTTCCGTTGCTGCAATTTCAAGATTTAGCTCAGTGCTAATGCTTTTTTTTAGGTTAAATACGTCTTCATCTCTAATATGCCTTCTATCTTTTCGTAAGTGTACAGTAATAAAGTCTGCTCCAGCGTCAATGGCTATTTCTGCTGCTTTCAATAGATCTGGGTAGGAAGTTCCGCGTGCGTTGCGGAGGGTTGCAACGTGATCAATATTAACACCTAGTTTCACAATCTACCTCAAAAATTATTTATGGATTATACATGTTATTAGGTCTTTTGCATAGTCATTGTTTGATTAGCAATACCATAGCCGAGAGACGGGGTTGGCGAAATGTGTCAAGATGGCCTAGCATCACGCGCTGGAATGACATTTGGGAGTATATTATCCGTTTGTCACTTCTAAATGATAAAAGCCTCAATGAATTTATTAGTTTATTACATGTCTCTTTTCATGTATAAATCTATAGAAAGTTTTATACGGAAGTTGTTTTATGAGCAAAATTATAGAAATCAGAGCGCCAAAAACTCTTGGTGGTGAGTCAGTTACGGAAGGTATAGTAAAAATAAAGAAAAATATTGGAGAAGCAGTAAAAGTAGATGACTTGATCTTTGAAATTGAGACTGACAAAACAGCACTCGAATTAACTGCAGAAGCTTCAGGGCAAATAACTGAATTTCTCGTAAAGGAAGATGATGTAATAAGTCCTGATCAATTGTTAGCGAAGTTTTCCGTGGGGGAAGTAAAAGAGGAAGCGAGAAAAGAAGATAAAAGCGAAAGTTCTGCCAAAAAAGATGCTCCGTCAGCTCGTAAAATTATGGAGGAAAATGCAATCAGCGCAGAAAGTGTCAAAGGAACTGGCATGGGAGATAGGATAACAAAAGCAGATGTAATAGGCCATATAAACAAAACAGAACAGCCTGCAATAAAACAATATGAATTGCCAAAAAGTGTAGTAAGTGGAGAGCAAAGAGAGGAACGAGTAAAAATGAGTAAAATAAGGCAAGTAATTGCCGCTCGTTTGAAAGCATCGCAAAATACTGCTGCAATACTGACCACGTTCAATGAAATTGACATGAAAAATGTCATGGATCTAAGAGCAAAATATAAGGATGCCTTTGAAAAAAAATATGGAATAAAACTTGGTTTCATGTCGTTTTTTATAAAGGCAGCAGTGCAAGCACTGAAAGAGATCCCTGAAATTAACGCTGAAATCTCAGGCGATGAAATCATATATAAACATTACTATGACATAGGTGTTGCTGTTGGCACTGACAAAGGCCTTGTTGTACCTGTTATTCGGAGTGCTGATCAGATGTCATTTGCAGAAATTGAGTTGACTTTAGTTGCTCTTGGCAAAAAAGCACGAGAAGGCAAATTACAAGTATCAGAAATGGAAGGTGCAACATTTACTATTTCAAACGGTGGAGTATACGGTTCACTTCTTTCCACTCCGATAATAAACCCTCCGCAATCTGGAATACTTGGAATGCATTCGATACAAAACAGGCCAGTTGCTGTTGGTAATGCAGTAGAAATCAGACCGATGATGTACATTGCTCTCTCTTACGACCACAGAATAGTTGATGGCAAAGGAGCAGTTACTTTCCTTGTCAAAATAAAAAATTATATAGAAGATCCAAATAGATTAGTTTTGGAAGTGTAAATTGGTATTAACTTAAACAATGTCAGCAATTAAAAATGACAAGCAAGTTTTTCTAGAATCAGAAGGTTTCTAAGGCGGATGGTAAAATAGGAAAAATCGGCAAATGGCATCAAAAATTGATAGTCGCTCTTGGTTATTACTTGTTACCGAACTTGTTGCACAGCAATTTCCAAAGTGGGCTCACTTAGAGATCAAACCTGTTGAACTCAGTGGTATAGACAATAGAACTTTTCGCTTGGGTGAAGAGATGTTGATCAGGCTACCAAGCGCAGAAGATTATGCGCTACAAGTTCTAAAGGAGCAAAAATGGCTTGAGATACTTGCACCACATTTGTCATTTTCTATTCCTAAGCCACTTGCAATGGGACAACCATCAAAGCATTATCCCTGGAATTGGTCAATATATAAGTGGATCGAAGGGGAAAGCATAAATGCATTGTCTATAGATGATCTGGATTTACAGATTATTGCTTCTCAGCTTGCACAATTTTTGAATGAGTTACATAAAATTGATGTTAAAGGAGGCCCTAATCCTGGACTCCATAACTTCTGGCGCGGCGATCACGTATCAGTCTATGACACAGAGGTAAGATCGGCCATTAAGGAATTGCAAGGTTTTATTGATGCTAGAACTATAATGTCCTTTTGGGAAAAAGCTATAAGCTCAAGATGGAACAAGAATCCAGTATGGATTCATGGTGACTTTGCAAGCGGGAATATCCTAGCGAAAGATGGATGTGTAGCTGCTGTAATCGATTTTGGATGTGTGGGTGTCGGCGATCCAGCCTGTGACTTGGTAATTGCCTGGACACTTTTGAACAACGAAAATCGGAGAATCTTCAAGTCACATCTATATTTAGATCCAGACACGTGGGCCAGAGCAAGCGGCTGGGCTTTATGGAAGGCACTAATTACAATGCGCGACTGGAAGACAACAGAAGTTATGAAACAACAGAAAATTATTAATGAAATTCTAAATGAAGAAGCTTAGTTTAACCAAAGATTTTCAGTCCTATTTTTGCATACCTACCTTTCTTTGCTGTTCTCAAGTGAATTACTCTTAATCTAGCATAACTAACAACTTAAACGAACAACTATTTTCAGCAAACTAAACAATGCCTGTGATAGGTTCTTAATTTGAAAAGACTCCCCGAATCTAATATGTCATTGCTGTAGGCTGCATTTAGTAATATAATCTCATATTAAATAAGACGTTACTTAAGTTTATGCTAGATTCTCCGCTAATTTTGACAGCCATTCTTATATTTTTCATTTTTACGTTGTCATTCTTTTTTATAAGAAAGATATTTGGGTCAACAAACAAGAAGATAATAAAATCCTTCCGAATCTAATATGTCATTGCTGTAGGCTGCATTTAGTAATATAATCTCATATTAAATAAGACGTTACTTAAGTTTATGCTAGATTCTCCGCTAACTTTGACAGCCATTCTTATATTTTTCATTTTTACGTTGTCATTCTTTTTTATAAGAAAGATATTTGGGTCAACAAACAAGAAGATAATAAAATCCTTTAGGAAAATTGTTCAGCAAATAAATGCATTAGAAACAGAAATGCAGAGCTTATCTGATGAGGAGCTTGCTGGTAAAACTCAAGAATTCAAACAGGAATTGAAAAATGGGAAAACGTTAAATGATCTTCTCGTACCTGCATTTGCAGTTGTGCGTGAAGCCTCTCGCAGGTTTCTTAACATGAGGCACTTTGATGTTCAGTTGATTGGTGGAATGGTGCTCCATAACGGCATGATATCAGAAATGAAAACAGGAGAGGGAAAGACACTCGTTGCAACTTTAGCTGCATACCTTAATTCTTTAGAAGGGAAAGGCGTGCACGTCGTAACTGTTAACGACTACCTTGCGAAACGAGACACAGAGTGGATGAGCAAATTATATAATTCTCTTGGGGTTTCTGTTGCGTTTATCACGAATAACTTGACAGACGAAGAGAGAAAAGAGGCTTACAGTGCAGATATCGTGTATTCCACAAATAACGAGCTTGCCTTTGATTACCTGCGAGACAATATGAAATTTTCTCAAGAAGATATGGTTCAGAGAGGCTTTCACTACGGAATAGTTGATGAAGTAGACTCAATACTCATTGATGAAGCTCGCACTCCGCTTATTATTTCTGGCCAGATTGAGGAAAACAATCAGATATATAAGCATATCAATAAAATAGTAACCAAATTAGTTGACTCTGATTATGAGGTGGATGAAAAGGGTAGGGCAGTGTTCCTTACTGAAGATGGTATTTCACGAGTGGAAGAACTACTCAGGTCATACAATCTCATTCCTGAAAATTCCTCGCTCTATGATACTGACAGCATGATAATGACTCATTATATAGACCAAGCATTACGTGCACATAAGCTGTTTACTGCTGATAAAGATTATATAGTAAAGGATGGCAAGGTAGTGATTATTGATGAATTTACTGGGCGTATGATGGAGGGCAGGAGATATTCCGATGGTCTTCATCAGGCACTTGAAGCGAAGGAAAATCTTGAAATTCAGCATGAAAACCAAACTTTAGCATCGGTCACATTTCAGAATTACTTTCGTATGTACAATAAACTTTCCGGAATGACTGGAACAGCAGCAACAGAGGCAGAAGAGTTTCGTGATATATACAGACTAAATGTAGTAAAAATTCCAACCAATGTACCTGTAAAAAGAGTTGATATTGATGATGAAATTTATGGCACAGGAAAAGAAAAATTTAATGCTGTGTTGAAGTTTATAGAAGAATGCCACAAATGCCTTCAACCGGTCCTTGTTGGCACGGTAAGCATCGAAAACTCTGAGAAGCTTTCTGCGCTTTTGCAAAGCCATTCTCTTAAGCATTCAGTATTGAATGCTCGTTATCATGAACAAGAGGCGTACATAATAGCACAAGCTGGAGTGCCAGGTAGTATCACTATAGCAACTAACATGGCAGGACGTGGAACTGATATTCAACTCGGTGGAAACGCTGAAATGATTGCAAAGGTAGAGCTAAAGAAGATAAAAAATGCTGATGAAAGAGAAAAAAAATACCAAGAAATAGTCGAAAGAGTAAAAAAAGATAAGGAAATTGCTATAAAAGCTGGTGGTTTATGCGTGGTTGGAACCGAAAGACATGAAAGCAGGAGAATAGATGATCAATTACGCGGCCGTTCTGGTCGTCAGGGGGATCCTGGACTTTCTAAGTTCTTTTTATCGCTTGAAGATGACCTAATGAGAATATTTGGTTCTGATAGAATGAGAAGCTTTTTACAAAAAGTAGGGTTAAAGAATAACGAAGCTATTCATCATCCATGGATCAATAAGGCACTTGAGAAGGCGCAGAAGAAAGTTGAAGCTAGAAACTATGATGTGCGGAAGTCTTTGCTTAAGTTTGATGACGTAATCAACAACCAACGTAAAGTTATTTTTAAGCAGAGAAACAATATCTTAGGCAACGAAATTAATGATTTACTTGAAGTATATAGCGAAGTAAATGAGAGCATAGTAGAAGGTATAATCCAAAGTGGCTATTATGAGGATTATATTGAAGATATAGTCAAAGAATTCCATACAAAGTATGGAATAACGCTTGATAAAGAAGATTTAGCAAAGTTTTTAAACAAACAAGAAGCTTTGAATTATATAAATGATAAGATACAAGAATTTTTTACTGAGAAAGAAAAATATTTCAACAGTCAGCACACTACAGATTTGTGGAATACGATCGTGAAGCAAATGATGATAATGACACTTGATCATTTATGGAGGGAACACCTTTCAACTTTAGAAAGCTTAAGACAAAGCATAAGCTTACGTGCCATGGGGCAGAAAGATCCACTGAATGAATTTAAACGCGAAGCTTTCTTGATGTTTGAGTCAATGCTTGAAAAATGGAAGGAACTCACCATTCATCGCTTAGCACACTTTAAGTTGGCAGACAACCAAGAGATAGGCAATAGGTTACATTCTGCTAGAAATAGCAGACTTTCCAAAGTCTCAAGAAACGACAAATGTCCTTGCAACTCCGGAAAGAAATACAAGCACTGCCACGGCGCGGTTACTGTGGTAAATTAGTAACTATGGTTGTACAGTTTGTTTATTTCCATCAACATTACTGCAGCTAACCTCACTTAGCTTACTGTTTAATGAATGCTCTGATGACTTATACGCAACCCCATAGGAAATTCCACCAACGATCAGTGCAGATGCCACAGTAATTCCAACTATTGCTAGTGCAGATAATGCAGTAGCGTAAACGAGTCCTAATGGAACTACAACAGCAGATATAACAACCCCAACGGCTCCTGCTTTTGTAGCTTTAGGCCTATGTATACATGATGGGTCTGCACCATAATTTAGCAGAAGTTTTGCCATTTCTGGATATTTACTATGCCAAGCACAACTCAAAGGGGTATATCTATTTTTATTTTGTAGATTGATATTAGCTCCATTTTTTAGTAGAAGTTTCACTGTCTTTATATGCCCGTGCTCAGCAGCATAATGCAAAGGAGTTCTTTCACCTTCATCTTGTAGATTGATATTAGCTCCATTTTTTAGTAGAAGTTTCACTGTCTTTATATGCCCGTGCTCAGCAGCATAATGCAAAGGAGTTCTTTCACCTTCATCTTGTAGATTGATATTAGCTCCATTTTTTAGTAGAAGTTTCACTGTCTTTGTATGCCCGTGTTTGGCAGCATAATGCAAAGGAGTCCCTTTATCTTCATCTTGTGCATTAACGCCTGCTCCTTCTTCTAGCAAAACTTCTACTACTTGTGTATGCCCATGCTGAGCAGAATAATGTAAGGAGGTTTTTTCCCATTCATCTTGTACATTAACATTAGCTCCGTTTTTTGTTAAGTATCTTACTACTTTTTCATAGCCATTTTCAGCTGCTGTAAGTAATAAATTGCACTTGAGTATTATAAACGTGTAATTTATATCAAATTCGCTTTTTTTCCACTCATCATATATAAGTTGATTTTCCTGCTGCAGCTTATCTTTAATTCTATCAATTAAATTTTCCTTACTCAGATCTGGACTACTGTTGACTTCTTGTAGTATTAACCTTAATGTCATTTCCTTCTCCAAGATATAAAATTTTATTATGGCATATGAAGTGGATTATGTCAATGAAGAACTAAGAAACTGGTTCTTCTTTTTTTCTATAGCTTTAGGTTTACCTACAATTTGAAAAACAACAAATTCGTCATTCCGCCGCAGTATCTCTAGATCCCGCTAACACGTAGCGGGATGACGAGTTACTTAACGTCATACCGTGATTTATTCACGGTATCTCAACCGCTAACAAAGCGGGATGACAGCAATCCTACGTCATACCGCCGCGGTATCTCTAGATCCCGCTGCGGTATGACTAGACTTTTTGATTTACTCCCACTCAATGGTTGCTGGTGGTTTAGAAGTTAAGTCATAGACAACTCTATTTACTCCGGAAACGTTATTAACAATTATACTGCCAACATTCTGTAAAAAGTCCCAAAACACTAGCGAATGCTGATCCTTATCTTCAAATGGAAATGCATCAGCCGTCATACCATCGGACGATGTTACAGCCCTTAAAGCACAAACATATCCGTATGTACGACCATCTCCCATGACGCCTACAGTTTTTATTGGTAATAATACAGCAAAAGCTTGCCATATCTTATCGTATAGATCGTAATTTTTCATCGTATTAATATATATTTCATCTACTTCTTGCAATATTCGCACCTTTTCTTCATCGACTTCACTTATAATCCTCACTGCAAGTCCGGGTCCAGGAAATGGATGTTGAAATATTATCTCGTCTGAAAGCCCAATTTCTTTTCCAAGTAGCCTTACCTCATCTTTAAAGAGGTAGCGTAAAGGCTCTACTAGCTTCAGGTTCATCTTTTCTGGCAACCCACCAACATTATGGTGAGACTTAATTGTACTAGTGTTGTCTGAGGCATGCCCTGACTCAACTATATCAGAGTAGATGGTACCTTGCATCAAAAAATCCACATCACCTATTTTTTTTGCTTCTTCTTCAAACACTTCAATGAAAGCGTTACCGATAATTTTTCGCTTTTTTTCTGGATCAGTTATTCCCTTTAACCTACTCAAAAATAAATTTGATTTATCAACGTAGTTTATCGGAATTTCTTTCAACATAGCAATGGTCTGGTTCTTGCGTAACAACCCAGTATCGATAAAAATACAGTTCAATTGTTTTCCTATAGCTTTATGTGTGAGAGCCGCTGCAACACTTGAATCAACCCCACCACTTACTGCAGCGATTACTTTTTTCTCTCCTACTACATTTTTGATTTTTTCCTTCTGCTTTTCAATAAACGATTTCATTGTCCAGTCTCTCTCGCAATTTGCAATATCCAAGAAGTTAGAGAGCAATTTACTGCCATTTGTTGTGGGCCTCACTTCAGGATGGAACTGAGTACAGTAAATCTTCCGCTGTTCGTTGACAATTATTGCAATTGTTTGATTTATCACACCTGATGCGATAACAGTAAATCCCTGTGGTATAGTATCAACACTGTCCGCATGGTTCATTAATACATCCACTTCAGAATTAACATCCCAGGTATCCTTTATAATGGGGGATTCTTTTAGTATCTTGATTTTAGTTCTGCCAAACTCCTGTTTGAAACTCTCTTTTACTTTTGCTCCAAAATAATGACAAATGAGTTGCTGTCCATAGCATATTCCAAGTATAGGAACGTTTGTTGCCTTATTAAGTTTTATAATTTCATGTACTACTCTACTTGTTTCAGAACAATCATCATTTACAGATTGTGGTCCTCCAGAGAGAATAAACCCATTGAATTTTGATATTGTTTCAAAACTGATGTTGCTTGGAAATATTTCGCAATACACACCCATTTCCCTGACTTGTCTTGCGATAAGCTGTGTAAATTGTGAACCAAAATCAATAATGGCAATTGCTGACAATTTGCTCCTCCATATTATTTAAAAGTGATATCTGATAATAAAGAAAATAAAGAAGTAAGTAAACTAAGACCTCTTAAAAGCTTTGATGTATGACTTAAACGTTAGCTATGATTTATTTTGAGTTGATAGAAACTTTGCACGGCGGTGACTCAGAGTCCTCAGTTTTTCTTTGGGGTCAAGGCATACTTTAAAAAAATCCCAACCGTTGCAACTTTTACCGGTAATTCTTGTGCCAGCCGTAGAAGGAGCACTATATTCTTCCCCATTGTAAATAAACTTTCCCTCATTACTGACTGTAACTTCATACATTTTCTTTTTATATTCTCCAACAAGTGTTCTACCTATAAAAAGAGCTTTAATAACTTTTTGATTTTGCGTTAAGCCATCATCATCAACTTGCACAATTTCTTTAGGTTTATCTATTTTGAGCTCATTTAGTGGCTCATTACCCACCATATTGTTTAATACTTTATTTATTATATATGTTACTGCCTCATCTTTGACTTCTTCTACCCTTTTGTCTACATATTTTTCTACTTCACTACGCACATGCCTTTTCAAACTTTCAAGCAAATCCTGTAAGTCGAGTAAAGTTAATTCAGATGTTTCCATAAAAACCCCCAGTTTTATTATCACGTATCAATAATACATCTAGTATACTTAAAATATCTTTAAGAAAGGCGACTCTGACCCTCAGGTAGCTAATGTTAACTACCGATATCGTACGTGAACCAAAATCAATGATGGCAATTGCTGACAACTTACCCCTCCATATTATTTAAAGCAATATCTGATAATAAAGAAAATCATGGGGCAAGTAAACTATAGCTAAAGTGGCTTAGGTTTACCTACAATTTGAAAAACAACAAATTCGTTATTCCGCTACTTGTTAGCGCCGCGGCGGTATGACGTAGGGAAACCTTCTTGGGTTAGCTATATCTGTTTTGCCACTCTGCTGAACGGATACTTTGAAAGTAGATCTATTATAGAATTGATATGAGCCTTATTTTACCTTAATCGTTTATAACCTTTGGCACTACGAAATACCCATGCTCAGGTTTTGTATTGGACAATATCTCTTCTTTAATGTTTTGAGAATTTATAACATCATCGCGTACATGAATGTCCTTGTCTATACTGCCATAACGCATAGGAGAAACACCTTCAGTATTAACTTGTAATAAAGTATCATGTATCCAATCCAGCATTGTCAGTTCTTTGGAGTAGTGATCAATCTCGTCATTTGATAACTTAATCCTTACAAGCTGTGCAATTTTAAGCATTTCTTCCTTGGTAATTGTTATTTTTCTCTTATTTGCAAATTCTATTAGTGAAGTAATAACGTCTTCTGTTGACTTAGCTGGCATCTTTACCTCCTTGGATGAAGTGAGTTAAAATATCTACGACCGAAACAACTTCTATTTTACCAGTTTTTTCAAGTTTGTGAAGTATAGTATCCGTAATCACTAATTTATCTAAAGAAGAGGAAGAAATTTTTTCAACTGCACTTCCTGAAAGCACGCCATGTGTGATGCATGAAATTACGGACTTTGCTCCGCAATTTTTTAAAGCAAGGGCTGCATTACACAATGTTCCACCAGAGTCAACTATATCATCAACAATGACACAATTTTTATTCGCAACTTCTCCTATTATGTTCATTACTTGAGATGTGACTGCTTTCTCCCTATATTTATCTACTATAATAATCTTATCACTTAACCCTATCTTGTACTTTTCCTCTAAAGTCTTTGCAAAAGCACGTGCTCTGCCAATTGCTCCAACATCAGGTGCAACAATTGCCAAATTTTCCGTGTGTATACAGTCAACAAATGCTTCAAAGCAGTTCAAATTAGTTATCGGTACATCAAAGAATCCTTCAATTTGACTTGAGTGCAAATCAATCACTGCAACACTACTTGCACCTGCAGTTTGAATAAGATTTGCAACTAATTTGGCATTTAAAGCAGATTGCATATCATTGTTCTTGATAATTCTATCTTGTCTGCTATATCCATAATAAGGAATAATTACTACTATCCTTTTGGCTCCTAATCTATTTACTGCATCAATTATAAGCAGAAGCTCCATAAGGTTATCATTCACAGGGGGAGAAAGAGATTGTACTATGTATACTTCTTGATTATATAGATCATTTGCTACTTCTACATTTACCTCGCCATCGGTAAACTTTGATATCCAAGCAGAGGATGGTTGAACATCTAGCCGGTTAACTACTGATTCCCCTAATTCTTTACTAGCATTACCTATTATTATCTTCATAATATACCAATTGAGCTTGTAAGATTATACAGAAATTATGAAATAATTGAAATGTAAATTTCTTTATCTAGCATTCTTGTCGGCAAATTAGGTACCTCTTGTACAATGACCTGTCATTTTCACGCATTGTTTCAATATACAGACCCAAATTGAAACAACTATACAAAATCCTGCTTATGTTTCAAGATAAATGACTTTAATGAAATATAATTTACCTTACCACTTCGTTTTGATTCTCCAGTTCAACATAGGATAAATTACTCATACATTCTCCTAGTATTTCCTCCTTTTTATCATTATCTAGTCCACTGCTAAACCCCTGACACTTTTTCTCAAGAGCTAAGCGTGTAGCTATCTTACTGTTTCAGACGATAATTCCGGCAACTCATTACGAATCTTTTCCTGCTCTTCCTCAGAGAAATTGCCAAGGTTTTCCCTGGCCATTTCAGAAAATTTTTGAGTAATCGTTTCTTTTATCATTCCACCAACTTCCTGTTTATTTAGTGTAATAACTACCGATGGATGCAAGCCAGATAAAGACTCAACCATTTTATTGTATGTTCCACCTGAAGTAAGTAAAATAGCGAGGTTTAAATGGCATTAAGATCAAAATTATTGGATGAAAAAGTGGTTCACTAATAATGAGAATTGGTATTAGCTATAGAAAACTTGTATAGATTTTTTCTACTTCTGTGATATCATAAGCCTGTAATGATAAAATAAGCAAATATGGATAAGTCAGCGTATGAGATCATAGAACATGAGTATGATGTGGTAGTAGTGGGTGCAGGTGGAGCAGGGCTCAGAGCAACGCTTGGGATGGCTGCAACTAATTTTTCAGTTGCCTGCATTTCTAAAATTTTCCCTACACGAAGTCATACAGTTGCAGCACAAGGCGGAATTAGTGCAGCTTTAGGTAATATTGGTGAAGACGATTGGCGCTGGCATGCATATGACACAATAAAAGGTTCAGACTGGCTTGGTGATCAAGATGCAATAGAATATATGTGTAAAAACGCTGCTAAAGCTGTTATTGAACTTGAAAATTTTGGCGTACCTTTTTCTCGTACAGAAGATGGCAAAATATACCAGCGCTCTTTTGGTGGAATGACAACTCACTTTGGTAAAGGAAAATCAGCGCAGCGCACTTGTGCAGCGGCAGATAAAACTGGGCACGCAATCCTTCACACTCTATATCAGCAGTGTCTTAAATTCAACGCTGAATTTTTTGTTGAATACTTTGTGATTGATTTAATTATGGATAGCGAAACCGGAGCATGCTGCGGAGTTCTTGCTTGGTCGCTATGCGACGGCACATTACATAGATTTCGCGCACATTCGGTGGTGCTAGCAACAGGTGGATATGGACGTGTTTATTTCTCTGCAACAAGTGCGCATACCTGCACAGGTGATGGTAATGGCATGGTGGTGAGAGCTGGGTTACCACTTGAAGATATGGAATTTGTACAATTTCATCCAACAGGAATATATGGCTCAGGGTGCTTGATGACAGAAGGGTGCCGTGGAGAAGGGGGGTACCTCGTTAATTCTCAGGGCGAAAAGTTTATGGAACGTTACGCACCAAAAGCAAAAGATTTAGCTTCCCGTGATGTGGTAAGTCGTGCAATAACAATTGAAATTAGAGAGGGAAGGGGAGTTGGACCGAAAAAAGATCACATGTATTTAACTATAGCGCATCTTGATCCGGAAGTAATAAAACTCAGATTGCCGGGCATCAGCGAAACCGCAAGAACTTTTGCTGGAGTTGATGTCACTAAAGATCCAATACCTGTTATTCCAACTGTTCACTACAACATGGGCGGCATTCCAACCAATTATCATGGAGAAGTGATCACGCTGAAGCAAGGTAAGGAAGAAGTGGTAGATGGACTATTTGCAATTGGAGAAGCTGCATGTGTCTCTGTGCACGGTGCAAATCGACTTGGTTCTAACTCACTTCTTGATCTTGTGGTTTTTGGTAGAGCTGCAGCGCTCAGAACAAAAGAGAAACTAAAATCCGGTACACCACATAAAAAATTGAGCTCAGATTGTACAGATTGGATAATAGGTAGGTTTAATAAAATGCGATTTGCTTCTGGGAAGCTCAAAGTAGCAAAAATACGCAGCGAAATGCAGAACACTATGCAAAAGTACGCATCAGTGTTCCGTGTTGCTGAAGTTTTAGAAGAAGGTAAAAAAGCTATAAAAAAGGTAGCAAAAATGATGCCTGATGTTTCACTTGAGGATCGCAGTATGATATGGAACAGTGATTTAGTTGAAGCACTGGAGCTTGCTAACATGATCCCACAAGCGGTTATTACCATGGAATGCGCAGCCAATCGAGAGGAGAGTAGAGGTGCTCATGCTCGTGAAGATTTTCCTGAGCGTGATGATAAAAACTGGATGAAACACACCATAGCGTGGCTTGAAGAAAAGAAAGGTCAAATTAACGTAAAAATTGATTATAAAAAAGTGGCTGAAAAAACTCTGAGCGATGAAATTGACTTCATCGCTCCGGAAAAGAGGGTATACTAGTTATATTGTTAACCCATCTGCGGGAGATTTTGTTGATGTATCTTTCTTTTTGGATTTCTTGCACGCTTTGTCTGTCGGTCATTGTCAGTAGAGTTCTTTGTTTTATTAGTTAGTTTTTCAAAACATTTCTTAACACCACTAAACCCTAAAGTGAGAGCAAGACATGTAGCTATAGCAATAGCTGCGAGGAATAAAGCGGCAAGGGCCCCAATGTAACCCTGAGAGACACCATATGCTACAGCTGAAATGAAAATAACCGTTGTTATGGATATTAATGTTTGACGGGTTCTCTTTGCTGGATCTATGTACTTTCCAGCAGCAGATACTGCTTTTCCTGTAGTAGATGCTGTTTTTTCTATAAAAGAACCTGCTTTTTCAATGCCAGACTGACATTTTTTTGAAGCAGTTTTACAGTGGTATTTTTCCTCGAGTTTCTCCTTTAGCTCTCTAACCTTTTTTTGTGCTTCTTGTGTAATTCTTGGATATTCTTTTAAATTAAGTAAAGTTAGATAATACTTTTTAGTATCAAATGTTTGACCTTCCAACTCTAGAGAACAGGGATCAGCGCCCATTTCTAGCAGCATTGCACAAAACTTTGTTGTATTGCTACAACTAACTGTTGAATCAAAAATTGTTCCTTGCTTTAGATATTCAATTTTTTCTTTCCTTGCTTTTGTTTTTAGCACCGCTTGTAGAGGCGTGTCTTCTTTCTGGTTGGTAGCATTCATAGCTTCTCTCAATTTATCTTGAGATATCACTTCTTTTTCTACTAAATTCAAAATCAACTCCAAATATGCAACTTTTTGCTCTCCTTTAAGTAAAGCAATATGATGTAAAGCATTGTTGCCATTTGTGTCTTTCAGGCTAATATCCGCCCCTTTCTGTAGTAACTCCTCAAAAAGTTTTTTATCATTATTTTCAATTGCTGAATGTAATGGATTACTATCTGGAGTATTTATGGTATACCCTATAATTTCTTTAATTTTTGTTTCTGTATTGGTTTTTATTTCTGGTTCTAATTCAGACTTCTTTACTGACTCTGCCAATTTTTCTAAGAAGTTAAGATAATATATTTTTTGTTTTTCGCTTAACTCCTGTAATTCTTCTTTAGACAACTGCAAATCATCAATATTTGCTCCTAATTTGAGCAATTGTATAGCAGATACTATTGTATTGTCGTAGTGTGGTATAAGTTTTTTAAAAGGTGTTAAAGTTTTTCTAGGTGTAGTCTCAAAACTATGTTTTTCTTTTGTTACTTTACTAAGTAACAATGCTTGCAGTGGTGTTTGACCGTTGCCATTTTTATCGTTTACAGCTTTTTCAAGTTGTGCTTTAAGTTGCTCTTTTCCTTCCTCTTTTCCTTCCTCTTTTCCTTCCTTCTTACTCACATCTAGTACTGTATTTAAAAAATCAAACTTTTGTTTTTTCTCTAATTGTGTAACTATTAGGTGTAAAATATTATTTTCCTTTTCATCTTTTGCACTGCTAATATCCTTACAACCTTTCAGATATTCTTAAAATTTCTTGCGATTTCCATTTTTAATTGCTTTGAATATTGGCTGTTCCTCATCAGTATATTGAACATTGCTGTTCGTTATCCCGTTGGTTTTCTCCACTTCTTGGTTTTCATTTGCTGTGTAGGAAATTGGTATACCCGAAATGTGGTCTTTCTCATCAGCAGGATCATCTTCAGCTTCGCTACTGTTGCCGCTTTCGATTCCACTGTCTCCATTGTCAATCGTCATCCCGTTGTCTTTCTCTACTCCTTGCCCTTCACTTATTGTGTTAGCACTACTGATTGAATGCTTCTTACTAGCGTTATGATCATCTTCAGCATCGCTACTGTTGCCGCTTTCGGTTTCACTCTCCATACTCCCTCTACGACCAATTTCATTTTGATCAACGTTATCAGGATGATCTTTTTTGCTGCTCTTGTTAATAGCTTCTGAAATTACTTGTTCTATTTCCTCTTTTTTTGTTGGGTCTAGTTTTTTTGACTGTTTGATTTCTTTTTTCAATGCTGGAAGGAAGTGTTGAGTATAATACTTATAATATTTTTCTTGTTCTTCAGGTGATTCTCCTAATTTGGTTAATACTTCGGTTAATATCTTAGGACTAGCCCCTTCCTTGAACAATCCCTTGCATTTGTTGAGAGTCTTGTCTTTCCCAACTTCTGGGTGTAGGTGTTTGTGCTTTCCTTTTGTTACTTTTTTCGTTATAATGCTCAATAATTCATTGTTGTGTACTAACTCACTAGATGTAGAATTTTCTTTTGTCATACCAAAGCCTCACTAAAAACTAACTATTTGTGTATCTTTGTAGTTGTAAGTGTCAACAATTTGAGATTGAGAACTAACAACTAAAAAGCTAGATTTAAATTTTAAAATGTTGTATATGTAATTGAAATACAGGCAGAAGAGCGTTTCTGCTAGTATCATAGTTAAACCTCACTTCAACGATTATCTACTATTTTAAATGTTTAGTTTTAAGAAAGGATAAATATTGGTATATAGCTAAAGTGAACAGGTGCAAAATGTGCTATACCGCGGCGGTATGACGGTTCGCGGCGGTATAGCTATAGGATAAGAAACTATAGCTGCAGATCGATGCTTTTATAAATCTTCCAGACTTGGTTTTTCTTTTAGTTTTTTAAGTCTTTCTTTATTTAGTATGGAGCTTATCTCTTCTACACTTTTATCAATATCATCATTGATTATTACATAATCATATTTATCACGTTTGCTTATCTCTTTTTGAGCTTCGGCTAATCTGCGCTCTATTTCATCCGCACTGTTGCTATTACGCTTTTGCAGGCGTAACCTCAGCTCTTCCATTGAAGGGGGAAGTATAAAAACACTTACAACTTTTTTTCTCATGAGCTTGAATAAGTGAAATGCCCCTTGCCAGTCTATGCTTAGTAAAACGCTTATTCCACTGCTTAAGTTTTGCTCTATAAAATCTCTTGGTATACCATAAAAATTCTCAAAAACTTTGGCGTATTCAAGCATCTGACCAGCTTCGCATAACTCGTGAAATTTTTCTTCGGTAACGAAAAAATAGTCTTTTCCATTTATTTCGCCAGAGCGAGGCTTGCGCGTAGTCGTAGAAACAGACCTAACTAAATTAGTTGATCGCTCAAGTAATTTTTCTGATATAGTAGTTTTTCCAGCTCCAGAAGGAGAGGATAGAACCAATAATATGCCCTCACTTTTTATGGTCATTTTTCTTTGCATTTTTTAACATGGCGCTTTTTGGATCAGAGTTTAAAAAGCTAGAACCTTCTAAATTAGAATTTGATAAGTTGGTGCCAATGAGAGAAGAGTTATCAAAGACAGTATAGCGCAAATCGGTTTTTTCAAGATTTGCCTTATTCAAATTAACGTTTACAAACTTTGCTCTACTCAATGTTGAATTAGAAAAATCAGCATTTTCTAAATTCATATTCTTAAATTCAAAGTAAGAATAATTTACATTAAATTTTTCACCCTGTGATATTTTCTCTTGCAAATCTCCAATTGAAGTTATAGCATTTTCTAACCCTGCAAGTTTTTTCTGCCCTTGATTGTCAATCAAAATTGAATTATCAAACTTGCAATCTGTTAAATGAGCATCAGCAACTGAACTTTTATATATGCTTGAAGAGTGAAAAGACATATCACTAATTGTTGAATTGCTCAAATTGCTAAGAAAAAAGCTAGTTTTCCTAAAGGCATTAGCGTGAAGCAAAGAAGATCTGAAATCGCTTTCAATAAAATTTGAATTAGTTACTTTTAAATTGGACCAGCTCGAATTATCAGCTAATAAATTAAAGAATGTTGAATTTTCTATTTCACTGGAATCAATATTATGGTGAAAAAGTGTACTGTTATAAACTTGAGAGTCTTGGATTTTTATCTTATACATTGAAGTTGTAGAAAGGTCTGAATCTTCTATCTTCGCAAAGGTGAATAGTGAATGGTCAAAAAATGAGCCATTCATGTTAGAATTCGCAACTTTAGTATTATGAAACTTTCCGTGACGAATGTCAGCATTAGAGACATTAACTTGATGCAGTTCACTAAAACTAAAATCAATATTGGATAAATCAGCATCCTGAAGACTTGCTCCAGAAACATATACATGTTTTATCTTGGAACCATTTAGTATAGATTGAACAAAACTTGAATTATCGTCATTCACATAGGAAATTTGTGTGTTGCTTAAATTAGCTTCGTCGAAGTTACTGTTAATTATGATAGAAGAATTAAGGCAGGCATCGGAAAGATTGCTACCTGTAAAGTCTGATTCTTTTAACTCTGCACCATATATGTTAGCATTTTTTAATGAAGAAAATTGTATCTTTAATTTATATGCATCCACTCCAAAGAAACTTGCATTATCAAGGTTATTTTTCTGCATAACAGTATCGTTTATTTCACTATCATTAAAATTTACGTAGCTAACATTCGAGTTTGATAAGTTGGAGAGATTCATTTGCACATTCGAGAAATTAGTATGCAAACCAATTACATTGTGCATACTTACTTTTTTGAGATCGGAACTGATAAAATCAGCATAACTAACATGAGACTGATCAAATACGATATCTGTTAAGTTTGCAGAAACAAATTTTGTAAAACTCAAATTTGTACCTTTTATTTTAATGCCACGTAAATTAGCATTGGAGAAATTAGCACCACGTAAATCAACATCAATGAAAGACACGTCGGATAAATCGGTGTTAGAAAAATCAGCACCAATCAGACTTACTCCATCAAAAACAGATCCACTTAGGTACAATTGGCTAAAATTAGCTCCATTTAAGTTAGAGCCAAAACCTTTCTTAAAATCTTCTGGCACGCCCTCTTTGTGGCACTGCACCAAAAATTCAGCAAAGTCTTTTTTACTGTAAGATACGTATTTTGCATCATGTAGAGCGTTTAAAAAATCACTAATCTGATTTTTTTCATCATTTGTTTCGTTTCCATAACATAAATGACCAACTAAAATTAATATCAAAAATCTAATCATCTTGCTTATCGCACTGCGACTCATTGTTTTCTTTCGTTTTCACAGCCCAATCGTAAATTGCTGAGCTTTCTTTATTGTCTATTTTTCTATCCTCCAAAAGGTGTGGCATCATTTCGGCAATCGCATTTATTATATTGATCTGCTTTTTTTCGATTGCTATATCAATTGGGGATTGAAAATTATTATTAACTACTCTAAGATCAGCGCCTTGTAATAAGAGAAAGCGCACTATGTCTACCTCACCTTGTTTAACTGAATAAATGAGAGGAGTATCACCCAATTTATTTCTAAACCTTAGTATCTCTTGAGTTGTTAATCCAATTTTTTCTAGCTTACTCATTATTCCTCTTAAGCAAGGTAAGTTATTTTTCTTAATACAGTAAAAAAATTGCTTACTGTAATCATCAATAAATACAGTTGTAGGAAGATGCTCATTAAGGCTATCATATTGTCGTTTATATATTGACTTGCTTTGTATATCTTTATGACCCCATTCTTTTATTGCTTCTCTGTTTAGCTTTGTCCATTTTTGTAAATTTTTCTTTTCACTTTGCTCTTCTTCATCTTTTTTAGTTATAGGTTTTACTCTATTGCGGTCCTTAGAATTATTGTTTGTTTCTTTCACTTTTTTTTCTTCAAACTGATTCTCTACTTTTTCTTTTTTTCCCTCTAATAATTGACTCGCATCACTTTTTGAAAGTTCATTATCTTTTATATCAATCTTCTGATCAGCTTGTAGATTTTTTTGCGGGTCAGTTGTATTCTCATTTAAATCAGCACTTAAAGGCAAAGGCTCTGGTTTCAAATCTTTATTCACTTCTTTATTGGCCACATTTGGTAAATTTCGAGCAAATTCGCCTGTACTTTCTTCTAGCTGGTCATTTGGCAAACCTTTATCAATCCTTTCACCTTCACTTATAGTTTTTTCAACCACAGAAGCTTTATTCTCGTTGTGTTGCAGCTTCTCTTTATCGGTTACTCT